>NZ_AP024169.1:2085000-3285000 GCF_016591975.1 Anaeromicropila herbilytica | reverse complement strand
TGTTAATCAAGATGCGAGTCATGGTATATCATTTGAAGAGATGTTACATGAGACTGCTAAGATCTCAGAAAATAATTTAATATTTTCAAAACATGCGAATGAAAGATTGGCAAGCAGAAATATTGATTTGACAGATGCTCAATTGCAAAGGCTCAAGGATGGGGCGAAATTAGCACAGTCGAAGGGAATCAAGGAATCATTAGTAATGCTAGATGGCATGGCATTTATTGTGAATGTAAAAAGCAATACGGTGATAACTGCTGTAAATGATGATAAAGATAAAATATTTACTAATATTGATGGAGCCGTAATCATTTAACACTATTGCTGGACCTTACGGGGGCAATTTGTCTTTGAATGAAAGATAAGGCAAAGTGATTATGGGCTTTAAATTGGGAGGTTATATATTATGATGAGATCACTTTATTCTGGTGTTTCAGGTTTAAGAGTACATCAGACAAAAATGGACGTTATTGGTAACAATATCGCAAATGTTAATACAATTGGATTTAAAGCAAGTTCAGTACAATTTACTGATATTCTATATCAAACAACAAAAAGTGCTTCTGGCGCTAATTCTTCAACTGGTACTGCAGGTACCAACCCACAACAAATCGGTCTTGGTGCATCAGTAGCTGCTGTTAAGCAAAGTATTACAACAGCAGGTGGAGCACAAAGAACAGATAATGCGACAGACTTGATGATAAATGGAGATTCTTTCTTCGTAGTTAGCAGAAATGGTCAGAATTTCTTTACGAAAGCAGGTGCCTTTACAACAGATAACGCTGGTAATCTAGCTACAGAAGGTGGAGAACGAGTAATGGGTTGGAAAGCAGATGCGAATGGTAATATTGTAAAATCTGGTGTAACCAATCTTGATGTTATGTCAGAAGCAAATCGTACTGCTAGCCCAGAAGCAACTACAAAAGCATATGTAACTGGAAATATTGATCCTGCAGATGCAGATATTACGGCTGGAAATGTAGCTTATAATGTTGATTTCTATGATACACTTGGTACCAAATATACTGCAGTTTTTAAATTATCAAAAGATTCATCATCTACAGCAACTGATACCGTATATGCAATGAAGTTAGATTCGATTACGAATGCTGATACAAAAGCTGCATTGACATTTACATCTACACCAGCTGCAGCTACAGTAGGAAAGTTAACTTTTGATGCTGTTACTGGTAAATTAAAAGCGGTTACAAGTGCTACTGATAAAACAATTAATCTAAAATTAACAACTAGTGGAACTACGCCAAATACTTTTCCAACATCAGGATTGACAATCGACTTCTCAACAATGACTCAATATGCCTCAACAGGTAAGAGTAATCCTCAAGGTTTCAGGGGAGCAACTGATGGTTCAGGTGCAGGTAGAAAGTTAGGTAAGATGTCAGGAATCAGTATCAATGATTCTGGTGTTGTATCTGCAAAATATGATAATGATACAACAAAGATTCTTGGACAAATCGCTGTTGCAACATTCTCTAATCCAGCTGGTCTAGAAGCAGTAGGTGGAAATCTATTTACTACGACTGCTAACTCAGGTGATTTCGATGGAATAGGTCAAGAAGTAAAACAAGGTGGAGGAAGTTTTACCTCTGGCGCACTTGAAATGTCAAATGTTGATTTATCAAAAGAATTTACAGAAATGATTACTACTCAAAGAGGTTTCCAAGCAAACTCAAAAATTATAACAACATCTGATACAATGCTTGAGGAACTTGTTAATTTAAAACGTTAATTTGATTCATAATTATTTGTAGCAAATTCAAATGATATTTTAAATGTAATTCAAATGAATTACATAGTAAGAATTCTTATTATAAGAAGTATAGAATAGTTAAACTATTCTACATAATTATAGCTACAAAAGTAAAAACTTAGTGGGTAAGAGGTAATGAAATAATTATTTATTACATTACCCACTAAGAAGTTAATAAAGGGGGGGAGAATATGATTGAAGTTACAAAGTTAAATGATGTAAAAGTAACCATCAATGCAGAACAAATTGAAATGGTGGAAGATGTTCCAGATACAGTAATATCATTGTTAACTGGCAAGAAAATTATTGTGAAGGAAAGTAGAGAAGAGATAACAAAGCTGATTATTGAGTATAAGAGGACAATAAATATAAAAGATATAAGTTAAAATATGTTGGAAAATTGGAAGATATCTGTGATATTCTATTTCACAAACTACGTGAGCAGATTTAGAAATAATTAATATAAGTATGATATCTTCATGAAATAAATTATAAATATTAATGGGAGTGAAGCAAATGAAAAAGAATATATTAACTGTTGTAATATTAGCTTTATGTATTATGAATCTAGTATTAACAGCATTAATCGTTTTTGTAGTTGTACCTTCTACGGCTAAGACCAATAAGGTGATATCAGATGTAGCTACAATTATTGATTTAGAGTTAGATTCTCCGAAAGAAAATCCTAATGAGAATGTAAAAGTTACTGATATTGAAAACTACACAGTTGAAGAAAAACAGGTTATTAATTTAAAAATAGATCCAGTGGATAAACAGCAAAAATATGTATCTTTACAATTATCTTTATCAATGAATAAGAAAAATGACGACTATGCAACTTTACAACCAGAGGTAGAAAAGAATATAACTAAAATCACTGAAATTGTTGCAAATGTATTTTCTAAATATACCAAAACAGAAGCACAATTACATAAGGATGAAATTAAAGCTGAAGTATTAAAACAAATACAAGATTTATTTAAATCGGACTTTATTATTGATGTCGCATTTGGAAGTATTATTTATGAATAAAAAGTAACATTTTGATGATTTTATGAAAAAAGTATGATATTATGTTATTGAATGAGGATACTTAGTAAAAAGGATCTTTATAAATACTACTTGATTGAAGGCAATAACAAGTATAAATAATTAAGGTAATTACAAAAATAAAAATAATGCAAGAACTTATTTTTATAATACTAGTGATAAGAATGGAATGTAAGATGAACATCTATTTTATCGCTTGGGAGGTGAGAGGAAATGGGCGATGTCTTATCGCAAAATGAGATAGATAATTTATTGGCTGCGTTAAGTAGTGGTGAATTAGATGCGGATGAGATGAAAGATAGTGGAGAGAAACATGTGAAGAATTATGATTTCTCACGCCCTTCAAAATTCTCGAAAGAGCATTTAAGAACACTAGAAATTATATTTGAACATTATGGAAGGTTGCTGTCAACAAATTTACCTGCTTATTTACGAAAAAATGTTCAAATTGAAGTGATGAATTCAGAAGCAGTTGCGTATTCAGAGTTTTCCAATGCATTGTCCAACCCGGTATTATTGGGGATTGTGAATTTTGCACCTCTTGAAGGGAATATAGTAGTTGAATTGGCTGCTAACCTTGGATATGCAATGGTAGATAGAATGCTTGGTGGAAATGGTATGCCACTAGAAAAATCTAGAGAATTCTCTGAAATTGAATTGATAATCATTGAAAGAATCTATAACGTATGTGTCAACTTATTAAGAGAACCTTGGCAAAATGTTGTGAATCTTGAACCAAGACTTGAAAGAATAGAGACAAATTCGCAATTTGCTCAGATTATTTCACCAGGTGAGATGACTTCGATTATAACGATGAATATTAAAATTGGTAATGTTGAAGGATTAATGAATGTGTGTTTACCATACACTTGTTTAGAACCAATTATCGATAAATTGAATACGAAGTACTGGTACTCTACAATGCAGGTGAAAGATGATGCTACATACCAAGAGGCTATCGAGGCAGCAATTTCTAAAGCAAAAATACCTATCCGTGCAGTATTAGGAAAGAGTACTATATCGGTGAATGATTTTATGAATATACAAAAAGGTGATATTATTAAACTCAATACGAAGGTAGATGAAGAATTAGATATTTATGTTGGTAACATAAATAAATTCACAGCGCTTCCTGGTGCATCATCAGATTCTTATGCAGTGAGGATCACGTCAATAATAAGGGAGGAGTAAAATTAATATGGATGGTATGTTATCACAAGAAGAAATCAATGCACTATTAAATGGTATAGGTGGTGATGAACAAACTTCAGAACCTGTAAGTGAAGAGTATTCACTTTCTGATAGTGAAAAAGATGCAGTTGGAGAGATTTCCAATATCAGCATGGGTACAGCAGCTACCACTTTATCTACTTTAGTTAACCAAAAAGTAACGATAACTACTCCAGTAGTTTCCTATGGAAATTGGGAGGAGTTGGCGGCAAGTTTTAATCGACCATGTGTTTTTATACAGATTTCCTACCGAGAAGGATTAGATGGAAATAATGTTTTAATAATAAAAGAGTCAGATGTTAAAATTATTACTGATTTAATGATGGGTGGGGATGGTACAAATACCGCAGATGAGTTATCTGAGTTGCATTTAAGTGCAATTAGTGAAGCAATGAACCAAATGATGGGGTCAGCTTCTACATCAATTTCATCAATGATTAATAAAAAGGTTGATATTAGTCCGCCGACAGCACAAGTAATTGATTTGAATGATACAGTGGATGCAGAATCTTTATCTGATTTTCTTAAGGGTTCTTTCGTACAAGTATCATTTAAAATGGAAATTGGAGATTTAGTAGATAGTGAAATAATGCAGCTATATCCATTTGATTTTGCTAAGGATATATATCGAGAGTTCGTTGGAAGCGCAAACGAGCAACCTGTTAACTCAAACTCTGGACAGGCAGCTCCAGCAAATCAAAATGCTGCAAATGAATCTATGATGAATACAATGCAACCACAACCACAAATGCAGCCACAGATGCAACAACCAGTGATGCAACAACCACAGATGCAAATGAATCAACAAATGCAACCAAACATGGGCATGATGAATCAACAAATGCAGGGAGGGGCTTATCCAAATATGATGCAGGGACAAGTTCCATATATGGGACAACAGATGGGAATGCCTTATGGTATGGCAATGCCTGATGTAAATGTTCAACCAGCACAATTTCAAGCTTTTTCTGGTGGTGCATCTCCAATGGTACAACAAGAAAACATCGATTTAATTATGGATGTACCTCTAGAAGTTACCGTTGAACTTGGAAGAACGAATAAGTCAATTAAAGAGATCCTTGACTTTACTCCAGGAACAATTATTGAATTAAATAAAATTGCTGGTGAGCCAATTGATGTTTTAGTAAATGGTAAATATGTTGCAAAAGGTGAAGTAGTAGTTATTGAAGAAAGTTTTGGTATTAGAGTTACTGAAATTATAAAATAAAATATAGTTATTATATGTGATACAAGTAAAAAAGTTTATATGATTAAGAACAACGATAGGAGAGAAGGATATGGCAAAAAATATTTTAATTTGTGATGATGCAGCTTTTATGAGAATGATGATTAAGGATATTCTTACTAAGAATGGATATAACATTGCTGGTGAAGCAGAAAATGGTTTAAAGGCGGTTGAAAAGTATAATGAAACTAAGCCTGATTTAGTAATGATGGATATTACAATGCCAGAAATGGATGGTATTGAAGCACTTAAAAAGATTAAATCAACTGATCCAAATGCAACAATTATTATGTGTTCTGCAATGGGACAACAAGCAATGGTAATTGAATCAATTCAATCAGGAGCAAAAGACTTCATCGTGAAACCTTTCCAAGCGGATAGAGTATTAGAAGCTGTTAAAAAAGCGGTAGGTTAATATGTATCTTACAATTTCAAGAGTTTCAACAATTGAGAATGTATTTCAACTTTTAGGACTCTTTGTTATCTTTATTATCATATTGGTTGCAACCTACTTCACCGCAAGGTGGGTAGGTGCTTACCAATTAGGCCAGAACAAACATCGAAATATTACCGTGATTGAAACATTTAAAATCAGTCAAACAAAATATCTTCAAATAGTTAAGATAACGAATAAGTATGTTGTTATTGGAGTTAGTAAAGACCATGTAGAATTAATTACCGAACTATCAGAAGAAGAAGTGCTATTAGCAGAAGATCATATGAATGTTCCAGGTAATTTTAAGGATATATTGCGTGGTATCGTTAATAAAGAAAAGGGGAATAAAAATAATTAGTAAAGGTTGGTATTGATGAAACCATTTTTAAGAAAAAAGTTTAAAGTTATATCAAGAATATTTAGTGTTTTATTTTTGGTTTGTATATTAACCTTTCTTTTTTCGAGCAAAGTATATGCAACAAATACGGATGAGGTTGGAACAAGTACGGTTCCTTATACATTAGATGTAAACTTAAAGACGAATAATGATAGTCAAAATGTTTCAAGTACATTACAGATGTTGCTTGTATTAACAGTAATAGCATTAGCACCATCAATATTAATTATGGTAACTTCTTTTACGAGAATTGTTATTGTATTGCATTTTGTAAGATCTGCACTTGGTACACAGACAACACCTCCAAATCAAATTATAGTTGGTTTAGCATTATTTTTAACTTTTTTTATCATGTCGCCCGTATTTACTAAGGTAAATAATGTGGCAATAAAACCTTTATCTAAGGGAGAAATAACGCAAGAACAAGCATTTGATAAGGGAATAGAACCGATTCGTAAGTTTATGTTTGAACAAACCAAAAAGAAAGACTTAAAACTGTTTCTTAATATAGCAAAAATAGATAAAGTAGACGATCAAAAAGATATTCCTACAACTGTTTTGATACCTTCATTTATTATTAGTGAGTTAAGAACTGCATTTATTATAGGTTTTATAATATACATTCCGTTTATAGTAATCGATATGGTAGTAGCATCTACTTTGATGTCAATGGGTATGATGATGTTACCACCAACAACTATTTCTATGCCTTTTAAAATATTGTTATTTGTAATGGCAGATGGATGGAATCTGATTATTGGAGCACTAGTTAAAACTTTTTATTAGCTAAAGAGGTGAGATAAATGTCAGCAGATATGGTAATTGATATTGCAAGGCAAGCATTATGGACAATAGTAGAAGCATCAGCGCCAATGCTTATAACCTCTTTGGTTGTAGGGCTTATTATTAGTATATTTCAAACAGTTACATCAATTCAGGAACAAACACTCACATTTGTTCCTAAATTATTAGCTGTTTTTTTAGTAATTATAATTACAGGCTCTTGGATGCTAAAAGTTATGACTGACTTTGCGGTCGAATTATTTAGTAATTTTAATATGTATATCAAATAAGATATTTTATTAATAAAATATCGAAAGATGAGCGAGAGCTAGTTAAAGAACAAGATGGGAGCAAGTATGCATTTTACTATAGAGAATCTTGAATTTATAATATTAATACTTGTGAGAATTTCAACATTTATTTTTACAGCGCCAATCTTTAATCTAAGTGATGTGCCTATTCGAGTGAAAGCTGGTCTATCTTTGTTTATTACGATAGTATTGTCACAGGTTATTGTTTATACTCCGCTACAGTATGTAGGGGACATCGGTTATGCTTCCCTTTTAATAAAAGAAGCTATTGTTGGATTGATAATCGGTTTTGTGGCTAATATTTGCTCTACGATTGTCTTATTTGCAGGTGAAATCATTGATATGGAAATTGGTTTCTCAATGGTTCAGATTTTAGATCCTGTAAGTAAAAATACTACTACAATAACGGGTAACTTTTATTCATATTTAGTCACTTTGATGCTACTAGTCACAAATCTACATCATTTTTTAATACAGGCAATTGTTGATGTATATAAGGCAATACCAATAGGTGGTGCAAAAATAAGTGCTAATATGTATGTTATTATGGTTCGGTTTGTAGTGGATTTCTTTGTAATAGGTTTTCGAATCGTACTTCCTGTTTTTGCAGCCACATTATTAGTTAATGTAGTTCTAGCAATTTTAGCAAAGGTTGCACCTCAGTTAAATATGTTTGTGGTAGGATTGCAACTTAAAGTTTTTGTTGGATTATTTATTTTACTATTAATTGTTGGATTATTACCATCTGTAACTGAATTTATTTTTGATGAGATGCAGAAAATGATGGAAATGGCAATTAAAGCAATGAGTTAATATAGATAAATTGCTTTAATTGATAGTATAGATAGCGATAGTAGATAGAAGATAATTTACGGTCAAGTAATAGAATGGCATGTAGATGGGAGAAAATATGTTATATAACTTGCAATTTTTTGCGAAAGAAGGCCCTGGTGGTGAAAAAACTGAAGACGCGACAGGCAAAAAATTAAAAGATGCAAGGTCAGAAGGTCAGGTAGCAAAAAGCCAAGAACTTGTTATGGCAACTTCTTTATTTGGGCTTTTTTATACATTAAAGCTTTATGTTGGAACAATCGGAAATAAGTTTATAGATACATTTCGTGTAACTTATAATAAAATTACAGAGTATGCAACGAGTGATTTTAATACGATAGTAGTTCATGGATTATTAGTTAATGTTACTAAGCTGATCATTTTAATTCTAATTCCTATATTTGCAGCTGCGTTTGTAGTTGCATTTTTATCAAATGTTATGCAGTTTAAATGGCAAGTTACAACGAAACCTTTAAAGCCAAAATTTAATAAACTAAATCCAATCAAAGGTTTTAGTAAAATTTTATCGAAAGATAAAATAATGGAGCTATTTAAATCAGTTTTAAAAATAGGAGTAATATCTTATATAGCATATGATACACTTAAAAAGGAATGGGGAATGATAACTCAGTTTTATGAATTATCATTGTATCAAGCAATTGCTTATATCGGTAATACAGCAATTGAACTAGGGATTAAGATTAGTTCTATCTATTTAATCATTGGATTTGCAGATCTTTTTTATCAGAAAAGAAAATTTAAGACAGATATGAAGATGACGAAGCAAGAGATAAAGGATGAATATAAGAATTCAGAGGGAGATCCTCACATCAAAGGTCAGATTAAACAGAAGATGAGAGAAGTGTCAAGGAGAAGAATGATGCAAGACCTTCCACAAGCTGACGTCGTTATTACCAATCCTACTCATCTGGCTGTTGCTTTAAAATATGATAAGGATTCGTCAGAAGCACCGATTGTAATAGCAAAAGGAGCGGATTTTATAGCTGAAAAAATTAAAGAAGTGGCAAGAGATAACAAGATAGAAATTGTTGAAAATAAACCTCTTGCCAGAATGTTATACTATAATGTTGATATTGGAGCTGAGATTCCAGCGGAACTTTACCAAATGGTAGCAGAAGTATTAGCATATGTATATGGTTTGAAAAATAATTTAAGTTAGGGGGTAGGAGTATTTGAAAAAGACTGATTTAGCGTTAGGTATATATCTTATGGCCGCTATCATTTTCTTGATTGTACCAATGCCTTCTTTTTTATTGGACATTTTGTTAGCGCTAAATATTGCACTTGCAATGGTTATATTATTTAATGCGTTGTTCTCTTTAGAAGTACTCAATATGTCTAGTTTCCCTACAATATTGCTATTTACGACAATTTTTCGTATATCGCTAAATGTTTCATCAACAAAATTAATCTTAACTTCTGGGGAGCCAGGAAATGTTGTTGAAACTTTTGGTAACTTTGTTGGTGGTGGAGATTTAATTATTGGTATTATCGTATTTATGATATTGGTTATTGTTCAATTTATGGTAATTAATAAGGGTTCTGAAAGGGTTTCAGAAGTAACAGCAAGATTTACACTTGATGCAATGCCAGGTAAACAGATGGCTATTGATGCCGATCTTAATACTGGTGCCATTACAGATGCGGAAGCAAGAGAGAGAAGAGAAAAGATTCAAGCGGAATCCAATTTCTTTGGAGCCATGGATGGTGCTACAAAGTACGTTAAAGGGGATGCCATGGCGGGCCTTATTATTGTATTTGTTAACTTCGTTGGTGGTATGGCGATGGGAGTACTTCGCATGGGCATGACGCCTGCAGATGCATTGAATCGTTTTACAATTCTATCGATTGGTGATGGTTTAGTTAGCCAAATTCCTTCCTTACTTATATCACTTGCTACAGGTATATTAGTAACAAAAGCATCAAAAGAATCAGATATTGGTGATGTATTAGTACAACAATTGTTTTCAATTCCTAAAGTTTTATATATGGTAGGTGGAAGCTTAATCTTCTTAGCAATTACTACACCACTTGATAAGATAGTATTTATTTCATACGGTCTGGCATTTATATTAACTGCAAGAATGATTGCTAATAAGCTTGATGTGAAAAGTATTGAGAGTGAAGTTAACGAAGACGAAGTATCTGCTGATGAGATAAGAAAGCCAGAGAATGTTTCGACTCTTTTACAAGTTGACCCAATCGAACTTGAATTTGGTTATGGTATTATTCCTCTAGCGGATGTAAATCAAGGTGGAGATTTACTAGATCGTGTTGTAATGATACGAAGACAGGTAGCACTCGAATTAGGTTGTGTTGTACCTATGATCCGTTTAAGAGATAACATTCAGTTAAATCCAAATCAGTATGTTATTAAAATAAAAGGTATCGTAGTTAGTGAAGGAGAAGTATTATTTGATCACTATATGGCGATGAATCCAGGATATGTAGAAGAAGAGGTTACAGGTATTCCTACCTTTGAACCTTCCTTCCACTTACCAGCATTATGGATTACTGAAAGTCAAAGAGAAAGAGCAGAATCTTTTGGTTATACAGTTGTTGATCCACCTTCTATTATTGCAACACATTTAACAGAAGTAATTCGCAGTCACATTGCTGAACTTCTTACAAGACAGGATGTACAGAATCTTATCAACAATATTCAAGAAGCAAATCAAACACTTGTTACAGAACTTGTTCCGAAATTACTTAATGTTGGTGAAATACAAAAAGTATTACAAAATTTATTAAGCGAAGGAATCTCAATAAGGGACTTAATTACAATTTTTGAAACTTTAGCCGACTATGCTGCAAATACTAGAGATACAGATGTACTTACAGAATATACTAGACAGAGCCTTAAGCGAGCTATTTCAAATAAATATTTTCCACCGAATGAAACGAATAGTGTTGTTACTCTAGATCCTAAAATAGAACAAGAGATTATGAATTCTGTAAAACAGACAGAACAGGGCGCATATTTAACAATTGATCCAGATACAACACAAAAGATCATTAAATCAGTGGAAGAGGAAGTTGGAAAACTAGAGAATCTAGGTAGAAATCCAATTATTATTACATCACCAATTGTTCGTATGTATTTTAAAAAATTAGTTGGTGAATATTTTAAAGAGTTAATTGTTATATCTTATAATGAAATAGACTCTAATGTAGAATTACAATCAGTTGGGATGGTGACTGTATAGTGATTATTAAAAAATTTCAGGCAACTACTGAGAAGGATGCTATAATGTTAGCCAAAGATGATTTGGGTAAGGATGCAATTGTTATGAATATCAAAACAATTGCTCCTAAAGGCTTAGCGCGACTATTTAAAAAACCTTCAGTAGAGATAACAGCGGCAGTAGATGATTCTTTGCCAATTAAAAATAATACTTCATTTGCAAGTGTAAACAGTTATTCATCGATACAAATGAATAGTATGCCTAAAACAAATGATTTATTTTCAGAAAAGAATTTAAAAGATAATACTATTTTCGAAAAAGAAAAAAAACAATTTAATTATGGATTTCAAAATGGTGAAAGTTATTTTAATGATAAAGAAACTGCCATTGAAGAAAAACTTAATAATCTGCAAGAGTTATTGGAACAGCAGATGAAAGAAAAAGAAATTACTCAGCAAGAGAATGCAAAAAAAGAAGAAGTTAGAAATGAATATTTAGAACTTGTTTTTAAACAATTAGTTCAGAATGAAGTAGATGAGGAATATGCTAATCAAATTATAAATGAAGTTGAGGGTTCAGTTTCAAATGCTCTATCGGTAGATCAGGTACTATCAAGTGTTTACCAAAAATTAGTGTTAAAACTTGGACAAGCAAATGAAATTGCATTAGAAGGTAAAAAGCCTAACTTTGTGTTCTTTATTGGTCCTACTGGGGTTGGTAAAACAACTACAATTGCAAAAATAGCGTCTACTTTAAAAATGAATGAAAATGCAAAGGTTGCGCTTCTTACATCAGATACGTATCGTATAGCAGCAGTTGAACAATTAAGAATCTACGCAAATATCTTATCCGTGCCAATTAAAGTAATCTATACTGCTGATGAAATGCTTGAAGCAAAGGAAGAATTTGCAGATTATGATGTAATATTAGTTGACACTGCTGGAAGGTCACACAAGAATGTGGAACAGAGAAATGACTTATTGACTTTACTAGATACAGTCGAAGAAGAGAACAAAGAAATATATTTAGTATTAAGTGCTACTACAAAATATAAAGATTTATTAAAGATTATGGCATCTTATTCTGAAGTAAATGATTTTAATCTTATATTTACAAAACTTGATGAAACTAGTTGTATCGGAAATATTTTGAATATAAAGATGGCAACAAATGCATCATTATCCTATGCTACTTGGGGACAAAATGTGCCAGATGATATTGGAAAAATAGACGCACAAAACATTGCAAAGCAGTTATTAGGAGGTAATGACTGATGGATCAAGCAGAGCAACTTAGAAGATTAGTAAAAAGTCAGAGCCAACCAAAACCAACTGCAAGAGTTATTACCGTCACAAGCGGCAAGGGTGGGGTTGGTAAGTCAAACATGTCAGTCAATCTAGGTATTCAACTTTCAAAAGCAGGAAAAAGAGTCATTATTCTTGATGCAGACTTTGGTTTGGCAAATGTCGAAGTAATGCTAGGGATAAGACCTCAATATAATTTAGCGGATTTATTATATAAAAATAAAAGTATTAAAGAAATAATTACAACAGGACCATTTGGTTTAGGCTTTATATCCGGTGGTTCTGGTGTAAAAGAACTTAGTAATCTTGATAGAAATCAGATTATACAATTAACAGAAAAAATGAGTGAATTAGATGATATTGCAGATATTATTATTGTAGATACTGGCGCTGGAATATCAGATAGTGTATTAGAATTTATAACAGCAAGTAGCGAAGTTCTCCTTGTAACAACTCCAGAACCTACATCTATAACGGATGCTTACGCATTATTGAAGACATTAGATAAAAGAGAAGAATTCATTCAGAGTGAAACTATTATTAAAGTGATTGCAAATAGAGTACTTTCAGAAAAAGAGGGAATAGAATTATATCAAAAATTAAGTGTGGTAGTAAATCGTTTTCTAAATTTGAACATTGAATTTTTAGGACCAGTTCTCTATGATATGAATGTTACGAAAGCTGTAATGAAGCAAGCACCAGTTTCACTACTTTTTCCAAATACATCTGCAGCTAAAGGTATGTGTAATATTGCAAATCAATTGTTAGATAAGGGAGAAATTAAAGTGAATCACAAAAGAGGAATTAGTGAGCTGTTTTCAAAACTAATGTCAACAAAGTTGAATAGATAGTTGAGGTGATAGAATGGCAAGTGAATTGATTGCAGTAGGCGACAAAATTGATTTGATTGATATTAGTAGGAAAGAAACATCAGAAGATTACAAGAGTAAAATTCTTGATATTGTTGATGATAAACATATAAAAATATCTATGCCAATGAAAGGTGGCCGTGTAATACCTTTAGAAGTAGGAAAAAAATTTCGCTTATGGATATATTCTAAGAATGTATTATACACTACCATTGGATTAATAGAGGAAAGATATCGAAAAGAGAATCTATTTGTACTAGAGATAACATTAGAAACGAAATTAGAAAAATTACAAAGAAGAGAATACTATAGACTACCTTGTGTGATTGAATTGGACTTAAAACTGTTAGAGGAAGAAGAGGAAGAGTACATTAATCAATTAGAGAAGGATGAATTTACCTCTATGGAAGCTCGCATAGAATGTCAAGACAAGTTAGCTGCATATGGAACAAATTGGACAAAAGGAAATATCATTGATTTAAGTGGTGGTGGAGCTAGAATAAACTCAGATATCGAATTTAAGAAAGATGATATACTCAAAATAAAATATTGCATAAATGTTAATTTTGAGCCTGAGTATGTTGAGAGTAAGGCAAAGGTAATTGAAGGATTTCGAGTAGAAAATATGCCGTATAAATATGAAACTAGAATAGAATTCATAGACTTAAAAAAAGACTCAAGAGATGCTATTGTAAGGTATATTTTTGATGAAGAGCGAAAAAAAATTCAAAAAGAAAAAGGAATGAGTTAAATGAAAAAAAATATTTTAGTAATTGATGACTCTGCACTTATGAGAAGGCTCTTATCTGATATAATTAATTCAGACGATAGATTTGTAGTTGAAGATGTAGCCACGAATGGTTTAGAAGCATTGAATTTCCTTGTAAAAGATTATGGTAAATATGATGCTGTAATAATGGATATTAATATGCCAAAGATGAATGGTCACGAATTACTAGAGCAATTACAAAAACATCGCATTAAAGCTAAAGTAATCGTTGTAAGTACAGTTGCGAAAGAAGGTGCAATAGAAACAATCAGAGCTTTGGAGCTTGGTGCATTTGATTTTGTTACAAAACCATGTAGCTTTATTGATGCTAAAAGCGAATCATTTAGTGAGAAGATACTTCTTAGCCTTACAGTAGCAACAAATACTGTAAATAAAGCTCTTATAACGAAGAATACTAGTATAGTAAATATTAACACAAATACAACAAAAGAGAATCTAATTACTAGGAACGAAATAACATTGAAAAAGAAATTTGTAAAAAGTGTAGCAAATGCTAGCACGAAAAAAATTGTAGCCTTAGCATGCTCAACGGGTGGGCCAAAAGCCTTACAAAGTGTAGTTCCATATCTGCCAGCAAATCTTGATGCTCCAGTATTAATCGTTCAACATATGCCAGAGGGATTTACAAATTCTCTGGCTACGAGGCTAAATGAGATAAGTAAGATTAATGTTAAGGAAGCTGAGCATGGGGAAATTATAAAAAAAGGTTGGGTATACATTGCAAAAGGTGGATATCAAATGAGGGTGAAAAAGCTATCAAGTAGCGAATATCAACTCTTAGTAACATTGGAAGCACCAAGAAATGGTTTAAAACCATGTGCTGATATTATGTATGAGTCACTGTTAGATACCGATTATGATGAAATAACGTGTGTTATTTTAACAGGAATGGGTGGTGACGGCACAAAAGGAATCAAGCAACTAGAAGAAAAAAAGAACATATATGTAATAGCTCAAGATGAACCAACCTGTACGGTATATGGAATGCCAAAGGTAGTAAAGGAAGCGGGATTGGTAGATGAGGTACAACCTCTAACGAAAGTACAAGAAGCTATTACAAAAAACGTGGGGGTGCGATAACATGGATGTAAGTCAATATTTGGAGATATTTATCGACGAGACTAAAGAACATTTACAAAGTTTAAATGAGCAATTATTAGTTTTAGAAAGAGAACCTGATAATACGGAAACAATTAATGAAATCTTTCGTGCTGCACATTCGCTAAAAGGAATGGCAGGAACCATGGGATATAAAAGAATGCAACGTCTTACACATGATATGGAAAATGTATTCTCAGAGATTCGTAATGGTAAAATGTCAGTTACTGCTAATTTGGTAGATGTATTATTTAAAGGATTAGATGCTCTTGAATCTTATCTTAGTAATATTCTTGAATCAGCAGACGAAGGTACTAATGACAACGAAGATATCATTAATAGTTTAAATAATATTCTTAATGTTGGACTTGGTAAAGTGGCTGATAATAAAGAACAACAAGAAGCCAAGCAAGTAGTTGCTACGGAAACTTCAAAGAGTCAAGAGGAACTAACTAAATTTAAATCATTAAAGATTGCGGAACATGAAAAGCATGCAATTCAAAAAGCAAAAAGTATTGGTGAACATGCTTATGGTATTACTGTTTATATAATGGAATCTTGTATTCTTAAAGCAGCTAGATCATTTTTGGTTTTTAAAGCACTAGAAGAACTTGGTGATGTTATTAAATCTTTTCCAGAGGTTCAAGATATCGAAGATGAAAAATTTGATTATGACTTTAGCGTTATTTTATTAACAGAAGAAAAAATGCAAAAGGTAAAAGAAGTAATCGAAAATGTATCAGAAGTTAAAGAAGTTTATATAGACGAAATTGAAGTTTCGGATGAAATGAAAAGTGAAGAAGAATCCGTTGCTAATGAAGGAAAACAAAGTACTTCAAAGCAAGCTGCTACAGCTACTCAAAGTAAAGAATCTGCTGATAAACAACAAAAACAAGCAAATAAACAAACTAGTAAACCTGTTGTTAATCGTTCTGTAAGAGTAGATATTGAAAAGCTAGATGTTCTAATGAATCTTGTAAGTGAGCTAATCATTGCAAAGAATGGGCTAGTATCTATTTCTTCAACTGAGAACAATAGCAGAGCAGATAGTGGATTTAATGAACAAATTGAATACTTAGAAAGAGTAACAACGAACTTACATGAATCTGTTATGAAAGTTCGAATGGTTCCAATTGAAAGTGTTGTAAATAGATTCCCTAGAATGATTCGTGATTTAACGAAGAAATTAAATAAAAAAATGGAATTATATATGACAGGTGAAGAAACAGAGTTAGATAGAACTGTTATCGATGAAATTGGAGATCCATTAATGCATTTATTAAGAAATGCAGCGGATCATGGTCTTGAAAGTAATGAAGAAAGAATTAAAGCTGGCAAACCAGAAGTTGGATCTATCTTCTTAGATGCATACCAAGATGGTAATAATGTTGTTATTGAAGTGCGTGATGATGGTGCTGGTATTAATGTTGAAAAAGTTAGAAATAAAGCAATTTCAAAGGGTACAATAACACAAGAGCAAGCAGAAACAATGACTGATAAAGATGTAATTGATTTATTATTCAAACCAAGTTTCTCAACTGCTGAAGTTATTTCAGATGTATCTGGTAGAGGTGTAGGTCTTGATGTAGTTAAAACAAAAATCGAAGCATTAGGTGGAGATATTGAATGTAAGACTACTTTAGGTGAAGGAAGTAACTTCATCATTCGTTTACCATTGACTCTAGCAATTATACAAGCCTTAATGGTTGAATTAGGTAATGAAAAATATGCAATTCCTTTAGGAAGTATTCAAACAATAGAGGATGTTAGCTATTCAGAAATAAAATATGTTCAAACAAGAGAAGTAATCAATTTAAGAGGTAGCGTAATTCCACTAATTCGATTAGATCAAGTTCTCGATGTAGAAGAAAGAGAGATAAAGCCAGAAAGCCTTACTGTTGTTATCGTTAAAAAAGGTGAAAAAATGGCTGGTCTAGTAGTAGATAACCTAATCGGACAGCAAGAAATCGTTATTAAATCACTTGGTAAGTACATTAACAATAATAAAATTATTGGTGGTGCTACAATTCTTGGTGATGGTGAAGTTGCATTAATTCTTGATGTAAATACTTTAGTGTAAGGGGGGATTATTCATGGAAGAAAATAGTACTTTAGTGGAATCTAAACAATATATTGTTGTAAAAATCGGAAATGAACAATATGGTATTGATATTCAATACGTTGATAATATCGTTAGAATGCAAAGAGTGACGAGAGTCCCAAAAGCGCAATCTTATTTTAAAGGAGTAATTAATCTTCGTGGAGAAATCATTCCTGTAATGAGTATACGTCTTAAATTTGGTTTAGATGCAGATGAAATAACGAATGCAACTAGAATTATCATAATCAAATTAGAGCCACAATCTGCAATAGGAATATTAGTTGATGAAGTAAAAGAAGTGGTAACACTTGAAGATACAAGTGTAGAAAAAGTTACTTATAATTCAAAAGATGAAAAAAATGCATATCTAAGTGGTATTGGTAAGCATGGAGATGGTTTAATTTCACTTCTTAATATAGCAGGTGTAATTATTGAGAAGGAAATCGTGTAGAAAGGTGTGATATCGATGTCTAGTATTAATTTAGACCAGCTGGATAACATGCATTTCGATGTATTAAGAGAGATTGGCAACATAGGAGCGGGCAATGCTACAACAGCATTGTCCCAACTCATAAATACGAAGATTGACATGAATGTCCCGAAGGTGGAATTATTAGAATTTAAAGATATATCAGAAATAGTTGGTGGAGCAGAAAGTTTAGTAGTAGGAATATTATTAACATTAGAAGGAGATATTGATGGAATGATGATGTTTATGTTAGAACAGTCATCTGCACATCACCTTGTTAATGTTTTACTAGGAAAAGAATTAGATAATTTTGAAGATTTCACAGAAATGGATTTATCAGCACTGAATGAGATTGGGAACATCATCGCAGGCGCTTATTTATCTTCACTATCTTCTTTAACAAATCTTCGAATAACAGCATCAATTCCTTATATGTCAATTGATATGGCGGGTGCAATCCTTAGTGTACCAGCAATTGAGTTTGGCAAAATAGGAGATAAAGCATTGTTAATACAATCACAGTTTGGTGAAGATGAAACCGAGGTGAATGGATACTTCATTTTAATTCCAAGTTTGGAATCGTATAATAAGATTCTTTCATCCATAGGAATGTAGGGTGTGTATATAGATGAGTGAAATGATAAAAGTGGGTATGGCAGACCTTAACGTATGTGAATGTCCAAATGCTCTAACTACTTTAGGTTTAGGTTCATGTGTAGGAATTGCATTATATGATCCAACTACTAAGGTAAGTGGAATGGTTCATGTTATGCTGCCAGACAGCACAAAGATAAAAAAGAATGAGAATATCGCAAAATTTGCTGACACAGGAATCGATGCATTAATAAATAAAATGGTAGCCTTGGGTGCAAAACGTAATAGGCTAGTATCTAAGATTGCTGGGGGAGCTCAAATGTTCGCATTTAGTTCCAATAATGATATGCTTAGAATTGGTGAACGTAATATTGAAGCTAGCAAATTAAAGTTAAAAGAGTTAGGAATACGAATTTTAGCAGAAGATACTGGACTTAATTATGGTAGAACAATAGAGTTCTATTCTGAAACAGGACAACTTTTAATAAAATCCGTTGGTAAAGAAGTGAAAATAATTTAATGATGAGGTTGATAAGGTGCAGACTAGATATATTCCAGCCCTTGTAATGTTGGTTGCGGGTGCAGTTGTAGGCATAATGAGTATAATTAATAAATTTGATTTCTTATATTCGTTAGAGTTATTATTAGTAGTATTAATCCTATTTTATATTGCCGGAGTTATCGTTAAGAAAATAATTATAAAGACATTTGAACCCAAAAATAATGATGACGATAATGATTTCCAATTTGAAGCTGAGGATGATCAAACAAATGAAGATGAATCAGAACAAAATCAATAACAGGAAGACTATAAAATAATTCAGACAATGAAAGATAATTTTATTGTTTCTTGGAGGCAATTATGAATGAAGAGAGTAGAAATAAATTGTGGGAAGAATACCAAGTTTCAAGGAATTCTAAGATTAGGGAAAAAATTATAGTAGAGTATGCAAATCTTGTAAAGATTGTAGCAGGAAGACTTAGTATGTATTTAGGATATAACGTAGAATATGATGATTTGGTTGGCTATGGTATCTTCGGTCTTATAGATGCAATTGATAAGTTTGATTATCAAAAAGGGGTAAAATTTGAGACTTATGCCAGCTTAAGAATTAGAGGTGCAATCTTAGATCAAATACGTAAAATGGACTGGATACCTAGAACTTTACGTTTGAAACAAAAAAAGATTGATACAGCAAATCATAAGCTAGAACTAGAATTAGGAAGAGGTGCTTCTTCTGAAGAGCTAGCTGCAGAATTAGAAATATCCTTAGAAGATTTAGAAACATGGCAAAATCAAACAAAAGTGTCTAATTTAGTTTCTTTAGATGAATTTTTAGAACAAGGTAGCGAAGTCCGCATGGAAGCACGTTCGAATTCACATTTTGAGCAACCTGAAAGGGTTATGGAGAAACAAGAACTAAAAGAAATATTAAAGAATACGTTGGATTCTTTAACTGAGAAGGAAAAGAAAGTTATCATATGTTACTATTATGAAGAACTAACATTAAAAGAGATTAGCTTATTGTTAGAAGTATCGGAATCAAGAATATCCCAGCTTCATACTAAAGCATTACAGAAGATGAAACAAAAACTAGGAAATAATATGGAGATTTTATTTAGTGTATAGCACTATTAGGGGGAACTAGCATGGCTTATAAACATGGATATTTTAAGCTTATTTTAAAAGATGATGGAACATATTTAATAATATATCCAGCACAAAATGGTGGTAGAAATGTTACGATAGAAGAAATTAATAGCTACTTAGGAAAAGTGAAAAATTTAGATTATGACATTGTTGCTATTAATAAAGAACTACATGTAATATCAAATATTGTAGAAGTTAAATTGTGTAATAATGTTATTGAACATGTGAATGAACAAGTAGTTATAAAGATATCAGAGGATGCAACAAAAGCAATCGGAAGATTTTATCCACCATCGAATAATGGTAAGCTTTTAAGTAAAGATGATATAATTAGTGAGCTAGTTCATGCTGGTGTTAAATACGGTATTAATGAAGAGAATATAGGTAAGTTTTTATTAAATCGTCAATATTGTTGTAACATTCCTATGGCAAATGCAAAAGAAGTGGTTGAAGGGAAAAATGCAAATATTGAGTATTTTTTTAAAACTGATTTAACGCAAAAACCAAAAATGAATGAAGATGGAACAGTAGATTTCCATCAGTTAGATGTGATATCTCATGTAAATGCGGGAGATATCTTAGCAAAGTTGACGCCAGCAGATTATGGTGAAGCTGGTATGGATATATTAGGTAGGGCAATTAAGCAAAAAAAGGTAATACAAAAGGTTTTAAAACATGGTAAAAATATTCACTTATCAGAAGATAAATTAGTTATGTATTCTGAGGTATCTGGACATGCATCAGTGCAAGATGATAAAGTATTTGTATCAAATACTTTTGAAGTGGCAGCTGACGTAGATACATCAACTGGTGATATTGAATATGATGGTAATGTAACAGTAAAAGGCAACGTAATCAGTGGATATTCAATTAAAGCAAAAGGGGATATCGTGGTTGATGGTGTTGTAGAAGGTGCTACATTAATCGCAGGCGGACATATTATTCTAAAACGTGGTATTCAAGGTATGAATCGAGGAAGTCTAACTGCGGAGGGAAATATAGTTACAAAATTTATTGAAAATTCAACCGTACAAGCAGGAGGATATCTCACAACTGAAGCAATTATGCTAAGTAAAGTATATGCGAAAGGTGATATTACAGTTGGAGGAAAAAGAGGTTTTGTTGTAGGTGGTGAAATAAAATCTAGTACAATGATTTCTGTTAAAACTGCCGGTTCTGTTATGGGTACAGTAACCAAGTTAGAAGTTGGTGCTGATCCTAGTCATATGGAAGAACTACATAATCTTGAAAAGCAATTGGTTGAATTAATGACTGAAAAAGAAAAAATGGTACAGATTTTATCTTTATTTAAGAAGAAGAAAGATATGGGTGAAAAAATTAGCCCTGATAAAATAGAATATATACAAGCTTCATCGAAAACAAATGAGTATCTGAATGAAAAAATAAATGAAGTGAAAACCAGATATCAATTACTAAAAAGTACGTTAACAAGTAGTGGTAATGGAAGAATTAAAATTGAAGGTACTGTTTTTCCGGGTGTTAAAATTGAAATATCAAGTAATATATACTATATTAGAAATGAATTGACGTATTGTCAGTTTGTTAGAGAAGGCGCGGAAATTAAAGTTCTTGCGTTATCATAGATAATTTCGTTATCATAGATAATTGCATTATCATAGAATATTGCATTATCTTAGAATATTGCATAGGAAGATAGTTAGTAATATGAAAACTTATTAATTTTATAATAAATAATGTAAGGGAGGACTTCTATGCCAATAACACAGTTAGATATGATATCTATGGCACCAAGATCGCAAGAAGCATCACAATATAAACATATCGAAACAACGAAGCTTGCAGCGGAACAAAACCAAATAAGTACTCAATTTAATCAGGAAATTAAGCATAATAGTCAACAGACAACAAAAACAAATAAGACAGAAAATAATGAATACCGCTATGATGCTAAAGAAAAAGGAAATAGTACATACTATAACCAAAATGATAACAAAAAGAAGAAGAAATCTGAAACTAAAAAAGAAGAAGATAAACAGATTAAATTAAGTAATTTTGATATTAAAATATAGAAAAATGTTAATTATATAGTGTGAAAGGCATAGGTATAAAAATGCAACCATTTATAGTTTTTTTGGTGGTTATAGGTTTGATTTTAATCTTTGTTAGTTATTTTGCAAGTGAAAAACTCACGTCTGGTCAAGGAAATACCTTAGATTCTGATTTCTTGAATATGAGCAACATGACTGATGAGGGTAGGCAGTTTATGATGCATAGTTTAGAAAAAAAAATATCAGAAAATGCTGATGAGATTGTAGTAAAAGTAGACGATGAACTTAGTCAGATATCCAATGAAAAAATAATTGCAGTAAGTGAATATTCAGATCAAGTATTAGAAAAGATTAATCAGAATCATGAAGAAGTAGTCTTCATGTATCACATGCTAGCTGAAAAAGAAAATGAATTAAAAGCTATTATGAAAGAATATAATGACCTTAAGAGCAATATGAAACATGAAATACCTGATTCTAAGGTTAATGAGAATATAGTCACAAAAAGTATGGATAATACTTCTAATAATAATCGTGATACAAATAATATAGTTCATTCTAGTACGGTAAAAGAAAGTACAGTTTCTACAGAAACAATTGAAACTGGACGAGTGTTAGAAAATGGGATAAATCAAGCAAAAAACAATCGTAAGAGAAAAAGAAATGCAAAATCTTCTAAATTGCATTCTGTA
Source organism: Anaeromicropila herbilytica (assembly GCF_016591975.1). Classification (GTDB taxonomy): domain Bacteria; phylum Bacillota; class Clostridia; order Lachnospirales; family Lachnospiraceae; genus Anaeromicropila; species Anaeromicropila herbilytica. The sequence continues at coordinate 3,262,138 of NZ_AP024169.1, read as the reverse complement.
AACCAAGCAAATTTACATGGAAACGAAGAAGTAGACGCTTTGTTATCCATTCAAAACGAACAGAATAACAATGGAAAGATTCTTGATTTATACAAATCAGGAATGACGGTTGTTGATATAGCGAAACAGCTAGATTTGGGGCAAGGCGAAGTTAAGCTTGTAATTGATTTATTTAAAGGTATGAAAGGTTAAGGCACAGGTAAAGATATGAAATTAAAGTACTTTATGAGAGGCTTAGGAGCGGGAATTATATTTACAACGTTTATACTGACTATATTTTTTAATACATCTGGTGCTAGAAAAATGTCAAAAGAAGAAATTGTTAAAGAGGCAAGAAACATAGGTATGGAGTATCAAGATAATAATGACGTCGATTTAAGCGCTTTAGATACGGATACTGATAATAAAACGGTTAATAATTCAAAAGAAAAACAAGCATCCAATCAAGGGAATACAGCAAATTCTGCGAATACAAATACAAAAAGTGAAGATAATACCAATAGTGTTAATAAAACAACTACTGATTCAAAAAAAGCAAGTGCAAATAGTACTAGTAAACAAACGAATACAGATATAGCAAGTAATCAAAAAGATAGCAATAATGATATAACATCAAATAAGAATAATAGTAAAACATCTGAAAAGAAAACAAAAACAGATAGCAATTCAATTATTATTGTAATAAAACCAGGAATGTATTCGAGTTCAGTGGCAGAACTTCTAGTTAAAAAGGGAATTATTGATAATGAAAAATCGTTTCTTGATTTTCTAGAAGCTAGGGATTGGCAGCAGGATATACGGACTGGTGAATATCAGATTCCTAAGCAAACAACATTAAAAGAGATAGCACAGATGATAACAAATCATTAATCTGTTATTACATTGTATATTCTGGAACATTATGAAGACAATAGCTGAATAATAACGAATATTAATAAAAAATTAGAATTTGCTTGCTAATGAAAAAGAAATATGATACAATCTATACGTTAAATTGCACGCATGTTGATTTCTAAAAGGGTGCTATTTTATAAAAAAATATTATGTAAAATAGTCTTTTATTAATATGACACATGCGGAAGTAGACAACCAAATGGAGGTATATTATGAGCGTTATTTCAATGAAACAATTACTTGAAGCTGGTGTACATTTTGGTCACCAAACAAGAAGATGGAACCCTAAGATGGCTGAGTACATCTACACAGAAAGAAATGGTATCTACATCATCGACTTACAAAAATCAGTTGGTAAAGTAGACGAAGCTTACTATGCAATTAAAGATGTAGTTGCTAACGGTGGTAAAGTCCTTTTTGTTGGTACTAAAAAACAAGCTCAAGATTCTGTAAAATCAGAAGCTGAACGTTGTGGAATGTATTTTGTAAATGAAAGATGGTTAGGTGGTATGCTAACTAACTTCAAAACAATCCAAGGTAGAATTGCTCGTCTTAAAGCAATCGAAACTATGGCAGAAGATGGTACATTTGCTGTTCTTCCTAAAAAAGAAGTAATTGAACTTAAGAAAGAACAAGAAAAATTAGAAAAGAACTTAGGTGGTATCAAAGATATGAAAGATATCCCAGATGCAATCTTCGTTGTTGATCCTAAGAAAGAAAGAATCTGTATTCAAGAAGCACATACTTTAGGTATTCCATTAATCGGTATTGCAGATACTAACTGTGATCCAGAAGAATTAGATTATGTAATTCCTGGTAACGATGATGCTATTAGAGCAGTTAAATTAATCGTTGCAAAAATGGCTGATGCAGTTATTGAAGCAAACCAAGGAACACAAATGAATGATGAAGTTGCAGAAGAAGTAGCAGCTGAATAATTCTTATAAAGTGTTATGATGCTTCAACCTATTTAGGTTGAAGCATTTTCTTAGTAATCATATAAAATAAGTAATTAGAAATTAAAAATATAAATTATCTGGAGGGATTACGATGGCAGTTACAGCATCAATGGTAAAAGAATTAAGAGAAATGACTGGCGCAGGAATGATGGATTGTAAAAAAGCGCTTGCAGCAACAGACGGAGATATGGACAAAGCAGTAGAATTCTTAAGAGAAAAAGGTCTTGCAGCAGCAGCTAAAAAAGCTGGAAGAATTGCAGCAGAAGGTATCGTAGCTACTAATGTTAGCGAAGACTTAAAAGTTGCTTCAATCGTAGAAGTTAACTCAGAAACAGATTTTGTTGCTAAGAATGAAACTTTCAGAAACTTCGTTGCAGCAGTTGCCGCTCAAGCAGCTAAGACTAAAACAGAAGATATTGATACATTCTTAAGTGAAGCATGGTCATTAGATTCATCAAAAACAGTAAAAGAAGAATTAGCTTCTCAAGTAGCTGTAATTGGTGAAAACATGAACATCAGAAGATTCAAAAAAGTAACAACTGAAGCAGGATTCGTTCAATCTTACCTACACGGTGAAGGTAGAATCGGTGTTTTAGTTGAAGTTGAAACTGCTGTTGTTAACGATGCTGTAAAAGAAGCAGCTAGAAACGTTGCAATGCAAATCGCTGCAATCGCACCTAAATATGTAACTAGAGCAGAAGTTGCAGAAGATTATATTGCACATGAAAAAGAAATCTTAAAAGCTCAAGCTACTAATGAAAATCCAGGAAAACCTGAAAATATCATTGAAAAAATGATCGAAGGTCGTTTAAATAAAGAATTAAAAGAAGTTTGTCTTGTAGATCAAACTTACGTTAAAGATGGTGATTTAACAGTTCAAAAATATCTTGATGGTGTTGCTAAAGAAAACAATACTACAATCACTATTAAGAGCTTTGTACGTTTTGAAACTGGCGAAGGTATCGAAAAGAAAGAAGAAAACTTTGCCGAAGAAGTTGCAAAACAAATGGGACTATAATCACAAAGTAGCAGCAACTTCTTCGTGGAAGCTTGCAAAACAAATGGGATTATAATACCCTGAATATATTAGCAGAAAACCCTTGAAAACAAATGTTTTCAAGGGTTTTTATGCGTTTTAAGTAGAATATATATTACACTCCTCTTTATACATAGTGTGGCTCTTTGTAAAGTGTTGGAGTGGGAGGTGCATTGTATCTGAATTGACATGTAGTACATATTTCATATAGGAAAATATGATTGTATGTGATACTTTTTATATATTGAAAGAAGAGGAGAATATATGAAGTATGATACTAAAATGATGTGTAAATCAGCTAATGAATTACATAACCATTTTATAATGAAAGATACGTTAGGTTTGGCAGCGGATAAATACGATAGCTGCGAAGAAAGCATCCTTGATTATTACGGACTTATTGAAAATAATATACAAGCGAATAAGGATGGTAGGGTTGTAACTTTTGGAGTTGAAGGAGAGTATGGTGGAAATCAAGGAGGACCAGCAAAACGGGCTAAGGATGATGATACATTAATAGATATTGTCAAAAAATATTTTCCCAATATGTCAAAAGATGAAATTGAAGATTATCTTGAAAAGCTTAATAGTGAAGGTTGTGGCTATGTAGCAATGGTAAATACTTTATTTAAAAATTATGAAGGGCGAGAAGAAGAATTTGAAAAGAAATTTGGATTTCCAATGTGCACGGTAGATAAAGGTGGTGAAAAACATCTGAATTTTGAGTATTTAATAACTGATTATTATGCCGCAACGGATAATCATAATCAAAAAAGTTTTTTATTCTTTTATTGGGATCATATGGATAACGATGAGGATCAATCTAATACAAAAGGTGATGGGACCACAATGGATTCGAGGGAATATAGGTGGGAAATGTATATGAAAGATCATGGAATTGATGTGGATGTTCAAAGTGATGTACAAATAACACTGGAAAATTACAGCGAATATTCTAAAAAAGTAGATATCATAATTGCTATAAGGCCTATAACTTTGGAAAATGAATTAGGAGATATTGTTCGTAATGATGCTGGTGGCCATGCTATGACTGTTACTGGAATTACAGATGATTTAAGATTTATAGTATCATCATGGGGGAGGAAGTATTATGTTAACCCAGAGTATTTTAAGAATTTAGAGGATGGATATAACAATTTTCAAGTAGTTAAATATAAATAGTGTAAAGTAAGGAATATTATATGACAAATATATATTAAAAATGAAATCTACTCTGGAAATAAATAGTATATTAATATATGATAGAAGGTAAGAAGGAAGCAGAAGAATTCATTTAACATTTTAAAATTTCTATCGCGTATTACACTATATTTGAAAGGGGATATGTTAGATTTCAGTGTTTGTAGAATTAATGAATCAAACATGAATCTATCGAACAGGATATGAAAAATCAAATAATAAAAGCAGACACACCTTATACTTTAGATGAAGTACGATATCAAAAAGAACGTTTAGATGTTTTAAACAATCATTTTCTTAAAATGATAGAGAAAAAGGAACTAGTATCAGGTAGTTATTGTATTTCCAGAGATAATAAAATATTTGCTGATGTTGCTATGGGAAAGTTATCCTTCAAAGAGGAGGATGAAAGAGCATTTGAACCAAATTCTATTTTTCAAATAGCATCTGTAACAAAGTTATTTACTGCAGTAGCAATACTTAAATTATTTGAAGATGGTAAATTAAGATTGGATCAAAGTGTTGGAGATTTTATAGAAGAAATGAATACTCCACCATATAATAAGATTCATGTTGCTCATCTGTTAACGCATACATCGGGACTTGTAGAAGATCAAGGTGCTCATGAAGATAAGTACTATGTGCCATGGTGGAGTTTAATCGATGAGGACGAGCCAATTAAATGGATAGAAGCTGTGCTCAAGAAAGGAATGCCAAATGAGATAGGGAGAGAATGGGCTTACTCATCTGTGGGATACCTACTTTTGGGGGAAGTGATTGCGAGAGTTAGTGGCGAATCTAGTAGTGATTATATTCAGAAGTATATTATTGATCCATGTGAGATGACGGATACTTGTTTTGGTAGAAGGTATGAATTGATTGACCGTTATAATAGTCCAACTGAACGTGTAAGAAAAGATATAGAAAGACTTAGGTCGGAAAAGATTTGTGAACAGAATAAGTGGGATATAATACCTAAGACTGGTGGTGGTATTTTCTCTACTAGTAGAGACTTGGTAAAGTTCGGGACAATGTTATTAAATGATGGTATGTATAACGGTAAAAGAATTATCGGTCGAAAAGCGCTTGAAACAATGCGTAAAGTACATACACATCCTGAGGTGAAAAGTTATTGTTGGGGCGATACAGGTGTTCCTCATCCATATGGGTTAGGGCCAGAAATTATGCAAGAGGGATGTCTATCCCAATTAGTAACGCCAGGAACAATTTATCATGAAGGATTTGGAACTTGTTGTCTCATGGTGGATTATGAAGAAAAGGTAGTTGCAGCGTGGGCATCTCAGTTTTATGAAGGTGATTGGTATGCGCATGCATTAAGAAATGTAGCCAATATTATATGGTCGGGGATAGAATAAGTGTGATAATTATAGAAATATAGATAGGAAAGTTTTAGAAGGAAGGCGTCTTTTATTTTGACACCTTCCTTTTCTTATAAGGAGTATATATTAGTTTTACTTATCCTTTCACATCCAATCCTAATCTAATCAGAAAGATATTTATAAGTTATACTAGGTCTACCACCTGTTTTGTAATCCACCTCGCTAATAACTTCATTCATCTCAATCAGGTAATTCATGTAACGACGAATAGTAACCTTGGAGACCCCCGAAAGAGAGGATAATTCTTCACTTGTTAAATAGCAATCTTTATTTAAGGCAAGCTGATTTCTTAAAAGATTTAATGTCTTGTCTTGTAATCCTTTTTCAAGAGGTGTTGTATGGCTTAGCGTTGCTAGTTGAACCGAGGAACTTATTAAATCATCAATCATTTCTTGCTTAAAAGATTTTCCACATTTTAAAATCTTATTTTTAAGAAGGAATTTATCCATTGCTTGTTTAAAACGCTCATATTTAAAAGGCTTGATTAAATAATCAACAATTCCAAGTTTTAAGGCTATATCAAGACTATTCGTATCGTTAGCAGCAGTAACCATAATAATATCAGTAGGGTGATTCATTTCTCTAACTTTTTTTAGAAGATCCAATCCAGAAATATTGGGCATATAGACATCTAGTATGATTAAGTCAACAGGCTTTTTTTCAATATAAGCTAGTGCATCTTTTCCGTTATGAAACGATCCGATAACCTTGGTTCCAGGCGTATTTAATACATATTGTTGGTTAATGGATGCGACCATTAAGTCATCTTCCACTATAATAACTTTTATCATTGGAATTCCTCCATATAAGTTCTTGGTTTTCTGTTAAAAATTATGGTAAATGAAGTACCGATATGAGGTTCTGACTCAATTTCGATAATACCATCACATCGCTCTACGATATTTTTAATTAGTTTTAATCCAATTCCATGACCTTTTTCTTTTGTGGTAAAATTAGTAGTATAAATTAATTCAATTTGTTCTTTGCTCATTCCAATTCCAGTATCATCAACTACGATGGTAATACCTTCTTCATTGCTTTGCAGAAAGAGGTTGATCTCTTTTACATCTTCGCAATCTTTTACAGCATCCATTGCATTTTCTATTAAGTTACCGATGATAGTTACTAGATCATTGGTTGATAAGTAGGGGGTGTTTGCATCTAGAAAGCTTTCTTTTTGAATCTTCATATGAATATTTAATTCATTGGCACGACTTATTTTACCAAGAATTAGTGCAGCAATAGTTGTGTTCTTAATCTTTTGTATAATTTTATAGTACCCATCCTCCACTTTAGCGGACTCATTTGATATGTAGTCCATAGCCATCTTTGTTTCCCCAATTTGTAATAAACCAAGGATTACATGTAGTTTGTTAATGTGTTCGTGCGTATTGGCACGTAATGCTGACATGATATGATTCACGCCTGTCAATTCTTCTGCTAATTGAGTTACCTCAGTTTTGTCCCGAAACAGTGTTACAACACCAAATAACTGATTATTTTCTATAATAGGTATTTTATTCATGATAATAGAAATATCATTCATATTAAGCATAAGGTTATATTCAGCTTTTTTACTTGAAAGTACAGGAAGTAGATGCCGATTGATAAAATTTGTTATAATTTGTTCCTCCTCCTGGTAAGAGTGGTTTACTAACATTTTCTTCGCTGGTTTGTTAACAAATATACATTTTCCTGTTTGATCAATCGCAATAATACCTTCTTCCAAGGATTCTAATACCTCTTCTTTTTGCAAATACAGCTTAATAAATTTATCGGGTTCATGTCCCAATAAGGTATTCTTGATATTTTGGGATACAAGATAAGAGAACAAGATACCGCCTAAAAGTGAAACAATGAATAAAATGAAGCAATTTAATATAATATGTTGGTGAAGATTATTTATGGTAGAAAGATATGCGCTTACCATTACGAATCCAAGTACATTGCCATCCTTGTCTCTTACAGAAGAAAAGGCACGTCTTTGATAATGTGCGCTACCTTTTCCATCAGTTACATATGGAAGAGAACCAGCTAATATTTTTTGATCATCATTCCCAGAAAATTCTTTTCCTATCTTTTCTTTATCTGGATGATAGATACGCTTTTCTTCTTTATTTACCACAACAATTAGGTCGATATCGATATTTTCAGAATGTAATTCGTCAAGATATTTATTTAAGCTTTTGCTATCTTTATTTTCTTCCAGTGCATTCACTATTCTGGTATCTTTTGATAATATATTTGATAAGCTTAATATCTTATCTTTGATATTATGATCCAGTGTTTGTAATTCGTTCGTTATCATATAAGTACTTACAATTAACAAGATAAATATTATCAAGCTAATATGGGTAATGAGTATTTTGTTCATAATCGATAAGGGGTGCTTTATCTTATAGGTTAATAGTTCCTTAATATAATGTTCTTTTTTCATGTAGTAATCCTTTCTGGAAATGAAAGCAGTAGAAACATCAAGTTTATTGATGTGATAACTCATAATTCTATCAAATAGTTCAAATCGGCGGTATAGCGCTCTTTTCTTTACCATTATATTAGAAAAGAAACCTAAAGTAAATTTTCTTTACTTTCTAAAGTCTTTCCTTAGTTAGTAAATATTTTATTTTATCTAAAATGTGATATTTTATTGTTAGATGGTTTCAATAGAAAAGGAGAAGATAATAATGGACTATAACAAATTAGCATTAGAAATGCATGAAAAGAACAAAGGAAAATTAGGTGTATTCTCAAAGGTTGAAGTGAAAAATAGAGAGGATTTAAGTACAGCATATACACCAGGTGTTGCTGAACCTTGTAGAAGAATAAGAGATAACAAAGCAGATGTATATCGCTATACAGCAAAAGGTAATCTTGTAGCAGTTGTTACGGATGGTACTGCGGTATTAGGACTAGGAGATATCGGACCAGAAGCAGCAATGCCTGTTATGGAAGGAAAAGCAGTACTATTTAAAGAATTTGCTGGAGTTGATGCATTTCCAATCTGTTTAGATACAAAAGATACAGAAGAAATTATTAAAGCTGTTAAATATATCGCTCCAACTTTTGGTGGAATTAACTTAGAAGATATCTCAGCACCTAGATGCTTTGAGATTGAAAGAAGATTAAAAGAAGAACTAGACATCCCAGTATTTCATGATGACCAACATGGAACTGCAATTGTAGTATCAGCAGGATTAATTAATGCACTTAAATTAGTTGGTAAGAAGATGGAAGAAGCAAAAGTTGTTATTAATGGTGCTGGTTCAGCAGGAATATCAATCTGTAAACTATTATTAGCACTAGGAGTATATGATGTTGTTCTCGTTGATATAAAAGGAGCATTGGTACCAGGACAAGAATGGATGAATGATGCTCAAAAAGTAATGGCTGAGATTACAAATAAAGAAAAACAAAGTGGTAAACTAGCTGAGATTATGAAAGGCAAAGATGTATTCATTGGAGTATCAGCACCTAATATAGTAACAGCTGAGATGGTTTCAACAATGGCTAAAGATTCTATAATCTTTGCAATGGCAAATCCAACTCCAGAGATTATGCCTGATGAAGCAAAAAGAGGTGGAGTAAGAGTAATGGCAACTGGACGCTCTGATTTCCCTAATCAAATAAATAATGTTTTAGTATTTCCAGGAATTTTTAGAGGTGCCTTAGATGCGAAAGCAACAGATATTACAGAAGAAATGAAAATTGCTGCGGTAAAAGCAATCGCATCAATCGTAACCGAAGAAGAGTTAACCGAAGAATATATCATTCCAGGAGCTTTTGATAAGAGAGTATCAGTAGCAGTAGCAGAAGCGGTAGCAAAAACAGCAAAAGAACTAGGAATTACGAAAGAATAATCTTGTGAATTGGCAAGAAAGGGAATATAGATGAATTTAAAAAATATTAAAATTAGTGGAATAAGTCTTCCAATCTATCTTTTGATATCAGCATTAATATTAGGAATGGCACACTTAGAAATGCTTCCAAACAATATGATGGGGGCTTTAGCAATCCTTATGGTTTTAGGCGGGTTATTTAATACAATAGGTAATAATTTACCAATTGTGAAAAGTTATTTGGGCGGTGGAGCGGTTTTTTGTATCTTTGCATCCTCTGCGTTAGCAACTTTTAATTTAATACCATCCAGTGTAGTAACCAACTGCGAAAATTTCATGAATGGTGTAGGTTTCTTAGATTTATATATCGCAGCGCTAATAACGGGCAGTATATTAGGAATGAATCGTAAGTTATTAATTAGAGCAGCAGTACGATTTTTACCTGTTTCCTTTATTTCGATGGCATGTGCAATACTAATGTCGGGTCTTGTTGGTATGCTATTAGGTCATGGTTTTGCAGATTCTATTCTTTATATTGCGATGCCAATGATGAGTGGTGGAATGGGAGCTGGAGTTATTCCGTTATCAGGTATATATGCGAATGCTACAGGTATTCAGTCAGCTGCCATAATATCTCGTATGATTCCAGCGTCAGCACTTGGTAATGTTTTGGCAATTATCTGTGCGGCATTACTTGCAAAATTAGGTAATGTAAAGCCAAATCTAAGTGGTAATGGTCAACTTATGAAAACAAATTCACATAGTGATGAAGAAGTGGCAGAAAATAAACTTGATTACATAATGATGGGAACAGGACTATTAGTATCAATCGCTTTCTTTGCGGTGGGTGTATTAGTTAATAAGTTCATTCCTAATGTGCATGCGTATGCTTTTATGATTATAATTGTAGTTATTTGTAAAGTGGCTGGAATTATTCCAAAAAAATATGAACAGGCAGCAGTACAATGGAGTCAATTCGTTATGAAGAATCTTACGACAGCTCTATTAGCAGGAATTGGTGTTACATTACTAGATCTTAAGCTACTAGGAGCTTCCATAACTCCTTCCTATCTGATGATCTGTGTTTCAATTATTTTAACAGTAGCCTTGTGTTCTGCAATAGGCGGTAAATTAGTTGGATTCTATCCAATCGAATCCGCAATCACAGCAGGACTTTGTACCAATAGTATGGGCGGTACTGGAAATATTGCAGTACTATCAGCAGCGGATCGTATGGAATTAATCCCATTTGCTCAGATGGCTACAAGAATTGGTGGAGCGTTAATATTAATTATTTCGAGCTTTATGATTCAGATCTTTGGCTAATATAGAGCATAAATAGTATTTCTTTGACACTATGATAAAAATATCCTAATAAAAGTTAAAACATGTAAGTACTATGGATAATATATAGTATTTACATGTTTTTGTGTATGTATTGGAGCTATAAGTTGTAAGAAAAAAGTAAGAGATAAATAATAAATAAGCAAGAAATAAGAAATTACAATAAAGGATTTAGACAATTAGATAAAATTAATCTATTTATATTAAATATTTTTGTCAATTTACTAGTAGAAATCAAATATATGCAGTGCTATAATGAAACACTGTGAAATGGAAAAATATCATCTAAATGTTAATAGAAGGAGAGTTATTTATGAAAAAGAAATTAGTATTTATTGTATCACTGTTATTTATGCTGTGTGTTACAAGTATCCCAGTAACAACGAGCGCAGCAGCAGAAAAAAATGTAACTAAAAGCTTTAAAGAAACCAAGAAAGTAACAAAATTGGTAAATGAATTAAATGATTGGACTGGATATCAATATATCTATTTGTTAAAGAATGGAGAGAAAAAAACAGTTCAATTAACAGATAAGAATATTTTAAATATTGCTGGATTTAATTATTATGAACCGAACTTGGGTGATATTGCTACTGCTACCCAAAAAGGAATTATAAAAAGAACAAATTTATTATTTGGTAAAAAGCCAAACTTAACTACTTTAAATACCTATGATAGTAAGACAGCACAAGAACAAATGAATAAAAATGGAGAATTTATTAGTGTTGTAAGTGGTGGTGCAATAACAACAATGGTTGGTGACTGGGGTACTTATGCACCTAGTATGAAAGTATTAAAAATAACAAAAGTAAACCAGAAAACGTTTCATGTATATGTAGAGACATATTTCCGAGAAGTCGGTACTAAGAAAAAAGATTATTATGGTGTTACTAAGTTTACAATTCAAAAAACAACCAATAAATCATCTAATGGATATATCATCACAGGAATAAAGCTACAAAAAGCTAAAAAAGTAGCAAAATAAATAATTCAAAACATGTAAAGATCGCCCAGTTTAAAACGTTTAAACGTTTTAAACTGGGCGGTCTTTTATATTATACTTTTTTCTGAACGGTCTGTCGAACTTCTAATTGCACATCTAAAGTGATATTTTGGGAAGGAATATCAACCTGATTGATTGCATCAAGTAATAGATTCACTGCTGATTCTGCTTTCTTTTTTACATCCTGAGATACCGTAGTAAGTTTTGGTGTTACAAGTGAACATAAGTCTAAATTATCAAATCCTATGACGGATAAATCATTAGGAACTACACATCCATTGATTCTTGCCCCTTCTATTATACCAAGTGCAAGTAGATCTGCGGCAGCAAAGACAGCTGAAACATCATAGTTATGGTTTGCCATATCGCGTCCAATATTAATACCATCTTCATAACGTGTAAAGGTATTAATTAGGTTTTCTTCCACATACGGTATATTTGATTCTTCAAGCGCTTTGCGATAACCCTGGTATCTTTGGCTTACAATTTCGTTAGTTTCGCTATAGCATCCAGCAAAAGCTATTTTGCGATGTCCATTCGATATTAGATATTTCGTAGCGATATATCCACCTTTATAATCGTTAACTCCAACCATAATGGCTTTTGGATTATCATTATTATAACTATCGATGAAAACAATAGGACATTTACTATGCTCAAGAATTTCATTCATAGCTTCTTTTGGTTGCTGAGAGATGAATATAGCACCATCTACGTTCCAATTATGTAAGATGGTAGAAACATTTTCTACTGTTTCTACAGATCTTATAATTGCATAGTAACCGGATTGACGAATCAAAGATTCTAATTCACCAAATAATTCACTAATATATGGGTCTTTAAAGAGGTTTTGTTTTGCTTCATAAGAATTGATAAATATTGCAATTAATTTAGAAGACTTCTTTGAAAGGCTTCGAGCACTAAGATTCGGTACGTAGTTATACTTTTTTACTAATTCTTGTATTGATGTTATAGTCTGGTCAGATACCTTCGAATGTTTACCGTTAATTACATTCGAAACTGTCATTATACTGACACCGGCTTCTATAGCAATATCTTTTAAAGTGGCCATTGATTAATTTCCTCTCAATCTGTTAATTGGTTTAACGGTAAAATAATTTGGTTAAAATAAGTTTAACATTAAACTCAATTTTAGTTTAAAATTTAGGTATAAAACAAGTTTAACATGCTAAAATATAAATATCAATCATCAATATTACCAAAATTGGAAAAAAATTTAAAAAATAATTGACAAATATTAGAATAGGGATTATATTGTAAGTGTGGTTTAACGTTAAACAAATATTTATAAGAATTAAGGAGGATGGTTTATGAAAAGAAATATTTTCAAAAAATTTATTGTTATTACAACAACGATATGTTTGACCGTGAGTTTATTTACTGGGTGCTCAAATAAGAAAGACGACACCAAAGATGTAGCAGGTAAGAATTCAGTTTCAGAATCAAAATCAAAAGATCCATGGGAATTAGCAAGGACAACTCCATATGAGCCATATCCAGAGGAAGTTCAATACACTATTGGTATGCAAGTTAATGCGAGTGTAGCTTATCCAAAAGGAAGTAGTGATAATGCTGAAAATAATGGATATACAAGATTATATAAAAATAAATTAAATATTCAGAATAAAAATGCATTCGAAGCTGTTGATGGCGATGATTATAACCAAAAAGTATCTATGGCAATTACAACAGGAAAAATTCCTGATATCATGAGCGTAGATTATAAAACGTTAAAAGAACTTATTGAGAATGACATGATAGAGGATCTTACAGATAGTTATAAAAACTGTGCAAGTGATCTGATGAAGAAAATCTATGCATCCAATGATAATAAATCACTTAAAATGGCTACTTTTGATAAAAAGTTATATGCAATTCCTGTAACATCAATATCTGCGGGCCAAGAAATGTTATGGTTAAGAGGCGACTGGATGGATAAATTAAATCTTAAAGAGCCAAAGACAATTGAAGATATTGAACATATTTTACAAGAATTCGTAACCAAAGATCCAGGTAACAATGGTGCAGGTAAAACAATAGGTTTAGCACTAAACCCTGATATATATTATGGCGGATATGCACAAGCTTATCAAGCAAATAATATCTTTACATACTTTGGGGCATGCCCAAAACAATGGATTGAAAAAGACAATAAAGCAGTATATGGATCCGTTCAACCAGAGATGAAACAAGGATTACAGGTACTATCTGATTGGTATAAGAAAGGCTTAATTGATCCACAAGTTGCTATTAGAAAATATGACGATATTACAGCGTTAGTATCATCAGGTCAATGTGGTGCTTTATTCTGTGGCTGGTGGGCACCATATGCATTGGAATCTTCATATACATTAAACAATAATGTTGACTGGAGGGCTTATATAGTACCAGCTGGTTCAGATGGAAAAGTAACAATGTTTGCAGGAAATCCAAACCAGATGTATAAGGTTGTAAGAAAAGGATATAAACATCCAGAAGTATTAGTAAAAGCTGTTAATATATCATTGGATTATAATCAAGGAACTTCTTCTTATACTGATACTAGTGATATAGCAAAAGAATATCTGGACTATGTAAATCATGCTTATGGAGTAGACCCTATTGGAGGATTTGATTATTATAATGCTGCATCATTAGCTTATGAACACATTAGTGAAGCAATTGATGGAAAAAGAGATCCAAAAGATATGATTATGTATGAAAATACATTATATCAGTCATGTAAAAAATATCTCGATGCAGTTAAGAAAGGAAAGAAAGCAGATTCAACTGATTGGCTAAACTATAATGCACGTATGGTTTCAAGTAAACTTATGCATGATACTCCAGTCAACATAATTCAACCAGTGTTCTTTGATCAGACTCCTTCCATGCCACTTATGTGGTCGACACTAGAAAAGATGGAGAAAGAGACGATGTTAAAGATTCTTACAAATGAGAAGAGCGTTGATTACTTTGATACCTTTGTTGATAAATGGATGAAGGCAGGTGGAGAACAAATTACAAAAGAAGTTAACGATGCTCTTAAATAAATTTATATACAATTTTGTAAAAGGATATGAATTTGATTTTGAGATATTGAAACGCTAAATCATAAAACAGTTATTCTTTGTGTGCTTAAAAGATGAATTGGCATATGACTTTGAGTCATAATTTATAAGTCTGACATACAGAAATAGAACAATTTCTTATTCATTTCTGTATGTCATATTTAAATTATAAGGCAGGTAGATGAAAAATGCATAAATCAAGAAAACAATTATATTATCATGCTATGATGTTTCCAGGAATGGTTTGCCTATTTATTTTCTCTTTTGTACCTATGTTTGGTATTATAATGGCTTTTCAAAATTATATTCCAGCAAAAGGAATCTTTAAATCAAGGTGGGTAAATTGGGATAATTTTAAGTTTATTTTTACCATTCCAGACAGTAAGCAAATATTTATAAATACAATAATTATTGCTTTAGGAAAAATGATTTTAGGAATAATTATTCCGGTAAGTTTTGCTTTGTTATTAAATGAGATTAGAAAAAAGGTTTTTAAGAAAACAGTACAGACAATTGTATATTTACCACACTTTTTATCTTGGGTAGTCTTAGCGACAGTAGTACAGTATATATTCTCATACGATGGACCTATCAATGCAATGTTGTCTTCATTCCATATTAGTCCCATTATGTTCATGGGAAGCAACAAATGGTTTCGACCAATCATGATATTAACAGAAAGTTGGAAGGAGTTTGGATATGGATCAATTATTTATTTGGCTGCATTAACTGGTATAGATCCAGGTTTGTATGAAGCTGCATCGATAGATGGTGCGAATCGATGGAAGAGATTAATTCATATCACCATACCAGGTATTTTACCAATCATCTTAATTATGACAACTATGAGCCTTCCTAATATTCTAAATGCAGGTTTTGATCAAATATTTAATCTATATAACCCATTAGTATATCAATCAGGTGATATTATTGATACCTATGTATATCGCGTTGGTATGTTACAAAGGCAATATAGTTTGGCTACAGCAATTGGTTTGATTAAATCAGTTATTGGTGCAATTTTAATAGCGACTGCTAATAAACTTGTTACGACATTCTCTGATCGTACGATGTTTTAGGAGGGAGAAATATGCAGGTTAAAAAAAGAAAAAGAATACATATAGCCGATGTTATTATATATTTCATAATACTTGTGCTTACGTTATTATGTTTGCTACCACTATTGAATGTGGTTGCAACCTCATTTAGTAGCAGTGCAGCTGCAACAGCAGGTAAAGTTGGTATCTTCCCAGTTGATTTTACCTTGAATGCATATCATAAAATTCTTGAGGATCATCAACTCTGGAGATCGTTTATGATATCTATTATTCGTGTAATATTAGGAACGTCCTTGAATCTTTTATTTGTTATCACAATGGCCTATCCATTATCTAAGAATAAGAGAGAATTCCATGCACAAGGTATTTACATGAAATTTGTACTGTTTGCAATGTTGTTTAGTGGTGGTATGGTTCCATTATTTATGGTAGTAAATAAACTTGGATTATTAAATACTATATGGTCACTAATCCTTCCAGGAGCAGTAGGCGTTGGTAATGTTATATTATTAATGAACTTTTTTCGTAGTGTACCAAAATCGTTAGAAGAAGCTGCTGAAATTGATGGAGCGAATCCTATACAGGTATTAAATCATGTGTTCTTGCCAGCATCTAAACCTTGTCTTGCAACAATCTGTTTGTTTTGTATTGTTGGACATTGGAATGATTATTTTAGTGGTATTTTGTATATCTCTAAAACAACGAATTATCCACTACAGACTTATATACAATTAATATCTGCTCAATTTGATTTATCAAAGGTAACGGATATTGAGAAATTAAAGCAGTATCTGTTAATATCAACAAGAACGCTTAACTCAGCTAAAATCGTTATTTCAGTTGTTCCTTTACTTATTATATATCCAGTATTACAGAAGTATTTTACAACAGGTCTTGTTGTAGGAGCGGTAAAAGAATAAAGAAATTGAATAAAATGTGGAGGAGATTCATGAAAGCAATTTATCAAATTAAAACAGCGGCGAAAAGCAATACCTCCAGTATTATAAAAGGAGTGAATTATCGTTTCACAGTACTTACTGATTACTTAGTACGAATGGAATATAATTCAGAAGATCATTTTGTGGATTTACCATCTCAGACAGTTTGGTGTCGTGACTTCCCAGAACTAGAATATGAATTGATTGAAGATGGAGAATATATTGTAATACAAACCAAAGGATTCAAATTAGAGTATAAAAAAGGCTACATGTTTTCGAAAGGGACTTTAAAGATACAAACGATATCAGAACATGGCACACCACTAGAAATTTGGCATTATGGTGATCCTTATCAAACTTTAAAAGGAACCTTACGAACTTTAGATGAAGTTGATGGTAGTAAAGAATTAGGCGAGGGGATGATATCCAGACAAGGATATACTTTGCTTGATGATAGTAAAAGTTACTTGATTAACGATGAGGGTATCATACAGGCACGCCCACAAAATCATTTTGATTGCTATTTTTTCGGATATGGACATTCATATAAAGAGTGTATCAGAGATTTTTATCATCTGACTGGGATGCCACCGTTACTTCCTAGATATGCTTTAGGAAACTGGTGGAGTAGGTTCCATAGATACACGCAAGAGGAATACAGGAAGCTAATAACAACCTTTGAGGAAAATAATATTCCGCTTTCCGTGGCGGTAATTGATATGGATTGGCATATAACACAAGTAGAAGAGAAGTATTTAAGTGGATGGACGGGTTATACTTGGAATAAAGAATTATTTCCAGAACCAGAAAAATTACTTAAATGGCTCCATGCTAAAAATCTTAAGATTACGCTTAATGTTCATCCAGCACAAGGGGTAAGACCTTATGAGGCAAAATATAAAGAAATAGCAGAATATTTAGGATATGATATATTGAAGAATGAGACGATAGACTTTGATGCTGCAGATTCAAAATTTATGGAAGCATATTTTGAATTTCTACATCATCCATTGGAGGAACAGGGTGTTGATTTTTGGTGGGTTGATTGGCAGCAGGGAGAAGATACGAAACTATCAGGGTTAGATCCGTTATGGATATTAAATCATTATCATTATTTAGATAATAGTACAAATGGAAAACGGCCACTTATATTGTCTCGTTACGCAGATCTTGGAAGTCACAGATATCCAGTTGGTTTCTCAGGTGATTCTATTATATCATGGGCTTCCTTAGACTTTCAGCCATATTTTACAGCGACAGCATCAAATGTAGGATACTGTTGGTGGAGTCACGACATTGGTGGGCATATGTTAGGAAAATATCAAGAAGAGCTCCAGGTACGATGGGTACAGTTTGGGGTATTTTCACCTATAATGCGTTTACATAGTTCAGCGAGTGTATTTAATCATAAAGAACCATGGAATTATAGTTATGAGGCAGAAGCGATTATTAGCAGGTATATGAGATTGCGCCATAAAATGATTCCTTATATATATTCAATGAATTATAGAACACATGCAAATGGAATCCCACTCATTGTTCCAATGTATTATGAGTATCCAGAAGACGTGTCAGCATATCACTGCCCAAATGAATATTTTTTTGGATCTGAGTTAATCGTATTACCGATTACCTCTAAGGTGAACCAAGAGAGTAAAATGGCTAATGTGAATTTTTGGTTTCCAGAGAGTATTTATATTGATTATTTTACAGGCTTAATATATCAGGGAAAGAGAAGAATGCATATATATCGTAATAAGGAGAATATACCTGTATTCATGAAAGCGGGTGCCATAATTCCATTAGTGGTTAATAATGAGAATCTAAATGATACTTCCAATCCAGAATGCATTGAAATATGTGTCGCAGCTGGTGCTGATGGAGAGTTTTCATTGTATGAAGATGATGGTATAAGTATGGATTATGAACAAGGACACTTTGCAATGACTAAGATGATCTTAGATTATCAAAAAGAAGCAGAGTTTATCATTCAAAAACCAATAGGAGATATGAATGTAATTCCAAAAGACAGAAGGTACCAATTGAGAATGAAAGGATTTAAAAGACCTAGTAAAATTCTTATGCTTAATAAAGAGAGTCTAATAGATTTAGAGTATCAATGGGATTCCTTACATAACGAAATATTCATTAAAGATATACCAGCTACAAACCAAGAAATAAGAATTAAGTTCGTTGATGGTATGAGTTTAGCGAATAATAACGTAAAAGAACTATGCTTTGAAATTTTAGATCATGCAGAAATAGATTTCTTTTTAAAGGAAATGATTATGTCTTGGCTTCAAAATGATTCTATAGAAAGTGTTTTGAGTTCTATTAATACATTAGAGATACCTTGTGATTTGTATGGTGCAATTAGCGAAGTATTACTTGCACAAGATCATTAAAACGATAAATATTGGAGGGATAAAAAGGAATGGGAGGCTATAAATTGAATCAATGGCTAGATAGTGTATATTCGGATGGATCAAAATATTATGTAAGTAACCCCTTTCCGAAAAAAGGAGAGACAATATCCATTCAATTACGAATGTTAGAAAATACGGATATTTCAAATGTACTATTAAGAGTTAAGGAATTTGGAATAGAACAACTCTATACCATGAAACTTTGTAGGAACGAGAAAGGGCTTATTTATTACACTTGTGATGTAAAAGTAAAAGAAGCAAGATTACAATATCAGTTTTATTTAGTAACAAAGGATGCTATATATTACTACACTCAATACCGAATAACTGATTACATACCAGATGAATCAAGAGATTTTATTATATTAGTGGATTATAAGAAAGTGGACTGGGTAAAGAAAAGTGTATTTTACCAAATATTCCCAGAACGATTCTGTAATGGAAGAACAGAAATAAGTGTAAAAGATGGAGAGTATAGTTATCAAGGGTATAAGACAAAAGAAATAAAAAACTGGAACACTCCTGCAGCTAATTGGGAAGAAAGTCATGGTGTTGATTTCTATGGAGGAGATATATACGGTATTATTAATAAATTGGATTATCTAAAAGATCTTGGAGTGACTGCCATATATTTAAATCCCATTTTTTTATCTCCATCGGTACATAAATACGATTGTATTGATTATTTTCAAGTTGATCCTCATCTTGGAGGGGATGATGCGTTGATTCAATTATCCGATGAGCTACATAAGAGAAATATGAAGCTGATACTTGATATATCCGTTAATCACACAAGTTCAGCGAGTATTTGGTTTAACCGTGACAATGAGTTTTATGAAGCTAATGTTGGTGCTTTTCAAAATAAAGATGCAAAGGAACGCGAGTTTTATTTCTTTGATGAAGAGAATCATTATGATACTTGGGTCGGAGTTAAGACAATGCCTAAGCTAAATTATACTTCCGAAGATTTGAGAAAAATCATATACAAAGATTATGATTCTGTTTTAAAAAAATGGATTCACTCACCATATAATATCGATGGATGGAGATTTGATGTCGCGGATTGTATGGCTAGAAATGAAACGATTGATCTTTATCATGAGGTGTGGAGAGAATTATGTAAAGAATTAAAGAAGGAGAAACCAGACCTTTTGATACTGGCAGAAGATTGGGCAGATTGTTCTGAAATGTTTCGAGGAGACGAATGGGATTCAACGATGAATTATTTTGCATGTGCAAGACCTATTCGAGAATTTCTCGGAGAGACAGATTTATTTAATGTAAGAAATGATATACTAAGAGGTGTACAGGTGAAAATGAAAGCGTGCCAATTGAAGAATCGTATCATTGAGTTTTATTCAAGAATACCATTTTCAATGTGTAACCAATTATTTAATTTACTAGGCAGTCATGACATCTCTAGATTATATAATAATGAACAAGTTCATCCAATGGAATATCGTGGAGCGGTTATGATGCTATTTACGTTACCTGGAGCGCCTAATATTTATTATGGTGATGAGAGGTTATTGGATGGAAGAATTACTGATAATGAGGGATACCGTTATCCAATGGATTGGAATATGGAATTGACAGAAGATAAACGAGATAATTATCTATTGTATCAAAAACTGGCAATGTTAAAACAAAATTCAGAAGCTTTAAGTGATGGTGGATTTTTAGTTGTATATGATGAAGCATATGTCTTTTCATATGCTAGATTTACTGATAAAGAAGTTATCTTTGTGATTTGTTCCACCAACTTAATCGAACAAGAAGTTACTTTGCCATTAAAATATTTTGGACTAGGTACGATGGTAACTATGGAAGAATGCTTTGGAAACCATATTAATCTAGAGTTGATAAATGGAATGTTAAAATTTACAGTACCTGCGCATCAGAGCTATATGATTCGGATTCGCCTAGAGTAAGTTTTCGTAGAATGATTAAGAATAAGGTTTTTATTTAAGAAAAAATCAAAATACAAATTACTTGAAATTTGTCATATAATAGTGTAGAATACTAATAGTTTAAATGGCTTTACGATTAATCGTTAAGCCATTTTTCATGAGGATAAGTGAAAATTAAATGAGATTAATCTTTTTTAAAAAAATAGCTGAATTATTTTAAGATAATAAGAAAAATTAAGAAAGAATAATGGAAATCAATTGTACATTATAGAAATTATGTGATAAAATATAGTGTGCAAAAAGATACTTGCGTTTATTTATAGCTAAGAAAGAAACGGTCACTAATAAGTTTCACATTATCTTATAGATAAAGCGCAAATGATAGTATTGTTCAATAATAAAATAGAGATAATAATAACCAGAGGTAAAGATGATGCAAAATTATAAGAGAGTTTTATTAAAACTAAGTGGAGAAGCGCTTGCAGGCGAAAAGAAGACTGGATTTGATGAAGCAACCTGTATTGAAGTGGCGAATCAAGTAAAATCGTTAGTTGAAGAAGGTATTGAAGTTGGAATTGTAATTGGCGGTGGTAACTTCTGGAGAGGAAGAACAAGTGAGACAATCGACCGTACAAAGGCAGACCAAATTGGTATGTTAGCAACGGTAATGAATTGCATTTACGTGTCTGAGATTTTTCGCTTTGTTGGAATGCAGACAGAGATATTAACACCATTTGCATGTGGTTCTATGACTAAATTATTCTCTAAGGATCTTGCAAATGAAAGTTTTGCTGCCAAAAAAATAGTATTCTTTGCAGGTGGAATAGGTAATCCATATTTTTCAACGGATACTGCAATTGCTTTAAGGGCAATAGAGATGGAAGCAGATGTCATTATGTTAGCGAAATCTATCGATGGCGTATATGATAGTGATCCAAAGACAAATCCTAATGCTAAGAAATATGACGAGATTACAATAGACGAAGTGTTAGATAAAAAATTAGCGGTTATGGATTTAACTGCAACTGTTATGTGTCTAGAGAATAAGATGCCAATGCTTGTCTTTAGTTTAAATGAAAAAAATAGCATCATTCATACATTACAAGGAAAATTTACAGGTACAAAAGTAACTGTGTAATATATATTAGGAGGATTATAATGGATTCAAGAATTGGACAATTTGAAGAAAAAATGAACAAATCATTAGATACTTTAAACGATGAATTATCATCAATCAGAGCAGGTAGAGCTAATCCAAGCATACTTAATAAAATCAAAGTTGATTATTATGGTACACCATCTAACTTACAATCAGTAGCAAATGTATCTGTTCCGGAAGCAAGAGTTATTCAAATTCAACCATGGGAAAGCAGTTTAATTAAAGAGATTGAAAAAGCAATTATGCAATCTGATATTGGTTTAACTCCAAATAATGATGGTAAAGTGATTAGACTTGTATTTCCAGAATTAACTGAAGACCGAAGAAAAGATTTAGTTAAAGATGTTAAGAAAAAAGGTGAGAATGCCAAAGTAGCAATTCGTAACATTCGAAGAGATGCAAACGATGCATTCAAAAAACAAAATAAAGCAAATGAAATTTCTGATGATGAATATAAGAGTATAGAAGATCAGGTTCAAAAACTTACAGATAAATATATTGCTGATATCGACAAAGCTATTGAAGCAAAATCAAAAGAAGTTCTTACCGTATAAGCTTACTCTTTATAAAAAGGTATTGACTTGATATTCAAGTTTTAATAATGATAATAGAATTGTTTTAAATAGGAATTCTATTATATATAAAGAGAACAAGAGGGACGTATTTTGTATAAGGCAAAGTACGTCCTATTACAGTATTAGGAGGTCTCAGATGGGAGACAAAATAAATGAAAATGGAATGAGAATTCCAAATCATATAGCAATTATTATGGATGGAAATGGTCGTTGGGCAAAAAAAAGATTTATGCCACGTAATTTTGGCCATGTACAAGGAGGCAAGACAGTTGAAAAAATATGTGAAGCCGCAGATAAGATGGGAGTTGAATATTTAACTGTATATGCATTTTCGACAGAAAACTGGTCAAGGCCAGAAGAGGAAGTTAATGCAATCATGAAGCTTCTAAAGAATTATTTGAAAGATTGTATAAAAACAAGTAATAAGAATAATATGCGAGTTCGTGTTCTTGGGGATATCAGTATCTTTAATGATGATATGAAAAAAAGTATTAAGGAATTGGAAGAAACATCCACGAAGAATACGGGACTTAATTTTCAAGTTGCATTAAATTATGGTGGCAGGGATGAAATGATTCGTGCTATTAAAAATGTTGCCGTTGATTATAAAGAAAATAAATTTGATGTTTCTCAAATAAATGAAGATATGTTCTCGGATTACCTTGATACAAAAGGAATACCAGAACCTGATTTACTTATAAGAACAAGTGGTGAGCAAAGATTATCTAATTTCTTATTATGGCAATTGGCTTACACAGAATTTTATTTTACTGACGTATTGTGGCCGGATTTTGATAAAAAAGAATTATTAAAAGCTGTGGAGTACTATAATAATCGAGATCGAAGATTTGGCGCAGTATAGGGGGTAAAGTATGTTAAATACATTTTTAATTAGACTTAGAAGTTCAATTATTCTTATGATTATTACATTATTTACAGTAATCATGGGTGGAAATATCTTATTTGCTACAGTAGCAATCATTTCATTAATAGGATTAACTGAACTTTTTCAAGTTGGGAATATTAAGAAAACCATATTAGGTATTATAACTTGTCTTGCTTCTTTGGCATATGATTTTATGATTTTATTAGATAAAGAAGATTATATCATGATGTTATTTATTGCGTTTCTTTTACTTTTATTATTTAGTTATGTATTTACATTTCCTAAATATAATACAGAACAAGTAACATTAGCGTTTTTTGGATTCTTTTATGTATCCCTTATGCTTTCTTACATATATAAAGTAAGGGTTCTAGAAGATGGAGCAATTCTTGTATGGCTTATCTTTATTGGAGCATGGGGCTCAGATACATTCGCTTACCTATCTGGAATCTTATTAGGAAAGCATAAGATTACACCAAAATTAAGTCCTAAAAAATCATTAGAAGGTTGTATTGGCGGTGTGCTAGGTGCAGCCCTAATCGGATTTATTTATGCATTGGTATTTAAAGGTTATCTTACTCATTACGAGAATCCAATGCTTGCATTTGCAATTATAGGAGCAGCATCAAGTGTGGTATCACAAATTGGTGATTTAGCAGCTTCTGCAATTAAAAGAAATCATGACATTAAGGATTATGGTACTTTAATTCCTGGCCATGGAGGAATTCTAGATCGTTTTGATAGTATTATAATTACGGCACCTATTGTTTATTTCTTAGCTACATCCATCCTATAATCAATTCATAGAAATAAAAATTGAATGTATGATATTGAAGTAGTCATGGTAAACAATTGGTATTGGTGTGATAAAACTTCACACACCTAATAAGAAAGTCGCCTTAGATGGCAGATGGGAGTTAGGATGAAGAATATTACGATATTAGGTTCAACTGGTTCAATCGGTACTCAAACTCTCGAGGTTGTTCGAGCAAATGACGATCTTAAGGTAATTGCCTTAGCAGCAGGAAGTAATATTCGTTTGTTAGAACAGCAAATCAGAGAATTTAAGCCAAGAATTGCTTGCGTTTGGGACGAAAAGAATGCAAAAGAACTTAAAGAAAATGTAAAAGATATCGATGTTAAAATAGTATCGGGTATGGATGGACTGATTGAGTGTTCAACTGTATCTGATATAAATATAGTTGTTGCTGCGATTGTTGGCATGATTGGTATAAGACCAACAATTGAAGCTATTAAAGCTGGTAAGGATATTGCATTAGCTAATAAGGAAACTTTAGTTACTGCTGGACATATTATTATGCCTCTAGTTGAAGAATATGGCGTTCAGTTATTACCAGTAGATAGTGAACATTCCGCTATTTTTCAAGCTTTAAATGGAGAAAAGGGTAATGAGATAAGTAAAATTATCTTAACAGCATCTGGTGGACCATTTCGAGGAAAAAAGAGAAGTGAACTAGTTAATATTCAGGTAGAAGATGCACTTAAGCATCCAAATTGGGCGATGGGGCGAAAGATAACAATTGATTCATCCACCATGGTCAATAAAGGATTAGAAGTAATTGAAGCAAAATGGTTATTCCATACACCAATTGATAAGATTGAGGTGGTTATACAGCCACAAAGTGTCATTCATTCAGCGGTTGAATTCTTAGACGGTGCAGTTATTGCACAATTAGGAACACCAGATATGAGGCTTCCAATCCAGTATGCACTTTATTATCCAGAGAGAAGAATGCTATCAGGTGAGAGATTAGACTTTTTTAAATTAGCTAATTTAACATTTGAAAAGCCAGATATGGATACCTTTTCATCACTTCGTCTCGCATATGAGGTTGGTGAAATTGGTGGAAGTATGCCAACGGTATATAATGCAGCAAATGAGAGAGCAGTTGAGAAGTTCTTAAATAGAAAGATTAAATATTTAGACATTCCGGATATCATAGAATATTGTGTTAGGGAACATAAATTGATTGAGAATCCATCCGTGGAAAAAATTCTAGATATTGAAAAGACAACATATGATATTATAGAAAGTAAATGGTAGAAGGATATCATTTATTGCCTTAATGAAGCCACGTTCGGCAGATAGGAGTTAGCATGAATATAATTATAGCAATACTAATATTTTCACTAATTATTATCATTCATGAATTAGGTCACTTTTTATTAGCCAAGAAAAATGGCATTGGAGTGACAGAGTTCTCTTTAGGAATGGGACCAAGACTAATTAGTTTTGTAAAGAATGACACGAGATATTCACTAAAAGTATTTCCACTTGGTGGATCTTGTATGATGCTTGGTGAAGATGAATTAGTAGAAGATGAGAGGGCATTCAATAAAAAGCCTGTTTGGGCGAGAATCTCTGTTATAGCAGCGGGACCAATTTTTAATTTTATCTTAGCATATGTATTGGCTATGATTATTGTAGGGGCTATCGGTTATGATGTACCAAAATTATATGATGTCCAAAAGAATTCGCCAGCGATGGAAGCTGGATTGCAAAAAGGTGATATAATAACAAAACTTGATAATACGAAGATTAGTATAGCAAGAGAGATAAGTAGCTATATGTACTTTAATGCAAATGGTGCACCAATTAAAGTTACTTACCAGAGAGATGGCAAAGTTAATACTGTAACATTAACACCAAAATTACAGAAAAATGGTAAGTACCTTATGGGAGTATATGCAGCGTCAAATGTAAGGGAAAAAACTTCAGCGGTTGGTGTATTTAAATACAGTGCAGTAGAAGTAAAGTACTGGATTGTTACAACGGTTAAGAGTGTTGGAAAATTAATTACTGGTAAAGTAGGAATGAATGAAATGGCAGGACCAGTTGGTGTTGTTAGTATGATTGGTGATACGTATCAAAGTAGTATCAGTCATGGTATTTTCATTACGTTAATGAGCTTGGCTAATCTATGTATTTTACTTAGTGCTAACCTTGGTGTTATGAACTTGCTTCCAATACCAGCATTAGATGGTGGTAGATTAGTATTTCTGTTTTTAGAAGTATTAAGAGGAAAGCCAATTGACAAAGAAAAAGAAGGCATGGTTCATATGATTGGATTTATTGCACTAATGCTTTTAATGGTCTTTGTCATGTATAATGATATCAGTCGATTATTTACGAAGTAAATATAGAAAGTAAGCAAGAAAATATGTAACTTAGTTATGTAATAATAACATTTATATTGTTAAGTTTCAGTAGAAAGGAGCTTTCACAATAAGCAAAATTAAAAGGTTCGTGAAAATTAAGAATCTAACATGAATGCTATTGTGAAAGCTTTTTATATCATCTATTATAGAAGCGGTTTAGATGATTTGTGGCAGATTCAGTCACAATTGCTCTTAAATATAGAAGAAGGGATAGTGAATGCTAGATATGAAGAGAAATAATACAAAGGTAATTCATATTGGTAATCAAGTAATTGGAGGGGATAACCCAATCTTGATTCAATCAATGACAAATACAAAAACAGAGGATGTTAAATCAACTGTAGAGCAAATAAAGAGACTAGAAGAAGCAGGTTGCGAGATTGTACGTTGTGCAATACCAAATATGGAGGCAGCAAATGCGATTCAATTTATTAAACGTGAAATCAAGATTCCATTAGTTGCAGATATTCATTTTGATTACCGTTTAGCACTAGAAGCCATTAAGAATGGTGTTGATAAGATTAGAATTAATCCAGGAAACATTGGAGATATAAATAAAGTGAAGGCAGTTGTAGATGCCGCAAAAGAAAAGAATATTCCAATTCGAGTTGGTGTAAACAGTGGTTCTTTAGAAAAACCAATCTTAGAAAAGTATGGTTGTGTTACACCAGAAGGTATTGTAGAAAGTGCTCTAGAAAAAGTTAAAATGATTGAGGATTTAGATTATGATAATATGGTTATTAGTATCAAATCATCTGATATCCTAATGGCTGCAAAAGCGCATGAGTTGATTGCGGATAAGACAAGATATCCTCTACATGTTGGAATTACTGAATCAGGAACACTATATAGTGGTACAATTAAGTCCTCCGTTGGTCTTGGAATTATCCTATACGAGGGGATTGGTAACACAATTCGAGTTTCACTTACGGGAGATCCAGTCGAAGAGATTAAGGCAGCAAAACATATTTTAAAGAGCTTAGATCTAAGAAAAGGTGGAGTCGAAGTTATCTCTTGTCCAACATGCGGAAGAACACAGATTAATTTAATTAAGCTAGCGAATGAAGTAGAAGAAATGGTAAAAGATCTCTCGTTAGATCTTAAAGTGGCTGTTATGGGGTGCGTGGTAAATGGCCCAGGAGAAGCGAGAGAAGCGGATATCGGAATTGCAGGAGGCAACGGAGAAGGAATTATTATCAAAAAAGGGCAAGTGATTAAGAAAATGAAGGAAGAAGAGCTACTAGATGCACTTAAGTATGAACTACTTCATTGGAATAAGTAAAAAAGGTACTATATAGATATAGCATGCGTAAGAAATGGGAGTGAAAGAAAATGGCATTAACTTTTTTTGAAGTATTTGACCATTTAGAAGTGAATAAAGATTTGGGAGACTTATTCAAAGAAGTAGTTGTTGAACGAATAATTGCTTCCAAATCAAAGAAACAGTTAAAGATTCACATATTAAGTCACCGTTTAATCAGTCGAAATAATATTAAGAAGATAGAATATCAAATAAAGAAACAATTATTTTTTGAGACTGAAAATGAAATTAAGTTAATGGAAAAATATAAGTTATCAGCGCAATATACACCAAATAAGTTACTCACAAGTTATGAGGATAGTATATTAAGTGAACTTCGAGAGAATAGTGTTCTAGAATATAATATATTAAAAACATCAGAAGTTAGATTTGAAGAAGAAAAAATGATACTTCGTTGTGAGGATAGCTTTCTAACCAGAAATAAATCGAGTGAGATGAAACAGAAGTTAGAAAGCATTTTCAATGATCGATTTGGTTATGGTGTTATGGTACAATTTGAATATTATGAGCCTATACGAAGTGAAGATGCCGAAGAAAAAGACAATGAGCATTATGCGAACGGTCATGCTTCTACATATGAAGAAACGGTAGGTTCACATAGTAATACTCATAATCAGGTACATGAATCAGAAGAATCAGTACATGCACAAAAAGTAGAAACTACAAAAGCAAAAGTAGAAGCGAATCCAGAACACAACAAAGAGAAAAAAGACGAGAAAAAGCCATTTGAGAAGAATAAGTATTCTTATAAAAAAGCTATTGATGATCCAGATATCTTCTATGGTAAAGGGTTCGAAGGAGAAGCAATTCCAATCGTAGACATCATTGATGAGGTTGGAGAAGTAGTAATTCGTGGTAAGATTTTAAAGTTAGAGGATAGAGAACTTCGAAATGAAAAGACAATTATAACATTTGCAGTAACTGATTTTACGGATACTATTACAGCAAAGATATTCTTAAAGAATGAACAGGTTGCGGACTTAAAAGCGGACTTAAAAGAAGGAATCTTTATTAAAATGAAGGGTATGGCTTTGCTAGACCGATATGATAGAGAGATTACAATAGGGTCCATTGTTGGAATTAAGACAATCCCGGACTTTACAGTGACGAGAAAAGACAATCATGATTCAAAAAGAGTAGAACTTCATGCACATACGATGATGAGCGATATGGATGCCGTTGTGGATGTAAAAAAATTAATCAAACGTGCTATGTCATGGGGGCATAAAGCATTGGCAGTTACGGACCATGGAGTTGTACAATCATTCCCAGATGCGAATCATACGGTGGAGGGCACTGATTTTAAAGTAATATATGGTGTTGAGGCTTACTTGGTAGACGATCTAAAAGATATCGTTCAGAATGGAAAAGGACAAAATCTTGATGATGCCTATGTCGTTTTTGATCTTGAAACCACAGGATTTGGACCAATCAAAGATCAAATTATAGAAATTGGCGCGGTAAAAGTGATAGATGGCAAGATTGTGGATACGTATTCAACCTTTGTTAATCCGGACATTCCGATTCCATTTGAAATTGAGCAATTAACTGGTATTAATGATGAGATGGTTCTTGGCTCACCGATGATTGATGTTATCTTGCCAGAATTTATAGAGTTCTGCAAAGACTGTGCTATGGTAGCACATAATGCATCCTTTGATATCGGTTTTATAAATAAAAAGGCTGAAATATTAGGAATTCCAACGGATTTTACTGTCTTAGATACAGTAGCTCTAGCAAGAATTCTATTACCAGATCTTAATAAGTATAAATTAAATATAGTTGCCAAAGCCCTTAAGATATCTTTAGAGAATCATCATAGAGCAGTTGATGATGCAACAGCTACAGCAGAGATATTTCTTAAATTCGTTGAGATGCTAAAGGAAAAAGGAGTTACAAGTCTTGATAAATTGAATGAAATGAGTAAATTATCGAGTGACTCTATTAAGAAATTGCCTACGTATCATGCGATTATACTTGCAAGGAGTGACATTGGAAGGGTTAATTTGTATAAGTTAATCTCATTATCGCATATTGAATATTATAATAGAAGGCCGAGAATTCCTAAGAGTGTATTTAATGAGAATAGAGAAGGGTTATTAATTGGCTCTGCTTGTGAAGCAGGTGAATTATATCAAGCGTTATTAAGGCAAGAGTCGCAGGAAGAGGTTACAAGACTTGTGAACTTCTATGATTATCTTGAGATTCAGCCTCTTGGAAATAATGATTTCATGATTCGAAGTGATAAGTATGATGTAAGTTCGAAAGAAGATCTGATGAATCTGAATCGTAAGATAATAGAACTTGGAGAAGAATTTCATAAACCAGTCGTTGCAACTTGTGATGTGCATTTCCTAGATCCAGAAGATGAAGTCTATCGACGAATCATAATGGCTGGAAAAGGCTTTAAGGATGCAGATGATCAGGCGCCATTATTCCTTAGAACAACGGATGAGATGCTAGAAGAATTCTCCTATCTAGGAGCAAAAAAAGCAGAAGAAGTTGTAATAACGAATACCAATAAGATTGCTGATATGATTGAAAGAATATCACCAGTTCGCCCAGATAAATGTCCACCGGTTATTGAAGATTCTGATAAGACTTTAAGACAAATCTGTTATGATAAAGCAACTTCAATCTATGGACCTGAGTTGCCTGTGATAGTAAAAGATCGTTTGGAACATGAATTGAATTCAATTATAAGCAACGGATTCGCCGTTATGTATATCATAGCGCAAAAGCTAGTATGGAAATCAAATGAGGATGGCTATCTAGTTGGATCAAGAGGTTCGGTAGGTTCTTCGTTCGTTGCAACAATGGCAGGTATCACAGAAGTTAATCCGCTTGCTGCACATTATTACTGCTCGGAATGTCATTATTATGATTTTGAATCAGAGGAAGTTCGTAAATATGCAGGAAGTTCAGGGTGTGATATGCCAGATAAAGCCTGTCCTGTTTGTGGTGCTCCACTTAAGAAAGATGGACATGATATCCCGTTTGAGACATTCTTGGGATTCAAAGGTGATAAGGAACCAGATATCGATCTTAACTTCTCGGGTGAGTATCAAAGCAATGCCCATGATTATACCGAAGTTATATTTGGTAAAGGCCATACTTTTAGAGCAGGTACCATTGGTACACTAGCAGAAAAAACAGCATATGGATATGTATTAAAGTACTATGAAGAACGAGGACAGCATAAGAGAAGAGCAGAAATAGAACGTATTGTTGACGGGTGTGTTGGAGTTAGAAGAACTTCGGGTCAGCATCCAGGTGGTATTATTGTATTACCTCATGGTGAGGAGATTTACTCGTTTACTCCAGTACAGCATCCTGCAAATGATATGACAACAAAGACAATAACAACTCATTTTGATTATCACTCTATTGATCATAACCTACTAAAACTTGATATTCTAGGCCACGACGATCCAACCATGATTCGTATGCTAGAAGACCTAACAGGATTAGATTCAAAAACGGTAAGATTGGATGAAGAAAAGGTATTATCCCTATTTGATAATTTAAGTGCCCTAAAGATTAGACCTGAGGATATTGGAGGGTGTGACCTTGGATCTCTTGGTATCCCTGAATTCGGTACAGATTTCGTAATGCAGATGTTGCGTGATACAAAACCAAAGACCTTTTCTGACCTAGTACGTATCTCGGGATTATCTCATGGTACCGACGTATGGCTAAACAATGCGCAGACATTGATTGCAGAAGGAAAGTGTACACTATCAACTGCAATCTGTACACGTGATGATATCATGACCTATCTGATTAATCAGGGGGTAGAGAATGGTCTTGCATTTACCATCATGGAAAGTGTTAGAAAGGGCAAGGGCCTTAAGCCAGAAATGGAAGAAGCAATGCTTAAAGAAGGTGTACCAGATTGGTATATCTGGTCCTGCAAACGAATTAAGTACATGTTCCCAAAAGCACATGCGGCAGCCTATGTTATGATGGCATTCCGTATCGCTTATTTTAAGGTGTATTATCCACTTGCTTATTATGCAGCATTCTTTAGTATTCGTGCATCTGCATTTAACTATGAACTCATGTGCTTAGGCAAAGAGCGTCTTGAATATTACATGAATGATTATAAAAAGCGTAGTAATGAGTTAACAAAGAAAGAGCAAGATACACTAAAAGATATGAAAATTGTTCAAGAAATGTATGCACGTGGATTTGAATTTACGCAAATTGATATTTACCGAGCACATGCACATAGATTTCAGATTATTGATGGTAAATTAATGCCAGCATTAAGTACCATTGACGGACTTGGAGATAAGGCAGCAGATGCAGTTGTAGAAGCTTGTAAAGATGGCAAATTCTTATCAAGGGATGACTTTAAACAACGATGTAAAGTCAGTCAGACAGTAGTAGATTTAATGGCAGATTTGGATCTGTTTGGAAACCTGCCTGCATCGAATCAGATATCCCTTATGGATTTCTTGGAGATGTAGTTTGGTATTGAATGGATACACGTTTAAGTAAAAATACTATCATCTTTATAGAAAAAGGATATTTATAGTATAGTTTTTTTAATAAAATACCGATATAAGTATTGTAACTTTATGATAAGGGCTAATGTTAATAAAAAGGAAATTTTTATTGTACAAAGGAAGAGATTATAGTGTGAAATGAAAAACACTTCACATCCCTGATTTATCTGTCTTTGATGGCGGCAGATGGGAATAATGTGAAAAAATTTCACACCCCCCTGATATAAAAGCGACTAAAAGTCGCTCATGGGAGCTAGGAGGAGTATAATGCAAATCGTTTTAAAAAATGTAACAGAAGACATAGTAATTAAAAAATATGAGCAAATGAAAAACACTTTTATTGGTTGTAAATGCGAAAGATGTAAATTAGATATCATAGCATATGCTTTAAATCATTTACCACCTAAATATGTAATTACAAGTGAAGGGGAACTTATTGCTCACTTAGAGGCAGAACAAACACAGTTCGATACTGATTTAACAACATTAATGATAAAGGCGTCAATTGTAGTAAATGAACATCCACATCATAATGGCTAATTGATAGCTTTTTAATCATACTAGACAATGATTCTTGTCATTTAATAAAAGATAGCCAGTTGTTTTAAGATAGAATATGCCAAATGTATAGCACGTATATCAAATAACCTGCCATAATATAATTACATATTTTTGTATAGTCTTATGGCAGGCTATATTTGATACTAATGATATTAAATTTAATATAATTTGCTAAGTTAATCTAAAAAATAAAATTATTTGAAAAATTTTAAAAATAAGCTTGCTTTTTTAAAATAAAAGGAGTAAAATAGTCTTGTTCTTGAGGCCCGTTGGTCAAGTGGTCAAGATGTCGCATTCTCAGTGCGAAGACAGGGGTTCGACTCCCCTACGGGCTGGTACTTAAGGAAGAGTTTAGAGGTTATCTCTAGACTCTTTTTTCTAATCTTTTTTCTAATCCAATAAAAATAATAGGAGATGGTATTAATGTTTGAACTAATTATGATGTCTAGTTTAGGTATCCTAATTATCATAATTGGTTGGCTTATATGGGTCAAAGAAAGAATAAATTTAATACATGATTATCATCATACAAAAGTTTCAGAAGAAGATAAAAAGCCTTATACCACGTTAATGGGTAAGGGAACTTGCTTGATGGGCTTTGGTATTTTTCTATCTGGAATTATTGATTATGTATCCGTATCAGAATATGGGTTTTATGCATTTGGGATCGGATTTATAGGAGGTATTATTATAATGTTAATAGCACAATTTAAATATAACGGTGGTTTGTTTTAAAACTCATGTAAAAATTAATAGATACATACAAACTCAAAGCAAGTATTAAATAATATAAGCTTTGAGTTTTTTTAAATAATAAAATGTAAAATATTTCTTGAAATAAGCTTGAAAAAGTGGCAATATAGGATTGGTAACAGAAATCTGACTTTATAAATTACTAGTTTAAGATACTTGTTTACAGAAAGAATGAATTAGAGAATTTAGGAGGAAAGAAAATGAATGATTTATCAATTGCTCAAAAATACTTACTGTGTTCATTAAAGAAGAAGGGTGCAATATCTGCAATTCAAACAGAAGCTCTAACATGTGTTGTGTCTGCAGGTGTGATTGAATTAATCTTAAGTAAATGCGCCAAAATGAAAGAGAAGAAGAAAATAGAAATAATAGGTGAGTTGGATTCATCGTTAAAATACTTAAAATCCCTTTATGATCACGTAAATAAGAAAAAAGAAATGTCGGTTAATAAAATTGCATCGGATTATGTTTTTTCATTCACCAATAAAGATATTAAAGGGCTGATGGTGGATATAGCAGAATCCTTAGAAGCTAGTGGATATGTTAGTAGAGCAGAAGCAGGTATTTTTAGAAAGAAAACTGTTTACATACCTGTCAACGAAAAAGTTGATGCAGTCATTAATCAAGTGAAGAATGAGGTTTTAGGAAAAGCTGAAATGTCAGATGATACAGTAGCTTTTGTAAGTTTACTAGATAAGAGTCATCAGTTAAAAAGATTCTTTTCGAAAGATGAATCAGAGCAACTAAAAGTACGTTTAAAAGAAGTTAAGAATACATCTTCAAATAACTTAGTAAAACAGATGGTAGATTATGTAGATGCAATTTTTATTGCATGCACAGTCCATTAAAATAAATATCATCAAGTTTCAAATTTCTAGTAGAATACAATACATGTTATAAAGCATGAAAAATATGATATAATATTAATAGACGAAATCGAAAGCTAATATATCTAAAATACTCTTTCACAATATGATCATTCTAAATAGGATACTAAGTATGAAGTTTCAATTAGTGAAGGAAGTAATTATAGCGAATCGAAAGTATGAACATAATAAAATAAACATAACGAACATATACATAGGAGGCTTACATGAGCAAAGTATTATTAGTAATTGATATGCAGAATGATTTTATCGATGGATCTTTAGGAACAAAAGAAGCGGTTTCTATCGTTCCTAAAGTTGTTGAAAAAATAAAAGTTGCAAAGGCAGAGGGCACTGATATTATTTTTACTAAGGACACACATTCTGCTAATTATCTCACAACGATGGAAGGCAAAAAGCTTCCTGTTGAACACTGCATTAAACCATCTCATGGCTGGGAGATTCGTGAAGAATTATTACCATATGTAGAAAGCGTTGTTGAAAAGGGTACATTTGGTAGTATTGACTTGCCTGAATTAGTGAGTAATTATGATACAATTGAATTGGTTGGGTTATGCACAGATATATGCGTTATTTCAAATGCGCTATTATTAAAAGCAAATTTTCCAGAGAAGGAATTCATTGTTGATTCTACGTGCTGTGCTGGAGTTACGAAAGATTCTCATAAAAATGCTTTAGAAGCCATGAAGATGTGCCATATTGATGTTATTTAAAAGGTAAATTACACTATAGTAAACTATATGACTTTCGTAATTACTATGAATAAATTTAGAAAAAAGGAGAATGCCCAAGAGGGTTATTCTCCTTTTAAATCTTTCATGCATTCTTCTAGGTCCTTAACCGAACAGTCTAAGCTAGTATGTTTTAATACATAATCTCTTTTATCAGAATCTAGAGAAGCGAGAAATTCTTCCTTTTCATTATCCGTTCCAATAAGTTTTGGAGTAGCTGCTGGATATATTGAAAAGTTAGGAAACATCGGGTTGATTGGCATTAGAGGATCCATAGTTCTTTCTCCTTATCACAAATTAAAATGAAATAATCTCAATTTTAAATCTATAAAGAAACTATTTGATACTAGTATTTGTGAAAAGAAAGCATTTAAACTGATAAAATTATGGAAGTAAACCTTATGATAATCAAAATCTATTTTGTTGCATACGAATAGCCTTCCTGACATAAATTTTTATCACAGAAAGAATTGTAAGAAAGATTATAGAATCTTTGTAAAATATTTGAAATGATGATGCAACCTATACTCATCCTCCATAGTGTTATATGTAAGAAAATAAAAACGACACATTATATATGTAACATCATAGAGGAAAGACGGAAAGTATATTGAAGGATAGAAACGATATAATAATTTTCATGGAGGAGGAATAGCAATGAGAAGAAAATTAGTAAAGATCTTCTTGTGCATCGTCATTATTGGGAGTTTAATTAATGTAGGGTGCAGTAGGAAAAGTGATTATAAGGAGGACTCAACAACACCGATGGTGGATTCTTCTTATGATAATTTGAAAGATAATTCAGGAGACTTATCTAGCAGCAGTATTGGAGATGAATTAAATACTACTAATGATGTAAATGTCGAATCTGATACAAGCACAACGGATAAGGCAACTGACGGTTCGGTACAAAGTGAAGAAAAAGCAATAACAAATGGTACATCTATTGTATCCACTGCCAACCAAGTGGATGATAGTACCAATCGTAAACTGATAAAAATAGTATCTCTTGATTTAGAAACTTTAGACTACGATCTTCTGATTCAAAAGCTAGATCAAGATATCAAAAAATACAAGGGCTACGTGGAGGATTCAACCTTAAGTGGCAATAAGTATTTTAGCGAAGAAGATCAAAGATATAGTACGATGGTAGTAAGGATTCCAAAGGATCATATGGATGAGTTTGTTAATGAGGTTAGCAAAGATGGTAATGTAGTAAATAAAGAAGAGAAGACAGAAGATGTAACATTAGACTATGTTGATGTTGAAAGTCATAATAAATCGCTTAAGATTGAAGAGGAAAGGTTACTGGAACTTGTTAAAAAGGCTGAAAAATTAGAAGATATCATTACGTTGGAAACGAAGTTATCTGAGATTCGTTATGAAATTGAGGCGAATGAATCACAGATTCGTACCTACAATAATCTTGTAGAGTATAGCACAGTTAACTTGACGATTACAGAGGTAAAGAAAATAACTGAAGTATCTGCGCAGAAAAAGTCAGTATCGGAAAGAATTCATGAAGGATATGATAAGAATATTGAAAAATGTAGGGATAAAGCTCAGGACTTTTTTGTATGGTTTGTAATTAATCTGCCTTATATTGTGGCTTTATTAACAATTGCTATAGTTATTTTAGTTATATGTAAAAAGAAAATGAAGTTAAAAAAAGAAAATAAAGACGGAAAGAATAATAACAAAAATGATAACAACAATAATGGTAACAATAATAACAGTTTAAATGAGTAATACTACAGAAAATGTTAAATTGTTTAAAATAGAAATTAGTCATTGTGGGCTTCTATTAAAAGAATAACGATACGTGTAGTTAAAAAATAACAAAAAAGACTTGCAACAATAACACTATAGTGTTATACTACTATAGATAACAGCGTGATAATTGTAATGTAAGGAGTGGGCGAAAGTCCACTCCTTATATGTGTTATAAACTGGTTCCACTAAATTTTGCATAAATGGTTTAGTATAAAAATTGCTTGGAGACATGCATATAATTATATAAAAAGGCAGAATTTATTAGAAGATATATATAAACATTATAATAGGTATGATGGGTAGAAAAGAGGGATTAGATGGCGAAAAGAGAAGATTATGAAGCAAGAGCGGAAAAGCTAATAGAGCCAATTATAAAAGAAAACAATTTTGAACTATATGATATGGAATATGTAAAAGAGGGTTCAAACTGGTATTTGAGAGCATACATCGATAAAGAGAACGGAATTAATATCGATGATTGTGAACTTGTAAGTAGAGCGTTTAGTGAGCTACTAGATAAGAATGAATTTATCGAGGATGCCTATATTTTAGAAGTGAGTTCACCAGGACTTGGAAGACAACTTAAGAAAGATAAGCATTTTAGTAGATGCATTGGTGAAGAAGTTGAAGTTAAGCTTTATAAAGCATTGAATAAACAAAAAGAGTTTATTGGAATTTTAGATAGTTTTAATGAAGAGTCCATAACAATTGTATTGGATAATAATGAAAAGATGGAAATAGCAAAAGTTGATATTGCGATGGTTAGGTTAACTTTTGACTTTTAGGCTAGTTTATTAAGCTTTGGAAAGCCGTTGTGGTTTAAAATAGGAGGATAAATCAAAATGAATTCAGAATTAATTGAAGCACTTAATCAAATTGAAAAGGAAAAAAGTATAAGCAAAGATATTTTACTTGAAGCAATTGAAAATTCACTAGTAGCAGCTTGCAAGAATCATTTTGGTAAAGCGGATAATATTAAAGTAAATATTAACAGATCAACTGGTGAAGTTGCGGTATTTCAAGAAAGAGTTATTGTAGAAAAAGTTGAAGATTCTGTAACAGAGATTGCTTTAGCAGAAGCAGTTTTAAAATATCCTAGAAATGATATAGGTGATATCGTTAATATTGAAGTTACACCAAAGAACTTTGGACGTATTGCAGCTCAAAAAGCAAAACAAGTAGTAGTTCAAAAAATTCGTGAAGAAGAAAGAAAAGTCTTATTTAATCAATATTATGAGAGAGAAAAAGATGTAGTAACTGGTATTGTACAACGTTATGTTGGCAATAATGTAAGTATAAATTTGGGAAAAGTTGATGCGGTTCTTACCGAAAATGAACAAGTAAAGGGAGAACGTTTCAAACCTACGGATCGTATTAAACTTTATTTACTTGAAGTAAAAGACACAACAAAAGGTCCAAAAATTACAGTATCAAGAACTCATCCTGAACTTGTAAAGAGACTCTTTGAAGCAGAAGTAACAGAAGTAAAAGATGGTACAGTTGAGATTAAGAGTATCTCGAGAGAAGCTGGTTCTAGAACAAAGATGGCTGTGTATACGAATAATCCAGATGTAGATCCAGTAGGAGCTTGTGTAGGTCTTAACGGCGCAAGAGTAAATGCTATTGTAAATGAACTTAGAGGCGAGAAGATTGATATCATTAACTGGAACGATGATCCAGCTATATTAATTGAAAATGCACTTAGCCCAGCAAAGGTAGTATCTGTAGATGTTAACGTAGAAGAAAAAAGTGCAAAAGTAGTAGTTCCTGATTATCAATTATCTTTAGCAATTGGTAAAGAAGGCCAAAATGCTAGATTAGCAGCACGTTTAACAGGGTATAAAATCGATATTAAAAGTGAATCACAAGTAACAGAATAATTGCCCTTTTTATTATTTATATGTCGCTGAAAGCGACAGAAGGGAGCTTAAATGAGTGTCAAAAAAATACCTTTAAGACAGTGCACTGGTTGTGGAGAGATGAAAAGCAAAAAAGAAATGATTCGAGTGATTAAAACTCCAGAAGATGAAATTGTAATGGATACCACAGGCAAGAAGAATGGCAGAGGTGCATACATATGCGCATCTTCGGACTGTTTAAATAAAGCAATTAAGAATCGTGGACTTGAACGTTCTCTTAAAGTAAATATTCCAGCCGAGGTGTACGAAGAGTTAAAAGAGGAGCTAGAGAAACTTGAAGCAAGATAAAGTATTATCCCTAATTGGGTTAGCCACTAAGGCAGGAAATATCGCGAGCGGTGAATTTTCAACAGAAAAGGCAGTAAAGGAAGGTAAAGCTAGTCTTGTTATTGTTGCACTAGATGCATCAGATAATACGAAAAAGATGTTTACTAACATGTGTACGTTTTATAATGTACCAATCTGCTTTTATGAATTAAAGACGGAGTTAGGTCATGCAATGGGTAAAGAGATTAGAGCATCTTTAGCAGTCATTGATAAGGGCTTTGCCGACGCGATTATAAAGAAACTGGACACAAAAGTAGAATAGATAGTGTTTAAACACTTTATATTGTACGTCAATGAATAGCGGAGGTAAGAAGTATGTCAAAGATGAGAATACATGAATTGGCAAAACAGATAGATAAGCAAAGCAAGGATATCGTTAATTTTTTACAACAGAAAGGCATTGATGTTCATAATCATATGAGCACGGTTGACGAATCAAATATTGCATTAGTAAAAGAGCATTTTGCAAGTAGTAGTGATTCGAAGAACAGTAAGGAAAATACAGAAAAACCTACTGAACAGAAAACAAGTTCGGGACAAAAAGTTTTAAATCATCAAGTGACAGAGAAGAAAACAGAATCTGCTAACAATTTTAATAATTCAAATAATAATCACAATAATCAACAAACAAATAACCATAAAGATAATAAGCAAGTTATGAATCATTCTAACCAGGATAATAAAGAGCAACACCATTCTGACCAGAATCATAACAAGCCTAGATATACAAATGAACATACAAATCACGGAAATAGACCAAATAATACGAATGGTGACGCGGGTAATAGAACAAATAATATGAATAATAGACAGAATAATCAACAATCAAATAACAATAATAATAGACCGAATAACAACAATACCAGCAATAGCAACAACAATAATAGACCAAATAATAACAATAATAGCAATAACAATAATAGTAATAACAATAATAGACCAAGTAATAACAGTAGTAACAATAATTACAGAAATAATAACTCAAATAGTAATTCAAACAATAGAAATGCTAATAATGGTGGATATAATAGCAATTCAAATAATAGCTCAAATAACAATAATAGCCGAAACAACAATAACAATAATAACAACAATAATAGAAATAATAATTTTAATTCAAACCGTAACAATAATAACCGAAACAACAACAATAACAATAACAATAACAACAATAATAGAAATAATTCCAATGCTAATCAAAGCGGTAGATTTATCAAACCAGCACCAATTCAAGTTCAAGAAGCAAAGGAAGAAACAATCAAGACAATTATTATACCAGATTCTTTAACAATTAAGGAATTAGCAGACAAAATGAAAATGCCAGCTGCTTCTTTGGTTAAAAAGTTATTTTTACAAGGTAAAGTGGTTAATATTAATCAAGAGATTACTTTTGAAGAAGCAGAAGAAATTGCTTTAGAATATGAGATTATTGCTGAATTAGAGGAAAAGGTTAATATTGTAGAAGAATTGTTAAAAGAAGAAGAAGAGGACGAATCTACATTAGTAAAGAGACCTCCAGTTGTATGTGTTATGGGTCACGTTGACCATGGTAAGACATCTCTTCTTGATGCAATTAGAGAAACTCATGTAACAGCAAAAGAAGCGGGTGGTATTACACAACACATCGGTGCTTATGTTGTTGATATAAATGGTGAAAAGATTACTTTCTTAGATACACCAGGACATGAAGCGTTTACCTCAATGAGAATGCGTGGAGCAAAATCAACAGATATCGCTATTTTAGTTGTAGCAGCTGATGATGGTGTAATGCCTCAGACAGTGGAAGCAATCAGCCATGCAAAAGCAGCAGGTATTGAAATCATCGTTGCTGTTAATAAGATTGATAAACCAAGTGCGAATATTGAAAGAGTAAAACAAGAATTAACAGAATACGAATTGATCGCTGAAGATTGGGGCGGTAGTACAATATTTGTTCCTGTTTCTGCTCATACCAAAGAAGGTCTTGATCAACTTCTTGAGATGATTACTCTTACTGCAGAAGTATGTGAATTAAAAGCAAATCCAAACCGTAAGGGAAGAGGTATTGTAATTGAAGCAGAGCTTGATAAAGGTAGAGGTCCAGTTGCTACAATATTAGTACAAAAGGGTACCCTTCATGTTGGTGATTCAATTGCAATTGGTTCAGCATATGGTAAAGTTAGAGCAATGATGGATGATAAGGGTAGACGTGTAAAAGAAGCTGGACCATCTACTCCAGTTGAGATTCTTGGTCTTAATGAAGTTCCAGGTGCTGGTGAAATCTTTATGGCAACTGATAATGATAAAGAAGCACGTTCTATTGCAGAAGCATTTATTACACAAGGCAGAGAAAAGCTTCTTGATGATACAAAAGCAAAATTATCACTTGATGGTTTATTCTCACAGATTCAAGCTGGAAATATTAAAGAACTAAACCTTATTGTAAAAGCTGATGTTCAAGGTTCTGTTGAAGCAGTAAAACAAAGCTTATTAAAATTAAGTAATGAAGAAGTTGCAATTCGTATCATCCATGGTGGTGTAGGTGCAATTAATGAATCTGATGTTACATTAGCAAGTGCTTCCAATGCAATTATAATTGGATTTAATGTTCGTCCTGATAATACAGCAAAAGATATTGCAGATAGAGAAAAAGTTGATTTAAGATTATATCGAGTAATCTACAATGCTATTGAAGATATTGAAGCTGCCATGAAGGGAATGTTAGATCCTACATTTGAAGAGAAAGTATTAGGTCACGCAGAAGTACGTCAAGTATTTAAAGCTTCTGGTCTTGGAACTATTGCAGGTTCTTATGTATTAGATGGTAAGATTGTAAGAGGATCAGATGCAAGAATCGTCAGAGAAGGTGTTGTTATCTTCGAAGGACCTTTAGCTTCTCTTAAGAGATTTAAAGATGATGTAAAAGAAGTAAATACAGGATATGAATGTGGTCTTGTATTCGAGAAATACAACGATATTAAAGAAGGCGATCAAGTAGAAGTCTATACTATGGTTGAGATTCCAAGATAGTTCATATGTGGTGAGAAACTTGCTTTTAATTTAAGAGTAAGTATAAGATAAATAGAAAATAGGTTGTTATAAATCTATCATACTTGATAGTAGAGCGTTTCGCATTGCGTACGCTCTACTGCTTTATTCTTTTGTAGAAAATGTATTGAATCAAAAGATAAGAGCATAATTTAATACTAGATTAATAATGCAATGAAGAAAAAATAAGAGAGGTATTCGTTTATGAGAAAAAACAGTATCAAAAATACTAGAATTAATGGGGAAGTACAAAGGGAATTAAGTAAAATAATATCCAGAGAAATCAAAGATCCAAGAATTAATCCTATGACTTCTGTGGTAGCGGTAGAAGTAGCTCCAGATTTAAAACATGCTAAAGTATATATCAGTGTTTATGGTGATGTTGAATCACAAGCTAGTACAGTTCAAGGTTTAAGAAGCGCTGCGCCATATATTCGTAGTTTACTTGCAAAATCATTAAATCTTAGAAATACACCAGAACTTAATTTCATTATGGACCAATCCATAGAGTATGGTGTTAGTATGTCAAAGCTAATTAGTGATGTAAATAAGAATAATAGTTCGGATAATGATGAGATTGATGATGATATGGATGAGTTGGATGACGATGACGACTCAGATGATAATTAAATTATAAATATTTCCATTAGATGATATTAAGGGGGAAGCGTTACTTATTCAATGTCTTGACTAAACAGATAGGAGTGGTATGATGGATGACATTTTATTAGAGTTGGAGCATGCGAAGAAGATTGGAATAACAGGACATATTAGACCAGATGGTGATTGTATTGGTTCTTGCCTTTCTTTATATCAATATATAAAAAATAATACAAATGATTCCATAGTGGACGTATATTTAGAATATATACCAGATAACTATAACATGTTAGAGGGAATGAATGAGATAAATCATGATTATCAAAAAGAGGAAGAATATGATGTTTTTATCACGTTAGACTGTGGATCTATAGATAGAATTGGAAAAGCGGATAAATACTTTACGAAAGCAAAGAAGACAATATGTATCGATCATCACATTAGTAATCAAGCGTTTGCCGATGTCAATCATATAGTACCAGATGCTAGTTCAACTTGTGAGATTCTTTTTGGACTTATGAGAGAAGAGAAGATTAATAAAAGTATAGCAGAAGCATTATATACTGGTATTATTTATGATACTGGAGTATTTAAACATTCAAATACAACAGAAAAAACTATGAATATTGCTGGAAAATTGATTTGTAAAGGAATTAATTTTTCTAAAATAATAGATGAAAGTTTT
The DNA here is from genome assembly GCF_016591975.1 of Anaeromicropila herbilytica. GTDB lineage: Bacteria > Bacillota > Clostridia > Lachnospirales > Lachnospiraceae > Anaeromicropila > Anaeromicropila herbilytica. Next base: position 3,218,168 of record NZ_AP024169.1, on the reverse strand, counting down.
TATCAAAAGACATATATTCAGAATCAATTACTGGGACGATGTTTGTTAGAAAGCTTTTTAGTACTTGATAAACGTTGTATTATAACATCAGTTTCTAGAAGAGATTTGGAATTCTATAATGCAACAACAAAGGACCTAGACGGCATTATTGATCAATTGAGAGTTACAAAAGGGATTCAGGTTGCTGTTTTTATTCATGAGTTAGATTTTCGTGAATATAAGGTAAGTATGCGCTCGAATGAAATCGTAAATGTTAGTAAGATTGCAAGTTTTTTTGGAGGCGGAGGTCATATTAAGGCAGCTGGTTTTTCGATGAAAGGATCATTACATGATGTGATTAATAATGTAACAAGGCATATAGAAGCACAACTTAACAACCTTGAAGTAACAAATTAGTAAGAAGATATACCACCATATTGGTAGATGGGAGCAAACGTGTTTAACGGAATTATTAATGTTTATAAGGAAAAAGGATATACATCCCACGATGTTGTAGCAAAACTTAGAGGAATATTGAAACAAAAGAAAATAGGACATACCGGTACTTTAGATCCAGACGCTACCGGCGTGTTACCTGTTTGCCTCGGAAAAGCTACCAAATTATGTGATATGTTGACGGATAAGGATAAGACTTATGAAGCAGTTCTATTATTAGGTACAACAACAGATACAGAAGATATGACTGGAACTGTTCTGGAATCTAAAGAAGTAACAGCTTCCAAGGAAGAAATTATAACTGCAATAATGCAATTTATTGGAGAATATGATCAAATACCACCTATGTACTCTGCGTTAAAAGTAAATGGTAAGAAATTATATGAACTTGCAAGAGAAGGAAAGGTAATTGAGAGAAAACCAAGAAAAGTATGGATACATAGTATCGATATCCTTGATGTTAATTATGATACGAAGGAAATACGTATGACAGTATCTTGTTCAAAAGGTACTTATATACGGTCTTTGTGTAGAGATATTGGAGAAGTGCTTTCTTGTGGCGGTTGCATGAAGAGCTTGGTACGCACGAAGGTAAGTCGATTTGTAATCGAAGATAGCTTTAAACTTGAAGAGATTGAAGCATTAGTTAAAGCGGAGAATATTGAGAAACATATTACTGCAATAGATGATATGTTTACTGAATATGAAGCGGTAATTGTAGACGAAAAGTTTAATAAGTTAATATATAATGGAAATGCATTTCATATCTCAAATATCATAGAGAAAGAGGATGGAATTCATACGGAATATGTTCGTGTTTATGATAGTTTGGGGCAATTTATTGGAATTTATGAATATCAGCTAGAAGAGGAACTATTCAAACCGAGAAAAATGTTTTTATAGTCCTTACTAAAGATTTAGGAGACGATAGGGATGAAATTTATTTCTGGTACTACAGATTTTAAACTTCATAATAGTGCAGTTACCTTAGGTAAGTTTGATGGTTTACATAAGGGGCATCAGATTTTAATTCATAAAATTATTGAACTAGCAGGTAAAGGGTATCAGAGTGTAATGTTTACCTTTTCGTATCATCCATCCAATTTATTTACGAATAAAGAGATTGGATTAATTTATACAGAAATGGAAAAACGACATCAATTAGAAAAAAGTGGTTTAGATGTTATGATATCATACCCATTTACCAAGGAAACTGCTTCTATGGAAGCGGAACAATTTATTAAAGAGGTACTGATTGATAAGATGGATGCAAAGGTGATCGTGGTTGGTTCAGATTACCATTTTGGATATGAAAGAAAAGGAAATATAGAGTTACTTGAAAAGCTTTCAGAACAATATAATTATGAATTAATCGTATTTGATAAAATAGAGAGCCATAATCAAGTCATTGGAAGCACCTCAATACGGGAAGAAATCAAAAAAGGAAATATGGAAACAGTCCATGAATTATTAGGAAGACCGTACTCCATTATAGGCGAAGTTCTTCATGGTAGAAAATTAGGAAGAACGTTAGGAATTCCAACCACGAATTTGATTCCAGAAGAAGATAAATTACTACCTCCGAATGGAGTATATGCTTCAAAAACAATTATAGATGGAAAATCCTATGAAGGTGTTACTAATATCGGATACAAGCCAACCGTTGGAGCAGATCCTAGAGTTGGAGTTGAAACGCATATGTTTGATTTTAATGAAGACGTATATGGTAAAATAATTGAGGTTGAACTATACCGATTAGAACGTGGAGAGACAAAATTTCAATCTATAGATGAATTAAAAGCTCAAATGGAGAAGGACATCGTATTTGCAAAAGATTATTTCCGAGATTATCAAAATTGATGAATGATATAAAAAAATAAGAGAATGTGCTTATGCTAACATTCTCTTATTTTTTTATATTTTCTTTTCAACCATAGATTTCAAGGAATGATATAGAAGTTCTACTCCTTTTTCAATTTCTGTTTCCGATAAATTGGCATATCCAAGCAAGATGGTAGGAGGTGCATCTTTTGGTGGGGTTATATAATGCTCACTCAATCCGTACAATTTAATCTTGTTTTCCTTAGCCATATCAATTAATTGACTTTCCGAGATAGGAATGAAAAATTGTATAATTAGATGGAGACCTGCATTTTCGCCATGTATTTTAATAGAGCCTTCGAATATCTTTAGAGCATTCATTAAGGTATCATGCTTCGCTTTGTAGACTTTTCTCATCTTATTTAAATGGCGTTCGAAATAACCACCTTCAATAAATCCTGTAAGAATTGATTGATCAACTCGTGATACGGTACAAGAATAATGTGTTAATTTTTCTTTATATAATTCTAAAAGTGGATGGGGCAATACCATATAACCAATACGAATTGCTGGTGCAATTGCTCTTGAAAAGGTACCTATATAGATGACATTTTCATTGGAATCCATTCCTTGAAGAGAGGGGATTGGCTTTCCAATATAGCGAAATTCACTATCATGATCATCCTCAATGATATAACGATTAGGATATTCATTTGACCAATTTAATAACTCAAGTCTGCGATTAATAGGCATTACAACTCCAAGGGGATATTGATGAGAGGGAGTTACATATACGATATTTGCATCTGAATCTTTTAGTTCTTCCATAGAGATTCCACTAGAATCTAGTGATATTGGAGCTACAGAATAATTCAGTCCAGTAAATATTTTGTAAGCCCTTTTGTAAGTGGGGTTTTCCATTGCAATTTGAGTCTTTGTTGGGATTAATTGAGCCAATAATTGTAATAGATAATCTACTCCAGCACCGATAATAATCTGTTCTTTATTACAATTTACACCGCGAGATTGATGCAGATATTTCGTTATGGAGGAACGAAGGTTATCATCACCCTGATTCATTCCTAATAAGAACAAATCTCTATTGTTGTCATTTAAACAATTCTTAGACAATTTTCTCCAAGTGTTATATGGAAAGCTCTCTAAATCGATAGTAAAGGGTGAAAAATTATAAAGATAGGAAGTGTATATATTTTCCTTCTTTGAATCATCCATAATGTTTTTAATAACGTTGTTATTTCGATCTTTTGTGGTTGTTATGTGAGTCATATTACTAATCTGACTCACGTAATAGCCTCTTTTTTCAATGGATTCAATATAACCTTCGGATAACAATTGGCCATATGCCATATCGATGGTATTGCGACTAACGGATAAATGTGTTGCAAGGCCTCTTGTTGATGGTAACTTTGTATGAAAGTTAAGAGAACCGTTAATAATCTCAAGCTTTATATATTGATAAATCTGTTCATAAAGTGGTGTTGCAGAAGTTGAGTCTAGATGTATCGTTAACATAATATACTCCTTCACAGAAAATTTAAGTTTATTATAACATTATTAAAAATAAGAGTCTAGAATAGGAAATCTAAATAACTGCAAAGCTTGATGAAACAAGGTGAAAAATGTCACAAAAAGGGAAAAAAATCATATAATATAATGTAAGATTAAAATAATTAGGAGGTATTTTCTATGTGGACGAATTATAGTGGAAATAGATACTCCAAGAGTGAAGATATGTACGATAGAAAAGAGAGTTACTCAAATTGGTCAAAACCAGAACCATCATGGTCAAGACCAGAAGAGCCATGGTCAAAATCGGAGCAGTCATGGTCAAGACCAGAAGAGTCATGGTCAAAACCAGAGCAGTCATGGTCAAGACCAGAAGAGCCATGGTCAAGACCAGAGCAGTCATGGTCAAGACCAGAGCAGTCATGGTCAAAGCCAGAAGAGTCATGGTCAAGACCAGAAGAGTCATGGTCAAGGCCAGAACCACCATGTAAAAAGCCAGAGCCACCATGTAAGAAACCAGAGCCACCATGTGAGAAACCAGAGCCACCATGTAAAAAGCCAGAACCACCATGTAAAAAACCAGAGCCACCATGTAAAAAGCCAGAACCACCATGTAAAAAGCCAGAACCACCATGTGAAAAGCCAGAATCACCTTGCAAAAGGCCAGAGCCTCCAAAAGAGGATAAAATCGATGTCGCAATAGATGTAGAGGTATCTAATTCAAATAGAAAATCGGGATGTAGAAAGCATAGAGGACATGAAAGAGAAAAAGAATTCAAAGCTTGCTTTGAAGAAGATGGAGTAGAGGTAATAGTTAAAGTAAAGATAGACACTAGCAAGAACAAAGAATGTCATTAGAATAAAAAGGGCTACCACTTTGATTTAGTGGTAGCTTATTTAATGCAAAAATTATTTTCTGTTTTTAAAGGAAAGAATAGTTCTAAGTCTTATTTTTTTAAAATCAAGACCTATATCGGACAGAATAATTGAAATGAAGATTAAGATACAACCCAATATCATTTTTAAGGTCATTGTCTCATTTAGCAGAAGAACAGAGAATATGCATCCGAAAACAGATTCCGTAGAAAGAATTATAGCAGCTATATGTGGTGAGGTATTTTTTTGACCAATGGCTTGAAATAAAAAGGCTAACATTGTACAAGCAATGCCAAGATATAATATACCAGTAATAAAATTGGCATTAAATTCTGTAGGAAATGTTTCAAAAAAAGGAGCTGTAATCCAAGCAAAGCATGCTGCAAATCCAAGCTGCATGATATTCATAATGATGGGATCGTGATGTTTTTCATTCATAAATATATCCGAAAAGACAATATGTAAGGCATAAAAAGCTGCGCATAATAAAGTAAGCAAATCACCAATATTGATGGAAAAAGAAGTGTCAAGAGATAATAATCCAATTCCTAACATACAGATTAAAGTGGCTAGGTAACTGCTAGAGTTTAATCTTGTCTTTCGAATAAGATAACTAAAAAAAGGAACTAGTACGACATAGGCAGCAGTAAGGAAAGCGTTTTTACCAACGGTAGTATAATTTAAAGCATATATTTGAAAGGTAAATGCAATAAACATCAAAAAACCTAAGATAATTCCACAAATAACATCAGATTTGGATATTTTAATTAATTTATTAAAAAAAATAATAGACATACCAATTGCTCCGATTGTGAAACGGAAAGCTAAAAGATACAATGTAGATACAGTATCTAACGAGGTTTTAACTACAATAAAACCACCGCCCCATATTATCGCTGTTACGAATAGTAAGAGACTATATTGAAGTGTTGATTTACGATTTTCCATTATGGTAACTCCTTATGTGATGTATTAAAAATTAAATAATAGTTGAAAGATATAAATATATTTAACATTTACGAATAATCTTGTCAACCTATACGAATATATTTTGCAGTTAAGGTAATAATATAAAAATATCAAGCATTATTGTATATATAAAAAGACCTATATGGTAAAAATCGAAAAAAGAGTTTACATGTCAAGGTCTCTATGCTATAATGGAAAAGCATGAAAAGAGCCAGTACTCAGATTCAAGGAAACTCCGACCGTCTCTTGGTATTTGGCGTATTATATTAAGGAGGAATTTAAACATGATTAATCAAGACAAGAAAAAAGAAATTATTGCTGCTTACGGAAGAACACCAGAGGATACTGGATCTCCAGAAGTACAAATCGCACTTTTAACAGAAAGAATTACTGAATTAACAGAACATTTAAAAACTCATAAGAAAGATCATCACTCAAGAAGAGGTCTTCTTAAAATGGTAGGTCAAAGAAGAGGTTTACTTGAATACTTAAAGAAAACTAATATCGAAGGATACCGTACATTAATTGAACGTTTAGGTTTAAGAAAGTAATTTGGCAAGAAAAGAACGATAATATTGCCTTTTGGAAAGAGTGGATTATATCCACTCTTTTTTTATTAATAAAGAAAGAATAGGAATAATTATGATAAAGTTATTACATAGATTTCGAGAAATCAATCGATTTAGTGACATTAGAAAAGACAAATCTTTTGTAAGCAAATCATTAGCGATTACCGTTCCGGTAGCAATGCAGGGACTGCTGAATAACGGGTTAAACCTTATTGACACATTAATGGTTGGTAGATTGGGTGAAACTTCCATAGCAGCGGTAGGTCTTGCAAATAAAGTATATTTTGTATTTGCACTATTATTGTTTGGAATAGTAAGTGGTTCTGGTGTATTAACAGCGCAGTATTTTGGAAAAAGAGACACAAAAAATATTAGAAGAGTACTAGGTATGGCTTTACTTTTAGGAGTAAGTGCATCTATATTATTTTTAATTCCAGCATTGATTTGTCCAGAATTAATAATGGCTATATTTTCTACTGATAAAGATGTTATAAGAATCGGTGCTTCTTATTTATGCGTAATATGCTTTAGTTATCCCTTGACTGCTATTACACAGTCATTTGTTTCCTCTCTTCGAGGGGTAAATCAAGTAAAAGCGCCAGTAGTGATAGGCGTTGTATCAATGGTAACTAATATAGTGCTTAATTATATATTGATTTATGGTAAGTTTGGAGCACCTGAGCTTGGAGTAGTAGGGTCTGCAACTGCAACGTTAACTGCCAGAATATTAGAATGCTTAACATTGTTGATTATCGTATATAGTAGGAAGGGACCTGTTGCAGCAAAAATAAAAGAATTAGTTGATCTACCAATTGCTTTTGTAAAACACTATTTTAGTACGGTGACACCAGTTATTGCAAATGAATTTATGTGGGGCTTAGGAGTTACCATGTATTCCTTAGTCTACGGTAGAATGGGAGAAAAAGCAGTTGCAGCAATTACAATAACACAAACTGTAGAACAAGTGCTAGTCGTAGTATTCCAAAGTATTAGCGCGGCAACAGCAGTTATTTTGGGGAATGAACTTGGAGCAAATCATCTTAAAAAAGCAGAAGGGTACGCGAAGAATTTTATTTTCCTACAATTTGTGTTTACATTCGTTGTAGCTATTTTGTGTTATATCATTCGCTGGCCTATCATTTCAATCTTCAATGTTGATGTCACAGTAGCTGTATTTATAAGTAAATGCTTTATTGCTTTTATATTATTTATGCCGTTTAAGATGTTTAACTATGTAAATATTGTTGGAATATTAAGAAGTGGTGGCGATACAAAAGCAGCTTTATTCTTAGATTGCACCGGAGTATGGCTTATTGGTATTCCTATGGCAGTACTTGGGGGATTAGTTTTTCAATTTCCAATATACATTGTTTATGGAATGGTTATGACAGAAGAAGTATATAAATTTTTCTTAGGAATTATTCGTTATAGAAAGAAGATATGGCTAAAAAATATAGTACAATCTCAGTAAGGAAGTTTTATGTCTTATTTATTTGAGTAATAGTATTAGTATTGTCTATTGTCCTTTATTTTGAGAGCATAGTTATAGATAGAGAATAAATTAAGGATAATAGAATATATATAACCAAGTGAGTTTTTTGGGTGAATCAAATGTTCATAGATAAGTATGGGAGACCATTGCTTTTTACCAATAATCTAAATGAAAAAAATACGTCAAGATATTTAAACCCATCCGATATTTATATACAACAAGGTTATCGAATTGAGGTATTTGCAAGTGGTTTGGATTCGCCAATCGGTATGACATATAATGATGATAAGGAGATGTTCGTTGCTGAGTCAGGGTTAGTAGCGGGCAATCCTAGAGTATTAAAGTTAATTAATGACCATTTTGAAGTTATAGCAGATGGGTTTAACGTTCCTATATCGGGTATTAGCTATAATCAAGGGGCCATCTATGTATCACACCGCGGATTTATTACTAAAATATTTAAGGATGGTACAAGACAGAATATTATAATGGGATTACCTAGTAACGGAGATCATTATAATAGTCCAGTTACCTTTTCGTCAGATGGTAAATTATATTTTGGTCAAGGAACGGTCACCAATTCTGGAGTAGTTGGTAACGATAATGCGTGGGTAACAACATCACCATTACTCTGTGATTATCCTGGCGATTATGTGATTCTTTATGGCCAAAATTTTGAGACAGATAATATTCTTACTGAGGGCATTTCAGATGATACTGCGCTCACAGGAGCATTTTCACCTTACGGAATATCGAATCTACCATATGAAACAAGAAAAATGTATATAAAAGCATCTGGTAGCTTGTTAAGAGCAAACTTGGATGGTTCTAATATAGAGCAGGTTGCATGGGGATTTCGTGATCCATCATTTTTAAAATTTAATAACAATGGTCAATTATATGCTACCAATAATGGATTCAGTGCAGTTGGAAGTAGACCGATAGAAAATGCAACGGATGATTTTTATTATGTAATGAATGGATTATGGTATGGTTGGCCAGATTACTCTGGTGGTGATGCAGTAACATTGCCTAGATTTCAACCAAGTAATGGACCACAACCAGAACTCCTACTTAAAAATCAGCCAAATGTACCACCTAAGCCATTTGTTTCTTTTCCACACAATTCTAATATCCGAGGATTTGATTTCAACTATAATAAAGATTTTGGTCCATACGGAGATGTATATATAGCGGAATATGGAAGTACAGCTTCCACAAGAGTTGGTGAACCGATTTCCTATGCTGGAGCTGGGCATAGAATATCTAGAATTGATATGAAAGCAAGAACCGTAAGTACCTTCGCGATAAACAAATCAGGTTTTCCATCTTCTATTTCCAAAGAAGGTGGTTTTGAACGGCCTTCATATCTTACGTTTGGACCAGATAGTATTATGTATATATTGGATATGGGTATGAACGTTACTGATAATCCAGATACCTTTGTACCTAACACAGGAGTAATCTGGAGAATTCTTCGTGATAATATGTAAGTATAGATATATTTAGTAGGCAATCTGTTGAGGGTTGCCTTTTATCTTGCGACAAAAACCAGATTCTAACATCAAATAAGTGTGTTATTCAATGAACTTTTAACTGGAGAGTTTGAGTATGAAATTTAATAGATGAGTTATACTTATATATAGGCTTGCTAATAGGTTTTAAATTACAAGATTTGAATTGCATTAGATAAATAAAGTTATGAATTAGTATATTTTATATTATTGTACAAATAAATTATGTTTTCTTCGAACTTAATGATCCTATAAAAAAAGAAGTGGTATAATTTGCTTTAAAGTGGTATAATAGTTAAGATAGTGTGAACGGACTTGTATCAATAATATGAGACCAAATATTCATTTTTCTAATTATAAGTCATTATAAAGTTGGCAAGTAAATTAGAATAAGAGTATTTCACAAAACCTTCATTAATATGAAGAATAGAATGAAGAAATTATGGTTAAAGATGTACCCCGAGACTTCTGAAAAGAATATTTTACCTTGATGCAAAAGGGCAGATAAACGTTTTTTTCAGTAGTTTCGGCATCTTTACCAAGACATAGAATGGTACATTCTATGTATTCGAAATTAGAATTAAAGGAGATAATAAGATGTACAAAAGTTTTTCAATGGAATTAGCGGGAAGAACGCTAACCGTAGATGTAGGAAGAGTTGCAGCACAAGCAAATGGTGCGGCTTTCATGCATTATGGTGATACTGTAGTATTGTCAACAGCTACAGCATCAGAAAAACCAAGAGAGGGCATTGACTTTTTCCCTCTAAGTGTTGAATATGAAGAAAAGTTATATGCAGTAGGTAAGATTCCAGGCGGATTTATAAAGAGAGAAGGTAAAGCATCTGAAAATGCTATCCTAACATCACGTGTTATTGATAGACCAATGAGACCTCTTTTCCCAAAAGATTACCGTAACGATGTAACGCTTAATAACTTAGTAATGTGCGTAGATCAAGATTGTAGTCCAGAATTAACAGCAATGTTAGGTTCAGCAATTGCTACTGCAATATCTGATATCCCATTTGATGGACCAACAGCGTCTACAATGGTTGGTATGGTAGATGGAACATTGGTATTTAATCCAACATCAGCTGAAAAAGCTGTATCTACGCTACAACTTACTGTTGCTTCAACAAGAGATAAAGTTATCATGATAGAAGCTGGTGCTGCTGAGATACCAGAAGATAAGATGATAGAGGCAATCTTTGAAGCACACAAGGTGAACCAAGAAGTTATTCAATTTATTGATAAGATTGTTGCTGAATGTGGCAAAGAAAAACATGAGTATATTCATTGTGAAACACCAACAGATTTATACGATGATATGGTTTCCTTCATTACTCCAGAAGCAATGGAAGAAGCTGTATTTACAGATGTTAAGCAAGTAAGAGAAGAGAACATTCGTAATATTAAAAATAAACTTGAGGAACGTTATGCAGAATTACATCCTGAGTGGATTGCATTTATTGATGAAGCTGTTTATAAATTCCAAAAGAAAACAGTTCGTAAGATGATTCTGAAAGATCACAAACGTCCTGATGGTAGAGAAATGACTCAGATTCGTAAATTAGCTGCAGAAGTTGATTTATTACCAAGAGTTCATGGATCTGGTATGTTTACTCGTGGTCAAACTCAAGTAATGACAATTACTACATTAGGTGCGTTAGCTGAGATTCAAAGATTAGATGGAATTGATGAAAATGAAACATCTAAGAGATATATGCATCACTATAATTTCCCATCATACTCAGTTGGTGAAACAAAACCATCTAGAGGTCCAGGAAGAAGAGAAATTGGTCATGGTGCATTAGCAGAGCGTGCTCTTGTTCCAGTATTACCATCAGAAGAAGAATTTCCATATGCAATTCGTACTGTATCTGAGATTATGGAATCCAATGGATCTACTTCACAAGGAAGTATTTGTGCATCAACATTGTCATTAATGGCAGCTGGTGTACCAATTAAGAAACCAGTAGCTGGTATATCTGTTGGTCTAGTTACAGGTGATAGCGATGATGATTATGTAATTTTAACAGATATTCAAGGACTTGAAGACTTCTTTGGCGATATGGACTTTAAAGTAGCTGGTACTCATGATGGTATTACAGCAATCCAGATGGATATTAAGATTCATGGTTTAACTCGTGAAATTATTGAAAAAGCAATCTATAGAACAAAGGAAGCTAGAACTTTTATTCTTAATGATATTATGGCTCCATGTATTAGCGAACCAAGAAAAGAAGTTGGTAAATATGCACCTAAGATTGTTCAAATTAAGATTGATCCAACGAAGATTGGTGATGTAGTTGGTCAACGTGGTAAAACAATCAATGCAATTATTGAACAGACGGGCGTTAAGATTGATATAACAGATGATGGTGCAGTATCAGTATGTGGTACAGATACAACTTTAATAAATAAAGCAGTAGGAATCATTCAAACCATTGTAACAGATTTTGAAGAAGGACAAATCTTTGAAGGTAAAGTAATCAGTATCAAAGAATTTGGTGCATTCTTAGAATTCGCACCAGGTAAAGAAGGTATGGTTCACATCTCCAAGATATCAAAAGAGAGAGTGAATAAAGTGGAAGATGTATTATCTTTAGGAGATATAGTGAAAGTTGTTTGTCTTGGAAAAGATAAAATGGGAAGAATTAGCTTTAGCATTAAAGATGTAGAATAAGAAGTTGATTTAGAATTTCCACTACAATAGATTAAGGATGAGAATCCGAAATTGGCTATCGCAAAAAATATGACATATTCAAGATGTTATTAATTAGAATGATACAATATCTTGGAAGTGAAGCTATTTTTTGCGTATAGCTTTTTTTATCGAAAAAAGCTATGATTAAACAATAGTAATGAAATGGTATTAGTCATAGAACTCACATACGAAAGGAATTAATATGGTTAATATAAAGAAGTTATCCAATGGTATTACCGTTGTGTTAGAGGAAATGTCATATCTTAGAAGTACAGCTTTTGGTGTATGGGTAAAAGTTGGTTCTGCTAATGAAGATAAGTCTAATAATGGTATCTCCCATATGATTGAACATATGTTATTCAAAGGAACGAAGAGTCGTACTGCAAAACAAATAGCGGATGATATGGCACGTATCGGTGGCAATATTAATGCTTTCACGAGCAAGGAATGTACATCATACTATGCTACAACTCTTGATTCCCATCTACCAATTGCGATTGATATCATTAGTGATATGCTATTAAATTCTACAATCTCTGAAAAAGAGTTAACAAAAGAAAAAGGCGTTATAATAGAAGAAATTGATATGTATGATGATTCACCAGAAGATTTAGCTCATGAAATGTTACAAAAGAATGTATGGAGAGAGCATCCCCTAGGATACTTAATCTCAGGTGATAAAGAAACAGTAAGAAGTATAACAAGAGAACAGATTCTTGATTTTATAGATAAATACTATGTGGCTTCAAATATTGTTATATCCATAGCGGGAAATTATAATGAGGAGGAAGTTCTTCAGTTATTAGAGAATAGCTTTGGAAGCATACCAGTTGGAGAACCTAGTAAAAGAGTGAGTATTCCTGTTTATAATCGTAGTCTTTATAGTAAGAATAAAGATATTGAGCAGATTCATCTAAATATTGCATATGATTCTATTGATTATAATTCGGAAGATAAATATGCTCTTGCAATTGTAAATTCCATACTTGGCGGTAGTATTAACTCAAGATTATTTCAAAATATACGTGAAAACCATGGATTAACCTATTCCATCTATTCCTATGGAAGCTCCTATAAAGATGCAGGACTTTTTCATATCTATGCAGCAATGAATCCCACTCAGACAGAAGTAGTATTTGATAAGATATTTGAAGTGATAGAAGAGATGAAAAGAGAAGGCGTTACGGAAGAGGAACTTGCTCAGACAAAGGAACAGATAAAAACGGAACTCATAATATCAAGTGAAAGTACTAAGAGCAGAATGAATGGTAATGGAAAGTCTATGATGAATCGTGGCAGAGTGATATTATTAGATGAGACAATAGAACGTGTAAATGCGGTAACTAGAGACGATATCATTCGATATTTGAATCAATATTATAATTCGAATATGTGTAGTATATCACTTGTTGGTAATTTGGACGAAATTAACCTAGAGAGGATAAAAGAGAAATGGAACAACCTATCAGAATAAGAATTGAACAACTAGAAGATGCGAAAGATCTTGAGCTACCTAAGTATATGAGTAAGGGCGCAGCCGGAATGGATCTCTATGCACATGTCTTTGAAGAGATTATTCTGCACCCAGGTGAGATAAAGTTAATCCCTACAGGTATTAAGATTGCACTACCGGATGGATATGAAGCACAGATAAGACCTAGAAGCGGATTGGCTTTAAAATATGGAATAGGTTTCCCTAATTCACCGGGAACGATTGATGCAGATTATCGTGGAGAGATTAAAGTAATTATGACTAATTGGGGACAAGATGATTTTGCAATACGCCGTGGAGATCGAATTGCTCAAATGGTAATTAATAAAGTTGAAATAGCGGATTGGGATTTAGTGATATCCTTAGATGAAACAGAGCGTGGAGAAGGCGGATTTGGTCACACTGGTAATTAATAACATTGATGCTAAAATAAGACAATAGAACTACTTGACTTTTTCACCAAAAGATTTACAATAATTTATAGTAGTAAATGCGAGAATGGTGAAATTGGCATACACGCAGGCTTCAGGTGCCTGTTTTCGAAGGAAAATGGGGGTTCGAGTCCCCTTTCTCGCAGTTGGTGTTATAGATCTTATCAATGTTTGTCAATTGAAAATAAATTTATGTATTGCCATGTATTGTTTATGGTTGAAAAGGAGCTTTGAGTGGATAATTCAAAGCTCCTTATTTGCGATGTGACATATTTCTGCTTATGGTGTATACTAAAAGGGTAGCAATATACAAAACTTGACACAGTTATAATTATGTATCAAATATAAAGAAAAATGATGTAGAACATACAAAAAGATAAGAATGGAGAATCGAGATGATTAAACTTGTTATTGCTGATATGGATGGAACTTTACTTAATAGTAGGCATGAGTTGTCTGATAGGCTATTTCCTACGATTAAGAAACTAAAGGAAAAAGGTGTAAGATTTGCGGTCGCAAGTGGAAGACAATATTATAATTTATATTCAATATTCGAGGAGATTAAGGATGATATCTATTTCCTATGTGAGAATGGCACAATTGCTTTCTATAGAGATGAAAAGATATATATAAATGAAATAGAATACAGCACTCTTGAGAAATATGTGAAGGAGATACGTAGTATTGATGGAGCATATCCAATATTATGTGGGGAAAAAGCTGCTTATATTGAGGACTCAGATGAAGAATTTTTAGATAATACCAAGTTGTATTATAAGAAATATGAAAAAGTAGATGATATTCTAGAGGCGGCGAAACAGGATAAGATATGTAAAATAGCAGTGTATGATAGGATAGATGCTGAAAGCAACTCATATGAAAGATTGAAGCAATATAATGATAGAAATATGATTGTGTTATCAGGAAAAGCATGGGTTGATATTATGAATCTGAATGCGAATAAAGGGCAAGCGATACAAACGCTTCAGAAACAGTTTGGTATTACGAGAGAAGAGAGTATGGCTTTTGGAGATTATTTGAATGATTATGAGATGATGCAAGCGTGTCATTACAGTTATGCTATGGCGAATGCACATGAAAGATTAAAAGTAATCTGTAATTATGAAGCAAAATCAAATGATGAAGATGGTGTTGTTGAAAAATTGATTGAAGTCTTTAATCTTGAATTATAAAAGTGATTATGAATCCAATCTATATTTCAACGATAATAGGTTGAAATTTCTTATGAAATATATTATAAATAGTAATAAGATTGTATGAAAATGCATAGCAGGTCTGAGAATTAGACGTATTTATTCCAAATTTAATAAATAAAGTGATAAAAAACAGAAAAAAGAGAGGTAATCTAAATGAGTAATCCTAATTATCATATTAATACAAAATGTATTCAAGGTGGGTATCAACCAGAGAATGGACAACCTAGAGTACTTCCAATTTATCAAAGTACAACATACAAATATGATTCAAGTGAACATGTTGGTAGATTGTTTGATCTAGTTGAGGATGGTTTTTTCTATTCAAGAATAGCTAATCCTACTGTTGATGCGGTAGAGAGAAAGATTGCAGAGTTAGAGGGTGGAATTGGTGCCTTATGTACTTCATCAGGTCAAGCAGCAGTATTACTTGCTATTCTAAATATTTGCAATGCGGGAGATCACATAATATCATCTGCAGCAATCTATGGAGGAACAACCAATCTATTTACAGTGACTCTGAAAAAATTAGGAATCGAAGTAACAATGATATCACCAGAATCTAGCGAAGATGAAATACAAGCAGCTTTTCAAGATAATACAAAATGTTTATATGCAGAGACAATTGCGAATCCTGCATTAATTGTTGCTGATCTTGAGAAATTTGCAAAGCTAGCGAAGAAAAATGGTGTACCATTTATGGTGGATAATACTTTCCCTACACCAATTAATTGTAGACCAATTGAATTTGGTGCCAATATTGTAGTTCACTCAACCTCTAAATATATGGATGGACATGCAGTTGCACTTGGTGGAGTTATAGTAGATGGTGGTAATTTCGATTGGAATAATGGGAAATTCCCAGAATTATCAACGCCAGATGAATCTTATCATGGAATGATATATACAGAAAGTTGTGGTAATAAAGCATATATTGTGAAAGCAAGAGTGCAGTTAATGAGAGACTTTGGGAGCACACCTTCACCTAATAATGCGTTTTTATTAAATTTAGGATTAGAAACTCTTCATCTGCGAGTGGAACGTCACTGCAGCAATGCTCTTAAAGTTGCAGAATGGTTAGAGAAGAATGAGAAAATTGCTTGGGTGAATTATCCTGGATTAATGAGTAGTAAATACTATGAACGTGCCAAAAAGTATATGCCAAATGGTACATGCGGGGTTATTTCTTTTGGTGTAAAGGGTGGAAGAGATGCAGCAGTTAAATTTATGGATAGTCTGAAATTAGCAGCTATTGTAGTACATGTAGCTGATGCAAGAACAAGCGTGTTACATCCAGCAAGTACAACACACAGACAGCTTAATGACGAACAATTAGTAGAAGCAGGAGTAAGCCCTGATTTAGTTCGTATGTCAATTGGAATTGAAGATGTAAATGATATCATTTCTGATTTAGAACAAGCATTAGAGGAAGTTAAGTAATTTCCTAAAGTTAGGTTATTGAATACTTGATAAATTCAGACGTTAGGTTATCAAAATTACCACGATAAAACTTTTACATCTTACGTTCCATTTCCTCATTTGGAAGCTACTAATGTTAGCAATTAATATACTTTTTGAACTGAATTTATCAAGTATAATCAAAATAAAAGCTATCATAAAACGATAAATTATGTTTTATGATAGCTTTTAAAGTTTGTGATAGTAGAATCTTATTTTACTTGTTCATATAGAGCATTAAGAAGTACTCGATTTGGATCTTGACTTAGTTCCCACATGGCGATTCCACCGAGGGAGTTTGCTTTCATATATTGTGCTTTCTTTGCCATAGATATTTCATCATCATAGGTAATGAAGGTATTACCATTAAATAACCATGGAACCATGGATTGACTATGGAAGTATCGAACATAACCAGATGCATTTAAATAGTTTGCTGCTATGCTAGCATAGCTAATACTTTGACCACCTGAGTAGGTTTGGTATAATCCGTTGTTTTGATTGGTTACCGCTTTATAAATATAGCCATAGAAAGGAACGCCTAGTACAATCTTAGAAGCAGGAAATCCAGCATTAATCCATGCTTTTACGTATTCGTCTACACTTCCTTTGTATTGAGGTGATGTATCTGTATTGTTGTATAAAGGAGCATTAAAATCTGTATAAGAATCCCATGTTCCGTGAATATCATATGTCATTATGTTTGCATAATCGAGATATTTATGTAGAATACCTAATTCTACGTTGTTAATATACCAACTACCAGAAGCACCAGCAATAGATAATAAGTAATGTTTGTTATCTATTACACCTCTAGCATCTAATTTTTCTCTTATCTTTTGGAGCATTAAAGTGAAGTTTTGTTTATCTTCTGGTCTATGAATATTAGTAGATAAACCGCCACCTACAGGATATTCCCAGTCAATATCTACTCCATCAAATCCATACTTTACAATAAAATCAACAATACTATCTGCAAATACCGTTCTGGAGGCATCTGTGAGTGCAGCATCAGAGAACCTTGCAGACCAACTCCATCCACCTACGGATATTAATGTTTTAAGGGATGGATTAATTTGTTTTAGAGCATTTAATTTTGTAAAGTTTGTAAGGTCAACATCAGGATAACCTAAGGTGATTTTATAATCACTACCGATATTAGCGAAGGAATAATTAATATGTGTAAGCTTTGTTGCATCTAATTTATCTGGGGTAAAAGCGCTATAAGCTGCCCAGGCTGCATAGTAACCAACCATTCTTGTAGAAAGGGTAGGAGCAACTGTTGGCGTAGGTGTAATAGTTGGAGCAATGGTAGGTTCAACCGTTGGTGTAGGAGTAGGTGCAATTGTTGGAGAAGGAGATGGTGTAATGGTAGGTGTTACAGTTGGCGTTGGTGATATAGCAGCAAGCGTAGTTACAGTAACTGTATTACTTGCAGTTGATAAAAGACCATTCGTACCATAAGCTTTTACATAAAAGGAATAGCTTGTTGAAGGAGTTAGGTTACTTATCACATAAGTATTTGTTTTTGTTGAACCAATGTAGGCACCATTTTTATATACATAATAGGATGAAACATTTGCGTTACTAGTAGATAAGGTCCAATTAAGTGTAATGGATGTACTGCTGATAGAACTTGTTTTCAGATTCGTGGGTGGATAAGGTGCAATTCTTTTTCCAGCCATGCTAGTAGTTGGAGTTTGACAACTCAATAATAATGCTAGAACTAATAAAACAGTAAAATACTTCTTAAAATTATTTTTCATATATACTCCCATCTGTCGCCTTTGGCGACATATAAATCAGGGGTGTGAAATGCTTTTTAATTCACACTGTATTCTCCCTCATGTATAGTTTATGTGTGTCATTTTAGTTGGTTATATAAAGAATTTAATAATACTTTCTTTGGATCTTGACTTAATTCCCAGATGGCAGCGCCACCTAAACTGTTATTTTTAATATAACTTGCTTTCTTAGCAATGGAAGTTGGATCATCATAACTGATAAAGGTTGTATTACCAAATAACCAAGGTACTTTTGTGGTATTATCAAATCGTCTAATAAATCCGTTCTTGTTTAAGTATTTTTCAGCAATTACAGAATAGCTAATGCTTTGTCCACTCGTAAAAGTCTGATATCTACCATAGTTTTTATTTGTTGCTGTATGATAGATATATCCATAAAATGGTACTCCAACTATCATCTTTTTCTTCGGAAAACCTGCTTTTGTCCAGGCTTTGATAGAATCATCGACACTCCAGTTATAGGCATTGGTGTTTGAAGGTGAACGGTATAATGGAGCGTTATAATCGGTATATTTATCCCATGGTCCATGTATGTCATACGTCATAACATTTGCATAATCAATATATTGATGTAAAATGCCTAACTCTACGTTATTAACATACCAAGTGCCTGAACCACCAGCAATGGTTAGCAAGTAATGCTTTTTCGTAGTAATACTCCTTGAGTTAAATTTTGTACGAATAGCCTTGAGTAATAATGTGAAGTTTTTCTTATCTTCCGCACGCCTGTGATTCGTAGATAAACCACCACTTACGGGATATTCCCAATCAATATCAACTCCGTCAAATCCGTATTTGTCGATAAAGAAAACTAAACTATCTGCGAATTTGGCTCTAGATGCACTAGTGGAAGCAATATCTGAGAATCTAGTAGACCAAGTCCATCCACCTACCGATATTAATGTTTTTAATCCAGGTTTTTTCTTTTTTAATGCCCTAAGTTTTGAAAAATTCGATAGATCTATATCTGGATATCCAAGTGAAATTTGATTATATTGATTAATATTTGCAAATGCATAATTGATGTGAGTTAATTTACTTACATCAATTTTATCAGGGGTGAATGATGAATAAGCTGCCCAAGCACCATAATATCCAACGATTTTCTTAGGAGTTACTGTTTGAGCTTTGAGGTGAATGTTGTTAGGTAAATAGAATATGAATAGAGTGACAATAAAAAAGTAAAATAATATTTTATGTAGGATATTATTTTTTCTCCCCATATTACCTCGCTTTCTTAGAATTTTAAATATAAATAGTATTAATAAATACTAATAAAGAAAATAGCGACATAACGTAATCATATCATAGAATATGACTTGCGTAAATTGAGATTTTGTATTCTTATACAGGGAGTTACATGTAAAATATTTATATTTTTCTAGCTTTGGAATGGAATGCATCTTTGGATAATTACTGGTAGTCACATTGAAATATTAGTGAGTAGGCCAGGGGTTTCGAAACCTTCAGGTGTGTACACGCGAGCAAAGGTCGGCACATTTATATGATAAAAGTCTATCTCAGTGACTAAAATAAGACTTTTAACACCATAATTAAGATTTTAAATATAAAATTAATAAATAAGTAATATAAAATATATTCTCGATATAGTATAATAGGAAAGAATGTAATTCGTAAGAAGAAATTAGAACATGAAAAGGAAAGGAAGAAAGAGAGAAAAATGTTATCATTTGTAGAATTTTTGAAAGTTATTATACTTGGTATTGTTGAGGGGATTACGGAGTGGTTGCCAATTAGTAGTACAGGGCATATGTTATTAGTGGATGAATTCTTGCAACTAGATAGGAGCAAAGAATTTAAGGAAATGTTTTTCGTTGTTATTCAGTTAGGAGCAATTATTGCAGTTGTAGTAATGTTTTGGAACAAGATGTTCCCATTTAAGTTTAAGGAGAATAAGCAGGTAATAATTAGAAAAGACATATTTTCATTATGGTTTAAGGTAGTAGTTGCTTGCATCCCTGGCGCAATAGTTACAATCCTTTTTGATGATTATGTTGATGCACATTTACATACGCCAGCTGTAATTGCATCTACTTTAATTCTTTATGGTATTTTATTTATTTTAATTGAGAATTGGAATAAACAAAAAGTTGCAAACATTCGAAAATTATCTGAACTATCATACAAAACTGCTTTTATAATAGGTTTGTTTCAAGTGTTATCTATCATACCTGGAACCTCAAGGTCAGGAGCAACTATACTTGGAGCGTTGTTAATCGGTGTTTCTAGAGTAGTGGCGGCTGAATTTACTTTTTTCCTTGCTGTGCCAGTAATGTTTGGGTTGAGTATTATTAAAATATTCAAGTTTGGGTTCAATTTTACAGGTGCAGAGCTTATGACTTTAGGAATTGGAATGGTAACAGCATTTGTTATGTCTGTTTTTGTAATTAAATTCTTAATGACTTATATCAAAAAGCATGATTTCAAGGTATTTGGTTGGTATCGTATTATTTTAGGTGCTATTGTAATCGTGTACTTCCTATTTAAATAATACTAATCTTGTATAATAGCATAAAAATGCGTGTTGGTAATTTAAAAGAAAGAATTAGAAAACCTCTTTCTTCTAAATATCGACACGCATTTTTATTCCTTTGTTTTACAAGATGGAAAAGAAAGGATATTGTTTCGTGAGTTTTGTATAAAAAGTAAATAGAATCTTAATAAATATGTAAAGAATATATAAAGATTTGTATCAGAATACGTAAAGTATTTTATTTATTTTTTAATATGTTATAATCTTTATATGCAATATGACAGTTTATACAACAATATATAATTCAAAGGTGAATTTTTCGGTATAGCCGAGTTGGAAAGAGTAAGTGTTGGATATTCTTTAAATACTTATTTTGCTCTATTCATTTGATTAGGGCGTTAAAAATTGAAAGGCATGGGATTTTAATAATGGATATCGATGTAAAGGAATTTAGCGAGGAATGTAGCTGTTTAAAAAATCATCAAATTTTTGTCAAAGACATTATGATTGAAAAAGATGCAATTAACCGTCTCCCAGAACTATTGCAAAGTGAAGTATATAAGAAATATCAATCACTCTTAATAGTATGCGATGACAATACCTATGAGGTTGCTGGAAGAAAAGTTCAAAAGTTGATTCCAAACAGCAAGATCGTAATTCTTCCTGCAAATGGACTTCACGCGGATAATCGAGGAGTAGAATTGCTTCTTAATAAGGTGCCAGATGAAACCGAACTTCTGCTAGCTGTTGGTTCTGGAACGATACATGACCTGACTCGATACGTTGCATTTACAAAGACGATACCATTTATTTCAATTCCAACTGCTGCAAGTGTTGATGGATATGTTTCTACAGTCGCTGCAATGACATGGGATGGCTTAAAGAAGACTATGACAGCAGTATCCCCAATCTGTGTAATTGCGGATAGTAATATTTTCTCGAAAGCTCCCTATCGTCTTACTGCCTCAGGAGTATCAGACTTATTGGGCAAATATTCGGCATTAGCGGATTGGAAAATAGCACATTTACTTACAGGTGAATATTTCTGTGATAGAGTATATAATCTAGAATTAGTGGCAGTTAACAAAGTATGCGAATGTGTGGATGATTTAAAGAATGGTAAGATAGAAGCGTACGAACAACTTATGTATGCACTTTTGTTATCAGGGTTGGCTATGCAGATGGTTGGCAATTCTAGACCAGCATCTGGAGCGGAACATCACATATCACATTTATGGGAATCCGAAGTATTAAATGATACTCTTGATGCACTACATGGCGAAAAAGTATCTTTAGGTTTAATAATCACCAGTGAAGTATATCATAAAGTTGCAACATGTATACATAATGGAAGTGTTAAGGTTAGAGAATATAAAAGTATTAATATAGAGGAAGTAAAAGATGCTTTTACTAAGAATGGTCTTTATGAAGGCATTATGAAAGAAAATGAATCTGATGTATTAACTCAAGTCGATGCAACTGATTTAAGATCAAAGTTAGAAATGATTGCAAATATACTCGACGAGATTCCAAGCACTTTGCAGATTCAACACATACTTACTTATGCTGGATGTGTAACAAAAATGACAGAAATAGGATTAAGTAATAATATTATATCAGATACGATAAGGCTTTCTCCTTATGTAAGAAGTCGTTTAACCTTTATGAGAATCATGAAGATGTTGGAATTTACAGAATATGACAAGGTTGAAGTGCTTGGAATATAATAAATTACTGTTAAGGGTGTCAAAAGCCTTGTATTTAGATTGAAAAATGCTTTTGGTATCCTAACCATAGCTCAAGTGTCCTAGTTGATACTAGCAAAAAGCAATTATAGCTTTTTGCTAGTATTTTTAATTATGTTAAATAAAATGCAATAAAAAACCCAATACTATATCTTAGCAGTTTTATTATAAGAAATTACTAGAATAGGAAATGGAGATTTTTTATGGATAATAAAAAGGTAAGCAAAGAGGATAAAAAGGAAAAAGTGGAGGCACAAAAAGAGAAATTAGAGAAAGATGCCTTGGAAGATGGGAAAATAAGAGAGTATGGACAAACTGTTTTAATAAATGAAAAGAAAAAATCGAAGATTCACTTACTATCAATCATCGGAGAAATCGAAGGACACGAGTGCCTTCCACAACATAATAAAACGACAAAATATGAGCATGTTCTACCACAACTTGCTGCAATAGAGGATAGTGAGGACATTGATGGGTTACTAATTCTTATTAATACTGTAGGTGGTGACGTAGAAGCAGGCTTAGCTATTGCAGAAATGATTGCATCTTTGAGTAAACCAACTGTATCATTGGTACTTGGTGGAAGTCATTCAATCGGTGTTCCACTAGCGGTATCTTCTGATTATAGTTTTATTGTGCCAACAGCAACTATGATTATACATCCTGTTAGAATGAATGGTACGGTTATCGGTGTTACACAGACATTCGAATATTTTGCTAAGATCCAAGAAAGAATACTGAATTTTGTCGTATCTCATTCCAAGATTGAGAAAGACGATTTAAAAAAATTAATGTTAGATACAAGCCAATTGGCTAAAGATGTTGGTTCTATTTTAGTTGGTGCAGAAACCGTAGATAAAGGATTAATAGATTCTGTAGGTGGTATAAAAGATGCTCTTGAAAAGATGTATCAATTGATTGATGAGAGAAAAGCTGATACCGAAAACAAAGTAAATCCTGAAAGCATAGTTGAATAAAAGGAGGTGAGGATATGCTATATACGGTTGTACCTCTTGAAAGGATATACAGTGATAAAAGCAACGAACCAATGAAAGAATCTGACAATATGCCAGAATACAAAGATATTTCTTTAAAATATGGACAAGTCAGGGCAAGGCGTGATGGAGAACAATATGTGGTAGAACATATGAATTCTACCGATATGACAGATTATTTAAGAGAGGAATTTACGCCTGGATCAACTCTAACTGATCTTACAAATTATGATGTCTAGTGTTGAAAAAAACAGAAAGAATGTTCGAAAGAAACGATATTTTTCTTGCATAACAATTATAGAAACGATATAATGAAAGTGGTTCTTTGCCCGTAATATACGGAGGAATCACTTTTTTAATTATGAGAATTTGCAACGCAAACTCTTTATTTATGCATATGTTCTTTAGAAAAAGTAGCTTAAGGAGGATATTAGAATGGCTACCAGTCCTAACAAAAAGTCTTCACCAAGTACGAAGCGAAGGTCAACTTCAAAAGGTACTAGTAAGAATAGTTCAAATAGAAGAAAAACTACAGCTACCAAAGATAATGCAGTGGAATTTAATCCAATCTATCATGATGAGATTACTGTAGTTGTTACATTAGTAATCTCTATTTTATTAATTCTTAGTAATTTTAATCTGAGTGGAACGTTTGGTGTCTATCTTAATTACATAACATTTGGTTTTTTTGGATTCATAAGCTATATATTACCATATATTCTTTTTGTTTCAGTAGCATTTCGCTTATCGAATCGAGGCAATAAGAAAGCGAATAGTAAATTGATCAGTTGTATATCATTAATGATTTTATTAACAGCATTTTTACAACTATTGTCAATGGATTTTGATTCAAGTATGTCACTCATTGATTATTATAAGACTTCTGCAAGTGAGAAAAATGGTGGTGGTATGATTGGAGGCATTTTGCTAAAGATATTATGCCCATTTTTCGGTACTCTTGGAGCCTATGTCATCTTAATAGCAGTGATGATTATATTGTTAATGTTTATTACAGAAAAGGCATTTTTTCGTAGTCTTGGTAAAAAAGGTTCTAAAGCATATGAAAACCTTAGGGAAAGACAACAATATTATAAAGAGCAGAGAGATCTTTATGAAAGTGAATACGAAGAAAATGAAGAGCAACAGTCGGATACAAAGCGTAAAATGAAAACTGTTAACCTGAAAAGGCCTAATCAAGATACTGCGGATACACAAGTTAATATTGATAATTCTACATATGATTCACACGAAGAAAAAGGTTTCTTTAAAAGTAAGAGAGCTAAAAATAAATTGAAGAAGTTAAAAGCTGACGACAGTAATGCAACGAAATCTGGATATGACATGGATGAGGTAATACAAAAAGAAGATCATATAACGCCGCTTACCAGTAATTCGCTATATAAGGAAGAGTCAATTCCAGTGTATGAAGAAGAATTACGAAGAAAATTCAATAATAAAGGAAATGATTATGATATATCAGCGTTAGCCAACCATTTGATGCAAGACAAAGATTTATTTGATGACAGTGCTATGAATGGAGATATTAAAGTATCAAATACAAATGAGAATCAACAGGATTGCAATCAGATGCCTTTTGATGAAGAGCCAATGGGTAAAGTTCATACAGAAGATGAGAACCCTGTGTTTTCTTGGGATAATGATATAACAAGTGATAACAAGAATTCTGCAACTGATTTGGACAATCCTATTCAAGGTATTTCAGCTAATAATAATAGTGCAGTTCAAGAACCAAAAAGAGAGAATGCAACGAAACTAGAGGATAAACAAGAGGAAAAACAACAGAATCTGACACTCGATAATAAGCTAACAATTCAAGAGAGTACAGTGGTTAAAAAGTATGAATATCCACCATTATCTTTACTATCAAAACCAAAGCCAACTGGAAAAGGTAATAGTGAAAAAGAATTAAAGGAAACAGCATTTAAACTTCAAAAAACCCTTGAAAGCTTTGGCGTTCGCGTAACAATAACCAATGTAAGTTGTGGACCAGCTGTAACAAGATATGAGTTACAACCCGAACAAGGTGTTAAAGTTAGTAAAATCACTAGCTTAGCCGATGATATTAAATTAAATCTAGCGGCAGCAGATATTCGTATTGAAGCTCCGATACCAGGAAAAGCAGCAGTAGGAATTGAGGTACCCAATAAAGTAAATACAGCAGTTATGTTCCGTGAATTAATTGAGAATCCAGACTTTACAAATCATCCTTCCGATCTTGCATTTGCAGTAGGAAAAGATATTGGTGGTAAAACAATTGTAACAGACATAGCTAAAATGCCCCATTTATTAATTGCAGGTGCTACTGGTTCTGGTAAATCAGTATGTATTAACACTTTAATAATGAGTATTTTATATAAAGCCAATCCAGCAGATGTTAAATTAATTATGGTAGATCCAAAGGTAGTTGAATTAAGTGTCTACAATGGAATTCCACATCTATTAATTCCTGTTGTTACAGACCCTAAAAAAGCATCTGCTGCACTTAATTGGGCAGTAATGGAGATGACAGATCGTTATCAGAAGTTTGCGGAACTTGGAGTTAGAGATCTTAAAGGATATAATGAGAAAGTTGCTAAAGTCGAGCATCTTGAGGATGAACGTTATCAAAAGATGCCGCAAATAGTTATTATTGTTGACGAGTTAGCAGATCTTATGATGGTAGCACCAGGCGAAGTTGAAGATGCTATCTGCCGATTGGCACAGATGGCCAGAGCTGCAGGTCTACATCTTATAATCGCAACTCAAAGACCATCAGTTAATGTAATCACTGGTTTAATTAAAGCTAACGTACCATCTAGAATTGCATTCTCTGTATCATCAGCCATTGATTCTAGAACAATCATTGATGGTTCTGGGGCAGAGAAATTACTAGGTAAAGGGGATATGTTGTTCTTCCCTTCAGGTTATCCAAAGCCTGTTCGAATCCAAGGTGCATTCGTGTCAGATAAGGAAGTAAGTGATGTCGTTGAATTTTTATCCTCTCAGAATATAGATGGTAAATCTGGATACAGCGAAGAGATATCAAGCAAGATTACTAGTGTTGAATCCATAGAAAGCGTTGCAAGTAGTACTCAGAGTGATCGAGATGATTATTTTATAGAAGCAGGCAAATTTATTATCGATAAAGATAAAGCTTCGATAGGAATGTTACAAAGAGTATACAAAATAGGCTTTAACCGTGCTGCAAGAATTATGGACCAGCTTTATGAAGCTGGGGTAGTAGGTCCAGAAGAAGGTACAAAGCCTAGAAAAGTCTTAATGTCGATGGAAGAATTTGAACAATATGTTGATGAATATGTATAAGAATTAAATGATACGAGGGTCAAAAGCTTAATTATGATAGGCTTTTGACCCTCGTTGATAGAGTATATTTATAATACAGTACCTAGGAGGAAGGGCAGGAAAGATATGATAAAAGCGTGGTTAGTTGTAAATGCCTTCTTAAATACGAATAAGTTCAGTGAAATTAGTGAATGGCTCGTTAAGGCAGCTAAGAAAAAAGAGATACAATTAGAGATAAAAACCAATGCAGAGCTATTATATATGCTTGGTTCTAATACTCATTTGATTAATAAGAAAGATATTGATGAGAAAAGTATCGATAACAGATATTTTATTGACAATGATTCCAATGAGAAAGATATATATCAGAAAGAAATCGGTATGAATAAACCTGAGTTCATTCTATTCTGGGATAAAGATATACGATTGGCAAGGTATATGGAGCAGGTTGGGTTTCGAGTATTTAATTCATCTAGAGCTATAGAGATCTGCGATGATAAATCATACACACATCTTTTATTGAATCATGCTGGAATTCCGATGCCAAAGACGATGTTGTCTCCAATGACCTATGCAAATATAGGATATACAGATTATCATTTTCTTGATACGGTAATGAATAGTTTTACATTTCCTTTCATTGTAAAAGAGTGTTTTGGTTCCTTTGGTCAACAAGTATATCTAGTTCATAACGAAGAGGAATTAAAGAGTTGTGTGTTGAGAATAGGTGCAAAACCTATGTTGTTTCAAGAATTCATCCACACTAGTTTCGCAAGGGATATAAGGTTACAAGTGGTTGGTGACCGAGTTATAACTTCTATGTATCGCTATTCAGATAATGGGGATTTTCGTGCAAATATTACGAATGGTGGTAAAATGAAAGCATATTCACCTTCAATAGAAGAAGAAAGTTTAGCAATTGCTGCATGCAAGGCAATTGGGTTAGATTTTGCGGGTGTCGATCTATTATTTGGTCCAAATAATGAACCTTTAGTCTGTGAAGTGAATTCTAATGCCCATTTTAAAAACATATATGATTGTACGAAAGTAGATGTTGCTAATGCAATATTTACAGATATTTTACGAAAAATAGAACAGTAGGTTAATTACTAGATTAAGGAAGTGAGGCGTGTTCTATGAATGGCTGGTTAATATATAATGAGGCTGACGCAAAAAAAAATAAAGGGTATATTCAATTCTATAAGGAAGAAGGAGAA
Organism: Anaeromicropila herbilytica; assembly: GCF_016591975.1. Classification (GTDB taxonomy): domain Bacteria; phylum Bacillota; class Clostridia; order Lachnospirales; family Lachnospiraceae; genus Anaeromicropila; species Anaeromicropila herbilytica. The sequence continues at coordinate 3,190,105 of NZ_AP024169.1, read as the reverse complement.
AAACTAGGAATTAGAATTCATCTAATCTACGTAGAAAAACTTCACTTTGGTGTGAAAAATAATGAATTATATCTAGAGTATGAGATAGAGAATATTCCACTTCCAGACTTTATAATATGTAGAACCATCTATCCTTTTCTAACGGTTCATCTAGAACAAATGGGTTACCTTGTATACAACAATTCCAAAGTTGCATCGATATGTAATGACAAAGCTAGGACCTATCAATACTTAGCCAAAAAAGGAATCGCAATGGTTGATTCAGAATTCTGCAATAATCAGTATTTTTATCAAAAAATTCATTCTAGCGCAAAGCAGACGGTAGTAAAAGCGGTATCAGGTCATGGAGGAAGTCAAGTATTCTTGATTCAAGAACCAACAGTGGAAGAAATCGATAAGGTATATCAAGACATGCGAGGAGATAATCTGGTTATTCAACCGTTAGTTGGTACAAAGCATCAAGACCTAAGGGTGTATGTAATAGGCCAAAAAATCATTGCAGCAATCTTAAGAACTGCAAAGGATGGTTTTAAATCAAACTTTTCACTTGGTGGTGAGGTTAGAGAATATAAACTGAATCAACAAGAGATAGAAGTGGTTCATCAGATTATTCATCAATTTGAATTTGGCTTGGTCGGGATTGATTTTATTATTAATGATCAGAATCAATTGATTTTTAATGAAATAGAAGATGTAGTTGGTGCTAGAATGCTCTATCAATGTACGGATATTAATCTTGTGAGGCTTTATTTGGAATTTATCTTACAAGATATGAAAAAAAAGAAATAGTTTGAGTTGCCTGGCAAATGACCTGTTAGGGAGGTAGTCTAGGCAATTTGCACAAAACAGAAAAGCTCATGATAGATGTTGAAACAGGTCATTTGTCGCAACTCATGTAATTTAAGTGTTATAAGCAAGAGTTATATATGAATATTTTTAATAAAATTGAATGTATTTACTAATAATGCTGATTTATAAGGGGTTACAAGCTATAAATATTGTAATAATAATAGTAAGAATATAGTAATGATAAAAAAGGGGGGTTTTTTTATACTCCCCTTTTGTTTATAATAAAAAATAGGTAAATAAATAATTATATCCCAAAGATTCTATAAAATATTCTGTAATAGGTATAATGGTATTATAACGCTATAATATAGACAAATATTAAAGTGAATAATATACTTAGAGTAAATAGAATCAGAGATATGAAAGATATAGAATTAAGGAGGCTTTATACATGAAAAATGATATTACGATTGCACAAGAGGCAACATTACATCATATCAAAGAAGTTGCCAAGACACTAGATATTAGGGAAGATGATCTAGAATTTTACGGAAAATATAAAGCTAAGTTATCAGATGAATTATGGGAACAAGTAAAAGACAGAAAAGATGGAAAGTTAATTCTTGTAACTGCAATCAATCCAACGCCAGCAGGGGAAGGTAAGACTACAATTAGCGTGGGTTTAAGCCAAGCTTTTGGTAAATTGAATCAGAAAGCGATAGTCGCATTAAGAGAACCATCCTTAGGACCTTGCTTCGGTATTAAAGGTGGTGCTTCTGGTGGTGGGTATTCACAAGTAGTACCAATGGAAGACCTGAATCTTCACTTCACAGGAGATTTCCATGCGATAACATCTGCAAATAATCTTCTTGCAGCAATGATGGACAATCATATTCATCAAGGAAATGATTTGAATATTGATACCAATTCTATTGTATGGAAGCGTTGTCTTGATATGAATGATAGAGTTCTACGCAATACTGTTGTTGGATTAGGTAGAAAAGTAGATGGAGTGGTACGTGAGGACCACTTTGTAATAACAGTTGCTTCTGAGATTATGGCAATCCTTTGTCTTGCAGATAATATGAAAGATTTAAAGATTAGACTTAGTAAGATTATTGTTGCGTACAATTATGATGGAGAGCCTGTTACAGCAGGGCAACTAAATGCAGTAGGGGCTATGGCTGCTTTATTGAAGGATGCAATCAAACCAAACTTAGTGCAAACTCTAGAACACACTCCGGCTATTATTCATGGAGGACCATTTGCAAATATCGCACATGGTTGTAATAGCGTAAGAGCTACTAAGATGGGATTAAAATTAGCAGACTATGTTATTACAGAAGCTGGTTTCGGTGCCGATTTAGGTGCAGAAAAGTTCTTTGATATCAAATGTAGAAAAGCTGGATTAAAACCAGATGCGGTAGTGTTAGTAGCTACAATCCGAGCACTTAAGTATAATGGCGGAGTAGCAAAGGCAGACTTAAGTAATGAGAATCTAGATGCATTAAGATTAGGAACTGCAAATCTAGAAAAACACATTGAAAATCTACAAAAATTTAAAGTTCCTATCGTAGTAACTCTAAATCGTTTTGTAACTGATACAGATGCAGAATTAGAGTATGTAAAAGAATTCTGTGAAAATAGAGGATGCGATTTTGCCTTATCAGAAGTATGGGAAAAAGGTGGAGATGGTGGAGTTGAACTAGCGAAAAAGGTTATTGAGACCATTCAGACAAAAGAATCTGAATTCACATATCTTTATGATGAAACTTTACCATTAAAAGACAAGATAGAGAAGATTGCAACTGAGATCTATGGTGCAAAAGCAGTTGCTTATGATGTAGCAGCTCTAAAAGCCATTGATAAGATTGAAGAAATCGGATTCAAAGAACTACCAATCTGTATGGCAAAGAATCAATACTCATTATCAGATGATCCAAGTAAGTTAGGAAGACCTACTGATTTTGTAATTCATATTCGAGAAGTATATGTATCAGCAGGAGCTGGATTTGTTGTAGCTATCACAGGAACAGTAATGACAATGCCAGGTCTACCTAAGAAACCAGCAGCAGAAAATGTTGATGTAAGTGATGAGAGTGTAATTACTGGATTGTTCTAATCATGAATTGAATAGAAGAAATTAATATAAAAGCCATCCTAATGCTATCAATATATTTAGCATTAAGATGGCTTTTTAAAGTTTAAACTTTTATAATATTTTTTTAGTATATTTAATGGAAATGAAATGTTTAAAAAGTGATATCTAATAATAAATAATTTTAAATGATTAATTGCCTTTAAATTGTTGTTCACAATAGATACAACGGTATACATTTTTTTCTCGGTTTGTCAATTTAAAAGTATGAGGAAGTTCTTGCTCAATGGACGTGATACATCTTGGATTTTTACATTTGATTATATTAGTTACCATTTCAGGAAGTTCAAGATTTCCTTTTCCTATAATTTTTCCATCATCAATAATGTTAATTGTAATATTGTTATCAAGAACACCTAAGATATTAAGGTCAATATCAAGTTCACCATCGATTTTTATGATGTCTTTTTTGCCCATTTTACTACTTTTTGCGTTTTTTATGATTGCAACACTGCAATCTAATTTCTCAAGGTTCAGATAAGAATAGATTTCCATTGCACCACCAGCTTTAATGTGATCAATGACGATTCCTTTGGATAAGCCACCTATATTCAACATTATGCCACCTCCAATAGTTTCATGATAAGAGCCATTCTAACATATACACCGAATTCAGCTTGTTTAAAGTATACAGCTCTAGGATCGTCATCTACATCCGTTGATATTTCATTTACACGAGGAAGTGGATGTAGTACTAGCATATCTTTCTTAGCTAGTTCCATCTTTTTAGCGTCTAGTATAAAGCTGTCTTTTAAGCGAATGTAATCTTCTTCGTTAAAGAAACGCTCCTTTTGAACTCTTGTCATATATAAAAGGTCAAGATCAGGTAATACTTCTTCGAGTACACGTACTTCTTTGAACTTTATATGATTTGCTTCTAATACTTCTTCACGTAAATAAGCAGGGATCTTAAGTTCATCAGGTGATATCATAATAAAGGTAACATTTTCATATCGAACGAGAGCGTTAATAAGGGAATGGACGGTTCTACCGAATTTTAAATCTCCGCATAGACCGATGGTTAAGTTATTCAGATGACCTTTTAAATTTTTGATAGTCAGAAGATCAGTTAGAGTCTGGGTTGGATGATTATGACCACCATCACCAGCATTGATTACAGGAATACGAGAATATTTAGAAGCTACCATTGGAGCTCCTTCTTTCGGATGACGCATTGCACAGATATCTGCATAACTAGAAATAACACGAATTGTATCTGCAACACTTTCTCCTTTGGCAGCGGAGCTTGAATCAGCAGATGAAAAACCAAGAACACTACCACCAAGATTCAACATTGCAGCTTCAAAACTTAATCTCGTTCTTGTGCTAGGTTCGTAAAACAGGGTTGCTAGCTTTTTGCCATGGCAAACATCGGAATATTTCTTTGGTTCCTTAATAATTTCTTCTGCTAAGCAAAGCACTTCTTCTAATTCAGAAACAGATAAATCAAGGGGACTAATGATATGTTTCATGTACACCTCCAAAAGTATATTTTATCTTTTTATTCAACTGAATATTCTAACATAAAGCTTTCTCGAATACAAGCTTGAATCTATATTTTTTGAAAACGTCTAAATAGCATCATTTACTGCTGCAGTTTGTCTAAAAATATTACTAGCAAATGTTAAATATATTTTGAAGTAAAGAGAACATATGTTTGCATTATTATAATATGTTTGATATAATAAAAGTAGGAATAAAAATAATTAACGTTAGTTGTCAACTTACTAAGGTGAGAAGTTGGGATTATTATTGATATATATAAATGTGTTACAGGCAATAGAGAATTATTTGTTAATGCAATAATCAGGTAAGGAAGGGTAGTGCAATGAACATTCAGATGAATATTCCAGTTCAAGAAAAATTAGAGATATTATCAGATGCAGCTAAGTATGATGTTGCTTGTACATCAAGTGGAGTTGATCGTAATAATGATGGGAAAGGCCTAGGAAGTTGTATTGCGCCTGGAATATGTCATGCTTTTTCAGCGGATGGAAGGTGTATCTCATTGCTTAAGATACTATTTACTAATGAGTGTGTTTTTGATTGTCAATACTGTCTGAATAGAAAAAGTAATGATGTAAGGCGTGCGTCCTTTACTCCTGATGAAGTGTGTGATTTGACTATGGGATTCTATAAGCGTAACTATATAGAGGGATTATTCTTAAGTTCAGGAATTCTCGTAAGTCCTAATTATACGATGGAATTAATCTATCAGACAGTTAAGAAGTTAAGGGAGGAACATCATTTTCAGGGGTATATTCATGTCAAAGCAATACCAGGAGCAGACCAAGGTTTAATCGATAAGACTGGATACCTAGTGGATCGAATGAGCATAAACTTAGAGCTTCCTACTGCAGAGGGGTTAAAGAAACTAGCACCTCATAAGACACGCAAAACGATATTAAAACCGATGAGACAGATTCAATCTACAATTACTACGAATAAAAATGAGGTTGCAATCTTCCGACATGCGCCAAAGTATGTTCCTGCTGGGCAGAGTACGCAGATGATCATTGGTGCAACGAATGAGAACGATTACCAGATCGTGAAAGTTGCAGAATCATTATATCAAGGTTTTGATCTGAAGCGAGTATTCTACTCAGCATTTGTTAATGTTAATCAAGATTCGAATCTTCCCGCCCTACAAAGTGGTCCACCGTTATTAAGGGAACATCGATTATATCAAGCTGATTGGCTGTTACGTTTCTATGGTTTTAAGTCGGATGAACTTTTATCAGAAGAAAGGCCTAATTTTAATACTTTATTAGATCCAAAGTGTGATTGGGCGCTTAGACATCTTGAATTATTTCCGATTGAGATTAATAAGGCAGATTATCATACCTTATTAAGAATTCCTGGGATTGGAACTAAATCAGCGATGCGTATCGTTCAAGCTAGGAGAATGGCATCGCTTGAATTTAGTGATTTAAAAAAGATTGGTGTAGTCCTAAAGAGAGCGCTATATTTTATTACGTGTAATGGGAGAATGATGTATCCTACGAAGATAGAAGAAGATTATATTTTTAGAAATTTATTACATGTAGAAGAAAAAGTGCCAATTTTGGAGAATGGAATCAATTATAAACAGCTTAATTTATTTGAAGACTGGGGAGGCCAGCAATATGACAATTTATTTATGCGAGGATAGTATTGATGGAATATTTACCGCTATTTATGATGCTTGGGCCAGTAAAAAGGGGCATGCAAATGTGCGTATTGAGTTACAGCAAGAAAACACGTATGAATTATTTCATGAATATATTGCAGTTGTTACTGACACCGATAAAGCATTAAAAGTAGCAAAAACGATTAATGATAGACTTGGAAATGAGGTTTATCAAGAATTAACCAAAGCAGCACTTTCTTGTGGAGAGGATAAGGCAGATGCTATATATCGTGTATTGATCTTAGGTTTTTCACTAAAGAAGGGAAATAAGGTATTGGATTGTCTTAGCAATGAATCTGTTTTTAAAGTATTTGAATACAGCAGAAAGGCAAATAATGAGGCGCATCACCTATTAGGTTTTATTCGCTTTGTTGAACTCGATAACGGAGTCTTATTTGCTAAGATTAATCCAAAGAATAATATCATTACAATCCTCTCTGCCCATTTTCATATACGAATGCCATTAGAGAATTGGATGATCTATGATGAGAATCGTAAGTTGGCCATTGTATATAAGAAGGAAACAGTCCCAGTTTTAGTATCAGGTGAAGAAATTGATTCAGAAAGGATTGAAAGGGTATCAGATAACGAGAAAGAATTTCAACAACTTTGGAATAGTTTCTTCGAAAGTATATGTATTAAAGAACGAGTAAATCTAAAATTACAGATGAATAATCTGCCAAAGAGATTCTGGAGTAATATGACGGAGATGAAAGACAAGATTTAAGAAAAGAATAAAAAGAGATATAATCGCTAATATAAATAACTTTGCTATATAGATGTAAATATTTATATTAGCGATTTCTCTATGTTAGAAGAAAGACATTATCAATTATTGGTATTAGTATTAAAAATTATACATTTGTCAAAATATTAATTTAGAATTTATTTATCTATATTGCTATAATTTAAGTTAACAAGCATTAAGTAGGTTTCCTGAAAAAATTGAATAATTATTTTTAGACTCATAAAATACCATTTACTTAGTATTAGAAATTTAGTAAAATACTAAAAAGTTATTGTCATTTCATTTAATATAAAAATTTAACAAGTTAACAATTTACTGTAAAAAAGCAAATTTCAATTGCAATCTAAATAATAAAACAGTATAATTATAAACTAAAGATGCATTTTAATAATTTTACATTAGGAGGATGTTTTTATGATAAAGTTATATGAAAAAGGTGCTTATCTTATTAGTGGCACTGAGATAATAGAAGAAAATGAATCAACCGAAGCTGTTCTTAAGAATATACTTGGTGATCTGGTAGTATCAAAAGAACAAGCAGCGAAAAATACAATTGCATATGAAATTCTTGAAGCTCATAATACATCAGATAATATGAGCAAGTTAAAAATAAAATTCGATAAATTAACTTCTCATGACATTACTTTTGTTGGAATTATTCAAACAGCAAGAGCTTCGGGTCTTGAAAAGTTTCCAGTTCCATATGTATTAACTAATTGTCATAACAGCTTATGTGCTGTAGGTGGAACCATTAATGAAGACGATCATGTATTTGGTTTATCTTGTGCTAAAAAATACGGCGGTATCTATGTACCACCTCATCAAGCTGTTATTCATCAGTTCGCAAGAGAAATGCTTGCTGGTGGAGGTAAGATGCTTCTTGGTTCTGATAGCCATACAAGATATGGTGCACTTGGAACAATGGCTATGGGAGAGGGTGGTCCAGAATTAGTTAAGCAATTATTATCGAAAACATATGATATTAATATGCCAGGCGTTGTTGGTGTTTACTTAACTGGAGAACTTCAAAAAGGAGTGGGACCTCAAGATGTTGCGTTAGCAATTATTGGTGCGGTATTTGCGAATGGATATGTTAATAACAAAGTAATGGAATTCGTAGGTGATGGCGTTAAGAATCTAAGTGTGGATTATCGTATTGGAATTGATGTAATGACGACAGAAACGACTTGTTTATCTTCTATCTGGGTGACAGATGAGAAAGTAAAAGAGTTCTATGAGATTCATAATAGAGTAGGTGATTACAAAGAATTAGCACCAAAAGAAGTTGCTTATTATGATGGTATGGTATATGTTGATCTATCTAAGATAAAGCCAATGATTGCTATGCCTTTCCATCCAAGTAATGTATATACAATAGAAGACTTAAATAATAATCTTTATGATATCTTAGATGAAGTTGAGAAAAAGGCTTTAATCAGTCTTGATAATAGTAACATTAAGTATTCACTTAAAGACAAAGTACGTAATGGTAGACTATACGTAGAGCAAGGAGTTATTGCTGGTTGTGCTGGTGGTGGATATGAGAATATATGTGATGCAGCGGACATCCTAGATGGTAAATTTATTGGTTCTGATGAATTCTCTCTAAGTGTTTACCCAGCGAGTCAACCTGTTTTCCTAGAATTAGTGAAGAATGGTAATATCGCTAAATTAATGTCAACTGGTGCAACAATCCGTACTGCATTCTGCGGACCATGTTTTGGTGCTGGAGATGTACCTGCTAATAACGGATTAAGTATTAGGCATACCACTAGAAACTTCCCTAACCGTGAAGGTTCTAAGACAACGAGTGGTCAAGTAGCTTCGGTTGCTTTAATGGATGCTCGTTCTATTGCAGCGACTGCAGCAAATAAGGGATACTTAACCGCAGCAACTGATATTGATGTGAATTATACAAAACCTAAATATTTCTTTGACAGTACCATTTATGATAATCGTGTTTATGATGGTGTTGGTAAAGCTGATCCAAACGTTGATATTAAATTCGGTCCAGGTATTGTTGATTGGCCAGCAATGTCTAAACTAACAGACAATATGGTATTAAAGATTGTTTCTGAAATACATGATCCTGTTACTACTACAGATGAATTAATACCATCAGGAGAAACTTCATCTTACCGTTCCAATCCTTTAGGATTAGCAGAATTCACACTATCTCGTAAGGATCCAGCATACGTTGGAAGAGCTAAAGAAATACAAAAGGCAGAAAAGGCTAGGACAGCTGGCGAAGACATTTTTAAAGCAAATGATGAAATTGAAGAAGTGTTCAATAAGATTAATCATAAGTTTAAAGTGGATCCTAAAGAAACAGAGATTGGAAGTTTAATCTATGCAGTAAAACCTGGGGATGGATCTGCGAGAGAACAAGCTGCAAGTTGTCAAAAAGTTCTTGGTGGAATGGCGAATATCGCAAAAGAATATGCTACAAAGCGTTATCGTTCTAATTTAATTAACTGGGGTATGCTACCATTCTTATTTGAAGGCGAATTACCATTTAAGAATGGAGATTTTATCTATATACCAGAGATTAAAAAAGCGATAGAAACAAAGCAAGATAATATAACTGCTTATGTCGTATCAGAGGAATTAAAAGAATTCACATTAAGACTAGGTGAACTTACAGACGATGAACGAGATATCATTGTAAGTGGATGCTTAATCAATTACTATAGAGATGCAAAATAATTAATTAATGTAATATGCTTAAAATAAACTGAATAAATATTTAAATAAAAGATTATATAAAAATAGGAGTGTTGCAATGAATATTATTTATTAGAAACTATTCGTTGCAACGCTCTATTTTATATTAAAAGATATGTAACAGAATGCATATATATAGATATAAGAATGTTTAAGAATTACTTACAAAAGCTTAAGAATTCCAAATTATGTTTACAAAAGTCTGTTTCATCTATAAAATAGAAGTTATATTTTAATAAAATAATTTATTGGAGGAACTATATGACAAATGTATTGGGAGATTCCATTATTCAATCAAGCCATTCTAATGGGAGTACGGAAGATAAAAGGGGAATTAGTGGAGGAACATTAAAAATTATAGCAATTCTAACAATGGTAGTAGATCATACTGCAGCTGTATTATATCCAGCAGGTATCTATGCGGATTGGGTATATGCATTAATGCGTGTGATCGGAAGAATTGCATTCCCTATATTTTGTTTCTTACTTGTAGAGGGATTTGTTCATACACGTAGTAGAAAAAAATATTGTCTAAGATTAGCTTTATTTGCCATTATTTCAGAAGTGCCTTTTGATCTAGCTTTTTCAGGCAGAATTTTTGATATTTATAGTCAGAATGTTTTCTTTACCTTAGTTATCGGATTCATAGCTTTAATGTTAATCGAACATTTTAAAGATAACGAACAAATGGCAGTACTGTGTGCAGTATTTTCAGTTTTATTAGCTTATATATTAAAAACAGATTATGCAGCTGGCGGAGTAATATTGATTATCTTGTTTTATTTATTCCGCGGTAAATTTGTAAAGATTGGAGCGTCCCTAGTAACTTTTGCGATGGTTTTGATCGGATATACTGAAATATATGCAGTTTTTGCCTTGATACCATTGAGTCTTTATAATGGTAAAAAAGGTGTTAGTTTAAAATACTTTTTTTATATCTTTTATCCTGCACATTTACTGATACTTTATTATATATTACATAACGTTTTACAATAATATAAGAGCGTCATATGTCCTTTTCAATTTGTTCGAATAGGACGTATGATGCTCTTATTATGAATAATTCTATTTAGTTATTTCAAGTTCAAATAATTGACCACGATGTGTTATTTCTTTGATTTTATCCTGGTATTGAATCGTTAAACGATCATTTTGAATCCAATCAAAGATTTTGTATCTACCCCAAAAGTGCATAGGAAATAATACTTTGGTGTCTACCGTTCGAAGAAAATAATCAATTCCTAGAATATAATTTTCTTCAAGTCTTGGATCTGCAGGTATGAAAGCTATATCAATCTTTTCGTTCTTAAGGGAATCAATCTCGTGTCGATATTCACCACCCATAGTCTTTATACTGTGTTCATCATCACCTTTCCATAGCCACCAATTAAGATCACCTGCATAATATATAGTTGTGCCATCTACAGTAATGAAATAAGCAACTCCTACATCAGTAGAATGCAATGTTTTGATATGCATATCTTGATAATCATATTCTTTCCAGAAATGAACTGGTAGAATATCACCTTTATCATGTTCTTTCAACTTCTTAATATCATCAGAAAGTACATAATGAAGATCAGTAACAGTATCTCTTAGTTCAAAGATTTTTTCATTATAATGATCAAAATGAGCATGAGACGAAAAAACAATGACTCTTTGATCTTTTAATTCGATTGGATTAATTAATCCATTATCGAATTTTCCCCAAAAAGGCTCTCCTTTTTCTGGATAATAATCAAAAATTAAAAAGTGAGAAGCTGTTTGTACAGCAAATCCACTATGATTGAGATACCAGACTTTTATATTTTCTTTCTTTGTAGTCATAATAATCGCCTCCTTAAATTAGTGAAATTTAATAGATTAAGAATAAAAAGTTTAAAATATAGTATACTTTGAGTAAAAGGATAATATCTATTAATAGGATAAATCTAATTGAAATATAGGTAAAAGTCAAGTGGGTTATGTGATGGTATGATAATAATGGTTAAAGTTTTTGTTAAATAAGCAAACCATTTATTGACAACCAAAAAGTGTATGTTTATACTTAAGATATGTATTAATTCTGTTCAATACAAGACAGACTGTGGCTTAATTTATGTTCTCGTATTTTCAATGTATATGTTTTGTATGAACATAATGTTGGTATTTTATGGAGTACTATGAAAAATGGAGGATGTAGAAAATGCAAAAGTCAAAGTTAGGTGTTACGGTAGGATTAGTAGGTGCAGCAGTATATTTTACGGGATTGATTTCTTTTATTCCATTAATGTTATTGGCTGTATATATTTTATTTATGGAAGAAAACGAATGGCTTCGAAAGTCAGCTGTTAAAGCAGTCACTATTGTTGTAATCTATAATTTAATATGTGTGGTATTTGGTTTAGGAGATAATATATTTGATATCATTAATGATATATTTTATACTTTACATATAGATACTACTTTAGATTATCCATTATACATAGACGATATTGCGATTAAGGCAGCTGGATTCATTGAAAATTTACTATTAGTAGTATTAGGATTGAAAGCCATGGCGCAAGGTTCGTTTAAAGTGAAAGCAATTGATAATATCATTGATAAGAATATGTAAGGAGAGGTTAAGATGGATTTTTTTGAAAAATTAGGAGATACAATATCAAGCAAAAGCAAACAAGTAGCTCAAAAAGCGAAAGATTTAGCTGAAATAAGTAAGCTAAATGGTCAAGTAAGCACAGAAGAGGATGTAATCAAAAATGCTTATATAGCTATTGGTAAGATGTACTATGAGGTGTGTAAGGAACATCCAGAAGATGAATATGCAATAGAGGTTGAAGCAATAAAGAATGCAAATGAAAAGATTAAAGCATTACAAGAGCAAATACATCAACTAAAAGGAATTATAAATTGCACAGTATGTGGTGCTGAGATTCCAGTAGATGCATCCTTCTGTAGCAGTTGTGGAGTAAAAGTAGAAAAAGTAGAAGTTGAGAGTTTTGAAGGTGTTGTAGAAGATACAGATTGCTCTGCGTGTGGTGAACCAGAAAATGAGAATGATGTAAATGATTTTGAATTCAAAAATGATGTAGAAACAGAAGAAGAGAAGTTACAAGAAGAATCTTCTGAGGATTCTATGCTTTAGAATATTTAGTTAAAAGCGCTTTTGCAGGAGAAAGCGCTTTTTTCATGTAAGTATCTATTTGATACATAAGGATTTTGACCACAACATTATGATAGTATTTCTATACATAGGAAAGAATTCCGAAAAAGGAAAGTATTATATCGGATAAGGAAATTTAGGAACGAGAATAATAGGAGTAAAGAATGAAACGAAATGGCGGTGTGATATGTTATTACTCAAAAATTCGTTCCTAAAATATTTATTCCTTTTTTGGGTAGGAGGTTTTTTATATATTAGTATTGAATTGATGTATAGTGGAAGCTCGCACATTACGATGCTAATAGCAGGGGGGATTGGCTTTATCCTAATAGGATTGCTTAATGATAAATTTCCACCAAATAAATCAATTATATTTCAAATGATGATAACAGCATTAATTATAACTGCGGTTGAGTTGACAACAGGATTAATTGTTAATGTTTGGTTACATTATAATGTATGGAGTTATAGGATGTTTCCTTATAATTTATGGGGACAGATATGCCCATATTTTAGTATTCTATGGTTTATTCTATCTTTACCAGCTATACTACTAGATGATTTGTTAAGATATCGAATTTTTAAAGGTGATAAAAAGAAGCATAAATATTGGATATAAAAATTAAGATTACTACAAAATAAAGAAAGTTATAAAAATACTTAATAATGGAGAATGATGGTTGTTATGATTCCTACTTAAGTGATTTTATAACTTTTTTTAATTTATTAATTATGTATAAACGAACTTTTTACTAAGGAGGTTGTATTATTTATTCAAAATGAAAATATGTTTATTAAAAGTCGTGGAAGCCTATATATAAAGAGTATTGCTTGACAAATAGTACTAAAATATTATATGATTAATTGGTTTTAGTATTATATATGAAATAAAATAGAGTAACTACATTTAAATTTGAGATAGAGTAAAAATGTTCACTAGGAGGATGTATTTTGTCAAATAATTATGAACAAATAAAGAAAAGAAGAACCTTTGCTATTATATCCCATCCGGATGCTGGTAAAACAACACTAACAGAAAAGTTCTTACTATATGGAGGAGCAATAAACCAAGCAGGTTCTGTTAAAGGTAAAGCAACTTCTAAGCATGCGGTATCTGACTGGATGGAAATAGAAAAACAAAGAGGTATTTCAGTAACCTCATCTGTACTACAATTTAATTATGATGACTGCTGTATAAATATTTTGGACACACCTGGGCATCAAGACTTCTCGGAAGATACTTACCGTACATTGATGGCAGCAGATTCAGCGGTAATGGTTATTGATGCATCAAAAGGTGTTGAAGCACAGACTAGAAAATTATTTAAAGTTTGTGTGTTGAGAAACATACCTATTTTTACATTTATTAATAAAATGGACCGAGATGCGAATGATCCATTTGACTTGTTAGATGAAATTGAAAAAGAACTTGGAATTAAGACATGTCCTATCAATTGGCCTATTGGTTCAGGTAAAGAATTTAAAGGTGTATACGATAGAAATACGAACCATATTACCACATTTAAAGCAATTTCAACGGGCGGATCAAAGGAAGCAGCATCAACTGAGGTAGACCTGAAAGACGATAGTTTAAAAGCTATGTTAGGTGAATCATTCCATGAAAAACTATTAGAAGATATTGAATTGTTAGATGGAGCGAGTGCAGAATTTGATATGGAGGAGGTAAGTAAAGGAAAATTATCTCCAGTATTTTTTGGATCTGCATTAACTAATTTTGGTGTTGAAAACTTTTTACAACACTTTTTAACTATGACCACCTCACCGTTACCAAGAAATTCATCGGTTGGTAAGATTGACCCATTTGATGAGGATTTTTCTGCATTTGTCTTTAAGATTCAGGCAAATATGAATAAAGCACATCGTGATAGAATTGCTTTCATGAGAATATGTTCTGGTAAGTTTGAAGCCGGAATGGAAGTGCTACATGTACAAGGTGGTAAGAAGATGAAATTATCACAACCGCAGCAGCTTATGGCTCAGGAGAGAAAGATTATTGATGAAGCTTATGCAGGTGATATTATAGGTGTATTTGATCCAGGTATTTTTTCAATTGGTGATACAATTACCAATTCAAACAAAAAATTTCTGTTTGAAGGTATTCCAACTTTTGCACCTGAACATTTTGCAAGAGTTCGCCAGATTGATACTATGAAGAGAAAACAGTTTATGAAAGGTATCACGCAGATTGCACAAGAAGGTGCGATTCAAATCTTCCAAGAATTCAATAGTGGTATGGAAGAAATTATCGTTGGAGCTGTTGGTGTCCTTCAATTTGATGTATTAAAATACCGATTAGAGAATGAATATGGATGTGACATCAGAATGGAATCATTGCCTTATGAACATATTCGTTGGATAGAAAATGAAAATTATGATATGAACGATTTAAAAACAATCTCTGATCTAAAGAAAATCAAAGATATGAAAGGAAATCCATTATTATTATTTGCAAATGTATGGAGTATTAAAACGTTGTTAGATCGTAATGAAGGATTGAAACTATCTGAATTTGGTAAGAATATGTAATAGCTACTTGGGATTAAGACATACTCCTTAAATTATTGCTTTCTTTATATAGAAAGTGTATAATAAACAAAATTAGTACATGCTTATGTGTGTTAATAAGCTATCGGAGAAAGTATGAAAGGTAGGGGTATTAGATGGCCAATATTATAGATGGTAAAATAATTTCAAATGAAATAAAAGAAGAGTTAAAATCTAGAGTTCAACAATATAAAGATAATGGTAGAGAGATTACGTTAGCAGTAGTTCAAGTAGGAAATGATCCAGCATCGAGTGTATATGTTGGGAATAAGAAAAAAGCATGTGAATACATTGGAATTCGTTCGCTTTCCTATGAATTGCCTGAGAATACTACAGAAATGAAATTACTTCAATTGGTTGATGAGCTTAATAATAGGGAAGATGTAGATGGGATATTAGTACAACTTCCATTACCAAAGCATATAAATGAAGATATTATTATTAAGAGTATTAGACCGGATAAAGATGTTGATGGTTTCCATACTCAAAATGTGGGAGCATTGGCAATTGGTGAAGAAGGCTTTGTTAGCTGCACACCTTCTGGCGTTATTGAACTGTTAAAACGTTCGAATATTCAGATTGAAGGAAAAGAATGTGTAGTAGTAGGCAGAAGCAATATTGTTGGAAAGCCTATGGCATTACTATTATTAGCTGAGAATGGTACAGTTACAGTTTGTCACTCCAAGACAACGAATCTAAAAGAAGTTACTAAGAGAGCAGATATTCTAGTTGTAGCAATTGGAAAACCAAAATTTATAACTAAGGATTATGTTAAAAAAGATGCTGTTGTTATTGATGTTGGTATTCATCGCGATGAGAATAACAAATTATGTGGCGATGTGGACTATGAAGATGTATTTGATGAAGTAAGTTATATTACACCAGTACCTGGAGGTGTAGGTCCAATGACTATAGCTATGTTAATGAAGAATTGTGTAAAATCAGTTGAACAAAACAATAAATAATATCGATAAAATCGATAAATTATAATTTAAGTATTATTGAAGGCAGATGGGAGTTAAAAGTATGTTATATGAAAAAATACTCTACAAAGGCGAAGAATATCAGTTATATTTATTCGAAAAGGAATATATTTATCATCCATCCGAGGCTGGAGTTCGCTCCATTTGGCCAGCGACAGAGCCATTAGAATATGAGAATAGTTATCGTATTGATGAAAGAAATCTTATACTTCAAAGCGTGTTTATAAATGCAAATACCAATACAATCATAGATGATATAAAAGGATATTCGCCAAAAGTAACCCACGAAGGAGATAATCAAAAAATATGTTTTGAAAATATTGATATTCCATTGGATTACTCAGGCGCTATGATCATAAGAAAAGATTTTATTGATAAATATGGATATGAAGAAGAGTATCCTTGCTTTTGTTATAAAGTTGTGATTGAATTGGTTTTTAATGAAGGCTGCTTAATTACAGCAATTGATCATAGTAGAGCAATGTTAAAGATAAGAAAAAATATAGATGCTGGATTGCGTGATCCAAAAGTAAAAAGAGATAAGAAATGTA
The DNA here is from genome assembly GCF_016591975.1 of Anaeromicropila herbilytica. Lineage (GTDB taxonomy): Bacteria > Bacillota > Clostridia > Lachnospirales > Lachnospiraceae > Anaeromicropila > Anaeromicropila herbilytica. The sequence goes on along the minus strand of NZ_AP024169.1, from coordinate 3,173,276 downwards.
TTAATAATTTCATTAACTCCTCTTTTATTGGAGAATATAAGTGGAAGATTAGACAAAATACGAATAAAAAAACATTTATTTTGTTACGTCCTTTTAAAAAAAAGAAAGTCTCATAAACAGAATGCTTTTAATAGAGTATATAATAAAAAAGTTAGGGTAATTTACCCTAACTTTTTGCATTACAATTCTTCAGATATTGTCTACATTAGATTAATAAATATTTTCTCTACATTATTTTAGATATTGATTCATCCAGTTTGTGATTTCATTTAGACGACGGACTCTATGTTTAGGTTTACCTGAACGGCTTAAATCATGGTTTTCCCCTTTGAAACAACAAAGTCTAGAAGGAATGCCTTTTTCTACAATTGCGGTATACATTTGCATTCCTTCTTCGATAGGACAGCGATAATCCTCATAAGAATGTAGAAATAAGGTTGGTGTTGTTACATTTTTGGCATACTTAATAGGAGAATGCCACCATAATTTCTCAAAACCATCATAGATATCTGCAGCTTGTTGATCCATTGTAAATAATGTACCAATGTCAGACAAACCAAAGAATGAAGTCCAGTTCGAGATAGAACGCTGTGATGCAGCACATTTGAAACGGTTCGTGTGGCCTATAATCCAGTTAGTCATAAAACCACCATAGGAGCCGCCAGTAACACCAACCCTTGTTTTATCAATCTGAGGATACAGTTCTAGAACCTTATCTGTAAATGTCATGATGGTATCATAATCAATTGTTCCATATTTACCACGGATATCAGCGAATTCATTTCCACGTCCATCGCTACCCTCTGGATTGCAGAAGAATACAAAATAACCTTCATTTGCCCAATACTGCATCTCGTGATAGAATACTTCACCATATACCGTTTTAGGACCACCATGGATATCTAAGATGGCTGCATAAGTCTTAGTTTCATCATAATTATATGGTTTTAGAATCCAACCATCAATATCTTTATTATTAGATTCAAAGGTTATTTTTTGTGGAATTGCCTTATAGGTATCTTTTAAGACTTCTTCGTTGAAGCTGCTAATCTGTACTAATTCATGATCTTTTAAATCATACTGATAGAATTCTTGCAATTTAAGATCATACAATCCAATGAGTAATATTTTATCATCGATGATATCAAAACAATCAACGGAACCTTCTTTCGAAATCACTTGACTAATCAGACCGTCTCTATCAATTTTATAGATATGAGATGCATTTCTAATTGTAGTGGTAAAATAAAGACTATTCTTATATTCACGTAAGGATTTGCCACCACCGTACCTGCAATCACTTCCTACAGAAGAATATATGCTGTTATCGTTTTGAGCAAATAGACTTATTTCTTTGGAAGTTAAATTAAGTGAATAAAAGTAAGGGTTCTCATTCACACCATATCGATCGGTTTTGGCTGCTAACATAATGATTTTATCATCTAGTTTGGTGAATTCTTGGATTTCGTATTCATTGCCATTGTATATGGTGACAACACTATCAGTATCAAAGTGATATAGATATATGTTTGATTTGTAATCGCGTTTGGTTTGGTAGATATCACCAGAGAATAAAATCGAGTCATCTAAGATTAAAGTAGAATCCGTATCAAACAAAGGGTCCTTTGTAATCAAAGTTAATTGGTCTAAGTTGCTATCATATAAAAATAATTTAGTCCTTAATTTGTTGGTATAGCTTCCACCATTTATCCAGAATGGAATTTCATCTATAACTTGATAATCTTCTTCCTCTTTACGTGCTTTATGTACTTCATCTCTTTCTTCTTGAGTCATTTTGTAATAGTTCACAGCATTTTCATCGCAAGTTGCTTGAATGAGATATTTATGTTTTTGAATCAACTTAATAGAAGATACTTGAAGAGGTAATGAAAAAGCTTGAACTGCTTCTCCACCATGGATATTAATTCGATAGAATACGGATAGATCTTCTTTTGCCTCGATTTTTTTCTTGTCAGCGTCATCTCGAATTGCAGAAAACAGAATAGTTTCATCATCTTCCCATAGGTAAGAACTTTCTTTGTTTAAACCAGTTAATTGTTTGTAGGAATTGTTTTCATAAAGCCAGATATTACTCTTATAATTATTATCATCTACATTACTTAGTGAAACAGTGAAAGCAGCAGTACTTCCACTTGGAGAAAAGTTTAAATTGGATAAAAACTTATACTTTAAAAAATCATCAAGTTGTAATTTGTTCATATTAAGTTTCCTTTCTTATGGTTTTGATTAAATATTAATTAATTTTGGTTATTAGATAGTCTATCTTAACTGGTATATGATGTCAAGAATACTATATATAATAAACTAATTAACGTAAAAGGGCATCGCACAATGATCTAGTGCGACAGCCCTTAGTTAAATACGATGATGTTGGGGTCAAAAGCCTTTTATAACATACAATTAAGTTACATTTAAGAGTTTTTATTTGTTATTGAACTCCTAGTACAGTATTGGTTTCATCACCTTCTGTATAAGTAAATGTTACATTGTCACCAATACTATATTTGATAATATTAATATAATCCACGACGGATACATCAAATAATTGGCTACTATTATCTAATAGGATATAGTAGTGTGAGTTACCATCGACAACACCTTCTGCAATTTTTGTAATCTTTCCTGTGATTTTAGGTAAAGTATCGACATCAACATCTTCTGCTACACCATTTGATTTTAATAAAGCAATGTAAGTCTTTTGGCATTCGTTAATGGAGTCGCCAATGGCAACAATCTGATACTTTGATACGTTTACCATTGCATACTTTTTAACAAGGCCTGCATCATCTTTAAGTGCGATGAAATAAGTTGGTTCATTCGCAATATTTAATAGAAGTGGAAATGTAGCTTTGTATTTAAGGTGTTGCACTTGGCCTTCAGCAGATGACATAGCGGAGTTTTCATCTGCCCCTGAGATAGAATAGTATTTGGTTTCTGCAGTTCTTTGATTCATTAATATGAAGCCGACATTAGATTTATCTTTTCCAACTGATGTAACGCCAGTATATACCCAAACGTCATCATCTAAAGCAAGATAATTATAGCCATCTGTGGTCTTTAAACAGTCTTTTTGACCAATGATAGAATTTAAAAATCCATGTTTTAATGAACCGTAATAATTATAATAAGATAATAATAATTTAGCTGAATATACTCGGTCTACCCATTTTGGAACTTCCTTGATTTTGTAATCTGTTAGCTCTCCAGTAACTGCGTTTACAAGGACTACATTTGAAATAGTACGTCCTCCAAATAATCCGATACTATAGTCATTGACAGGACAAATATAGTAAGGAGTTCCGTTATCATCGATTTCGAAGTTGATTTTGTCGAACATATAGGTAGGGTAATGGAATCTTAAGTAACGATGAATATTTCTTCCAAAATGTTCTGCTTCTGAGTATTTAATTCCTTGTTTTAACTTAACTACTTCAACATCTTGAGTTGCCATATCAATTTTCAAATAGGCAGGTATGCCAGAAGAACGATTGTTAAACCATTTAATTATATTACCGTATTCAAGAGGAGTGACTCTTACTGGTTTCCCTTGATAATTGATTTGTGTATAATCATCACTAACTTCAAATTGTGATACATATTCTACCATACTTCCCATTTTTCTAGACCCTATTAAAGTGGCGGAATCTTTATCTAGTATAGGTATTTCATTAAAAGAAATTTGCTGAATATCATCAGTGAAATTTCCATCTTTCATATTGATTAGATTACGATATTTGGTGGAATTTACGATTGGAGAAGAAAAGATACTTCCAATAATGTAGATAACCACAATTATTCCTGTTAAACTAAGAAAAGTATATAATATTCTATTATTAGTTGTGGAATTGATAGCATGTGTTTTGCCATTTTTTTTGCTATTAGAAATAGAACGAAAAGCAGTAAAGAAGCCGACAATGATAGTTAAAATAATAAATAAGCCAATAAGAAAGTACCAAAACCCAGGGGAATGGATGTTGATTGGCGGCAATGCAATGTAATAATAGATATAACCTATAATACATGCAATGATAAGTGATAATGCATACTTGGTAAATTTTTTCATGTTTCTCCTCCTAATTAAAGTATTTACACAAAATAATAATGATTATGCAATACTCTATTCGCGTCATCTTAAATAATTGTTAATTATTTGCTTAACTTATAAAATTTTAATATGATGACTATATTATCTTCTATCACATACTAAGAAAAGTATAAAAATTGTATAGTAAGCAGATTTATGAAACTATCTTAGCATGGTTATATTAAAAGTCAATTAAAATATTATAATAAAGAAATTATAAAAATATATCAAATAGGGTTACATTTTAAAAAGAAAACTGTTAGAATAGGCTTGATAAAAAAGATTTTTACACAGAATAAGGAGAAATACAATGAACATATTATTTATATCTTTAGGTTGCGATAAAAACCTGGTTGATAGTGAAGTGATGCTAGGATTAATACGTGAGAAGGGATATACAATAACGAATGATGAGAATGAAGCAGATATCATTATAGTTAATACCTGTTGTTTTATAAATGATGCTAAGGAAGAAAGTATTAATACTATTCTTGAAATGGCTGAATATAAGAAAAATGGTCGTTGCAAAGCATTAGTTGTAACGGGATGTATGGGACAAAGATACAAAAAAGAAATTCAGGATGAAATTCCAGAAGTAGATGGAATTCTTGGAACTTCAAGTTATGAAATGATTGTATCCGTTATTGAGAAAGCTCTTGAAGGTGAAAAGTCAGTGGAAATGAAAGAATTAGATTATCTTCCTGAGAAAAGTTATAAGAGAGTGAATACGACTGGTGGATATTATTCCTACCTTAAAATAGCCGAAGGTTGTGACAAACATTGTACTTACTGCATAATTCCTAAACTTAGAGGAAATTACAGAAGTGTACCAATGGAGAAACTAATTAAGGAAGCAATTGAGTTAGCAGAATCAGGTGTAAAAGAGTTAATGTTAGTTGCTCAAGAAACAACTCTTTATGGTGTTGATTTATATGGTGAGAAAAGACTTCCTTTATTGTTAAAAGAGTTATGTAAGATTGAAGGAATTGAATGGATAAGAATTCTATATTGTTATCCGGAAGAGATTACAGATGAATTAATACAGGTAATAAAAGAGGAAGAAAAAGTATGTAATTATCTGGATATGCCTATTCAACATGCATCAGATAACGTACTTAAGAAAATGGGTAGACGTACAGATAAAAATGAACTAGTAGAGATTATTACAAAACTACGTAAAGAAATCCCAGATATTTCACTAAGAACAACTTTAATATCAGGTTTCCCAGGAGAAACTGCAGAAGATCATGAAGAATTACTTGACTTCGTTGAAGAAATGAAGTTCGATCGTCTTGGAGTATTTACGTATTCAGAAGAAGAGGATACACCTGCAGCTAAGATGGATGGACAGATTGAAGAAGAAGTAAAAGAAGAAAGAAAAGAAGATATTATGTACTCGCAACAAGAAATAGCATTTGAGAATGCAAAAGCTATGGTTGGTAAAACAGTAAAGGTACTTATTGAAGGAAAATTACCAGAAGATAATGTATTTATCGGAAGAACCTATAAAGATGCACCTAATGTAGATGGTTTTATCTTTGTATCCTCAGAAGAAGAAATAATCTCTGGCGAGTTTGTATATGCTAAAATTACAAAAGCGAAAGAATATGATTTGATAGGAGAGGTTGATTATGAATTTACCAAATAAAATAACCATTTTTCGAATATGTTTGATACCAGTTTTTTTATTTTTTTTATTAGATGATTCTATTCCAAATGGGGATTATATCTCTGCTGCAGTATTTGTTGTTGCTAGTTTAACAGACTTTGCAGATGGGTATATAGCAAGAAAATATAATTTGGTTTCAAATTTTGGAAAATTTATGGATCCACTTGCGGATAAGTTATTGGTATGTTCTGCTTTAATCTGTTTCGTGCAATTAGACTTAGTTCCAGCATGGATAATTATCGTAATTATTAGTAGAGAATTTATTATTAGTGGATTTCGTTTGGTAGCCTCTGATAATGGTGTGGTTATTGCTGCAAGTTATTGGGGAAAATTTAAGACAACAGCACAGATGATTATGTCAGTTTTATTAATTGTGAACTTCGATGGTGTCGTATTTAATACCTTAGAACAAGTATTTATTTATATATCACTTGTTTTAACGGTAGTTTCATTAATTGATTATTTATACAAAAATAGAAAAGTTCTTAGTGATGGTAGTAAATAATTGCTTAATTTTGGCCTATTCAATTTATTTGAATAGGCCATTAACGAACAGAAAGGAATGAGTTTGTTATGGTAGTTGAACTAATAAGTGTTGGAACGGAGATTTTGTTAGGTAATATAGTTAATACGAATGCACAATATTTATCGATACAATGTGCGAATTTGGGCTTGTCTTTATATTATCAAAGTGTTGTAGGAGATAATGAAGAACGATTAAGAGATGCAATTAAGACAGCACTTTTAAGGTCGGATCTTGTTATACTTACAGGAGGCTTAGGGCCAACAGTTGATGACTTGACCAAAGAGGTAACTGCATCTACCATAGGTAAAAGATTGATTTGTGATGAACATACTAAAGAAAGAATTTCTTCCTATTTTAAACAGATAAACCGTGAAACTACTGAAAGCATATGGAAACAAGCAGAAGTTATTGATGGAGCAATCGTTGTAGATAATCATAATGGAACTGCACCAGGACTTATTATAGAAACAGAAGAAGGAAAAAGAATAATTCTTCTTCCAGGGCCTCCAAATGAAATGGTACCAATGTTTCAGAATGATATCTTTCCTTATTTAAATAATTTAACTCCAGACATTATTTACTCAAAGATGATTAAAATCTGTGGAATTGGGGAAAGCTTAGCTGAGAACATGATTTCGGATCTGATTGAGAACCAAACAAATCCTACCATAGCGCCTTATGCGAAGACTGGAGAAGTTCACTTAAGAGTGACTGCGAAGGCTTCTACACAAGAAGAGGCAAAAGAGTTAATAAAACCTATAATTAAAGAAATAAAGAATCGTTTCAAGGATAATATTTATACTACACATGAAAAAGAAACGTTAGAAGAGGTGATCGTTAAATTATTAATCAAACATAATTTGATGGTAACCACTGCAGAATCTTGTACAGGAGGATTGGTTGCTGGAAGGATCGTTAATGTATCTGGCGCTTCCTCTGTCTTTAATGAAGGATTTGTCACATATTCTAATAAAGCGAAGAGAAAATATCTAGATGTCAAGAAAAGTACCTTGAGACAATTTGGTGCTGTTAGTGAAGAAACAGCAAGGGAAATGGCAACAGGAGTAGCATTGAATACAGAATCAGATACAGCTATAGCAATTACAGGTATAGCGGGTCCTGAGGGAGGAACCGAGGAGAAGCCTGTAGGACTTGTATATATAGGATGTTATGTTAATAAGAATGTGGTTGTTCATAAATATATTTTTAAAGGTAATCGTGAAAAGGTTCGAGAATATTCTGTTGTAAGTGCATTAGATTTATTACGACGTTGCATTATAGAAAATTATGAGAATTAAGATGGATAATGTAATAAACTAGAAATGTCCCCTAGAAATATTCTAGGGGACATTACATTGTAATACCATCAAAAAAGATAGAATATGAAATCGGATTAAATTTTACCATATTATTGACACAGTTATTTCATATAGTAATGAAAAAGACAAACATAACACCTATTACATAAATATCGTTAAAGGAGAATAATTTATGAAAGCACGTATATTGAAAAAATATTTAATTTTAATTATAGTATTTACAGCAAGTGTTACAATGCTTGTTGGATGTGGTAGCAAGAAAGAAAAAACGAATAAGGATATTACAGTGACAGAGACGGTAAAGCCTAGCAAAGGTGATGATGCTAATAGTGGTACAGATTCTAGCAATTCTACTGCCACGTCGAAGGAAGAAACAAATACACCAGCAAAGGAAGATACAAAAGAGCTTCCAATCTATGTTATGAATAATGATACTTTAGAAAAAGAAGATTACGTTGACATGGTTCCACAAGATAGTAAGATTACAGCTGAATTTATTGTAAATGAAGTTGTAAAAAACTTTGAACAAAATGGCGTTACAATAGGAATTAACTCTGTTACCACTAAAGGTGATACAATATATGTTGATTTTAAATCGGACAAGGCACCTTTAGCTAATGTAGGAAGTGGTGTGGAAGCAACAATATTAGATTGCATTGCGCAATCCTTAGTAGACAATCTAGATGGCCATAATAAAGTAATCTATAGAGTAGATGGAAAAGCTTATGAGAGTGGCCACATTATTTTAGATTTAAATGAAGTGTATCTAAACGATTAATTCTATTAATTTTTTATATGCAAAATTAATAAAATAAGATATAATCATAAAAGACAATTATATTATTTTGAGTTTAACATAGGTTACATAGTCTAACTAGTTAAGCTTCTAATAATGTCATTGTCTTTTATCCAATCATAGGTATTTACTTCTATAGATTAGATAGACAGAATAAAAACTGAGGTGTCTAAATGAATAGGCAAAATGATTTGTTAATAAATATTAAAAATAAACATAGTGATCTAAGCAAGGGTCAAAAGTTATTAGCTAATTATATTCTGAATAATTATGAGAAAGCAGTATTTTTAACCGCAGCAAGGTTGGGAAATGTTGTTGGAGTAAGTGAATCTACAGTTGTTCGTTTCGCTACAATATTAGGATATGATGGTTATCCAAGCATGCAAAAAGCATTAGAAGAGTTAGTGAAAAATAAATTAAATTCTGTACAACGTATGGAAGTGACTTTTGATCGAATACATCAAGAGGACATTCTAAAAACGGTACTTCATTCAGATGCTGATAAAATACGAATGACGTTGGAGGAAATTGATGAAACTGCTTTTAAAACTGCAGTTGATACAATATTGAAAGCAAAAACAATCTATATCCTTGGTGTTAGAAGTAGTGCACCACTTGCTATGTTTTTAAATTATTATTTTAATATAATATTTGATCAAGTAAAATTAATTCAGACAAGCAGTTCAAGTGAATTATTTGAACAACTTTATCGTATGAAACATAATGATGTAATTATAGGAATTAGTTTTCCAAGATATTCAAGAAGCACCATAAGTGCACTAGAATTTGCATCGAAGAGAAATGTAAACATAATAACAATAACAGATAGTTATGCCTCTCCTTTGACTGCTTTTACTTCATGCAATTTGATTGCAAGAAGTGATATGGCAAGCATAGTAGATTCATTAGTTGCCCCAATGAGCGTAATTAATGCTTTGATCGTTTCTGTTTGTATGAAAAAGCAAGGTGAAGTAATTCGAACTTTTCAATCATTAGAGGAAATCTGGAAAGAATATAAAGTATACCGAAATGATGAAGAGGTCAATAGGGAAAATGAAGTAGAACAGGAGCAAAAGAATGAGTAAAGTAATAGTTGTCGGCGGAGGTGCAGCAGGCATGTTAGCTGCAATATATGCAGCAAGAAATCAAAATGAAGTCCATTTGTATGAGAAAAATGAAAAGCTAGGTAAAAAACTTTTTATCACAGGAAAAGGTAGATGCAACATTACAAATGCATCTGATATGGATACCTTATTTGATAATGTTGTAACGAATCGAAAATTTTTATATAGCGCCTTTTATGCATATAATAATTATGATGTAATTGACTTTTTTAAGGAAATTGGATTAGAAACGAAAATCGAGAGAGGAAATCGAGTGTTTCCTGTATCTGATAAATCATCAGATGTAATTGCAGCTCTTACGAATGAATTAAAAAATCTAGGCGTTCATATATATTATGGAGCTGAGGTGGATCATATAGCAGTTAAGGAACACCAAGTTGTTGGTATTCACTTGAAAAATAAAAAAGAAGTAATTCATGCTGATAAAGTTATCGTTGCAACAGGTGGTTTGTCTTATAAAACAACAGGCTCAACAGGAGATGGATATCGTTTTGCGAAAGATTTAGGTCATCAAATCACTGATCTTACACCATCTCTCGTTCCATTTAATATAAAAGAAGATTATATCAAAGAATTACAAGGATTATCTTTAAAGAATATTAGAATTACAGTAAATTCAAAAGGAAAAGAAGTTTTTAGTGATTTTGGGGAGATGCTTTTTACACATTTCGGAGTGAGTGGACCTGTTATATTAAGTGCAAGTAGTTATGTTATTCCTTATATGAAGAATAAGGATGTTACGCTATCTATAGACTTGAAACCAGCGTTAACTATAGAACAATTAGATGCAAGAATTATTAGGGACTTTGAAGAGGTAATCAATAAACAATTTAAAAATGCTCTAGATTCCTTATTGCCTAAAAAGTTAATTCCAGTTATTATAAAACTTAGTGGAATTGATAGTGAGAAAAAGGTTAACTTAATCACAAAAGAAGAAAGGCTAAACTTAGTTCAAGCAATCAAATCAATGACGTTAGGAGTAAGCAGTCTTAGAGAATATAATGAAGCAGTTATAACAAAGGGTGGTATATCAGTCAACCAGATTAATCCTAAGACTATGGAATCAAAACTAATATCAAATGTTTATTTTATAGGTGAAGTATTAGATTTGGATGCTCTAACAGGTGGGTATAATCTTCAAATAGCATGGTCAACAGCTTACGCAGCAGGTAATGCAGTATAGTATTAAAAAGCTATTCTATTTGAAGAATTAAATAAAAAAGTTTACGGTATATCCGTTGACGGGAGGAACATATGAATTATAGTATTGCTATTGATGGGCCAGCAGGAGCAGGCAAAAGTACAATCGCGAAAAGTATAGCACAAAAATTAGAATTTATTTATGTAGATACAGGGGCAATGTATCGAGCAATCGCATTCTATTTTCTTAGAAATGGGATAAAACCAGAAGAAAATCAAAAAATCCAAGAATGCATTCATGAAATAAATATTACAATTGAATATGAAGGTGATGTTCAACAAGTAATCTTAAATGATGAAAATGTAACAGCCCATCTTCGTACTGAAGAAGTTGGAAATATGGCTTCAAAATTTGCAACAAATCGTGATGTTAGATTAAAACTTGTGGATTTACAAAGAAATATTGCTAGTACGAAAAATGTAATAATGGATGGAAGAGATATTGGAACTTATGTACTTCCAAATGCTAATCTTAAGGTATACTTAACAGCAAGCTCAACAGAAAGAGCAAAAAGAAGATGGTTAGAACTTAAAAATAAAGGTATTGAAAGTGATATTAACGAAATAGAACAAGATATCATACAAAGAGATGAGCAAGATATGAATCGCGAATTTGCTCCTCTTCGTAAGGCAGATGATGCTATTTTACTTGATAGTTCTAATATGACAATAGATGAAGTTGTAAATGAAATTATTGAATTGTATAGAAAAGGATTGATAAATTGAAGGTTGAATTAGCAAAAACAGCTGGCTTTTGTTTTGGTGTAAAAAGAGCAGTTGATATGGTATATGAAGAAGCGAGTATTCATAAAGATGTGTACACATTAGGGCCAATCATACACAATGATGAAGTGGTAGCAGATTTAGAAAAAAAAGGTGTTACTACGATTCGTGCAATGGAAGAATTAAATGATATAACTGAGGGTACAATAATCATAAGATCACATGGAGTTACTAAAGATGTTTATGATACAATAGATAAAAAAGGCTTCAAACTTTTGAATGCTACTTGCCCATTTGTAACCAAAATTCATAAAGTTGTAAAAGAACAAAGTGATTTAGGCCGAACTATTATAATTGTAGGTAACGATAAACATCCAGAAGTTGAAGGTATTAAAGGCTGGTGTGGTGGTAATGCAATCGTAATTGAAAATGCAGAGGAAGCTCATAATTTATGTTTAAATTTAGAAAAAAAAGTCTGCATTGTATCTCAGACGACATTTAATTACAAGAAATTTGAAGATTTAGTTGAAATTATCTCAGAAAAGGGTTATGATATACTTGTTTTAAATACAATCTGCAATGCTACTGAAGTAAGACAAAATGAAGCTAGGGAGTTAGCAAAGCGCTCTGATGCTATGGTAGTAATCGGCGGAAAACAGAGTTCTAACACACAAAAGTTATTTGAAATATGTAAAAGTGAATGTGAAGATACTTACTATATACAGACACTCAGTGACCTAGATTTAAACCAATTTAAATCTTTTCGTAGCGTAGGTATTACCGCAGGGGCTTCAACCCCAAATAATATTATCAAGGAGGTTCATACTAGAATGTCAGAAATGAGTTTTGAACAATTATTAGAGGAATCATTAGTAACAATACACAATGGAGAGGTAGTAGAAGGTACTGTAATTGACGTTAAAGAAGATGAAATTATCTTAAATATCGGTTATAAAGCTGATGGTATTATTACTAGAAGTGAATATACTAACACACCAAACGTAGATTTAAGAACTGTTGTTACATCAGGTGAAACAATGCAAGCAAAAGTTCTTAAAGTGAATGATGGAGAAGGACAAGTTTTATTAACTTATAAGAGACTTGCAGCAGAAAAAGGTAATAAGAGAATTGAAGAAGCTTTCAATAACAAAGAAGTACTTACAGCTAAAGTTGCAGCTGTATTAGATGGTGGTTTAAGTGTTATTGTTGATGAAGCAAGAGTATTTATTCCAGCAAGTTTAGTTTCTGATTCTTATGAAAAGAATTTACAAAAATACGCAGGAGAAGAAATTCAATTCGTTATTAGTGAATTCAATCCTAAGAGAAGAAGAGTAATCGGTGATCGTAAGCAATTATTAGTTGCGAAAAAAGCTGTATTACAAAAAGAATTATTTGAAAAGATCAAAGTAGGTATGACAGTAGAAGGTACTGTTAAAAATGTTACTGATTTTGGTGCATTCATCGATTTAGGTGGAGCTGACGGTCTTCTTCACATTTCTGAAATGTCATGGGGAAGAGTTGAAAATCCTAAGAAAGTATTCAAAGTTGGTGATGTTGTAAAAGTTCTTATCAAAGATATTCAAGGTGAAAAGATTGCACTTAGCTTAAAATTTGAAAATGAAAATCCATGGACTAAAGCAGCTACAAACTATGCTGTAGGAGCAGTTGTTACAGGTGCTGTAGCTCGTATGACTGACTTTGGAGCATTCGTTGAATTAGAACCAGGTGTTGATGCATTATTACACGTTTCTCAAATCTCTAGAGAACATGTTGAAAAACCATCAGATGTATTAAAGATTGGTCAAGAAGTTACTGCTAAAGTTGTAGACTTTAACGAAGCAGATAAGAAAATCAGCTTAAGTGTTAAAGCTCTTGAAACTCCAGAAGATGCTCAAGAAGAAGTAAAAACAGAAGAATAATATAATACCAAAAACATATAACAATAACTTTAGATAAAACCGATTGTAGATAAAGGGAGGATTTCATTGCTTAATAATTATGAAGCATTCAAAGAAGAAGTATTTAGATTAACAAGAATTGATTTAAATGCTTATAAAGAACGCCAAATGAAAAGAAGAATTGATGCTCTAATTGCCAAACATGGTATTAAAAGTTATCCTGATTATGTTAATGTTTTAAAACAAGATAAAAATATGTTTGACGAATTTGTTAATTATCTTACAATCAATGTTTCCGAATTCTATAGAAATCCAGAACAATGGGCACTTTTAGAGAAAGAGATACTGCCATACTTATTTGATTCGTTTGGTAAAAATATAAAAATATGGAGTGCTGCATGTTCTACTGGTGATGAACCATATTCATTAGTAATGTTATTATCCAAATTTATGCCTTTAAATAAAATTAAAGTTATCGCAACTGATATCGATAAACAAGTATTAGATAAAGCAAGAATGGGTTTGTATAATGATAAGAGTTTAAAAGCATTACCAAAAGAATTTATAGACAAATATTTTAATAAAGTCAATGATAGAGCTTATCAGATTAATGATAGTATTAAAGCTTGTGTTGAATTTAAACAACATAATTTATTAAAAGATGAGTATCCTATGAATTGCGATTTAATAATTTGTAGGAATGTGCTAATCTACTTTACTGAAGAAGCAAAGAATGATATCTATATGAAGTTCAATCGTTCTTTAAAAAAGGACGGAATACTTTTTGTAGGAAGTACAGAACAGATTATTCAACCTCAAATGTTAGGATATTCTTCTCATAAATCCTTCTTCTATAAGAAAGTGTAACATTTTTTTGATTGATTAAGGTAGTATCATAAGTATTCTTATATACTTTTATATTTAAAAAGACTGTATCAAAATATTAATTTTAATATTTTGAACAGTCTTTTTTTGCTAAAAGTTTTTATTATTTTTTAGTTGATTTATATATTAATATCTAGTATATTATTTGTAGATACTGACAGGGAGGAAGAATAATGCAAGAACGAGTGAATGTTGCGGTAGATGCAATGGGTGGAGATAATGCACCTGGTCAAATTGTAAAAGGCGCAGTTTTAGCTATTAATGAAAGAAAAGACATTAAAGTATTTCTTGTTGGTAAAAAAGAAGCAATTAATACTGAATTAGCAGCTTATACTTATGATAAGGAACAAATAGAAGTTATTAATGCGGATGATATCATTACCAATGATGAAGCCCCTGTTATGGCAATCAGAAGAAAAAAAGAATCATCCATTGTTATTGCTCTTAACCTTGTAAAGGAAGGTATTGCTGATGCTTTTGTATCTGCTGGAAGTACTGGTGCTATTCTTGTTGGTGGACAATTTATAATTGGTAGAATCAAAGGAGTAGAAAGACCGCCGCTTGCACCACTTATTCCTACAACCAAAGGTGTATCTTTACTAATTGATTGCGGAGCGAATGTTGATGCTAGATCTTCACACCTGATACAGTTTGCTAAAATGGGTTCAATATATATGGAGAATATCATTGGTATAAAGAATCCAAGAGTAGCAATCGTAAATATAGGAGCTGAAGAAGAAAAGGGAAATACGCTTGTAAAAGAGACATATCCACTTCTTAAGAACTGTAAAGATATTAATTTCATAGGAAGTATTGAAGCTAGAGATATTCCAAGTGGTTTTGCAGATGTAATAGTTTGTGAAGCATTTGTTGGAAATGTCATTCTAAAACTCTATGAAGGCTTAAGTACAACTCTTATCGGTGAGATTAAAAGAGGTTTGATGAGTACCCTAAAGAGTAAAATTGGTGCTGCTTTATCAAAACCTGCATTAAAAGCAACATTAAAGGATTTTGATGCAACCAAATATGGTGGAGCTCCACTGTTAGGATTAAATGGACTTGTTGTGAAGACTCATGGAAGCGCAAAAAGTGTGGAAGTTAAAAATTCGATTATACAATGCACAACATTCAAAGAGCAACGAATCAATGAAAAAATAAAAGAAAATATTATGAAGATTGAATAAATGTCAAGAAAGGTGATTAACATGGAATTTGAAAAATTAAAAAAAATTATTAGTGAAGTACTTAACGTAGATGAAGATGAGATTACAATGGATACTACTTTTGTAGATGATTTAGGAGCTGACTCTTTAGACATATTCCAAATCATTATGGGAATTGAAGAAGAATTTGATATCGAAATTGCGAATGAAGAAGCAGAAAATATCGTAACTGTTAGTGATGCAGTAGATCAAATTAAAAACGCAATTAACTAATATTAAAAGCCCTTTTTCAAAAGGGCTTTTTGTTTAAAGAAGGAAAAATATAGAAGAGTTGTAAACACATAACAATTATACATTTGAAAGGCAAGGTAATAATATGACGAACATGGAAATGATTCGAAAATTTGAAGACGTGATTCATTATCAGTTCAATGATAAGAAAATTTTAAGACAAGCGCTTACTCATAGCTCATTTTCTAATGAAAAAAGGCTAGATAAACTAGCAAATAACGAACGCTTAGAATTCTTAGGGGATGCAGTCCTAGAATTAGTAACAAGTGAGTATATCTATAAAAAGAACAGTAATATGTTAGAAGGAGATCTAACAAAGCTTCGTGCGAGCATTGTTTGTGAACAAACATTATCATTTTGTGCGCGTGAGATTAATTTGGGAGACTATATACTTCTTGGAAAAGGGGAAGCAGCAACTGGAGGTAGAGAACGTAATTCGATTCTTTCGGATGCGCTGGAAGCAGTTATTGGAGGAATATATCTTGACGGTGGTTTTACTAATGCAAAAGAGTTTATCACGAACTATATTTTATCTGATATTGATAATAAAAAGCTCTTTTTTGATAGCAAGACTATCTTACAAGAAATTATCCAGAGTAGATTTAAAGAGCCTCTTCGATATGAGTTAATAAGTGAAGAGGGGCCTGATCATAATAAAAAATTTACGGTAGTAGCGTTCATAGGAGAAAAAGAGCTAGGCACAGGAATTGGAAGAACCAAGAAAGCCGCCGAACAAGAAGCTGCGTATCAATCTATTTTAAAATTAAGATCACAGAATATTTCGTAGGTGGGAGAAGGGTTAGATGTATTTAAAGAGTTTACAAATTCATGGTTTTAAATCATTTGCTAATAAATTAGTATTTGAATTTAACGATGGAATTACAGGTATCGTAGGGCCAAATGGTAGTGGTAAAAGTAATGTTGGTGATGCTGTCCGTTGGGTATTAGGGGAACAAAGTGCAAAACAGCTAAGAGGAGCGAAGATGGAAGATGTCATCTTCTCTGGTACAGAAACTAGAAAACCTCTTGGTTTTGCTTTTGTAGCGATAACACTTGATAATTCGGATCATAAGTTACCAATTGAATATGATGAAGTAACGGTAGCCAGGAGAGTATATCGTTCTGGTGAAAGTGAATATCTGATTAATGGTAATACTTGCAGATTGAAAGACGTTCAAGAATTATTCTTAGATACTGGTATTGGTAAAGAAGGATATTCAATTATCGGCCAAGGTCAAATAGATAAGATTCTAAGTGGAAAGCCAGAAGATAGAAGAGAACTCTTTGATGAAGCAGCGGGTATTGTGAAATTTAAAAAGAGAAAACTTACTGCAGAGAAGAATCTAGAAGAAGAAAGATTAAATTTAAGTCGTATTAATGATATTTTATCTGAAATAGAAAAACAGGTTAAACCATTAGAGAATCAGTCCGTAGTCGCAAGAGAATATTTGAAATACAAAGAGGACTTAAAGAACCTGGATGTAAATATGTTCTTAATGGAATACGATCGGATCTACGATGAAAAGAAGAATTATGATGGAAAGATAAATATTGCTGGCAATGACTTATCTCAGGCAAAGAGTGATTACGAAAAGACAAAAGATGAATATGAAAAGTTAGAGTTACAATTGGAGGAATACAATAATAATATTGAACTTGATAAGAATTCACTAGGCGAAGTTAAGATAAATAAAGAAAAGTTAGAATCTGAGATAAAAGTATTAAAAGAACAAATAGTTACTGCAAATAATAGTAGTGAGTTCTATGAAACACGTAAAACCACAATATATAACGATATTGAAGATAAAACAAAAGAATTAGAAAAATATCAAAACGATAAGAATGAGATTACAGAAAAGCTCTCATCTTTGGATAGCATTCAATCGGAAGCGAGTGCCGAGTTGAAAGCAATTACAGAGAATATCGAGAATTATATGAAAAGCATTGAAGAACTCAATTCAGATACTTTTGAATTAATGAATGAAAATTCGAATACCAAAGCGAAACTTCAACGTTATGAAATGATGTTAGAACAGAATAACATTAAGAAAGTTGAATTAAATCAAAGATTAATAAAAAGTAAAAGTGATGAAGTAATTCAAGAAGATTCAATTAAAGAGAATGAAGGTAAATTAAAAGCTGTTGAAGATCTAATTGCTGAACGAACAGTTAAAAATGGGGATTTGCAATCGAAGGTTCAAGAGATTAGAAATAATCTTAATATTCAATCGAAAACATTAAATGATAAACAGCAAGAATATCATAGAGAACGTTCTAAATTAGATTCCTTAAAGAATATTACAGAACGATATGAGGGTTATGGTAATAGTATTCGTAAAGTAATGGAACAAAAAGATAAGAAGGCAGGAGTTATTGGTGTTGTCGCTGATATCATTAAAGTTAACAAAGAATATGAAACAGCTGTTGAGATTGCGTTAGGTGGTAGCATACAAAATATCGTAACAGATACGGATACTACTGCAAAAGATTTGATTGAATTCTTAAAGAAAAATAAATATGGTAGAGCGACCTTCTTACCATTAACCAACATTACAAATAAGAATTCTTTTTATAATGAGAAGGCATTAAAGGAACCCGGTGTTATCGGACTTGCTAGTTCTTTGGTTGACACAGATCATAAATTTGATGAATTAATTGATTATTTACTTGGAAGAATAGTTGTAGTTGATCATATTAACAATGCTATTGCATTAGCTAAGAAATATAATTATTCCTTACGTATTGTAACGATTGAAGGTGAATTATTAAGTGCAGGCGGATCAATGTCTGGTGGTGCTTACAAGAATTCAAGTAATCTATTAAGTAGAAGAAGAGAAATTGAAGAAATAGAGAAGAATATATCAACTATTACTGAAGATATAAATCGAATGAATAAGCAGATAGAAGTATCAAAGCAGCATGAGAATACATGTTTAACAAGTATAGAAGAGAATAAAAAAGAAGTTCAAGAACAATATATTCTTCAAAATACATTGAAAATTAATTTAAAACAAACATTAGCAAAGCGTGAAGAAATTCTATCAATTTACCAACAAATCAGTAATGAAAGTAAAGAAATAGAATCACAAAGTAAAGAGTTGAATAAGAATATAGAAAGTCTTAAATTAAACTTACAACAAAAGGAAGACCAAAGTAAAGAAAATGAAATAAGAATAGAAGAAATTAATTCATTTTTAGAAAAAGAAAGATTAATTGAAAAAAGTTTTCATGAGAAAGTTGCATCGATTAAAATTGATTTTTCAGCATTGGAACAGAGTAATCAATTCTTGCTAGAAAATATAAGACGTGTTAAGAGTGAACTTAAGAAATATGAAGAAGAAGTTGATGCTATTAATGGTAATATTGCAGAAATGCAAAATCAAGTAGCTGATAAAGAAGTTATCATTCATAATACAAAAGAAAAAATACTGGAGTATTCAACTGTACTTGAAACCTTAGAGCAAAATATTGCAAACTTGTTAAAAGATAAAGATGATATTACAAAATCACATAAAGAATTTTTTACAAAAAGAGAAGAGTTACAACGTGGCATTAATGAATTAGATAAAGAAGTGTTCCGTTTATCCAGTCAGAAAGAAAAGTTAATGGAACAATCGGAGAGCTTGATTAATTATATGTGGGAAGAATATGAACTTACATATAATAATGCATTATCTTTACGCAATTCAGAATATGACAATATTCAACAGATGAAGAAGCTCATTTCTGATTTAAAAAATAAGATAAAGAATCTTGGAGATGTTAATGTTAATGCCATTGAAGATTTTAAAGCATTGATGGAACGATATGAATTACTAAAAACTCAAAGAGATGATTTAGTAGCTGCAGAAGAAGTATTAAAAGATATTATCGTAGAACTTGATACAGAAATGCGTAAGCAATTTGAAGAGAAGTTTCAAGAGATAAAAACACAGTTTAATATAGTATTCAAGGAACTTTTTGGAGGCGGAAAAGGTACTCTAGAGCTTATGGAAGATGAGGATATCCTTGAAGCAGGTATTCGTATTGTAGCACAACCACCAGGAAAGAAACTGCAGAATATGATGCAATTATCTGGTGGAGAAAAAGCTTTAACTGCTGTTTCGTTATTATTTGCAATTCAGAATCTAAAACCATCTCCATTCTGTTTATTAGATGAGATAGAAGCTGCGTTAGATGATTCAAATGTAAAAAGATGTGCAAGATATCTTAAGAAGTTAACAAAACATACGCAATTTATCGTAATCACTCATAGGCGTGGTACGATGGAAGCTGCGGATGTATTATATGGTATTACCATGCAAGAAAAAGGAATTTCTACATTAGTATCAGTTAATTTAATTGAAAATGAATTAGATAAGTAGTATAATACTTTAAACTGATAAATTACTAAATAGTATCCGTAACTTTGTAGTAGTAATTCTATTGAATAAATACTATAAATGAAAGGATCCTAGTATCCTTTCATTAACTATAAAATGACAAATATTAGTATATTTAGAGGTGACATATGGGAGAAAAGAAAAAAGGTTTTTTTAGTAAATTAGTATCTGGTTTGACTAAGACGAGAGATAATATTGTCTCTGGTATCGATTCTATTTTTAGTGGTTTTTCAAATATTGATGACGATTTCTATGAAGAATTAGAAGAAATTCTAATCATGGCAGATTTGGGAATCAACACAACAACTGCAATCATTGAAGATTTGCGCGCGAAAGTCAAAGAAAATAAAATTAAAGAACCAAAAGAATGTAAGGAACTCTTAATCAGCAGTATCAAAGACCAAATGAAAGTTGGAGAAACCGCTTACGAATTTGAGGATAAAAAATCAATCGTTCTATTAATTGGTGTAAATGGTGTTGGTAAGACAACATCAGTTGGCAAGTTGGCTGGTCAGTTAAAAGATATGAATAAAAAGGTTATGGTTGCAGCAGCAGATACATTTCGTGCAGCAGCAATTGAACAATTAACAGAATGGGCAAATCGAGCTAGGGTTGATATTATAGCTCAACAAGAAGGTTCAGACCCAGCAGCTGTTATTTATGACGCGGTAACTGCAGCAAAAGCAAGAAATGTAGATGTACTTATTTGCGATACTGCAGGAAGATTACACAATAAAAAGAACCTTATGGAAGAACTTAAGAAAATTGATCGTGTTATTGACCGAGAATATAAGGATGCTTACCGAGAGACTTTAGTCGTTGTTGATGGTACAACTGGACAAAATGCGTTAGCACAGGCGAAACAATTTAGTGAAATTGCAGATGTTACAGGCATCATTTTGACAAAATTAGATGGTACCGCTAAAGGTGGTATCGCTATCGCAATTCAATCAGAACTTGGTATTCCAGTAAAATATATTGGAATTGGAGAAAGTATCGACGATTTACAGAAATTTGATGCGGATGATTTTGTAAATGCATTGTTTAAAACAAACGAAGGTGATGATGTAACTATTTAGTCAATTTGCGAAATTTAATAGAGATACTACTATGACTTAACGTCATATTAAAATAGCAAATAAAAGGAGATAAGCGACATGATGACATTGGACAAATTTGAAGAAGCAACAGAAGCCGTCAAGAAAGTAATATTAAAAACAGACTTAGTGTATAGTGATTATTTTTCAGAATCAACTGGTAATAAGGTGTATTTAAAACCGGAAAATATGCAGTTTACTGGTGCATATAAAGTTAGAGGAGCTTATTATAAGATTAGCACATTATCACAAGAAGAAAGAGATAAAGGGCTTATCACAGCATCTGCCGGTAATCATGCACAAGGAGTAGCTTATGCAGCTAAATTGTATAATGCTAAAGCTACCATTGTTATGCCTACTACTACCCCACTAATTAAAGTTAACAGAACGAAAAGTTATGGTGCAAATGTAGTACTGCACGGGGATGTTTATGATGAAGCATACAAACATGCATGTGAATTAGCAAAAGAAAATGGATACACTTTTATCCATCCATTTGATGATGAAGTAGTAGCAACTGGTCAGGGAACGATTGCAATGGAGATATTCAAAGAACTTCCTACTGTTGATATTATCTTGGTTCCAATTGGTGGTGGCGGATTAGCTGCTGGCGTATCAACATTGGCTAAATTATTAAATCCAAAGATTAAAGTCATAGGTGTTGAACCATTAGGCGCAAACTGTATGCAAGAATCTCTAAAGGCTGGACATGTGGTTACGTTACCTGCTGTTGATACAATTGCAGATGGTACAGCAGTTAAGACACCTGGAAGCACTATTTTCTCATATATTCAAGAAAATATTGATGAAGTAATTACAGTAGAAGATCATGAACTTATTGTAAGCTTCCTAGACATGATTGAAAATCATAAAATGGTTGTAGAGAATTCTGGCTTATTAACAGTTGCAGCTCTAAAACATTTAGATTGTAAAGATAAAAAAGTCGTTTCCATATTAAGCGGCGGTAATATGGATGTAATCACTGTTTCTTCAATTGTTCAACATGGTTTATTACAACGTGGTAGAATATTTACAGTTTCTGTACAACTACCAGATAGACCTGGTGAATTGGTTCGTGTTGCTGATATTATAGCAAAATTACAAGGTAATATTATTCGATTAGATCATAATCAGTTTATAAGTACGAATCGTAATAGCGCTGTAGAATTGTGTATAACTATGGAAGCTTATGGACATGAGCATAAAGATACCATAGTCAAAGCACTTCGTGATCATGGATATGATGCAAAAGTTGTCCAACCCAAAAATTTATATCAATAGTATTTTTATATAATTCCTTAAAAAAGAATTTAATACAAAGAATTTTAGGTACAGTTACATAGATTAGTGGCTATTGCACGATTTGATTTTAATGGTGCGATAGCCATTTTCTAAGTTATGTGATTGAAAAAAATAACAGTTAGAGTATTCGTGTAAATAAATTGCTATTAATGTAGTTGAAAATTACTATTTATGTAAATCTGTTTACAAAATATAAATGGTGTTATATAATTATTATAAATTATTTTTATTTCAATATTTCTATAATTAACTCTACACTCTTTATAAAATCTATCTAGCACATTCTTAAATTCTAAGCTTCAATATATCCCCATAGTGAAAAATGAAATGATTGGATAAACAGATTTTTATAAATTTCATCCTATTAGCTTAATAAATATTATTATAAAGTAAAGAAAGTAGATTGATTATAGTGAATAATGGAATCTGAAATAATAAAAAGTAAATAACTCAAATTTCGTAGTATTAAGTTTTCTTCTCACTTGCTAGCCAAACGGTGAATATATATATTGATTTACCCGAATATATTAAGAAGATTATTGATTATTAAGCTATGTAGTTTGTTGGAAATAAGGAGGTTGGAATAAAAGAAAACTCTATTAGCATGGTTCAAGAATAAAGAAAAAGTAATAATGATAGGAATACAGAGTAGTTAAAATCAATCAAAAGCATGAATTCAGAGAAGCAAAAATGAGTTGACAACATTAAAAAAATATATTACTATAAATATAAGATAAGAACATTAGTTCGTTAGAGAAGGAGAATATAAATGGCAAAGGACGATAATAAATTAAAAGCGTTAGAATCAGCGCTAGCACAGATAGAAAAACAATATGGTAAAGGTTCAGTTATGAAGTTAGGTGATACAAGCGCTCATATGAATATTGAGACAGTTCCTACAGGTTCAATTAGTTTAGATATAGCGTTAGGATTAGGTGGAGTTCCAAAGGGAAGAATTATTGAGGTATATGGTCCAGAATCTAGTGGTAAGACAACAGTTGCCTTACATATTGTGTCGGAAGTTCAAAAAAGAGGTGGAATAGCAGGCTTTATTGATGCAGAACATGCATTAGATCCTGCTTATGCTAAGAAGATAGGTGTTGACATTGATAACCTATATATATCACAACCAGATAACGGAGAACAAGCATTAGAAATTACAGAGACAATGGTACGTTCTGGAGCAGTTGATATTGTCATCGTTGACTCTGTTGCCGCATTAGTTCCAAGAGCAGAAATTGATGGTGATATGGGTGATAGTCATGTTGGTTTACAAGCAAGATTGATGTCACAAGCACTACGTAAATTAACAGCAGTTATCAGTAAGTCAAATTGTATTGTTATCTTTATCAATCAGCTACGTGAAAAAGTAGGTGTTATGTTTGGTAGTCCAGAAACAACAACTGGTGGTAGAGCTTTAAAATTCTATTCTTCAATTAGACTTGATGTAAGAAGAATTGAGGCATTAAAACAAGGCGGAGATATCGTAGGTAATAGAACTAGAATTAAGGTAGTTAAGAATAAGATTGCGCCACCTTTTAAGGAAGCAGAGTTTGATATTATGTTTGGACAAGGAATCTCTAGAGAAGGTGATGTACTAGATCTTGCTGCTAATGAGAATATTGTAATAAAAAGTGGTGCTTGGTATGCATACAACGATGCTAAAATTGGTCAAGGACGTGAAAATGCAAAGATTTACTTAAAGGAAAATCCTGATATTTTTGCAGAAATTGAGAAAAAAGTACGTGAGAAATATAATCTAGAAGATGGTGTGGTAGCAAACACAAATACTACTTTAGAAAAAGAAGAAACAGAAGAATAGATAAAAAAATAGACTGGATAATAGTCATAGTCTTGGACATAAATTAAAAGTGAAAAGGAATAATCAATACTATTTTATAGATATATGAATATATATTATATTCAATCTTTTAAGATGGTATTTGAATGTACCTTTTCATTTTTTATTATATGGATTATAGTAGTAAATGAATAATTAACTATAGATACATTACGAAATAAAGTAGTTGTCACAATTTTTATGAATATTTGTGATAGTAATCAATAAAATATGTAGATAGAGGAAAGATAATGATAATTACAAAGTTAGAAGCAATTGATAAGAAGAAGTATAAAGTGTATATAGAATATGAATATAGTTTTTTGTTATATAGTACGGATATACGCAAGTATAAGTTAGAAGAAGGGCTCGATATGACACAGGAACTTTATGAAGAGATAATAACGGATACAGTATTAAGACGTGGTAAACAAAAAGCACTAGCTATCTTAAAATTTATGGATCGTACAGAGAATGAATTACGTCAAAAATTAAAACAAGGGGATTATGCTGAAAAGTTAATTGATGTTATAATTGAGTATATTAAATCCTATCATTATATTGACGATGAGAGATATGCTTACAATTATGTTCGTTCGAAGAAGGATGCAAAGAGTAAGAGACAGATACAAATGGAATTACATAATAAGGGCATAGAAAAATCAATTATAGAAGCAGCGTTGGAAGATGAGTTAGAAAATGATGATAGTGCAATTAAAAGAGCTATTGCTAAAAAGACAAATGATATAGAGTCGCTTACACAAATAGAAAAACAAAAATTAGCTGCATCTCTTTATCGAAAGGGATTTCGAAGTGAAGATATAAGAAAATATTTATCTTAATTTAGTGTGAAATAATATGATACTAAAATGATTAAATACAATTTTGAAATTTATTAGTGTAATATTCAAATAATATATATATTTATTATTAATTTGATGTAAAAAAATGAATTTTTAACTAAATTTATGACATAATGCATAAATTTGTTGCTAGTATACTTGACATACTAGTAAAAACAGTATAAAATTTATATGTTGTATGTTTGTACAATGAAAACTAAATAAAGGAGGTGCTCCTGTGGATATATTAACTTTAGTAATCACATTTATTGTTACTTTTGTTATAACAGCTCCTGTCGCTTGGAAAATTGCAACTTCCTACCGTATTAAAGTTGTTGAGGCTAAAATAGGTAGTGCAGAAGACAAGGCAAGAGAAATCATAGATGAAGCTATTAAGTCAGCGGAAACTAAGAAAAGAGAAGCCCTACTCGAAGCGAAGGAAGAGTCTTTAAAGACTAAGAATGAGATCGAGAAGGAAACAAAGGAACGTCGAAGTGAATTACAACGTTATGAAAAGCGTGTTCTATCTAAAGAAGAAACTCTTGATAGAAAGACTGAAGCACTTGAGAAGAAAGAATCTAAGCTTACTTTGAAAGAAAATGAACTAGACAGATTAAAATCAGAAGTGGAAGACTTTCATAGCAAGCAATTACAGGAGTTAGAAAAAATTTCTGGATTTACCTCCGAACAAGCGAAAGATTATCTTTTAAAAACTGTTGAAGATGAAGTTAAACATGAAACGGCAATGTTAGTAAAGGAACTTGAAAACAAAGCAAAAGAAGAGGCTGACAAAAAAGCGAAAGAATATGTTGTAACAGCGATTCAAAAATGCGCAGCTGACCACGTTGCAGAAACTACAATTTCAGTTGTTCAACTTCCTAATGATGAGATGAAGGGAAGAATTATTGGTAGGGAAGGACGTAATATTCGTACTTTAGAAACCATGACTGGGGTAGATTTAATTATTGATGATACTCCAGAAGCAGTAATCCTATCCGGATTTGATCCAATGAGAAGAGAAGTAGCTAGAATTGCACTTGAAAAATTAATTATTGATGGAAGAATACATCCAGCAAGAATTGAAGAGATGGTGGAAAAGGCTCAAAAAGAAGTTGAAGTTATGATTCGTGAAGAAGGCGAAGCCGCACTATTAGAAGTAGGAGTTCATGGTATTCATCCTGAACTAGTCCGCTTACTTGGAAAGATGAAGTTTAGAACAAGTTATGGACAAAATACTTTAAAGCATTCAATCGAAGTTGCACATTTATCTGGGCTTTTAGCTGGTGAGATTGGTGTTGATGTAAGAATGGCGAAAAGAGCCGGATTATTACATGACATAGGTAAATCAGTTGACCACGAAATGGAAGGTTCTCATGTTCAAATAGGTGTAGATTTATGTAGAAAGTACAAAGAATCTCCTATTGTTATTAATGCAGTAGAATCTCATCATGGAGATGCTGAACCTGAAACGTTAATCGCTTGTATTGTTCAAGCAGCTGATACAATATCTGCTGCAAGACCTGGTGCGAGAAGAGAAACGTTAGAAACTTACACAAACAGATTGAAACAATTAGAAGATATTACAAATGGCTTTAAAGGGGTAGATAAGTCCTTTGCAATACAAGCTGGTAGAGAAATACGAGTTATGGTTGTACCAGAACAAATCAATGATGCTGATATGATTTTACTTGCTAGAGACTTATCAAAACAAATTGAATCTGAATTGGAATATCCAGGTCAGATTAAGGTAAATGTTATAAGAGAATCAAGAGTCATAGATTACGCAAAATAACGAAAAAATTGCATTACAAAGTGATGTAAAACTAAGAAATTAGTTTTGCATCGCTTTTTTTTAATTTTATTATATTTTATTAACGTTATTATAGATTTGAGCATAATTAATAAGTTTATTTTGTAAGTTTTTTACCTTATTTCATAGCTAGCAAAAGATTATAATGATTGTTTCATTTTGACAGTATAATATTTTTTTACTTATTAATAATAATTAGAAATATGATAAGAAAAAATAATAGATAGTATTAATATAAAAATGAATTATATATGCAGAGGACTTGCAAAAATAATGTCGTTTCTATGATGGACACCCCTTAAATAGTACGTTTAGTAAAAAAAACAATAAAAGTAAGAAGTTACCATAAGAATAACTTGCAAAATTGCATATGATATATTAAAATAGAAGAAAATTATTAAGGTAGGTGCAGACGATGTCGTTAACATTATCGAAGAAAGCAAGTGAAGTAAAACCTTCATCAACATTAGCAATTACTGCAAAAGCAAATGAATTAAAGGCAAAGGGTATTGATGTTGTTGGATTTGGCGCTGGTGAGCCTGATTTTAATACTCCAGACAATATTAATCAAGCAGCCATAAAAGCTATTAATGAAGGATTTACAAAATATACTCCTGCATCAGGAATTGAAGAATTGAAAAAGGCTGTTTGCAAAAAATTCAAAGAATTTAACCATATAGAATATAATACAAATCAAGTTGTGATAAGTAATGGCGGAAAACATTCTCTAACTAATATTTTTACAGCAATTTTAAATCCTTTGGATGAAGTAATTATACCTGCACCTTATTGGCTTAGCTATCCTGAGATTGTTAGACTTTCGAATGGTGTTCCTGTATTTATTAAAGGAGGCAAAGAACAAGGTTATAAAGTAAGTGCTAAGCAAATCGAAGAAGCTTGTACTGATAAGACTAAAGCATTAGTTTTGAATACACCAAACAATCCTACCGGAATGGTATATTTAAGAGAAGAATTAGAAGCAATTGCAGAGGTTGTCATTCGTAAAGATATCTATGTTGTTGCTGATGAAATGTATGAAAATCTTATCTATGGTGATAAAGAACATGTTAGTATTGCCTCATTAAATGACGAAATATATAAAAGAACCATAACATGTAGCGGTGTCGCTAAAAGTTATGCTATGACAGGTTGGAGAATTGGATATACCGGATCAAGCGTTGAGATCGCAAAGCTTATGGGTAGTGTACAAAGTCATCAAACATCGAATCCTAATTCTATAGCACAAAAGGCAACGGTTGAAGCATTACTTGGTAATCAAGATACCATAGCAACGATGAAAGAGGAATTTAATAAAAGAAGAGAGTATATGTATGATAGGGTGTGTAATATGCCACTTCTTCATACATTGGAACCAGAAGGTGCTTTCTATCAGTTTATTGATGTAAGTGAAGTATTGGAGAAAGAATATAAAGGTTCAAAGATACAGACTACAGAGAAATTAGGAGCAATCTTGATTGAAGATTTTAATGTTGCAGTCATTCCTTGTGCGGATTTTGGATTTGAGAATCATATTCGACTTTCATATGCGATATCAATAGAAAAGATTAAAAAAGGATTGGATCGTATTGAAGACTTTCTCAACCAATTAAAATAATATATATCAAAAATTAAGTACTTACTTTATATATAGAAAAGGAATATATCTTGCTTCATGATAATGAAAGAGTTATCATAATAGAAAGATATATTCCTTTTTCAGTAGTTTGATTTTCAAATTGTATAATAATAAAATGTTGAATGTTAATCACATTGTGAATAGGATATTCAAAAATGAAAGGATTGGGTAAAAAATGGACAAATATAAACGTTTAAAAAGAGAATTAATACACAAAGGACAAATCATTACTTTTTATGAAGATCATATTGAGTTACCAAATAAAAATATAGCGAAATGGGATTTTATAGAACATAAAGGAGCAGCAGCTATTGTTCCTGTTGATGAGGATGGAAAGATCATAATGGTTCGACAATATCGTAATGCTATAGAAAAGTGGTCACTCGAGATTCCTGCAGGTGGTTTAAATCCAGGGGAAGATATGAAGACTTGTGCAATGAGAGAATTGGAAGAAGAAACTGGTTACAAATCTACTAAAGTTGAACATCTGATTGACCTATATACTACAGTTGCATTTTGTAATGAGCGAATAGGAATCTATTATACGAATGAATTAGTACCATCGAATCAAAATTTAGACGAAGATGAGTTTGTAACAATAGAACGATATACCTTAGAAGAATTAGTGAAGTTTATTTTTGATGGTGAAATTGATGATGCAAAGACAATTTCTGCAATATTAGCCTATAAAACAAAAATGGGATTATAGTAATTAGCATTTTTAAAGGACTCCAATCATATGATAGAGTATGTACTAATTAAGAGAAATAAAGTACAAAGGCAGATTGGAGTTGATTTAAGAATGAAGGGTAAGATATTTCGCTTAGATGTAAAAAGTATTGCTATTTTTTTATTAATTTTTGGAGTGATTATAGGTACTCTTTTTGCAAATATTTTTAAAGGGGTATATCTAAATAATACAGCGTTAAGTGATAATATCGATATTAGTAAAATTGGAACGTTGAATATAAATTATATCAATTTACTAAAATATGTACTTATCAATAATTATAAGAAATATTTTCTGATATGGTTATTTAACGTTACGATATTAGGTATCCCTTTTATGACACTATTTATATTTTATCATGGATTTTGTGCGGGATTTATTATTGCGATTACTACAATGCAATATGGAATGAAAGGAATCTTATTATTCCTAACCTATTTATTCCCACAGTATATTATCTATATTCCTGTATACATCATTACTTTGTGGAAAGGATACGAAATATGCAGAGGGATGAATCATAGCACTAATAAAGGTATGAAAAGTAAATTACAGTATGCAATAAAACAGCTTCCAATTGTTTTAATCTTAGGTGTTATATTGTTTTTAGGATGTATTTTGGAAACATATTTAAATACATATTTTATACAAAAAGTGAGTAATTTATTATAAAGTTTGATAAAATATATAGAATTTTGTCACACTATCCAAAATTTCACTTAAAAATTAATGAAAATTTACATTTGATTTTCCAATACAATGTAACTATAATATATAAATACTTGTTTTTAACGGAGTTTTTTATTTACTAATAGTTACACTTGGAGGAAATTACACATGGAACTTGAACTTGAACAATTTATAACCTATCTGCGTGAGGTGAAGAAATCATCTAATAATACGGTTGTGTCTTATCGCAGAGATTTAACAAAATTAAATCAATATTTGCAAAACCAAGGGATTCAATCTTATGAACAGGTTAATGAAACAAGTTTAAATTCTTACATATTGTATTTAGAAAAAGAAGGTATGGCAGCTTCAACAGTATCAAGAAACATTGCTGCTATGAAAGCATTTATGCTATTTTTATTGAAAAATCAATTCGTTACTAATGATCCAACAGAGAGAATAAAGTCTCCTAAAATAGATAAAAAAATGCCTGAAATTCTAACAATAGAACAGGTAAATAGATTATTGGAACTTCCAGCTACGGATAATAAAAAAGGAATGCGTGATAAAGCAATGCTGGAATTACTTTATGCTACGGGTATTCGTGTATCAGAACTGATTGGCCTTAAGTTACAGGATGTTAATTTAAGAAGTAATTATATAATATGTAGAAGTGATGTCAAAGAAAGAATTATTCCATTTGGAGTGATTGCTAAAAAAGCCTTATCTGATTACATGAATAATGCGAGAGAAGAGCTGATCTGTGAATTGAGTACAGAGTATTTATTTACTAATCGATCTGGTCAACCAATGAGTAGACAAGGTTTCTGGAAACTACTTAAAAAATATGCAAAAGAAGTAGGAATAGATGGGGAATTAACTCCTAGAATGTTAAGACATTCCTTCGCAGCGCATTTAATTGCAGGTGGAGCAGATATAAAAGCAGTGCAAGAGATGCTAGGATATTCTGATATTTCAACAGCGCAGATCTATATGTGTACTTCCAATCGAAAAGTTCGAGATGTATATGTGAGTACCCATCCTAGGGCATAGAATAAGCTACATTAAGATCATTTAAGGAATCTTAATGTAGCTTTTATATTTGGATTTCATATATTTTCATGTTGGTAAATAGATCAGGAGATATATAGGATACGGAAAGTGTAAAAATTTATCTATATATTAAACACTTTCTGCAATTGTATATAATAATTCTTCGGATTCTTTCCATCCAAGGCAAGGATCGGTAATTGATTTACCATAGATATGATCACTAATTTTTTGAGCACCACCTTCAATATAGCTTTCAATCATAACACCTTTTACTAGCCTTGCTATATCGTTAGATACTCGTCTACTATGAAGAACTTCCTTGACAATTCTAGGTTGTTCATCGAAGCGTTTATTGGAATTGGCATGATTCGCATCAATGATTGCTGCAGGATTAGCCAAATCTCTTTGAGTATACAATTCTAGAAGTAATTGTAAATCTTCGTAGTGATAATTTGCATTGCAATTACCGTGTTTGTTAACGGCACCTCTTAGAATCGTGTGTGCGAGAGGATTACCAGAAGTCTCTACTTCAAAGCCTCTATATAGAAAAGTATGACTAGCTTGAGCAGCAACACAAGCATTCAGCATAACCGATAGATCACCACTAGTAGGATTCTTCATTCCAGCCGCAACATCCATTCCGCTAATAGTTAAACGGTGTTGTTGATCTTCTACAGACCTAGCACCAACTGCAACATAGGATAAGATATCTTCTACATAAGGCCAATTTTCAGGATATAGCATCTCATCTGCAGCAGTTAAGCCAGTTTCTGCAATTGCTCTAAGATGCATTTTTCTCATGGCAATAAGACCTTCTAATAGATCTGGATCTTTTTCTGGATCAGGTTGGTGACTGATTCCTTTGTAACCTTCTCCAGTCGTACGTGGTTTATTAGTATAAATTCTAGGAATTAATATTAATTTATCAGCAACTTTGTCTTGCACTTTAGCAAGACGTGAGATATAATCACACACAGAATCTTCATGATCGGCAGAACATGGTCCGATAATAACTAAAAATTTATCAGATTCACCTGTTAATACATTCTTTATTTCTAAGTCTCGTTTTTCTTTTTGAAGTTTATGTTCAGCTGGTAGAGGAAATTGTTTTAATAATTCTTCTGGAGACATTACTTCTTGTACGTATTTAAAACTCATAAGCGTTACTCCTTTATCATTCAGTTTAGGTTATGGTACATATTATATATCTATTCAATAGATAAGTCAATGATTTAAAGTGATAAAGTGATAAAAATATCAGTGTATTTATTCCCTTATAAAATATGTCTATCCAATAAAATGACAATAATTATGAATTATGGACATATGGTCCGGTAATCATATTCTTCTTTTTATAAACATATGATTGTAATAAATTAGTATAATAATGCTATTTCTAGAACTCAATTATTGAATCTAATAGTATAATGGCGGTGAACAATGGAATTTAATCAACGTTTATTTCAATTTATTACGAGAATTATCTTTTATGTCATGTTAATTATCTTAATTATATCATTAATCTACCCTCATACCTCACTTTATTTCAGAACAAGCTTATTTTCTCCTTTTACATCAAAATTAAATAGTGAAGATGTAATATTAACTCCTGGAGAAACATTTCGTTTAAGAGTTTATAGAATAAATAAAAAAGCTACCTATTGGTCGACCGACTTTAAAGTATGTAATGTAAGTATTAATGGTATTCTAAAAGCAAAACGTGTTGGAACTGCTATTATAAAGGTTAAGATAGAAAGAAGAGTATTAAAATGTAGGGTGCGTGTTATTCGTATCAATAAATCTTCCATCATCATCAGGTCGAAGAAAACGGAAGTTTTAAAGATATGGGGAATTCGAAGTAGAGTTAGATGGTCAAGTAGTAATCCATTCGTAGCTTCTGTTAACCTGCGTGGTAAAGTTACCGCTAAGAAAAGAGGAAAAGCTATAATTAAGGCTAGAGTGAAAGGAAAAAAGTTGACTTGTGTTGTTATTGTATATTAAGTTATTACATTTCTTTTATTTATTAATGAATAAATTTTATATTAAATATGAAAACTATAGTAGTATTTCATAAAATTACTAGTATAATTTTTACAAATTCTAATTGATAGATTGCAAAAAGCTGTGATAAAATATAATTATTGAACATATTATTTAGTCAGTTATTTTTGCTTGTACGCTTTTATAATCTGGCATAATATGTTAAAATGGAAATAACTGAGAAATGACTACGAAATGACTTATAATTACTAGAATTGCTAACATAATACTATATTTTAACTGTTTTTTGGTTAATCCAAACAATTACTAAAATTTATAGATTACGGAGGTGTTCTTCACATGGAAGAAACAGAATTAGCAAAAGAAAAGTATGAACAGTTGGAGAAATTCATTGATTCATTACCTGAGAAAGAAGGGGAATTAATTAAAGTACTTCATAAGGCGCAAGAGATATTTGGTTATCTGCCAAAAGAAGTACAACATTTTGTTGCTAAAAAGCTTGGTGTTCCTGCAGCAAAAGTATATGGTGTAGTTACATTTTATTCATTCTTTAATATGGAACCAAAGGGGGAACATACAATATCTGTTTGTATGGGGACAGCATGTTATGTAAGAGGAGCGGAAACTGTTTTAGAAGAATTTAAAAGTCAATTAGGAATAGAATGCAATCAAACAACAAAAGACGGAAAATTTACATTAGACGCGCTTCGATGTGTTGGTGCATGTGGACTTGCACCAGTAGTCATGGTTGACAGCAAGGTTTACGGAAGAGTAACCAAAGAGATGGTTAAAGATATTATTGCTGAATATGAAGGATAAGGAAAATAAGTATATTTTGCTTTCAGAGCAGATTGGAGCGAATATGGGAAAAATAAAATCTTTTGATGAATTAGTTCAATTACAAAAAGAAGCGAAAGAAAAAGAAGTAGTACATGATATCCATATATTAGTATGTGGAGGTACGGGATGTAAATCACAGGATTCAGATATGATTGTTAATAACCTAAGAGAAGAAATTAAAAATAATAATTTGGAAGATAGAGTAAAGGTCGTTAAGACTGGCTGTTTTGGATTTTGTGAAAAGGGTCCAATAGTAAAATTCTTACCAGATAATACATTCTACATCGAAGTGAAACCAGAAGATGCAAAAGAATTGATAACAGAGCATGTTATTAATGGGGAAAAGGTAACTAGGTTATTATATCGTAATCAGACAACAAATGAAGTAGTACCAGATTCTAAACATATGGATTTCTATAAAAAGCAACAAAGAATCGCGTTGAAGAATTGTGGGTTTATTAATCCAGGAGAAATAGAAGAATATATTAGGGAAGATGGATATCAAGCATTAGCAAAATGTCTGACAGAAAAATCCACGAAAGATGTAATTGATATCGTAAAGGAATCTGGCTTAAGAGGACGTGGAGGTGCAGGTTTCCCTACTGGATTGAAGTGGGAGATTGCAAGCAGATATGATGCAGATGTTAAATACGTTGTATGTAATGCTGATGAAGGTGACCCAGGTGCTTTCATGGATCGTTCCATCTTAGAGGGAGACCCTCATTCAGTAGTTGAAGCTATGGCCATCTGTGGTTACGCAATTGGCGCTTCGAAAGGACGAGTTTATATTCGAGCAGAATATCCACTTGCGATTAAGAGATTAAATAATGCAATTATGTCAGCTAGAGAATATGGCTTATTAGGTAAGCATATACTAGGAACTGACTTTAATTTTGATATCGAGATTACATTTGGTGCAGGAGCATTCGTATGTGGTGAGGAGACCGCACTTATTCATTCAATGGAAGGAAGTCGTGGAGAGCCAACAACGAAGCCACCATTCCCAGCAGAGAGTGGATTCTTTGGAAAGCCAACGAATGTAAATAATGTAGAAACCTTTGCTAATATTCCAAAGATTATATTAAATGGGGCTGAATGGTATAAGAGTATTGGTACTGAGAAGTCCGCTGGTACAAAAGTATTTGCATTGGCAGGAAAGATTAATAACGTTGGTTTAATTGAAGTTCCAATGGGTACTACATTAAGAGAAGTAATATTTGATATTGGTGGCGGAATTAAAAACGGTAAAAAATTCAAAGCTGTTCAAACAGGTGGACCATCTGGTGGCTGTTTAACAGAAAAAGATTTGGATACTCCAATTGATTTTGACAATCTTATTGCGAAAGGTTCTATGATGGGATCTGGTGGTATGATTGTTATGGATGAAGATAGTTGTATGCCAGCAGTAGCCAAATTCTATCTAGAATTTACGAAAGAAGAATCTTGTGGCAAATGTACCCCTTGTCGTATCGGAACTACTAGATTGCTTGAACTATTAGAAATGATATGTGAAGGAAAGGGAACTCTTGAACATCTTGATGAACTTAAAAATCTAAGTCAGGTAATAAAGGATACTGCACTTTGCGGATTGGGTCAGACTGCTCCAAATCCTATCTTGTCAACACTTGATGCATTTTATGATGAATATTTAGCTCATGTAACAGATAAGAAATGTCCATCAAAATCTTGTAGAAAGCTCCTTTCCTATAAGATTGATGCAAATCAATGTAAGGGTTGTACGTTATGTTCTAGAGTATGTCCAAATGGAGCAATTATTGGTAAAGTAAAAGAAGCACATATGATTGATTTGATGAAATGTGTTAAATGCGGCGCTTGTATGGAAAAGTGCAAATTTGGCGCTATCTCAATGGAATAATAGGAAAGGAAGGAATCTTTCGTGGAGAATGTGAATGTTACAATAGATGGAAGAAGTGTATCAGTTCCAAAAACAAGTACTATTTTAGAGGCGGCAAAACAATTAGGAATTAATATTCCTACTTTATGTTATATGCATTTAGAAACAACGGATTTTACATGTAAACCTGCAACTTGTAGGGTATGTGTTGTTGAAGTTGAAGGTAGAAGAAATCTTTGTCCAGCTTGCGCTACTCCTGTAATGGACAATATGGTTATTAAAACTAATTCTATGAGAGCTTTAGAAGCAAGAAAAGCTATTGTTGAATTAATGATATCAGACCATCCACAGGATTGTCTGACTTGCAATAAGTCAACAGACTGTAGATTACAAGAATTGGCAAATGAGTTAGGAATAAGAAGAATACATTTAAGCGGAACTTCAAAATCAGTACATCCACTGATGAAGGGAATCGCTATTGAACGTGATATGTCAAAATGTATTATGTGTAGACGTTGCGAAGAAATGTGTAATAAGGTTCAAAAGGTAGGCGCATTATCAGGGGTGAATCGTGGATTTGAAGCATATGTTGCAACTGCTTTTGAAGAAGAATTAGAAAATACAGTATGCGTTGGTTGTGGACAATGTGTAGCAGTTTGTCCAACTGGAGCATTAATGGAAACAGATGATACAGCAAAAGTAATTAGGGCGCTGAAAGATCCCAATAAGACAGTTGTATTTCAGACAGCACCTGCAACTAGGGTTGCTATTGGAGAGGAATTTGGTTTAGAACCAGGAACGATTGTTACTAATAAAATGGTTACTGCATTGAAGAGACTTGGCGCAGACTATGTTTTTGATACTAATTTCTCAGCTGACTTGACCATTATGGAAGAGGGAACAGAATTAATTGGTAGATTAACCGATTATATTGAGAATAAGAAAGCAGATCTACCTATTCTAACTTCTTGTTGTCCTGGCTGGATTAACTTTATGGAAACACAGTATCCAGATCAACTTCATTTGCCATCAACAGCAAAATCACCTCAAGGAATGTTTGGCGCAGTAGCGAAGAATTATTTTGCAGAAAAGCTGGATATTGATCGAGAGAATATGGTAGTTGTATCTATTATGCCTTGTACTGCTAAGAAATTAGAAGCAGTGCGTGATTCCCTACGTGTAAAAGATAATCCAGATGTTGATTATGTTTTAACAACAAGAGAAGCTGCAAGATTAATTAAAATGGCAAATATAGATTTTAATAGTTTGGAAGATTCTAATTATGATGATCCACTTGGTGAAGGTACAGGAGCTGCCGTTATCTTTGGAGTTACTGGTGGAGTATTAGAAGCTGCTTTACGTACCGTTTATGAAACGCTTGAGAAAAAGGAACTTAAAAAGTTAGAATTTGTTCCATTAAGAGGATTCCAAGGAGTTAAGAAAGCTACTGTTACAATAGCAGGAATTGAAGTAAATGCAGCAGTTGTACATGGCTTAGGAAATGCCAGAACAATAATGGAAGAAATTAAGAATGGTAATAAAGAAAACCTTCATGTAGTTGAAGTAATGGCATGCCCAGGTGGATGTATTGGTGGTGGCGGTCAACCTTATTTGCATGGAGATGATACAATTCTAGAGAAGAGAACAAAAGCTATTTATGAGATTGATCATTCTGAAAGAATCAGAAAGTCCCATGAAAATGAAGCAATACAAGAATTGTATAAAAATTATTATCAAGAACCAAATAGTGAACTAGCTCATCGAGATTTGCATACACATTTTAAAAAGCAAGAAAAATATTAATATAACAAAATTATTTGGTGGAGGGGTATCATGTTCATTACAATATGTGTCGGAAGTTCATGCCATTTAAAAGGTTCTAGACAGATAATAGAAAGCTTAGAATCCCTAATAAAAGAGCATCATTTAGAAGATGATATAGAATTAAATGGTAGTTTTTGCATGGGTGAATGTATGAAAGGTGTATGCGTGACAATGAATGGAACATTATACTCCCTTAAACCAGATAATGTAGAAGAATTCTTTAATAAAGAGGTG
Organism: Anaeromicropila herbilytica; assembly: GCF_016591975.1. GTDB lineage: Bacteria > Bacillota > Clostridia > Lachnospirales > Lachnospiraceae > Anaeromicropila > Anaeromicropila herbilytica. The sequence goes on along the minus strand of NZ_AP024169.1, from coordinate 3,135,462 downwards.
TTAGGAGGCTTGCGATGAATATTATTGGATTTAAGGAAGCCAAATGTAAAAACTGTTATAAATGCGTGAGAATATGTGAACTAAAAGCGATATCAGTAAAAGAAGAACAAGCACAGATTATGAATGATCAGTGTATTTTATGCGGGCATTGTCTTAAGGCATGCCCGCAAAATGCTAAGACGGTAATTAGTGATATAGATATGGTAAAAAAGTACATAAAAGAGGGAAAGAGAGTTATTCTCTCTATTGCACCTGCTTATCTTGGCGTGTTTGAATATGATGATCCTGGACAAGTAGTATCTGCATTACTACAATTAGGATTCGCTGAGGTGAGAGAGACTGCAGAAGGTGCTGCATATGTGACGAATGAATATGAAAAATTATTAAATGATAGCACAATGGATAATATCATAACAACTTCATGCCCTAGTGTGAATGATCTAGTAGAAATCTATTATCCGGAGTTAATTCCTTTTTTAGCACCAGTTGTATCACCAATGATTGCACATGGTAAGATGATTAAGCATTCGATCGAAGAAGAAGCAAAGATTGTATTTTTAGGACCTTGTATTGCCAAAAAAAGAGAAGCATTAAATGATATACGTACAAGAGGGTATATCGATGCAGTTATTTTTTTCTCCGAAGTCGAAAAATGGTTAGAAGAAGAAAATATTGTAATAAAGCAATGCACTCCAATGCTCCCGAACAATAAGGATCCAATGATCAATCGTTTATATCCCATTAGTAGTGGAGTAATATCATCAGTAATAGCATCAAGCAACGACAACAATTCATATAAGAAATTCTATGTACATGGAATAAAGAGTTGTATTGAACTATTTGATAGTATGAAAAAAGGTGAGATACACGGTTGTTTTATTGAGGCAAATATTTGTGAAGGTGGCTGTATTAAAGGGTCAGCTATTGATAGTAAAGCATTGTCTACATATAAAATAAAATTAGAAATGCAAGAGCGAATAAAAAAACTTCCAGTGAAGAAGAGTAATTTAGTTAAATTTCAAGATAAAGAATTTTTTGAAAAAATATTTAAAAGTCGTGCACCAATCGAAGTAGAACCAAGTGAAGAAGAAATAAAGAAGATATTAAAGAAAATTGGTAAAATGAATAAAGAAGATGAACTTAATTGTAGTGCGTGTGGATATGCAACTTGTAGAGATAAAGCAATCGCAGTATTTAAAGGTAAGGCAGAAATAACAATGTGTATGCCTTATATGCATGAAAAAGCAAGATCCTTAGCAAATGTGGTATTGTCAACAATTCCAAATATGATTATTGTTGTTGATTCCGAATTAAAAATATGTGAATTTAATGAAGCAGCAGAAAGAGTCTTCCATAAAAAACGTAAGGAGGCACTTTCTTTATATCTGTATGATCTGATTGATCCAATAGACTTTATTGAAGTATTAGAGAGTCAGAAAAATATAATGAATAAAAAAGTGAGCTACGAACAATATAAAACTACTACATTACAAAGCATCGTGTATTTAAATGATCAGAATGGAGTAATGGGAGTTTTTAAAGATATCACGAAGGAAGAAGAAAAGAATAAACAGGCATATAAAGTAAAAGTTGAAACAATTGAGATGGCACAAAAAGTTATTGATAAGCAAATGATGGTGGCTCAACAGATTGCTGGTTTATTAGGAGAAACAACTGCGGAGACAAAAGTTACGCTTACAAAGCTTAGAGATACGATTCTATTTGATGGCGAGGAAAAGGTATGAAGGTAAGTGTTGATGTCTGCTATAAAAGCCTTAATAAGTACCAGGAAGAACTATGTGGAGACAAAGTTGAAATTTTAAAAACAGAGGATTCGGATATTATTATCTTGGCTGACGGTATGGGGAGTGGTGTAAAAGCTAATATTCTAGCTACACTAACTTCTAAAATATTAGGAACAATGTTACTCGGTGGTGCTACAATTGATGAGTGTGTAGAAACAATTGTTAAAACTTTACCTGTATGCCAAGTGCGAAAAGTTGCCTATTCAACCTTTAGCATATTACAAATATTTAAAAATAAAAAAGCTTATTTGGTGGAGTTTGATAATCCGAGTTGTGTTTTTATACGAGATGGAAAAATAGTAAAGATACCGTTTGTGGAACGACTTATCGAAAATAAAGTCATAAAAGAATATCATTTTGATGTCTTATTAAATGATTGCTTTGTACTTATGAGTGATGGCGTGATTCATGCAGGAGTAGGAAAGGTTCTTAATTTTGGTTGGACATGGGATAGTATGGCAGAATACACTCTAAAATCAACCAAATCTACCTTATCAGCTTCTAGACTTGCAAGTATGCTAAGTAAAGCATGTGATGATCTATATATGCAGATACCAGGTGATGATACAACCATTGCAGTAGCTAGGGTAATACCTGTAAAAGAAGTTCATTTATTTACTGGACCACCCGTGAATAAGGATAGTGATGAAAAATTAGTGAGTCAATTTATGAAAGGAAGCGCTAAAAAGATAGTATGTGGAGGAACGAGTGCTAATATAATAGCGCGTGTATTAGATAAAGAAATTAGGACATCTTTAATATATACCGATCCTTCACTGCCACCAATGGCAAAGATTGAAGGAATCGATCTTGTCACAGAGGGAGTTCTTACATTGAGTAGAACGTTATCACTTCTTAAGACATATTTAAGTAACGATATTGATTATACATTTTTTCAAAAATTAGACTTAGAAAATGGAGCTTCAAAAATTGCCAAGGTACTTATTGAAGAATGTACGAACATCACCTTATATGTTGGAAAGGCGATGAACGAAGCACATCAGAACCCGAACCTACCTTTTGACTTAAGTATTCGTATGAATTTAGTTGAGCAATTGAAAGATACTTTAAAAAAGATGGGAAAAGAAGTTGAGACTTTTTATTTTTGATCTTAGTTCCATTTCCTTATTTAGAGATTTCTATAGTGATAAACATTGTTAAAAGGAGCCGAATTATAATTCAGCTCCTTTTAAATCGCGGTTATTTTGTTTTTAATAAATAGAGTAAATAATCATAGATAGTTAATTATTCATGCACTGCTTCTGAAATATTTTCATTACTTAACATTGGACTTAAGAATTTCTCAACTCTTGGCATAAAAAATTGGATAATTGGTCCTTGGATTAATGCGTTAATAACTGTACCAATACCAACAGTTACACCAAAACTGTCTATTCCATATAATAACAAACCAATAATCATAAAAGACAAGTCGAATCCAATACGTACCCAACGATACTCGATATTAACTTTTTCTGTGAAAAGTAAAATGAATAGATCATTAGGTGCAACACCAAGATTAGTAGCTTTCTCCATAGAGAATCCAATTGCTATGATGACACAACTTAAACATAAAAGAATTATTTTAATAATTATATTTAGACTCGATAGGTGTAAAGGTTCCAATACAGTAACCATCATGTTCATAAATATACCCGCGAATACTAGGGCAATAATGGTTCCGATATTAATCTCTTTGATTTTACGTAAAGCAAATATGATAAGTAATAGTAAAACAAAAGTAATTAGTTGATTTCCTCTACCTACTGTTATACCTATTACTTTTGATATGCCTAATGTAAATACAGTAAAAGGATCTGACCCAATAGCAGTATTAATAAAAACTACAACACCGGTTTGAATAATCCACACTCCTAAAAAGAAGATAATTAATTTTTTAATTAGTAATTTTATGTTACTCATTTTTGACACTCCTAAAAATAAAAATACAACATAAGCATATACAGATGTTGTTCAATTAAGAATAACAAAGTTTATAAATGAAATCAAGTGAAAAAGTCAAAAATAATCAAAAAACATCAAAAAACATCATACTTAATAATATTCATCCAAAATCATTAGAAAGAGTGTTAAGAAATGGATGGTACCGAAAAAAATCAATAATCAAATAATAAAATTGATAAAAATATTTTACAAATAAGGAATAAAAGTATAACTAGTATATTAAAATAGTATTAATGAAAACAAGATATAAGAGGGATATTTTTGAAAAAACTATGTGCAATTAGTACAATTTTTGTGTTATTGACTAGTATATTATGCAATAATTTTGTCTTCGCGAAACAAGAAACGGAAAATACGAGGTTACATTATACGAAGGTAAGTACAAAAACTAGTACAATTAAAGCAGTAAAAGAATCTAAAGAAGAAACTGCTAATATCAATATCACATCAAAATCTGCAGTACTAATTGAAGGCTCTACAGGAGAGATTATATTCGAAAAGAATAAAGATGAAAAATTAAAACCAGCAAGTATTACTAAGATTATGACCTTGTTATTAATTTTTGAAGCTCTTGACTCTGGAAAGATTAAATTGGAGGATCAAGTTCCTGTAAGTGAGCATGCAGCATCTATGGGAGGATCACAAGTATGGCTTGAACCCAATGAGACACTGACAGTAAATGATATGATAAAATGTATTAGTATAGTAAGTGCTAACGATGCTTGCGTAGCAATGGCTGAGTATATTGCAGGATCTGAAGAAGAATTTGTTGCAAGAATGAATGAAAAAGCAAAAGAGCTTGGAATGCAGAATACACATTTTGTAAACTGTTGTGGTCTTGATGTAGATAATCATTATTCAACTGCATATGATGTAGCCTTAATGTCTAGGGAATTAGTTACGAAACATCCAGACATTCAGAACTATTGTACGGTTTGGATGGACAGTATTACCCATGTTACGAAAAAAGGTGAATCCACCTTTGGATTATCAAATACGAATAAATTAATTAAGACATATAATGGTATTACCGGACTAAAAACAGGCTCGACAAGTTTAGCAAAATACTGTTTGTCAGCTACTGCAAAACGAGATGGAATGGATCTAATTGCTGTTATCATGGCAGCACCATCTACAAAGGATCGATTTCATGAAGCAGCTAGATTATTAGATTATGGATTTGCAAATTGTAGTTTATATAGTGACAGCAGTGTCAATGATAATCTCGGTAGTGTTACCGTGAATAAAGGTATAAAAGATAAAGTAGAAGCAAAGGCTAGTCAGATCTTTCATTATATTTGTTTGAAAAATACAAAAAAAGAAGATATTAAAAAAGAAGTAGAGTTATATAATAATATTACAGCGCCAGTAAAAGAAAATCAAAAAATAGGTGTTATTCATTACTTCAATAAAGATAAAGAAATCGGAAATGTAGATATCGTAGCAAAAGAAACGATAAATAAAGCGACATTTACACATTTTTTTGGCAAAATTATTCTTCAATATTTAATCACTAATGAAAAGATGAATTAGTAGATTGACATAAAAATATTTATTCGTTATAGTAAAACAAAGGTTAAAAAATTAGTTCGGGTATTTATAGATTTAAATATCCGAACTAAAAAAGTTAGGAGAATTAACTTGTATTTATATATTTTAGGTGGAATTTTATTTGCAATCATTGTGATTCTAATCATTCTATTTTATGAAAATAGAAAACTTACTGTAACAGAATATTCAATTGATTCAAAAAAAGTCCCTAGAGAGTTTCATAACACCAAGATTGTATTACTTTCTGATTTACATAACAATTGTTATGGTAGAAATAATAAAATTCTAATTGCTAGAATTAAAGCAATAAATCCTGATATTATATTGATAGCAGGTGATATGATTGTTGGTAAAGTCGGTTATGATACCAAAGTGGCAATCGATTTATTAAGTGAATTGACAAAAAAATATTCCGTGTATTATGGGAACGGTAATCATGAGCAAAGGCTCGGAATATATGAGCAAACCAAGAACACAACTTATAAAGTATATATAGAAAAACTGAAAAAAATGGGTGTTCATTTGTTGACTAATGAACATGTAGCTATTCGAAGAGGAAACAGTAGTATAACAGTTACAGGTTTAGAATTACATGAGGATTTCTATAAGAAGATAAATCGACCTACAATGACGAAGGAATATTTAAACCAACTATTAGGAAGACCAGATAAGAATAAATATCAAGTATTAATTGCTCATAATCCGATGTACTTTGAAGATTATGTTAATTGGGGTGCTGACTTGGTTGTTTCAGGACATGTTCATGGTGGTATGATTCGTCTTCCATTTGTGGGTGGAGTAATATCTCCACAATATCAATTGTTTCCAAAATATGATGCGGGAAAATTCGAAAAATCAGGAAAACATATGATATTATCAAGAGGACTAGGAATGCATACTATTAAGATTCGTTTTCTTAATAAACCAGAATTAGTTGTCATACATTTAAAAAATCAATGATTTACTTGATAATTCGTTCAATCCCTAGTAAAATAATTACTAGTCTTTAAAATAAATTATGAATAAAGGTTAGTTAGAATGTAACTATTCAATACAAAAGAAATTTGATAGAATTATATTATAAAAATCAGATAGTTATGAGAGGATGAAGCAATGGAGCAAAAACTTATCGGACTTATTGCTAGTATAATCGCTGCTTGTATCATTATGATGCTTCATGAATTAATCAAGGCAATGGTTTATAATGTACAGAATAAAGAACAAAGTCCACAATCGAAAAGAAATATATATAAAATACATCATTATATAGATCCAATTGGATTAATATTATGTGTTACAACATCAACAGGGTTTTCAAAACCATATATGTACCGTATTAAAGATAAGAGGACAAATTTTAGGTTAGGGATAGCAGGTTTTGTTACGTTATTGGCCATATTCGGAATTAGTCTATTTATATATAAAAGCAATTATCCTCAGGGGGCTTTTGCATATGATATAAACAATCGTGTTGATTTTTTTGTGAAATATTTTTGGTATGCTTTAAATTCAATGTTTGTTTTATTAAGTATGACAATGATTATAGTAAATCTTTTCCCAGTATCAACATTTGATATGGGGCTATTAATAGCAGGAAAATCTCCGAGTAAATATTTTTCCATTATTAAAAATGATCAATATATAAAGGCTATATTAATTTTAACTATAATTTTTGACATAATACGAGCTGTTAGTTTTTCCGTTATTAATCTTTTTGTATAGAAGTTAATGATAAAAAAAGTAATGTTTCAGAGGATTAAGAAATTCTAACTGTAGTAGCTGAACAGTTAAAATATTTAAATAGAAAGATTGGTGTGATATGGGGATACCGGTAAAACTTGAAGTCTTTGAAGGTCCGTTGGATCTATTACTTCATTTGATTGATAAAAATAAAGTTAATATATATGATATTCCAATTGTACTAATTACGGAGCAATATTTAGAATATGTGAAAAATATGCAGACAAAAGATTTGAATATAATGAGTGAGTTCTTGGTTATGGCCGCAACTCTGATTAAAATCAAATCCAAAATGTTACTTCCTAAGGAAGATAAAGAGGATGAGGAAAAAGAGGATCCAAGGCAAGAGCTAGTTGATCGATTGCTTGAATATAAGATGTACAAGTTTATATCAGAAGAATTAAAGGACAAGCAGCAAGATGCTGCAAAAGTAATGTTTAAGAATCCAAGTATACCTGATGAGATAAGAGACTATAAAGAAGAAATTAATATCGAAGAACTCTTAGGAGATATCACTTTGTCAAAGTTACATCGAATCTTTGAATCTGTAATCAAAAAGCAGGCAGATAAGATAGACCCTATTCGAAGCAAGTTTGGGCAAATTGAAAAAGAAGAGATAAACTTAAGTGATAAAATGTCTTATATAGAAGAATTTGCAAAGAAGAATCATACATTCGGTTTTCGCAAGCTTCTTGAGGAACAGTGTAGTAAGATGGATCTTATAGTAACTTTTCTCGGAATCTTAGAATTAATGAAAACTGGAATTATACAAATTTTACAAGAAAATTTATTTGAAGATATATTAATTACATACGATGCAAATGCAAGCGTTAGTTAGAGGTGAACTTATGGAAATTGATAAGTTAGAAGCTATGATAGAGGCTATATTATTTACAATGGGAGAAGCGGTTGATCTAAATCGAATTGCGTTAGCAATAGGACATGATGAAGAGACAACTAAAAAAGTGATACATAATATGATGGATCATTACGAAGAAGAAAATCGTGGGATACAAATCATTGAATTAGAGGGAGCTTTTCAACTTTGTACCAAGACAAGCATGTATGAAGTACTGACTAAGATAGCCCATATACCTAAGAAACATACTTTAACAGATGTGCTTTTAGAGACTTTATCCATTATTGCATATAAACAACCGATTACCAAGATAGAAATAGAAAAAATTCGTGGTGTTAAATCAGATCATGCAGTGAATAAGTTAATTGAATACAACCTGGTATGCGAGGTTGGAAGGTTAGATGCACCTGGTAAACCAATTGTATTTGGAACTACAGAAGAGTTTCTAAGAAGTTTTGGAGTACAATCTATCGAAGAATTACCAGTAATTAATGCTGATAAAGTTGAAGATTTTAAATTGGAAGCAGAGAAAGAAGTACAACTACAGTTAGAAATCTGAATTAATAATAATATTCGTCATTCAATAAATAAGGAGAACTCTAGTAGAGTTCTCCTTATTTATAACTATGATATTGGGTTAAAAGTCTTTCATAACCACTCATTTATAAAAAAGTACTAGATTCTGTATTATATAAAATTTAATCATTCTCTAATTGTATTTTGCCTAGATAAAAGGTATGATATTGATGTTACATGGAAAAATTATATTAGGAGGAAGTATATGAAAAAATGCGGGCAAAGAGTTATAGCACTACTTTTGATGATGGTTCTATGCATGTCATCAGCATTCACTGTAAATGTAATGGGCGCGTCGGTGAGGAAAGAAAGTAAAGGAACTAATATTGGTGTTGTTACAGATACAACGAGTGAAAAATCAATAAAGACAAGCGGGCAAGTTGATGTTCCATATCCCGATAAGCTACCTAAAACGAAAGATTCTAAAAAAGTTGTAAAAAGTTTTTCAGCAAGTGATTACGCAGATACGAAAGAAGTAGCAGATTCGGTTGCATCTTATTTAACAAGTGCATATGGAGAATCTAGTGTTCAATATGCATTAATTGATAATGGTAAAATCGTATTATCTGGTAATGCTAAAAATAGTGAAGTTATAGACAATACAGCTATCAAAAATGATTCAATTTATGGAATTGGCTCTGTTAGTAAGATGTTCACTACTGCAGCAGTGATGAATCTTGTGGAAGATGGAAAGGTAAATTTAGATTCACCTGTTACAGATTACATTAAAGATTTCACAATGAAAGATGAGCGATATAAAAAGATTACTGTTCGTATGCTTATAAATCATTCATCAGGTATAATGGGAACTTCTTCAAGAAATGCATTATTATTTAATGATAATGATACGTTTTATCATGACCATTTATTGAAGGAATTAAAAACTCAGCGTTTAAAAGCAGATCCAGGAGCTTATAGCGTATATTGTAATGATGGATTTTCTTTAGCTGAGATTTTAGTAGAAAGAGTAACTGGTGTAAGCTTTACTACATATATTACAAACACATTTATAAATCCATTGGTTTTAAATAGTACAGCAACTCCTGTAAGTAAATTTGATCATACTAGACTTGCGAAACTATACTCAATGGAGGATGGCTCTGTTTTACCACAAGAAATGGCTAATATTATTGGTACTGGTGGTATATTCTCAAGTGCAGAAGACTTATGTATTTTTGCAAGAACATTTATGAAAGATTCAAACGGAATACTTAATTCATCTTCTCTTAATGCAATGATGAATAATGAGTATCAAAATGGAATATGGCCTGATGATACAGATAATTCTATAGGTTATGGACTTGGATGGGACTGTGTTAATACCTATCCATTTAATCAGTATAATATAAAAGCACTTTCAAAAGGTGGAGATACATTATACTATCATTCGAATCTAACTGTATTACCAGAACAAAATATGGCCATAGCTATCGTATCATCAGGTGGGGCAAGTTCTTATAACGGAGTTGCAGCACAGAAGATATTATTAACTGCTTTGAAAGAGAAAGGTGTAATTAATGAAATTAAGCCAGAGAAAACATTTTCAGAGCCAGTAAAGGTTGCGCTTACCAGTGATATGAAAAAATATGAAGGTACATATCTAGCTTCGGATGGTTTCCTAAATATTAAGATGCAAGATGAAGGTGTTCTAGACATTACATATCCTCAACATAAAGAATATGGTGTATTATCTTTCGTATATGTTGGAAATGGAAAGTTTGCATTACCAGATGGTTCAGGAACATTTAGCTTTACTGAGGAAAGCAATGGAGTAACATATTTACGTAATTCAGGCTACAATAATATAACTTATCTTGGACAATCGGCAGTTGATTTATATATTGCACAGAAAATTGAATTAAATAACATTTCTGATAGTGTTGCAAAGGTATGGGATAACAGAATTGAAAAAGAGTACTATCTGTTAAATGAAAAATATTCATCAGCGTCTTATGCTGCAGGTTCACCAAATATGAAATTAGATAATAGCGCAATATATGAAGGATACCTTGGATTAGATAAGATAATAGATGAAAACAATGCTATTGCTGTATTAAATGGTCCAGGAAGTATGTCACGTGATATTATGGATTATACATTCTTCAAAAAAGGTAATGTAGAATACCTTTCAATGGATGGATATCTGTTAGTAGAAGGTAAAAGTATTAAAAATATCTCTTCTAAATCATTCACAACTAAGATTAATAAAGATGGATATGCTGTATGGTATAAAATTCCTAAAAAGTTAAATGGTAAGAAGATTACGGTAAAAGTACCTAAGAATGCTGCATTCGTTGTATACGATAGTGAAGGTACCTTAGTGAATGATTCTTACATGTCTAAAATATATACAGTGACATTACCTAAAAACGGCGAAATCGCATTTTTAGGTAATGCAAACTCAAAATTTACTGTAAAATACAAATAGAATAAGACTAAATTAATATTGTAATTTGAAAGAAAGAATGGATTCGGGATGGATCCATTCTTTTTTTTAACTTATAGGAAATTTCTTATGAAAAATTTAAGAAAAAATTAATTGTAATTATATGGTAATTAAGATATTATTGTACTTGCTACCAAAATATGTAAACAATAAAGAGGGATGATTATGAGAAGAAGATGGAAAAGTGGTTTATCATTACTATTAGTTACAGTTCTATGTATAGTATCCGCATATACGGGAAATGGTGTAAAGGCTTCAACAGAAGTATATAATACGAATTCTAACATAGGTAATAAAACAATCGGAATTATTAATAATAAAGAAAAATTTCCGATAGACATAAATGGTCAATTAGATATTCCGTATCCTGAGCGATTACCAAAGGAAAAAGATACAAGCAATCGAATCAAGAGCTTTTCAGCAAGTGATTATGCTGGGACAAAAAAAGTAGCGGATAAGATAGCTTCTTATTTGACAACTACATATGGAGAAACAAGTGTTCAATATGCGTTAATTGATAATGGGAAGATTGTATTATCAGGTAATGCAGGTAATTATTCTCTAAGGGATAAATCAATCAGTTTATCAAATGATACAATGTATGGAATTGCATCTGTTAGTAAAATGTTTACAACTGCATCAGTAATGAAACTAGTTGAAGAAGGAAAAGTAAGTCTAGACACACCAGTAGTTAATTATATTCCTGAATTCAAGATGAAAGATGATCGCTATAAAAACATAACAGTTAGAATGTTATTAAATCATTCATCAGGTTTAATGGGAACGACTAACCCAAATATTATATTAATGGGTGACAATGATACTTTTTATCATGACCATTTACTGAAACAATTGGAGAATCAACGTCTAAAAGCGGATCCTGGAGCTTATAGTGTTTATTGTAATGATGGTTTCGCATTAGCTGAAATCTTAATAGAACGTGTCACAGGCATAGATTATACTACTTATATAACGAATACATTCTTAAAACCACTTTCTATGGATGATACGAAGACTCCTGTTAGTCAGTTTGATAGCACTAGATTAGCTAGAATATATTCTGCGGATATGAAAAATGAGTTGCCACAAGAAAATTTTAATGCCATTGGAACTGCTGGGTTATACTCTAATGCAGAAAATTTGTGTATATTCGCACAAACTTTTATGGAGCGAGGAAATGGTATTCTTACTCTAGAATCAAGAAAGGCTATGGAGAATAAAGAATATGAAAAGGGAATATGGACAGATAGTACAGACAACGTTCTTGGATATGGATTAGGATGGGATTGTGTTGATACCTATCCATTTAATCAATATAACATCAAAGCTTTGACGAAAGCTGGAGATAGCAATTTCTATCATACTAACATGATTGTGCTACCTGATAAAAATATGGCAATTGCTGTTGTGTCATCTGGTGGAAGTAGTGACTATAATCTAATTGCAGGGCAGCAAATATTACTAAATGCTTTGAAGGAAAAGGGAGATATTAGTGAGATTAAGCCAGATAAGACATATACAACTCCAGTAAAAGCACCATTACCAAATGAGTTGAAAAAATATGAAGGTTATTACCTTACCTCGGGTAGCATACTCTCGGTAAAAATGAAAGAAGATGGAACACTTTGCTTAACAAATCCACAATATAGTGAATACGGCTCTCAAACAATGATTTATACAGGAAATGGAAAATTTGTATCTAGTGATGGTAGTGTGACATTAGATTTTGTTGAGGAAAGTAATGGAGTAACTTACATTAGAAGAACATCTTATGATATGATGAAATACGTAGGGCAGACAGCTTGTTGCTTATATATTGGTCAAAAGATTCAAATAACAAAACCTTCCAATGAAATATTAAGTGCATGGAAAATGAGAGAAGGCAAAAGCTATTATCTAGTTAGTGAAAAATATTCATCCGCAATCTATTTAAGTGGGTGTCTTAAATCAGAATTAACTTTTACAAAAGGATTGGAAGGATATGTGGATATTCATAAAATAGTAGATGAAAATAATGCAATTTCTGAATTAAATGGTCCTGGATCACTAGCTAGAGATTTAAAAGATTATCATTTCTTCAAGAAAGGAAATACAGAATACTTTGATGTAAATGGATACGTATTTGTAGAAGGAAAAGTAGTTAAGAATCTACCTTCAAAGAAAAAATTTACATGTAAGATTAAAAATGATGGATATGCAGTATGGTATAATGTTGGAAAAGGAGAAAATAAACGAAGTATTAAGGTGAAGATTCCAAGTAAAGCAGCTTTTATGGTATATGATAGTGAAGGCAACCTAGTACTTGATTCTTATATAGCTAATACGAATAAGGTTACATTACCTAGAAATGGAACTATTGCATTTACAGGCAATGCAGACTCTCTTTTTGAAGTAGAATATCAATAAGAATAAGTTTTTATTAGTATTCAATGATGGAATAATGTGTTATAATTATAGTTGCATAGTAATTCGTATTACTATAGCTTACATAATAATTGGAGGTATAGTTTAATGGAAAAGTATGAATGTGTATGTGGTTATATTTATGATCCAGAGTTAGGAGATCCAGATGGTGGAATCGAACCAGGAACCAAGTGGGAAGACATACCAGAAGATTGGGTATGTCCAGTATGTGGATTAGATAAGACAGCTTTTTCAGTTATTGAATAATCCATAGTTATAACTAGTTAATTTGATAATAGAAGGCTATTCATTGAGTTATGTTATCTAAGTGTAACATAGCGCTTTGGATAGCCTTTTTGAATTATATTTTGATAAATTTATGCAAAATAATAGACATATCATTTAAAATATGTTAGTATAAATAAAAACAGTAACTATTACTAATTAAAGAAAATAATATTAATCAGTGATAGTAATAAAATATTTAAATGATATCTAATAAATGTTTAGATGAATAGAGGAAAGAGGGAATTGATATGAATAGAATATGTTTTTATGATACAAAGCCTTATGATAAAAAATATTTTGAAGCCAATAAAGATAAGTATGGTTTTGAAATTGATTATTTTGAAGAAAAATTAAACAGTAAAACTGCAATTATGGCAAAAGGATATGAGGCTGTAGTAGCATTTGTAAATGATACAATAGATAAGAAAACCGTAGATATTTTATATGAGAATGGTGTTAGATTAATTGCAATGCGTTGTGCAGGTTATAATAACATAGATTTTAAAGCTGCTTATGGCAAGATTCACGTAGTAAGAGTGCCAGCATATTCACCATATGCTGTGGCAGAACATGCTATGGCATTATTATTAACACTCAATCGAAAGATTCATAAATCATATAATAGAACAAGAGAATTCAATTTTAGTTTGAATGGACTAACAGGATTTGATCTACATGGAAAAACAGTTGGGGTAATCGGAACTGGTAAGATTGGTCGTATCTTTATTGATATCTGTAAGGGATTTGGTATGAATGTAATTGCGTATGACTTATTTCCAATAAAGGATTCAGATATTCATTATGTACCATTTGATGAATTATGTAAACAATCAGATATTATTTCTTTACATTGCCCTTTAACGAAAGAAACATTTCATTTAATAAATGAAGATTCAATTGGTAAGATGAAAAAAGGTGTGATAATTCTTAACACATCAAGGGGGGCATTAATCAACAGTGAAGATTTATTAAGTGGACTAAAAGATTCCATTATTGGTGGAGCAGGACTAGATGTTTACGAGGAGGAAACTGATCTATTCTATGAAGATATGTCATATACAATCATTCAGGATGATATCTTATCTAGAATGATTTCTATGCCTAATGTTATTGTAACATCACATCAAGCTTTTTTAACTGAGGAAGCTCTTTCTAATATAGCAGATACTACATTTGCTAATTTACAAGAATTCTTTTTAGGCAGTTCATTAAGTAATGAGATATGTTACCAATGTGGTAAAGGAGAAGCATGCAATAAGAAACAAAATGGAAAATGCTTTTAATAAGAAATTCTTTCATCACTACAATAATTCCTAATATTGAAGCGACGAGTGGCTAATAACTTTGATAAGAAATAGATATAAAGAGTTTCAACTCCTCAATGTGCCTGTCAGGTGTTGAACTTTTTATATCAAAATTAAAGTTATACACCATAAGGAGCTTTTTTTTGTATAAAAGTATATTTGGATTACAATTGGAAATATTTTTTATTATTTATTTGCAATTATACCATTATATGTTAAAATTACAAAGGACTATTGTAATATTTATATATTACATCATAGGCAGGGGGAAATTACATGGAAATAACAATGAAAATGTCAAAACATAGTGATATAAAAGAAAGATATACTTGGGCTACTAGTGACCTATATGAAAATATTGAAGCATGGTGGGAAGATTATTATAATTTACAAGTTATGATAAACCATATTTCTATTTATAAGGGAAGATTATCGGAATCAAGTGATATACTATTAGATTTTTTTCAATCAATGGATGAAGTGGGTAAATTGATTGATAGAGTGTATGGCTATGCTGACCGAAAAGTTGATGAAGACACTAATAATCCGAGCTATCAAGAAATAAGAGATAAAGCACTAGGATTGTATTTTAATCTTACTAGAGCTTCTGCTTTTTCTACTCCTGAAATTATTAATATTGATAATGAAAGGATGAATACATTACTTATGTCGAATAATGGAATTAAAAAATATAAAAATGCTATTATCGATATTATTAGAAAGAAAGAACATGTATTATCAGCTGAGATGGAAACATTGCTAGCATCTGCAAATGAAGTAGCAAAGTCGCCATTTAATACGTATTTAATGTTAATGAATAATGATATAATATATCCGCATATTATGGATGAACATGGAAATTCTATTCGAGTTACTAGTGAAAGAATTGTATCTTTCTTAGAAAGCAAAGATATGCGAGTTCGTAGGGAGGCTTTTGATGCATTCTATCATACCCTTAATCAGTTTCGAAGCACATTAGCGAGTACTTATAATGCAAATGTACGTAAGAATATTTTCTTTGCAAAAGCTAGAAGCTATGAAACAGCATTAGAAGCTGCTTTAGACGACACAAATATACCTACTAAAGTGTATAAAAACTTAATTGATTCCGTACATAATAACATGCATTATATGCATCGATATGTAAGGTTAAGAAAAAAATTATTAAATGTGGAAAAATTACATATGTATGATTTATATACTCCGGTAGTACAGAATGTAGATATGCATATACCTTTTGAAGAAGCAAAGAATATAGTGCTAGAAGCTTTAAAGCCACTTGGTGATGAATATCAAGAAGTTTTAAAACAAGCATTTGAAAATCGATGGATTGATGTGTACGAGAATGACGGAAAAAGAAGTGGAACGTCTTCATCAGATATCTATGGAGTGCATCCATACATACTGTTAAATTATAAAGATGATTTGGAAAGTTTATTTAAGTTAGCGCATGAAATAGGACATGCGGTTCATTCTTATTTGTCTAGTAAAGAGCAACCATATATCTATTCAAAATATGAAACATTTGTTTTAGAAGTTGGTTCGATGTGTAATGAAGCAATGCTATTAAGATATTTAATGTTAAAAAGTAATAATAAGTTGGAAAAAGCATACTTAATTAATTATTTTCTTGAGCAATTTAGAATTATTTTATATAGACAAACAATGTTTGCAGAGTATGAAATGATTACATATCGCTTAGTAGAAGAAGGGCAGAATCTATCTTCTGAGTTATTGAAAGAAGTATACTGTGAATTAAATAGAGGTTATTTTGGAGAAGATATAATTATTGATGAGGAAATTGGAATGGAGTGGGCGAGAATTCCTCACTTTTATTACAATTTTTATGTTTATCAATTTGCAACTGGATATGGTGCAGCAATTGCTATTTTTAAAAGATTATTATATGAAGGCGAAAAAGCCATCAACGATTATATACATTTCTTAAAGGCTGGATGTAGTCTTACACCGATAGAATTGTTAAAACAAGCAGGGGTAGATATGACAACAAGTAAACCAATTGACGATGCTTTATATATGTTCGGAACATTAATTAATGAAATGGAAGATTTACTAAAAGAGGATAACTAGATTGATCTACATTTAGAACTGATCCGATACATACAATGAAAACATATGATTGTGTTAAATTAAATTGTGTGATATGATATCTCTAATAGAAATAGTTCAGACTATTTCATCTCTTAATGAAATTAGAAGAAAAATAAAAATATAGTTTTTAAAAGGAGTAAGTTATGAATTATGATAGTTTAAAATTAGAGAATCAATTATGCTTTCCACTTTATGCCTGTTCTAGACAGATTATTAAATTATATAAACCGTTTTTAGATCCATTGGGCTTAACCTATACTCAATATATTACTTTGATGGCTCTATGGGAGAAAGATAACATTACCGTAAAGGAATTAGGATATTTACTTTTCTTGGATTCTGGTACATTAACACCTGTATTAAAGAAACTTGAAACACAAGGAATTGTCACAAGGAAAAGATCAGAAGATGATGAGAGAAATGTATATATTAAATTAACGAAAGAGGGTATTGAGTTAAAAGATAAAGCAGTATCTGTGCCAAAGTCTATGGCTAATTGCATCCCTTTATCAAGCGAAGATGCTAAGAATCTTCATAGGATATTACATAAGATTCTTGAAATTGATATGGTAGCTCATGAATAGATAGATAAATAGATATGAAATGTATTCAACTTGGTTGGATACATTTTTTTTATCTGTAGATAAGAAATAAATTTATTTAAAGTTTGTACTTGACGAAGATAATAAGATTGAATATAATTAAATTGTAGACAATTAAATGATAGATATAAGGAGAATACATATTATGAGCATTTATAAAATTAACGTAAATAATATTATGGATGAAGAAATATCTTTATCTGAGTATGAAGGAGAGGTACTACTTATAGTTAATACAGCAACAAGATGTGGTTTTACACCACAGTATGATGAACTTCAAGACTTATATGAAAAATATCATTCAGAAGGCTTTGTGATATTAGATTTTCCATGTAATCAATTTGCGAATCAAGCACCAGAAAGTAATGAAGAAATAGCAAGTTTTTGTGATGCAAAATTTGGAATTACATTTCCTATGCATGCTAAGATAGAAGTAAAGGGTGATAATGCACATCCATTATATCGACATCTAACAAGTGAGAAAGGATTTCAAGGATTTATAGAAGAGAATGAGACTTTCATAGAAGCATTAGAACGTATTGATCCAAATTATAAAGAGAACGATGATATTAAGTGGAATTTTACTAAATTTTTAGTTGATCGAAAGGGTAATGTTATCGAAAGATTTGAGCCAACCGATCCGATTTATGATATCGATAGAAGAATAGCGGAATTACTTCGGGAATAATTAGGTAGTAATATAGTAAGTGTGATTCATATAGTCGTTGTATAGGTAAAAGTTTTTTGTGGAATAGTTACACGTTTGTTACATTTTGTAACATGTTATTTAACATGTGTGTAATAGACATTTTCTTGGATTCATATTATAATTGTATTGTCTAGTGATTATTTTTTATAACCAAATAGAATATAATAAATGAGAAGATTTGTTAAATTTCTCATATAATTTAGAGAGGTATACAATGGAAAAGCAGAAAAATTTGTTTAAAATGAATACAATATTGCTGATTATATTAACCTGTCTAGCGTTCTTTATTATGATTTATATTGGTTTTTCTATTTATTTTAAGAGTCACTTCCTATTTGGAACATACATTAATGATGTTAACTATTCAGGAAAATCAATTGAAAAGGTAGAACAATCAATAACAAATCGAATAGATACTTATGTATTGAAGCTAGAGGAAAGAGGCAATAAAAAAGAGTACATAGCCTCAAGCGATATTGATATGAAAGCTACGTTAGATGACAGCGTGCAAAAAGTATTAAATAAGCAAAAACCATATCTTTGGATTTCGTCACTATGGCAAGAGCATCATTATGATGTAGGTGTTGCTGCTTCTTATGATGAAAAGTTGCTAAAGAAAGCAGTAGATCAATTAGAATGTTTTAAAGAAGATAAAGTTGAAAAGCCAGTGGATGCTTATATTAGTGATTATTCAGCAAATGGATATCAAATAGTCGAAGCAGTGCAAGGAAACCAAGTAGACAAAAAGAAACTCTATACTAAAGTAAAAGATGCAATAAATCATCAGAACAAAAAACTATCTTTAGAAGATGAGGATTGTTATATCAAACCAAAGTACACGGCGGATTCCAAAGAGCTACAACAAGCGCTCGAAAAACTGAACGAATATATTGATACAACAATTACATATCAATTCGGTGATGTGAAAGAAGTTGTTGATGCATCAGTTATTAGCCAATGGTTAGAGGTAAATGATAATATGAAAGTTGTCATTAACCCTGATAGCGTTAAAAAGTATGTAGATTATTTAGGATATACTTATAATACCTTTGGGAAGAAGAGAGATTTTAAAACATCCTATAATAAAACCATAAAAGTGATCGGTGGTGACTATGGATGGTGGTTAAATCGAGGAGCTGAGGTTAAGGAGTTAATTGCTGCGGTTAAGAAAGGCGACGATATACTGAAGGAGCCTAATTATTATCAGAAAGCTAGAAGTTACGGTGAATATGACTTTGGTGATACCTATGTGGAAGTAAATCTAAAAGAACAGCATCTATTCTTCTATAAAGAGGGAAAACTTATTGTGGATTCGGACTTTGTATCAGGTAATGTATCGAAGGGGCATGGAACACCAATTGGAACTTATTCGATTACGTATAAACAAAGGGATGCTACTCTAGTTGGTGAAAATTATAGTACACCAGTACATTATTGGATGCCATTTAATAACAATATAGGTCTTCATGATGCATCTTGGAGAAGTGAATTTGGTGGAAAGATATATTTAACACGTGGTTCACATGGTTGTGTTAATCTACCACCGGCAGTAGCAAAGAAAATATATGAAAACATTGAAAAAGGTACAGCAGTTATTTGCTATGAGTTGGAAGTAGATGGAGCTAAAGAAGGTACACAGGATAATGCATCAAATGATGGAGTTTCAACGAATGAAAATAGTGATGTAAATCAGAATAATAGCCTTCAAGATAATGCTGGGAATAACAATTAAATTAATACAATATGTTAAGAATAGAAAGTGGGATACGATGATAAGTATTCCGCTTTTTCTTAGTTTAGATATTTTCTCTAAATGGGAAGAAACTCTTTGTTTAAAAAAAATATGAAATTTGGAAAGAGGCTTATAATCAAGGATTTTATAGAAGTATAATAACAGTTTTTTATAGATTTAATTTTTTTATATATAAAATAACAGTAATACTAAACTCTCAGTTTATCATAACTAAAAAAATGCTTGCATTTCATATGGAATATTAGTATAATAAATCTGCTTGTTCGAGGGAAACATAAGAAATGATAAAGAAAGGTTGTGATGTTAGGGTTGGATAAAAAGCTAACATTATATGGCTTTAATAATCTCACAAAAACACTAAGTTTTAATATCTATGATGTATGCTATGCAAAGAGTGAGAGAGAACAAAAGGATTATATTGCTTATATAGATGAACAATATAATTCAGAACGTTTAACGAATATATTATGTGATGTTACAGAAATGATTGGTGCTCATATACTCAATATTTCAAAACAAGATTATGATCCACAGGGAGCTTCCGTGAATATTCTTATTGCAGAAGGCTCTTTATCATCAGAACACATTGATGAATCATGTAATCAAGGTAAATATACCCTAACACAAAGAGATTCCGTGCATGCACATCTTGATAAAAGTCATGTTACGGTTCATACATTTCCAGAATATCATCCTGATAACTCAATCTCTACATTCCGTGTAGACATTGATGTATCAACTTGTGGTGAAATATCACCATTAAATGCACTTGATTATTTGATTGGAAGTTTTGATTCTGATATTATTACGATTGATTACCGTGTACGCGGATTTACAAGAGATATGAGTGGAAAGAAATATTTTATTGATCATGATATAACATCCATTCAAGATTATATAGATGATGTAACTTTAACAAAATATGATGCAATTGATGTCAATGTATATCAATCCAATATATTTCATACAAAAATGCTAATTAAAGAGATTGAATTACAGAATTACCTATTTAATAAAGATGTTTATGAATTGCCTCCAAAACAAAGACTTGATATTACTAATAGCCTACGTCAAGAGATGATTGAAATATTTAGTGGAATGAACATTTATTGATGATATAAAATAGACATCATTTTTCGCCATCTTGATTTATAAGCCTACTATGGTGGGCGGATGGGAGCTTACAATATGAAAAAATTAACACAACATAATGCACCGGTTCATGAAGCGTTAGAAAAGCACAGATTGAATCGAGTGGTTCCATTTGACGTTCCAGGTCATAAAGGTGGAAGAGGCAATGAAGAATTAACAGAATTTTTGGGTGAAAGATGTTTAAAAGTTGATGTGAATTCAATGAAGCCACTTGATAACTTATGTCATCCTGTTTCTGTTATAAAGGATGCTCAAGAATTGGCTGCAGAAGCATTTGGAGCAAACTCTGCATTTTTTATTGTGAATGGTACTACTGCTGCTGTTCAAGCAATGGTTATGTCAACTTGTAAAGCGGGAGATAAAATCATAATGCCTAGAAATGTGCATCGAAGTGCAATTAATGCACTAGTAGTATGTGGAGCGATTCCAGTATATATTAATCCAGGTGTTAATAAGGAACTTGGTATACCACTTGGTATGCGAATAGAAGATGTTAAGAATGCAATCAAAAAGCATCCAGATGCAAAAGCAATATTAGTGAATAATCCTACTTATTATGGAATATGTTCTAATCTAAAAGAAATTGTATCATTGGCACATGAAAATAATATGAAAGTATTAGTAGATGAAGCGCACGGTACACATTTCTATTTTGGTGAGGATATGCCAATCTCTGGGATGGCTGCAGGTGCTGATATGGCAGCAGTTAGTATGCACAAGACTGGTGGTTCTTTAACACAGAGCTCAATCCTATTATGTGGAGAAGCAATGAATGAAGATTATGTTAGACAAGTAATTAATCTTACTCAGACAACAAGCGGATCCTATTTATTACTTACTTCACTTGATATTACTCGTAAGAACTTATATCTAAATGGAAAAGAGATATTTAGAAAAACAGTAGAATTTGCAGAATATGCAAGAGCAGAGATTAATAAATTAGGAGGCTATTATGCATTTTCATCTGAATTAATTGATAATGATGCAGTCTTTGATTTTGATAAAACCAAATTGTCCATTCACACAAGAGATATCGGTCTTGCTGGAATTGAGGTATATGATATCTTAAGAGATGAATATGGTATTCAGATTGAATTTGGTGATATAGGTAATGTTCTTGCTATCATCTCAGCAGGAGATCGTGCATTTGAGATTGAACGTCTTATTGGTTCTTTATCTGAGATTAAGCGACTATATTCCAAGGATAAAGCGGGTATGTTTGACCATGAGTATATTAATCCAGAAGTTGTATTAACGCCTCAGAAGGCATTCTATAGTGAACAAAAATCGCTCCTCTTAGAAGATAGTGTAGATCAAATCTGTGGGGAATTTGTTATGTGTTATCCTCCTGGAATTCCAATTCTAGCACCAGGTGAACGTATTACCGAAGATATTATTAATTACATTAAATATGCCAAAGATAAAGGCTGCTTTTTAACTGGAACACAAGATATGAATGTTGAACATATTAATGTCGTAGTGGAGGTAGAATAAATGGAATTATGGTTTACAGAACAACATACCAAGGATGTGAACTTTTCCATTCGTGTGGAAAAGCAGTTGTATAGTAGTCAAAGCGATTTTCAAAAAATAGATATATTCGATACAAAAGAATTCGGTAAGATTCTCACTTTAGATGGTTATATTATGGTTACAGAAAAAGATGAATTTATCTATCATGATATGATTACGCATGTTCCAATGGCTACAAATCCAAACATTAAAAAAGTTCTTGTTATCGGGGCAGGAGATGGTGGAACGATACGAGAACTTACGAGATATAGCACAATAGAACAAATTGATATGGTTGAAATTGATCCGATGGTTGTAAGTGCTTGTCAGGAATATATACCACAGACTGCTTGTAAGTTAACGGATGAAAGAGTTCACATTTATTATGAAGATGGTCTCAAATTCGTAAGAACGAAGAATAATGAGTATGATTTAGTGATTGTAGATTCTACTGATCCATTTGGACCTGGGGAAGGTTTATTTACGAAAGAGTTCTATGGAAACTGTTATAATGCTTTAACTGAGGACGGTATCTTAGTTAACCAACATGAAAGTACATTCTATGATGAGTACGTTGCCACTATGCAAAGAGCGCATAAACGAATTAAAGAATTATTTCCTGTTGTTGGTGTATATCAAGCGCATATACCAACCTATCCTTCAGGCCATTGGTTATTTGGATTTGCTTCTAAAAAGTATGATCCAATCAAAGACTTTCATGCAGATCAATGGAATCAGTTAGGATTGATAACTAAATATTATAACACAGATCTTCATGTTGGAGCCTTTGCTGTTCCTAATTATGTGAAAGAATTATTAGAAGATGTAAAACAATAATAATACGTATTTTGTGAGTGGAACGAAACGAAAATCACAGAAAACTTGATATTAAATTATTCAAGACAAATAGAAAAAAAGATAATTAAACGATAAATATCAAAGGAGACTAAAGTAAAATGGGAAAAGCGCTAATTATTGGTGCTGGCGGCGTTGCTAGCGTTGTAGTACACAAATGTTGTCAAAATTCAGAAGTATTCGAGGAAATATGTATTGCAAGTAGAACAGTTTCAAAATGTGATGCATTAAAAGAAAAATTGCAAGGTGGAAAAACAAAAATCACAACTGCACAGGTAGATGCAGACAATGTTGACGAGTTAATTGCTTTAATCAATAAGGAAAAACCAGATATTGTTATTAATGTAGCACTTCCATATCAAGATTTAACAATCATGGATGCTTGTCTTGCAACTAAAGTAGATTATATGGATACTGCTAATTATGAGCCATTAGATACCGCCAAATTCGAGTACAAATGGCAATGGGAATATAAAGAAAAATTTGAAAAAGCAGGAATAACAGCACTTCTTGGAAGTGGATTTGATCCTGGTGTTACAGGTGTATTCTCTGCATATGCTCTAAAGCATGAATTTGATGAGATTCATTACATTGATATCCTAGATGCTAATGCAGGTGATCACGGATATCCATTTGCTACGAATTTTAATCCAGAAATTAATATTCGAGAAGTCACTGCGAATGGTAGCTATTGGGAAAATGGCGATTGGGTTGAAACTGAACCAATGGAGATTAAAAGAGTATATGATTTCCCTGAAATTGGTGAAAAAGATATGTACTTATTACATCATGAAGAATTAGAGTCATTAGCTCTAAACATTACAGGAATCAAAAGAATCCGATTCTTTATGACATTCTCTGAAAGATATTTAACTCATTTAAAGGTTCTTGAAAATGTTGGAATGACTTCTATTAAACCTATTATGTTTGAAGGAAAAGAAATTGTACCATTACAATTCTTAAAAGCAGTACTTCCTGATCCAGCATCTTTAGGACCAAGAACAAAAGGTAAGACAAACATCGGTTGTATCTTTAAAGGTATCAAAGATGGTAAAGAAAAGACTTACTATATATATAATGTATGTGATCACGAAGAATGTTATAAAGAAGTTGGATCACAAGCTATCTCCTATACAACAGGTGTGCCAGCAATGATTGGTGCGATGATGGTTATGACTGGTAAATGGAAGAAACCAGGCGTATATAATATTGAAGAATTTGATCCAGATCCATTCATGGATGCTTTAAATAAATTTGGTTTACCTTGGAAAGAATGCCACTCTCCAGAGTTAGTAGACTAAAGATATAAAGGAATCAAAAGAAATAAGCAAGGTTGATAGAATCATCTTCAACCTTGCTTATTTCAAACTTCTAATTATTGATTAACATTTAATGATAAGATTACTACTTACTAGTTTAAAATATATCAAGTATTCAATTGAATTTTAACTGTGAAGTATAAGTAAATAAATAAAACAGAAAGGAATGCCACTGATTATTTGTAAAGAATTTGATATGGCAGTTACAATAGGTATAAATATGGAACTAGATTTTACAAAGGTACCAACACCAGCTTATGTTGTAGATGAAAGGCTTTTAAAAAAGAATCTTGAGATTCTAAAATCAGTTATCGATCAAACAGGCTGTAAGATACTATTAGCACAAAAAGCATTTTCAATGTTTTCTGTATATCCATTAATAAGTAAGTACTTAAACGGAACAACAGCAAGCTCACTTTTTGAAGCAAAATTAGGACATGAAGAAATGGAAGGAGAAGTTCACATCTACTCTCCAGCATATATGGAGGAAGAGATAGATGAGATTATATCAATCTGTGATCATATTGTTTTTAACTCAAAAAATCAATGGGAAAAATACCTTGATAAAGTAAAGCAAAGTGGCCGTCATGTGGAATGTGGATTAAGAATCAATCCAGAATATTCAGAGATCGAGACAGATATGTATAATCCTTGTTTTGAAAATTCTAGATTAGGAATCACTTTAGAACAACTCAAAGAAATTAATCTACAAGGAATTGATGGATTACATTTTCATACCATGTGTGAGCAAAATTCAGATGTCTTAGAACGTACCTTAAAGGTAGTAGAAGAAAGATTTGGTTCTTACTTACATGACATGAAATGGATTAATTTTGGTGGTGGCCACCATATCACCAGAGAGGACTATGATCTAGAGACATTAATTCGTTGTATCAAACATATCAAGGATACCTACAATGTAGAAGTATACCTAGAACCAGGAGAAGCAGTAGCACTTAATACAGGATTTCTTGTAACTAAGGTTCTAGATATCGTTGAAAGCAAGATGAATCTAGCTATAGTCGACACATCAGCAGCTTGCCATATGCCAGATGTACTTGAGATGCCTTACCGTCCAAATATTATTGGTTCTGGAAAAGCGAATGAATATCCATATACGTATAGACTTGGTGCACCAACTTGTCTATCTGGTGATGTGATTGGAGACTATTCATTTAAGGAACCCCTAAAAGAGGGAGATCGTCTAGTATTCTGCGATATGGCTATTTATACCATGGTTAAGAATAATACTTTTAATGGAATGAACCTTCCATCCATTGTTTTATATAGCGAAGATGAAGGCATGAAAGTGATACGTAAGTTTGGTTATGAAGATTTTAAAATGAGACTATCATAATCGAGTAGTTGGAAGCTATATAATAAAATATTATAAAAAATGAATTATAGAATGTTCGCCCTTTTCTACTTGGGGCGGACATTTTTTATATAAATAACAAAATTTGGTTGACAGTGTAACATTGTTGTGTTATATTCTCTGTAACGAAACAATGTTACGTTACAGACATAAAATACCAAAGGAGGTATCCGATGTTAATATCAAAAAAAGATCTTCTTGCAATAACAGGTATTTCATATGGGCAACTCTATCGTTGGAAAAGAGAACGGCTAATTCCAGAAGAGTGGTTTATTAAGAAATCATCCTATACAGGTCAAGAAACATTTTTCCCAAGAGAGCAGATTCTTAGTAGGATTCAATCAATACAAGAATTAAAGAATCGTTATTCTTTAGAAGAATTAGCGAAGATGCTATCACCAGAAGTTGTCAGTTATAGCTATGATATAGATGTTGTAGAAGAGATGGAAGAAATCGATAAAAGTCTTATTGGAATCTTTCTGAATACCTATTCTAAGGAACAGTTTACTTATCTAGATATACTTTTTATGATAATTCATTCAGAATTAAAGAAAGAATTATCAATCGATTCTATGTCAATTGGAAAGCTAATTATGGGAGTAAAAGATCAGTTAAATAATATTAAAACAACAGGTTATCAATATGTCATTGTTAAATTAGATAGTGAATATTATTCGATATTAGCTAATGATGGTGGAATCTATTTAGATTCTAGATTTGAACTTATCAAGACAGTTCGAATCGATGAAGTATCCAATCGTATTAAAGTAAAATATAATGAAAAATATCATTTTTAGACCAGGAGGTTAATCGTATGAGAGATATTAGTATTGAAGGCGTTGGAAGTGTATCAGGTGGTGAATACAATAAGATAAGCATTGAAGGTGTAGGTTCCATCAGTGATGATATCAAAGCAGTCGAAATCTATATTGAAGGTGTATTCAATTGTAATGGTAGGATAGAATCTGATTTCATATCATGTGAAGGAGTAGCAACGATGAATGAAGCAATTAGGGCTAATAGAATTGATATATCGGGTGTCATGACTTTAAAAGAAGCGAATCTAGAAGCAAAGACAATTAATTGTGAGGGCGTGATAAAAAGCAATGCTGAGATTAGTGCAGATAAAACCGTTGTAGATGGATGTATCAAAGCAGCTGAGATTGTTGGTGATGAAGTAATCATAAGCCATACACCAGGTAGAGCGAGCCGTGGTATCAGAAAATTATTTGGTATCTCATCGGAGAATCTCTCATCAATAGGATTAATAGAAGCAACTACAATTCGAATTAATGATGCGAAAGTAAAGATAGTAAATGGTGAAAATATAACCATAGGTGAATACTGTGAGGTGGATGATATTGATTGCACAGGAAAATTATTGATTCATCCTAGAGCTAAAGTTGGTAGAATAACAGGAGTAACCGCGGAATATTCAGAAGAAATCTAATTCTACGAGATTAAAGTAATATGCTAATAGACTTAGCTAGGTACATTGAGTTGAATCATGTTTAATCAAGAGTATTATGAACCGCCACTAAACAAATTAATATAAGGCTTTTAAATTCAATATCATAAAAATCGCACAGAAATTAGAGGAGGAGAGGAAGGATAAGTATGAAGAGAAAAGAGGAAGAGGAAGATAAGAATAAGAAAAATTATGGAATGTTAACGAATATGATTTATGTCATGAAGGGCACTTTTAAGTATCAAAAACCTTTAATTCCATTTTTGTTCTTTGATGCAGTAGTTCAGACGGCTATGGCATTTATCTGGTTAGTAATTCCGAAATTAGTCATTGATCAGATTATGGGAAACGGTAGTATTTCATCTCTTTTAAAAGTGGTTCTTATTGCTTCCGTTATTGAATTGTTTTTCCTAGCGTTTCATCAATATGTGCAAACACAGATGTGGTGGCGCTTTATCTATGCAAGAATGGAATTTATCATGCAGAGGATGAGAAAAGCGCTTACGATGAACTATGAAAAACTTGAGAATCCAAAGGCTCTCGATTATATGGGGAAGGCGGAAAGAGCAACAGGTGGCAATATGAATGGTATAGAGGGAATGATGCATAGCGCTAATGATCTATTTATTTCGGTTGCTAAGATTATTACTTCCGCAGCAGTCATGTTTACATTAAATCCTGCAATGATTATTCTCATGATCTTGTTATCATTGGTTCATTATATCTTAATTGATGTTACGAAAAGAAGAGACAAAGAACTTTGTTGGGATAAATTAGCACCTGATTTTCGTAAGATATATTATCTTGATCAGACAACAAAGAACTTTGAATATGCAAAAGATATTCGTTTATTTGGAATGAAGGATTGGTTACTAGGAAAGCAGACAGAGATACATAAGAAAGCACATGCGAAAATTGTTGCTTCTAAAAATCGTTGGTTAAAATGTGGCATACTAAATCAAATATTAGGCGCAATACAAGATGGAATTCTATATGCTTGGCTTATCTATGCTGTATTGTATCAAGGGCTTACTATTGCAAATTTTACTTTATATCTAGGAACTGTAATAACCTTTATTAAGACATTATCTCAGGTACTTGATAATATAGCAGAGACACGTAAACAAAGTCTTGAGGTGAATGATTACCGAACTTTTCTTGAATTAGAAGAAGATGCAATGGAAGATAATCGAACAGTATATGATAGGGAAGCAAATAAAGTGAAAGCTTGTAATACATCATCTGATAATGACAGACAAAGAGAGAAAACTAAGGATAAAAAAACAAATTCTAAGGTAAATACTTATAGAAAACTACCTATGACTGATCGATATGAGTTCACATTTGAACATGTGTCTTTTCAATATCTAGGGCAAGAAAACTATGCGTTAAATGACGTTGATCTAACACTAAAATCTGGTAAAAAGCTTGCAGTTGTAGGCCTAAATGGAGCTGGTAAGACAACTTTTATCAAACTATTATGTAGATTATATGAGCCTACGACAGGTAGGATTCTCTTGAATGGGGTAGATATAAGAGAATATGATAGAAAGGAATATTATACGATATTTGCACCAGTTTTTCAGAATGTAGAGTGCTTTGCTTTCCCAATTGCTGAGAATGTATCAATGAAATCACCAGCGTTAACGGATTGTACGAAAGCTGAAAAAACGTTGATTCTTGCAGGTCTTGAAGAGAAGATATCTTCTCTAGAAAAAGGAGTAAAAACAGAATTATTAAAAGTACTGCATGATGATGGAATTGATCTATCCGGTGGTGAAAAGCAAAAGTTAGCACTTGCAAGAGCACTTTATAAAGATGCTAAAGTGGTAGTGTTAGATGAGCCAACAGCAGCATTAGATGCACTCGCAGAGTATAAACAATATATGGATTTCGATAAATTAATTGGGGGCAAAACAGCTGTATATATATCACATCGCCTTTCAAGTACAAGATTTTGTGATGCCATTGCCATGTTTGCGGATGGAAAGATTGTTGAATATGGAACTCATGAAGAATTATTAAAAAGTAATGGGGCATATGCCAATATGTATGAAGTTCAGGCTCAATATTATCAAGAAAAGGAGGTAGTATTTGATGCATAGTGAAGAAGAAAATTGTTTTGGATGTAAAAAAGCAATAAAGACAATGAAGTATTTTTATAAACAGGCAATTGATTATAAGCCAGGTTATTTTATCTTAATCATAGGCTCCATATTAGTAAGTTCGATCACTCCATTTATCAATATACTATTTCCAAAGTATATTATTGATGAATTGCTAGGAGATAAGAATACGAATCGTATCATACAGTTGGTTGCATTTATAGTTATCGGTAATATGATTTGCAATATGCTTAAGAATGCAATTGACGAAAACCTTGGCAAATATGCAGATAGTTTTGAGAGGTACTTTAATATCAAGATTAGCAGAAAGTCAATAGAGATGGATTTTGAACATACAGAGAATTCAGACGTCTTAAATCAGGCTCAAAAAGCGGAAACAGGTATGAGTTGGTATTCTGGTGGGATTGATGGCTTAACAAAATGTTTTGTAAGTATCATATCTTCGATAATCACTCTAACAGGAGTTACCGTAGTTATTGTAACAAAGTCATCTTTATTGCTACTTGTTATAGCAATTACAATCGGAATTACAACAATATTAAATGCGAAAAAGAATGCGATCCAAGTAAAAGCATTTCAAGGATTAGTAGCGCTTAACCGAGCATTTGGTTATATATTCTGGCAATTATCTAATTTTAAATATGGTAAAGACATAAGATTATATGGTGCAGATGATATGATGATGCAAAAAGCAAAAGATAACAACGAAGAAACTACACGTGTTTGGAAAAAGCAAGCTTTAAGTACTTTACCATATAATGAGATAGATTCTGTTATTACAGCAATTCGAGATGGCATTACATACTTTTATCTTGGATATAAAGCAATCAAGAGAGTAATATCGATTGGTGATTTCACTATGCTTTCATCGGCTGCAAGTACTTTCTCGGAGTCTCTGACTTCAATGATATTTAATGTTCAAGAGATACATAAAAAGTTACAGTTTATGAATGAATATATGGTATTTATGAACTATGAGAATAGTTTGGTTCGAGGAGAAGAAAAAGTAAAGAAGAAAGATGAATATGAATTCCAATTCGTTCATGTAAGCTTTAAGTATCCAAGAAGTGAAGATTATGTTCTAAAAGATATTAATCTAACGATAAAATCTGGAGAGCATCTTTCTGTTGTTGGTTTGAATGGAGCAGGTAAGACAACGTTTATTAAATTACTATGCCGACTTTACGAAGTAAGTGAAGGAGAAATCTTATTAAATGGTGTGAATATAAAAGAATATGACTATGAAGAGTACATGAAGATCTTCTCTGTTGTATTCCAAGATTTCAAATTACTCTCGTTCTCGATAAAGGAAAATGTTGCGTTAGGGCATTCTTTACAGGATACAGATGAAAAAGTAACAGAGCATCTTAAACTAAGTGGACTTAGTGATAAAGTTGCTACATTAGAAAAAGGGATTGAAACAAGTATCTATAAGCAATTTGAAGAAGATGGAATAGAACCATCTGGTGGGGAAGCTCAAAAGTTAGCAATTGCAAGAGCTCTCTATAAGAATGCTCCAATAATAATCTTAGATGAACCAACCGCGGCACTAGATCCAATCGCTGAATATGAGATCTATAATCATTTTGATCAGCTAGTGGGTAAAAAGACAGCCGTTTACATATCACACCGTTTATCAAGTTGCAAATTCTGTGATAGAATCATCGTATTTGGTGAAGGGACAGTAGCAGAGAGTGGAACCCATGAAGAACTTTTGAATAAACAAGGAGGAATCTATTCCAAGATGTTTAATGCGCAGGCACAGTATTATGTAAATGTCTAATACATAGAATATAATCTATATTGCGGAAGTATCTGCTTGGATCGAGGCAGAACGCTAAAAATTATATATTACATATTATTTTATGTTAAAGAAATAGAATAACTATGAACAGTTGCCTTACTAGAATAAATAGTAATAACCTTTAGTTAAATAATTATGGTATAATTACTAAAAAATTAATATATAAATTCAATTAGGAGGATTTCTATCATGAATCAAGTATTAGAAAATATAATTACAAGAAAAAGCGTTCGTTCCTTTACTGACAAAACAATCGAAGATGATATTCTTGAACAGATAATAAAAGCAGGAATCCATGCTCCAAGTGGAATGAATAAACAGAGTTTTCGATTTACTATCGTAAGAAATAAAGATAAAATGAGCAGATTAGCAAAAGAAATTGCGACTGAATTAGAACGAGATGTAAATACTTATAATTTTTACTTACCAGATGTATTAATCATGGTATCTGATGAGACGGAGAATTCAAATGGATTAGCAGATTGTGCTTGCGCATTAGAGAATATATTCTTAGCCGCTCATTCCTTAGGGGTAGGCTCTGTATGGATTAATCAATTGAAATTAATCTGTGATAAGCCAAAGATACGAGCAATCTTAGACGAGTTTGAGATTCCAGCGAGCCATACAGTTTGGGGAATGGCTGCATTGGGTTATCCAAAAGAGAATGCTACAGTAACAAAAGAAAGAAAAGCAGTGATTCATTATGTAGAGTAGTTATATTTGATTGGCTTTAAAAAGAATATGGAAAATATATGTTGTAATAATTACAAAAATTATTTCATAATATTAGAAAAAATGAATTTTGCTCGTGAAGTTGGTGATCGAATTATCTTTATGGATAGTGGAGAGATTATTGAAGAGAACACTCCAGAAGAGTTTTTTAAGAATCCGACATCAGAGCGTGCAAAGCAATTTCTTGCGAAGGTGCTATAAAGCTCAGCAAGTAATCTAATATCTTCAAAAATAACTTCATATAGCATATAATATTAAAAAAACAGTTAATAGGTGAGTGATTCGTCTGTTAACTGTTTTTTCTTAAATAAATTTTGCCTAGACTACCTTCCAAACAGGTCATTTGTCGTTAACTCATATAATTGATATAGCTTAATCGTAATATACATTTGCTCATAAAAATTATTCTTATCAAATCCAAGTATTGATACTGCTTTCTTTAAACGATACCTTGCAGTATTGGGATGTTGAAATATCTCTGTAGCAGTTTTAGCAATATCGCCATTATGTTTTATGTATATTATCATGGTTTCTAATAGATTGGAGGTATATTTCATATCATAATCCTTTAGAAGCTCAATGGAATTTAAATAGTTATGGCATACGGTATGATCTTCTACTAGAGGAGAAAGCAGTTTATAGATACCAATTTTGGAATATAACAAAAGATTGGTTTCTTCTAAGATACAGATTCGGTTCGCATAGATTGCTTGCTTTATGGAGATATCAAAGTGGTCGTGATCCATGACTTCATCGCAGATACCAATATGATAATATTCTGGATTGATATCGATGGATTTTAATAATTTTGTAATGATGTTTTGGGAGGATTCCATTGTTTCATAAGTAGAATCGTAGGAATAGAGAAGAAGGAGCCCGGATTTATATTTGATAAAGCTATAAGCGTATTGGTTTAAGGGCTTATATTTCTTAAAAATCATACGATGAAAATAAGAGTAGATGGTGTTAGCTCCAGCTTCTGTAGTTGGAGTGATATAAGAAGTGATAATATTAGGGTGAATCTCTGGATTAATCTCTTTTAATGTCTTTGACACTTCAAAAGAAGACGGATAGGTATGAATGAGATTTGTTATTTTTTCTTCAAATACTAAGAATTGAAGTTTGGTTTTCAATAACTCATTTGCGCTTAGAATTAAGTCCTCCATGTAAGCGTTACGGAATACGAAGATTGGTATATGATTTAATTTAGAGAAGGTTTTTACTTCTTCTGGAATATCTTGAAAGAATACAGTTTTAATCGCAATACCTGAGATTTTTCTCTTAAGCAGTTCTTTAAATGCTACTAGGATTAATTCTGGGTGATCTTTGGCAAAAAAAAGAGAGGTTAATACAAAATCACCCTCTTGAAATACGTCATAACCATTATTGATTGGTTCGTATTCTAAGATAACAATGTTATTCAATTGATTGGTTATGCCTTGCTCACCTGAAATTAATTGAAATTCACGAAAGAGGGATAGATTAATAATTTCATTCACTTGTAACATCGGTTGTCCTCCTTTAGGGTAGGATATATTTTTGAAATTTTACTAGTTTTTATATTCTATATTACAAATAAACTAGAAAAGTTGAAAATATTTTACCATATATTTTGTAGAAAAACAAATAAAAACCATATTGTAACAATAGATGTTATTTTCTATACTTAACGTAATATAAAAGCAAAGGTGCTACTGAAATTAGCCAAAATTTCAGGGCACCTTTTTTATTTACTTTTTTATTCAAATTAAAGAATGAAATGAACAGGAGATTGTGTTATGAGTAAATTTTTATTAGAAAAATATAAAAATATGGTAGCGTATATTCCCGGAGAGCAGCCAAAAGATAGAGCTTATATAAAGTTGAACGCAAATGAAACATCTATGAAACCTTCGCCTAAGGTATTAGAAGTATTAAAAAGTTCAAGAATGAATGGCTTAGGACATTATGCTGATCCAGATGCGAAAGAATTACGTACAGCAATTGCAGAATTGAATGATGTTGCGATGAATCAGGTATTTGTAGGAAATGGTTCCGATGAAGTTCTCGGATTCTTATTCTTAGCATACTTTAATGAGCAAAGTAAGATCTGTTATCCTGATATCACCTATGGTTTCTATCAAGTATTTGCTAAGACTTTTGGAATTAATGGTAAGCAAATACCTTTAAAAGAAGACTTCACAGTTGATGTTGATGCCTATGTAAAAACCAATAGACATGTGATTCTTGCAAATCCTAATGCCCCAACAGGTTATTATTTGCCTGTAAGTGAAATTGAAAGAATCGTAGTATCAAACCCAAATCGCTTAGTAGTGATAGACGAAGCTTATATTGATTATGGCAATGAATCTTGCATACCACTAACCAAGAAATATGATAATCTAATCGTCGTTCATACGATGTCCAAATCCAAGAATCTAGCGGGTGCCCATATTGGTTATTGCATTGCTTCTGAAAAACTAATTGAAGATCTAAACGGTATCAAATATTCCTTCAATCCTTACAGCATGAATGATATTACAATAGCAATTGGTACCGCAGCCATTAAAGATACAGCTTATTATAAAAAATGCATACAGGAAATTATCAATAACCGAGAATATACGAAGTGTGAACTTGAAAGATATGGGTTTACCGTGCTTGATTCTGCTACTAACTTTATCTTTGTGACTCACCCTAACTTGCATGCAAGGGAATATAATGCAAAATTAAGAGAACACGGTATTCTTGCAAGATATTTTGATTCAGAACGTATTCAAAATTATCTACGTATTACCATTGGAACAAGGCAGGAGATGGAGCAAGTAATCATGGTAACCTCACTAATTCTAGAAGAATTGGTTGCTTAAGTAGAATAATCAACGGAGAGAGCCTATGAATATATTAATCAGCGATTATGAAGACGTACTAGACAGAGATCTAGAGTATGAAAAACAATTATTACTTGAGCATTTACCTGAGGCTCATATTGAAGTATATAGTTACATCAATGAAGAAGAATTTCTAGAGAAAATCAAAGATGTGGATGTATTATCTACTGCATTTTTACCACTTAATAAGAAAGTATTACAAAGTGCCAAACGATTAAAATGTATCTCAGTGAATGCGACAGGATATGGTAATATTGATATCCAAGAAGCAAGAAACTTAAAGATTGAAGTAAGAACAGTGAAAGAATATTGTACAACAGAAGTAGCAGAGCATACCATGGCGCTCTTACTTTCACTTGTCAGAAACATTAAGCATTATTCAAATGAGATTGATAGGGAGAATATATGGAAATATCAATCGGTAGTCAATATGAAACGCTTGGCTGGGCAGACATTAGCTATCTTTGGATTTGGAAGAATAGGGCAAGCAGTAACAAAAAAAGCGAGGGCATTTGATTTAAAGATAATCGCGGTTGATCCTTTTACAAGTAAGGAGATTGCAGATGAGTTAGGCGTTACATTAGTAGATAAGGAATATGCACTTGAACACGCAGATATTATTACTAATCATATGAATCAGACGTTAGAAAACAAACAGTATTTTTCAAAAGAAGAGTTCTTAAAGATGAAGAAACAACCGCTTTTTATTAATGTTGGGAGAGGCGAATGTGTGAATGAACAGGATCTATTATGGGCATTGGAAAAAAAACATATATCAGGTGCAGCTCTTGATGTTCTTAAGGAAGAGAATCCAGAGTTAATAGATCATCCACTTACAAGACGAGATAATGTTATCTTAACACCACATGCTGCTTTTTACTCAGAACAATCAATGATCGACTTACAGACTCGTACTTGTGAAAATATTATTGATTCAGTGAAAGGGTGGAGATAGATGGAGAAGTTATATAAGGAAATAGAAGCAGTAGCCAAAGAATTAGTTCGAATACCAAGTGTGAATACAACTTCTGGAGAGAAAGATATCGCATTATTTATCGAAGAATATCTTAGAGATATGCCATATTTTAAAGAACATAACGATCAGATCATCATACAAGAGTTAGACTCTGATCCACTAAACCGAAGGAATGTAATTGCCTATATTAAAGGTGAGAAGTCGAAACATGGAGAAACGATACTCTTACATGGTCATATGGATACCGTCGGAGTGGAAGATTATGCAGCATTAAAACCATATTGCTTTGATCCAGATCAACTACTCGAAGAGATGTTAAAGATGAAACAGTTACCAGAAAGTGTTCGCAAAGACTTAGAATCTGGTGACTGGCTCGTTGGTAGAGGATCCTGCGATATGAAAAGTGGTGTAGCCGTATTTCTAGTGTTATTTCAGTATTTTAGTGAAAAAGCAAAGGAATTAAACGGCAACATACTCTTGTCCATCAATCCAGTGGAGGAGAATCTACATACGGGTATCATTGAAGCTACAAAGGTATTCAAGTTACTAAAGGACAAAGAAGGATTTCAATATGTATTAGCAATTAATAATGATTATATCTGCCCATTATATGAGGGCGACACTAAGAAATATATCTATACTGGTGCAGTTGGTAAGTTACTACCTTGCTTCTATATCCAGGGAAAAGAGACTCATGTAGGTCAATGCTTTGAAGGATTTGATGCCTCATCGGTAGCAGCTAGACTTGTGGAGGAGATCAATCTGAATACTGAATATTGTGACTCCTATGAAGGTGAATATACCTTACCTCCTTCGGTTCTAAAGATGAAAGATCTAAAACCTTGGTATAACGTTCAGACTGCAGCGGACGCTTTTGTCTACTTTAATTATTTTGTACATTATGAAAGTATGGGCGAGATCATTAAAAAGTTACAGCAAGCATCTAAAAAAGCTTTAGAAGAAGTTGAAGAGAAGATGAATAGAGAGTATCGTTCTTATTGTAATTTAAGTGGTGATACCTATTCTGAGATACATTTTTCTAAATCGCTTATCACTTATGATGAATTGTATCAGATGGCATTAAGGCAACTTGGAGATAGAATCGCAACACTCCTAGAATCAAAAACATATCAAATGCTACAGGAGAATGTTGATAAGAGAGAGATTCCTATGTACCTAGTGAAATATTTACTACAGGAACTAAAGATTAAAGATCCTACCATCGTGCTATATTTCGCAGCTCCATACTGTCCTCATAATACCTTAAAAAAGGAAAATAAGGAGGAGCAGGACTTAATTCTAAGATTGACTGAGATAATTAATGAATATGCGAAAGAATCAGAAGAAGAATATAAAATCCTTCAATTCTTCCCAAGCTTATCAGATAGTAGCTACTTAAAGATTGATGATGATGAAGAATCAATCCAAGAGTTAATATCTAATTTCCCAGAGTATGAGTTATTGTATGCAGTCCCATTAAAGAATATTAAGAAATTAAACATACCAGCTGTAAACTATGGCTGCTATGGAAAAGACGCACATAAATGGACGGAGCGAGTGTATAAACCATACACATTTCGAACATTACCACAATTAATCATAAAGACAATAGAGAAGTTCTTGTAGGAGGTAATCATATGTATGTAAAAAATGGAACGGGAGTACTTAAGAAAGTATTATTATCAAAACCAGAATATCTAAAAGCTACACCAATAAATGAAATAGCAAAGAAATGGGATCTTCATCTAGATATAGATAAAATGCTTCTTGAACATGAGTTATTCGTTCAAGCTTATCTAGACAATGGAGTTGAAGTAGAGTTCTTGGACGCGGATGCAGATAGACCCAATTCTGTATTTTCAAGAGACTTTGGTGGATGTATCAAGGAAGGATATATTTTAGGAAGATTTAAAGAACCAATTCGTTATAAAGAACATGTGGATTATGAAGCAAAGATGGAGGAACTTGGTATACCAGTGGTTGCTAGGTGTGAGGAAGGTTTATTTGAAGGTGGTGATTTCGCTTTTCTAAATGAAAATACAATAGCGATTGGTATGGTAGCCCGTACGAATGAACAGGGAATTGAGGAAATAAAAAAGGCGATAGAACCATTAGGTTATGAAGTGATTCCAGTACGATGTAAGGAGGAATATCTACATCTAGATATGTGCTTTAATCTTGTAGATGATACTCTAGCTGTAGCATACAAAGAAGGACTTCCAAGTGAATTTGTAGAACGTCTAGAGAAGATGGGAATTGAGATCATCCCTGTAAGTGAGGAAAGTATCTTTGCACATGGTTGCAATCTGCAAGCCTTAGGAGATAAAAGAGTGCTTTCACTAAAATCGAATCAATATGTGAATGAGGAATTAAGAAAACGCGGAATGAAAGTAATCGAATTAGATATCACTGAGATCTTAAAAGCAGGTGGAGGTCCACATTGTATGACTTTTCCATTGTTAAGAGAGTAAGAATTTTAAAGATATTCCTCATGATAGAGCAAATGGTTTATTAATGAAAAACTATCTGAAATATATTTATAATGAACGAACAGATAAGATAGAACGTGTATTAAGACTTCTCCATTTTAGGAATATTGAAGAATTCGGATTATGGATGGAAGATATTGTTGGAAAGCCTCCAAAACTTACAGATGCTGAGGTTATGGAATATACTGAATTAACCTGTATGCAAAAAGGAAGTATGAGTAATACTGCAAGAATGATTGGAAAAGAAGAAGTTCAGTTTCTATGGGAATTGATGCACAGTGAAGCAGAAAGGTAAGGATTGATAAAGATGGAGAATTCATTATATGAACGTTGTAAAAAAGTAATGCCTCCTGTTGCTAGAAGAGCGACAACTCTTGGAGTAGTAAGAGGAGAAGGCAGTTATCTATATACGGAAGACAATAGAAAAATACTTGATTTTGCCAGTGGAGTAGCCGTATGTAATATTGGTCATAATCATCCAAACGTTGTAAAAGCAGTAAAAGAGCAAGTGGATCAATTAATTCACGGAGGTCATAATGTAGTCTATTATGAATCTTATGTAAAATTAGCGGAAAGAATTGTTGAATTAACGGGATCAGATACTATGGTGTATTTTAGTAATAGTGGTGCAGAAGCGAATGATGGTGCTATGAAACTAGCCAAGTTTGTAACCAAACGCCCAGCTATCATATCGTTTAAGGGTGCATTTCACGGAAGAACGATTGGAGCGGCTTCTATTACAGCATCAAGTTCTGTCTATCGCAAGAACTACGAAGGGCTTATGCCAAGTGTATACTTTTTAGAGTACCCTTATCTATATCGGACTCCGTATCAATCAGAGAATGGTAATTGTCCAGAACGTTATTTTACTCAATTTGATGAATTATTCCACGATATCATTGATCCATATTCGGTTGCAGCAATTATTATGGAACCGATTCAAGGAGAAGGTGGTTATATTGTACCACCGAAAGAATTTGTACAATATGTAAGAACAATCTGTGATAAGTACGGTATTATGCTGATCTTCGATGAAGTACAGACTGGTTTTGGAAGAACAGGAAAACTATTTGCAAGTGAGCATTTTGGGGTAAAGCCAGATATCTTTACTGTTGCTAAAGGAATTGCATCAGGATTTCCTCTTAGTGCTATCATTGCGAAGAAAGAGATTATGGAACAATGGACACCTGGATCTCATGGTGGTACTTTTGGAGGTAATCCAGTCGCATGCGCAGCTAGTCTTGCTACCATAGAAGTGCTCCTAAACGGAGCTATAGATAACGCTGCTAAGATGGGAGATTACTTACATAAGGAACTGCTAGAACTTCAACAGCAATATTCTTGTATTGGAGATGTTCGGGGAATTGGATTGATGCAAGCAATTGAAATTGTAAAGAATGGAAAAGAACCAGATGTAGCAGTGACTAATAGATTAAAAGATAGAGCTTTGGAAAAAGGACTATTATTATTAACATGCGGCGGATTTAAAAATGTCATTCGTTTTATTGCACCAACAACCGTTAGTTTAGAGGAAATAAAGGAAGCACTTTCAATACTTAAGGAATGCCTAGAAGAACTATAATATACAATATTAACAAATACGGTGGCAGAAAACGACATTATTAGTATAAAATACTACATGGAATCTATGAAAGATATTTACTATACTAGTAATTGTAACTAATTTAGGTTAAATATGGCTTTGCTAAATATATTTGTGAAGTAGGTATGAGTGATTACTTACTTCACAAAAAAATGGGGTAATTAGTTTAGTCACTAAATTATTAATATGATATGTTATATCATTGACATATAAAAAGACAAAAGGAGAGACACAATGAAAAAATCAAAAAAAGTACTTGCAGTACTGATGGCTTGTGCCGTTGTAATGACAACAGGTCTTATGAACAAAGTGCCAAAAGTAAATGCAGAAGCAACAAACACTACAAACACAAAGAAAGAAGCAACAGCATCTGAAAAATATGCTAAGGCTATGGAGCCAGGTTGGAACTTAGGTAATACTTTTGATGGATTTGATACGAATGGAGACAAAGGAGAAACTTCTTGGGGTAATCCAGTAGTAACAAAAGAACTAATCAAAACGATTAAAGCTCAAGGATTTAAGAGTATTCGTATTCCATTTACAGCTGTAATGAGAACTGGGGATGGACCAGATTATAAAATTGATTCAAAATTCTTAGCTCGTTATGCAGAAGTAGTCAATTGGGCATTAGATGAAGGTTTATATGTAATGGTTAACGTTCATCATGATTCATGGTCATGGGCAAATAAGATTGGCTCAGACGATGGAACTGCATTAAAAAAATATAAAGCAATATGGACACAATTAGCAGATTATTTTAAAGATTATTCAGATAAAGTATGCTTTGAATCTTTAAATGAGCCACAATTTACAGCAGAAGGTGAAGAAGCTCAACTAAAGATTCTTGATACTGTAAATAATGAATTCTATAAAATTGTTCGTAATTCCGGTGCTAATAATGAGAATCGTATGTTAATATTACCTACACTTAATACGAATGATTCAGATTCAAAATGCAGTTCATTATATAATACCATTCAAACATTAAATGATAAAAATATCATAGCTACTTTCCATTATTACGGTTTCTGGCCATTTAGTACAAATGTTGCTGGTACAACTACAATGACAGATCAAGTAGTATCAGAAATGAAAGGCTCGTTTGACCGTATGTACAATCATTTTGTAGCAAATGGCATCGGTGTAATCTGTGGAGAATATGGAGTATTAGCATTTGATAAATCACTTGGTGCAATCGAACATGGTGAGATGTTAAAATATATTGAAAATATCACTAGTTATGCTAATGAAAAAGGTATCACAATGATGTTATGGGATAATGGTCAACATATGGGACGTACTTCTTATAAATGGAGTGACGAATCCTTATATAATATAATTAAAGCTTCTTGGACCGGAAGAAGTCCTTATACAGAATCAGATCGTGTATTTATTACGACTGACGAAAAATTAAATGATGTTGAAACAAAGTTAACATTAAACGGAAATACATTAAAAGCTATCTACAATGGCAATAAGAAGTTAACACTAGGAAAAGATTATAAGGTAGATGGTAATTCACTTGTGATAAGTGGTGATTATATTAAAACAATTATTAATAAATCATATGGTGTGAATGCAACATTAACATTGAAATTCTCAGCTGGTGCTGATTGGACATTATATATTAACCATGTGAAAAAACCTGTATTAAAGAGTAATACAGGAACAACTGCTGGATATGACATTCCAGTTGAATTTAACGGTAATGTATTATCAACAGTAGAAGCCGCTTATGAAGATGGTACTGGTGCAGGTCCACAGAGCTGGACAACTTATAAAGAATATGATTATGCATTCTCTGTAGATTACAAAGCAAATAAAGTTACAATGAAAGATAAGTTCTTTGCTGAAACAAAAGATGGAGTTATTAAATTAAAATTACATTTCCAAAACGGAAGAGTAATGAATTATAACATTAAAAAAGATGGAACTACTGTTACTTGTATAAGTGTACCAACTGTAAAATCTAGTGCTATTACTGTGCAAAAAGGTAAAACAGCTAAGATTGCTATGAACTATGTTGCAAAAGATGCAAAAGTAACATACACAACAAATAAGAAATCAGTTGTAACTGTAGATTCTACAGGTACTGTAAAAGGTGTGAAAGCTGGTAAGGCTATAGTTACAATCACTGTTATTCAAGATGGAAATACTTATAGTAATCAAGTTGTAGTGAATGTGAAATAATATATAAAACATGAATTTATTTATTAAGCTGTAGTAAAGAACAAGAGGGTTCTTTACTACAGCTTTTTTTGATAATCTTTCTAGGAGTGTTAATGCATTTACAATACATTTTTTCTATTATTGTAAGTCTTGACAAGTAATTTATTCTAGTAGATAATTAAATTACTATTAGTAACATTTGATTCCATTTTACCTAGAAAATAATTTGTTGTTTGAGTTATAAATGTTACACAGAATTATATTAATAAATTACTGTCAATAGTAAAAAAAATTTACTGAATATAGAGCGAATTTTAAGAGGGTTTGAGAATTGCACACAAAGGGGGAAGTAATAAATGTTTCAAAGAACTTTTATTAATAGAATAAGTAAGGTAATAGTTGTTGTTTTATTGTTATTGCAGATCGCAATGTTATTAAGGTTTGAAGCAGTTCATGCAGTGACACTATTTGGTAGTGGAACACAATCAGACCCGTATCGGATATCAACGCCAGAAGAACTTGATGAGGTAAGGTATCATATGGACAGTTATTTTATACAAATGAATGATATTGATTTATCCATGTATTCAAATTGGCAACCAATTGGTCAGTTAGGTAATCAGTTTAGAGGCAATTATGATGGAGGTGGATTCAAGATTAAGAATTTAACTTGTAATTATCCGACCTCTGATGCAGTTGGGCTTTTTGGATACGTTGGTAATCCTGGACAAGGAGGACTAAAAAACATTGGTATTGAAGGTGCCAGTGTGATTGGACACGACTATGTTGGTATCCTAGTAGGGCAGTATTATGGTACTAATAATATTGAGAATTGTTATAGTATAGGATACGTAGAGGGAAATAATCAAGTTGGTAATCTAGTAGGTGTAAATACAACATTAGTAAATAATTGTTATAGTACTGGTACGGTTGTTGGAAATAGTAATGTTGGAGGGATGGTTGGCCAGAACTTCGGAGGAATTGTCCAAAATAGCTACAGTGTTGTAAGCGTAGTTGGTAACTTCTTAACAGGAGGAATCGTTGGTAATTCGAATGATTACAGTTATATTAAGAACTGCTATTATAATCAAGAAGTTGCGATGCAATCTGATATAGGGAAAGGAACTCCACTTAACACGATAAATATGAAAATGCAGTTATCTTTTGTTGGATTTAATTTTATTTCTGATTGGAAAATAGATGAGAATAATAGTTTTCCACAGTTGAGTTGGGAAAGTCCATTTCGTGATACAACAGAACCATATATATCTAGTATGTCTCCGAGTAATAATCAATTGGATGTGCCTATTGATTCTACTTTGAGTATTAGTTTTGATAAAAAAGTATATAAAGGGAAAGGAAATATAACCTTATATAAGGAAGATGATAGTATTGTAGAGACTATTGATGTAAGAAGTAATCAGGTGCAATTGACTGGTAACAACGTATCGATAACTCCAACTGTAAATCTTGAGTATCTAACAAAATATTACATAAAAATTGATAGTAAGTGCTTTCAAAACGGTGCGGGAATCAGCTTTCTAGGTATTAATGATAAGATGACTTGGATCTTTGAATCAGAGTCTTCTAATCATCCACCTACTATTGGAGACTATCATCTAACCACAGAATATGAAACTTCATTGAATGGAAAAGTAGAAGGAACGGATGCTGATCATGATCCTCTTAATTATAGTATGTCGATAGATTGTGTAGATGGCACCGTTTCAGTAAATACCGATGGTTTATGGTTATATACGCCGAAAAATGGATTCTCAGGTAGCGACCAATTTACTATTATAGTTGAGGATGATAAGGGGAAAAGCGCTATATCAGTTGTATATATTACCGTAAACCCTAAGCCAGTTATTCTACCAACCCCAACA
Source organism: Anaeromicropila herbilytica (assembly GCF_016591975.1). Classification (GTDB taxonomy): domain Bacteria; phylum Bacillota; class Clostridia; order Lachnospirales; family Lachnospiraceae; genus Anaeromicropila; species Anaeromicropila herbilytica. The sequence continues at coordinate 3,091,013 of NZ_AP024169.1, read as the reverse complement.
GTAGCGCCAACTCCAACAGTAGCGCCAACTCCACAGTAGCGCCAACTCCAACAGTAGCACCAACTCCGACAGTAGCGGCAACTCCGACAGTAGCGGCAACTCCGACAGTAGCGGCAACTCCGACAGTAGCGGCAACTCCGACAGTAGCGGCAACTCCGACAGTAGCGGCAACTCCGACAGTAGCGCCAACCCCAACAGTAGCGCCAACTCCAATGATAGTGCCAACACCAACACCAACTCCAGTAAAGACCGAAGAGCCAGAAGTAAGCTCTACAATAGCCGAAACACCACCACCAGTCCCAAAGGTAAGCCCTTCATACTCTCCGATGGTTATGCCTAGTAAAACCCCAAATCAGGTATTAAAATATTCTCCAACCCCTATTTCTTCATCACAACCGACAAAAGACTCTGATCTAAAATCTAATTCAGAAAAAGTACAGAAAGCATCAGTGAATCCTTATAATAAAAATAGTATAGGTCAGAATACAGCTGATAAACAGAAGAAAGATAATGTAACCAGCAAGAGAGAAAAAAGAGATTACTCTAGAGAAAAATTTTTACCTATATTAATTTTAGTAATCTTTGTTCTAAGTATGGTGTTTTATCAAAGAATGAAGAGAAATACGGATATGAAGAATAAGAAAAAGTAATTTGCATTTTTTCATTATTTATGATATTAGATATTTATACAAGTATCATAGCAACTAAGGTACGTTTCACTTTAGTATTATAGTCAATATTACAAATAAAGAAAAAGAGAGGAATAAGAAAATTGATTTCCTTAAAAACGGCATTTCAGACAGCAGATGTACTAAAAAATATATCGCAGGCAAGTCAAACGGAGCTAGAATCGATAGCGTTATTAATTAAATTGAAAAGGGGTGAGCACCTATTCCATGATAAAGAGGATGTAAAAAGTATTTACATTCTAATATCGGGGAGAGCGTCCCTTTATAAATTAAATAGTTTTGGAGAGAAAAAAGTTGTATTTGTATATGGCCCAGGGAGCATGTTGAATGAAGTAATGCTTCAGAACCTTCCAGCTTCCATTAACTGTGAGTTATTAGAGGATTCCCTTATCTTGGCTGTGCCAAAAACGAAGTTCTTAAATTTAATGGAAAAGGATAACGTGCTGATGAAAGGTGTTATTGATTCCATGGCTTTAAAGATTCGAAGAATGTATCGGCAACTTAAAAATACGACGAATGATTTGACGGGTGAGAAACGTTTGGCAGCAAAACTGTATAAACTGGCAAAGGACTATGGTGTAAAGGAAGAGAATGGGATAAGAATTGATATGAATTTAACAATAACTTATCTTGCCGAGATGCTTGGTTCAAAAAGAGAAACAGTCTCTAGACAAGCCAAAAAATTAGCAGAATTACAACTTATTGTCATTAATAGAAATCAATTCATAATACCGGACCAACAAAAATTAAGTGATTTTTTTAAAACATCGTGAGATAACTCACGGTGTTTTTTTGTAATCTGTGATAAATTTAACAATATAGAACTAGGTAATTGCAAAACTACCTAAATACAGAAAGAGGTGTGGTATGGGATATATTCTAAATCAAGATAGGATGCAAGTTATCTTAAATGAATTACAAAAGGATTATATAATCTACGCTCCACAGAATAAAGTTGGAGAAGGAATGTATTCTGATACGGATGTTGTCCGCTATGAAAGAATTCAACAGATTATGGATGTTGAGTTTCATAAAAAATCAAACTATTCCTTTAAAGAAGTGCTACTTCCAATTTCTCAAACTTTATTTTATTATACAGAAAATGAAGTGAAGGAAGCAGAGGTAGAACGTAAGAAAGGTGCAATTATATTTCTAAGAAGTTGTGATTTACATGCAGTAAAACGTTTGGATGAAATGTATTTAAAGAATGGATTTGAAGATTATTACTACAAAAGATTGCGCGATAATGTGAAGTTTGTAGTAATGGGTTGTGAGAACTCTTTCGAAAACTGTTTTTGCGTAAGCATGGGAAGTAATATACCAGAAAACTACGATATTGCAATAGAAGAGAGAGACGGATTATATTACGTTGATTGCAAAGATGATGAAATTAATGCTTTGTTTGAGATGTCAGATGAACAGAAGGAAGCGGTTACAATACATTTTGTACAAACAAATGATATAACAGTATCAATTCCTGAGAATCTTTCAATTGATGTTATCAAATCAAAAATGTGGGATGAATATAGTAGCCGTTGTATTAATTGTGGACGTTGTAATTTTGTCTGTCCAACTTGTACTTGTTTTACAATGCAAGATGTTTTCTATACGGATAATGGGAAAGTAGGAGAAAGAAGAAGAGTACATGCGTCCTGTATGGTAGATGGTTATACAGAAGTAGCTGGTGGTGGATCTTACCGTAAAACCAATGGTGAAAGAATGAGATTTAAAGTGTTGCATAAAGTATATGATTACAAGAAGAGAAATGGATATCATATGTGTGTCGGTTGTGGCCGATGTGATGATGTGTGTCCAGAATATATTTCATTCTCAAACTGCGTAAATAAATTAGAAGGTGCAATGGAGGAGATTACAAATCATGAATAACGAATATATGCCATTTGTATCAGAAATATTAGATGTAAAAAAGCACACAGATATAGAATATACCTTTCGAATGTCTTACACGAATGAGACAGAAGTAAAACCAGGACAATTCTTTGAAGTATCGATTCCAAAGTATGGGGAAGCACCAATATCAGTAAGTGGAATTGGTAAGGGATACGTAGAATTGACGATCCGTCGTGTTGGAAAAGTAACAAATGAGATCTTTGAACATTACGTAGGTGACAAGCTCTTCTTAAGAGGACCTTATGGTAATGGTTTTGATGTAAATCTATATAAGGATAAAGAAGTTGTGATTATTGCAGGTGGTACTGGGGTATCTCCAGTAAGAGGTGTGATTGAATACTTTAGTAATCATAGAGAAGAAATAAAAAACCTAACGCTGATCGCTGGATTTAAATCTCCACAACATATCTTATTTGCAGAAGACTTTAAAAAATGGGAACAAAATATGGACGTTATTATGACGCTCGATACAAATGAAGGTGATTCCTCTTATAGAGAAGGTCTTGTAACGAATTATATTAAGGATGTTACGATAACAGATTATTCGAACGTAGCTGCAATCGTAGTAGGACCTCCTGTCATGATGCGTTTCTCTGTTAGCGGTTTATTAAACGAAGGCTTGAAAGAAGAAGATATCTGGATCTCACATGAGAGAAAGATGTGTTGTGGAATTGGTAAATGTGGTCATTGCAAAATTGATGATACTTACGTATGTCTAGATGGTCCAGTATTTAATTACACAAAGGGAAGTCAATTACTTGACTAGAAAGGAGGATCTAAATGGATATTAATACGAAAAAGTTAAAGAAAAATGCATTCCGTGTAACCAAAGAACGAGGATTAACTGCTTCAAGAGTTCGTGTTCCAGGTGGACATATGGATGCAAAATACTTATCAACGCTACAAGAGATTGCTGAAAAGTATGGAAATGGTACCGTACATATTACGGTTCGTCAAGGTTTTGAGATTCCAGGTATTAAATATGAGGATATGCCTCAAGTAAATCTCTTATTGCAACCAATTATTGAAGGGTTAGAAATCAATCAGCCAGATAAAAATGAAGGCTATTCTGCATCGGGAACAAGAAATATTGTTGCTTGTGTAGGAAATAGAGTCTGTCCATATGGTTGTTATGATACTTCTGGCTTTGCAGCAAGAATTGAAAAAGCAGTATTTCCACATGATTTACACTTTAAGATTGCATTAACTGGTTGTCCAAATGATTGCGCGAAAGTTCGTATGCATGACTTTGGTATTCTAGGAATGACGTTGCCACAATATAATAAAGACCGTTGTGTAAGCTGTATGGCATGCGTGAAAGCATGTAAGAAAAAATCGGTAGGCGCATTAACAATGGTAAATGGTAAGGTAGTACGTAATCATGAAAAATGTATTGGATGTGGAGAGTGCGCGATTCAATGTCCAACACGTGCATGGACAAGAAGTAATGAAAAGTATTATCGTTTAACATTACTTGGTAGAACAGGAAAGAAGAATCCTAGATTAGCAGAAGATTTTATTAAGTGGGTAGATGAAGAGAGCATTACTAAGATTATTGTAAATACTTATGCTTATGTGGAAGAATATATTGATAAAGATGCACCATTAAGAAAAGAACATATCGGTTACATCGTAGACCGTACAGGCTTTGAAGAATACAAAAAATGGGCGTTAAAAGATGTCACCCTATCAGAGGTTGCAGAGGTTAGTAAAACAATGTATTGGAAGGGAATATCTTATTTATAATATTTGATTAGAGTATTTATGTCTTATTTTAATCTACTTAGTGGATGATACAGTATAAGTGTGAAAGAAAAACGCTTTCACTCTCAACGTTTGTGATTTCACCTTTGCAAGCAAGTGAAATCACTTCACTAAATTATGAATTTGTACTAGATTTTCATTCAGTAATATATTTCCTAATAGTGCTGAAAGTAAAATAAGAACAGATGGGATAAATCATTAATTTACAATAGTAAATTAATAAATATAGGTGGGATGGAGTTTGTTGATATTTATCATCTAGTGTTCAATTCATAACTACCTAAATACAAAATGAGAGAGGTATATCATATGTTTCGTGAAGAAATGGATATGGCAGTAAAGGCAGCAGAAGGCAAAAATAATTTATTAAAGAATAATCCGGTTGGTTATTTTCTTGCTTCAATGCTCGCTGGTATGTATGTAGGATTTGGAATCTTATTAATTTTTACAATTGGCGGTATGTTAAATGGACAACCATATGTGAAAGTAGTAATGGGAGCTTCCTTTGGAATCGCGTTAAGCTTGGTTGTCATTGCTGGAGCTGAGCTATTTACAGGTAATAATATGGTAATGACACTAGGAGTATTAGATAAAAAAGTATCTCTTGGTCAAACGATAAAGTTATGGGTGGTATGCTTTATCGGTAATCTAGTAGGGTCTATTCTACTTGCAGTGTTATTCTGGAAAGCTGGCTTAGCAGCAGGACCAGTGAAGGATTTTATTGAGACAGCAACAGCAGCTAAAATGGGCTTAGGCGCAGGGGAGCTGTTCATACGTGGTATCTTATGTAATATTTTAGTATGTTTAGCTATCTGGTCTGGTTTTAGAAGTAAATCAGAAAGTGGTAAGTTAATCATGATTTTCTGGTGCTTATTTGCATTTATCACAACAGGATTCGAACATAGTGTAGCAAATATGACTTTGTTAACAATTGGATTATTAACTTCAAGTGATGCAGCAATTAGCTTAAGTGGATATGCTCACAACCTAATCTATGTAACATTAGGAAATATGGTTGGAGGAATCTTATTTGTAGCGGTTCCATACTTTGTTATTTCAAAGAATAAATTGAAATAAATTTTTAGTTTTCTTCTTTTTATATAAAAGGTAAGTAGGATATCTATAATTCCTCTTGCCTTTTATTTTATGTTATGATTCGCCTGACAAATGACCTGTATTGGGGGATAGTCTAGGCAATTTGTACAAAACAGAAAAACTCATACTTCATTGAATATGTATAAGTTTTTCTGTTTTGTACAAATTGCCAGACTAGATTTTGAACAGGTCATTTGCCAGACGAATCATGTTAACAAATTGCATATTATAAAATACAAGATAGCCGGTTGACAAAATAATTAATTCTAGTATAATGTTAGTTGCCTAACAATTGGATTCCACATTATTATCACAGTATAACATGTATTTGAGTATATCATAGCAAGGAGGCTATCCTATGAAGAAAAAGAGAACCATAGGTTTTGAAATCAAGACAGTATCGAATTTAATCAAGAGAAAGATAGATGAAATTGTCGCAGTTAACTCAGATCATGAGATTACTGGGATGCAAGGATGGATTATCGCATTTTTGTATGATAATACGGAGCATCAAGATATTTTTCAACGTGATCTAGAAAAGAAATTTCAGATTCGTCGTTCAACAGCTACAGGTATTTTGCAATTATTAGAGAAAAAGCAATATATTGTGAGGGTTCCAGTAGATCATGATGCAAGACTAAAAAAATTAGTCTTAACACAAAAAGCAAGAGAATTGCATGAACGAATCGATTCTCAGATTGAAGAATTTGATAATAGGTTAGAAAGTGAGTTAACAAAAGAGGAAGTAGAGATCTTATTTGGTATATTAGGTAAGATTAGAAAAACAGTAGAATGAATTCCATGAAATAGTGGAGGTATACGTATTATTTGGTAAATACATTATAGTATTATGCTATCTATAATGTTAGGTAACTTACAGTTAGGAAGCTTATTATTAGTGTGCTTACAAAATCGTTTGAGCATAATATATGTTTATGGATGATAGTACTTATTAATAATAGTATTCTTTCTATATAATTAACAAAGGATAAGGAGGATCTTTATATGAGGGGGAAATGTGAATGGGAAGATTCAAAAAAGGAAACAGCAAAAAAATAAAGCGGTAAAAAGTAAAGAAAAAAACTACAGTAAAATGTAAGGAGGCAACTATGTTAAAAACACTTTTAGCTGAAATAAAAGAATATAAAAAAGATTCCATATTAACACCCATCTTTATGGTATTAGAAGTAATCATGGAGGTTATTATACCAGTAATGATGGCGTCTATTATTGATGACGGTGTTGAAAAAGGAAGCATATCACATGTTGTTTTAATGGGTGTGTGTATGCTAGCAGTGGCAATGCTTTCTTTAACTTTTGGTGCAACTGCAGGTAAGTATGCAGCATCAGCGAGTACTGGATTTGCCAAGAATCTAAGAAAAGCAATGTTTCGAAATATCCAAAACTATTCCTTTTCCAATCTTGATAAATACTCAACAGCAGGGTTGGTTACAAGATTAACAACCGATATCACGAATGTACAGAATGCTTATCAGATGATACTTCGTTTGTGTGCTAGAGCACCATTTATGCTTATCTGTGCAATGGTGATGTCATTTAGTATCAGTGCAAAGTTATCTCTTGTTTATCTTGGAGCAATTGTATTCTTGTCCGTAGCATTATTTTTTATTATTAAAAATGCGCATCCAATCTTTCTTCACGTGTTTCAAAAATATGATGATTTGAATGCAAGTGTACAGGAAAATGTAAATGCAGTTCGTGTAGTGAAAGCATATGTTAGAGAAGACTATGAAGTAAGTAAGTTTCACAAAGCAAGTGAAAATGTTTATAATTTATTCGTAAAAGCAGAGAAAATCCTTACTTTAAATATGCCATCTATGATTTTTGCTATGAATACTTGTATTCTATTAATCTCATGGCTTGGAGCGAAGATGGTTGTTGGTGGAGAATTAAAAACTGGTCAGTTAATGAGTTTATTTACTTACATAATAAATATATTAATCAGTCTTATGATGATTTCAATGGCATTTGTTATGATTACAATGTCCAAGGCATCTGCAGAACGTATTGCAGAGGTTATTAATGAAAAATCAGATTTAACAAACGGAGATGCTCCAATTAAGACGATCCGTGATGGCTCTATTGAATTTAAGAAAGTAAACTTCTCATATAAAAAAGAAAATACAAATTATGTATTAAGAGATATTGATTTCTCTATAAAGTCAGGGGAGACAATCGGAATATTAGGGGGTACTGGTAGTGCGAAGTCCTCTCTAGTACAATTGATTCCTAGATTATATGATACGTCAACTGGTGAAGTAATCGTAGGTGGACAAAATGTAAAACAATATGATATCGAATCTCTACGTGATGAAGTTGCCATGGTACTTCAAAAGAACGTGTTATTCTCTGGAACAATTAAAGATAATCTAAGATGGGGAAATAAAGAGGCAACGGACGAGGAAATGAAGCGTGCATGTGAATTAGCGCAAGCGGATGAATTTATTCAGAAGTTTCCAGATCAATATGATACCTATATTGAACAAGGCGGAAATAATGTCTCAGGTGGGCAAAAGCAAAGACTTTGTATCGCCAGAGCCTTATTAAAGAAACCAAAGATTCTTATTCTTGATGATTCTACAAGTGCAGTAGATACTAAAACAGATTCACTAATCCGTAAAGCCTTCAAAGAAGAGATTCCAGATACAACGAAGATTATTATTGCACAAAGAATATCCTCTATTCAAGATGCTGATCGCATTATTGTGTTGAATGAAGGACGTATGGAATCCATAGGAACACATGAAGAATTATTAGAACGAAGTTACATTTACAAAGATGTATTCGAATCACAAACGAAAGGAGCTGATAAGAATGGCGAAGAATAATGTGAGTCAGGCTAGAGGAATGAAGGGTAGAATTCAACCAGGAATGAAGCCGAAAGTGAAGAATCCAGGTGCTATTTTCAAAAGATTATCAGCATATATCCTTAAAAATTATAAATTAGCTTGCTTTTTTGTATTAATATTTATTATCATTAGTTCCTTGACCAATGTAATTGGTACGATGTTTATGAAGAATTTAATTGATGAATACATCGTTCCATTTATGAAACAAGAACATCCAAGCTTTACACCATTAGCTAAAGCATTAACCTCAATGGCAGTAGTTTATGGTATTGGAGTGCTATCAACTTGGGGCTACAGTAGAATTATGGTTGAAGTATCACAAGGAACCTTAAGAAGAATACGTAATGATATCTTTGAACATATGGAAACACTTCCAATCAAGTATTTTGATACACATGCGCATGGTGATATCATGAGTGTCTATACCAATGATACAGATACATTAAGACAGATGATTAGTCAAAGTATTCCACAGCTTGTATCTAGTGTTATCACGATTGTCAGCGTACTAGTGTCGATGATCATTTTAAATATACCATTAACCTTTGTTACATTATTTATGGTTGGTATTATGCTATTTGTTACAAAGAAGATTGCAGCTAAGAGTGGTACTTATTTTATGAACCAACAGAAAAATCTAGGTGCAGTGAATGGTTATATTGAGGAAATGATGGAAGGGCAGAAGGTAGTTAAAGTATTTTGTCATGAAGATGATAGTATTCAACAATTTGAAAATTTAAATGAAGAGCTTTTTAATAGTGCAAACAATGCTAATAAGTATGCCAACATACTAATGCCTGTTATGGGTAACTTAGGTAATATCAGTTATGTTATTACTGCTATTATTGGTTCTTTATTATCCATTTATGGTGTGGGTGCATTTACTCTTGGTGGATTGGCATCTTTCCTACAATTCAATCGTTCTTTTAACCAACCAATATCTCAAGTATCACAGCAGTTAAATTCAGTAATTATGGCACTTGCAGGGGCTGACCGTATCTTCACTTTATTAGATGAAAAACCAGAAGTAGATGATGGATATGTTGAGTTAGTGAATGCAAAATATGATGAAAAAGGTGAACTAGTAGAGTCAAAAGAAAGAACACATATCTGGGCTTGGAAGCATCATCATAAATCTGATAACACAGTAACTTATCAAAAACTAGAAGGCGATGTAGTATTTGATCATGTTGACTTTGGATATAATGATGAAAAGATAATCCTACATGATATTGAAATGTTTGCAAAACCTGGTGAAAAGATTGCATTTGTTGGAGCAACAGGTGCAGGTAAAACGACAATTACCAATCTAATTAATCGTTTTTATGATATCCAAGATGGTAAGATTCGTTATGATGGAATTAACATTAATAAGATTAAGAAAGCAGACTTGAGACGTTCCTTAGGAATTGTGCTTCAAGATACACATCTATTTACTGGTACAGTTATGGAGAATATCCGATACGGTAAATTAGATGCAACTGATGAAGAGGTAATAGCAGCAGCAAAATTAGCGAATGCGGATTATTTTATTGATCATTTACCAGAAGGCTATAACACTGTATTAACTGGAGATGGCGGTAATCTATCCCAAGGACAAAGACAGTTACTTGCAATCGCAAGAGCAGCAGTAGCAGATCCACCAGTTCTTATCTTAGATGAGGCAACTTCAAGTATCGATACTAGAACAGAGAAGATTGTTCAAGAAGGTATGGATCATCTAATGGAAGGAAGAACGGTATTTGTTATTGCACATAGACTTTCCACGATTAAGAACTCTGATGTTATTATGGTATTAGATCAAGGTCGAATTATTGAAAGAGGAGACCACGATGTGTTAATTGAGAAGAAGGGAATCTATTATCAATTGTATACAGGGGCTCTTGAGCAGGATTAAGGGAAGAAATAAGGTTAATTGAATAGGATAGATAGAGAAAGGCAGAGCGAGGCTCTGCCTTTCTCTATTATTAAAGTTTAGATGATAAAATTGTTTTTGTATTAAAACTGTTAGAATATTCATATCTTAAGATGATTGAGGGTATAGCAGTGAATTATTATGAGAGAATTCAAAAGTCAATTGATTTTATGGAAGATAATCTGGAGAATGATATTAAGGTAGAAGCAATTGCAAAGGAAGCGTTTATTTCGGCATCAAGTTTTTATCGCATATTTTTCTCAATTACGGGATATCAGGCAAAGGAATATCTAATTAATCGAAGAATAAGCAGAGCCTCCAAAGATTTGAAAGAAGAGCAGTCGAAAGTGATGGAATAGTTAGGACGAAGACCATTTCTATGGAGATGCGCAGTGGCTTGAAGAACACTTGGGGTTTGAAGATAATTTTGAACACCTTGGTGGAGTTGATCTTTATATGCCAATTAAAGAAAAATCGAAGTCAGAGGAATCTGAAATGGAGGAAGAATACATAGAGCCGTTTACAGTAGCAACCTATACAGCAACTAGTCGTGGTGCAGAAAAGAATGCAAGGAAATATCTGTTTGGCTGGTCAATGGACCATCATGGTATAATTTTATACAGAGCATTAAGCAAAGCGAAAACTACTCTTTTGGAGTACAACCTTTTATGGAAGAATACGTGATTAAACAGCCAATAATTGGTAGAGAGATAGATGTTATTCAACACATGCCTGTCATTAAAAGGAGTTTTATCGGATATAGAACAATCAATGTGATAACGTCACTGAAATAAAATTTAAAAATAGTATAATTAACTCTTGTAAGTAAGAGACATTTGAAATCAAGTCTCAGAAGACAATGAAAAATTGGAGGAATAAAGAGATGTTAATGAAACTATGGAAAAAGTATTCGTTTACCGTGCTTTTCACATTTATACTAATAGGACTATTTGATGTACGAATTGGACTTCTGGCAATATTGTGTATGATTGCACCAGTTATAGTATCAATATTTAAGGGGAGATTCTGGTGTGGTAACCTGTGTCCAAGAGGTAGCTTTTATGATAATGTAGTCTCTAAGTTCAGTCAACATAAGAATGTACCTAAATTGTTAAAATCATACCCTTTTCGATTGGTTGTATTAACACTTATGATGACAATGTTTACCTTAGGAATGAAAAAGAACTGGGGAGATTTCTATGGCATGGGAATGGTGTTCTATCGAATGATTGTCATTACAACAATCATTGGCGTTGTATTGTCACTATTCTATAACCAAAGAACTTGGTGTCATTTCTGTCCTATGGGAACTTTAGCTTCCTTGATATCAAAAGTTAGAAAGAATAAGAATGTATTGCAAGTATCTTCTGGATGCGTATCTTGCAAAATCTGTGAGAAGAAATGTTCGTTAGGAATTGTTCCATATGAATATAAAGGGGATGTTCTAAGTCATCCTGATTGTATTCAATGTGGAAAATGTGTGGTGGCATGTCCAAAGAAAGCAATTGGATATGACGTAAACCAAAAGTAGCTTAATAAAGACTGTTATGGTAAATAATATTAAACTTTAATAAAGATAATTACTATACGGTAGTAATTCAGATTATTAAGTGAAATATAGACTTTATAACTGCAAATTATAGTTATCTAAGAAAAAAAGTGATCCGCATGTGTCATATTGTATGCGAATCACTTTTTCTTATTTTAACGTTTTTAATTCTATGAGTTGCAGGACAAATGACCTGTTTCAAAATCTAGCCTGGCAATTTGCACAAAACAGAAAAAGCGAATGCGCCTTTGAATATGTATTAGAAGATCTTGTTCTCGGATCAATTCGTGTTATATGCTAGGACAGATCTGTCTGAGCGAAGCGAGTTATCTGTCTTAGCATATGTTTACACAAAATGATCCGAGAACTAGATCTTCTTATACATATTCAATGAAGCATGAGTTTTTCTGTTTTGTGCAAATTGCCTAGACTGCCTCCAAAACAGGTCATTTGTCAGGAAACATCATTCTATATAATCCCTATCAATCTTTGAACAATGAGAGAAACAATCGATACCATAAACCAACAGGACAGGCCTAATACAATTGGTCTAAAACCATTGGATATTAATTTCTTTAGATTCGTATTAAGTCCAATAGCAGCCATAGCTATGATAATTCCGAACTTACCAATAGAGTTCAGATTAGTACTAACTGCACTTGGTAGAATGCCAGAAGTATTGATAATAGCGGTCAATAGAAAACCAATGACAAACCAAGGAAATATCTTCTTGAAACTATAATTTGCTTTAGAACTTGAACTTGTTCCTTTCTTCATTCGATAAAGAGCAAGAAATAATGTAATAGGTATAATCATTAACGTTCTAGTCAATTTAACAATTGTAGCGTAATTCCCAGCGGCATCACTAAAGGTATAACCAGCAGCAACTACGGAGGAAGTATCATTAATTGCAGTGCCTGCCCACATTCCGAAACCCGTATTGCTTAATCCAAGAGTTCTTCCGAGAGAAGGAAATAGAAAAACAGCTAAGATGTTAAAAAGGAAGATGGTAGATATAGAATATGCAATATCTTGATCACTAGCCTCAATTACAGGTGCAGTAGCGGCGATTGCAGAGCCACCACAGATGGAAGTACCCACCCCTATTAATATTTGAGTGTTACTTTCTACCTTTAGTAATTGACCAACAAAATATGCGGTGACAAGCGAAGTAAATATAGTACAGATCATAACTAGTAAGGATTGCTTGCCAATCGTTACTATGGCATGAAGGTTCATGCCGAATCCAAGAAAGATGATGGATAATTGAAGTAACTTTTTGGAGGTAAACTGGATGCCTGATTTTAATTGCTTTGATGATAGTAGCGGTGCAATAAGCATTCCTATTAGAATGGCAAAAACAGAACCGCCGATTAATTTGAAATGTTCTCCTAAGAAATATGCTGGTATTGCAATACATAAGCTAAGTAAAATTCCTAGATAAAAGGTAATATTTTTAGATTTTTGATTCATAGTAAAGCTCCTTGGTGTTTTTTGTGTTGTACAACTAGTTGTTATTTCTACTTGATTTTAGCATGGAGTAACTATAAAATCAAATTATGGATATTTATATAACTATAAGAAAAATTTATAGAAAATAATAAGAAGAAACAGGCTTGTAGGTTACAGATTAGATACTGGGTTAGTGATTCGTTAGTTTCTTAAAAATATTAAATAGATTAGTGTGAAAAAACCAAATCAATACCAATAATAAGGAGACAAAGATATGCTAGATTATAGAATCAATACGTTTCTTGACTTGTGTGATACTAGAAGTTATACAAGAACTTCAAAGAACTTAAATATAACACAACCAGCGGTAACACAACACATTCAATATCTCGAGAGGCAATATAACGTGGAGCTTGTATACTATAAGAATAAAAGTCTTTCTCTAACAGCAGAAGGCGAGAAATTATATCAGCTAGCATTGGCCATGAAAGCGAATAATAAAAAAATAGAAGAGGCAATGACTGGATTGCATAATCATAACATCAAAATCGAATTTGGCAGTACGCTTACGATTGGAGAATATGTCCTTCCTAAAAAAATAACAGAATATTTAATCCAGTATCCTAGAACGAATATATCAATGCTAGTAGATAATACAACTTCTTTACTTAAGAAATTAGAAGACGGCGAGATCCATTTTGCGATTGTAGAAGGTTATTTTGATAAAGAAAAATACGGACATAGATTGTTACAAAAATCCGAATTCATTGGCGTCTGTGCGAAAAACCATTCCTTTGAAACACGAGAATTAACATTTGAGGATATAATTAAAGAACGATTGATCATCAGAGAGCAAGGTTCTGGAACAAGGGATATTCTTGAGACAATCTTACATGAAAATAACTGGGAGATTAATAGTTTTACTTCTTATGTTGAACTGGGTAACTTTAATGCAATTAAGGAATTAGTAAAAAATCATATGGGAATAACTTTTGTGTATAAGGAAGTAGTGGAAAAAGATTTATTAGATAACACACTCAGTCCTCTTCGGATTCGTGATTTTGATGTCGTAAGAGAATTTAACATAGTTTACCTAAAAGATGATATATTCCGTATTCAATATGAAGAGTTTTGGAATTTCCTATCAGAGACATAGGAAAAGAGATAGATGAAATAAAACATTCTAGATGTATTATAAACTCTTTGGCTACAATAAAAAATTACTTGTTATAATTAAATGTCTATAATTATAATTACAATGATAAATGTCCTGTTGTAATAATAATCACTACTCAAAAAGGCTTGCTTAAATATAAGAAGATTGTTAAAATTTAGAGTGAAATAGACAAGAATCGGGATGTGACGAATTATGAATAAAATCAGGAAAAGAAAAGTGAATCTTGAAGAGTTATATGACTATTACAATGTTTCAGAATATACAAAATTAGCGGATAGAATAAAAGAAGATCTTGAACAAAATAGAATAGCTCCAGTTATAGCTAGTAAGCAAAATGGAAAAAGACCAGCTCTATATTTTAAATACTATATTTTAGAAGAAGTTCAGGAAAATATAGAAGAAAATACAGAACTGATTGAGGAACTAAAATTTCAGATCGACCCGAGCCTTCGTATTGATTATTATATGAAGAATCTTGATAAATATATAGAGGACAGGAAAGCTGTTCTGTTACTCAATGAATTCCTAATGCGTGGTAAGCAATTATTATCAACTCCAATTTCGTTAAATGAACGAAGCTACCAGATCTGGAAGAGGGAAAAATATCTGGATAAAGGAGGGGCAGGCGGCAGAATTCTAAAGAATCTAGGGCTTACTCTATTAGATTTGAATATCTATCTTACAACCGAACCTTTAGCCTATTATTCACATAATCGATTAGTGCCTCAAAATGTATTAATCGTAGAGAATAAAGACACTTTCTATAGCATGAGAAAGCATTTGCTGGAAGGACATGATGAGATCTGTGGGACATCAATTGGTACCCTAATCTATGGTGGTGGCAAGAAGATACAGAAATCCTTTCAGGATTTTTCTTTTTGTGTGGAACCATATATTAATGATTCCAGAAACCGAGTACTTTATTTTGGTGACATAGATTATGAGGGAATTAATATTTTTGAATCCTTTTACCATGCTTTTACTGGAGAAGTAGAGATAGAACCCTTCGTGAATGCTTATGTCAAAATGCTAGAAAAGGAAGAAAAAGATGTTGAGGTGGACAATCTTCCAGATACCAAAGAAGGTCAAAAGCCGAATGGAGCTATATGGGAAGAACATTTTCTTCAAGTATTTCCTCAAGAACTTCGAGTGAAGATAAAAGATATCTTAGAGGAAAGAGTATATATTCCACAAGAATGTTTAAATATTACTGATTATTAATAAAGTTGAAAGGCAAAGGTATTACATGGAATTTAATTTTTTAAAACAATTTCCAAAGCGTATGAAGATCGTTGGAAATTATGTTGTTTTAGCGAAGAATAGTAGTCTTAAGACAACTTGGAAGCAATATGGATTTGACACTTTTGAAGAGCAGATCAATCTAATATTTGCACTTCTTTTATATATTATGGAGCAGTCATTGAAGGAAGAGCCTTGTACAATGGACGATATCGGTAGTTTCCTTGACGAATTGAATATGACCTACTTTAAAAAAGGATTAACTTATGAGGATAGCAAAGCCCTTGGAGATTTTATGATTAATGTAATCTTAGGAGACGAAGGTAGAGCTATGTATTTTCAAGGCTTTAACTTTGATAAAGGAGAATATGAAGCACTTCATATCAGTTTCGTAGCCAATAAAGTAATCTATCTAGAGGAAGATATCAAAAGAACGTCCTATTATTTAACCGATGATGGATATAATCTTCTCCTTGCGACACTTGAAGTGGAAGGGAATATGAAGTTAACAATTCATGAGATGATATTCAGACTTCATTTGGAAAAGGCTACTTATGATAAAGCAGTGGAGGAAATGAAGAATATCTTTAATATGTTGCGTATCCAAGTGCAAAAGATTAAGGAAGCAATGAGGCAAATCAAGCAGAATGTTCTTAATTATTCAGTCCTTGAGTATAAAGAACTGTTAGATGAGAATCTGAATACGATAGAAGAGACGAAGAATCGATTTATGATGTACCGAGAAAAGGTAATGGAACGAGTGTATAAATTAGAAGAAGACAACATTAATCTCAATAAATTTGATGAAAAGGACATGGAGAATCTATATAATCTCAAGATTATCGAAGGGTATCTTAATCGAGCTCTAGATGAACATCAGAAAATCTTAACCACTCATTTTGACATGAAATCCTTATATTCCAAAGAACTGGAGAGTCTATCGCAGATGGCATTGATACGAAGATTTGATCTGAATCATGATTTATTTCAACCAATATTGGATGATGTCAGTAACCTTGATCGAATGGATCTATTTCTAAAAGCGTTATTACATCAAGAGGTTGAGAAGACTTATAATATCAATCTAGCCTTCCAAAAGCAAGTATCGTTACACAGAAAAGAAAAAGCTGAGGAAGAAGAACTATTAGATTTTGATGAAAATAAGTGGCAAGAAGAACTGATTAAGAAAAAGAAGGAAAAGTTAAATCAGTATTATACCTGCTTAGAATATATCTTAGGCCTAACCTTTGAAGCAAAGAGGATATCACTTAGTGAAATTAAAGAGCAAAGTGAAGAGAATCTAGAACTTTTAGCACCAACCATTGAGATTTTTAAAGAAGTGATTATTGAATTGATTAAGACAAAAGATATCCTAATTCACGATTTGACAAAAGAACGTAGTGAGATGATAGAAGACGGTTTATTAGAATTTCAGTTAAACCGTGCAATTCTTGAGTTATTAGAGGGGCATGAGGGATGGAATGAGATTAATCGCATTCAAATTATCAGATTAGAGGATGAGGAGCCAATTGTATTCGATAATCTGATAAGTGAAACTGGAACAAGGAAGCGAATCCGTTGTTCGAATGTAGTATTTGAAATAGAATAGGAGATTCATATGGCATATGAAGTACAGGAGATAAAATTAAGTCAACGTATTTTTTATTATCTCATAGAACATAGAGAACTACAAGAAGATGTAGAGATAGAACTATATAAAGCATATACCGAGAACGAGAACATTCGAAACCTGGTAAAAAGCCAAGGAGAGATTGCAGAATGTATGGTGGAGCGATATGGTAATGTAATCTATCTAATTCCAAAGGAAGAGAACAATTACCTTGGATTCTCGAAAAAGCAATTGAAAGCAGTATTATGTAAATCAAATGGAACAGAAAAAGATTACTATTTATCCCAATTTGTTATTATTACTTTATTAGTGGAATTTTATCGTGGACAAGGTAGTAGCAGTAAATCAAGAAGTTATCTTCGTGTTGGAGAACTTATGAACTGCGTCACGGATCAACTAAAGATTGGTGTAGACAGAGCCAAAGAAATAGAAATGGAAGAAGATAATAGTGCTATAAAAAGTGAAGAAAGAATGGAAGGAGTTGCTTTTCAGGACATGTATGAGGCTTTCGAAGCACTAAGAAGTGAAGAGAGAGGTTCCAGAGCGAAAAGCACCAAGGAAGGATTCCTCTATGGAATACTTAACTTTTTGCAAAGACAAGGATTAATCGATTTCGTGGAAGCCGACGAGATGATCTATACCACAAGTAAGTTAGATCGTTTTATGGATTGGAATCTACTAAATAAGAACAATTATGATAGAGTATTGAGAGTATTGGGGGTGACAGAGAATGAGTAAAATGAATGCATTTCGTATTATCAATTTAAGTTATAACAATAACGGAATTCGAATTGATGATGAAGTATTTCAACTAAATGGAGAAAGTACATTGCTATCACTAAGAAATGGTGGTGGAAAATCAGTACTTGTACAAATGCTAACAGCCCCATTTGTTCATAAGAGATTTCGCGATGTAAAAGAAAGACCATTCTCAAGTTACTTTACGACCAATAAACCAACTTTTCTTATTGTAGAGTGGATCTTAGATGGTGGTGTTGGATATGTGATGACAGGAATGATGATTCGTAAACGCCAAGTAGAGACAGAGGAAGATACCCAAAAGGATGAATTAGAGATCATTAATTTTATCTCAGAATATATGGAAAGAAATGAATATGATATCTATCATCTTCCAGTGTTATCAGAAGGACAAGGTACGAAAGCATTAAAGGGGTATCGAACTTGTTTGAATTTATTTAAGAATCTTAAGAACGATAATCACAGAAAATTCTTTGTTTATGATATGAGCGTATCCCATCAGTCCAAAAACTATTTTAATAAGCTAGAAGAATACCAGATCTTTAGCAAAGAATGGGAAAGCATTATCAAAAAAGTAAACTTGAAGGAATCGGGTTTATCCGAACTGTTTGCAGATGCAAGGGATGAAAAAGGACTGATTGATAAATGGTTCTTAGACGCTGTAGAAAGTAAGTTGAATAAAGAAGAGAGCCGAATGAAAGAATTTGAGAATATCATTCAAAAGTTCATTATCCAATATAAAGATAATAAATCAAAGATTGAGAAAAAAGAGATCATAACTAACTTTGAAGAGGATGCTAGAGATTTATTAGATTCAGCAACTAACTTCTCAGAGGTAATTAAGAAAAAGTCCGAGATAGAGAATAAACTTGCGAATCTTTCTGAGATTCTACTTGATTTAAAGACAAGTGTAAATAGCGATAGGGAAGAACACGAAGAGCGAATCAAAATGATCCGAGATGAAATAAGTGAGATTTATTACGACGAGTTATCTTATCAGATCTATCAGTTAACTGATAAAAAGGATGAAATTAATAAGAGACAAATACAGTTTAAGGAACAATCAGAAGAGGTCAAGTCTCAAAAGATAAGATTAGAACGACAACAACATATCTTAGACTGTGCTAAATTATATGGAAGATATAAAGAAGAATCGCAAGATGTGCAATTGTTAGAAAATCAACTGGATCTGATTACAAAAGAAGAAAAAGACTTAAGTGAGGAAAGACATCAATTAGGCTATACCCTTCGTTGTTATTATGAGAAAGAAGAACAAAGCCAAGATGGATATGTGAAATGCTTAGAAAGTACCTTATCTGCAAATAAAGAGCGAATGGAAGAATATAAAGGTCGTGTGGTAGAAAAGGAGCAAGAGCAAAAAGAAAGAATAGCACAAAAAGGTGCTTTATCTGAGAAGATAAAGAACTATCAAAAAATAGAGCAGTCGTACAATCAGAAATACAACGAGAATATAGGTCGAAATATATTAGGCGAATATGAAGATAGCGTATTAGAGTTAAAGCAACAAGAAGAAAACAATGCTCTTCAAGCGCATAAAAAACAATTGGTTCATCTAAAAAAACAAAAAGAAGAAAAAAGAGAGGAATCTCATCGCTACTCAAGACAATTAGAAGATAACCGAATTTTAATTGGTACAATATATGCGAAAGTAAAGAATCTAGAAAATGAGTATAAAGATTATGAGAAGCAATTAACACTTAGAAAAACAATTTTACAGCATATCGGATATGATGAATCAAAAGTATTTGAACAGAAAGCGATAATGAAAGCTTTTGAAGATAAGATTGAAAAGATTGAGGATCAACTTCGAAAATTATGTAATCAGGAAGAACAGTTGACCTTAGAGTATAAAAGATTAGAGAGTGGTAAGGTTTTTGATTTGCCTAAAGATTTAGAAGAGGCACTACAAAAAGAAGGCTTTCATTATACGTTTGGTATGGAGTGGCTTAAGAAGAATGGAAAGAGTGAAAAAGAGAATAAAGATCTTGTAGCATCCAATCCATTCCTACCATATGGTATCATCATGAGTGAACAAGATTTGACAAGGCTTTCAAAAAAAGATCTTGGGATATTTACCTCTTTTCCAATACCGATTATTAAAAGGGAAGCGCTTACAACGAGACAAAGTAAGGAGCAATCAATCGTTATCTTAAATGAGAAAGTTAATTTCTACTTATTGTTTAATAACAACCTATTAGACGAGGCTGGATTACGTCTGCTCCTAGACAAAAAGCTAGCAGAAATAGATTCAACTAAGGAAGATATAAAAAGAAGAGTGGAAGAAAAATCTTTCTATAAGGAGAGGTTGGAGCTTATTATCTCGCAGACTCTTACTTCTGAGAAGTATCATAACTGTATTCGTCTTCTAGAGAATTCAAGAAGAGAAGAAAAAGAAGCTAACGAGAAAGAGCATGCATTAAGAACGAATATTCAACAGATAGAAGAACTTCGTTCCAGAATCGAAGAGGATATCAGTAAGGGAACGGAATATGTTCGAATTCAAGAGGAAAAAGTGAAAAATCTTGAGCAGTTAATGATAGAATATTCTGAGTATTTAGAACATAAAAAATTGGAACAAACACTAATAGCAGATATTCAATCGCTGGATTACAGCATTCAATCAGATAAAGAAACTATTGAAGATCTGGAGAAAGAACATCTTAATACCCAATCGGAAAGACAACATGGAATTGCAAAACAAAAAGAGTTACAAGATAAATTAAAACAATATATTATCTATGATGCTTCTGAGATAGTAAATCGTGATATAGAAGATATCAAGGCACGGTTTATGGCTATTACAAGTGAAATATCCTCAAAAGAAAAAGAGTTAGAAGATCAACTTGAGAAAGCAAAAAATCGATTTGAAAATTGTGAAAAAGAATTAATCTATTTAACGGAGAGATATCACTTTGTACAAGAAGATTATGATAATATTAAATTTGATCGCTACGAGTATGAAGAATTAGAGAAAGAAAGTAAAGAGTTAGAGAGTGAGTCTAATAAGTTAAATCACACGTTAATGGAACTACATGGTGAAGAAACCTCGCTCACAGCACGAATATCAGAACGATATACTCAGATGAGTGAAAAGCTTGGTAAAACAATAATAAAACCAAGAGAGCAGATTATTGCTACTGATTTTAAAAAGCTTCTTACTGATAAGAAACATGAGATGTCGATAGAAAATGAAGCATTAGAAGTGACTGAACGCAAGTTAATAAGTTACGAAGAAAATCTCATGGTTCTTTCGGAATATGGTGAATTGAAAGCAAAAGAAATGATATTAGAAAAGACCATGATTGAAGCAATGGACAAAGAGACTTTAAATAGCTATTTATTAACATTGCGCAGAGAGTATAGAAGTTTAGAAAATAGTAAGAGAGAACATGCAGAACTATTAAATAAGCTATTGTTACAAGTATTGGAGAAACCAGTATATGAAGATGAATTCTTTAAGAAGCCATTATTGACATTACATGCACTCTCAAAAGAACCGGACGAATTCATATTACAGTTAACCATGACGCTAGAGGCATATCATCAATTATTAGAAAAGCTTGAAGTGGATATCGAGATCATCGAGAAAGAAAAAGAAAAAATCCAGGAGATGCTTTTGGGTTATATCGAAGATGTTCATAATAATCTAGGAAAGATTGATAAGAATTCTACGATAAAAGTACGTGATCGCTCAATTAAGATGCTACGAATTATCCTTCCAGATTGGAAGGAACAAGTAACTAATTATCACATCAGATTAAGAGACTATCTAGAAGATATCATTCATAGTGCAATGTTACGAATAGAGAATAATGAGAATATAGAAGAAATGATAGGCAATCAGGTTACTACGAAGAAGTTATATGATACGATTGTTGGTATTGGTAATATAGAAATCAAATTATATAAGATAGAAGAACAAAGGGAATACCCAATCACTTGGGCTGAAGTTGCTAAGAATTCGGGTGGAGAAGGATTCTTATCTGCATTTATTGTGTTATCGAGTCTGCTTTCTTTCATGAGAAAAGAGGACACCGATATTTTCTCTGAAAGGGTGCAAGGAAAAGTACTAGTTATGGATAATCCGTTTGCTCAAACAAATGCAGCACACTTATTAAAACCACTTATGGATACCGCGAAGAAGCATAATACACAATTGATTTGTCTAAGCGGCTTAGGTGGCGATTCCATCTATAATCGTTTCGATAATATTTATGTATTAAACCTAATCTCATCAGGCTTACGAAAAGGAATGGAATATCTAAAAACTGAGCATATCAAAGGGGAAGAGGAAGTTCAGACATTGACCTCTTCTTATATAAGAACAGAAGATATGGAGCAGATGGAACTATTGTTTTAATGAAATTATTTTTGTTAGAGTTAACGTATATAAATTATATAAAGATTTATGGGTCATAACTAAGCAATGACTATATGTTAAATGGGGAGGATAAAACCAATGTATTGTCCAAAATGTAAAAGTGAATATCGGGAGGAATTTACCACATGTCCAGATTGTAATGAGCCTCTTGTTAAACAGTTAATGGAGGAGAAAGACATAGTCATAGGTGCCATTGATGAAGTAAAACTATTATCGGCTGCGAACGAGGTTGAAGCAGAGCTGATTATGAACTTACTAAAAAGTAATGATATTTCCTGCTTTAAGAAAAGTAAGGGAATGGGTGGCTATATGAATGTCTACATGGGCTATTCGGTCTTTGGAGAAGATATTTATGTAGATCAAACAGATTATGATAGAGCAAAGGATATCTTAGATGAATTGCAACTAGAAGAAGATAATGAGAATGAGGTTAATGATGAAAAAGAAGAAGTAGAGACACTTCCGTTTTATCGTAGGCCACAGATTGTAGCTAGGATTATCTTGATAGTTATGGTTATTGAGATGATTATTGTTTATATAATAAATCATATGTAGTAACGAATTGGATTTTCTTTTTATTCTTGTCATAAATCAAACACAAAAAGGATAAATATACAGTAAGAAAATAAATAGGTTGGATTTATGAAACTAAAGTTCTCTACATTGATTAAAATTCTTATCATTTTAGCAATTATCGCATATGGATTTTATGTATATTGGATTAATACAGATCATTCCACAAAAAGCGCAGATTCTAATGCAACTGAACAAACTGCAATTAATCAAAACACAACGAATCAAGTTGCAGTGGACGATACTAAGAATAATAAAATTATTAATACCTTAGCATTAGATAGTAAACCTGTTGATGATACCAATTCTTCCTCTGCAGATTATATAATGGAAAAATTGAATCTCCATGCGAAAGCAGCACTTTTGATGGATGCATCTAATTACCGTGTGTTATATGAGAAAAATGGTTATAGTGAGATGCCTATGGCTAGCACTACTAAGATTATGACATTAATTGTTACTTTGGAGAATGCAAGTCTTGATGATGTTGTCACAGTATCAAAGTATGCTGCAGGTATGCCAGATGTTCAGCTTGGAATAAAGGCAGGAGAACAGTATAAATTAGGAGATTTGGTATATTCACTTATGCTCGAATCGCATAATGATGTAGCAGTAGCAATTGCTGAACATGTCGGTGGTTCTGTAGAAGCCTTTGCGAAGATGATGAATACCAAAGCGAAAGAATTAGGATGTAATCATACTAATTTTGTTACACCGAATGGTCTTGATGCCGAGAACCATTTTACAACAGCAGAAGATTTAGCGAAGATAGGTAGTTATGCTATTAAAAATGATGAATTTTTAAGGATTACCAATGCTTCTAGTCATACATTTAAGGAATTAAGTAAGGGGAGAACTTATACAGTTAACAATAAAGACCGTTTTCTTCAATTAATGGATGGAGCAATTGGTATAAAGACAGGATTCACAGGTAAAGCGGGCTTCTGTTTTGTTGGTGCGTTAGAGAGAGATGGAAAGAAATTCGTATCAGTCGTATTAGCATGTGGTTGGCCACCAAATAAAAGCTACAAATGGCATGATACAAAATTATTAATGAAATATGGACTTGATTATTATAGTCTCAAAAATATTACTGGTGATACGAAAGCAATTTCGTCTATACCTGTAACGGATGGACAGGATGCTAGTGTGAATGTTAGTTATAAGCTATCAGAGATTAAATTACTATTAAACGATAAAGAAACGTCTAGGATTGAATATGATATTCCGAATTCCCTAGAAGCTCCGATTAAGAAGGATGCAGTTGTTGGGCATATTACTTACTATGTAAATGAACAACCATATAAAAAAATTCCAGTGTATGCAACAGACAGTGTTAAGAAAATTAACTTTATCTATTGCTTAAATAAAGTGCTATCAAGTTGGTTCTTTCAATAAAATTAATAAAGAAAATCAATCATATATAAATGAAAAAGAAGATACTTGCTTCATGCAATTAAAATACTACTTCTTATTCGTAAGTATGATTGATTTTTTATTTTAGTCTTTTAAATATGAATATATTTTAAGAATTAGTATAGCGGTTTCTTAACAAAAGTGACTATATTTAACAAATGAACCTTGCTGAGACAAACCATAATATGGTAAAAATGTATTATAGAAATCAAGAGAAACGCCACTTTTAAGAAAGTGAAAAGAAAACGTTTCCCTAAAAATGGAGGATATTGTATGAAAAAAAGAGTAAAGCAAAGTATTAGTTTGTTATTGTGTGTATTACTAGTATTAGGGGCATTAACAGGTTGCGGTTCCAAAGATACTAAGGATACATCAAAAGAAACGAAGGAAACTACGAAAGAGGAAGCAAAAGAAAGTAGTACACCAAAAGAGCCAGTATCCATAAAGGTATGGCATGATGGTAACGAAGCTATCATGAAAACAATTGAAACTCGTGTAAATGATACATTGAAAGATGAGAACATTACCGTAACATTCGAGAAGAAAGCTGGTATTACAGATCAGATGAAGTTATATGGTAATGACGAAGCTAATGGACCTGATATGTATATGGCTGCTCATGATTCACTTGGAACTTTTGCAGAAATGGGTATTCTTGCTCCTATTACAGATATTATTGACACAAGTGTAATGGCAGATCAATTGCCAATGACAGTTGATGCAGGAAAGTATAAAGATACACAATATATGCTTCCTATTTATTTTGAAACTTTATTATTTATGTATAATAAAGATTTATGGCAAGGCGAAGTTCCAACCACAACAGATGCTCTTTATGATTACATGGTAGCAAATACGAATGCGGATGCTGGTACATACGCAGTAGTTAATCAACATTCAACCGCTTATAATGTTGCTCCAGTTATTAATGGATTTGGTGGATATATCATAGATAAAGATGCCAAACCAGGACTTAATGAACAGGCTACAAAGGACGCAATTACATACAATCAGAAGTTCGCAAAGTTAGAAGCAGATGGTGATTATAATACAGTGACAACATTATTTAATGAAGGTAAAGCAGCAGCAATCATCGGAGGACCATGGTTAATTGATGGTATCAACAAAGCTGGAATTAAATTAGGAGTGAAATCATTATCAAGCTTTACATTACCAAATGGAAATGCATTGGCACCATACTCAGGAGTGCAAGGTGTAGGTGTTATGAAATATGCAGCAGCATCCAAAAAAGATGCAATTGCAAAAGTGCTAACAGTATTAGCTGGACCAGAAGTAGGTATTGATTTAGCAAAGACAGCCAATTGTGCACCTGCAAATCAAAAATCATATGATGATACTACAGTAGCAGCAAATGAAATGATCGTTGCAATTAAAGATACTGCAAGTACTGCATTACCAATGCCTAATATTCCTCAGATGAGTGTAATGTGGGGACCAACAGAATCCTTACTTGCAGCAGTTAATAAATCTGGTGAAGATGTAAATAAAGCAGCTGATAAATATCAAAAAGAAGCTCTAAAAGCAATTAGTGATATGCAGTAAATCTTATAGGCGAACGTGATCGTTCGCCTTATTAAAAATAAGGAGAAAATGCTATGCGACTAAAAAGGAAATTAGTTCCCTGGATATATTCCTTGCCTGCTATGGTTTTAATTGGTGCAATTATAGTGTTCCCAATCCTATATACTGGTTTTATTTCTGTGACCAATATGAATCTCTTTCATTGGAGTAATTACAGAATCATTGGACTAGAGAATTATGAAAGAGCACTTCTTAAAGTGGATTCTGGCTTTTTAAAAGCAATAGGTACAACAATTATGTGGACTATCCTTAATATGATACTACAGATTGCAATTGCCTATTTTATCGCTTTGGGTCTGAACGTAAAAGGGCTTCGTCTTAGCAGACTATATAAGACATTGCTTATGTTTCCATGGGCTATGCCAGCATATGTATCCATATTATTATGGAGAGTCGGAATATATAATACAGAATTTGGACTATTAAATAAGATATTAACAACACTTGGTATTCATAAAGTGAACTATTTATCGGAAAATGTACCAGCGTTTATTTCTTGTATGGTTTTAAATCTATGGATGGCGCTTCCATTCATGATAATGATGATTGATGGTGCATTGCAAAGTGTTGATAGAAGTTATTATGAGAGTGCAAAACTTGATGGAGCAGGATTTCTGGCACAGAATATTTACATTACAATTCCAGCACTAAAGCCAATCTTAGCACCAGCAGTTATCATGACTACTTTCACAACATTTAAACAATTCGATATTGTGTATTTGCTAACGATGCAAAAGGGGTCACTCACTGGCTCAACCCTACAGACAATTATAACCTATGCCCAACAGAATGCGTTTGTATCGAATAATTATGGGCTATCCTCTGCGGTATCCATTGTAATCTTTGTATTCATTATTGTATTTTCATTATTTACGAACAGAGGAATAAAGGAGGAAGTGTGATGGGAGGAAATAAGATAAAAAGGCGAATTGGACTAACGTTATTAAATGTTGTATTTATCATACTATGTTTTGTTGGTATGATCCCAATATTATATGCGCTCATTCTCTCGGTTAGTGATGGCAACAATGCTTTATCTTCAAGTTTATCCCTGTTACCTAAGAAGTTTACGTTGCATAATTATTCTGCAATCTTTATAGAAGAACCATTTGTATTATGGTTAAAGAATTCAGTAATCTTAAGTATTGGAACCTGCGTATTAGCGATGGGAACCTCTGTGGTAGCTGCTTATAGTTTTTCTAGACATCGATATAAGGGAAGAAAATCAATACTAAAGCTATTATTACTTTTAAATGCATTTCCACAGATACTATCTATGTTTGCAATTTTTCGATTGTTTAAAGAATGTAATATGTTAAATTCTAGAGTTGGTCTAGTAATTATATATGCAGGATCAATGTGTATTTTTAGTATATGGAATATGAAAGGTTATTTTGATACGATTCCTATTGAAATTGAAGAAGCTTCTAAAATCGATGGTGCAAGTGACATGAAACTTCTGCGTAAAGTGATACTTCCACTTGCAAGGCCTGCAATCATTGTTACTGCTGTTATGGTATTAATCTTTGTGTGGAATGAATATCTATTTGCCACAACATTTATGCTCAATGATAAGAGTTATACCTTGGCAGGAGGATTATATCAATTGCAAGCGAATGATTATAGCAGAAGTTGGCCCCTATTCTCAGCAGCAGCAATATTAGTATCAATTCCTATCCTAATCGTATTCTTTTGTATACAGAAATATATGGTATCTGGTTTGACAGCGGGTGGAGTGAAGGGATAATGCAGAGTATCCATGCAATGATATTGGATATCTATGCCATTGGTTTGAACACAATTAGAGAGCAATTGAAACTAGAAAGATACAAAACAGTTACCAATTAGTAAGAAATAGAGAGGAAAAAGGAATGGATAAGAGTGCAATTTTACATATACCTTTATCAAAGTATGCATTTGCAAATACTGAGAAAGAGATGACGATACGACTTCGAGCGAAAAAGAAAGATTTGACCTCCTGTATTCTATATTATGCAGACAGAGCTTGTAATCATACACCAATTGATTTCACATCGATACCAATGAAGGTAATCGCAGAAGATGAGATGTTTGAATATTATGAAGCAACCTTTGAGACTCCTTATGTTAGAGTTTGTTACTATTTTGAACTTTGGCAAAATGACAAGTGGACTTATTATTATGCGGACCAATTTACGAATAAATTAGCGGATATCAAGGTAAATAATAGTGTGATAGAAGGAAGAAGTGAGTACTATCAATATCCATACATTCTAAGAGAAGAAGTTGTTGATGTACCAGAGTGGTTTAAAAATGCAGTAGTATATAATATCTTCCCTGATAGTTTCGCAAGTGATGAAAGAATTTTATTATGTGAAACACCTGAGATTGAAATTGATGGAAAAAAGCATAAGAGAAGACTAGGTGGAACAATCAAAGGAATCATGTCCAATCTGGATTATATTAAGGAATTAGGATTTGATTGTATTTATCTGAATCCGATATTCTCCGCTGGAGAATATCATAAATATGATATCTTAGATTATTATCATATTGACCCTTGCCTTGGAACAGATGAAGAATTCAGAGAATTAGTGAATGAGATTCATAATAGAGATATGCATATCATAATTGATGGTGTATTCAACCACTGTAGCTGGGAGTTCTTTGCATTTGAAGATGTAGTATGCAATGGACTTAATTCGAAGTATAAAGATTGGTTTTATGAACTAAAATATCCTGTCATTAAGCCTGATAATTCGACAGATACTCCGAATTATGCTTGTTTTGCATATGAGAGAAAAATGCCAAAATTAAATACTTCAAATAAAGAAGTACAGGAGTATTTTGAGAAGGTTTGCAGATATTGGATACGTGAATTTAAGATTGACGGATGGAGATTAGATGTTGCCAATGAGATTGATCGTAATTTTTGGCGAGGATTTCGTAAAGCAGCTAAGGAAGAGGATCCAAATATAGTTCTAATAGGAGAAGTGTGGGAGAACTCGGAGACCTGGCTAAGAGGCGATGCTTTTGATTCGACAATGAATTATGATTTTAGAAAACACTGTAGAGATTATTTTGCATTAAATATAGAAGATGCTATTACCTTTTCATGGAATATCAATCAAATGAGACTAAGGTATCCGACGAATATTAGCGATAGTCAATTAAATTTATTAGATAGTCATGATGTTCCAAGATTCTTGTCTCTATGTAAGGATGATGTGGATAAGTGGAAACTAGCATTTATCTTTCTAATGTTAGCGCCAGGTGTCCCTAGCATGTTCTATGGTGATGAAAAAGGTATAAGCGGAATTACAGAAAATGAATATCGAAGCCCGATGGTATGGGAAGAAAGTAATACCACAATGAAGCAATTTGTTAAGAAAATAATTTCGATTAGAAAAGAATATGTAGATTATCGATCAAACTACGAACAATATGTATCAGAAAATAACAGTCAATTATTTACCTTTGCAAGAAGTAATCAGAAGTTAAAAATTCTTATCTATATGAATGTGAGTAATGAAAAAGTGAAAGTAGAACTTCCGTCAGATGAAATGCTTATATTGGGTGAGAGAATAGAGAATGGTGGTATTCAATCTTGGGGGTATTGCATCTACTTAATGGAAACAGGAACTATATTGGCATAATTGTATAATGATTGTAAATCGTTAAGTGAATGTGATACTAAACTGAACATAGAATCAATCTATATATAATCAAAAAGGAGTGATTGAACATAAAGTGTTCAATATCACCCCTTTTGATTATGATATATAGTTAGGATTAGATTGTCGCAAATCTTATACCCTCTAATCCTAAACCATATATTAAATTACCAAGTCACAGTTGCTTCTCCAGTCCCAGAAGTGGGCACTGTAAAGAGATGATTACTTCCACTTTGCCAGGTTACGCTTCCATTACTATCTTTCTTGATTACTTTATATTCAATCTTTTGCCCAGCAGGTAGATACACAGTAAGTGTCCAAGTAGGATAATGAGGACAACTAGCAGGACCGATTGCTAAGGAAGGGCTCCAATTACCCAAAGCTTCTACATTTCCTGATAAATATATATTTTGCCCCATAGTGGTAATGGCATTTTTTATTGTAAAAGTCACAGGTATTAATTTAGTAACAATATTGTCAGCAACGTAGATTTTTGAAGAGTTACCGTTTAATGATATACATACTTTTTTATCATCAGTAACAATTATCTGATCGCTAGAATCTAGGACATTTACTAATTTGGTTCCTGGAATTAATGTACTTTCGGCACGTAAAGGCATTGTGACGGTATTGTTTCCAGATGAATTATGAAATGCACATATTACTTCTTGGCCTTTATTACTTCCAGAATCTACACGTCTAGAGAATGCGTAGTAGTGGGAAGAACTCCACATTTCACGTTGTGTACCGTTTTGTAGAGCTTCATATTTTGAACGAATATTGTTTAATTTTGAAATAAGTTGGTAAGTATTGGTTGAAGGGTTAAAATAATTATTAATAATATTACCTTTAAAATCTTTCGTAACCATGGACCAACGATTGTAAGTATCTGCGATTCCTCCTAATAAGAATCCATTTGCATTTCCTCTGTTTTGTTCCGTTCCTTGAAATACAACAGGAATGCCTCTAACAGTAAATAGAAAGGTTAGTGCATTTTGAAGTTTACTAACATCACCATTTGCTTCGGTTAGAAAACGATTGCGATCATGGTTATCTATAAAAGTAACCATATCATTTACATGACTGCCATATAGATAATCTTTTGCTAGAATGGATTGGATAGAGATTTGGGTGGTATCATTAAAATTATTACTATAAGCAAAATCATTTACAATAGCTTGAAATAATGGAAAATCAAGCATACCAGTTTCAACATTATCGCCTACCCAATCTTTGATAAAATCAACATCCATATCAAAATTTTCACCAAAGGTAGCAACTCCTAGATAATCTTGCAGTGCATGAATATCAGAAGGTTTCATACATTTTGCAGCATCTACTCTAGCAGCATCAGCACCGGTGTAAGTGAACCAGTTTTTGATGGAACTAAAGATAGCGCTTCTAGCATCAGCATTCTCGTAATTGATATCATCTAAGCCGCCTAAGTCACAACTTTCTAGCATTTTGGTGCTAGCCACTGTGTGAGGATGTTCGTTGGCAAAGAAAATGTCACCATTATTGTGATACCAATTAATGTTATTAAATGGAGCAGCTGGTTCTGTTTGACTTCCAGGTTTTAGTCCTGAGTTAGTAGTATAATGAGCATTAGTACCAAGGCTTTGTAAGTAGTCTCCAATGTGGTTTGGAACAATATCAATGATAACTTTTAATCCATTTGCATGACATGTATCAACTAGTTTTTTTAACAATTCCTTGCTTTTTTGAGGATCTTTGTTGCCAAAATATCTGCTTGCCCGATTTGGATCGAACACGTTATATCCATGATAAGCAGTTGGCCATTGTATTCCATTTGCGTCTGGAATACCCCATAATTGAGGGTCTGTGACTGGCGAGATCCATATAGCTGTATATCCCATACCTTTTATATAAGGTATTTTATCAATGATTCCTTGCCAGTCCCCACCATGCATATAGCGATAATCATCTTGAGTATTTTCAGCATAACGAAATGCTTCGCCAGTTGCATTATTTGTTGGGTCACCGTCATAGAAGCGGTCTACCATAATTTGATAGATAGATTCACCTCTGAGATCGGTTTCTGCTTTTGCAGTTTGTGGTAAAAGAAAAGTTAGTAACAAGATGATACATAGAAATGAAATAAAATGTTTTTTTGTAGAAATGTAATGAAACATATACTACCTCCTGTTCAAAATAGTTTGAATGATCCTTTGTTGGGATATCAAAGTGCATTGATCCATTCCTTAGTTTCTTTTCTTTGAGGGATGTCATATTATGTATAAGTTAAATTATACCATATACTCGATAAAATCAAAGTACAATTACTTATTTTTTAT
This sequence comes from Anaeromicropila herbilytica, assembly GCF_016591975.1. GTDB lineage: Bacteria > Bacillota > Clostridia > Lachnospirales > Lachnospiraceae > Anaeromicropila > Anaeromicropila herbilytica. Next base: position 3,059,002 of record NZ_AP024169.1, on the reverse strand, counting down.
CACTGTGTTTTGAATATTAATAGTTTACTATTTGATGAACTAAGCAAGAGGTGAACTTTATTAGGAAGTTTATCGCTATAATCAATCATATAAGTTAGTATGTAAGAATTGAGGTGTTAATTAACATGGGAATTACAATGAAAGATGTAGCAAGAGAAGCTGGAGTGTCTGTATCAACGGTATCTAAAGTGCTGAATGACGGTGCCTCGATTTCAGGGGCAACCAAAGAGCATGTAAGAGAGATTATGAGGAGGCTTCAATATCAGCCAAATGAGCAAGCACGTAATTTTGCTAGGCAAAAAACAAACAATGTAGTGTTTTTATCAAAATTAGAGAAGCATACTGCGTTTAAAAATCCTCATATGTTTGAAATAATGTGTGGAGCGGAAGAAATCCTATCAACGAATAATTATAATTTGAGCTTTAAAGGAATAAAAGAAGACATTGAAGCACTTAATCTGGTAAAAGATATTGTGGGAAGAAAGAGTGCAGATGGTATTATTATACATGGTTCTGTTACTTCAAAAGAATTAGTTGATCTACTAGTGAAAAGCGAATACCCACACATTATAATTGGAAGGCCATTTTTTAAATGTTCTGCTTGTTGGATAGATATTAATAATAGTATTTCGGGACAAATGGCAGCAGAGCACTTAACCAAATGTGGATATGAAAGAATAGCATTTGTAGGAGGTCCAAAAAGTGATGAGATTTCATCCAAACGTTTGAATGGTTTTATATCAGCAATACATGACCATGGTTATCATGTTAGGGATAAATATATTAAATATGGAGATTACTCGAAGGAGAGTGGGTATGAACTAGGGATTGAACTATTGCAAGAAAAAGAACCTCCAGAAGCAATTATTTGTGAAAATAATCAGATTGCACTTGGAGTTGTTAAAGCAATTAATTTTAAAAATAAGAAAATTCCAGAAGATATTGCAATAATTACATTTGATGATTTCCCTTTATCAAGAATGATTGATCCATTACTAACTGTTGTTGATATAGATGTATATGATATGGGATATCAAGCAGGAACGATATTAATGAGAAAAATTATTAGTCCAGAATTACATGTACAATCATATACTACATTGCCAAGGCTAATTGTTAGAGATTCTACCATAAACAAGAACCTGGTTCATAAATAGAACGGTTTTTGTGTAAAATGACAGAAAAATATTCATTTATAAAGACATATATGTTGAATAATTTTGTATTATTTTGCAAATTACATCAATAAAATATTTGTAATAGGCAAAGAATCTAAAAAAAATATAAAAAAACAAAAATTATTATTAAAAATAACTTGACTTTTTTTAATAATATTGTTATGATGTATTTACAATAGTGTGTAACTGGAAAGCAGGCATTAACTATTCATAAACCAATCGGTGATTTGTGAATATTAATGTCTTTTTTTATTCCTTATAAGGCGCCAAAGAATTTAAAAAGATCGAAACAAAACACAATTCATCATCAGATTAATCTACCAGTTTATTTTTTGAAAAAAGGTAGAAAATAATCATAACGTATTTTTTAATATTTCTATACATTCGTAAGAATATAGAAAATCATTAAAATTAAGGAGAGATGACGATGAAAGATAAAATATTTGGTGTATTGCAACGTGTTGGACGTTCATTCATGCTTCCAATCGCAATTTTACCAGTAGCTGGTCTATTCTTAGGAATAGGTGGATCATTTACGAACGAGACAATGGTAAAAGCTTACCATTTAACAGGTATTTTAGGTAAAGGTACTTTATTAAATTCATTTTTAACTGTATTAAGTAGATGTGGTGATATCGTATTTGCTAACTTACCACTAATCTTTGCTATCGGTGTTGCAATCGGTATGGCTAAGAAAGAAAAAGAAGTTGCAGCATTATCTGGTGCAATTGCATTCTTTATCATGCATACAGCTATTAGCGCGATGTTAGATATTACTGATGTTGCAAAAACATTACCTTCTGGTTCTACCGCAACTGTAGTAGGTATTAACTCATTACAAATGGGTGTATTTGGTGGTATTGTTGTAGGCTTAGGTGTTGCAGCATTACACAATAGATTTTATAAAATAGAATTACCTCAAGTATTATCATTCTTTGGTGGTACAAGATTCGTTCCAATTATTAGTGCTATTACTTACCTTTTTGTTGGTATTCTTATGTTCTTTGTATGGCCAACAATTCAAAGCGGTATCTATGCATTAGGTGATTTAGTTCGTGGTTCTGGTTATGCTGGAACATGGATCTACGGTATTATTGAACGTGCTTTAATTCCGTTTGGTTTACATCATGTATTCTACTTACCATTCTGGCAAACAGGTGTAGGCGGTAAATTAGAAGTTGGTGGAAAAGTTATTGAAGGTGCACAAAATATCTTCTTCGCACAATTAGCTGATCCACATACAACAAAATTCAGTGTTGAAGCAACAAGATTTATGGCTGGTAAATTCCCATTCATGATCTTTGGTTTACCTGGTGCAGCTCTTGCTATGTACAAAACAGCAAGACCAGAAAAGAAAAAAATCGCTGGTGGTCTTTTATTATCAGCAGCAATTACTGCTATGTTAACTGGTATCACTGAGCCAATCGAATTTACATTCTTATTCGTAGCTCCATTATTATATGTTGTTCATAGTATTTTAGCTGGTTTATCATTCATGTTAATGCATATTTTCCATGTTGGTGTAGGTATGACATTCTCAGGTGGTTTAATCGACTTAACATTATTCGGTATCTTACAAGGTAATGCAAAGACTAACTGGATCTGGGTTGTAATCGTTGGTATAGTATACTTCGTAGTTTATTATTTCTTATTCTCATTCTTAATTAAGAAATTCAACTACAAGACACCAGGTCGTGAAGATGATACAGAAGAAACTAAATTATATACTAGAAAAGATCTAAATGAAGCAAAAGCAAATGCTGCAAGTAAAGGAAGTAATGCAGATGATTCTGAAACAGTTTCAAAATTAATTACAGAAGGTCTTGGTGGAGCAGATAATATCTCGGATTTAGATTGCTGTGCTACTAGATTAAGATGTACGGTTAAAAATTCAGATTTAGTAAAAGAAGATGTCTTAAAACAATCTGGTGCAGCTGGTGTAATTAAAAAAGGACAAGGCGTTCAAGTAATTTATGGACCTAGAGTATCGGTTATTAAATCAAATTTAGAAGATTATTTAGGAAAATAATCCTATAGGATAAATATTGGTTAATAGATAATTAGGTTATTATAAGTAGAAATAATATAGTATTGGTTTGATTAAATTGTTGCTAGCGTAATATACATTTTAGATGTATAATAATTAATTACGAGAGGATAATACATAATCAAACCAATATTTGTGATTTATTGATATTAAAGGAGATTAAAATGGGATTATTTAGTAAGAAGAAAAAAGAAGAAGTATTTTGTTGTCCTATAAAAGGAAGAGTAGCATCAATAACAGAAACTCCTGATCCAGCATTTGCTGAAAAAATGATGGGTGATGGAATTGTTATCTTTCCTACAGATGGTGTAGTATATGCACCTTGTGATGCCACTGTTGCATTTGTATTTCCAACGAATCATGCGCTTGGATTAAAAACAGATTCAGAAATTGAGTTATTAATTCATGTAGGTATTGAAACTGTTAAATTAGATGGACAAGGTTTTAAAATGTTAGTAAATGAAGGCGATAGCGTTAAAAAAGGTGATAAATTATTAGAATTTGATTTAGAATATATCAAAGATAATGCTGAATCTATCGCAACACCTTTCATTGTAACTAATTTAAATGATAAACAAACAATAAAAATTCAAAAAACTGGTGATGTTTCAGCAAGTGAAGATATATTTTCAATTGTTTAATTTCAGGTAGACCAAAGGGGAACAACGAATGTTTCAAGTGATTAAAGTATTAAATAATAATGGAATATTAGCACTTAATAAAGAGGATAAAAAGGAAATAATATTCATAGGAAAAGGAATTGGCTTTCAATTCAAAAAAGATGAGATTTTTTCGAATATTGAAGATGCAAAAAGATATGGGTTACAAGAAGATTCTGAAAAAGGATCATCAATAAATATAATAAATAGTGTTGACCCTATCTTTTTAGATATTACGCATGAAATTATTTTAGTTGCTGAGAAAAAATTCGGAAAAGTAGATAATAATATTTTGATTCCCCTTGCGGACCACATTGCTTTTTCGATTGAACGAATTAAAAATAACATGCTTGTTAGTAATCCATTTGCATTGGACATTAAAGCGCTTTTTGAGGAAGAATATGAAGTTGCTCTTAAAGGTAAAGCAATTATCAAAGAGATGACAGGATATGATATAAATGATGATGAAGTAGGGTATATTACGCTTCACATTCATTCAGCCTTAAGTGAGGAGCGAGTTTCTCAATCGATGCGAGTAGCGATTATTGTGAGAGAAACTATTGAAAAGATTGAAAATGAATTCAATATAAAAATTGATATTAATTCTTTATCCTATAACCGTTTAATGAGTCATATTAAGTATATGGTGGCAAGAGTTATGAAAGGTGAAGTATTGAATCTTGATATGAGTCCTTATATGAAAAAAGAATTTCCGTATTCTTATCAAGTAGCAGAAGATGTCTGCAAGCAGTTGTCTAAAGAGTTTCGCAAAGAATTTTCTGATGTAGAGGTTGGCTATTTAGCAATTCATATAGAAAGAGTTAGAAACTTAGAACAAAAAGAAGAATAATAAAATATTTGAATATTTAGTTTAGAAGCCAATTCGGTAAAATTGATTACCAAATTGGCTTCTTTTTTTGCTGTAAAAATATTCTCTACTATACATAATGCATAAACTATTTGTTACATATTATATTAAATTAACAATTTGTAGAATTGTGATATAAAATATATTTGTTAATTATCTATAAGAAAATGGTAGAAAAATCGTAAATAATATCGAAAATACCAAAAAGAAATTTAATGAAAATGAAATAAATATTGAAAAATATTGGAAAATAGGCTACAATAATATTTACAGAAATTGGATATCAGAATAAATGGAGGGCTTTTTATGAATGATACTATCAGTATAACAGCAAGAGCTAGGATTGACACCTTGCTTGATACAAATAGTTTTGTAGAAATAGGTGCATTTGTTACCAAAAGAAATACAGACTATAATCTAATGGAAAAAGAAGCGCCAGCAGATGGTGTTATAACAGGGTATGGAACGATCAACCAGAAACTTGTTTATGTATATAGTCAAGAACCAAAAATACTTGGTGGTTCGATTGGAGAAATGCATGCAAGGAAGATTCAGAACTTATATGATTTGGCACTTAAGACTGGAGCACCAATTATAGGAATAATCGATTGTGCTGGATTTAGACTTCAAGAAGCTACCGATGCACTAGAAGGTTTTGGAGGAGTATATCTAAAGCAAAGTATAGCATCTGGTATTATTCCTCAGATATCAGTTGTATGTGGAATGTGTGGAGGTGGAGTTGCGATATCAACTGCACTGACTGATTTTACATATTTATCAAAAAATGCGGCAAAGCTTTTTGTGAATCCTCCTAATACACTTAATTTTGAACATTCGGTTACATATGATACAACTACATCAGAATTTAGAGAAGCATCTGGAAATGCTGATATGGTGTTAGATGACGAAAGTAATTTATTTGTTAAGGTAAGAGAGTTGATTGATATATTGCCTTCGAATAATTCAGAAGGGTGTACTACTGAGGAGAGTACAGATGATATAAATCGTATGATACATAATATAGAAGTTAATAATGATGTGAAAGATCTACTATATGAGGTATCGGATAAACAATATTTTTATGAAATAAAAGAAAATTACGAAAAGCAAATGGTAATTGGGTTCATTAAGTTGAATGGTAGAACAATAGGAGTAGTTGCTAATCATAGGAATGAAGAGAAAGGTGATGCGTTTCTATCAACTGAGGGTTGTTATAAAGCAGAACGTTTTGTTCGTTTTTGTGATGCATTTGAAATACCTTTGTTAACGTTAACAGATGTTTCAGGATACTTGGCGGATAGTGAAGAAGAAAAAACAATTGCATCTGCTGCAGCAAAACTGACTTATGCATTTGCTAATGCAACTGTACCAAAGATTAATTTAATTGTAGGAAAAGCGTTTGGAAGTGCCTATTTAACTATGAATTCAAAACATATTGGAGCAGATATTGTATTTTCGTATAAAGATTCTAAAATTGGTATGATGGATTCCAAAATAGCAACTAGCATTATATATGAAGATGAAATTAATGCTTCAACAGACAAGCTATTATATTTAGATACAAAAGCAGGTGAGTATGAAGAGAAGCAGATTAGTCCAATTGCTGCTGCTAAGAGAGGATATGTTGATAGCATTATAGAGATTTCGTCTACGAGGAAAGAACTAATCTATACATTTGACATGTTATACTCCAAAAGAGAAACTCGTCCAAGAAAAAAACATGGAACAATATAAATGAGGTGAGATAATGAATGAGGTATTCTTGTTGATAGAGGATGTGGATAATGCACTTCTAAATACTATACTTGGTATGCTTATTGTATTTCTGGTTCTAATTTTAATTAGTTTTTTTATATATATAATAAAATTTGTACCCAAAATGATAGAGAAAAGTATTAGTGATGATAAAACTAAGTCAATGGTTCAAAGAGATCAGCAAGTGTCTTTGAGTAAAAAATGTGAAAATTCGGACGTTTCTTTTACAGATAATGAAGAGTTATCACAGAATAAGGAACTTGTTGCAGTTATTACTGCAGTAATAATGGCTTACCTTGGAGATGAAGTACCAATTGATGGTTTGGTTGTACGAAGTATTAAAAGAGCTAATGTAAGCAGTTGGAAGAACTTTGATTAGGAAAGAGATACATCCGCAATATTTGGTGGATTAATATAAGAATCTTATTAGGAGGATTAAAAATGATGAAATATTATACTGTAATGGTGAATGGAACAACTTATGATGTAGCTGTTGAAGAAACTACAAATAAATCACCAGTAGCATCACTGGATAGAACTAGTATTATACCTAAACAAATTGATAATAACAATAATCAGAACCAAGACTCTATGAATAAAGAAACGGTGAAAAAAGATATTATAAATAGTTCTATTGATGAGGATAAGAAAGAGGAGAATTTTAAGAATCATGAAATGAGTAATATGACAGGAAAATTGGTTGTGAGTGCTCCTATGCCAGGAAAAATATTGGAGGTTAAAGCTAAAATAAATCAGACTGTTAAAAGAGGGGATGTATTGTTTATCTTAGAAGCAATGAAAATGGAAAATGAAATTGTTGCGCCAGAAGATGGAACAATTGTATCTATTGTTATATCAGCAGGGGATAACGTTGAATCCGGAGATATCCTAACCTATATGAATTGAAAGAGTTATAACAACATGGTAAGAATATCAAAAAATATAGATAAAGATTAATACAAGGAGGCCAAAGAACAAATGGAATATGTAATAAATACGCTTAATAATTTAGTAGAGCAGTTTGGTTTCTATCATCTAAAGTTAGGTAATTATATTATGATCCTAGTAGCTCTTTTATTTTTATATCTTGCAATTGCAAAAGATTATGAACCATTGTTACTTATTCCAATATCTTTTGGAATGCTTTTGGTAAATTTATTTCCAGATATCATGATGTCAATTAACAATTCGGATAATGGGATTGGTGGTTTATTAAGATATTTTTATATATTGGATGAATGGGGCATATTACCACCTTTAATTTTCCTTGGAGTAGGTGCTATGACAGATTTTGGCCCATTAATTGCTAATCCTTCTAGCTTCTTATTAGGCGCAGCTGCACAGTTTGGCGTATTTTTTACATACATCGTTGCTAATATTATAGGATTCTCGGATAAAGCAGCAGCGGCAATCTCAATCATAGGAGGTGCTGATGGACCTACTTCTATTTATTTGGCTGGAAAGTTAGGAGAAACGAAATATCTAGGGGCAATTGCAGTAGCAGCATATTCCTATATGTCATTGGTTCCTATTATCCAACCGCCAATTATGAAATTATTAACAACTAAAAAGGAACGTGAAATTAAAATGGTGCAATTAAGACAGGTATCAAGATTGGAAAAAATACTATTTCCAATAATTGTTACTATTGTAGTTGTACTATTACTGCCTTCGACTGCCCCACTAATAGGAATGCTTATGCTAGGCAACTTGTTTCGTGAGTGTGGAGTGGTAAAACAATTGCAGGAAACTGCCTCCAATGCTTTGATGTACATAGTTGTTATAATGCTTGGAACATCGGTGGGAGCTACTACAAGCGCTGAGAGCTTTTTGAAAGTTACAACATTAAAAATAGTTGGACTTGGATTAATTGCATTTTGCATTAGTACTGCTGCGGGAGTTTTGTTTGGAAAATTAATGTGTAAAATTACTGGAGGTAAAATTAATCCTCTGATTGGTTCAGCTGGGGTATCTGCTGTACCTATGTCAGCTAGGGTATCACAAAAAGTTGGGCGCCAAGCTGATCCAACCAATTATTTATTAATGCATGCAATGGGCCCTAATGTTGCAGGAGTAATAGGAACAGCAGTTGCTGCTGGTGTGTTTATGGCTATATTTGGAGTGAAATGACGATGTATTGCGAATGGTTGAAAGAAAATGAAATCAAGAAAGGATATGCCACATTGTGATTCTTTCAACCTATTATTGTGGCAGTAACGCATCTAGAGCTGATGTGTTATGTACTGGGTGTTAATTATATGAATGAATTAAATAAAAAACCATTAAAAATAACAGAGACGATTCTTAGAGATGCACATCAATCTCTTATTGCAACAAGAATGACAACAGAACAGATGTTGCCAATTATAGATAAGATGGATCAGGTGGGATATCATTCCGTTGAATGCTGGGGAGGAGCTACATTTGACGCATCTTTAAGATTTTTGAAAGAAGATCCTTGGGAGAGACTTCGATTACTTCGTAAAGGTTTTAAAAATACAAAACTTCAAATGCTTTTCCGTGGTCAGAATATATTGGGTTATAGGCATTATGCAGATGATGTGGTAGAATATTTTGTTCAAAAATCATTTGCAAATGGTATTGATATTATTCGAATCTTTGATGCGTTTAACGATATAAGAAATCTTGAATGTGCTGTTAAAGCGGCAAATAAAGAAAAGGGGCATGCACAAGTAGCTATTTCATATACACTTGGAGAAGCTTATACACTCGAGTATTATGTAGCATTAGCCAAACAGATTGAAGATATGGGAGCAGACTCCATATGCATTAAAGATATGGCTGGTCTCTTAGTTCCATATGAAGCAACAAAATTAGTAACGGAGCTAAAGAATGCTATAAAAATACCTCTTCAATTACATACTCATTATACAAGTGGAGTTGCATCAATGACTTATATGAAGGCTGTAGAAGCTGGATGTGATGTTGTTGATACAGCTATTTCTCCGTTTTCTATGGGTACGAGTCAACCAGCAACAGAGGTAATGGTTGAGACGTTCAAGGGAACCCCTTTTGATACAGGATACAATCAAAAATTACTTGCTGAGATTGCAGACTATTTTAGACCAATGCAAGAGGAAGCACTGCAAAGCGGATTGCTTAACCCAAAGGTAATGGGTGTTGATATTAAGACCTTATTATATCAGGTACCTGGTGGAATGTTATCTAACTTGGTATCACAGTTAAAAGAACAAAAAGCAAGTGATAAATATTATGAAGTTCTAGAAGAAGTGCCAAGAGTTCGAAAGGACTTTGGAGAGCCACCACTAGTAACACCTTCAAGTCAAATAGTTGGAACACAGGCTGTCTTAAATGTAATTACAGGTGAACGATATAAGATGGTTACGAAAGAGACAAAAGCACTTCTTCATGGTGAGTATGGTCAGACAGTAAAGCCTTTTAATAAGGATATTCAATCAAGAGTTATCGGTGAGGATACGCCAATTACCTGTAGACCTGCGGATTTGTTAGAACCTGAACTTGATAAAATTGAACAAGAAATGGCCCAATGGAAAAAGCAAGAGGAAGATGTACTGACTTATGCGTTATTTCCACAAGTGGCATTGGAATATTTTAAATTCCGTGATGCGAGGGAAACAGGAATTGATCAAACTATAGCGCATAAGGAAAGTAAATCATATCCTGCATAGGATAAAATAACATAATATGACAAAATATAGTAATATACTTACATAATATGACATCCACATAGGTAATTATGACTATTTATGAAGTAATGTGTTGAAAAAGGGGTTAAATAGTGATAGATTGTATAGTAAATAGTACCTAATTTATTTATGTGCTTACAGATTTGTAGAATTGTTAATTCGGAATTTTCTGCAAATAATTAAGGCTGTGTAGGGGAGTATTTTAGATACTAAATATTTCTTAAGAATGCAGTGGGGAGAATAAATAAACAAATAGTAGGATAATATACTTGGTTTTATTTATTACTGTATTCTTAGGAAATTATATAATTTGTTCTTAGTATATCTTGTTTTTCTTTCTAGTATTTATTAATAAATCCAGTCTATTAAATAATATCAATCTAATAATCCAGTAATCCTAAATGCATAATAATACAAGAATCTACACTCAATAAACTTATATTAGTCTTTTAGTATAAAATGTGCTGAGCTTTGTTCGTCAAACAGTGAAATTTAATGATGAAAAGTAAAGAAGATAACTTACAATGGCTGCAAATAGATAACTTTCGAAGTCTTCAAATAGCTTGACATAGTAGGTGAAAATAGTATATACTACCAAGTGTAAAGAAAAATACTTTACAGGTGGTGTTTCAATGAAAAATACGACGTTAAATAAAAGCTCTAGAGAAAAAGAGAATAACCAATCTTCTAATAGGAATGGCATGGAAGAGATTGATAAAATCGTTGAGTTATCGTTATTATATGATTTTTATGGTGAATTATTAAAAGAGCATAATAAACAAATATTTGAAGATTATATCTTAAATGACTTGACATTAAGTGAGATAGCAGATGAGCAAGGAATTAGTAGGCAAGGCGTTCATGATATCGTAAAAAGATGCAGTAAGCAGTTAAGTGTCTATGAAGAAAAGTTGCGACTGATGGATAAATTTATTCTTACGAAACAAAAAGTAAATCAGATTAATGAGCTTGCTAATAAAGTGAAGGAATCTGGAGATTTGAGTCATGTGGAAGCGATTATAGAATTAACGAACACAATATTAGAGGATTTATAAGAAGGAGGGTGTGCTTATGGCATTTGAAAGCTTATCGGAGAAGTTACAGAATGTATTTAAAGGCCTAAAGGGCAAAGGAAAACTTACAGAAGCTGATGTTAAATTAGCATTGAAAGAAGTTAAGATGGCTTTATTAGAGGCTGATGTTAATTTTAAAGTAGTTAAAAATTTTATAAAATCAGTAGAAGAAAAAGCAATAGGTCAAGATGTTATGTCAAGCTTAACACCAGGACAGATGGTTATTAATATCGTTAATAAAGAAATGGTTTCTTTAATGGGCGATGAGATGACAGAGATCTCATTAAAGCCATCCAACGAGATAACTGTCATTATGATGTGCGGTCTTCAAGGTGCTGGTAAAACAACTACAACTGCAAAATTGGCAGGTAAATTCAAACAAAAAGGCCGTAAACCATTATTAGTAGCTTGCGATGTATATCGTCCAGCCGCAATTAAGCAATTACAAGTAAATGGTGAAAAGCAAGGTGTTAGTGTATTCTCAATGGGAGATGGACATAAGCCTGTTAATATAGCAAAGGCAGCTATTGAACATGCATCAAAGAATGATTTTAATGTAGTAATTCTAGATACAGCTGGTCGTCTTCATATCGACGAGAGCATGATGGAAGAATTAATGGAAATTAAGCAAAATGTTGATGTACATCAATCTATTTTAGTAGTTGATGCAATGACAGGTCAAGATGCGGTTAATGTCTCTGAGATGTTTAATTCCAAAATTGGAATCGATGGTGTTATCTTAACGAAGTTAGATGGTGATACCAGAGGTGGTGCTGCATTATCAATTCGTGCTGTTACCGGAAGACCTATTTTATATATTGGTATGGGTGAAAAATTATCTGATCTAGAACAATTTTACCCAGATCGTATGGCTTCAAGAATTCTAGGAATGGGAGACATACTTACATTAATTGAAAAGGCAGAAGCTGAGATTGATGAAACCAAGGCAAGAGAACTTGATAAGAAGATTCGTAAAGCAGAATTTAACTTTGATGATTTCTTAGATCAGATGGAACAGATGAAGAAGATGGGTGGTATCAAGGATATCCTTGGTATGCTTCCTGGAATGGGTTCTCAATTAAAAGATGTTGAACTTGATGATAATATGTTCAAAGGGACTGAAGCAATTATCCGTTCCATGACAAAAGAAGAGAGAAGCAATCCAGCTGTTATTAATCCGTCAAGAAAGAAAAGAATTGCAGCAGGAGCGGGAGTTGATATTAGTGAAGTTAATAAGCTAATCAAACAATTTGAAAGCTCTAAGAAGATGATGAAGCAGATGTCTGGAATGATGTCTGGAAAGAATATGAAGCGCGGTAAATTTAAATTACCATTTGGATTATAAGCGTTATAAGTAAGTTTTTTATTATTATTAATTAAAAAAATAATAAGTGTAAAGAAAATTACTTGACATTCGTCAGTTTTTTGTTATAATCAATTACGAAGTGTGAAATTATGAAATATAAATTTCCACATGTAACTTGTATGTCATTAGACAAAGTAAGCAAGTGATTATATACAATAACTATATAAAGAAAAAACTAAGGAGGTGAAACACATGGCAGTTAAGATTAGACTTAAAAGAATGGGACAAAAAAAGGCTCCTTTCTATAGAATCGTTGTTGCAGATTCAAGAGCACCTAGAGATGGTAAATTCATCGAAGAAATCGGTACTTATGATCCAACAAAACAACCAAGTGCTTTCAGTGTTAATGAAGAAGCAGCTAAAAAATGGTTATCTAATGGTGCACAACCAACAGAAACAGTTAGCAAGATTTTAAAAAATGCTGGTATTAAATAATAGAAGTGATTTATCAGTTTCTATCGCTGTTTAATTAAAGGATTTATTAATTGAATTGGCACTAGATATGATATCACCTTCTGTTTGGAGGTGAAGGTAATGAAAGAATTAGTTGAAGTAATTGCTATGTCACTAGTGGATCATCCAGATGAAGTTGTTGTTACAGAAAGTGAGACTGACAAGGCAATTGTTGTTGAACTAAAAGTAGCTACCGAAGACATGGGCAAGATAATTGGTAAACAAGGCCGTATCGCTAAAGCCATTCGTACTGTGGTAAAAGCTGCAGCTTCGAAAGATGATAAAAAAGTTATTGTTGAAATAGAACAATAAAAAAATAATAAACCACCAACTAATGTTGGTGGTTTTTTAAAAATAAGAATAGGAGTTTTCTATGGATAATTTATTGCGAGTAGGAGTTATTTCTTCAACACATGGTATTAAAGGAGAAGTAAAAGTATTTCCAACGACAGATGATAACAAGAGATTTACGAAGTTAAAAAAAGTTATTTTAGATACTGGTAAAGAGCAGTTGGAGCTTGAGATAGAAAATGTACGATTTTTTAAACAAATGGTTATATTAAAATTTAAAGGTTATGATAACATTAATGAGATTGAAAAATATAAAGGTAAGGACCTTTTAATAGCAAGGGAAGAGGCAGTGCCTTTACAAGAAAATGAATATTTTATCTATGATATTATAGATTCAGCAGTTATTACAGAAGATGGACAAGAATTAGGTGTATTAACGGAAATTTTGACAACAGCTGCAAATGATGTATATGTAGTTAAAACTAAGGATAATAAAGAAATTCTATTGCCTTCTATCAGAGAATGTATCTTAGATATTGATATAGAGAATAAAGTGATTAAAGTTCACTTAATGAATGGACTTTTGGATTAAGGTTGAAGGAAAATGGATCTAGAAAGGAATGCCACAAAGATTCTTTTAACCTATTTAGTGGCAATAACGAATCAATTAGTAGATTGGTTATATAATGGGTATAGAAATGAAGTATCATGTATTAACACTATTTCCAGAGATGATTGAGCAAGGGCTGAATACAAGCATCATAGGAAGAGCAATCGAGAAAGAGATTATTGAGCTTAATACGGTTGATATTCGTGATTATTCTGTAAATAAGCATAAAAAGGTAGATGATTATCCTTATGGGGGTGGGGCTGGAATGGTGATGCAGGCTGAACCTGTATATAGGGCTTATCAGTCTATTGCCGGTACAACCCAGAAAGATAAAAAGCCAAGAGTTGTATTTTTGACACCACAAGGTAGAGTATTTAATCAATCGATTGCTAAAGAATTAGCTGCAGAAGAAGAACTTATCTTTTTATGTGGACATTATGAAGGAATTGACGAAAGAGTATTAGAAATGATTGTGACAGATAATCTATCGATAGGAGATTATGTGCTAACAGGCGGAGAATTGGCAGCAATGGTAGTCATAGATGCTGTTTCAAGATTAGTTCCAGGTGTACTAAATAACGATGTCTCTGCTGAGATTGAATCTTTTCATGATAATTTACTTGAATATCCACAATATACAAGACCTGAAGAGTTCGAAGGAAGAAAAGTTCCAGAGGTATTATTATCAGGACACCATCAAAAGATTGAACAATGGAGAAGAATGCAATCAATACAAAGAACAGCCACGAGAAGGCCTGATCTTATAAAAGATGCTAGTCTCACGGAGAAAGAAAAGAAGGAACTGGGATTAAACTAAAAGATCATTATCATTAAAGTTATAGTTTGCGATTGGAAGATAATGCGCGTTTACTATCACCTGATGGAATGCTATAATAGAATAAATGCAATCTTTGGGGAGGAATCTTATGAAATCTGACGTTCCTATCAATTCTAGTTCTAGCTGTGAGCAAGATGATAAAAATCAAGATTTATATGAGTGTAAATATGATTCTTGCATGATGCCTAAATTTCAAAAAGCTCATGTTAATTTAATTTCTCTAGTGGTAAATGAGTTGAATGAAGTGGTAATTTTTCATAACGAAAATAGAATTGAAAAAGAGCTTTACGTTTGTATTGCTACTAATTCAATGTACGAAAGTAGTAATGTAGAAGACGCGATTGCTTTTGATGTTGAAAAAAAATTAGGTTTAGATGTTCAAAGCGTCAAGTATTTAAGTAGTTGCTATCATAATCAAAATAATATACTGCATCTAGGGTATGTGTGCAAAGTAAATAAAGAGGACTTTCATATATCAAGGGGGATGGACAAAGCAGTATGGATGAATATGTATGAGGCATGTAAAAGTATAAAAGATTGTAGTCTTAGTATTTTTTTGTTAAAAAACTTTTTAGAAAATATATAAAGTATATAATTTGAAAAAAATGCTTGTATTATGGAAAAGGCTATGATAGAATAAGATGTTGTGAAATGGGATGTTCCTCTGCTACGGAGTGTATTAAGAACATCTAAATATTGAAGGAGGTCACACAAATGAACGATATTATTAAGAACATTGAAGCAGCTCAATTAAAGAACGAAGTTGCTGAATTTAATGTAGGAGATACTGTTAAAGTATACGCAAAAGTAAAAGAAGGATCTCGTGAAAGAATCCAGGTATTTGAAGGCGTTGTACTTAAGAGACAAAATGGTGGAGCAAGAGAAACTTTCACTGTTAGAAAGTCATCAAACGGTATTGGCGTAGAAAAAACTTGGCCAGTTCATTCACCAAATGTTGATAGAATTGAAGTTATTAGACATGGTAAAGTAAGAAGAGCTAAATTAAACTACTTACGTCAAAGAATTGGTAAAGCAGCTAAAGTTAAAGAATTAGTTAAATAATTAAGATATTAGGTTTTCTATTATTTTTATTATGAGATGATGAAGGGACAACTACTTATGTATTGTCCCTTTTTTAACATGATAAATTAGTAAATGATAAGTGAAAGAATTCGAGAAAGCTGAGTTCTATAATAAGGAGTAAGTATGAAGAGTAGTTATGAATCCTTTGATAAAAAGCCAATTTTTAAGAGAATTTTAAAGGAAATTGCTGTGTGGGCAGTAGAGATTGTAATTGTGATAGGAATTGCTTTTTTAACTATTCATTTTGGAGTTGAAAAAGTCACAGTTGTCGGAAAATCAATGGAGAATGCTCTTATGCCAGCGGATACTATTATCGTGAATAAGTTAGCTTATAAAATAACTAAGCCAAAAAGATATGATGTCATTGTATTTGATCAGAGTGGTAAAGAGCATAGTTATTATAATATAAAAAGAGTGATAGGTCTTCCAGGGGAAACAGTACAGATTAAAAATGGTCTTGTATATATTGATGGTAAAAAACTAAAAGAAGAGGTTAAAGTTAAGTCAATTAAAGATGGTGGAATCGCTGATGACAAAATAACCCTAGATGAAGACGAATTTTTTGTACTGGGCGATAATCGAAACAATAGTGAAGATAGTAGATACGCTAATATTGGAAATGTTATAAGTGATGAAATTGTTGGTAAAGCAATTTTGCGAGTGAATAAATTTTCGATTATTAGCCAGTTAAACAAAAAGTAGAGAATAAAGAATTGAGGTAGAATATGCATTTTCAATGGTACCCAGGTCATATGACCAAAGCAAAACGTCAGATGCAAGAAGATATTAAACTAATCGATGTAGTGATAGAGCTAGTCGATGCAAGAGTACCTTTAAGCAGTAAGAACCCAGATATTGATGAATTAGCCAAGAATAAATCTAGAATTATTCTATTAAATAAATACGATTTAGCAAGTCAGAAATATACTGAGGAATGGAAAAAGTGGTTTGAATCCAAAGGATATTTCGTTGCATTAGTGAACTCAAAGAGCGGTTCAGGAGTGAAAGCAGTTCATGAAGTAATACAAAAAGCCTGTAAGGAAAAAATAGAGCGTGATAGAAAAAGAGGAATCTTAAATAGACCAATTAGAGCTATGATAGTTGGAATACCGAATGTGGGTAAATCTACATTTATTAATAGTTTTGCAGGAAAGGCATGTGCAAAAACTGGAAATAAACCAGGTGTAACAAAAGGTAAACAATGGATTAAGTTAAATAAGAATGTTGAATTATTAGATACACCGGGTATTCTTTGGCCAAAATTTGAAGATCAAACAGTAGGACTTAGATTAGCATTTATCGGTTCTATAAAGGAAGAAATATTAAACATAACAGAACTTTCTATGGAATTTATTAAATTTATGCATTCCAAATATAGTGGAATGCTTGAAAAGAAGTATGAAATTGAAAAGTCAGAAGATTCATTAGAGACATTACAACGAATTGCAGATAGACGAGGCTGTAAATTAAAGGGAAATGAGCTGGACGTTAATAAAGCAGCAGGTATTATCTTGGATGACTATCGAAACGGACGTATTGGAAGAATTACACTTGAATTCCCTGAAATTACTGAAACAGTGCTTGAAGATACAAAAGCAATAGATGAAGGTAAAGAGATTGATCAATCGAAATAGAAAATAAATTTTCTAAAATACTGTTAACTCCAAATTAATATGATAGAATAAAGGTATTACCATTGATTAAATATTCATATCGTGAAGATTCATTTCTTAGAAAAGGGAGTACTGTATGGATAAAAGGGAAGAAATTGAAGATAGTATTGAATTTGTTAAGGATATGAAACGATATTATCAAGATAAAAATAATTATAATATCAATGAATTTGGTGAGAATAATCAGAGTTTAATTAATTTAAATAATATGATTGAAAAAGATACAAAAGAATCGGTACAGTTAGAAACAGAACAACCCTGCTGTAAGCTAGAAGATGATATAGATATTGATACATTATATAATGTAAATAATAATCATAGCTCATTTCAATCAGTATATAAAGAAGTATTTAAGTTTATTCTCATCGCATTGGTATCATTTGTTTTTGCTAATTTATTCACATCCTATGTAGGGCAATATACAAGAGTAAATGGTGAATCTATGGAAAATACAATAGAGAATAAGGATTATTTATTTATTGATAAGTTAACTTATTTAAATGATGATCCGGCTAGGTTTGATATTGTAGTATTCCCAAAATCAAAAGGTGTTTATTATATCAAAAGAATTATAGGACTTCCAGGAGAAACGGTTCAGATTATTCGAGGAATCATATATATTAATGGTGATCCTATTAAGGAAAACTATGGTAAAGAAGTGATAAAAGAATCTGGAGATGCTAGTAAGCCAATTGTACTACAAAAGGGAGAATACTTTGTGTTAGGTGATAATCGAAACGATAGCATGGATAGTAGGGATTCAGCTGTTGGTAAGATTGCGAGAGAACGAATTATAGGAAAAGCAATATTTCGCTTATGGCCATTCAATAAAATTGGTGGGATAAGATAGGAGCTAGTGTGAAAAAAAGCGTTTCACACCCTTGATTTGTATGTCGCCTATGGCGACAGATGGGAGCTAATGTGATATGAGTGTTAAGATAAATGATATAAAAGATGAATTTGCTATGGCTGATATTTCAGAAATTGATATATTGATTCAAAAATATCTTACTGATGAAAGAGCTGGAGTCAAGAAGATTATTGAAAAGTATAGAAAAGAAAAGGACAAGTTAATACTTGAGTTAGAGCGAATCGAAAAGATGAAGGAATATGAACATAAATATGAAGAATATTCTTATATCTGTGGAATAGATGAAGTTGGAAGAGGACCGTTAGCAGGCCCTGTTGTCGCGGGTGCTGTTATACTACCAAAGGATTGTAATATCTTATATATTAATGATTCCAAGCAGCTAAGCGAGAAAAAAAGAGAAGAACTATATGATATTATAATGGAACAAGCAGTTGCAGTAGGAATTGGTGTAGTCTCACCTGCGGTTATTGATGAAATTAACATATTAGAAGCAACTTACGAGGCAATGAGAATTGCTATTAGTAAGCTTAATGTTGTACCTGATCTTCTATTAAATGATGCGGTTCATATACCAAAAGTATCAATAAAGCAAGTAGGTATTATTAAGGGAGATGCGAAGAGTATTTCAATTGCGGCAGCTAGTATTGTAGCAAAGGTTACTAGGGATCAAATGATGAGAGAATATGATATCATATATCCGGGCTATGGATTTGCAAGCAATAAGGGATATGGGTCTAAAGATCATATTGATTCTCTAAAGGAAGTAGGTAAATGTCCAATACATAGAGATTCCTTTATAAAGAATTTTGTATAAAGAGTGATGGTGTGGAAAGATTACAATTCTATTAATTTTTGAAGTGTTCCATACCCCTGATTAGTACGTCGCTGATGGCGACAGATGGGAGCTTGTATGAATAAAGAAGATAGAAAAAAAGAAAATGTAGTTTACAATCATATGATAGAAAATGTCAATAAGAATGAAACAGATGAAAGAAATAAATTGAACAATAAGAATAAAGTAAAAACTGCAGTTGCTATCTCTTATGATGCAGATGATACAGCTCCTAGAATTATTGCTAGTGGAAAAGGGTATGTAGCGGATAAGATGGTACAGGTGGCCAAGGAATCGGATGTACCAGTTCATAAAGATGAGAAATTGGCAAATACATTATCGAAACTCGAAATCGGAGAATATATTCCTTCTGAGCTATATGGAGTTGTAGCAGAAGTCTTATTATTTGTCGATAATTTAGATCGTATTAAAAGCAAGGTATTTCCTGATAAATATACGAAAAAGTAATAAGGGAGATAATTATCGATGTATAATAAGAGAAAAATTGGCGGAGATTACGAAAAACTTGCAGCTAATCATTTAAGAGAAAAAGGATATACCATACTAGAACTAAATTTTTACCATCGTGGTGGTGAACTTGATATTATAGCAAAAGACGGCAAATATTTGGTATTTGTAGAGGTGAAATACAGAACTACAATTCATAATGGATATCCAGAAGAAGCAATAGATTATCGAAAAAGAAAATCAATCATTCAATCAGCAAATTATTATATGTATTCTCATGGATATTATGAAGATACTCCATGTCGCTTTGATGCAGTTGTAATCTTAGATAATGAGATTAAAGTGATTCAGGATGCATTTGAGATATAGTTAGATACATATGAAAATTCTTACATTACGAACTTTTATAATACATGGATAAGAATTGGATAGGAGGAAGCATGTGTAATCGCCTAAAGATGAAAGAAAGCAATCAAATAATAAATGAGAAATATAATAAAGATAATCATATCATTTATTTTAATCAAGAGGATGAGGTTCCAGTAATTAAATTTCAAGTTTTAGAGAAGATACCTTTTATTAAACATGGCTTTTCAACCAAACTAGGTGGAGTTAGTACGGGCGACCTAGCAACAATGAATCTTAGCTTTCATAGAGGAGATATGGCGGAAACGGTAACTGAAAATTATCGAAGGATCTGTGAAGCCATTGGCCTGGTGAAAGATAATCTGGTTTTTTCCGATCAAGTTCATGATATTAAGATCCATAAGGTAATAAAAGCAGATATGGGAAAAGGAATCGTAAGGGATAGTGACATAAAAGAAATCGATGGGCTAATTACAAATGAAAAAGACATTCCTTTAGTTACATTTTATGCTGACTGTGTGCCATTGTATTTTGTTGATCCGGTAAATAAAGCGATAGGACTAACCCATTCTGGCTGGAAAGGTACTGTTAGAAGGATTGGTAATGAAACAGTTAAAGCTATGAAAGAGAATTATAATTCATCTCCAGATGATATAATCGCTGTCATAGGGCCATCCATATGTCGTGATTGCTACGAAGTTAGTGAAGATGTTGCTAATGAATTTCGAACTAATTTCAAGGAAGAGATTGTAGATAAGATTCTTGAAGAAAAAGAGAATGGTAAGTATCAGCTTGATCTATGGTTAGTAAATAAATATATACTAATGGAAGCAGGGATTAAGGAAGAAAATATTACAATTTCAAGTGTCTGTACCTGCTGCAATCATGATATATTGTTCTCCCATCGTGCAACAAAGGGGAAAAGAGGTAACTTAGCAGCTTTCTTATCAATCTCATAGAATCACATAAATAACTTATAAAATAAGAACCAAGGTATTTGTTGATATATGGATATCAATAAATACCTTGGTTCTTTGGAAAATAATAGTTAATTTATTCAGTTAACTATGTGAATTCAATTCATAAATCATTTCATAATCAGTATTCACAGCATTATTTTAAGTTGCCATTACGAAAAGATTCTAATAATTCTTGAATACGAGTAGTTGGATTTAAAATCTTATCAACAGAAGTATCGTGATTTAATGTATCTATGATTAAAGCTATATATTTGCTTATATCAACACATTCATAGTATGGCTTGTCTAATAATTCCTGTGAGCAGTAAGATAAATTGGTTGTATAGATACGATGAATAATTCCATCTTCATAAGCTTTATCGAATTTATCAAAACCTTCGCTAAATAAACCATAAGTTGCTGCAATAAATACACGACGTGCTTTACGTTTCTTTAATTCTGATGCAACTTCTAGAATACTTTCACCGGAAGAAATCATATCGTCTACGATAAATACATCCTTGTTCTCAATAGAGCGTCCTAAATACTGGTGTTCAATGATTGGGTTCTTGCCATTTACAATAGTAGAGTAATCTCTTCTCTTATAGAACATACCCATATCTACGCCTAATACATTAGTATAGTAGATAGAACGGCTCATTCCACCTTCGTCAGGGCTGATAATAATTAAGTTGTCTTTATCAATTTTTAAATCTTTTTCGGTATATAGGAATTGACGGATAAATTGAAGAGTTGTGTAGAAATTGTCAAACCCACGAATTGGAGTAGCATTTTGCACTCTTGGATCGTGTGCATCAAATGTGATAATATTATCAACTCCCATATTAGACAATTCTTGTAATGCTAACGCACAATCAAGAGATTCTCTTTTCGAACGCTTATGTTGTCTGCCTTCATATAAATAAGGCATAATAACATTAATTCTGTGAGCTTTTCCATTAGAAGCAGCGATAATACGCTTAAGATCTTGGAAATGATCATCTGGAGACATGAATGTCTTATTTCCACATAAATTGTAAGAAATTTCACGATTGGTTACATCAACTAAGATATAAAGATCAGTACCACGAATAGATTCCTTGATTACGGCTTTTGCTTCACCTGAACCGAATCTTGGACAAACAGCATTTGCAAGATAGTTATCTGCCTCATAACCTAAAAAAGCGAGGGTGTGATCATTTTGATTCACTTGGGAATGTCTTGAGTCTACGATGTAATCATTTACTTTATCACCCATGGATTTGCAACTGTCTAAAGCAATAATTTTAAGCGGCGCAACAGGTATAGATTCAGACGTTGGGATATTAACGGTTGTCATGCAATGATTCCTCCAAATAATAAATGTAATTTGTATGAATTTTAACTAACTCAAAAATATATAATTGAGTTTGGGATACTAATAAGCGTAAAATCCTACGCAACTATTACATTTATAACACTTAAGATATCATTCGTCAAGAACACAATCAAGTACATGAAATATAGTTTACAAATTCTAAATTAATTGTTATGATGTATGTTAGGGTAAGTGGGTAGTTTTGCTATTAGTAATATAAGAAGTTAGATTATTTATAAAAAAATATTCAACTTTTCTGATTTTGACTATTTATAATAGGTCATCTAAGATTTGAAAGGCATGGGCATAAATATGAATAAAATTGGACATGAAGTAAAGAGTGTCAAGCAGGATAGTATCGCTTATGAACTAGAGATTGAACCAGGAGATTGTTTACTTCGTATCAATGGTAAAGAAATTAAAGATGTGTTTGATTATCAATTTTTAATCAATGATGAATATCTTGAGGTTTTAGTTCGTAAACCAAATGGTGAAGAATGGGAACTTGAAATAGAAAAAGAATATAATGAAGATTTAGGGATAGAATTTAAAGAAGGCCTCATGGATTCTTATTTATCCTGTAGAAATAAATGTGTTTTTTGTTTTATTGATCAGATGCCAAAAGGTATGAGAGATACGTTATATTTTAAAGATGATGATTCGAGACTATCCTTTCTTCAGGGTAATTATATAACTCTTACTAATATGAAGGAAGAGGATATTGAGCGAATTATTCAATATAAATTGTCTCCAATTAACATTTCGGTTCATACAACGAATAAAGAATTACGAGTAAAAATGTTAAACAATCGATTTGCTGGAGATGCGTTAGATAAGATTAAGCAGTTGTATGATGGACAGATTGAGATGAACAGTCAGATTGTATTATGCAAGGGTTTAAATGATGGTAAGGAACTAGAAAAATCAATAAAAGATCTAGCAAAGTATCTTCCATATATGCAGAGCTTATCAGTTGTTCCAGTAGGTAAGACAAAATATCGAGAAGGTTTAGAGGATTTAACAAAGTTCGGTGAACAGGATGCGAAAGAAGTATTAGACATCATTCGTAAATACCAAGACATATATTTAAAAGAACACGGGACAAGATTTGTTCATGCAAGTGATGAATGGTATATCACTGCCAATCTACCAATTCCAGAAGCTTCTTATTATGAAGGATATGGTCAGATTGAAAATGGAGTTGGGATGGTTCGTTCTTTGATCGATGAAGTAGATGAAGCATTAGAAAATTTAGAAGGTGACGATCAAGATTACCATATATCCTTAGCAACGGGTTTATTAGCAGCGCCTATTATAGAAGAAATCATGAATAAAGTTAATATGAAATATCCTAATATTAGGGGTCAAGTCTATCCTATTAAGAATGAATTCTTTGGTGAAGATATCACAGTTGCTGGATTGTTAACAGGGCAAGATATCATAAAACAGTTAAAGGGTAAAGATTTAGGTGAATTTTTAATCTTACCAGATGTTTTATTAAGAGCAGATACGGATATATTACTAGATGATATGACAGTGCAGGATATAGAAAATGCTTTACAAATTCCAATTCGTATTGTAAAATCAGACGGTCAGTCACTTATTGATACTGTTTTGAAAAAATGAAGCTGAAAAGCTATTATGTAAGTTTATCTGTACTGCATGATTTGAGTTTGTGAATAGATGAAAGTGGCAGTCTTGATATATATATTTATAACAAAAATAATAATACAATTCTTTAATAAAATTTGGTTTATATCAAATAAGTTGATTTTATTAAAGATTAGTGAATAACAAGGAGATATAAAATGAGTAAACCAATCGTAGCAATCGTTGGACGTCCAAATGTAGGAAAGTCGACATTATTTAATGCTCTGGCAGGGGAAAAAATCTCAATCGTAAAGGATTATCCAGGAGTAACAAGAGATCGTATTTATGCAGATGTTACATGGCTAGATAATCAATTTACAATGATTGATACCGGTGGTATTGAGCCAGAAAGTAAGGATCTTATGCTTTCGCATATGAGGCAGCAAGCGCAGATCGCAATTGATACAGCTGATGTAATATTATTTATCGTAGACGTAAGACAAGGTCTTGTAGATGCTGATTACAAAGTGGCTGATATGCTTAGAAAATCAGCAAAACCAGTAATATTAGTAGTAAATAAGGTTGATAATTTTGATAAATTTATGCCTGATGTTTATGAATTCTACAACTTAGGAATTGGTGATCCTGTTCCAGTATCAGGTGCTTCAAGACTTGGAATTGGTGATATGTTAGATGAGGTAATCAATCATTTTAATAAAGAAGATCTAGAAGAAGTAGAAGACGAGCGACCAAGAATTGCAATTGTTGGTAAACCTAACGTAGGTAAATCTTCTATTATTAATAAACTTTTAGGAGAAAATCGTGTTATTGTATCTGATATTGCAGGTACGACAAGAGATGCGATAGATACTGCAGTAACATACAATGAGAAAGAATATGTATTTATTGATACAGCTGGTCTTAGAAGAAAGAGTAAGATAAAAGAAGAGTTAGAACGTTACAGCATTATTCGTACTGTTACTGCTGTTGAAAGAGCAGACGTAGTTCTTATGGTAATTGATGCGGTAGAAGGTGTTACAGAACAAGATGCTAAGATTGCAGGTATTGCACATGAACGTGGTAAAGGTATTATCATTGTAGTAAATAAGTGGGATGCAATTGAGAAGAATGATAAGACAATCTATGAATATACTAGAAAAGTACAAGATATTCTGGCTTATATGCCATATGCAGAAATTATCTTTATTTCTGCGTTAACTGGACAAAGAATGAATAAACTATTTGATCTCATTGAAATGGTTATTCAAAATCAAACATTACGTGTTGCAACAGGTGTCTTAAATGAAATTATGACAGAAGCTACTGCAATGCAACAACCACCATCAGATAAAGGTAAACGCTTAAAATTATATTACATTACTCAGGTTGCAGTAAAACCACCAACATTCGTAATATTTGTTAATGATAAAGAATTGATGCATTTCTCATACACAAGATATATTGAGAATAAAATCCGTGATGCATTTGGATTTAAGGGAACTTCGTTGAAATTTATCATTCGAGAAAGAAAGGAAAAAGAGTAATATGAATACCATAATTTATGTGATTAGCATATGTGTTGGCTATATTTTTGGATGTTTTCCAACTGGATTTATTGTAGGGAAAGCTTATCACGTAGATATAAGAAATCAGGGTAGTGGTAATATCGGATCCACCAATGCCTTAAGAACTTTAGGAAAGAAAGCTGGTCTTCTTACTTTCGCGGGTGATTTATTAAAAGCAATCATTCCAATTGTTGCATTTGGAATGATTGCGAATGATGGTCATGTTTATGGACAAATGCTTACGCTTTGTACTGGATTAGGTGTAGTTATTGGACATAATTTTCCCGTCACACTTGGATTTAAAGGTGGAAAAGGAATTGCTTGTATGTCGGCTGTCATACTTACTTTTGATCTAAGAATCACATTGATTGCACTAATCGTTTTTATTCTTACGGTTGTAATTACAAGATATGTATCTTTGGGCTCTTTGCTTATTTCATTGGTTTTGCCACTAGGTGTTTTGGTCTTTTATCCTAGCAGTATACATATGCTTTTTGTAAGCTTAATCTTTACGGTATTTGCTTTTATAAAGCATCAAGCAAATATTAAAAGATTATTAAATGGTACTGAAAATAAGATTGGTCATAAAAAAGCATAAGTATAGATATCAGTATAAAAAAGTCAGCTTGAATTTATTGTATTAGGAGGCATTTATATGGTTAAAGTTAGTGTATTAGGAGCAGGAAGTTGGGGAACAGCACTAGCAATTTTATTAGCAAATAATGGACACGAAGTTACACTTTGGTCTTTACTTGAAGATGAGGTAGAATTATTAAGAACTCATAGAGAACAAACGGATAAATTACCAGGTGTTAAATTGCCTAATAGTATAGTAATAACTTCCGATTTAAATGAGGCATGTAAGGGTAAGGACTTAATTGTATTTGCAGTGGCTTCACCTTTTGTTCGCTCCACAGCTAAACTTAGTGCTCCCTATATAAGAGATAATCAGATTATTGTAAACGTCGCAAAAGGAATTGAAGAGGCGACTTTAAGTACCCTTTCTGAAATATTAAATGATGAAATTCCAAATGCTGAAATTGCAGTGTTATCAGGACCTAGTCATGCAGAAGAAGTAAGTAGAGGCATTCCGACCACATGTGTTGTTGGAGCAGAATCTAAAGATACTGCGCATTTTATCCAAGATATCTTTATGAGTGATAAGTTTAGAGTATATACAAGCCCAGATATTATAGGTATTGAACTAGGTGGATCACTTAAAAATGTCATCGCTTTAGCTGCGGGTATTGCTGATGGATTAGGATTCGGGGATAATACAAAAGCAGCACTTATGACAAGAGGTATCGCAGAAATGAGCCGTCTTGGTGTAGCGTTAGGTGGAAGAAGAGAAACTTTCGCTGGCTTATCTGGTGTAGGTGACTTAATTGTTACTTGTACAAGTAAGCATAGTAGAAACCGTAATGCTGGTTTCCTAATTGGAGAAGGATATTCAATGCAGGAAGCAATGGATAAAGTTCATCAGGTGGTAGAAGGTGTATACTCCGCAAAAGCAGCGTTAGCGCTTGCGAGAAAACACGATATTCAAATGCCAATTGTTGAGCAGATTAATCAAGTATTGTTTGAGAATAAGAGTGCTAAGGATGCGGTAGATGATCTACTGTTAAGAGATAAGACAAGAGAATATAGTGATTTAGAGTGGAAAAAATAGATATGACTTAAAAAAAGAGGATGATGTGAAAGATTACATCATCCTCTTTTTTAGGGTGTAGTACTATGGACTAATAGTTATTATTGAACCTATTTTATAATACTATTTCTTAATTTTATTTATTAGCTTAACTAGTTCATACCAAAGGATAGAAATACTTGCTATGAGAAGTGATATAAGAAATTGAGATCCTGTAAGTGGTGCAAGTTTTAAAAAATGATGTAATGGAGAGTATAGTATTACAAGAAGCATGAGTACCGTTCCAATGCTAGCACACCACATAACTTTATCCTTAATTAATTTTCTTATAGAATGAATCATGAAGTCTGAAGAAGAACTATTTACCTGAACAAGGAGTAAGTTTGATATCATAATAATTACAAGACCCATGGAACGAGCAATTAAAGCATTATCTGTTGTCTTAAGCATATAAAGGTAAGTTCCAAAGGAAGCGACAAACATAACAAGGCCTTGTATGATACTCTTTGCAAGTAGGCTTTTCGTAAGCATTTTTTCTTCTGGATTTCTAGGTTTACGGTCCATGATATCATCATCAGCTGGTTGTCGTTCCAATACAATAGAACAAGTAGGATCGATTAATAGTTCTAATAATACTACATGTAGTGGAAGAAGTAGTAGTTCGGAAGGTGCAATTCCAAGCATTGGTGCTAATAAGGATGCGAAGGCAATTGGAATATGAATTGAAAATATATAACCAACCGCTTTTCTAATATTATCATAGATTCTTCGCCCATCATGAACTGTATCAACGATAGTTGAAAAATTATCATCCAATAATATTAGGTCGGCAGCTTCACGGGATACTTCACTACCACGTTTTCCCATTGCTATACCAATATCTGCGAATTTAAGAGCTGGTGCATCATTTACACCATCACCTGTCATGGCAACAATTTCACCATTTTCTTTGAATGCTTTTACAATTCTCATTTTATGTTCTGGGATAACCCGTGAGAATATACTTACTGATTTTACAGCTTCACGTAATTCATCATCAGACATTTCATTTAACATATCACCAGTAATGATATGATCACTATGAGGCATACCAATCTTTTTAGCAATACTTGAAGCTGTAATACCATTGTCACCTGTGATCATTACAACACGGATTCCTGCTTTATTGCATACTGAGATATCTTTGGCAACGGATTCTCTAGGAGGATCTGCAAGACCAATAAGTCCAAGAAATGTCATGTTGCAGTCTGTAATAACCTCTGGTACCTGTGATTCTGTTTCTAATTTCATGGTAGCAACAGCGATAACACGAAGCCCCTCTTTTGATAAATCTAAGATTTTATTATCTATTTTTTGTTTTTCTTCATTGGAAAGATTACATATCGTAAGAATACGCTCAGGAGAGCCTTTTGCTGCAATGATAATTTCGCCATTTCTTGACCATACATGACCCATCATTTTTAGTTCATTTGTAAAAGCATATTCAGAAATTAATCTTCCACCAAATAAAGATTCGTTTGATATTCCTAATGTATTACAATAAGAAAGCATTGCTTTCTCCATCGGATCATAGGCATCTGTTTCACAGCCTAGCCCCATTACTTCGCATAAGCGATGTTGATCACCATCGTATGCCCAAGTTTCTTGCACGGTCATCTGATTCATTGTTATGGTTCCTGTTTTATCTACGCATAACACAGATACTGCACCTAATGTTTCAACAGATGGTAATTTACGCACGAGGGAATGTTTCTTAGCAAGTCTCCATGCACCCATTGAAAGGAATACAGTAAGTACAACCGGGAATTCTTCTGGTATCATAGCCATAGCAAGGGTGATTCCGGATAGAATACTTTCAATTAGTCTAGGTCCAAATTTATGATCTGGAATATTGAACCAAGTAATAATTGCAACTAGGATAAATAATGCAGCCGCAATGATAGCGCATGTTTTCACAAGGCTACTAGTTTGTTTTTGAAGGGGAGTTGGGGAGTCGGGTGCGGATACTACATTTAAACCTATTTTACCGTATTCAGTAGAAGAACCAATCTTATCTACTAAAATAGTAGCAGTACCTTGAGTAACAAGTGTACCAGCATAGCAGTAATCCTTTTTCCAATAATCATCTGTAGATTCAGAATTCTCATTGGATATCTTCCATACACCTTCTGCTTCACCAGTTAATGAGGATTCGTCTACACATAAATCATTACATTTTAAGACTGAACCGTCAGCAGGTATTTTAACACCCTCATAAATTAACATGAAATCACCGGGAACTAAGTCAGAACTTGCTATAACAGTTTCATTGCCATCGCGAATAACTTTAATATGTGGCGCAGATAGATCTTTTAGAGCGTTTAGTGTCTTATCCGTCTTCCATTCTTGGATGACGTCGATGCTAATGATACCTACAACAAAGATTAGCATGATAGCACCGTCTCTTGGTTCGCCAAGAATAAAGTAGATGACAGCTGCAGCAAGTAAGAGTAGAAACATAGGTTCGCTAATAATATGCAGAACCTTGAAAAAGAAAGATTCTTTCTTCATTGGAGTCAATTCGTTTTTACCAAATTGCTCTTGAAGCTTTTTTGCTTGGGATGTCGTTAGACCCATCCCGTTTTGTGTACTTTTGGTCATAAAAGTTACCTCCTTTTGCCTAATGGCTTACTTAAGATAGCTCTATGGCACATACATTTCAGTATTGTTCCATTCAGGAGGTATAAAAAAACACACCTGAGGAACATACTACTGTCCCACAGATGTGTATATTATCACATTCTGCTGCCACAAAAGTGGCCCGGCCCCATGACCTAAATTAGGTTCATCGCCTGCTCAGTTTGTACTGTTGATCGAATTCCAATTAAGGAAATAATGCAGTGCAAAGAGATCGTTTCAATTATAATATATGTGGGTTTTATTGTCAATGTGCTATTTTTGACTTATTAAAACGCAAACAAGAGTGATTAATAAAAATTATTAAAATAGTCATACATAAAATAAAATTTCATCGCATATCTATAGATATAATCAATGACAATTGGATTGACTGCCAATTCTGATTGTATAAAGGAGAGGATAAGATGTTAGAGCAGTTTGACGTTTATAACGATATAAAGGCTAGGACAGGCGGTGAAATATATATTGGTGTGGTTGGTCCAGTTAGAACTGGTAAATCTACATTCATAAAAAGGTTTATGGACCTATTAGTAATACCCAATATAGAAGATGTTCATAGTAAAGAGAGAGCGATTGATGAATTACCTCAAAGTGCAGCAGGTAAAACAATCATGACTACCGAACCTAAGTTTATTCCAAAAGAAGCAGCAGAGATAAGCCTTTCTGAAGATACAAAAGTTAGTATAAGACTCATTGATTGTGTTGGATATATGGTGGAAGGAGCTTCTGGCCATATTGAAAATGACCAAGAAAGACTTGTAAAAACACCATGGTTTGATTATGAGATACCATTTACGGAGGCAGCTGAACTTGGAACGAAAAAGGTTATCAATGATCATTCAACAATAGGCATTGTAATTACCACGGATGGTAGTTTTGGAGATCTACCACGTGAAAGTTATCTTGTAGCAGAAGAAAAGACAATAAGTGAGTTAAAAAAACTAGGTAAACCATTTATTGTTCTTCTTAATACGAATAAGCCATATTCCAAGGAAACTTTAGAATTAGCAAGTAATATATCTGAAAAATATAATGTATCAGTTATGCCTGTAAATTGTGAACAATTGAAAAAAGATGATATCACAAAAATTATGGAGAATATTCTATCTGTTTTCCCAGTAACAAAGATTGATTTCTTTATCCCGAAGTGGGTAGAAATGTTATCAAAAGAACATTGGTTAAAGACTGATTTAGTTTCTGCTGTAAAAACACTTTTGAAGAATATCAATTTAATTCGTGATGTGAAATCGAATAATTTTGTTACGGATAGTAAGTTTGTAAAGAAGTTCAAAATTGATAAAATAGATCTAAAAGATGGAACAGTTAAAGTTCTTACCGAATTCGATGATACATATTATTATGAGATTCTTAGCGATTTAATTGGTGTACCAATCTCTGGAGAATATCAGCTAATTTCAACGATTCGTGAATTAGCAGCGAAAAAATTGCAGTATGATAAGGTTGGTAACGCTTGCGAGGAAGTCCGTTTTAAAGGATATGGTGTTGTTTCGCCAGATAAGGATGAAATCATTATTGAAGAACCTGAGATTATTAAACATGGAAGTAAATATGGAGTTAAGATTAAAGCAATTGCACCTTCGATTCATATGATCAAAGCAAATGTTGAGACGGAGATTGCACCTATTGTTGGAACAGAAGAGCAAGCTTCGGATCTTATTACCTATATTAAAGACAATACGAAAACGAATAAAGATGGCATCTGGGAAACCAATATATTTGGTAAATCCATTCGCCAATTGGTCGATGAAGGTATTAATTCAAAGGTATCAAAAATGACAGATGAAGACCAAGTTAAACTTCAAGAAACATTACAAAAAATAGTAAATGATAGTAATGGTGGACTCGTTTGTATTATTATCTAAAGGTGATTAAAGTAACGGTTTAGAATAAATTAATTTTATTGAAAGGGAGATATCATATGATGTCTCTCTTTTAAATCTCTCTTTTGGGACTAGCCTATTTATATTATGACATATCATTAGCTAGAAAGCTCATATAACCTACACTCTAATTTTTATTAACATTACCATGATTATTATGATATAATGATCAGTACGCGATTTCTTTGGATAAATAAAATTAAGTTCACCGTTTGATGAATATGGTGAGGCTTTTGATACCCTAACCAATATATAAATAAAACCAGTTTTATAAACAAACTGTTATATTTAAATTTAAGCTAGAATAATATGAAACATAATAATTAAATGGAGCAGTTTTGATGAAAATATTTAAGAGTAAAAAGAAAAAAAGTTACCTGAGAAATATAAGGCAAAAAAAAAATAAAATTACTTCTTATATTATTCGTATATTAATTATATTAGCAATTTTTCTGTCACCTGTATTTTATGACAGTACCAAAGGAAATACTGATTTTTTAAAAACATTAAATACTTATATTTATAATATAAATAAAAATTTTGGAACAATTGTAAATGATATAGTTACGAATTTTTTACCACCAGATGAGAACATTTCGAGTAACTTAACAGTACATTTTATAGATGTAGGACAAGGAGACGCAGAATTAATTCAAGTTAATGGTAAAAACTTTTTAATTGATACGGGTGGGCCAGAATATAGAGAGAATCTTCTTAATTATTTAGATAGTTTAAATATTAAGAAGATTGATGTGTTTCTTATCACTCATCCCCATGCGGATCATATGGGGTCTGCCCAGAGTATTCTCGAACGCTATCGGGTTGATAAAGTATATATGACAAATTATGTACATACTACAGAATTATATAAGAATTTTTTATTAACAGTGAAAGAAAAAGGTATAAAGGTAATACAAGCAAGAAGAGGAGTTACGATAGATCTTGGTGAGAATGCAGATGTAAAAATATTGGCACCGGACAGGAAATATACGAATATGAATTCTTCTAGTGCTGTAGTAAAATTAGTTTATGGGAAAACATCATTTCTGTTTGCTGGAGATGCGACAAAAGAAACGGAAAAGGATATCCTTGAAAACGAAGAAAATAACCTTAGATATTTAAAAGTGGATGTATATAAGGTGGCGCATCATGGGAGTGACACCTCAAGTGGAAGTGATTTTCTTAATGCGATTCGACCTGAATTATCCATTGTTACAGTTGGAAAAGATAATATTTATAAGTTGCCTAACAAGGCCGTTGTGAAACGTTTGAAGAAAATTAATAGTATCATTCTGACAACAAGGGATAATGGAACAATTAAGGTGTTTTCAGACGGGAAGAATATCAGTTATCAATTGAAAAATGGAAGTATTGTCAAATTGTATAAGTAATTATTGAATTTTATATACTTAATAGATAAAGCTTGTAAGATAGCATTTAATTAGAAAGAGAAATAAAATAGAAAGGTAATGCCATGTAGTGAATCTTAAGCTAGTAGATTTAAGTATCACTTTTAACTGTGGGAATAATACAGCTGTAAATAGTTGTGTTGTGATATGGGTATAATTATGAAGTACATTATTGATCAGATTCAAGATAAATATGTAGTATTAGAGAGTGTGGAAAATCATATTTTTGTTCAAATGAGAAAAAGCCAATTACCAAAGAATATAGAAGAAAGTGATGTAGTTATTGAAAAGAATGGTATATTTTCGATATGTGACGAAGAGACTAAGATACGAAAAGAAGAGATAAATGATTTGTTAAATAATTTATTTGAATAAGAATGTTTGGTTAGAGTTTCAAAAGTCTTATTTTAGCTTAAAAAAATGAAATTATACCTTTTGAGTCATATAAACATTACAAAGATTTTACGATTTTGAAAAATTGCATAATAATTATGAAAAAATTCTGCCACATAGTTGACAAAATTAATAAAAATTGTTAGAATAACTATGTAATATATTTAACAATTTCGTAACATTTATTTTGTAGAAAAATGCAAATGGTGAAATTCAGTTTATACTAATAATTCTGACAGCAGTAGAATTTCATTATTAGGAGGATTTTAGCATGATTAAGGAAACACTTAAATTTTCAACGTTGTGTTTAGTTGGATCATTAATATTTGCAACCAATGTAGCAAATGTTAATGCAGCAACGATTTCAGATGATAAAATATCAGGAGAATATTCAGTAGCAGGTATTACACTTTCTCTTGATCAATACTATGATTTCACATCAGATGCAAGTAGAATCGATTCTACAGAAGCAATAACAAAGCCTTTATCTTTTACATCAGCTTTGACAGAAGATAATCAAGAAGCGAACCAAGATGAACAAAAGAAAGCAAAAGAGATAAAGTCAAAGTATGAGAACATCGGTATTGCAGTAGTTGATAATCATCTGAATATTCGTAATAAACCAGGTGAAAATGAAAAAATAATTGGTAAACTTCCTAAGAATGCTGGCTGTAAAATATACAAAGTCAATAAGGACGGCTGGGCAAAGATTAAGTCTGGTAAAGT
Source organism: Anaeromicropila herbilytica (assembly GCF_016591975.1). Lineage (GTDB taxonomy): Bacteria > Bacillota > Clostridia > Lachnospirales > Lachnospiraceae > Anaeromicropila > Anaeromicropila herbilytica. The sequence continues at coordinate 3,024,655 of NZ_AP024169.1, read as the reverse complement.
AACAGGTTATGTTATGAGTTCTTTTTTGGCAACAGGAGAAAAAGCAAGTGAATTAGCAGAGAATGTGGGTTCACAGGTTGCCACTGTTAAAGACACAGCAACATTAAGAGTTAGAGAAGAAAAAAATAAGAATTCTACAACGTTAACTTTAGTTCCTGAAGGTGAAGAATTAGAAGTGAAGCAAGTATATGATGATTGGGTAAAAGTAACCATTGATCAAGATACTGGTTATGTTGCAAAAGATTATGTATCAATTTCATACGAGCTTGATAAAGCTGTATCAGTTCAAGAAGATGTAGAAGGTGAAACTGATACTTCGAATGGAGTAACAACAGTGCGCTCAAGTATGATTTCTTATGCAAAGCAATTCTTAGGTAATCCTTACGTATGGGGTGGAACTAGTTTAACACATGGAACAGATTGTTCAGGATTTGTAATGTCAATCTATAGTCACTTTGGTTATTCGATTAGCAGAACTTCAAGAGCACAATCTACGAATGGTATTACAATTAATGCATCTAATGTAAGACCGGGAGATTTAGTCTTCTACGGTAGTGGTTCTGGAATTAACCATGTAGCGATGTATATAGGTGGAGGTCAAGTAATTCATGCAAGCAATCCTAGAACAGGAATTAAGATTTCAGCTATGTATTATAGGACACCTCTAAAAGCTGTAAGAATTATTAATGATTAATAATAGACTATATTCTGCCTTTGAGTTTCAATACTCATAGGCAGATTTTTATTGTTAAGATTTATGAATATATCTATTTTTTTTCTAAAAATATGCTACAATAGATAAAATAAAGCCACAGATAGGAGATTGATATGGAGTATTTAATAATAATAGGTATAGGCTTACTTTTGCTTTTCATAAAAAATATTTATGATGAAAAAGCAAGCAAAGAAAGAGCCTTGATAAAATTAAAAAAAGAGTGGGGTCAAGTACCTGATGAAGAATATACAAGTGAGAAATTTGAAGCATTAAAATGGTTCTACAATACCAAGAAAGATCAATATGATATCGATGATATTACTTGGAGCGACCTTGATATGGACCAAATCTATATGTTGATGAATAATACATCATCTGCTTTGGGTGAAGAATATCTATATAGCTTGTTACGAAAGGTAAAGTATACAATAGAGCCACTTAAGGAGCGTAACGAGGTGATTCGTTTTTTTGAAACGAATGCAGAGAAAAGAATTCAGATGCAATCTACATTTAGTAAGATGGGTAAAGTAAAGAAGTTATCTGTTTTTGAATATCTTGACCGAGTGAATCAGCTTAAGAAAAGAACCAATATACCACACATTTTAATGGCTTCGGGATTGATATTATCCTTGATATCTGCATTTATTATTGGAGCAGCGTCCGTTGCACCAATTATAATATTTTTAGCATTAAATATTATAAGATACTATAAGTATAAAGCGGAGATAGAACCTTATATTACTGTTTTTTCATATATCGTGAAATTACTCGATAGTGTTGATGAGATGCGTAAAATTGATGCTCCAGAACTCCAAAAGTACAAAGATGAATTAGAAAGTAGTATGAAGAAGTTTCATAGTTTTCGTAAAAGAACATTTCTATTATCAAGTGGAAATAATATGAGCGGTGACTTATCAGAATTAATTATTGATTATGTTCGAATCTTATTTCATGTAGACTTGATTAAATTTAATAATATGTTATATCTAGTTCAAAAGAATAAAAAAGAATTATTTGCTATGTTTGAAACAATGGGATTCTTAGACAGTATGATTGCAGTTGCATCCTTCCGTACGATGATGGGACAAACGGTTGAGCCAATCTTAGTAAAAGGGAAGAAACCAATATTATCAGTTGAAGACGTTTATCATCCACTTATCGATGAACCAATCATGAATTCTATTAATACAGAACAATGTGTGTTGATAACTGGTTCCAATGCATCTGGTAAATCAACGTTTTTAAGAACAATGGCTATTAATGCAGTTCTATCTCAGACAATATATACAAGTGTAAGTAAATATTATAAAGCCAGTTTTTTTAAAGTATATTCCTCAATGGCTTTAAAAGATGATCTGTTTAGTAATGAGAGTTATTATATTGTTGAGATTAAATCACTAAAGAGAATCCTTGATAGTGTGGAAGCAGATATCCCAGTATTATGCTTTGTTGATGAGGTATTAAGAGGCACTAATACACTTGAGAGAATTGCAGCTTCTGCACAGATTCTTAAGAGCTTTTCTAATAACAACGCAATTGCATTTGCTGCAACTCATGATATTGAATTAACTCATATTCTAGAACATTATTATTCAAATTATCATTTTAGTGAAGAAGTAAAAGAAAATGCAATTGTTTTTGATTATAAACTTCATAAAGGAAGAGCAGTTACAAAGAATGCGATAAAATTACTTGCGATGATTGGTTATAAAGAAGAGATTATAACAAAAGCAACGGAACAAGCAAATCGTTTCTTAGAAGAAGGAAGTTGGAAAATACTATAGATCTAGAATGTAAAGTGTTTCATAAAAGTTATAACATGAAAGGATGAAATGTTAAATGCAAGTAAATGTATATACGGATGGTTCAGCTAGAGGTAATCCAGATGGACCTGGAGGCTATGGAGCTGTTATTGAATATATTGATCCAAAAGGGGCAAAGCATATAAGAGAATATTCAGCTGGATATAAAAAAACTACGAATAATCGTATGGAGTTAATGGCTGCAATCATTGGTTTGGAAGCACTAACAAAGCCATGCGATGTGAATTTATATTCAGATTCTCAATATGTAATTAAAGCGTTTAATGAACATTGGTTAGATGGATGGATAAAAAAAGGATGGAAACGTGGTAAAAATGAGCCAGTAAAAAATGTTGACTTATGGAAACGTCTTTTAGCTGCGAAAAATAATCATAATGTCACTTTTATCTGGGTAAAAGGACATGCCGGACATCCACAAAATGAGAGATGCGATGTTTTAGCAACAACGGCGGCAGATGGATCTAATTTGTTAGACGATGTCATAGAAGAATAGGTTTAATTATTCGAAATTGGAAAATCAAAAAGTAAGAGGCTACTTAAGATTTAAGCTTAAGTAGCCTCTTACTCGATTAATTAAATATATGTTCAATGTTATTGGTAATTTTGTTGAAAGAAAGGTAAAATTATCGCTTTGAATTGACAAATTTAGATATCTACAATAAAATAAATAAGAATAAAGGTGGCTATTCAGTTACAAATATGATATTTGAATAGTTGTAACTTAGGAGGTAATAGTATTCGAAATTCTAAAAAGCTATTTAGCTATTTAAATAAAATGAAGATAAAAAAGCAATTATATATTGTTTACATTATCGCAGCGTTCATACCAGTTTTTGTAATTGGTATTTCACTTATTTATACAACAAGAAATATAATTACAAAACAACATGTATCGCAAGTGGAATATGACAATACACGTGTTAGAAGCATAATGCTTGACGTTACAACCTCAATATCTAATCTTTCAGATAATCTTTTTAATGATGAGATATTGAAAAATATAATATCGAAAGATTATAAGAGTGACAAAGATTATTACGATGCAATTCGTAATTATAGTAAGATCACAACTTACTTAAAGAATTATACGGAGATATTCGATATTAATATCTATGTTGATAATGATTCAATAACTAACTATGGTAATATTAAAAAGGTTACAAAAGAAGTACGAGAAAATGAATGGTATAAAAGAGCAATGAAATCTTCGTCCTACATTTGGATGACAGTTGAAAAGAAAGATCGTGCAAAAAATAGTTTATATTTATTAAGGCATGTACGTAAGATTCCACTTGTGAAAGCCAATAAAGTAGCTATATTAACAATCGATATTAGTAAAAACTATTTGAAATCAAGAATAGGAAATAATCTGATGTTAACAGATATATCTGTGAATGATAACCCTATTTTTTACTCAAGTTCAAAAGAGAACATTGGAAAATCACTTGGAATAGATATAGATTATTCAAAAGATTATTTTAAAATGTATGGAAAAAAAAGATATAATAATCAAGATGGTTTATTAAAAATAACAACTCAAGTACCCGTTTGGAGTTCGGATAAATTATATATAGCAACGGTTGACACTGGTGTTATTTCAGATCTTTCCAATATCACCTTGATATGTTCGATTATTATTATTATTTGTGCAATTGTACCTTTTACTATGATAGCAGTATATACGCGTACCTTTAGTGAAAGAATACTAACTTTACGGCGTGATATGCACAAGGTAAGCAATGGGGACTACAATATAACCGAACAAATAAACGGAAAAGATGAATTATTTGAGGTATATCAAGATTTAACAACAATGATTGAAAGTATTAAGAAAATGGATATGGAGATCTATAATGAGAGAATTAGTAAGCAAAAGCTCATTAATCATCAACAAAGAATGGAATTTGAGATGCTATCGAATCAGATAAATCCACATTTCTTATACAACACTTTAGAAACGATTCGAATGAAGGCTTTTAATGTAGGTGCCAGAGAAGTAGCCAATGCTATCAAATTATTAGGTAAATCAATGCGTTATGTACTAGAGAGTAGTAAAAAACCTGCAACACTTTTCTCGGAATTAGAGTATATTCAAATATATTTAAGTATTATTATGCTACGATTTGAAGAAAAATTTAATTATGAGATTGATGTAGATAAAACGATTGATACAGAAAATTATCGAATTTTACCTTTACTTTTACAGCCAATCATAGAAAATTCAATTTTACACGGTTTAGCTGATATAGAGTCAGGTGGTAGAATTAATATATTAATCAAAAAAGAAAGTACTGAATTAATAATTGATATAGAGGATAATGGTACTGGAATACCAAGTGATGAGCTTTCAAGGATATTAGTTGATGTAAATTCATCGAAAATAAGCAATAAATCAAGTATTGGATTATACAATATCAATCAAAGAATAAAATTATTTTACGGAAGAGATTATGGTATAAAGATTCAAAGCAATGACGGTGAAGGAACAAAGGTATCGCTTAATTTACCGCTTGACTTTGACTGGAGGTTAGATAATGATGAAAGTATTCATAGCGGATGATGAGATAAATGTTAGACAAGGACTTAAAAATATCATAGATTGGAAAGAACTTGGTTTTGATATCTGTGGTGAAGCTGGGAATGGAGTTGCTTGTCTAGAAGGCATAATGAAAGAAAATCCTGATTTAGTTTTATTGGATATACAGATGCCTAAGATGCAAGGAATACAAGTAGCCAAACATGCTAGAGAACAAGGGTATAAAGGAAAGATAATAATACTAAGTGGTTACTCTGATTTTGAATATGCAAAAAGTGCGATTCCTTATGGAATAGACTATTATTTATTAAAGCCAATTGATGAAGATGAGCTAACGAATGCGGTTACCAATGTTTATCGATTGATTATGAAAGATAAGCAAGAAAAAGGACTTGCACAACAGTATTTTATAAAAGCAAGAGGAAGTATATTAAGAGATATTATTCTAGGACGTCAGAATCAAGCAGTACTTGAGGATGCGGACAAGAATTTAGAATTGAAACATTTAGATTTAAATAGATCTTGTTATAGAGTGCTATTAATTGAGCAACTTTCATCTAATGTAGAACATCTTTTTGGAGAGAACGATATTCAAAGCTTATTTCACTTGTATAATAATGATCTAAGTGATTTGGAACATGTCGTGATTGATAACACCAATGTACTGTTAATCAAAGGGGAAACATTAATTCATCGTATATCGAGAGTCATTGAATCATTTGAAGTAATGGAAAATGCAACAAGAGGAATGTCTTTTATCGTGGCTGGTAAGATTGTTACCAATTTAAATGAAATTCATAATTCCTATAAAACATGTAGAATGATAATGGATCGAAAGTTTTTTACTCCAAAAGATCATTTTGTAATTGAAGAAAGCAATTATCAATTAGAAAAGGATATGGCATATGATGTTACTGAAATAGAAAGTAGTAAATATCATGACATGTTGTATAAGAATATCGAAAGCTATAATCGTGCTGGAATTAAAGAAACATTGCAAATATTGAATCAAAATTTAATGCAATCCTATCATTCGGAAGATAGTATTAAAAATTTTATTACTGGTATCTTTCTTCATATTAAACATGATGTCAAACATGACTACAAAAAATGTGATATTCAGTTAGATAGCAATACAGATATTATAGCAACTATTCAAAAGATGAACTTTTTATATGAAATTATACACTATGTAGAAGATCAAATGGTACAAATTATTAAAGCAATTGGTAATTCTACTTGTGAAAGTATTCTATCCGATATACTCCATTATATTGACTTGAACTTTAGAAAAAATCTAAAGCTAGAGACTATTGCAGCAGTATTTGGATACAATAGCGCCTATTTAGGTAAAGTATTTACAAAGAATATGGGTGTTAATTTTAATTCTTATGTGGATAAAGTTAGAATTAATTATGCGAAGGAACTTGTATTAGAAGACCGATTAAAAGTTTATGAAATAGCAGAGAATGTTGGCTATAAAAATCTAGACTATTTTCATCGTAAATTTAAACGTTATGTAGGTTATAGTCCTGCAGAATATCGTAAACTGATGAAAGACAATGATGAGTAAAAGTAAGTACAAAACTGCTATTGAAAGGATGTAAATAGATGGAACAATTAACTCCTATGATGAAACAATATATGGAGACCAAAGAACAATACAAAGATTGTATTTTGTTCTACCGACTAGGAGATTTTTATGAAATGTTCTTTGAGGATGCCATATCGGCATCAAAAGAATTAGAAATCACCTTAACTGGTAAAAATTGTGGATTAGAAGAACGTGCACCGATGTGTGGAATCCCATATCATGCAGTGGAAGGGTATTTAAGTAAATTAATTAGTAAAGGTTATAAAGTTGCTATCTGTGAGCAAGTGGAAGATCCAAAGACTGCTAAAGGTATTGTAAAGAGAGAAGTAATTAGAATTGTAACTCCAGGTACCAATCTAAATACTGGAACGCTTGATGAGACAAAGAATAATTACTTAATGAGTATTGTTCATACTGATAATGAATATGGAATCTCAATTGTTGATGTAACTACTGGTGATTACTACCTTACTGAAGTTGATTCAAATAGAAAATTAATTGATGAAATCAATAAATTTTCACCAACTGAGATTATTTGTAATGACTCCTTTTTTGTAAGTGGAGTTGATATTGAAGATCTAAAAAACCGTCTGAATATCGCTATTTCATCATTAGAACCTTGGTACTTTGATGATGAATTATGCATTCGCAGCTTGAAAAATCATTTTAAAGTATCTTCCTTGGATGGTCTTGGGTTAAAAGACTACTCTATTGGCATTATAGCTGCTGGTAGCATAATGCAGTACCTAATGGAAACGCAGAAGAATTCATTAAGTCATATAACGTATCTAACACCTTATATTACAAGCAAATATATGCTATTAGATAGTTCGACAAGAAGAAATCTAGAACTTAATTATACACTTCGTGAAAAACAAAAGCGTGGGTCATTATTATGGGTATTAGATAAAACTAAGACAGCAATGGGTGCTCGTTTACTAAGAAACTACATTGAGCAACCACTGATAGATAAAGAAGAAATTGAACAAAGATTAGATGCGATAGAAGAGTTGAATGATAATTTAATCACGAGGGAAGAGATTCGAGAATATCTTAATCCGATATATGATCTAGAACGTCTTATTATGAAGGTTAGCTATAAGAATGCCAACCCTAGAGATTTAGTCGCATTTATGTCTTCGCTTGCCATGTTACCTCATATTTCTTATCTATTAGAACCATTGGAATCGAATCTATTAAAGCAGATACATAAGAATCTGGATCCATTAGAAGATATCCATGATCTAATTGAGAAAGCAATTATTGAGGAACCTCCAATTGCAGTAAAAGAAGGAGGTATAATTAAAGAAGGCTATAGCGAAGAAGTAGACAAGTTAAGAAAAGCGAAGACAGAAGGAAAGACATGGCTTGCAGAACTTGAAGCCAAGGAACGAGATAATACTGGAATCAAAAATCTTAAGATTAAATACAATAAAGTATTTGGCTATTACTTAGAAGTAACGAATTCGTATCAGAACCTAGTTCCAGACACATGGTCTAGAAAACAGACACTTGCTAATGCAGAACGATATACAACACCTGAGCTAAAAGAATTAGAAGATATTATTCTTGGTGCTGAAGATAAGCTATTTGCTTTAGAATATGATTTATTTAATGAATTAAGAGAAAGTATTGCAAAGGAAGTATTACGAATTCAAACCACTGCAAAAGCAATTGCAAAATTAGATGTATTTTCTTCTTTAGCATATGTTGCTGAACATAATAATTTTGTTAGACCAACAGTAAATGAAGAGGGTATTATAGATATCAAAGATGGTAGACATCCAGTAGTTGAGAAAATGATATCAAATGATTTATTTGTTTCGAATGATACGTATCTGAATAATGATAAGAATAGAGTTTCCATTATTACTGGACCAAATATGGCAGGAAAGTCTACTTATATGCGTCAGACTGCTTTGATTGTATTGATGGCACAGCTTGGAAGTTTTGTTCCAGCAGCATCGGCAAATATTGGAATCGTGGATCGTATCTTTACTAGAGTTGGTGCGAGTGATGACCTTGCATCAGGCCAAAGTACTTTCATGGTTGAAATGACAGAGGTTGCAAATATTCTGCGTAATGCAACAAAAGATAGTCTTTTAATATTGGATGAGATTGGAAGAGGAACGAGTACCTTTGATGGACTAAGTATTGCATGGGCAGTAGTGGAACATATCAGTAATCCAAGATTACTAGGAGCGAAGACTTTATTTGCTACTCATTATCATGAATTGACCGAATTAGAAGGTAAACTTGACAGTGTAAATAACTACTGTATCGCTGTAAAAGAACAAGGCGATGACATTGTTTTTCTTCGTAAGATTGTACAAGGTGGCGCTGATAAGAGTTATGGTATTCAGGTTGCTAAGTTAGCTGGTGTACCAGAGACAGTACTAAAAAGAGCGAGACAGATTGCAAATGAATTAAATGAGCATGATATTACAATTCAAACAAAATGTATTGATGTGAAAAAAGATTTGAATGAAACGAACAATAAACTTTCTGAAAATATAGAATCTTCAATGGAAAGCATAAACGTAACATTAGGAGAAAATGCATCTAATTGTGAGAGCATGTCATCACAATTAGATGGTAACTATATGACATCTCATTCATATAATATTATGAATGAAAGCATAACTAATAAGGATGCTATACATTCTAATCATTCATTAGTAAAAAGTAAAAAATCAGAATTGGATCTAAATCAGATGTCATTGTTCTCGGTCAATCAATCTGTGGATGAGATTGTATTAGAATTAAGAGAACTAGATATCTCTAATATGACACCAATGGATGCAATGAATAAATTATATATGATGCAAAGAAGGATTAAAGAGCAGATTTAATTATATATTTAAATTTAATATGTGATAGTTATGCTTTAGCATACTCTAATCATTAACTTAACCATTTATAATAAACCAATTATAAATGGTTAAGTATATTTAAGCGACATTTTTATGGTGAAACGTTGATGTCACTGTTCATTTCAGACAGATCATATAGAATTATGAATACGAAAATAAATGTATAAGCTTGATTAGAATATGGAGGGAATGAATGTTAGCAAAGATAGAAAAAATCGATCGGTTCATCCTACTCTTTACACAGAATAAAATTAGACTTCGTAAACTTAATTATCTTATGAAGTTCATAACCATGCTGGGAGATTACGGTGGCGTATGGCTTCTGATATCTGGAGGTTTGTTACTATCCAGAAAGACAAGAAAAGTAGCAATTCTCTCTTTTATATCATTAATCCTATGTTATTTAGTAAATAATATAATAATAAAAAATGTAGTACATAGAAAAAGACCATTTAATCAGTATGAAGATATCGAAGAATTGGTGAAGAAACCAAAAGATTATTCATTTCCCTCAGGTCATACCTGTGGTTCATTTGCAGCAGCTGGGATCTATATTCGTTTTTTACACGGCAAAATAGCTAGGTTTTCTATCTTACTAGCTTCAATAATTGGATATTCTAGAATATATGTAGGAGTACATTATCCAAGTGATGTAGTTATTGGAGGCATGATTGGAATATTAGGAAGCCAATCTATCTATTATATGTATCGATTCCTTAGTAAGAAAGATTAGGTATTACAAGTTAATAAAAGAGGTCTAATGAAATGATGTCAAACAGCAAATTATTATGCTAACTATTTGACTTATACTTCATTAGGCCTCTATTTGTGTTCAAATTAGGCTACTGTATATTGATTAATGATATCTATAAAATATTGATGAATCTGATGATTATCAGTTAATTCAGGATGAAAGGCTACACCAAGTTGGTTCTTATATTGAATTGCAACTATTTTTTCATCTACGATAGATAACACTTTTGTATGATCATCGACGGATTTTACATAAGGAGCCCTAATAAATTTCATTGGTATTTGTCCTAATCCTTCTACATTGCCTTCCGTATAGAAGCTACCTAATTGTCTACCATATGCATTTCTAACAACGGTTGCAGGAAGAGTGCCAAAGTGCACAGTGTTATCGTCAACAATGTGTGAAGCAAGAAGGATTAATCCAGCACAGGTTCCAAAGACTGGTAACCCATCTTCAATCTTATTTTTTATGATATCAAATAGGTCAAGTTCTTTTAAAAGCTTACCCATTACAGTACTTTCTCCACCTGGGAGAATAAGTCCATCAAATGGGGTATCAAGATCAGTTTTTTTTCTTATCTGGATCGTTTCAATCCCCATATTATGGAGTGTTTGTTCGTGTTCAATAAAAGCACCTTGAAGTGCTAAGATAGCAACTACCATAATGAAATCCATACCTTTCTGTCTGTAGTAATGACTAGACGCTTTATTTCCCTCTTTCGGCCATCAATAATTCAATTTCTTTTTCATTAATTCCTACCATGGCTTCGCCAAGATCTTCTGATAATTCAGCAATTAATTTGGCATCATTAAAATTCGTAACAGCTTTAACAATAGCTGCAGCTCTTTTGGCTGGATCACCTGATTTAAAGATTCCAGAGCCTACAAAGACCCCTTCTGCTCCAAGTTGCATCATTAAAGCAGCATCTGCAGGTGTAGCAACACCACCAGCAGCAAAGTTAACTACTGGAAGTTTACCCTGTATATGAACATATGAGACTAATTCGTAAGGAACTTCTAATTCTTTGGCTGCTTGATATAATTCATCTTCACGCATTGAAGATAATTTAGCTATTTCACGATTCATCATTCTCATATGACGAACTGCTTGAATGATGTCACCAGTTCCAGGTTCTCCTTTAGTACGAATCATGGAAGCTCCTTCGTTGATTCTTCTTAAAGCCTCTCCAAGATCTTTGGCACCACATACAAATGGAACTTGAAACTTGCGTTTATCAATATGATATACATCATCTGCTGGAGAGAGAACTTCACTCTCATCAATATAATCGATTTCGATAGCTTCTAGAATTTGTGCTTCTGTAAAATGTCCTATTCTACACTTAGCCATTACAGGAATGGATACAGCTTTTTGAATACCTTTTATCATCTTAGGGTCGCTCATTCTAGCAACTCCTTTCGCTGCACGAATATCTGCAGGAATTCTTTCTAAGGCCATTACTGCACAAGCTCCAGCAGCTTCTGCAATCTTTGCTTGTTCTGGAGTAGTAACATCCATGATTACTCCTCCTTTTAACATCTGTGCTAGTTCTTTATTAAGTTCATATCTATTTTCTTTCATTGTCTTCTGATTCCTTTCTATTACCTTAGTTTAATATATGAGCCTTTTTCAAGCTCTTATTCATTTTACCCGGGTTCAATCATCATATGAGATTCTTGTTATGTTGATTATTATACTTCAAATTGCACCTATTACAACAACCAAAACAAGAAAATGTAATGGTGCCAGAATAGTAATATAATGACAAATAGTGATATTATTTTTTGACAAGGATATCAAGAATCTGCTATAATTCAATACACAAAGATCGACTTAGAAAGTGGGGTTTTTATGTCACATATAAAACTTTTGGATCAAAATACGATAAATAAAATTGCTGCAGGAGAAGTAATTGAGAGACCGGCAGCAGTAGTGAAAGAATTAATAGAGAATGCAATCGATGCAGGTGCGAATGCAATTACAACTGAGATTAAAGAAGGTGGAATTAGCTTTATACGTATTACCGATAATGGTAATGGCATCTTAAAGGAAGATATTAAAACTGCATTTTTAAGACATGCAACAAGTAAAATTAAAACAGTTGAGGATCTACTAAGTGTTAGTAGTCTAGGATTTCGAGGAGAAGCATTAGCAAGTATTGCTGCAGTATCACAAGTAGAATTAGTGACTAAAACGAGTAATGAGTTAACTGGTATACGTTATATTATAGAGGGAGGAGAAGAGAAATCTTACGAAGAGATTGGTTGTCCAAATGGAACGACTTTTCTTATCCGTAATTTGTTCTATAATACTCCTGCAAGAAGGAAGTTCTTGAAATCACCGAATACCGAAGCTAGTATGATTGGAGACTTGATTACAAGATTATCTGTTTCTCATCCTGATATATCCTTTAAATTTATCAATAATAATAAAATAAAACTTCATACTTCAGGAAATGGTAAGTTAAAAGATATTGTTTATAATGTGTATGGTAGGGATATCTCAGCGCATCTTCTTGAAGTGAATGGTAGGACAGAAGAATATGAGATTACAGGATACATTGCAAAACCAATCGTAACCAGAGGGAATCGTGATTATGAAAATTACTTTATTAATGGACGTTATGTAAAAAGTAGTATTATTAGCAGAGCAATTGAAGATGCTTTTAAGCCATTTATTATGTTACATCGTTATCCATTTGCAGCGCTTCATTTTAGAATTGATAGTGATTTGATTGATGTAAATGTACATCCAACCAAGATGGAATTGCGTTTTAAAAATGGAAATGAGATGTATCATTTTACTTATTCGATATTATCTCAAATATTAGCTGGGAAAGAATTAATACCCGATGTTTCTCTGATAGAAGAAAAAGTGGAAGAGAAAAAAATATTAACTGCACCAGAACCTTTTGAAGAAAATCGACGAAAGGAAATCATGAGTCAAGGTTCCACTCAAAAAGATTACCATAACCATGAGCATTCAAATAATATAAATAATTATAGAAAAGAAGGTCCTAATGGTACAGTTAATCTAAAGAATGCTATGAGTTCTAAGGAACTAGCGAGAGAGTTAGAAGTCAAAACGAATCCTATATCGGACTTTGAGAAAAAAAAGATAATTGATGAGACAGAGATCGGTAGATTTGAAAAGGTTGTAGCGAACCCAGAGCTTGTACGTGAAGAATCTAATTATCATAAATCTGATGAAGTAGAGTTAAACAAGTCACATATCAAAGAGCTAGATAGGCAACAAAGTGAAGAACAAAACCAAGAAGAAAACAAGGAACAAAACCAAGAAGTAAACAAAGAACAAAACCAAGAATTCAATAAAGAACTAAATAAAGAAAGAAATATAGAACAGAGTGAAGAACGCAACCAAGAAATAAATAACAATCAAAATATAGTTCATAATCAAATTCAACCACAAGAACAATTGATAAATCAAGTAAATGAAAGCGAAGATATAGTATCTGGCGAGCAAATTAATTTATTTGAAGATAAATTGCTATCAAAAGCTGCTAAGAAAAGTCATCGAATTGTTGGAGAAGTATTTGGAACATATTGGATTGTTGAGTATTCAGATAAGATGTTTTTAATTGACCAACATGCAGCGCATGAAAAGGTGTTGTATGAGAAAACACTGAAAGCTGCAAAAGAGAAAGAATATCTTTCACAGATATTAAATCCGCCAATTATTATTACTTTAAATATGAGAGAAGAAGAAGCATTAAAGACACATAATAATGTTCTATCTAGATTAGGATTTGAAATCGAGCATTTTGGTGGGAAGGAATATTCGGTACGATCACTGCCAAGTAATCTTTTTGGAATTGCAAGTGAAGACTTTTTGTTAGAATTAATCGCGAATCTTGTTGAAGAAGTTCCTGTTGGGACTTCAGATATGATTCTTGAAAAGGTTGCATCCATGTCATGTAAGGCAGCAGTAAAGGGAAACACTAGAATGTCATATGAAGAAGCATATGCCCTAATTGATCAATTATTAGAACTTGATAATCCATATAACTGCCCACATGGTAGACCTGTGATTATATCTATGAGTAAATATGAAATTGAAAAGAAATTTAAGAGAATAGTGTAATCAATTATTATAAATTAAGATTTAGAAAGGAAATGCCACATAAGTTTTTTAACATATTATTGTGGTAATAACATATTTCGTAAGTTATGTGTTATGTAATGGGTATTTAGATGAAGAAACCATTGATTATATTAACGGGACCAACAGCAGTAGGAAAAACAGATCTATCCATAAAACTAGCTAAGGCAGTGAATGGGGAGATTATTTCAGCAGATTCGATGCAAGTTTATAAATATATGGATATCGGTACTGCAAAGATAGCAAAAGAGGAAATGGATGGAGTAAAACATTATTTAGTGGATGAATTTGAACCAGAGGAAGATTTTAATGTTGTTAAATTCAAAGAATATTCCAATCTATATATGAAGGAAATATACGCTAAAGGTAAAATACCAATTCTAGTTGGAGGAACAGGCTTTTATATTCAAGCTGTCTTAAATGATGTCGATTTTTCTGAAATGGAAGCGGATACAAAGTACCGTAAGGAACTTGAGGATTTAGCTCAGGTAAAAGGAAATGAATATCTTCATGAAATGCTTCGTGAAGTAGATGAGAAGTCAGCTGTTTCAATTCATCCAAATAATGTTAAAAGAGTAATCCGTGCTCTTGAATATTATAAAGAGACCAAAAGACCGATATCAGAACATAACGAAGAACAAAAAGAGAAAACATCACCTTATAATTTTGCGTATTTTGTTTTGACCAACGAGAGAGACACATTGTATCAAAGAATAGATAAAAGAGTTGATCTAATGATGGAACAAGGATTATTGGAAGAAGTGAAGTATCTATATCAAGAAAAAGGATATAGTAAAGACCTAGTTAGTATGCAAGGATTAGGATATAAAGAAATCATTGCGTACCTTGATGGCGAATGCACATTAGAGGAAGCTGTCTATATTCTAAAAAGAGATACGAGACATTTTGCAAAACGTCAGCTTACTTGGTTTCGAAGAGAAAAGGAAGTCATTGAAATAAATAAGTTAGATTATAATAACGATGATAATAAGATACTACAAATAATGCTTTCTATTCTGAAAGAGAGAAACATTAACTTTTCTAGCAATTATTGACCTTATTTTCTCATTTCGCTTTCAGATATTGATTATTCAATTGAGTAGACGTATAATATTTATTATGAAATTTGTAAGAATTCTGTCTAACATGCCCATTTATGGGTAACTTTATAAGGATAAATGCAATAATGTCAATATAAAAATTGATATATAGCTTTACCTAAAATGAATAGAGTCTTACATCTAAATGAAAGTCAAAAGAAAAGAGAGGTAATTAACATGACGAAAATAGACATTTTTTCTGGATTTCTTGGCGCAGGAAAAACAACTTTAATAAAAAAGTTATTACAAGAAGCTTTTCAAGGTGAAAAAGTTGTACTAATTGAAAATGAATTTGGTGAAATTGGAATTGATGGCGGTTTCTTAAAAGACGCTGGTGTTGAAATAACAGAAATGAATTCAGGATGTATTTGTTGTTCTTTAGTTGGTGATTTTGGTACAGCTCTTAAAGAAGTATTAACAAAATATAATCCTGATCGAGTAATTATAGAGCCATCGGGAGTTGGTAAACTCTCAGATGTTATTCGTGCAGTACAAGGCATTGATACGGAATTGGAAGTTAAATTAAACAGTTTAGTTACAGTTGCTGATGCGACAAAATGCAAAATGTATATGAAGAATTTTGGTGAATTTTATAATAATCAAGTAGAATATGCAAAGACAATTATTTTAAGCCGTACAGGTAAAATATCACCAGAACGTTTAGAAGATTCAGTAAAGCTTCTAAAGGAATATAATAGTGAAGCAACAATAATAACAACTCCATGGGAAGAGATAAATGGTATGCAGATCTTAGGAGCAATGGAACAAGAACATTCGCTTGTTAGTCAAATGCTTAAAGAGGAAGATGTATGTCCTACTTGTGGACATCATCATGATCATGAAGAAGAGCATAATCATCACGATCATGACCATGACGAAGAACACTGTCATCACGATCATGACCATGACGAAGAACACTGTCATCACGATCATGACCATGAAGAAGGACATTGCCATCACGATCATGACCATGACGAAGAACATTGCCATCACGACCATGATCATGACGAAGAAGGACATTGCCATCACGATCATGATCATGACGAAGGACATCATCATCACCACCATGCAGATGATGTATTTACAAGTTGGGGTGTAGAAACACCACATAAATATACAGAACAAGAAGTGAAGGAAGCTCTTGAAAAATTAGCTGACACTAAAGAATACGGAACAATCCTTCGAGCAAAAGGTATGTTACCTAATGTGAATGGTGAATGGATTTATTTTGATTTAGTACCAGGCGAATATGAATTACGTAAAGGTGCCCCAGAATATACAGGACGCTTATGTGTAATCGGAACTGACTTAGATCAAGATAAACTTGCGGTATTATTCTCGGTTGCTTAATCGAAATGATATATAGGTGTTGGATTGTAAATTTGCCATTATAGATTGAAAGGCATGGATATAAGAGTGAAAGAAAATTAAATATGAAAGGATGCCACATGTGGGTTCTATCACTCTTCTTTATTTGTGGCAATATCGTAAGGTCAGCCTACGATATGCGAGGGGTTTAAGATATGGAAATACCAGTATATTTAGTAACCGGTTTTTTAGAAAGCGGGAAAACTGCTTTTGTAAAAGAAACTCTTAGCGATCCTGAATTCAATGGTTCTGAAAAAACATTACTAATTGTATTCGAAGAAGGAATCGAAGAATATGAAGAGGATTTCTTAAGTGATAATCGCGTTACGAAAGTAGAAGTGGAAGAACCAGAAGAATTAACAGAAGAATTTTTAAACGATTGTCATAAAAAATATAAACCAGATCGTGTTATGATAGAGTATAACGGTGTATGGAAGTTAGAAACTCTTTTTAATGCTGCCTTACCAAAAGAATGGGCGTTAGTTCAGATTATTACAACAGTAGACGCATCTACTTTTGAGGTTCATATGAGTAATATGCGTTCTATGTTAGTGGAACAACTTTCAAACTCCGATTTAATTATTTTTAATCGATGTAATGCGAATACCAAAAAGAACGCATTACGTAGAAGCATTAAAGTGGTAAACCGTAAAGCTCAGATCATGTATGAATCCGAAGATGGTAATCTTGATGATCTAGAAGAAGATGATATGCCATTTGATATGAATGCTAGTGTGATTAAGATTGAGGATGACGACTATGGCTTATGGTATATGGATGCATTAGATAATCCGACAAAGTATAATAGAAGAATTGTGCAGTTTAAAGGAATGGTATATAAGGGCGAGAAATTCCCGAAAGATTGTTTTGTGCCAGGAAGATTTGCAGTTACATGCTGTGCAGATGATATGCAGTTCGTAGGATTTATTTGTATGGGGAAAGAAGCAAAACGATTAAACCAAAAAGATTGGATCAAACTTACTGCAGAAGTTCGTAGTGAATATCATCCTGGCTATGATAAAGAGGGGCCTGTATTATATGTGAAGAAAATTGAATATACTGAGCCTCCAATAGAACCTCTTGTATATTTCAATTAAATAAGAATAAAGTTCTTTAATCAATACCATACATTCCAAAGAAAACATCAAAATAATAATTATTCAATATACACAAGTTCAATAAAAAATCTTTTAACACAAAATATATTAGTTAAGAGATAATAATGGCTCTTTGTCAAGTGTTGGGGTGTGAGGTGCGTTGCACCCGCACTAACACTGACAATAGAGCTATTTTTATGACTAGGTTCTATAATAGATGTTTTTTTGCATGACAAATAAGCCTCTTGAAAACCGACCATTTTTTTACATAGAACTGTGAATGATACGTGTACGAAATCTTTCGAAATTACGTACACCATAAGAACTTCTTTTTAGTACTTTGATTTTATTATTGAATCCTTCCGTAGGTCCATTTGTATATCCATACTTAAAGGCATTAAGTATATACTCAGACCAGCGTCTATATGTTTTTGCACATGCTTCAAATTCGTGTAATCCAGAGCTTTCAGCACTTTTTACCCACTCCCAAAATTCAGTTCTTTGATATGTATAGCTATTACTCTGACATATTTCATAGAACCATTCTTTTAACCTGTGAGCTAGTCGTAAATCATCACTGTATTGTAGCATTAAATCACAGGCTTTTTTGTTGTCATCTTTTAATTTAGAATATCGAGTCAGTATAAGTTTTCTACTTCGCTTATAGTACTTTCTAAGAGTTGGTGTCATGGATGCTTGTAAACGTTTACGAACACTTTCAATTGCCCAGGAAACCTGACGAATGTAGTGATATTTATCTACGATGATTGTGGCATTAGGAAAGAATGTTTTGGCAAGATCTATATAAGGTTGCCACATATCAGAAATAAAAAATTTAACACGATATCTTTCATCACGACTGCAAGATTTAAAATACTCAATAAGATGGGACTGAGTACGATCCGGTAAAATATCAAGAATACATTTTTTCTTTGCATCCACCAGAATACATTGATATTTGGAATCACCAGCATTCCCTTTAAATTCATCAATTGAAATGCATTGAGGAATATGTGGTTTATCATACGAGAGTGTATCAAGAATACGTATTACTGTATTCATTGAGACATTAGTTTGGGAAGCAACATATTTAATACTGTTGGTTGAACGAAGCAATTCAACAATTTTGAAGGATAGTCGTGTTGTACGTTGCTGATATTTAGCTATAAAACTATATTTCTCGTAAAAACGTTTACCACAAGAACATACATATCTTCGTTTTCTTAACAATAAATAAGCATTGGACAACTGAAAAGGTAAGTCTTTAATTTTCTGCCAACGATAATCGTGTATTTTAGATGTTCCAGCTCCACAACAAGGACAAATTTGAGGTTTGGGATTGGTTTCAATCTTGATAATAATTCCATCTAAAGTGTGTTGCACACTTTTTAATTTTACACCTTCTAAATTTAAAAGATTTTTGTTACAATTAGATTGCATCTATATAAAATACCTCCTTTAAAATGTTAGCTTTGGTCGGTTGGCATGTGAAGAGGCTTTATATAGATGTATTTTAATATAAAAACAAAAATGTTGGAAGTGTGTTTTTAACACACCCCAACATTTATTATAGAACCATAATAATAAAGAGTTACAACAAGTCAGTATTGATTTGCTGTAACTCTTTTTTGTTAACTTTTTTGCATAATAAATTATTGTTCTATTTTGCATCCAACGTGCTGAATGCAATCTCGAATCTCTCTTTCATTTGCTTCGTCATTGTATTCAACATCGATAGAGCTTTGTCCTAAATCTACACTAACATTCTGTATGCCTTCTAGTTTATCTAAAGCATTTTTTAATTGTGTTTTCATCGTACTATTCTGTAAACGGGTGACATCGTAGTGTACTTTATTCATAGCAATACTCCTTTCAAATGGTGAATAGCAATTGCAAAAATAAGGTTATATATAAATATATAATTATTTTTACAATTGACTTTACAAAAGTTAACGTTTTTATTATTTGATAAAGAAGTATTCTTTATTAAGAAAATACATGGTAAAGATGTAATTTAGTTTGTTCTGTTAAAATAATTAGATAAGATTATATCAATTTTGATAATTCTGATTTACCAATTCAAAGAAATCAAAATAAGCTTTTGATAAATATTTATTTTTATGGTAAATTATATGAAATTGTCTGGTGAATCTTTGGTTATTAATGGGTAATATACTAATAATGCCTTGTTCCATGAAAGGTTCCACCAATTTTTTGGGTAGAATAGAGATTCCAAGTCCTTTACTAACACCATAAACAATTGCTTTAGTACTGGTACTGTTCCATATTGGTGTTATTGATATGTCGTGTAGTAATAAAAAGGATTCTGCAAGTTCTCTTGTTCCACTATTCTTTTCTCTCATTAAAAAATTTTCATTTTTTAAATCAGTTATCTTTAAATTGGGTATCTCTAATAATGGGCTATGGTTTGGAACAATTACTACTAATTCATCTTCCATAAAACTATTATGTATCAAGCTATTTGAATGAACCACACCTTCGATTAAACCGAAGTCTAATTCATTATTTAATACCATTTGTTCGATAAGATCAGAGCTATCTATGGTAATTAGAGTTCTAATTGTAGGATATTTATCTTGAAAGGTTTTAATGTAATCGGGTAATAAATAGGTACCGATAGTAATGCTAGAACCTATTCTTAGTGTATTTGTAGAATCAGGACTCTTAACTAAGTCTTCTAAATTATCAAAAAGTGTAGTGATATGTGAAGCGTAATCATAGATTTGAGTTCCAATGTTTGTAAGATATAGTTTCTTTGATACACGGTCAAAGAGTTTTATATTATAATATTCTTCTATTTCTTTAATTGCTGTACTAACAGCTGGCTGTGAGATAAATAGCTTTTTTGAAGCATTGGTAATACTATGTTCATTACAGACAATAACGAATATTCTCAGATGTCTTAAAGTCATTATTTTTCCTCCAATTATAATGAAAAGGTTATGCATATAATAAAATTATATTATTTTACTTAAGTATATTCAAGTTATATAATTGATGAGAAAGAAAATATGGTAGTTCAACGTAAGATTTAGAAGGGAATAACGCAATAATTTATCAAAATATTGTGTTATATAAAGGCAAAAAAATATGAAAAAAAACTATAATTTTTATTTAACAATGTTTTTATCCACCTTTTTTATTAGTGCTTTTACTTTTGGTGGTGGTTATGTAATTGTACCACTAATGAAAAGGAAGTTTGTCGATGATTTGCATTGGATAGAAGAAGAGGAAATGTTGAATCTAATTGCAATAGCACAAGCTGCTCCAGGTGCAGTTGCTATAAATGGAGCAATTAGTATTGGATATCGATTAGCAGGATTATTAGGAGTGATGATCACAATATGTGGTACTGTTTTACCACCTTTTATAATTATTTCAATATTATCCGTTGCCTATCAATCAGTTAAGGGAAATCTAATAATTCAATTAATACTTCAAGGAATGCAAGCCGGAGTAGTAGCAGTGGTCTTTGATGTTGTAATTACAATGATAACACCGTTTATAAAAGATAAGAGAGTTGATTCTATTATAATACTTATGATATCCATCATATTGACAGCTGTTTTTCATATCAATATAGGAATTGTTTTGTTAATAAGTGGTATCATAGGAATTGTTTTAGTAAAGAGAAAAAGTAAGATATGAGCTAAGTTTTCTCTTATATCACTTAATGAGGTAATTAAAATTAGAAAGGCAAGAAAAATATGATTTACATTCAATTATTACTTAGCTTTATACAGATTGGCTTATTTAGTTTTGGTGGGGGATATGCATCATTACCATTTATTCAAAATCAAGTAGTTACAAAGCATCATTGGTTAACAATGAAAGAATTTGCTGATATAATAACCATCTCACAAACAACACCTGGTCCAATTGCTATTAATGCTGCAACCTTTGTGGGAATCAACGTAGCAGGAATAAAGGGGGCAATTGTAGCAACAATAGGTTGCGTATTACCATCCATCATAATCATTTTATTTTTATCTATTTTGTATTATAAATATCGTGGTCTATCATTTATGGATGGAATATTATATGGATTAAGGCCAACGGTTATCGCATTAATTGCAATATCTGGTTTTTCTTTACTTCAAGCTTCCGTTTTACCAAATAGTTCGAACACGCACATACTACAAAATCTTGATTATGTATCAATCGTATTAATTGTAGGTGCGCTTTATATATTAAGAAAATATAAAACAAATCCTATATATATTATGTTAGGAGCAGGTATCATACGACTAGGTTTATATTTTATATAAATATAATATGATTTGCTCGACAAATGACCTGTCTAGACTATTTTCTAGACAGGTCATTTAATTAATCGTTTTGAAAAATAGGATCCTCTTTTAGCCACTTATGAAAAGTACTTTTATGTGTTAAGACATAAGAAATAATGACAGAACAAATCGGTATAATTAAAATACAGCCTATACAACTAAATATGATTGGTATCATTTCCTGTGAAAATGCTTTGGAATTGATAATTTTATCAAAGGAGTAGTGTTCCTTTTTGAAACGAATCATCAGCATTAAAAATTCAGCTAAAAATGCAAAAAACAGAGTGTTAGTCGTCGATCCAATAATATCACTTCCAATGTTAATACCAGATAAGAATAAATCTTTTTGAGTTAAGTGGTTATTGTTTTTATACACCTCATATACAGAAGAAGAGATAGCGATAGACATATCTAATACAGCACCAATGAGTCCAATCATAATAACTGCAAAAGCAATCTTAATCATATCGATATTCATATTAACAGAAAGGCCAGACATTTCATCTTCTAATTGTTTTTCAGTGCTAAATCCTTGAAGATTTGCTGCATAACCCATTTTATATGCGAAGAAAGATAATAAGGTTATTATGATAAATATTGAAATAAAAGCGGAAAAAGTCTTAGCATTTTCACCATTTTGATAGAAAAGAGTTACTAAACTAATTAGGATACAACATATATAAGTAACTGCAATTGCATTTATTCCCCAATACATTAGCAGAATGGCTACTAGCATAAAAATAAAATTAGCGCATAATGTTACAAAGGATACAACACCTCGATCCCCTCCAATGAGAAACATTAATAGCATTAGAATAATAAGTAATACAATAATCATGATTTACGTCCCTTTCTTAGTAATAAAATTGATAGAAATATTGAGATTGGGATAGATAATAGTATTCCAATGCTTCCTGTTAAAAATCGATATATTTCATAAGGCATGTACATAGTAAGAATATTTTTTATATGGATACCATTTTTCATAGCAAGTATAAAGAATGGTATACCACTACTTAGATAAGTAAATAACAGCACATTAATCATAGTTCCCATAATGTCATTACCTATTTCTTTACCTGAACGTAGTAAATCTTTTGTTTGTACATCACGATTTTTCTCCACCAATTCACTTGTAGAAGCAGCCATAGTGATGGCAATATCCATAATAGCGCCTAGTCCACCGATTAGTATTTCAGATAAAAAGATTTCTTCAACATCATTCGGCATAGTCATATATTCCATTGAGGCGTAGTCGATGCCTGATGTATTTTTCAGTACAATGTAATATAGTAGCATCATAGCAGATAACGATAATAGGGTTGATAAGATCGCTGCTATCGTTTTTTTATTCCATCCACTAATTAAAAACAAGGAAAAGACGGTAAAACATAGTACAAGACAGATGCTTAAAAATAAAATGTCAACACCTTTAAAATATAAGTCCAGACAATACGACACTAGAAGAATATTTGTAAGTATGCTAATTATTGTAAAGAAGCCTTTCTTTTTAGAAATTAATAATATAAATAAGACAAAGATAGATACAAGCATAAGTAAGTATTTATCTTGCTTAAAGCCAGTAATGGTAGCAGTTATTGTATGCGATTTATTGTTTGAAAGAGTGATAAATAACTCATCGCCTTTATCATATTTGCAGTCATATACCTGAGAGCTCGAGTAAGTGTTATTCAATTTTACTAATTTTCCTTTATGATTTCCATTCATGATAAGCGCAGTAATTTTTTGGGTATAGTATTTTTCAACATCACCAAATTCATTTTCTTCACTATGAGTATACGTACTAGTTACTATATTTACTTTGGCTATTGTTCGATGATAATAGTTATAGTTATGGCTTAGTATTATATACAATATAAATAGTAAAATGAGGAAAATTGATGAAATGATAATTTTTTTCCTGTTTTTATGAATGATATTTCTATACTTATCATTACCTATTTGATAGATGGAGTTTGATTTTAATGTTAACAATGTTTAGAGACCTCCTTTTATAAATCCAATCAATTGTATACCTATTCATGAAAACAGACAAGTTATTTACTTTAAAAAATACAAAAAAACTAATGAAAAACCATAAAACGACACAAATCGTAAAAATATTCAGAATACAATAACAAGAAAACACACAATGTATTAAAAATATAAAAAAACCGATTCATTAATATTTACAAACAATTTATCTAGTGGTAATATACAGTTAATTATTCAAATTATTACCACTAAATAAATTGTTTAATGTGTAAATAAATATTGTCATAAATTCATATTGATATATTTTATCAGATTAGAAAAATATATTACATAATGTTCTAATGCTAGGAGCCAACATTAAGCTCTAGGTTTAAATTACTATAAATATCTTAGATACAAATAATCCAAAGTTTTAAATATAAACAAAATAAGATGAGAAGGAGGGAAATACGATAAAAATCAGAGAAATACAGTAAGATGTGACGAAAAATAATATATAATTTTCTTAAAAAGCTATTATATATTTTGGCAAATATGACGAAAATAATAGTGTAAAGTTAAATAAATTTGTAAAAAATAGGTAGAAATAATAGGGTTATCGGGAAAAAATGTAGACAATTTAGCAAAGTTAATGAGAGAGGGGAGCTATATTATGAAACGAAGATGTTGTTTTATAGGTCAAGAATCATTAAATGAGGTTATGGTTTACATGGAAACACAAGGAACAAAGGAATTAATTAGTAAGATTGAAAAAGTAATTGACTGTTTAGTTTCGAATAATAATGTAAGTGAATTTATATGCAATATGGATATTGGTTTAACAATTCATGCAGCAAAAAGCGTTCTTAATATGAAAAAGAAGTACTCTTTCTTAAAATTAAGATGTGCAATACCTTATGAAACACAATCTGAATACTATCCAGAATATGTTCGAGATAAATATTATAGCATAATAGAACATTGTGATAATGAAGTATTGGTGTCTCGACAAAAAAGCCCAATTGCAAGAGAACGCAGCATACAATACATGATTGACAGAAGTGATATCGTATTCTTCATTTGTGAAAAAAGTTATCTGAATAAAATTAAAAGATATGTGTCTATGACAAATGCTGATAAAAAGTATGTCTATCTCAATCCAAAAACGGGAAAAGCTATTGTATTAGTTCGTTAACAGATTTATTATATTTCATTGATATTATAAAAGAGATAAACTTGATTCGCAATAGGAATATAGTCATAGCAAAATAAAAGTAGGATAGAACGAATAATGTAGTTAATAATATTGATGATTTATGTGCAATAGAATGGTGCGATTTCAGAAGAAATCGCACCATTCTTGATTTAAAAGTTACTTTGGATTTAGAAAAGTATGGTTTGGAATTTGACACCTTATTTACCTTTATAGTAAAATAAATTTTAGTAATGTGGGATTTATGTATTGATTAATGTAGCAACAAAGATATTATTGTTATTAGGAGAAATGTTATGAATATACAGATATTTGGAAAACCAAAATGTTTTGACACAAAAAAAGCAGAGCGTTATTTTAAGGAGAGAGGCGTTAAGTATCAATTAATTGATTTAACTCAAAAGGGAATGAGCAAAGGAGAATACAATAGTATCAAGCAATCCGTAGGTGGGTGGCAAGAATTATTTGACGAAAATGCAAAAGATCAAAATTTAGTAGCTTTAATAAAATATTTAGCCGAAGAGGATAGGGAGGAGAAGTTATTGGAAAATCAGAAACTAATATGCACTCCAATTGTTCGAAATGGTAAAATAGCTACGGTTGGATATAAGCCTGAAATATGGAAGACATGGGATAAGTTATGAAAACTAATAGTTATTATTCGACAGGGGAATTTGCAAAAAGAGCAAAGGTATCAATAAGAACAATTCGATATTATGATAAAGAAGGAATATTAAAACCAACTTATATTAATGAAGTGGGTTACCGTTTTTATACGGATGCCGACTTTGCAAAATTACAAAAAATACAAACGTTAAAATATCTAGGATTTTCACTTGAAGAAATCATTGATTTAACAATTAATGATAATGATTATAATTACATTACGAAATCGTTCGAGATGCAATTAGATTTAGTCAGACAGAAAATAGAACATTTACAATTAGTAGAGCAATCCATAATTGAAACTTCAAAATACGTTCAAGATAAAGAAAATATTGATTGGGAGCATATGATTCATTTAATTCAAGTAATGAATATGGAGAAAAGTATTATAGAACAATATAAAAGTGCTTCAAATTTAAAAATTCGTATCAAGTTGCATAGCCAGTATTCAACAAATAAGATTGGTTGGTATCCTTGGATTTTCTCTAAGTTAGAGTTAAAGCCACACCAGAAAGTATTAGAGATTGGTTGTGGAGATGGCGAAATGTGGAGGGTAAATGAGAATCTAATTCCCAAAGATGTAGATATTAAATTAACAGATATTTCAGAGGGCATGGTAAATGCAGCTAGAGAAAGTCTAGACCATATAAATTCTAATATTTCATTTCAGGCAATGGATTGCCATGAGATGCCTTTTGAAGATGGTGAATTTGATATTATTATCGCAAATCATGTATTATTTTATCTTAAAGATTTAGATAAGGCTTTAAGTGAGATAAAAAGAGTAATGAAGCCAAATGGTATCTTTATTTGTAGTACTTATGGAAGAAATCATATGAAAGAAGTTACTGAGTTTACTAAGGAATTTGACCCTAGAATAAATCTATCAGAAGTTGATCTGTATGAAATTTTCGGATTAGAAAATGGAGATACTAAATTAAACAAATATTTTACTCAGGTTACTACTACGAAGTATGAGGATTCGCTAATATTAGATGAGGAGCAATTATTAATTGATTATGTCTTGTCTTGTCATGGAAATCAAAAGGAATACATTGTGCAGTGCTATCAGGATTTTAAAGAATTCTTACATGAAAAGATTATGAAAAAAGGTTATCTAAAGATAACAAAAGATGCTGGAGTATTTATATGTAAAATAACAAAATAACTAAGGATTGATATTTCATATTTCATATGCTAGAATATACTTTGACAATCAAAGCAATTTGAATGAAAAGTAGATTTAGGAGGATCTTATGATAGTTGAACCAAAAGTAAGGGGATTTATCTGCACAACAGCACATCCCTTAGGTTGTAAGGAAAATGTAAAATTACAAATTGAATATATTAAAAAGCAAGGAATTATAAATGGACCTAAAAAAGTACTTATCATTGGAGCTTCTACAGGGTATGGATTAGCATCACGTATTGCTGCTGCTTACGGGAGTGGAGCTTCTACCATTGGAGTTATGTATGAAAAGGAAGCTACCGAGAAAAGAACAGCAACTCCAGGTTGGTATAATACGCAAGCATTTGAAGAGTACGCGATTAAAGATGGTTTGTATGCAACGTCAATTAATGGAGATGCTTTTTCAAGAGACGTAAAAGAACAAGTAATTACGCGTGTGAAAGAGGATCTAGGAAAAGTTGATATGGTTATTTATAGTTTAGCTGCTCCTAGAAGAACGATGGAAGATGGTACAGTATATCAATCTGTTTTGAAAACGACTGAAGATAATTATACAAATAAATCTTGGAATCTTAGAGATAACACAATATCAGAAGCAACTGTTATTCCAGCAACAGAGGATGAAGTGAATGCCACTGTAAAAGTAATGGGCGGTGAAGATTGGATGGATTGGATAAAAGCTTTGTCCGATGCGGATGTATTAGAACAGGGTGCAGTTACAATCGCATATTCTTATATTGGTCCGAAATTAACATATCCGATTTATTACAATGGTACGATTGGTATGGCTAAGAAGCATTTACATGAATCGGCAGAACGATTAAATCAGACCTTTGCAAATAAAGGGATAAAAGCATATGTATCAGTTAATAAGGCGTTAGTAACACAAGCTAGTAGCGCTATTCCTATTGTCCCACTTTATTTTGCTATTCTATATAAGGTAATGAAGGAAAAAGGAATACATGAAGGTTGCATCGAACAAATTGGACGCCTTTTTCACGAAAAATTAGCTAACGGAATAGCCCAAGTTGATGAGCACAATTTAATTCGATTAGACGATTATGAGTTAAAGGAAGATA
The DNA here is from genome assembly GCF_016591975.1 of Anaeromicropila herbilytica. Classification (GTDB taxonomy): domain Bacteria; phylum Bacillota; class Clostridia; order Lachnospirales; family Lachnospiraceae; genus Anaeromicropila; species Anaeromicropila herbilytica. Next base: position 2,996,245 of record NZ_AP024169.1, on the reverse strand, counting down.
TACAAAAAGAAGTTTTTGAAATCTGGGATAGAATTAATTCAGATAATATTCTTGAATTAGCAGATATTAAGGGATATTGGGATGACTTTTATCGTATGTTTGGTTTTGGATTTGATCAGATAGACTACACACAAGATGTTGAGATTTAATATTATAGATTAGTTAAATACATTTAAATTAATTACAATAAAAAACTTTGGCTCTTTGTCAAGTGTTGGGGTGTGAGGTGCGTTGCACCCGCACTAACACTGACAATAGAGCTATTTTTATGACTAGGTTCTATAATAGATGTTTTTTTGCATGACAAATAAGCCTCTTGAAAACCGACCATTTTTTTACATAGAACTGTGAATGATACGTGTACGAAATCTTTCGAAATTACGTACACCATAAGAACTTCTTTTTAGTACTTTGATTTTATTATTGAATCCTTCCGTAGGTCCATTTGTATATCCATACTTAAAGGCATTAAGTATATACTCAGACCAGCGTCTATATGTTTTTGCACATGCTTCAAATTCGTGTAATCCAGAGCTTTCAGCACTTTTTACCCACTCCCAAAATTCAGTTCTTTGATATGTATAGCTATTACTCTGACATATTTCATAGAACCATTCTTTTAACCTGTGAGCTAGTCGTAAATCATCACTGTATTGTAGCATTAAATCACAGGCTTTTTTGTTGTCATCTTTTAATTTAGAATATCGAGTCAGTATAAGTTTTCTACTTCGCTTATAGTACTTTCTAAGAGTTGGTGTCATGGATGCTTGTAAACGTTTACGAACACTTTCAATTGCCCAGGAAACCTGACGAATGTAGTGATATTTATCTACGATGATTGTGGCATTAGGAAAGAATGTTTTGGCAAGATCTATATAAGGTTGCCACATATCAGAAATAAAAAATTTAACACGATATCTTTCATCACGACTGCAAGATTTAAAATACTCAATAAGATGGGACTGAGTACGATCCGGTAAAATATCAAGAATACATTTTTTCTTTGCATCCACCAGAATACATTGATATTTGGAATCACCAGCATTCCCTTTAAATTCATCAATTGAAATGCATTGAGGAATATGTGGTTTATCATACGAGAGTGTATCAAGAATACGTATTACTGTATTCATTGAGACATTAGTTTGGGAAGCAACATATTTAATACTGTTGGTTGAACGAAGCAATTCAACAATTTTGAAGGATAGTCGTGTTGTACGTTGCTGATATTTAGCTATAAAACTATATTTCTCGTAAAAACGTTTACCACAAGAACATACATATCTTCGTTTTCTTAACAATAAATAAGCATTGGACAACTGAAAAGGTAAGTCTTTAATTTTCTGCCAACGATAATCGTGTATTTTAGATGTTCCAGCTCCACAACAAGGACAAATTTGAGGTTTGGGATTGGTTTCAATCTTGATAATAATTCCATCTAAAGTGTGTTGCACACTTTTTAATTTTACACCTTCTAAATTTAAAAGATTTTTGTTACAATTAGATTGCATCTATATAAAATACCTCCTTTAAAATGTTAGCTTTGGTCGGTTGGCATGTGAAGAGGCTTTATATAGATGTATTTTAATATAAAAACAAAAATGTTGGAAGTGTGTTTTTAACACACCCCAACATTTATTATAGAACCAAAACTTTAGCATTTACTGAAATTATAATATTACAGTAATGCTAGAGTTTTTACTTTTTCATAAGAATTTCATTTAACAACAACAATTTATATAATTATTGCTTTTATTATATAAATTGATATGGTAGAAAAAAGATAATATTGTAAAAAATAGACGATTGTGTTACCATAAAAGATGGTTGAGTTGGACTTTTGACCACAACATTATACCGAGAGTTGCGTGACAAATGGCATGTTTCAAAATCTAGCCTAACAACATCATACCTAATATGTATAAAAACTAAAAATATATATAAGATAATATTGTTATATTTCAACGAAGTAAATAGTTTTGCAATCACTTATCAAAAAGGAGATAACTTTATGGATACGAAGGAAGAATGGTATAATAAGCAAGAATATGTAGATTATCATGATGTAATAGAATGTATCGCAAGTGCTTTGGATGCAAAAGATCCATATACAGCCAACCATTCAAGTAGAGTTAGTGATATGGCACAAAAGGTTGCAATACTTATGGATTTGGAAGAATGTGATATTCAAGAGATTAGAATTGCTGCACATTTACATGATATTGGAAAAATAGGAATTCCAGATGCAATATTAAATAAAAAGAGCAAGCTAAACAAAGAAGAATGGGATAAATTAAGAGAACATCCTAGAATAGGAGCAAAAATACTTAGAAAGTCCAGTAGATTTCAGAGCATTAGTGATATTGTATTACACCATCACGAGAGATATGATGGGAAAGGTTACCCAGATGGAATCTGTGGCAATGATATTTCTCTAGGTGCAAGAATAGTTATGATATGTGATTCAATTGATGCTATGTTAAATAATAGATGTTATCGAAAAGCTTTTACAGAAAACTACTGTTATCAGGAAATAAGAGAGAATCTTGGTAAGATGTATGATCCTTTGATAGGTCAATATGTTTTAGAACATTGGAATGATATTGTTAATATGGAGAACTTTGTAAATGATTTAATTGGGTGATCTAATTGAATTTATTATTAAGCAAAAAGGCATAAAATATAAAAACTAAGTGATTTTTATATTTTATGTCTTTTTGCGTGATTGAAAGAATTATTATAATTTTATCCATCAAAATACCTTTACAATTAGCTCTGTTTTGATAATATTAAATATAAGATTGTTAAAAATAATATATTAATTTATAAATAGAGGATTCAGAGAATAAGAGGTTACATATAAAATTATAGATTAGAAATTTGACTTATGTATTTAGTGGGTCACAAAATTGGAAAGGCGTAGAAAGATATATGGAATATATACAAGCAAAGACAATAGTAACAAAAACAAAAAGTTCAGAATGGTTTGGAATTGACTACAATATGAATATTTATAAAGGTTGTTGTCATGGATGTATCTATTGTGACAGTCGTTCAGAATGCTATAGAATTGAACATTTTGATCAAGTTAGAGCGAAGAAAGATGCACTTTTGATTATTCGTGATGAACTAAGACGTAAAATAAGAACAGGGATAATTGGTACTGGTTCTATGAGTGACCCTTATAATCCGTTTGAAAAAGAATTGCAGCTTACAAGACATGCATTAGAATTAATAGATGCTTTTGGTTTTGGTGTGGCAATAGCAACAAAAAGTCCGCTTATAACAAGAGATATCGATATCTTAACCAGTATTATGGAACATTCGCCAGTGTTATGTAAGATAACGATAACTTCACTTGATGATGAACTAAGTAAAAAAATTGAACCAGGTGTTGCAGTATCTTCGAAACGATTTGAAGCAATTAAAGAATTATCAGAGCACGGAATCTATACTGGGATTCTACTGATGCCAGTGTTACCCTTTCTTGAAGATAATGAAGAAAATATTCGTGGAATTATTGAAAAAGCAGATGAGTGTGGGGCTAAATTTATATATCCAGCTTTTGGCGTTACATTAAGACAGAATCAGAGAGAATGGTATTATGATAAATTAAGAGAATTATTTCCAGAACAAAACCTAGTATCTGAGTACACGAATAAATATGGAAATTATTATGAATGTCATAGCCCTAAGGCTAAAAAATTATACCTGCTACTTGAAGAGGAGTGCAAGAAAAGAGGAATTCTATATAAGATGGAGGATATTAAGCATTCCTACAAACAAAAATATCAGATGACACAACTTAGCTTATTTGATGATTAATAAAATTCATTTTTGTACACCTAATACAGGATACCAAACTATATATAAAAAAATAAGATATGTACGAAAAAATATAGAAAATTATTTTTATTATTACAAAATGAATACAATTCTCGCTCAAAGGTATACTAATCCTTAAAATAGCTTTCATTTACTAGTAGATTATCCCAAAAAGATTAAAACTATAAATGAAAAATTATCAAGGAGGCATAAAATTGAGTGAAGTAAAATTAGAGGAAGGTCGAGTTAGTTATCATGATTCGGTCGAGGAAATGCTTAAAAGAATTCGTGAAGATGGTATGTCAAATGTATTTGACCGTTGGACGAAACAAGAGAAGATTAGATGTAAATTTTGTTTAGAAGGTATGAGCTGTCAATTATGTTCTCAAGGTCCATGTAGGATTAATCTAAAAGGAGAGCAGCATAAAGGTGTATGTGGTATTGGACCAGATGCCATGGCAATGAGAAATCTACTATTACGTAATATTATGGGAGCTGGAACTTACAGCCACCATGCTTATGAAGCATTTCGTACACTGAGAGCAACAGGAGAAGGTAAGACTCCATTTCAGATCAAAGATGTAGATAAATTAAAATGGATGTGTGAAAAAGTTGGAATTGGTCAGAATGATGATATTAATAAAATGGCAGTTGATTTAGCTAATTTTCTTGAAGCAGAAATGGGTAAAGATATTGAGGAACCAAGTGTTATGGTTGATGTATTTGCGCCTAAAAAGAGAAAAGAAGTATGGAAAAACCTTGGAATCTATCCAGCCGGAGTAGTCCATGAAGAACAAAATGCAGTTGCAAGTTGTCTTACAAATGTGGATGGTGATTATGTCTCACTTGCAAAAAAAGCACTTAGCTTAGGTTTAGCAACGATATATACTGCTCAGATTGGTCTTGAGATGGCTCAAGATATTTTATTTGGAACGCCAACACCACATGAAGTTGACGTGGATTTGGGAATTATGGATCCAGAGTATGTTAATATCGTATTTAATGGACATCAACCATTTGTGGGTGCATGCACGATAGAAAAAGTAAGGCAAGAAGCGATTCAGAAGAAAGCAATAGAAGCTGGTGCAAAAGGAATTCGTATTGTTGGTTCCATCGAAACTGGACAAGAATTATTGCAACGATTTGAAGTGGATGATGTATTTGTGGGTCTAATGGGTAACTGGTTAACAATTGAACCTCTTTTAGCGACAGGTACAGTAGATGTCTTTGCAATGGAGGAGAACTGTTCACCACCTGCTATCAATGAATATGCGAAGAAATATCAGTTTGCTTTAGTTGGAATCAGTACAATCATTGGTGTACCCGATATGGACCATTCCATTCCTTATAACCCAGATAAAGTTGGAGCAATGGCAGATGAATTAATTCATCTTGCAATTGAAAACTTTAAGAAGAGAAAAGGCAATATAATAGCAAAGGTTCCAAAGATTACAACGAAAGCGATTGCCGGTTTTTCAACAGAAGCAGTGCTTAAAGCTTTGGGTAATAAATTAGATCCATTGGTTGACGTAATTGCTGCTGGTAAGGTTAAGGGAGTAGTAGCTTTAGCCAATTGCTCTACTTTAAGAAATGGCCCTCAAGATTGGAACTCCATTAATTTAGTAAAAGAACTAATTAAGAAAGATATTTTGGTTGTGGCTGGTGGTTGCGGTAATCATGCTTTAGAGGTTGCAGGATTATGTAATCTAGATGCAATTAATCAAGCAGGAGATGGGCTAAAGGAAGTTCTAAATATGCTACAGATTCCTCCAGTATTAAGCTTTGGTACTTGTACTGATACAGGAAGAATCTCTATGCTTGTTACCGAATTAGCAAATCACCTTAATGTTGATATTCCAGATCTTCCAATCGCAGTTACTGCACCTGAATGGATGGAACAGAAAGCAACAATTGATGGTGTATTTGCAGTTGCTTATGGTGCTTATACACATTTATCACCTACACCATTTATTACTGGAGCAGATAGACTAGTGAAATTATTAACAGAAGATGTAGAAGGTTTAACTGGTGGAAAAATAGCTTTAGGCGATGATCCGAAAGAAGTTGCAAATAATATTGAAGCCCATATCATGAAGAAGAGACAAGGAATGGGATTGAAGTAAAATTATATAAGCTGGTCGAAGAAATATATTTCTTCGACCAGCTTTTTTCTTAGGACTCATACACCTAAGTTAGATTATGCTAAAGGAGAAGTATACTCAATATAAATATTATTAGTAATTAAATAGAATGAAAGAATGGTAAATTTATATATATTACAATTCATAATGTTATATATAATTATATCTAATAAAAGAAATTGAACTTAATTTGTCAATAGAATATATATTATTCAAATCACTTTATGCATTGTGGCAAATAAGCCTAATATTTAGAATATATTTATAATAAAAATAGACAAATACCATCAATATACTCACAGAATAAAAATAAATAAATGTAATATCTTTGTTTTTTTATGAATAAAATTAGCAAAAAAGGAGATTGACATTAGCAAATTACGAGCCTATAATTAGCTAGCAAAATTATATATAACTCAAGTGGAGGCTAAGTAATGAATTTAAAAGATATTGTGCTTGGAAAGCCGATAAAGAATAGTCAACTTTGTCATGAAAAATTGACAAAGATATGGGGATTGCCAATAATGGCAAGTGATGCAGTTTCTTCGGTAGCATATGCGATAGAAGAAGTACTGATCGTTTTAGTACCTGTAATTGGATTCGCATCATTTCAGTATATTCCAAAGATTATTTTACCAATATTGTTTTTATTGACAATTTTAATTTTATCCTATTCTCAGATTATTGACCATTATCAAAATGGTGGAGGTGCTTATGCGGTAGCGCAAGAGAATATTGGTAAAACAGCTTCATTAATAACGGCAGCAGCTCTAATGATTGATTATATTATGACTGTTGCAGTTAGTATTTCATCATCTACAGCTGCTTTAGTATCTGCTTTCCCTGAAATTCATGATTATAAAGTTGTTGTTTCACTAATATGTGTAGCAATTATTACACTTATTAATTTACGTGGAGTTCGCGAAGCTTCAAAAGTATTTGGTTTACCTACCTACATATTTATCGTTTCTATGTTATTATTAATAATTGTTGGATTCTTTAAATTTATTACAGGCAATTTACATCCAATAGATTATAGTCAAGGGTTACTACCTAAAGAAACTGTAAATGGTATCGGATTATTAATTTTACTAAAGGCCTTTGCATCAGGATGTACTGCAATGTCAGGTGTTGAAGCAGTTAGTAATTCTGTACCAAGTTTTAAGGAACCAGCTGCACGTAATGCAAAACATATCTTAATTGCATTAGGAGCTATTATCATAGTAATATTCGGTGGTATGTCAATTTTAACAATTAAACTTCAAGCAATACCAGTAGCTGGACATACAGTATTGTCTCAAGTTTCAAATGCAGTTTTTGGGCATAGTTTTATGTATTATGTAATTCAAGTATTTACATCATTAATCTTAATTCTAGCAGCCAATACTGCATATAATGGTTTGCCACAATTATTATACATTTTGGCACATGATGGTTTTGTACCTAGACAGTTTTCTTCTAGAGGAACTAAATTAAGTTTTTCAAATGGTATTATGTTTATATGGATTGCTGCATCACTTTTAATTATCGTATTTAAGAGTGAAACACACCTTTTAATTCCATTATATTCGGTTGGAGTTTTTGTTTCCTTCACAATTGCTCAATTTGGTATGTTTTTAAAATGGATTAGAACAAAGGAAAAAGGTTGGCAATATAAATGTTGGATTAATGGATTTGGTGCACTTGTGACACTAGTAGTAGCCATTATTGAGTTTACTACTAAATTTACAGATGGTTCTTGGTTATTAGCAATTGCATTCCCTGTATTAATGTTTGGTATGTTTAGCATTAATAAGTATTACACTAAAATAGGACAAGAAATGAAGTTAGAACAATTTTATCCTTACTATGATAAAGAAGAGATTACTTCAACTCAATGTATCTTATTAGTACATGATATTAACAAACCATTGTTAAAATCAATTAATTATGCGAATTCAATATCAGATAACATAATGGCAGTTCATGTATGCCGCCATCCAGAACACGCAAAATCACTTAGAGAGCAATGGAAAAAACTTGATATCCCAGTAGAGTTAAAAGTTATCGAAACACCATATCGTGATATTATCAGACCATTAGATGATTATTTATGGCAAAGAGAATCAGAGCTAGAACATGGTCAGAATATTTCTGTTATTATAGCAAAATTCATTACAGAACACTGGTACGATGGCTTATTGCACAATCCAACGACTTATTTTATTACACATAATTTAAGTAAACATAAAAATGTTTCAACAATTATATTACCGTTCCATTATAAGTTCCAAAAGAAAAAGACAGATAGTAGTTCCTTGGAAGTAGACGAGTAATGATAAAGAAATAATAATTTTCTACTAAAAAGAGTTAGCTTTTGCTAGCTCTTTTTTAGCTTCATGATGTGAAATGGATAAATACATCTTTGTAAAATAGGATTGAATTGACGAGAAGTGTGAGATAAAATAAGTTAATAGTAAAAAAATAGTCAAATATATAATGAATTTTAGAATCCTAGAATTCAAGAAATATGATAATGGCAGAAGGAACGGAGGAAATGTATGATATTAGGAGCCTTAGAGGCTGGTGGTACTAAGATGGTTTGTGCAGTTGGAGATAATCAAGGTAATATTACTGATAAAGTTGTTATTCCAACAAAAACACCAGAAGAAACTATGAATAGTATTATTGACTATTTCCAGACAAAGAAAATTGAAGGACTAGGAGTAGGGAGCTTCGGACCAATTGATCTTAATCCAAAGTCAGAAACATATGGGCATATATTGAAAAGTCCTAAATTAGCATGGAATCAATATGATATTGTTGGAGTATTAGAGAGAGCACTACATATTCCGGTTGCAATAGATACGGATGTTAATAGCTCGGTACTTGGCGAAGTAACATATGGGTGCGCAAAAGATCTAGATCCTGTAGTATATATTACTGTAGGAACAGGCATAGGAATAGGAATCTATGTAAATGGTCATTTGCTCAATGGAATGCTACATCCAGAAGGTGGACATATTCTTATTACAAGACATAAAGATGATGTTTATCATGGGAAATGTCCTTTTCACGATAATTGCTTCGAAGGGTTAGCATCTGGTCCTGCAATTGAAGAAAGATGGAATCAGAAAGCAGAAGAATTAGCGCAAAAGGAGGAAGTGTGGCAGTTAGAGGCTTACTATATTGCGCAAGCAATCGTTCAGTATATCTTAATCTTATCCCCACGTAAAATAATACTTGGAGGTGGGGTAATGCATGTTTCAAAACTGCTTCCAATGATTCGAAGTAAGGTGATTAAGCTGCTTGGAGGATATTTAGATACCAAGGAATTAGCAAGGATTGATAAATATATTATTCCAGAAAGTTTGGCTGGAGATCAAGGTATTCTTGGTTGTTTGGAGTTAATACGTAGGAAATTAAGTGAGTAAATAATAGCTAAAGAGAATTCGTGACTAGGAATGGAGTGTATATGGAAATTTTAGTTGGAACATCAAATCTAAATAAAGTTGGAGATATAGAAAAAATCCTAAAAGGAACTAATGTTAACATATTATCTTCGAATGATGTGAACATCTCATTGAATGTACAAGAATCTGGTGCAACGCCAATTCAAAATGCTACAATTAAGGCACTTGCTTATCATAGAGAAACAGGATTAATTGTTACTTCTATGGATTCGGGGCTATATTTTTATGGAATGCCAAAGGATGATTGTAGACAACCAGGTATCTATGTGCGTAGAGTTAATGGAAAAGAATTAACAGATGAAGAAATGATAGAACATTATAGTGAAATTGCTAGTTTAAACGGAGGATCAATACGCTGCAGTTATTATACTGGTTTTTCCATAGTAATAGATGAAAATCATATTTATGAATATATGGATGATGATGAAACTGCCGAAGTGTATTCTTTTCTAATAGTTGATAAGCCGCATCGTAATAGAACACCAGGATGGCCATTAAATAGTCTATCAGTAGACGAACGAACAGGAAAATATTATATGGACATGGATGAATCAGCGTATGGAATTAACGATTGTGAACTGGAACAGAGAAAAGAGCAACGCAATCGAAGATTAAAAGAATTCTATTATAATGCACTAGAGATATAATTAGAATATATGTTTATTGAATCCGATATAGATGATTGATTGGCGCAGTATTATAAGATGTTTTATATAGTTAATAGAAGTTATAAGAAAATAATAGAAAGGTATGCCACAAAGTGATGTTAACAATCTCTTTTATAAGGCAAAAGGAAGGTAGCTTCCTTAGAATGGTGAAAATATGAACTTAAATTTTTATATGCCAACAAAAGTAATTATGGGAGAGGACTGCATCTCACAGAATGAGATGGAATTTACAAAGTTAGGTAGGAAAGCACTAATTGTAACAGGAGCTCATTCAGCAAAAATGAATGGATCTTTGGATGATATAATAAAGACTTTAGAATTGGTGAAAATAGATTATGTTATTTATGATAAAGTAAGGAGTAATCCAACTGTTACTTGCGTATATGAGGGTGCTAAAATTGCGAGAGATAATAATGTTGAATTTATTATTGCTATTGGTGGAGGATCTCCTATGGATGCTGGGAAAGCGATTGCTTTATTAGCGTGCCAAGATATTAAAGAAGATGAGATCTTTGGTGGGAATATATCGGATAAAGTGTTACCAATGGCTTTTGTTCCAACAACTGCTGGTACAGGTTCAGAGGTGACACAATATTCAATATTGACAAATGATAAGGCTGAGACAAAGACAAGCATCTCATCGCCATATTTATTTCCAACCGTGTCTTTTTTAGACGCTAAATACATGGATTCTTTATCTATCACAACAACTATAAATACAGCAATTGATGCTCTATCACATGCGGTGGAAGGAATGATATCGGTCAGAGCAACCGCACTTACGAATGCAATCGCTATAGAAAGTATTCAAAATATTGCCTCTTGTTTCGAAGAATTGAGAAGTGAGAAGGTCTCAAGAGTTGCTAGGGAAAAATTATTATATGGTTCGATGTTGGCTGGAATTGTAATTGCACATACTGGAACAACTGCAGTACATTCAATGGGCTATTCTTTAACTTATTTCAAAGATGTTGATCATGGTCGCGCAAATGGGTTATTATTAGGTGGATTTTTAGAATTCGTACAAAAGGCAAAGCCAGAGTTAATTGATACGATGTTAAAAGCCATGAATTTAACGTCAGTAGAAGAATTTCAAATATTAATGAATCAATTATTTGGAGATAAAGAAGAGATTACAATGGAAGAAATGAAGAAGTATACTTCGATTGCTATAAAAGCAAAAAATATTAAAAATTCAAGTGTAGAACCAGATGAAAACGTGATATTAGATATTTATAAAAAATCTTTTGGACTATCCTAAAAAATAGTCCGCTTAATACAAGGAGAATGCATTGATATATTATTATATTTATCATACAAAAATAGGAGATCTATTGCTAAAGTCAAGGGAAGAAACAATTACGCATATTCTGTTTTGCGATGAAAATGAGTATATAGAGAAAAACTTTGAAGAAAAACGGGAGACTCCTATTATACAGGAAGCATATCAACAACTACTTGAATATTTTAGTGGTACGAGAACAAAATTTGAATTATCAATTTCACCAGAGGGAACAGAATTTCAAAAGAAAGTATGGAATGCACTTAGGGACATACCATATGGTGAAACGAGAAGTTATAAGGAGATTGCAACCTTCATTGGCAATGAAAAAGCTTCCAGAGCAGTTGGAAATGCAAATAATAAAAATCCAATCCCAATTATCATTCCTTGTCATCGTGTTATTGGCGCGAATGGAAAACTGGTAGGTTATGCTGGTGGCTTAGATAAGAAGAAGAAATTACTAGATATTGAAGCAATCTGATGGTTATACCGTCAAATGAGTAATATATGATTTAATCATTTGACGGATTGCTAAGAATCTAAAATTGTTAAAATAAATAAAAAAATAAAATAAAATAAAAAAATATAAATAATTGCAATATTATGTCGATATGTATTATAATAAAAAGTGAACACAATCAAATAGCTTAAATGATAACAATGGGAGCAATAAATAGGGGATATAAGGAGAGATAAATGATATGTCGTCAATAAATCAAGTATCAAATATTGATCATAAATCAAATATACAAGCAAAATCTAGTAGAGCAATGAAGACATCTGGAGCAAGTTTTGATTCTTATTTAGGTGAATCAAGCTCAATGGATAAGATTTTTGATAAAGCAGCAGCAAAATATAATATACCTGTTGAATTATTAAAGGCAGTTGGAAGAACAGAATCTAATTTTAATGCAAAAGCAGTGTCCTGCTGTGGTGCACAGGGTGTAATGCAACTTATGCCAGCTACTGCAAGAAGCTTAGGTGTTTCTGATTCTTTTGATGCAGAGCAAAACATTATGGGTGGAGCTAAATACCTATCCTCCCTTTTGAAGAAATATAATGGTAATACAAAATTAGCAGTTGCTGCATATAATGCAGGTAGCGGGAATGTTGCAAAATATGGTGGTATACCTCCATTTAAAGAAACACAGAATTATGTAAAGAAAGTATTAGGATTTATGAAAGGTACCGACACTTCTGGATCAAGTAGTAATATCGATACAAGTACAAATAGAGATAATTCTAATACTACGAATACTACAAATAATTCTATTCCATCAAGTAGTACGAGTAATTCTAACGGTGTATACTATAATCATGACGGTATCATCACATATTCGAATGATGATGAGCCAGTATACGCACAAACAGATGATTCTGGTAGTTTAGATGATAGCTTTACTTATGATGATTATTTAAGATTTTTAACACAATTCTTAGAAGATCAAAAAAAATCAGACAGTGAAAATAACTCATCCTATTATGCATCGAAGCAATTGAGTTATAGTTTGCCTGTGGTTAATCTAATAAATTCAAATAATTAATTATATAAAAAGGGAAAGGATTCAAGGCAATGTTTGAATCCTTTCCTATTTTTTATGATTTAATATGCGGTAGAAGTGACGTTAGCACTATTTGCAATAAATAGGCCATTTTTTATACTATACTTTGGATATAATGTGATTATAATGAATTAATAAGAGAACAATAGAATGATGTTTTGTACTTGATTAATAGGTCGTCAAAGCGACAGATGGGAGTTTGATATGAAAGAGTTAATATTTTCAGGAGCAGGAGTTGCTATAATAACACCAATGAATGAAGATGGTTCCGTTAATTTCGATGTATTAGGAGAACTTTTAGAGTTTCAGATAAATAATAAAACAGATGCAATTGTAGTTACAGGAACAACTGGGGAGTCTGCTACTTTAGAGGATCCAGAACACTTAAAAGTAGTAGAGTATGCAGTAAATTATGTGAATAAAAGGATTCCAGTAATAGCAGGTGTTGGGAGTAATAATACAGCTCATGCAGTAATGATGTCCAAAGAAGCAAAGAAACTTGGTGCAGATGCATTATTACATGTAACACCATACTATAATAAAACCTCACAAAGAGGATTAGTGAAACATTACGAAACTTGCGCGAAGGCTACAGACTTACCTATTATTTTATATAATGTTCCTTCAAGAACAGGCGTTAATATTCTGCCAGACACATATGCAACCTTAAGTAAAATTGATACGATTGTAGCTGCAAAAGAAGCAAGTGGAAATCTTCGTCAAGTTGAAGAAGTAATCTCATTATGTGGGGATAGACTTACTATATACTCTGGAAATGACGATCAGATAACAGATGTATTAGAACTTGGTGGCAAGGGAGTTATTTCTGTATTATCTAATGTTTTACCAAAAGAGACACATGATATATGCCAAAGCTTTTTGGACGGAGATAAAATGAAGAGTAGAGAATTACAAGAAAAGTATAAAGAATTAATTCAAGCACTCTTCATGGATGTTAATCCTATTCCAGTAAAGCAAGCGCTTAATTTTATGGGATATCAAGTTGGAAGTTGTAGACTACCATTATGTGATCTTGAAGAAATACAAAAAGATAAATTATTAACTGTTATGAAGAAATATGAAATCATCAAAGAGAAAGAGCTAGTGAAAATATATTAATAAAATAAAAGTTCAAAGCTCTTTATTATAGAACTTTATTTAATACCTATAATATCGAGCTTATTTAAAAGAGATTACCGAAGTTAAATGGTAGTCTCTTTTGCTGTATTATTGAACCATATCTTTCTTAGTATAAAAATAGACAATAGAAAGAAATGTTTATTAAATACTAGATATAATCAAGATCAGATGATAAAATAATAATAAAAATACCTAAAAAGAAAGTAGGAATAGCAATGGAAAATAAAAATCAAAATGAACTGTTTTGGAATGCGTCTTATCAAGAGATTAAAAATGGCTTCGTGGAAGCTGACGGAAAAGTTACCTGTCTATTATGTGGACAAGAATATGTTATGGGTGAGATATACCCTTGGAATGAAAAGTTCTATGACGCTAGAAAAATGGTAGAAATTCATATAGAAGAAAACCACAAATCAGTTCTAGATTATATTTTAAACATGAATTCTACTTTTCTTGGTATTTCAGAGATTCAGCATGATATAATCGAATTATTTGCGCTTGGGTTATCGGATAAGGAAATAGCAGAAAAGAAAGGAATAAGTGCATCTACGATTCGTAATTATCGTTTTAAATTTCGAGAAAAAGAGAAACAAGCAAAACTATTCTTAGCTTTAATGGAATTACTCGAAGCGAAGAGCCAAAAAGGCATCAATGTTCTAGCGAATACAAAATTATGTGATGCAAATAAAACTGCGAATATGATAGATGATCGTTATAATACAACTGAAGATGAGAAGAAGAAAATACTTGAAACTTATTTTAAAAAAGATGGTGCATTAAAAGAGTATCCATCAAGAGAGAAAAGAAAGTTAATTGTACTTGATGAAATCAATAAGAATTTTAAAGTAGGTAAAAAGTATTCAGAACAAGAGATTAATACAATACTTAAAAGAATCTATGAGGATTTTCCTTATATTCGAAGAGCACTCGTAGAGTATGGCTTTTTAGTTAGAACGAAGTCTGGAGAGGAATATTGGGTGAAGGAATAATAAAAATTAATAAATAATAAGTTTACTTTATCATATCTAGTTAATACTATATGGGAGCAATGTGAAGTAAAGCGTTTCACATAATAAAAACATTGAAGGATGTGATTTTATTAAAATTCCAAAACATATCGGTATTATACCAGATGGTAATCGAAGATGGGCATTAAATGAAGGATATGAGAAGCAGGATGGGTATCATTATGGCTTGAATCCCGGACTCGAGGTATTAAGATTAGCTATGAGTTATGGGATAGGCGAAATTACTTTTTACGGTTATACCATGGATAATTGTAAGAGACCAAAGATTCAGATGGAAGCATTTTCAAAGGCTTGTGTGGAAGCGGTTCAATTAATGGGACAAGAGAGCATATCATTATTAGTAGTAGGGAACACAGTATCAAAATCATTTCCTGAAGAATTAAAACCATATTGCAAACGTACCGATTTTCATGGTGGAGGTATTAAAGTTAATCTACTTGTGAATTACGGATGGGAATGGGATCTGAATTGCAAAGATGTTATATCAAATGAGAATAAAGGAATTATGGAACGTCTTCACTCAAGAGATATTTCTAGAATGGACCTTATTATCAGGTGGGGTGGAATGAGAAGACTGTCAGGTTTCTTACCAGTACAAAGCGTATACTCAAACTTTTATATAATTGATAGCATGTGGCCTGATTTTAAGATGGAAGATTTTAATAGTGCGATGAAATGGTACGAACAACAAGATAATACTTTAGGTGGTTGAAAGATAGTTGCAATTGGTATGCAACTATTTTTTTGTGTTCACCTACCGTGAGCGAACTTTTGCGAGTTTTATTGTGTGAAATTCTAAATCACACTAAACATATAAAATTAATATATTAAATGGTTAAAATAGGTTGACACCACAAATGAAAACTACTATACTCAATGTTAAAATAATGTAATTCATAAGTTGAAATAATCACAATAAATTAGATGAGTAATGTATTGAGGATAAAGTAGGGTGAATTCACTTACAATAGAACGAAAGGAGATGAACTAGAATGAAGAGTACGGTAGAGAGAATTTGTTTTTTGGGTAAAGGTGGTACTGGAAAATCAGTGATTGTATCCAACCTAAGTGAAGCTCTAAATAAAAAGGGATATCGAGTTCTTCAAATAGGAAATGATATAAGTCTATGCTCCACACTTGTACTACGAGGTGATGCAGAAGTTACTCCTGTTCTTCCAAGTTATCGTGCATTGTATGACATTCAGCTAGATGATTATATTATGAAGAGTAAGAATGGAATTCTACTTATGGAATTAGGTAGTATTGAACCGGGAAGTGGATGTCTTGCAAGAGGGATTCACCATATAGATGAATTACTTGAAAGTCAACATATTATTGAAAAATATCAATTAGATTATATCCTTTATGATATTGCAGGTGAGACACCATGTACAGGTTTTATTCTTCCAATACGTGATGGGGTGATGAACAAATGTATGATTGTAACAACTGGAGAGTTCTCTTCGCTATCAACTGCAAATAATTTATTAATCGGAATTACAAAATGTAAGAGTAAGAAATATGATATAGGAGTTATCGTTAATTTTTCAGATGAGTTTCAGACGAAAGCTTTATTATCTGATTATGCGGGGAAAGTAAATGTTAAAGTCTTAGCATATCTTGACACTTTGGTTGCGATAAAGAATAGTTATCTACAATCAATGTCGTTATATGAAGCTAATCCAAAATCGGTAGCCATTGATACTTTTAATAAATTAGCAGAGGATATCATTCATTTTGTGGACAGTAGTCAGATTCAACCATTTTCTCAAAACGATCTATTACATTGGCAGAAAGAATGGAAGAGAAGGGCATACCAATATAACAATGGAATTATTGATGTGGATTTATCACAGAATATTTAATTAGTTATTATGATTTAGCGGTTGACACCCACGGTTTGTCGGGCGGCTAAAGGACGTACTTTTTATACTATGCTAGAAGCGTAAGATTGGAGCATATATGTTAGATCTCGTAATTAGTAATGGAATAGTAATTGATACAAAGAACACAGAGCAACATCCTCTGAATATTGGTATTAAAGATAATAAGATTGTGGTGGCTACTAATGACGTTTTAGAAGGAATAGAAAGTATTGATGCAACTGGTTTGTATGTATGTCCTGGATTTATTGATCCTCACGGTCATATTGATGGGCATCCTTACTCAGGAGAACTAT
The DNA here is from genome assembly GCF_016591975.1 of Anaeromicropila herbilytica. Taxonomy (GTDB): domain Bacteria; phylum Bacillota; class Clostridia; order Lachnospirales; family Lachnospiraceae; genus Anaeromicropila; species Anaeromicropila herbilytica. Next base: position 2,978,968 of record NZ_AP024169.1, on the reverse strand, counting down.
CAGCATGCCAAGGAATTACCACAACAATTGGTGGTAATTGTGGTTTGAGTCCGCTAAGTACTGGACATTTTCTGAGAGAACAAGAAGAAAAAGGTTTTATTATTAATCAAGCAGAATTAATTGGTCATTCATTTACCTTAAGAAAACAAGCAGGAATATCAGATGTATATCGTAAAGCAACGAATAAAGAAATAGATAGGATGTGTGGGTTAGCAAGTGAAGCATTAGAAGAAGGTGCTTGTGGAATATCCTTTGGCCTTGATTATTCGCCAGGAGCTTCGTATGAAGAAATCCTACAACTTGCAAAAGTATGTGCTAAGTATGACAAAGTAATGCCAGTACATACTAGATTATTTACTTTATATGATAATCATTCCTTGTATGAGATGCTTAGTATCGCTAGGGCTACATGTGTTAAGTTACTTATTTCTCATTTTGTATATCAATATGGGGAAGGACTCATGGAGGATGCTTTAGAAATAATTGAAAAAGCGAGACAGAGCGGATTAAATATCATGTTAGATAGTGGTATGTATACAAACTGGGCCACTTTGGTAGATACAGCAACCTTTGACGAAAGGACCCTAAGAGATAATGATGTTATGTTATCAAAGTTGATTGTTGCGACAGGGAAATATTATGGAAGACATCTTACACCATCATTATACAAGGAATTAAGAAAATATCATAAGGATGATTCAATAATTTGTATAACAAATTGTAAAGATGAAATGTATATGGCACTTAATAGATCCTATTGTATGCCTTCGACAGATATAGGGCCATATCAAAAGGGAGAAGGTCATCCGCAGATAGCTGGAACTTATCCTAAATATATCAAAGAAATGGTGCGAGAACGAGGAGATCTATCAATAGAAATGGCTGTGAAGAAAGCAAGTTATTTACCTGCAAAATTATTTGGTTTTTGTAATAAAGGTCAAATAGATGTAGGATATGACGCAGATATTACAATTCTAAATCTGCAAGAAATAGAGGACCTTGCAAGATTTCCTCATGAAGGATATCCAGATACGAAACCAAAGGGAATCTACTATGTAATCATTAATGGTAAGATCGTTGTGGATCAAGGGATGACAAGAAATGAAAGAGCAGGTCGTGTTATCGATGGAAGAAATGGATGATCCTCTAATCTTTGTAATATAAATCATGCTTAAGAATGGAGAAAAAGATGAAAGATATTATACTAGAAATTGAGCATATCGAAAAAAGTTTTGGCGATACACAGGTTTTAAAGGGTATTAATTTATCAATAGAAAAAGGTGAATTTATTACATTATTAGGTGCTTCTGGTTGTGGAAAAACAACTACATTACGAATCATTTCAGGCCTTGAGACACCAGATAAAGGAAGCATTAAGCTGAATGGAATTGATGTGACAAAGGATGAGCCAAATAAGAGAAATGTAAATACTGTGTTTCAGAACTACGCATTATTCCCACACATGAATGTTGAAACTAATATTGCATATAGTCTTAAGTTGAAGAAAGTCGAAAAGAACCAGATTAAGCAAAGAGTTGCAGAAGCATTGCAATTAGTACAACTAATTGGATTTGAGAAAAGAATGCCTTCTGAATTAAGTGGAGGCCAAAAGCAAAGAGTTGCAATTGCTAGGGCAATTGTCAATAACCCAGATATATTATTACTCGATGAACCTCTTGGTGCACTTGATCTTCAACTAAGGAGGCAAATGCAAATAGAATTAAAAAACTTACAAAAGGAGCTTGGTATTACTTTTATTTATATCACACATGATCAAGAAGAAGCAATTAATATGTCAGATCGAATTGTTGTAATGAAAGACGGAAGATTTGAGCAAGTGGGAACACCGCATGAAGTCTATGATCTGCCAAAGACTAGTTACGTTGCCAGATTTGTAGGAACTGCGAATATTATAAGAGGTCAGATTGAAACAATGGAGAAAGAAACAATCACAGTGCATATGAAGAGCGGCAATGTGCAAGTAAAGAGGACGGATTCTCCATTGCAAATTCATGATGAGGTTACCATAGCAATACGAAGTGAAAACATTAATCTGATTGAGGAGAATGACGGCGAAAAGATTCAAATAGTAGAAGGAAAGGTATCAAAGGATGAAGAACCATTAGGCCTTACTGGGATTGTAAAAGAGAAGAACTTTGCTGCTGGATTACTTAGAATAAACGTGGAATTAATAGATGGAAAGGAAATTACTGCAAGTAGGCATGGCATTGACTCTACATTGGAAGTAGGAGATAGAGTAAGAGTTAGCTGGAAACCGGAAACTTATGTATTAGTAGATATGGTGGATAAGTATACAAAAAATTCGAATAGCAGTATTCTTCAAAATACGCTAGAGCCCTCCCTTATTAGTATGTCACCAGATGTGACAGATGGAACCAAGAGTACAAAATGTTCCTTAACTGATATTCCTGCAATAGACGACGGGAAGGAGTAAGCATGAAGAATAATATACATAAACCAAAAAGTAAAATATGGATGACAATACTACCGATGTATCTTTTCACTATTATATTTATTGCTGGGCCATTAATCTATATGGTTGCATTGAGTTTTATGACAAAAAAAGATGTTTGGGGAGTAGTAGCCCAGTTTTCAACTGCTAGTTATCAAAAGATCCTAAAACCTGTTTATATGAATACATTTATTCAGTCTATAAAGCTGTCTTTTGCAACTACAATAGCAACGTTAATAATTGGATATCCCTTTGGATATTTTATGGCAAAACTATCGGAACGATATAAAAAATTGGTAATGTTTTTAGTAGTAGTTCCATTTTGGACGAATGCACTTGTAAGAATGTATGGATGGATTATTATATTTCGTAGTAATGGCGTATTGGATCATATTTTAATGAAAAGTGGATTGACAAGAACCCCGCTTAAGCTGTTGTATTCATATCCAGCAGTTTTGATCGGAATGGTGTACTCTTTGCTACCATTTATGATCTTGGCGGTCTTCTCGAGCACAGAGAAAATGGATTGGAGTATTGTGGAAGCGGCTAGAGACCTTGGTGCTTCAAGATTACAAGCATTTCTTACCATTACGTTAAAGGTGACATTACCAGGAATCTTATCAGGAATCATCTTAGTCTTTATACCATCTATGGGCCTTTTCTTTATAGCGGATATCCTTGGTGGTGGAAAGGTGATGCTAGTAGGTAATCTGATACGTGATCAATTGTTTACAACAAGGGATTGGCCTTTTGCAGCAGCATTATCGGTAGTGTTAATGATAGTAACATCGCTATTCATATGGATTTATCGAAAGATTACACATGTAAAAGAGCTTGAGGGAATCCTCTAATGAAAGATTAGGAAAGGAAATAACAATGAACTTCACAAGAATTCATTGTATTAGGTTTACTATGAAGAATAGAACAAAACTACCCAATATCTATCTTACAATTTTATTAATTGTAATGTACCTTCCAATAATAATTGTTATTATCTATTCCTTCAATAATTCAGAGCAATCAACGATATGGGGAGGATATACGTTAGAATGGTATCACAAGCTATTAGATGATTGGACTTTAATGGAGGCACTAAAGAATAGTCTGGTACTAGGAATATTAAGTTCATTAGCGGCTGGAATCATTGGTACAATAGGTGCCGTCGGCATGACAAAAGTTCATTTGAGAAGTAAAGGAATCATGGAATACATATCAACACTTCCAATTATGATACCAGAGATTATTTTAGGAATGGTATTTATGGTATTCTTTTCATTGTTAGGCCTTCCCTTTGGAATGGTTACACTGGTTATTGCACATACATCATTCTGTATTCCTTATGTATATATGATGGTGAAATCAAGATTAGTAGGAATGGAGCAATCTTATGTTGAAGCAGCGAGAGATCTTGGTGCATCAGAGGTTCGTGCTTTTATCGATATTACAATACCACTTATCTTACCAGCTATTATATCAGGAATGTTATTATCATTTGCTATGTCGTTAGATGATGTGGTGATTAGTATATTCGTGACAGGAGCAACAACCAATACATTGCCGATTAAGATATATACCCAATTAAAGACAGGTATTACTCCTGAAATAAATGCATTAAGCACATTAATGTTAATAGTTACATTCCTAATCGTATTCATATCAAATCGAATTAGGAAAAGAAAAAGGTATTAAATAAATATCAGATGATTCGAGGGAAAAAATCCTTATTTTAGTTTACTGAGTGTATATTGATGTATGTTATGAAAGGCTTTTGTCCCACGAATCATAATAAATCGAAGACGACGAATGTAAGAAAGGTTGAAAGAAAATAAAGATAGAAAGGAATGCCACAGGGTGATTCTTTCAACCTCATTTCTTGTGGCGGTAACATATCGGAAAACTGATGTGTTATACATGGATTAAATATGAAAGGGAAAAAAATAGTTGCAGTTTTGTTAATCATGACACTAGCGGTATCATTACTAACAGGATGTTCCGGTAAGAAAAAGGAGGTACTTAATCTGTATACTTGGGCAGACTATGTTCCGCAAAATGTAATAGATGGATTTGAAAAACAAACAGGAATTAAAGTGAATTATTCTAACTTTGAAACAAATGAGGAGATGCTTGCAAAGTTGGAGAATACAAAGGGTGGAGATTATGATGTAGTAATAGCTTCTGATTACATAATAAAGATAGCTAAAGAAGAAGGCTTAGTATCGGAGCTTAATAAAGAAAAGATTAAGAATTATCAGAATATTGATCCAATCTATCAAGGATTCTTTTATGATAAAGATAATAAATATACAGTTCCTTATGCTCCAGGGATACCTTTGATTGTGTATAATCCAGACCAAGTAAAGATTGATATTACGGGCTATGAGTCCTTATGGGATCCATCTTTAAAAGATAGTGTGGGAATCATGGATACAGAGCGTGTTGTCAATGGTATTGCGCTAAAGACATTGGGGCAATCTTTTAATACCGAGGATCTAACTATGATCAAAAAAGCTGGAGATAAGCTTCTTAAATTAGCAGATAATATTCGCATCTTAAGTCAAGATCAGACACAAGATTATTTAATAAGTGGTGAGATTAGCGTAGCGTTTTTATTTACTTCTCAAGTAGCAAAAGCTTTAAAAGCAAATCCTAAATTAAAAGTGGTTTATCCAAAAGAAGGCTTAGGATTTGGCGTTGACTCTTTATTTATTTCATCAAAAGCACCAAATAGTGACAATGCGCATTCTTTCTTAAACTATTTGTTAGAAGGAAAAGTTGGAGCAAAAGTTTCTTCACAGATATACTATTTGTGCCCTAATAAGGCTTCCTATGAATTTTTACCAAAAGAATTCCAAAAGAGCCTTGTAATATCAGCTGATGATATAACAAACGGAGAGTTTATTCAGGACGTAGGAAAGAAAGCAACAGATTTACATAACGAAATATATACAGCATTCAAAGCGGCTCTTAATTAAAATAAATAAAAATGGTAATTTATAGATAAATATTGCATATAATATAGTAAGGTGTTTAATAAAACGAATAAAATAAATATAAACTTAATAAAAAAATAATAAAATTAGTATTTTACTTTACATATTGCATTTCATAAATAGTGGTGATACACTCAATGGTAAATTAAGTTAATAAGACGAAGAGGTCAAGACAATTATTGTTTTGATCTCTTTTTTTATTCTTAAGGAAGAACTTGTCGTGTTCAATGCTCAGGTAGAATATGCTTTTAAAATTATGAGATTTATATGGAGGTGAAGAGATGATTCGTGGGGAGAGAGAATTTAAGAATAAGAATGGAAAGGCGGTGGCAATTTTTCTACTCTATATATCGGCACTTATGATAATGTTTTCAGGTGCTTTTTATAGTTTTTATAGCGTAATAAATCATATCACGTTAAAAGTAATAAGTTCTGAAATATCGGGTGCGGTATTCGGAATACTTGTATTGTATTTAGGCATTCGATATTACATTGCGGTTTTGAAGTTAAGAGTAGATGTATGAATGAAACATCAAAGTTCTCATGGGATAATTTTAAAAAGATAAATATTTTTCATTTAAAAAGTTATAAATAAAGAAAAATTAAATTAAGGAAGATTGAAATTATGAAGGGTTGAAAGGAGGCAAATTTATGGGAAAGACAAATAAAATCGTACTTGTAGTTTTAGTAATTGCTGTGCTATCTGGAGTATTAGCATTTGCGGTATCACCAAAGGGAGGTGCTGATCCAACAGGAGCATCTTATATTGCCACTACTGGTAAAGAGACATTAACAGATGTAGCAACAACAGCAAACAAAGCTTATTATGGTGCAAATTATACTTGGATTATGATAACTGGATTTATGGTATTCTTCTTCCAATGCGGATTTGCAATGGTTGAAACTGGATTTTGTCGTGGTAAAAATGCTGCACATACTATGACAATGAACTTTATGGTATTCTTGGTTGGAGCAATAGGATATTTCTTAACTGGATTCGCAATACAATTTGGAGGTTCTGGTGGAGCTGCAGGGCTTGGAAGTGGTGGAGCAGCATTGAATGGAATGTTATCAATACCAGGACTTGGAGGAATTATGGGTACCAAAGGATTCATGCTATCAAGTGGTGGAACATATGATGCTGGAATCTATGCATTATTCTTCTTCCAGATGGTATTTATGGATACGACAGTAACGATTCCTACAGGTGCAGTAGCAGAGAGGGTTAAATATTCTGCGATTGTAATTACCTCCTTTTTCATATCCATGTTCTTATATCCATTCTTTGGTAACTGGATGTGGGGTGGTGGTTGGTTAGCTACCTTAGGTACGAAGTTTGGTTTAGGTCATGGCGCGGTAGACTTTGCAGGGTCTGCAGTCGTTCACTCTATGGGTGGAATGCTTGCCTTGGCGGGATGTATTGTAATTGGACCTAGAATTGGTAAGTTTAAGAAAGATGGAACATCAAGGGCTTTCCCAGGACACGATATACCTATGGCAATAGTAGGTACAATAGTTTTATTCTTCTGTTGGTTCTCATTTAATGCAGGTTCAACCTTGAATGCATCTGATTTTAGATTGGCTGTTGTAGCTACGAACACAATGATAGCAGGAGCAATTGGTGGCCTTGTGGCAATGTTTTATATGTGGATTCGATATGGAAAACCAGACCCATCCATGACTGCAAATGGTGCTCTAGCTGGATTGGTTGCAATTACAGCACCTTGTGCTTATGTAAATGCTATATCAGCTTTTATGATTGGTCTTGTGGCAGGGTTGCTCGTATGTCTAGCTGTTCCATTTATTGAGAATAAATTTAAATTAGATGATCCAGTAGGAGCCATTTCTGTTCATGGTGTAAATGGAATCTGGGGTGTCTTATCCTTAGGTTTATTCGCAGATGGTACTTATGGTGATGGAGTGAATTTAGTATCAGGCGGAGTAAAAGGTTTGCTCTATGGTGATGCATCACAGTTTGCAGCACAAGTAATTGCAGTTGCAGTGATTATTGTATGGGGATTTGGAGTATCTTATTTGTTCTTTAAAATATTAGATAAAGTATGGGGAATTCGTGTGAAGCCAGAAGATGAACTTGCAGGTCTTGATATTCCTGAAATGGGTGTATTAGCTTATCCTGACGTAGAACTTGTAAAATCAGAGATAGATTTTAATTCAGCTGATAATGCACCAATCAAGCAATTAAAAAGATTTGAGTAATACAAATACTAATTGAAACATATATGAAGAAAGAAATTGATAATTAATTATAAAAGAAATATAGATTGAGGAATTTGTGTAGTATAATGGAAAGTAAGTAAAAAGCTACATGAAAATATGGGCGGAAAGTGAGGAGATTATATGAAGAAATTAGAAATTATTATAAGAACTGAGAAGCTAGAAGAAGTTAAAAAAATATTAGAAGATAGCAAAGCAAACGGGTTAATGATTACCAATATTATGGGATATGGTAATCAAAAAGGTTATACACAAATCTATCGTGGTACAGAATATACAGTTAATTTATTACCAAAGATTAAGGTTGAAACAGTGGTAGCAGCAGATATTGCAGAAACTATTATTGAAAAGGTAGTGAATGAAATTCAAACTGGTAAATACGGAGATGGTAAGATTTTTATCTATGACGTCGAAGATGCAGTAAGAATTCGTACTGGTGAACGTGGTGAAGAAGCGTTATAAAAGATTAATGGTAAGAGAAAATGTTACTAGTCATAAGATTAGTAACATTTTTTTGCTCTTATATAGATATTAAATAAATTGAATATACAAAAAAGAAGCATAAATATACAGTTTGCAGTATAAATAGACATTAAAATATCACTTTTGTTTTAAATGGTTAGTATATAAATAACATTCAATAAAATAGGTGTTTTGCCAATGTTATGTATGTTGTATATTATTTGATCATGGTTTATAATAGTATATGATATTACTTTGATGCTCAAAGTAATATGAATAAGTATACTAATATAGATAGAAATACTAAAAGTAAATTAACCAATAATTTCTTTGAAAGGAGAATTTCATGAGATTTAATACAATAAGTAGTAAAATGCTAACTGTTCTATTATCTGTAATTATATTATCTATGGTAGTTATCAGTTTCACAAGTTATCATAATAGTAAACAAATTATTGAGGAGCAAATTACTCATAATATGGATGCAGAACTAAAAAGTATCATGACAGATATTGAAATGAAAATGCAAAAAGTATCAACCATGACAGAACAAACTGCAAGAAATGTTGGTACTACATATTCAACTACTAAATTGAAACAATATGAAGAGATGTTGGGAAAGGTTATTTTCGATAGTGATTTAGTAATTGGCAGTGGTATCTGGTTTGAACCATGATGCTTATAACAATCTAATTATGAACTCAAACCATCTATTATCTTTTGTAAAAGAAACAGTCACACCGGATTATCAGATGTTTGTAGATGTTGCGAAACAATATGGGGTAGATGCTTTGAATATTGAGAAAACTGCAACTAAGATTGCAAATATGACAATGAATATTGAAAAGGTCATTGGAGAAGTTGGAGAAGCAATTGAAAATATTGCAGATGCTTCACAAAATACCGCACAGAATAGCAGAGTAATTATTCAAAATATTGATAGTCTAGGAGAACTTGTTGATAAAATTGGGACTATGGTATCAAATGAAAAAGAGATATCTGATAGTTTAGAAACAATGGTAAATAAGTTTAGATTGTAATTATATAATTATGCTTGGCGTGCAGAACCTTTGGTGTCTGCACGTTTTTGTGAGGATATAACAATTGAATCGAAATATTATAATATATCTTGTAATAAGAGAAGATATATATAAGTAGAACATATGGAATACATTAGATGGATTGATAAATGTTGACTGAAGTACTAAGTTAAACTAGACACTTTTTGTGATAGAAGATATAATACTAATAAAACTATAAAAGGACGATATACGACACTATGCAAAGCCTTGGAGATGAAAGGATAAATAGTAAAAAGACAACAGCAAGACTTTTAATTATGATACTATTTATTATACTAATATTTTATATATGCTTGATAATGAATAAAAAAATCGAATATTCAACCACTGCTAAAAATGGATATATAGATTTATCGAATAATAATTTGAATAATTTTATAACTGAAATTGATGGAGAATGGAAATTCTATCCTATGGATAATACAAATGAAGAACCTATTAATATTATGGTACCTGGGCGATGGAATGAGAATAATAAGGTTGCAAGAAAAATGGGTAGGTATGGTTATGGTACTTATAAGTTACAGATAAAGGTACCCAAGAGCGGATATTATGGTTTAGACCTACGCTATATTCCAAGTGCCTATGAAGTGTATATTAATGGGAGGTTTATTGCATCAAATGGGGTATTGGGTAAAAATCTAAAAACAGAAACAGCTTCATGGAGGTATCAAACACTTACGTTTTATACAGAAACAGTTGATGTTAATATAGAGATAAAGATATCGAATTACCATAATAATAAGGGCGGTATTATTAGTAGTATTCTACTAGGGCAAACAAATAATATACAGAATAATGTTCATGAAGGCATTATAAAAAGTGCAATTATAATAGGTGTATTTGCAGGTCTTGGGCTATATTTGATACTTCTTTATCATTCGGATTTGAAGAAATTTAATTTTTTACATGTTGGCTTGTTTTGCCTCTCGTCAATGCTACTTGAATCAATTAGTGATGTGAATATACTAAACTATTTATGGAGTGATATACCTTTTAATCTTATTACGAAACTACAATATTTTGCATTTGTTACGGGACTTTTTTCTCTGCAATTTTTTATAAGGTCAATTTATAGAGAACAAACATGTAAAAAATGCTGGCGCATTATTTCAACAGTAAATGCATTGTTTTTATTAGCAGTTATAATATTTCCAATTCGAATCTTTGTATATGATGATTCAATATATATGACAATTCTTATACTAAACTTAATAAACATAATGTATACCTTGATTAAAGCAATTCGTAGAAGAAAGAAGCACTCCATTAAATTAACATTTGGTTTTATATTTATGGTACTTACAATAAGCATTGATATTCTGTCTGCGAATAAAATATATTTGGCATATGTATCTGCTGGAAATTATAATTTAGGGCTTTTGTTCTTTGCAATCTGTGGAATCTATGTATTATCAGAAGATATAATAGAAGCCTTTATAAGTTCAAACCAAGCCAAAGATATGGAGATTGCTTTCCTACAAGCGCAGATTGCACCACATTTCTTTTTCAATACTTTAAATAATATTTATTGTATTATGGGAGAATCTGTACCAACAGCAAGAAATTTAATTTTGGATTTTTGTAATTTTTTAAGAGTAAAGCATAAATTTGATTACCGCGAAAATGTATTTTACACATTGAAAGAAGAACTAGATTTAATTAGGTCTTATTTTCGATTAGAGAGTGCTGCTTATGGGGATGCAATTCAATTAGCGATTAAAGTTCCTGAGGAATTCGAGGGCATAATGATTCCGCAATTAATCTTACAACCTATTGTTGAGAATGCGATAAAGCATGCAAGAATTCATAATAATATTACTATTGAAATACAAGCAATAAAAATAAAGGATAAACTTCAATTAATGGTATCAGACAATGGCGTAGGAATGAGAGAAGAAATACTTGCTAAACTATTAGATAAAGATTGCAAGTCTGGTATTGGGCTTAAAAATATTAATGATCGATTAATAAAGTGTTATCAAACAAGATTAAATATTAAAAGTACTGTTAATGTAGGCACAAAAGTGTTTTTTGAAATTCCAATTATTAAGGAAGTAAAATAATTAATAATAAATCAATAAGATGATTAAAATAATTTAGGATGGCAGGTTAGTGGATACATGGATGTAAGTATGAAAATTGTAATAGTGGATAATGAAAAAAATGCTTTGAATTATATGGTAGATATTATAAAGGATTATGATAATATATCTTTGGAAAAGGTATTTCTAGATCCGATAGAAGCTTTAGTTTATTTGCTGAAAAATCCCATTGATGCTTTATTTCTAGATATTGAAATGCCAAGTATCAATGGAATGTATTTAGCAGAGCAGGTACTTAATGTATATCCGAATACGAAGATATGTTTTGTTACAGCATTTAATGATTTTGCTGTAAAAGCCTTTGAGATGAATGCAGTAGATTATATTTTAAAGCCTTTTCAAAAGGAAAGAATAGATAGTGCACTTTATAAAATGAGATTACAAAATGAGATTCATAATAGCGTGGAAAGATTAAGTAATGAATATAAATATGAATTAGATATTATTTGTGGATTTGATGACGAAGATGTAGTGCTTATACCTTTTTATGATATTTATTATTTTGAAGTAGTTAATCGATTAATATATATACATACAAAGGATAAAATATATAGAGGTAATAAAACGTTATGTTTCTATGAAGATAAGTTAAAGAAAAGAAATTTCTTTCGTGCTCATAAATGCTATATCGTAAATCTTGAAAAAGTATCAAAATTTAAGCCGAGAATCAATTACACTTATGATATGTTTCTTAAAGATAGCAATGATGTAGTGCCACTCAGCAGAGGGAAAGTTAAGGAATTAAAGGAATTTTTTGATTTTTAAGAATTCGTTATGAAACGTAATAAACAATGAAATCAACCAAAAAGACAAAATATTTGCATATTAGACAAAACACCACAATTAATGAGAGTATTATGATAATATTCTATTGTAAATGAAATGAATAGATACGTAATGCATTTAAACTAAAATTAATCTCAATAAGATACTTTGAGGGGAGTATTTTTATAGAGCGATGAACAAATGACATTGAATTATAAGGTATGAATACATTAAGGTATTAATTTTCATGTAATGATAAGAGCTTGTACATTGGCCGTGGGAAAGGTTATGTACAGCTCTATTTTTTTTATTCGAGTTTATTGTTGGATTAAGTAATACATAGATAATTAATTTACATAAAGATAAACGGTTATTTACCAATAATTAATATATAGTTTACATTCTCTAGTTACGCTTAAGAAAAGCAAAAGAGGAGATTAACTATGAAAAAATTAAAAGAAAAATATATAAATTTACCAATTAAGAAAAAATTACAAAATACATTCCTTTATATTGGACTAATTACTTTTATTATTGTCATTGTAGGCTTAATTGGTTTTGTACATCTAGATTCTAAAATCAATCAGTTTCATACAGGTCCATATACTTTGGACTCCAATGTTCTAAAAGCTCAAATATCACTTCAAAAAATAGTAAATAATATTCATCGTGCTGCAATGGCAAAACAACAAAGTACAATGGATATGTATATTAATGAGTCAGAATTAGAATATCAGGTATTTGAAAAATCAGTAAATGTTATCGATAAAAATATAGAGCTACTTACCAAAACGAAAGAAACAAAAAATATTAAATCTTTAAGAACAGAAATGGATAAAGGAATTCGATATCGTGAACAAATAGTAAAAAGTGCAAAAAATGGTGATAGTAAAGAAATATATAGTACATATAAAAATGATTATGCACCTATTTTGGATCATATCGAATCAGAGCTTGATCTCATAAGTATCAACTCCAATCAATATGCTAGCATATTCACTAAAGAGGCTGATTTTGGTATAATAATTAGTATTGTCTTATTTATTATCCTTTTTTTACTAGGAGTCATAGGTACATTAAGGATTACAAAAATCGTAATAAAGAGTATAACGTTACCAGTTGAAACGATAAATCAAGCTATGAAGAGAGTTGCTATGGGAGATTTATCAATCGATATAAATGTAGATAGTGAGGATGAACTTGGTACATTATGTAATTCAATTGATCATACAATACTACAGCTACAAGGCTATATTATTAGTGTAACAACAGTTCTTAATTCTATGGCTAATAAAGATCTTACAGTTAGAGTAGATACAGATTATATTGGTGATTTCATTCCGATGAAAGATGCATTAAATAAGATATCTGATTATTTCAATAATATACTTAAAAATGTTAGAGATTCCTTTGTAATGATTCGAGAAGGAGCAGAACATATTGCACTATCATCGAAAGAATTATCCATAGGAGCAACAAACCAAGCAGAATCTATAGCTTTATTAAAAGAAAAAATACAATTGATTGTAGAACAATTACATGAGAATGCAGTAAATACGAAGCAAATGAGTGAATTATCTTATGATATGAAGAAAAGAGCAGAAGAAGGTAGTAATTATATGTCCTCCTTAGTGGATGGATTCGATACGATAGCTTCTAGGACAAAAGAAGTATTAACTGTAATTGGATCGATTCATCAGATTGCAAAACAAACAGAATTGTTGTCACTAAATGCTTCTATAGAAGCGGCAAGAGCAGGAGAAAATGGTAGAGGATTTGCCGTCGTGGCTGAAGAAATGGGCAAATTAGCTGAACAGTCACAGATGGCAGCAAAATCATCGGAAGAACTAATAAAAAATAGTATACAGTCCATTTATGATGGTGAGCTTCTTATTGAGGAGACAAATAGTAAATTTAAAGGTATACTTAATGCAACTTTGAATACAACAGAATTTGTAGATATAATACAAAAAGCAAGTGATAGAGAAAAAGAATCACTGAATGAAATATTAGATTTCGCTGAAAACTTAATGATGGTTGTTGATGAGAATACAGCAGCTTCTGAAGAAGGCTTATCTACAAGTGAAGCATTTGTAGCTCAAGCTGAAATATTACAGTTATTGCTTAGCGAGTTCACTTTATAAAAATAATCGAATATAAGGAAGATAGATGCATCGTCATCTATCTTTTTTTATTATGTAAGAGTTCTTCTAGAACTGTAATATAACTTAAAAAAAAGAATATATATAAAATATATTCGTAAAAGGATCGTGCATAGATTGTTAGATAGATTACAAGAATGGCAATTATCAAAGTTAAAAAACAGCAATAACATTCATTTGGACAAAGAGAATCTAAGTATACAACAAAATACTGATAAAAAGAAGTTAAATGCGATATGGTTAGAGCTAACTGGATGTTCTGGTAATATCATTTCATTCATGGATGCAGAAAATCCAGGGTTATATAGCACTTTGACTAGCTTAGTGAATATTACGTTTAGCAATACACTAATGGGTGCAGAAGGTGAAAGTGCATATGAAAAATTTTTGAATACATTAGATACAGAATTTGTATTATTAGTAGAAGGCGCAGTTTCAACTGCGGACGACGGTATGTATACCATTGTTGCAAATTATAAAGGAAAATATATAACAGCTTTAGATGCAATTAGGTTAGCAGGCGAAAAAGCAAAATATGTGATTGCAGTTGGTACTTGCGCTTCTTATGGAGGAGTATCAGCCGCTGCTCCCAATCCATCTGCCTCAAAGAGTGTAAAAGAAGTTCTAGAACGAGAGATAATCAGGCTTCCGGGTTGTCCAAGTCATCCAGATTGGGTAATTGGAACTTTAGCTTATCTTGTTAACTTTGGACAAATACCAGAATTAGATGATGAGGGCAGGCCAAAATTATTCTATGGAGTAACAATACATGATAACTGTACGAGAAGAGGATTCTTTGAAAGTGGTATTTTCGCTGAAAAATTCGGAGATGAAGGATGCATGATTCGGATAGGATGCAGAGGGCCAATCACGAGAACGGATTGTCCAAGAAGAAAATGGAATGGTTATGTCAATTGGCCAGTTGGAAATAACACAAACTGTATTGGTTGTGCAAATCCTGGATTTCCAGATGCTATGGAACCGTTTATAAGAAATTAATATGGATAGGATGGCGATAGGAGGAGATAACTTGGCCAAAACAATTATTATTGATCCAATAACAAGAATCAGTGGATTTCTAGAAATATCAGTGAATATAGAAGATGATACAATCGTGGATGCCAGAACTAGTGGGCTATTGTATCGTGGTTTTGAAACGATACTAAAAAATAGATTTCCCTTTGACTCAATATTTATAACTGAAAGAATCTGTGGAATCTGTTCGACTGCTCATGCAGTTACAGCAGCATTAGCAGATGAGAATGCACTTAAGATTGAAGTTTCTTTGAATGATCGTTATCTTAGAGATTTAGTACATGGATTTGAAATTATGCAGAATCATTTAAGGCATTTCTATTTATTAAGTATGCCTGATTATGCGAAGATTAACAGCGTAAAGTTGGCATCGGATCAAATGTATCACGATTATCGTATACCAGAAGATATTAATCAAAATATTGAGAGACATTATGTAGAGAGTATTGAACTTAGTAGAATGGCTCACGAAGGAGCAGCGACGCTTGGTGGTAAAGCACCTCATAGCCATGGTATTTTTGTTGGAGGTATTACTGTCAATATTGATCCATATAAATTAGAAAAAGTACGTTCCATTATAGAAAAGCTTCTCGCATTTGTTAGTACGAGTATGAAAGAGGATGCAAATGTTTTGGCAACATATTATCCAGATTATTTCGAAAAAGGTATTTCCTATCCGAATTATATGAGTTATGGGATGTTTAATACCTATGACGAGGCAGAAATCACTTACGTGAAACCAAGTGTTTTAATAGAGGGTGTAATAAGTCCGTTGAATCCAGACTTAATAACGGAACAAGTGAAATATGCTTGGTATCAAACGGATAATCCAACGGTTGCAGATACGAAAAAAGAAGACGCCTATTCCTTTATAAAATCTCCTCACTATAACAATCTTGCTATGGAAGTTGGGCCACTGGCGAGACTTAAAATAACAGGTGATTATAAAGGGGGATCTTCCTGTTTGGATAGAAATATTGCTAGAGTAATGGAAACAGAAAAGATATTAAGGATAATGGTTCAAATCGTAACACGCATTCAGCTTTTAAGAAGTAATCAGAAGAAATATGAGATACCCCAAAATGCCGTAGGTGCTGGTCTTACGGATACTTCAAGAGGAACTCTAGGGCATTGGGTGAACATAGAGAATCATGTCATTCAACATTATAATATAATTACACCATCTGTATGGAATCTTTCAACTAAGAGTAATGAGGGGATGGCAGGTGTTATCGAAAAAGCATTGATTGGAACAAAGTTAAATAATATAGATGAACCAGTTGAAATTGGGCGGATTGCAAGATCATTTGATCCATGTGTATCTTGTGCCACACATATCATTACAAGGGAAGGCACTGATAAAACCATTGATATTCTAGTCTAGTGAAGAGGCGGGTAGATAATGAGTGTAAAAATTATAGGATTAGGAAATACGTTGATGAAAGATGATGGAATTGGCATCGAGGTATTAGAGCAAATAGAAAAAAGCTTTAATGCAGATATACTTCATAAGAATTTTGAATTCATCTATGGAGAGACAGATATATCATATTGTATTAATAGTGTTGTATCAGAAGATCAGCTTTTTATAATTGATGCTTCCTATCTTAAGAAAACTCCGGGTGATATAACTACTATAGCAATCAATTCTTTGGATACAAATAGAAAAGTATATTCACAACATAGTTACAATTTTCTTGACTTATTAAAATTGTATTACCCAAAAGTGACTGGATACATATATGCTATCGAAATCTATGAAATAGGTTATGGTATCGGTATTAGTGATGTTCTGAGAAGTAAATTCAAAGATATTGCTGATAACGTATCAAACAATATATTAAGGTGTATATCAGAAGGGAGCAAAGATAATTAATGGCAAGTATCACAGATTGCATTCGAAATACCGTATATCAATTTAAGAATGATATGGATTATTATAATAAGATGTTGGCTTTACCCTTAACGAGCGAAGAGAAGGATTTATATGAGAATCTAATTAATAGTAGGACAGAAGCCTTGATATATCAAATAGGAAATTTAAATGGTGTAGAGCAATGTGAGAATGAGGATAAAGATCAAGTACTAGAGGAGAATTCAGGTAATATCAATAAAAATGTGGTCCCTTTAGAAGAAAATCAATCTGAGGAATTAATAACAAATAATATTATAAACGGAGAAGATAGTACATATGAAGAAATGCAATTAAGTACACAACAGATTAGGCAATTATCTATAGATGATTTAACATACTTTAATGGTAAAAACGGCAGAAAAGCATATATAGCAGTAGATGAAATTATATATGATGTAACAAACGACTTATCATGGGGTGCACATAAACACTCATTAACATTAGGGAGAGATCTGAGTAATTTTTATCGTAGAAAGGAAAAGAAAGAAGAGCTTTATCATTTGCCAATCATCGGTATTGTAGTTAGAAAGTAAGGAAGGGATAACCATGCATGATACGATTTTGCTACAAAAGATAACAGATGAACTTGAAAGGTTATGTGAGAATAATAAAATAGAAAAAGTAAAAAAAGTATCGATTACTGTAAATGAACATAGTCATGTGAATAGAGAAAATTTATATGAGCATCTTGTAGAAATGAATCAAAATTTCTTTGGACCATGGACCGAGATAATTATTAATAAACAAGACATTAAGGAGCAAACGGCCATTCTAGAAAGTATTGAAGGAGAGGTCTTAGAATTGTAGGGGATATGAGAATAAGAAGATATTGCATTAAAGTCTACGGAATTGTTCAAGGGGTGGGATATCGCCCCTTCGTGTATAAGGCAGCATTGAAATATAAGATTAGTGGCTTTGTTAGAAATCTGGGAGGAATGGTACTGATTATCTATGAGGGGGATATTGAGAATAGGAAGGATTTTCTATATGAGGTGCTTCATCAATGTCCGCCCTTGGCTAGCATCGAAAAAACGGATATATTATTAAATAATATTCAAATTATTGTAGATAAAAAAGTACGACTGGTTCGTAACATATACAATCAGAAGGAAGCATTTGTAATTATGGAAAGTGCGGTGAATGATAACAAGATACGTTTTATACCACCTGATATAGCAATATGTAAAAAGTGTCAAAGTGATATGAAAGATAAAAATCATAGATATTATCGGTATCCATTTACAAATTGTACAGAGTGTGGGCCAAGATATTCTATCATTAAAAGCTTGCCATATGACCGAAGTACAACAACTATGAATGAATTTAAGATGTGTATGGAGTGTCAAAAAGATTATGAAAACATCAAAAGTAGAAGATTCCATGCAGAGCCTACTTCTTGCAATCAATGCGGTCCTAGGCTTTGGATGACTGACAAGTATGGCAATGAATTAATATGTGAAGATGTTATTAAAGAAGGAATTCGTAAGTTAAAGGAAGGAAAGATACTTGCTATAAAAGGAATTGGTGGTTTTCACTTAGCATGTGATGCATTAAATGATGATGCTATTCATAATCTTCGAGATAGAAAGCATAGACCAAGGAAGCCATTTGCAATTATGGTGAGAAATATCGAGGTTGTAAAACAAATCTGTGAGATGAATGAAAAGGAAGAAGAAATACTAATGAGTGAGAGAAGGCCTATTGTTATACTAAAAAAGAAACGACAATCTCAATCACTTCGATTGCCCGATACAATAGCTCCAGGGAGTAAAAGCCTTGGGGTTATGCTTCCATATGCACCAATTCATTATCTTTTACTAGAAGAATTAGACTATCTTATAATGACCAGTGCTAATATTAGTAGCATGCCATTGGAATATAGGAATATAAGTGCGATTAAACATTTAAAGGATGTTGCGGATTATTTCATTCTTCACAATCGTAATATTTATATACCAATTGATGATTCTGTTGTAAAAGTCCTCGATGGTACAGAAATAGTATCAAGGAGAGCCAGGGGTTATATCCCTTATACATATAAAATACAAACCAAGGAAGAAATTCTAGCATTTGGTGCGGATATGAAAGGTTCAATATGCGTTTCAAATAATGAATATTTATATTATAGTCAATATCTTGGTGACCTTTGTGAAGTTGAATGCTATCGGAATTATAAAAAAATATTAAACCATTTTAAGACTATATTTCAGATAAAACCTAAAATAGTAACATATGATATGCATCCTGCTTATATCAGTAGAAGTTTAGCGGAAGAATATGAGACAAGGTGGAATACGAAAGCGATAGGAATCTATCATCACCATGCGCATATGGCGAGCTGTATGGGAGAACATGGACTAGATGAAAAAGTAATTGGTGTCATATATGACGGAACTGGGTATGGTACGGACGGGGCTATATGGGGTGGTGAATTCTTAGTTGGTGATTATAAGAGCTTTCATCGAATGGGGCATCTTGATTATCTCGTAATACAGGGAGGAGAAGAAGCAATCAATAACCCATGGCGAATTCTTGTATGCTATCTTGAACAATTAGGGTTTGATGCAATGAAGTTAGTTCGTAATGCCTCAGAAGATTCGATTGAATTATTAATACAACTCCTTAATTCTAACCTTATGTGCCATACTACCTCTAGTATGGGACGACTATTTGATGCAGTATCAGCTCTATTGGGTATCTGTTATCAGAATACATATGAAGGTCAAGCTGCAATTGAACTTGAAAATGAATTAGATGAGATGGATATTTGCATCTACCTAGAAGAAATTAAGATTAACAAGAATCGTAATATGGATTACCAGAAAAACCAGAATAATCGATATAGCTATCAAAAGCAATATAACCAGAATGATGAACAATTAATATATCCATTTGAAATTATATGGAAAGACGGTACTTATCTAATCAAATTAGAGAAGATATTTGAAGGAATCATACAAGATATTGAGAAAGGTGAAATTAACTCTAGAATATCATTTCGCTTCCATAATACCGTAATTGAAGCTAGTGCTCAAATGATTGATAAAATATCTGAAATAACGGGAATTCGGACAGTAATTCTATCAGGTGGAGTATTTGAAAACCGGTATTTACTAACGATGTTAAATAATAAATTGAAGATTAAAGGATATCAAGTGTATTATAACCAACAGATTCCGACTAATGATAGTGGTATATCTTATGGACAAATTTTTATAGCGAATGCAAAATTCGATGAGAGAGAAGGAAATTAATCATGTGTATTGCACTGCCTGGAAGGATTCAAGAGATCAAAGAGGATTACGCTATAGTAAGCCTCATGGAGACTGAAAGCGAGGTCAATATTGGACTAATTGAAGATCCTAAGGTTGGAGATTATATTTTAGTCCATGCTGGATGTGGTATACAAAAGATTGAAGAACATTATTATCATGAGGTTCAGGAGTTGATGTCAGAATGGGTAAGTACCTTCGAATAGAAGAGATGCTATCTAGTATTCATAATATGGATGGTGACAGTTATACAATAATGGAGGTATGCGGAAGTCACACAGAAGCAATTAAAAAATATGGTATAGGTGAACTGGTAAAACCACAGATTCGATTATTATCTGGACCTGGATGCCCAGTATGTGTAACATCTGAGGATTATATTGACAAGGCAATAGAACTTACGAAAGTGAAAGATATCATAATTACAACTTTTGGAGATATGCTTAGGGTAAAAGGAAGAAAAGAAAATCTATTAGAACAAAAAGAAAAAGGACGAGATATCAGGGTACTTTATACACCGATTGATGCCATAGATTTAGCAAGGGCTCACATGAATAAGGAGATTATATTCCTTGCAGTAGGCTTTGAGACTACTGCACCAATTATTGCACTCGCAATAAAGAAGGCAAGGCAAGAAAAGTTACATAATCTTTCTTTCTATATTGGATTAAAAAGAATGAAGCCAATCTTACGTTATATTTTTAATGATTCAGATCATGGTATAAAAGGCTTAATCTGCCCTGGACATGTTGCGTCAGTTGTAGGTGAACATTATTTTGAATTTATAAGTAAAGAATATGGTATTTCAGGAGTGATAGCTGGATTTGAATCGAAAGATGTCGTTCAAGCATTATATTATTTATCTCTTAATAAAGAAAAATCTGGATATTTTAACAATCTATATAGACAGTGTGTTTCATATCAAGGAAATCAAAAAGCAATCGAGTTAATGGAAGAGGTATTTGATGACTGCGATGCTAAATTAAGAGGGATTGGAATAATAGAAGGTGCAGGATTCCACATTCAAAAGGAATATGTAGAATATGATGCTAGTGTGAGATATCAGCTTGAAGAACACAACGTGAATAAAATGACAGATAAAGAAATAAACAAATGTCAAGACATAAAGCGGAATAAATGTGTATGCAGCGATATACTTCTTGGAAAAAGTGAACCTAAGGACTGCCCTTTATATGGGGGTAAATGTACTCCGGAACATCCAGTAGGTCCTTGTATGATATCGGGAGAAGGAAGTTGTGCGATATCTTATAAATATCTGGTGTAAAGGATTGAGAATAATCTAGAATTGCATATTATGATTCGCCTAACAAATGCTCTTTTTCAAAATCTAGCATGGCATATTGCATAGATTAGACTAAAAAGTCATATCTTGGGCAAACCCTATTATGAATAAGCATGAGAGGAGAATAGAATGGATGAAATAATAAAGCTCATTCATGGGGATGGGGGAAAACATACATCTCAATTGATTGAAGAGATCTTTTATAAGAATTTTCAGAATAAATATTTATTGGATCAAGGGGATGCTGCAACATTTCAGTTAGGCAATGAACTGATTAGTTATACAACGGATTCTTTTGTTGTAAAACCAATCTTTTTTCGAGGTGGGAATATAGGTAAGCTTGCAGTCTGTGGTACCGTGAATGACCTTGTGGTATCAGGTGCAACTCCACTTTATTTAAGCACAGGATTTATAATTGAAGAAGGTTTTGAGAGAAAAAAGTTAGAGAAAATAGTTGAAACAATGAGAGACATGTGTACTCAAGCAAATGTATCAATTGTTACAGGAGATACCAAGGTTGTAGAAAAGGGAAGTTTGGACGAGATTGTAATTAATACGAGTGGAGTAGGTGTTAATTATTCAGGGTATAAAAAGAATAAAATTGATGCTGGAGATAAGATTCTAATAACAGGCGGTATAGGAGAGCATGGGACTACAATAGCTGTAGATAGGTATCACATGAAGATTAGTGGAGACTACCAGAGTGACTGTGCCTTATTAACACCGTTTTTATCTGTTGTTAATGAATATAAAGAGGCTATTAAATGTATGAGAGATCCGACAAGGGGAGGAGTGGCTACAGTACTTCATGAATTCATGAAGACAACTGAATATGGAATCTGTCTTTATGAAGAAGAGATACCGATAAAACCAAGTATACGAGCAGTTAACAAGTTATTAGGATTTGACCCACTTTATATGGCTTGTGAAGGAAGAATGGTATTAGTTGTAAAGCGTGAGGAAGCGGATAAAGTACTGAGGATGCTACAAAGCATAGAGAGTGGAAAAGATACATGTATTATAGGAGAATTTGCTCAGATGGAGGATAAAATGATATATTCAAGAAATTCGTTCGGAGGTAAAAGAATCATTCCTGAACTTGTTAGCAGTATCTTACCTAGAATATGTTAGTAAAACATAAATGATTATGGTAAAATATGCACATATACTTCCAAGTGAAAAATTCAAAATCTTTATAATCAAGTGGAGATTAGCTGTTAACTGGGAAGTTTTAAGTTATAAAAAATACAATGATAAATACAAAGAGAAAGGTACTGGTAAAGAAATGAAAGTTACGGTAATTGGTTGCGGTAGATGGGGATCCTTTATCGCATGGTATCTAAATCATATAGGTCAAGATGTAATATTATATGGAAGAGAAGGCTCAAAACATATGAGTGAATTCGCCATGACTCGTTCAAATGGCATGATCACTCTACCAGAGAGTATTATATTAGAAACAAATCTTTCGAAAGCTTTAGAATCAGAAGTCATAATAATCTCAATTAATTCTCAAGGTTTAAGAAATGTTATGAAAGAAATTGAAAATTATAAAGTGAAAAACAAAAAATTTGTATTGTGTATGAAAGGGATTGAGATAGAGACAGGAAAAAGATTATCCCAGATTGTAAATGAAACGTTAGAAGAGAATAGTTCTGTATCAGTTTGGCTTGGTCCAGGACATGTGCAAAATTTTTATCAGGGGATACCAAACTGTATGGTTATTGATTCGGAATGTGAAGCAGATCAACAATTTCTTGTTACTTCGTTTTCGAGTGATTTAATTCGCTTTTACTATGGCGATGATATGATAGGTAGTGAAGTAGGTGCCGCTGCTAAAAATGTAATAGGAATTGCAGCAGGAATGCTAGATGGTATGAATCTCTCGTCATTAAAGGGTGCATTAATGTCAAGGGGAACGAGAGAAGTTGCCAGGTTAATAAAGGCGATGGGAGGCAAGGAGCAATCTGCATATGGACTGTGTCATTTAGGAGATTATGAAGCAACAGTTTTTTCAAAATATAGCCATAACAGAAGTTATGGTGAAGCTTTTGTAAAAGGACAGGAATATACGAATCTAGCAGAAGGATATTATACTGTGAAAGCAATGATTAAATTAGGATTAATGTATCAAGTGGAATTACCGATTTGTGAGGCAGTGTATACAATGTTATATGAAAACGGAGATTGTAAGAAAGTATTACAAGAATTGTTTGATAGAAGCTTAAAGAAAGAATTCTAAAGTTGGTTATGGTGTCAAAAGTCTTATTTTAGTTTACTGAGTGTATATCGCTGTATAATTATGAATTTTAGCTACCTTTCCCTCTAGCATCATATTTTTTACAAGCCTCAAAACAAGTAAAAATACTCACTTATGTTCGTATTTTTACTTTGAGTCTTGACAAAATATAAACGATACTTTCGGCCGGACTACGCCAAAATTAATAATTATACATCAATATACACAATTAAGATTTAGAATGACTTTTGACGCCCTAACCAAAGTTTGTTAAAAGAATTCTAGTAAGACGTTGTATGATATGACTATAAAATAAAACCCATGCAATTTTAATCTGTCAGGATATCAAGATTATCTATAAAATGATTGCATGGGTTTTACTAATCTGTAAATATGTAATATAAATGAAAAGAGTTAATTACATTTTCTAAAAATATCTTTTCTTTTAAGTCCATTTGCCTTAATCTGCTTTCTCCAACCGAATTCAGCAGCTATTTTGTATGCGAGTCTAGGAAAGTTTGCAGAAGTAACAATGATTTCTTCACTTTTCCTATGTACGATATTACTTACAAAAGGTTCAAAAGCTTTCCCTAGGTTCTTTTTAGGGCCATGACCAAGTGGAACTTTTTTTAGGCCAGCAAGCATTCCACCAGCACCAACTCCAAGTCCTTGTCCCCAGATAAGACCTGATTTTATGCACCAATTTTTCAATATTTCGATTGCTATTATATTTTGCTTTCCTTCATGAAAGCCGGAATTACTAATGCCATATACATGAATTGTCTTAGGAACATTAGGGTGCGCCCCTATATATTTTTCAAGTTGAATCATACAATTCAATAAATGTGAAGGAATACCATCTACATAGAGAGGAAAAGCAAATACCCAACAATTACATGAAAATAGAGATTTAATGTCCTTTTGATCAATCTGAGGTTTTAAGAATGAAAAATGTGTAACCTTTATATTAGGATTCTTCTTTAAACATTCTTCTAAATCTTCTAAAATAACTTCTGAGGCGCTATTCTTATATTTAGGGCTTCCGTTAATAAGTGCTATTTGCATAAAATTATACCCTCCATTTCTTTAGTAACCTTATAGAAAGAAACATCATAGGAATCTAAATCCAAATTAATAGAATTTGCTTTTACGAGCTTGTTAGCAGTATTCTTTTCATCCTCTGTGATTTCTCCATAGAAATGAACATGTAGGTTAATCTTGTTATCATAGCGTCTTTTGTGGTGCATCTCGCCATTTATAAAACGAAAATAAGGATGAACATAAGAAATACTACGATCTAATACGCTTTTAACAAAAGGGCTAAAACCGCCATAACGACAATTGCTTACTATGATTAATTCGTTGCATTTTGATAAATATTCACCCATGTTACCATATTTATCGCGAATGGAACATTTGGAAGGAGTTTTAACCCAACAACCAAAGCATCCAATACAATGGTGGATGGTGGATTCGTTTGATGTGATTTTTGTATCCTCAGGTAGTGATGGGAATGCGCTTTGAAATACATCACTTTTTAAGTCGTGAATTAATAATTTCATAGAATGTCTCCTTTTCAATTAATTTCAAATTCTTAGTAAGAGAAATAATGTTAAGCCATTGCAAGTGATGGTTATGTCATATGATAAATTGGTGTCAATCCCTCCTTGATTGAGAAATGGGTAGCTATTTGTAAATATATAAATATATATATTTATACCATGAAAAGGAAAAAATCACCATACAGTAATGCGGATTAGGTGTAAAGTATAATGTAAGGATGGACATTATATGTAAAATAGAAGATAATATGATATATATTTAATGTAAGTGGGGGATGAGTTAATGGAGTATGCAATGTATAAAGGATCTGAATTTTGTTCCTTCTCGTTAAAAGATAATCTAGGATATTACGATGAGGAATTAAGAAAGCAAATGAGAATAGAAAGTCAGACCAATGCGTTTACATGTAATGAATGTAAGGAATATGTTATATTAAATGCAGGTCCTATACTTCCACCTTATTTTTCTCACCATAAAGGCAGTAAATGTACACTACAAAATAATGGAGAATCGAAAGAACACAGAGAGGGAAGATTCTTACTTTATTTATTAGCAAAAAGAAGCTTTCCGAAAGCAATTGTACGAACTAATACTGTTCATGAAAACGGAAGAAGAACTCACGTGTATATAGAATATCGTGACACAAAGATTGCTATCAATTATATATCATCGCGGCTTGTGATTAAAGATTGGGAAGAAAAACATTCCTTTTACGAGAAAAATAATATTATAGATGTATGGGTATTAAATATACAATCTAATATACATATTGATTCTAAGAATGTATCACTAACGAGCTATTTAACTTCAAGTATTTCCGCTAATAATAAAATAAATCTATTAGATACAAATAATAAAAGAATGACTTTGGTTCAATTTTTACCTAGGGACGGAAAGGAATTAACCTCGGAACGTGTATTTAACCAGAAAAGTTATAAATTAGAAGAGATGAATTTGAACATAAACGGTGAATTCTATAGTGAAAGTGAAGAACATAAGAAGTTAATACAAAAAATAAGCGAAAGTCAAAACAATATTAATAATGTAATAATTAAAGAGGAAGAATCAGATAATAAAATAATGGAATATGCAGTTATATCTGAAAGTTTCAAAAACACTTTCTTATTTAAAACAACCAACATGTATTGGAAATTGCCTACCTTAATTGGTACATCAGAAGAAGTGAAGAAAGCAAATGCAAGAAGATTAGATTATTTCATTCAAAATGATAATGAAATAAAGCAAATAAAGCAGAAAGAAAGAAAAGAAAAACGGATTTTAGAGATGAAATCTTATATTGAGTTACGAGTGCATGCGTTGGATTGGATCGAAAATAGCAAAAAGAAGATGTGGAGATAAATATATTGATGGTTAATGTCCTGAATTCTTTTGTATATTAACTAGGTAGGTCACAAGATGCGACAGATGGGAGTAAATATGAGGTTATTCATTGCAATCAATTTTGAAGATTATGATAAAGATAGACTTTATGAAAATGTTGAGCGATTAAAAGAAATGACGAAAAAAGCAAGTTTTACTAAGAAAGAAAATTTGCATCTTACATTGGTTTTCCTTGGAGAGACAACTAAAATTAGCTTAGTTGAAGAAATTATAGCTCAAAGTGTTGAAGAATTAAAGATGAGAGAGTTCATACTACAAGTAGAGGATTTTGGTACGTTTCATAGAAGAGAAGGGGATATCTGTTGGCTTGGAGTGAAAAGTTACACTTACTTAAGTAAATTAAATGAATATCTAACATTTTATTTAAGAAAAGCAGGATTCAAAATAGAAGAGCAAACTTTTAAACCACATTTAACCTTAGCTAGGAGAACGATATTTAAAAAAGAATATAGTGTAGATCAAGTTCAAAAGCAGATGAATACGTTAGAAATTCCAGTGAATAAAATTAGTTTAATGAAATCAGAGAGGATTGAAGGTAAACTAGTATATACTGAGATCTTTAAATATAAGTTGTTAAAATAAAAAGGCTCTTTGTCAAGTGTTGGGGTGTGAGGTGCGTTGCACCCGCACTAACACTGACAATAGAGCTATTTTTATGACTAGGTTCTATAATAGATGTTTTTTTGCATGACAAATAAGCCTCTTGAAAACCGACCATTTTTTTACATAGAACTGTGAATGATACGTGTACGAAATCTTTCGAAATTACGTACACCATAAGAACTTCTTTTTAGTACTTTGATTTTATTATTGAATCCTTCCGTAGGTCCATTTGTATATCCATACTTAAAGGCATTAAGTATATACTCAGACCAGCGTCTATATGTTTTTGCACATGCTTCAAATTCGTGTAATCCAGAGCTTTCAGCACTTTTTACCCACTCCCAAAATTCAGTTCTTTGATATGTATAGCTATTACTCTGACATATTTCATAGAACCATTCTTTTAACCTGTGAGCTAGTCGTAAATCATCACTGTATTGTAGCATTAAATCACAGGCTTTTTTGTTGTCATCTTTTAATTTAGAATATCGAGTCAGTATAAGTTTTCTACTTCGCTTATAGTACTTTCTAAGAGTTGGTGTCATGGATGCTTGTAAACGTTTACGAACACTTTCAATTGCCCAGGAAACCTGACGAATGTAGTGATATTTATCTACGATGATTGTGGCATTAGGAAAGAATGTTTTGGCAAGATCTATATAAGGTTGCCACATATCAGAAATAAAAAATTTAACACGATATCTTTCATCACGACTGCAAGATTTAAAATACTCAATAAGATGGGACTGAGTACGATCCGGTAAAATATCAAGAATACATTTTTTCTTTGCATCCACCAGAATACATTGATATTTGGAATCACCAGCATTCCCTTTAAATTCATCAATTGAAATGCATTGAGGAATATGTGGTTTATCATACGAGAGTGTATCAAGAATACGTATTACTGTATTCATTGAGACATTAGTTTGGGAAGCAACATATTTAATACTGTTGGTTGAACGAAGCAATTCAACAATTTTGAAGGATAGTCGTGTTGTACGTTGCTGATATTTAGCTATAAAACTATATTTCTCGTAAAAACGTTTACCACAAGAACATACATATCTTCGTTTTCTTAACAATAAATAAGCATTGGACAACTGAAAAGGTAAGTCTTTAATTTTCTGCCAACGATAATCGTGTATTTTAGATGTTCCAGCTCCACAACAAGGACAAATTTGAGGTTTGGGATTGGTTTCAATCTTGATAATAATTCCATCTAAAGTGTGTTGCACACTTTTTAATTTTACACCTTCTAAATTTAAAAGATTTTTGTTACAATTAGATTGCATCTATATAAAATACCTCCTTTAAAATGTTAGCTTTGGTCGGTTGGCATGTGAAGAGGCTTTATATAGATGTATTTTAATATAAAAACAAAAATGTTGGAAGTGTGTTTTTAACACACCCCAACATTTATTATAGAACCAATAAAAAAGCTGTTGAAAAACAGCTTTTTTATTTGGGTGATTATTCAATTTCATCATTGTTAGAATCGCTTTCGTTTATTTCGTCTTTGTCAATGTACTGTTTAAATACACGGTTAAAGAAAAAGGAATTAACATATGCGATAAAGGCAAATCCAAAAACGATGAAAATATATGGTCCAGCAGGTACAAAAAAGATAAATAATCCGCAAAGAGCAGTACAAATTACAATGAAGATTGTATTTTTCATATTGGTTAGTGCAATAAATAATGCATTTTTAACAGTCTGTTTTACGGAATTATTAAATTTAGATAGTAAAGGGAAAGTATATAATAAGATGCAACTATATAAAACAGTGATAAATGCCAATATAAAGCCAAACACATTGCCCGTCATGGTATCCATGGAAAACCAAAAATTAAGTGAAAAACCAAGTATACTTCCTATTATAAGTAAGATTAACCAAATGATTGTTGACTGTTTGAAATTCTCTTTAAAGGACTTAAAGTAAGATCTAAAGATGTAACCTTCCTCATCCTTAGCCATTTTTAATGTGACTGAATATAAAGCAGTGACTGATGCACCTATTGTAAATATTGGAATACAACATAAGAATGCAACAATGCTTAATAATATCATATCAATTAATTTGTCGATAAATTGAAATAATGGGCTTTCGTGACTTAAAAAACCACTCATAGTATCCTCCTCGATTATATTAATTTTCATAATTAAAAATAAGTATGTACTATTTACATAAGAAACATTTCCAAATAATAGTTTGTTTAGTGAATATATTATAAGTAATTATTCCACTTTTTTATTGAAAAATAACTAAAATGTTGAATAATGTAGTATATAGTAGTAATATATGTATAATTAATTATGTAATGTGTATTATACTATAGCAAATTAATATGTCAAGTTCATTATTGTTAATGTCTTATAATTTTTACTTCAATATTAGTCATTTTTTATTAAATTTACATTTAATAACTAATGTTTCTATACGTATTACATGAAAGATTATTGTAATTTTGTATAGATTTTTATATAAAGGTCTGATTTTTAATGCACAATAGATAAAAAAGTGTCTGTATTAATTGCTGAAAATCTATGGTAAAATACATTCATAGATTAGTTTATTAATTAAACAATGTGCAATGTGCTTAAATTGTTACATTAATAAATCATCAATATGGTATATTATTTTCAAAGATGGAGGAATTAAAATGGACAAAGCGATTACAGCACCAAAAGCAAAGTCTAAGAAAAGGAAAGCCAAAGATCAAAGTTTTAAATATTTCTTATTAGTAGCACCTTTCCTAGTATTAGTTTTTATTTTTAGCTACTTACCATTATATGGATGGTCATACGCGTTCTTTGATTACAGACCACCACTAAAACTTTCACAATGTGAGTTTGTTGGATGGAAATGGTTTAAGTATCTATTTGGAAATCCAATGCAAATCAAACAGTTAATCAATGTTTTGAAGAATACATTTGCAATGAGTGGTTTAGGTATCTTAACATCAGTATTACCATTAGCATTCGCAGTATTTTTAAATGAAATTAAATGTAAATGGTTTAAGAAGTTAGTACAGACCCTTACAACAATTCCAAACTTTATTAGTTGGATCTTAGTATATTCAGTTGCATTTAGTTTATTCTCATCAAGTGGTATGGTTAATCACGTATTACAAGATCTTGGAATTACAACAGATGCTATCAAATTCCTAGAAAGTGATAGTCATACATGGATCACAATGATGCTATGGGGATTGTGGAAAGGTCTTGGATGGGGAGCCATCATGTACTTGGCTGCACTAGCTGGTGCTGATCAAGAACAATATGAAGCTGCTAGAGTTGATGGTGCAGGAAGATTTAAATTAATGTGGCATATTACAGTACCTCAATTATTACCTACATACTTCGTATTATTAATGATGAGTATTGCAAACTTCTTATCAAATGGTATGGAACAATATTTCATCTTTAGTAACTCATTTAATATGCAACATATTCAAGTTCTAGATTTATACATTTACAAAATATCAATGGGATCTGCAAGTTTCTCCTTAGGTACTGCACTTAGTATGATGAAGAGTATCATTAGCGTTACCTTACTATGGGTGGTAAATACTTTATCTAAAGTATTCCGTGGTGAATCAATTATATAATTTATCAAGAAGGAGGAATATACAATGTCAAAGGAAACAAATACTACAGCATATAAAGCAAAAAAGAAAAAGATAACAGTTGGAGATATATCCTTTAATATCATCAATTATGCTGTATTTATAATATTTACAATAATTTGTATCTATCCATTTTATTATTTAATTATTAATACAATAAGTAGTAATGATCTAAGTAATAATGGTGTAATCAATTTTTTACCAAGAAAGCTTCAGTTTGAAAACTACAAGCAAGTATTTAAGTTAAGTGGTTTATCAGCTGCTGCAACTATATCATTAGGTAGAGTAGTAATCGGTACATTATGTACTACATTAGCATCAGCTTTCTTAGGATTTATGTTCTCACAACAAAAGATGTGGATGAGAAAATTCTGGTACCGCTTTATGTGTATTACAATGTACTTTAATGCAGGTTTGATCCCAATGTATATCATTATGTTAAACCTACATTTAAATAACTCATTCTGGGTATATATTTTACCAGCAATAGTATCACCTTTTAATATTATCTTAGTTAAAACATATATAGAGTCAATTTCATCTTCTTTACAAGAAGCTGCAGAAATTGATGGTGCTGGAATTGTTACAATCTTCGTAAGAATTATGTTACCAATTTCAAAACCAATCTTAGCAACTATTGCTATATTCTCAGCAGTAGGACAATGGAACTCATTCCAAGATACCTTAATTTACATTACAGATCAAAAACTATATTCATTACAATATTTATTGTACAAATATATTAACGAAGCTAGTACACTAGCTAATGTTATGAAAAGTAATGGTGGTGCAGCTGGTTTAGCTAACTTAGCAACAAAACAAACAGCAACATCAATTAAAATGACAGTTTCTGTAATTGTAGTATTCCCAATCTTAATGGTATACCCATTTGCTCAAAGATACTTTACAACGGGTATCATGATTGGTTCAGTAAAAGGTTAATATAGCCTTTTACTGATTAACAAAACGGGCTTATCAGAGCATATTGTTCTGTAGCTATATATATTAAAGGAGGATGTTTTTATGAGAAAAATGAAAGCTTCAAGAATTATATCCTTACTACTAGTACTTGTTATGGTATTCTCATTAGTAGGATGTAAGAAAGACTCTTCAGATTCCAAAGGGGACAAAAAGGGATCAACAGGTACTACAACAGATGCAAATGGTAATAAGAAATATGACAAATTTATTACTGTAGATGTATTTGCAACTGAAGCAAACAACCAAGGTACTCAACCTGGATGGTTTGCAAAAATTGTTAAAGACAAATTTAACATGGAATTAAATATCATTGCTCCAAACGTAGCAGGTGGTGGTGATACATTATTCCAAACTCGTTCAGCAGCTGGTGATTTAGGTGATCTTGTTATTATCGGTTCTGATGGTGACAAATTAAAAGACGTAGTTAATGCAGGTCTTCTTACTGATATGTCTGATATGATTAAGACTAGAAAAAATGTAAGCCAATATACTGCAGCTATTGAAAATGCACAAAAAATCGCTGGTAAAGACGGTGTTTGGGCAATTCCAAAGAGCGTTTCAAGTCAACCAGCAACTAATCCATCTGAATCAGGTGAACCAACTTTCGGACCATACTTACGTTATGATGTATACCAAAAAGCTGGTAGCCCAGATATTAATACTTTAGAAGATTTAATTCCTGTATTAAAGAAAATGCAAGATGCTAGTCCAAAGAGTGATTCTGGTAAGAAAACATATGCTATGTCTCTATTCAAAGATTGGGACGGAAATATGATGAACAATGCAAAACAACCAACATGTTACTATGGTTATGATGAAATGGGATTCGTATTATCTAAAGCAGATGGTTCTGATGATCAAAGTATTATTGATAGCAATTCACAATACATAAGATCATTAAAATTATTCTATAGTGCAAACCAAGCTGGTATCTTAGATCCAGATTCAGCTACACAAAACTATGATACTTTATCAAACAAATACAAAGATGGTGCAGTATTATTCTCATTCTGGCCATGGCAAGGACAATCATTATATAACTCAGCTGATAATACAAAAGCTGGTAAAGGATTTATGTTAGTTCCTATCAAAGATCAAAAGATCTTCTCATATGGTTGTAAACCAGCTGGAGATAAAGTTGTAGTAGGTATTGGTAGCAAAGCAGAAGATCCAGAAAGATTAATGGACTTCATCGATTGGATGTACTCAACAGAAGGTATTGAAATCTTATCAGGTGCTGGTATTAAAGGTTTAACTTGGGATGTAAATGCTGAAGGAAAACCAGAATTAACTGATTATGGTATGAAAGCTCAATACGATCAAAACGTAGATCAAACTGTACCAGATGAATTCGGTGGTGGAACTTACCGTGAAGGTGTTTCATGGTTAAACTTTACACCAGTTGTAGCAAGTGATACAGATCCAACTACAAAGGCTCCATATAGCTACGCATTATGGGATTCAACTATTGCTGCAAGAGCAACAACATTAACAAAAGCATGGCAAGATCAATACAAAGCAAAAGATACATTTACTTACTTAAAAGATAATAATCAATTATTAGTAGCACCAGGAACTAGCTACGTAGTAACAAATACTTCTTCTGACATTGAAGCTTTACGTAACCAATGTAAGACAGTAATCATTGATTACTCATGGAAGATGATCTTTGCTAAGAATGAAAAAGAATTTAATAGCTTATTAAAAGATATGCAAGATACTGTAAATGGTCTTGGATACAAAGATGTTCTTAAATTCGATTTAAAATGTGCTAAAGAACAAACTGCAGCTCGTCAAGCAGCAGCAGCTGAAGCAACTAAATAATAATTCCTAAATTATTTATAGTAAAATGAAACATGGTAACAAGTATATTACTTGTTACCATGTTTTTTGTGCTAATATTGGGCATGCTCAATAATTCTGATCAAAATATTCTCTGGGTGTCTTGTTGTAAAACTTTTTAAAGGATCTTAGAAAGCTAGAATAGTCATTAAATCCGCTTAATTCAGAGGCTTTTGTGATTGGTATTCCTTGGTTTATATATTCCAGCGATTGAATAAGACGTTTTTGTATTACATAATTGTGAATAGAATATCCAGTTTCATCTTTAAATTTATGCATGAGATGATAACGGTTGATATAGAAAACATCTGATAATTTCTCTATAGATATATCAGATGATAGATTATTATTAATATATCGCAAGATTTCTTCGATTTGTTTATCGTATTTAAGAGCTTGATGTTCATTTATATTTTTCTGTTCTAATACAATTCGATTCAGGTATATTAATAATTGAATTAGGAAGGTATTACTTAACAAAGAATTAGCAAATTCGTTAGAGTTCATAGACTCTGTTAAACCATTAATGACCATTTTAAGATAGTCAAGTAATTTGGCGTCAAGCCTTACGAGATTAAAGCTTTTTCTATTTGCTAGATGAAAACATGTTGTAATATCATAATCTTTGCCATTATGCGATTCTAGAAAGTCAGAATTGAGCCAAATGATAATTCTTTCATATGGAACAGAAGGATCAATGATAGGTTTATGAAGTTCATTATTATTAATTAATAGAACATCCCAAGGGTTTAGATGATACGTTTTTCCTTCAATTAAATAGGTTACATTACCAGATAAGAAAATAATTATTTTTTTAAAATCATGATAATGAAATTCAAATTCTTGATGTTTTTGATCTTTTAGATGAAATAGTAAAAAATCATCATTTAGATAACCTTTTTTTTGCTTTTCCATAAATATACCTTTCCATGACTCATTTTGGTCTGCTTTTCTTAAAAATAGGAGAATGTTGCTAAAGCATTTATATTATAACGCACTATTTACAAGAAATACAGCATTTTCTTCGCTATACTTTGTAGAAAATGTGCCTATAATATACTATGATTAGACATTTTATAGAAGGAGACTGGTAGTGATGATTGAACTAGTAAAATATCGTGGTTTTGGCAGTGAATATATTATTTATGATCCAAATAAATATCAATTAGAATTGACACCAGAAAGAATCAAAAAAATAAGTTATATCAATTGTGGTGGCTATGTAGATGGAATTATTTATGGACCAATTATTACTGAAAATAAAATGGAATTTATAATTTTTAACATAGATGGTACAAAAGCAAAACTTAATGCGAATGCAGCACGTATCTTTATAAAATATCTGTTAGATACTGGTTATGAAGTTGAAGAGGAGATTACATTATTATGTTTAAATAGAGAAATAGATATAGTGAAGTTAGAAGACTATATGGATGGCTTAAAATTATCTATTAGACGTACGAAAGTAAGTAGGAGTGAAGTGATGTCAATGGATAATAGCCAGGATTCTATACCAGATACTATTTATATGGCAGGACCTGTGAAACAGGTTGGAAGTATTTATTATTATAATTAATAAAAATATTTTATTATAAGTCTGTATTAGAATATGTGATTAAAGTAGTTGTGTGATATAACTTAATATAAAAACACAATGGATTTACAAATGAATTAATTAATCAAGTAAAAAAATATGGTAATACATTGAAAAAGTATTATAATATAAAAAAGAAAAAATATATAATACATCACAAAGGAGATCTATCAATGAAAATTGAAAACTACAGAGATTATATACTAAATACTATGAAAGATTTTATTGAAGTTCCTAGTCCAGTCAGTTATTACGAAGAAATTCTTCCTCTTTTAGAGAAGTATGCAATTAATTTGGGGTACGACGTTACATATGATCGCAAGAGAACGGGATATATTACTTTAGAAGGGGAAGATAATTCAAAAACTATATGTGTAGGTGCTCATCTTGATACACTTGGATTAATTATTAAAACAATTAACTCAGATGGTAGTATTAGTGTGACACAATTAGGGGGAATTAATTATAGTAGCATTGAAGGCGAGACTGTTACGGTTCATACAAGAGAAGGCAAGAAATATACTGGACTAATGACATGCATCTCACATTCTGTTCATGTATTTGATGATGCTAGGACTCTACAAAGAGATGAGAATTCTATGGTTATTATGTTGGATAAAAATGTAACATCAGAAGACGAGGTCATAGCATTGGGTATTGAAGCTGGGGATATTGTTTCTATTAACCCAAGATTTGAATATACTGAGGATGGTTATATCAAATCACGTTTTATTGACGACAAAGCTGCAGTAGCATCGGTATTTACTGCATTAAAATATATGAAAGATAATGGTATTAAGCCTAAGTATCGCACCCTTTTAGCATTCCCATTCTATGAAGAAATAGGTCATGGTGGTGCTTATATTCCATCAGAAGTAGAAGAATATGTAGCAATTGATATTGGTTTAATTGGTCCGGAACTGAATGGATCAGAATATCAGGTATCCATTTGTGCAAAGGATAATTATAGTCCATATGATAGAGGATTAACAACGAAATTAATTCAATTAGCGAAAGAAAATGAAGTTGATTATGTTGTTGATGTATTCTATCGTTATGGTACAGATGCCAATGCTGCTGTAAGAGCTGGAAATAACGTATATGCGGCTGCTTTTGGAATGGCGGTACATTCTTCCCATGGAGTTGAAAGAACCAATATAAAGGCTATTGAGGAGACTATAAAATTACTTATAGTTTATTTAACGTCTAAGTAGTTATAGCTACTGTAATAGTCATAGGTATTGTATATCAAAAGGTATTGTATATCAAAAGATATTGTATATCAAAAGATATTGTATATCAAAAGATATTGCATATCTTACATATTGTAGTATCAATTTGGCTTAACTCTCATATATTTTAAATATAGGTGGCAAATCTAGTCACAAAATTTCTAAAATATTGATGATATTCTATATAAATTAGGTAGAAGCTTAAATACAAAGCTTAAATACAAAGCTTCTACCCCCTTTTAGAAGATTGGGAGGAAAGTCTATGGCAAATATTAATATACTATCCATCGATGGTGGTGGTATTAAGGGAATAATCTCTGCAATGGTTTTAGAAAAGTTAGAAGAGAGGCTTCAAGTATATTCTCATAATCATAATGCAAGAATTGCTGATTATTTTGATTTGGTTGCTGGAACAAGTACTGGAGCGATACTTACAGCGATTTACTTATGTCCTGATAAAAATCGTAGACCAAAATTTTCTGCCAAAGATGCTACAAATTTATATTTATATAAAGGAAAAGAAATATTCAAACGACAACCTTACTATCCATTAAATACGTTCTTCGGTTTATTTGGCGCAAGATATACTAATACAGAATTTAAAAAAATCTTAGATCTATACTTCGGTAATCTTCAAATTGGTGATTTATTAAAGCCATGTCTTATTACTTCTTACGATACAGAAAAGAGAAGTGCGATATTTTTCAATACTGTTTCTTCGAAAAAAGGTGAGGATAGAGAGTACTTATTGAAAGATTCGGTTCTAGCTTCAGCTTCAGCTCCTACCTATTTTAATCCAGCTTACATAAAATCAATTCGGTTAAAAGATAATTGCTTAATAGACGGTGGTGTATTCGCAAATAATCCTGCTCTATGTGCATTAGTAGAAGGTATCAAACTTGAGGAGTTTACAAATATGAATGATGTCTTTTTACTATCCGTAGCGAATGTATCTACAAAGGTCCCTTATGAATATAGGAAAGCAAAAAGATGGGGACTAATTGGATGGGCATTGCCAATCTTGGATATACTTATGGATGCAAGTGAACAGACTGTAGATTATCAGTTAGAGAAAATATTTAGTGCAATTCATCTTCCTAATAACTACGTTAGAATTGAGAAAGAGATAGAAGAACGTAATTTTAGCATACCAAGGATGGATGATGTTAGACCAGAAAGTATTCAAAAGCTAATTGATATCGGATATAAAATAGTCGAAGAGGAAAAGGAAAATATAGATAGAATAGCGAGACAGCTAGTGGAAAGCAAAAGAAGATAATGGTAAATAATAAGCAAATCTAGGAAAAAATATTCGTTTGTTAAGTATAAATTATGAATAAGTTAAGTTTTAGTTAAAAATATGTCTTTTAATATCATAATTTATGTGGTAAAATTGTTATGCTTTAAAAATAATAAACGAAATTTATGGAGGCGCTTATGACTATTTCATTGTTTGAATTCCTGCATCAATTAGTATCGAATCCACCACTATTGATAACAGTAATTCTTACTCTAGGTGTTATTTTAGTAAATGGTTGGACAGATGCACCGAATGCGATTGCAACTTGTGTTTCAACAAGGTGTATGCGTCCTGAAAGTGCAATCATTATGGCTGCAATATTTAACTTTTTTGGAGTGTTATGCATGACAATGCTAAATGCGACTGTAGCCGAGACTATTTATAACATGGTTGACTTTGGTGGAGATACAAAACAAGCACTAGTTGCGCTGTGTGCGGCACTTTTTGCAATTGTATTATGGGCAACAGCAGCTTGGTATTTTGGTATTCCTACTAGTGAGAGTCATGCATTAATTGCAGGATTATCTGGTTCCGCGATTGCTTTACAAGGTGGACTTGGCGGAATTAATGGTGGAGAGTGGATTAAAGTTATCTACGGCTTAGTATTATCTACTGCAATAGGATTTGTTGCTGGTTTTGTTGTTGTTCGTATCATTGAATTTATCTGTAAGAGAAAAGATAAACGTAAAACAGATGATTTATTCAAAAAAGGACAAATCGGTGGTGCAGCAGCAATGGCATTTATGCATGGAGCACAAGATGGACAAAAATTCATGGGAGTATTCATGCTAGGAGTATTTTTAGCAAATGGATACGGTGATGTTTCAAATTTTAAAATTCCTATCTGGCTTATGATATTATGTTCTTTAGTTATGGCTTTTGGAACATCAATTGGTGGATATAAGATTATCAAATCTGTAGGTATGGGAATGGTTAAACTTGAGAAATATCAAGGATTTGCAGCAGATATTTCGGCAGCAGGTGCTTTGTTACTTTCAACTGTAACTGGTATTCCAGTAAGTACTACTCATACAAAAACAACTGCTATTATGGGTGTTGGTGCTTCTAAGAGATTATCATCTGTAAATTGGGGAGTAGTAAAAGAAATGATATTAGCATGGGTACTTACTTTCCCTGGCTGTGGATTGATTGGATTTTTGATGGCACATTTATTTATGTGGATATTCTAATCGATGCCGTTAAGGTAGATTAATCAATCTGAGATTTTGTTAAAATGATATCCTGTTGAATGAGAAAGGAATTAATTAAAATTATGGCAAAAAAGAATGAATATAATTATTTTGATCAATTTGTTAAACTAGAAGATTACTCTTGCAAATGTGCTGAGATCTTACATGAAACATTATCTAATTTTAAAACAGAAACCCTTGGGGACAAGCTAAAAGAAATTCATAAAATTGAACATTCCGCTGATTTAGCAAAACATGACATGATGAATCGCTTAGCATCTGAATTTATTACACCAATTGAACGAGAAGATATCATGAGCTTATCACAGAAAATCGATGATATTACAGATGCTGTTGAAGATGTATTAATCAAAATACATATGTTTAATATAAGTGTTATACGTCCAGAAGTATTAGAGTTTACTGGTTTGATCGTTAAATGTTGTGAATCACTTAATTTAGCATTAAAGGAATTATATAACTTTAAAAAGTCTGATACATTAAATGATAAGGTAATTGAAGTAAATCACCTAGAAGAGAATGGAGATGTTCTTTATTACGATTCTGTTCATGAATTATTTACTCAATCCAAAGATCCAGTGGAATTATTAGTATGGACTGAAATCTTTAATCGACTTGAAAAATGTTGCGATGCTTGTGAATCTGCAGCAAATGATATTGAATCAATCGTTATGAAGAATTCTTAATGTGCTTGGAACTGTTGTATTAGGGGACAACAGTTCTTTTTTTATGCAATTCTTTATATAAATGAGTTGCCCGACAAATTACCAGGCTAGATTTTGAAACAGGTCATTTGCCGTACAACTCATATAGATAAAAGCTAGAACAAATAAGTTGACTTGTTCTAGCTTTTTTTTAAAGTGGATTAGGGCAATAAGCTCTGACCTAAGAGTTTAATTGCAATTCATATAGCTTTTTGTAGATTCCATTTTGGATTAATAATTCTTGATGTGTTCCTGATTCACGAATACGGCCTTTATGCATTACAATGATATTGTCAGCATGCTGTATGGTTGATAATCTATGAGCGACCATAATGGTAGTACGACCATCCATAAGCTTTTCTAAAGCATCTTGAATTAACGTTTCAGTTTCTGTATCTATATTGGCAGTTGCTTCATCCATTACTAGAATGTTAGGCTTGTAAGCAAGTGTACGAGCGAATGAGAGGAGTTGCCTTTGTCCAGCTGAGAAGGTAGCACCTCGTTCTGATACAGGTTCATCAAATCGATTCGGAAGGTTATGAATGAAAGGAGAAGCATTGACATGTTCACATGCTTTTTCAATTTCTTCCATAGTGATATCCTCGCGATTTAAACTAATATTACTCTTAATATCTCCAGTAAAGATGAAGACATCTTGTTGAACTTGTCCGATGGAAGAACGAAGTTCATTTTTACTAAGTTCTTTTATATTAATTCCATCAATTAATATTTCACCTTTTTGAATATCATAATATCGTCCAATTAGATTTAGAATAGAAGATTTACCAGCACCAGTAGCTCCAACAAAAGCAACTTTCTCTCCTGGAAGAATGGTAAAACTAACATCTTTTAATATATATTCTTCTCCTTCGTAGGCGAACCATACGTTTTTGAATTCTATTTTGCCTTTTATGTCTGGAAGGTGAATTGGTTCCTCTTTTTCTAATATCATTGGTTCCTCATCAAGAATGGTAAATATTTTTTCAGCAGAAGCTAAGGAAGATTGCAAGGTACCAAATTGCTCTGCTAATTCTTGGATTGGGTCAAAGAAGGAATTAATGTATTGTATAAAGATGAATAGGGTACCCATAGTTAATGCGCCATGAAGGACCGAGGAACCACCAATTCCAATTATTATAACTAAGGATATAACTGAAAGCATATAAATAGATGGCCTAAAGATTGCAAATACCATCATTTCACGAAAAAATGCTTTGTATACTTCTTTATTTTTTGTTTCGAACTCCTTATATTTTTCTTTTTCTCTAGCAAATATCTGAATTAGTTTCATTCCAGATATATTTTCAGATAAAAATGTATTAATAATGGTTAACTTTGTTCTTGTTACACGGTAGGTAGCTCTTGATATTTTTTTAAATATAAAAGTAAGTAGGACAATAAATGGCATTAGAAGAAAGGAGAATAGCGCCATTTTTAAGTCAATACGAATCATTACAATAGCTAACCCAATGATCTTAATTGAATTTTTAAATAGTTTAATGATAATAGTAGAGAACATTTCGCTTAAGGCCTCTACATCATTCGTGATTCGAGTAACGATTCTTCCAACAGGGTTAATATCAAAGAAACGTAGGGATAATGAATGAATATGTTCGTAGATTTCTTTTCGTATATTATAAACAATATTTTGTCCAAGTAGTTGTAGAATCCATGTTTGAATCATATTAAATAAGAAACTGAATAATAGCACGATTAAGTATATCATTGCAGCTAATTTGATACCGCTAAAATCACTTGTTCTTAATTGTTTCAGTTCAGAAGAAGTCAATCTAGTTCCTTGTAATTCTTTGGTATCTTTCTGTATCGAAATCTTGTTACTACGTAATCTAAAATTTAATATATTATTATTGTTGACACTATTGCTAATATATTGTTGTTCAGTTAAAGTTAAACTTTTGAATAAATAATAATTATCCTTATAGAGTACGATTTGTAGATATTTTGAAACCTTATGTGTATCAAAATCTTTACTTATATAATAGTTATCATATGCTATAGAATTCTTACTGTCTTTTTCTACAACAGCATATGGTTTATTGTATCCGTTAATATATTGATCAATGGCATCTCCGATTAAGATTGGACGATATAATTCAAAACCAGTGATACATAATACAAGGATAAAGGCAATAAGCATCTGATGCCAATAGGGTTTTAAATAACTTAGTAAACGCAGTAGTACATTTCCGTGTGAATTGTCTGTTACATCTGTTTCTTTAATCAAAGTTCCACCTCCTTAACTCTCTGATATCTGTTTTTCAAGTTGTTGTTTCTCATACATGTGTCGGTAGATACCATATTGGTTCATTAGTT
Source organism: Anaeromicropila herbilytica (assembly GCF_016591975.1). Lineage (GTDB taxonomy): Bacteria > Bacillota > Clostridia > Lachnospirales > Lachnospiraceae > Anaeromicropila > Anaeromicropila herbilytica. The sequence goes on along the minus strand of NZ_AP024169.1, from coordinate 2,936,536 downwards.
GCTCGTGAGTTCCGTATTCTGCCTGTTTACCTTCTTCTAAGACTAGAATGTGATCAGCATTTTGAATTGTTGATATTCGATGAGCAATAATGATTGTAGTTTTATCTTTGCGATTTGTTTTTAGATTCTCTAATATCTGTTCTTCGGTATTGGTATCAACTGCGGATAGTGCATCATCTAAGATTAGAATTGGTGCATTCTTCATAAGAGCTCTTGCAATACTTGTTCTTTGTTTTTGTCCGCCTGATAAAGTGACTCCTCTTTCTCCGACTTCAGTTTCATAATTTTCTGGGAAGTCCATGATATTGTCATGGATGCAAGCAGCTTTAGCAGAAGCAATCACTTCATCGATATCATTCGTGTTAGCTCCGAATGCAATATTATTTTGAAGTGTCTCAGAGAATAGAAAATTATCTTGTGGAACATAAGCAATACCTTCGCGAAGTGTTTTTAAAGGAAGATCATTAATATCCTTATCATCGATTAATATGGAATTGGAATCGATATTATACATTCGCAGTAAAAGATTAGCGATTGTTGTTTTTCCGCTACCCGTACGGCCTAGAATAGCCAGTGTTTGTCCTTGCTCTATTGTAACGTTAACATGATCTAAAGCTTTTATGTCTTTATTTGGATATGTAAATGATACATTCCTTAGTTCAATCTTACCATTTAATTTGTCAACTTGCTTAACTGTGGGAAAATCTATAATATCAGGAACTTCAGAAAAGATATTTTCGATTCTTTTTAATGATGCAAAACCTTGAGAGATAATAGTAATACTATCGCCTGCAGCTAACATTGGCCAAACAAGCATTCCGATGTATTGATTAAAAGCAATGAATCTGCCAAGACTAATTCTGCCAGTGATTGTTAAATATCCACCATACAACAATGTAATTACACTGGAGAGCCCAATGATAACATCTAATAAAGGCATTACAACTGCTTGTAATTTTACTACCTGCATACTTTTATCCATATTCTTCTTGCTAGATTTTGCGAAATCTTTTAATTCATAACGTTCTCTGACAAATGCTTTAATAACACGAATTCCTGAGATACTTTCTTGTACCTTATCCGTTAGTTCAGAAAAAGCCTCTTGTTTTTCAGTAAATCGATGTTCAATTGCCTTACCGTAGAAAAAACCACCAATAGCTATCGTACTTAATGGAATGACTGCAAGAAGAGTTAAGGAAAGACTGATGTGAGTTATCATTTTAACTAATACCATAATAGTCATTATGATAGCGTCAAATGTTGTGATAACTCCAGGTCCGATAGACATACGAACTGCATTTAAGTCATTCGTACAATGTGCCATTAAATCGCCAGTTTTATTTTCGTTAAAATATCTTAGAGACAATTTTTCTAAATGACCAAAAATATCATTTCGTATATGATATTCAATTTTTCTAGCTGACCCAAATATAAAAAATCTCCAGAGAAATCTTCCAATGGTTAATGTGAATCCAACCAGAAGTATATTTAGAATGATATGAAAGATACCATTCATATCTAAGGTATGATTTTGCAGACCATCGGTTAGATCACCAGTGAATTGCGGAATGTATAGATTCAATATGTCTACAATAAATAAAGTAATAATTCCACCAATATACCGCCACTTGTATTGTTTGAGATAACGAATTAGGATGTTGTCTCGATTCATGTATTGTTCCTCCTATTCCTTAATCTAATATTATAGGCTAGGGTAGCAAAGATCTTTGACATCCTAGCCTGTTATAAGTTAAACTCTATCTATTATCCATGATATAATGTAAAATATCAAGACTTTTGGAAAATTATATAAAAGATAAGTTGTATTTCACTAATTCTTGTGTTGATATTAATTGTTTTTTCGTATATTATAAATATAACTGTAAAATATTAACATACATTTATGGGAACAGTTACACTTTTTAATGGTAGAGTTAATATAAAAATAAGCTTATGGATTGGAGTAAAATATGAAGAAGAGAAATATAAATTACAATTATATAGCAGTATTTTGTACTGTGATATTTGTATTAACATTTGCAATAGTAGGTTACTATATAGGGGATTGGAATAGTAAAAAAACAGTAACTACTATGGCACAAGTAGAAGATAAAAATGAATTAGGGAAAGGAATATCTAAAGAGAGCAAGAAAACCCCTAATTCGACAACTACTACAAAGTCTATTGGAGAACAAAGAGATGCCAAAGAAAGTAATTCGCAATATGACTCGAATGAAAGCACTGCAACTTATCAAGATGACCAAAATAACACTGTATCATTCCTAGCTGTAGGTGATGATTTAGTACATATTGAAGTATATAAAAGTGGAATAAAAAAGAACAAAGTTCTAAATTATGATCATTTATTTTCTAAGTTAAAGAATGATATTTCAAAGGCTGATATCTCTGTGATTAATCAAGAGACTATTTTTGGTGATCGATCGGTTGGATATTCTGGCTATCCAAATTTTTGCTCCCCAATTGAAATAGGCGAAGCAATTAAAAAAGCTGGATTTGATGTTGTTCTACAAGCAACTAACCATACTCTTGATAAGGGAACCAAAGCAATAGATTATACTTTATCTTTCTGGAGGAAACAAAAATGTATAACACTTCTAGGTGTAAATCAAGATCAAAATGAACGTAATACCATACGTATTGTTGAAAAGAAAGGAATTAAATTTGCATTACTTAATTATACCTTCTCCTTGAATGGACATATTTTGCCAAGCAATCAATCTTACAGGATAGATATGTTAGATGAAGACCAGATGAAGGCAGATATAACAAAAGCGAAAAAACTTGCAGATGTTGTTATTGTGTTTCCACATTGGGGAACAGAATATTCTTACCATCCAGATGAGAAACAGAAATATTATACTAAGTTTTTTGCGAAAGAAGGTGTGGATGTAGTAATTGGATCACATCCACATGTTCTGCAGCCAGTAGAGTGGGTGAATGGACCTAAGAATCATAAGATGCTCGTATATTATTCATTGGGTAATTATGTTTCCTATCAGAGAGAAGCACCCAGAATGTTAGGAGGCATGGCAAATATGGAATTTATAAAGAAAAATGATAAAGTTGAAATCAAAAATGCATCTATTACTCCGATAGTAACTCATTATGAGAAGGCAAATAATTATAATTTTTCTGTGTACAAGCTCTCTGATTATACAGAAAATCTAGCTAAGGTACATGGGGTGTTAAGACTTGAAAAGGAAAGTTACTTTTCGCTGGGAGAAATGAAAAAGTTAGCAAAAAATATATTAGGTGAATGGTATAAAGAAAAATAATAGAATAATATAGGACTTATTCTTGCTATTTAATAAAATCTTTAGAAATATGATATAAAAATGATATTTTTTGGAGGTATACTTAGATGGATTATTTGGAAATAAAATAATTACTAAATATATTCTAAGAAAGGTAAGAGTATGATATGAGACTGAAAATGAAAGATATTCTGGCACTGTTATTAATTATTACGTTTACGGTAGGAAGTGCTAGAGTGTATGCAAGTAGTAATACAACAGAGCAGAAGTTAAATGAGAAAGCTAAGAAAGCTTTTGAATCGGTTATTCAGAACAGAAATAAACTTTATAAACAGCTTGATTTGGGAAAATGTAAAAGCTATCAAATGATCGATTTAAATAAAGATGGAGTTGTAGAATTGTTATTATCAACTTCAAATGCATCAAAAGAAGAGGATACTGCGGGTTATAAAAGTTATTTATTTAGCTTATACAATGGAAAGGTTAAATATATTGATACTCTACAATGCAGTCAAAGTGGAATCCGCTACAACAATAAAAAAGGAACTCTTTATGCATCAGTAGGTGGAACAGGAGGCTATACTAATACGATATATCAATTAGTAAATAACTCTTTGAAGAGGGTGACTGTATTAGAAGAAAAGAAACAATATGATGAATCAGGAGCAACAGCATCAGCGAAAACTGTGTTCTATAGAGATAATAAGAAAATAACTAGTGCAGTATATACAAAAGTAGTAAATACATATTATAGTAATAACTACATTAATTATATTTTGATAACTAATAAGATATCTTCTAATGTAGTTAACTATAGAAAAGAATGCTTTGAGATTGAAAAACGTACAAAGAATTTATGGAAAAATAGTGATACAACTCTTGATATGAAAAAAACTGCTGATAAGGAGTATTCACTTTGGGATCAGGAATTAAATAAAATTTATTCTGCTGTTCGAAATAATATGTCAGCATCTGAAAAGGATCAAATCAAAACAGTACAGTTAAAATGGATTAAAGAAAAAGAGAGTAAAGCAAAAATCGCATCGAATAAGTATAAAGGAGGAACGATGGAATCTGTTGCTTATAGTATGGAATTGGGAAAACTTACTAAAGATAGAGTATATGATTTGGTGAATATCTATTTTGGGCAATAATTAGAAGGCCATAAAGATTCGTATAAATAATAAGATATTGCATAGACTATCCTATTATGATTAAGAAAAGGTAGGAATATATATGGAAAATGAGAAAAATAAAATATTGAATAAAGAAGAAATAGAAAAAGCAGATGGTTTATATTACGAAGAAATAAATGATAAAAAACCTGAAAATCAAAATCAAACGCATAACATAAAGAAACAAGCAATGGGACCAAATACGAGAAGATAATGGACAAGAAAAACAACAAATTGAATCAAATGTATGAGGACATTAATTATCATATATTAAATGATACAAGACCATCTATTTATATAGAAAGTTTGGATGAAAAAGGTGAGCTAGAAGACAGACCATTTAACATGTTATCAAGACTAAAGAAGGTTGAACAATCTAAAAAGTATCATCCTGAAGGAAATGTATGGAAACATACAATGCTTGTTCTTAATGAAGCAGCTAAAGTAAAAGAAAAAAGTAGTGATTCAAATGTGTTTATGTGGGGCGCTTTGCTACATGATATCGGTAAGTTTGAGACTACCAAGTATAGAAAAGATAAAATAACCTCCTATGATCATGATAAAGTCGGAGCTAAAAGAGTAGAGGAATTCTTGGAATATTTTCAACAAGATACTGAATATATAAAGAAAGTTGCAATGCTTGTTAAATATCATATGTATATACTATATGTAGTAAAAGATCTTCCTTTTGCTGATCTAAAAGGATTAAGAAAGGAAACGAATATTGATGATATTGCTCTGCTTGGTTTGTGCGATCGCCTTGGTAGAGGTGGTGCAGATGAAAAACTGGAAGAAGAGAATATTAGATTGTTTTTAAAAAAGGCGAAGAATAATAAATAATTCAAATGTAAAGAACATTTGAATTATTTTTTTGTCTATATTATAATGAATGTTGTCTTATGACATACATTTTTGTTAGTTTTTGTTTAATATTTAATATTGACATATTATACAACAAAAACTATAATACATATCATAATACTAGGAAAAGAGGGAAAAATATGAAGAAATCGGATATACGATCAGTAGCTGCAATTGGAATTGGAACAGCTTTGTTTATTTTATTGACATTAGCAGCAATTCCAGTAGGATTCATACCGAATACTCAATTACAGACAAGAGTTGCATTTTTAACTTTTATGTCAGCAATTTTTGGACCTGTAGTTGGAGGTGCAATTGGCTTTTTAGGTCATGCTATTGCGGATGCGTCCTTTTATGGAGGCGTATGGTGGAGTTGGGTAATACCAGAAGGAGTATATGGTATTATAATTGGTATCTTTGCTTTGAAATTTAAAATTGAAGATGGCGGATTTGGATTGAAAGAAACTGTTCTATTTAATATCGCTCAAGTTGTGGCAAATATTATTGCTTGGATTGTGATTGCACCTATCCTTGATATAGTTATTTATGCTGAACCAGCAAATAAAGTATTTGCACAAGGAGCTACTTCTGCACTATTAAATATTATTACTGTTGCTATCATTGGTACAATTTTAACGAAAGCATATTCTAAAGTGAAATCAAAAACATCAAGTTTATCTGTTGAAGATTAGTACATAACGTTAAAAGAAGATCTATTTGGATTAGGGGTTAAAATATCCTGAGTTTAATAGGTCTTTTATGTTATAAAAAAGTGACTAATGTCAAGTTTACTCTTTTTTTCTTATCTAAAACAGTGTATAATCGTTTGATGGATATAAAAAGTATATTAGGACGGAAAGGATTCTGAGATGAAGAACCCAATAATACAATTTGAAAACTATACATTTAAATATCGTACGCAAAAAGAGCCTACACTCAAGAATATTAATCTTACAATATATGAAGGAGAAAAAGTGTTAATCGTAGGTCCTTCTGGTTCGGGAAAATCAACATTATCGAACTGCATCAATGGATTAGTTCCGTTTTCCTATAAAGGCGATATTAAAGGAAAATTAACGATTAAAGGTAAAACACCACATAAAGCAGGGATCTTTGAAATGTCTCAAATAGTGGGGACCGTGCTTCAGGACCCAGATGGGCAGTTTGTTGGTCTTACTGTGGGCGAAGATATAGCATTTTCACTTGAAAATGATTGTGTTAAACAAGTTGAAATGAAAGAACGTGTATATCAAGCTGCGAAAACAGTTGGAGTTCATGAATTATTAAGACACTCTCCGCAAGAATTGTCTGGTGGACAAAAGCAAAGGGTTTCCATGGCGGGAGTTATGGTAGTTGGATGTGATATTTTATTATTTGATGAACCACTAGCGAATCTTGATCCTGCAACTGGTAAGTACGCGATTGATTTGATTGATAAAATACATAATGAGAGTAAAAAGACTATTATCATAATTGAACATCGTTTGGAGGATGTATTGTACCGAGATGTTGATCGAATTGTTGTTGTAGCGAATGGTGGGATTGTAGCAGATCTCACTACAGATGAAATCCTATCATCGAATATTCTAAAAGAACATGGTATAAGAGAACCTCTTTATATTAGTGCCTTAAAATACGCTGGCTGTCAATTGAAGAAAGAGTCAAAACCAAGCAATTTAAATAAGATGGAATTAGGTGCGTTTCAGTGTGCAGTTAGAGATTGGTATCAATCTGTAGATATAAAAGAAAAAGAGAATATGAACAGTGAGATACTTAAGGTTTCAAATCTTTCTTTTGGATATGATGATCAGGTTGAAGTTGTTAGTGATATATCATTTTCGATAAAAAAAGGAGAGATGATAAGCATTGTTGGTAAAAATGGTGCAGGAAAGTCAACTCTATCAAAGTTAATCTGCGGTTTTCAGACTCCAACAAAGGGAATGATATTATATGATGGCCAAGATATGATATCCGATTCTATTAAAGAAAGAGCCGAAAAAATTGGTATCGTTATGCAAAATCCTAATCAGATGATTTCAAAATCAATGATTAAAGAGGAAGTAGCACTTGGACTAATTGCAAGAGGTGTGGCACCAGAGGTTATTGAGAAAAGAGTAGATGATACTTTGCGTATCTGTGGCTTGTACCAATATCGTAATTGGCCAATTCAAGCATTGAGCTTTGGTCAAAAGAAGAGAGTCACAATTGCGTCAATATTGGTATTACAACCTAAAATACTCATTTTAGATGAACCTACTGCAGGGCAGGATTTCAGACACTATACAGAGATTATGGAGTTCTTAAAGAAATTAAATAAAGAACAAGGTATTACAATTATTTTAATAACTCATGATATGCATTTGATGCTTGAATATACGGATCGTGCTATTGTAATAGCAGATGGAAAATTAATTGAAGATAATAGCTCCGCCTCTGTCTTAACCAATAGGGACATAATAGAAAAAGCTAGCTTAAAAGAGACTTCTTTATATGATTTAGCGTTAAGATGCGATATTGATAATCCTACTACTTTTGTAGAACGATTTATACAGTATGATAGGGAGGTACGATCCAATGGCTAAATTATTGACCTATTCAGAAAAAAATACTTGGATTCATCGATTATGCGGTGTAACTAAACTAATATTCTTTATTCTATGGTCGGTGGTAGGAATGGTTACATACGATACTAGAGTGTTAGGGGTAATGCTACTATTAAGTCTTATACTATTTAAGATGTCCAAAACAGATTATCGCCAAGTTGCTACTATAGTAAAAGTAGTTGGTTTCTTTCTGTTGATCAATGTTATAGCAATTTATGCTTTTTCGCCTGGCCAAGGAACAAAAATCTACAACTGTAGAACTGTGATATTCCATATAATAGGACCTTATGACATAACAAAAGAACAATTATTTTATGAATTCAATGTAATTCTTAAGTATTTTACGGTTGTTCCAATCGCTTTAATGTTCATATTAACCACGAATCCAAGTGAATTTGCAGCTTCATTAAATAAATTGGGTATAAAATATACGATCGGGTACTCCATAGCGATTGCATTAAGATATATACCAGATGTACAAAATGATTTTAATGAAATTAAATTAGCTCAAGAAGCAAGAGGAATTGATATGTCTGTAAAGGTAAGCTTACCTACCAGGTTAAAGAGTATGTTCGCAATTATATTTCCATTAATATTCTCGAGCCTTGAACGAATCGATACTGTAAGTAATGCTATGGAGCTTCGAGGATTTGGAAAAAACAAAAGACGAACCTGGTATTCTGAAAAAAAATTCAGCAAGTCAGATTACCTTAGTATCATCTTTGTTATTTTATCAAGTGTGATAGCAATTATTATCACTTTTTATGATGGAAATAGATTTTATAATCCTTTCTAGTGATGGAAAGGAATAGAAAGACAGAACAAGATTAGAATGTATACTAGAGTACATGTTATAAATAGGCCTATAATTTTTAGATAGGTTTTGTTAAAGGAAGGGTAGACATTATCATGGAAAATAATTTAATAAAAATGTACGAGGAATTAAAAATTGATTCGAAAGTACTTGAATATGCAAAAGATATCGAAAGCTCTTTAAAGGAACGTTTCGAACGAATAGATCAAGTGGCAGAATATAATCAGTTAAAAGTAATTAAGGCAATGCAAGATAACAGATTGAGCGATGTTCATTTTGCAGCAACTACTGGTTATGGTTATAATGATTTGGGAAGGGAGACTCTAGAAGCAGTATATGCATCTGCTTTTCATGCAGAAGCTGCTTTAGTGAGACCTCAACTAACTTGTGGTACACATGCTTTAAGTACAGCATTATCAGGTAATCTTAGACCTGGTGATGAGATATTATCTCCAGTTGGAAAGCCATATGACACATTAGAAGGTGTGATTGGAATTACGGAATCAAAAGGTTCTTTAAAAGAATATGGTATTACATATTCTCAAGTTGATTTACTTGAAAATGGAGACTTTGATTATGATAATATCAAAAAAGCAATCAACGATAAAACAAAGTTAGTAACTATTCAACGTTCAAAAGGCTATGCAACAAGAAAAACTTTGTCAGTAAAAAGAATCGGTGAACTAATTGACTTTATTAAGAAGATTAAACCAGATGTCATTTGTATGGTAGATAATTGCTATGGTGAATTCGTAGAAACAATAGAGCCTAGTGATGTGGGCGCTGATCTAGTGGTAGGTTCCTTAATTAAGAATCCAGGTGGTGGATTAGCACCTATAGGTGGCTATATTGTAGGTAAAGAAGAATATGTTGAGAATGCAGCATACAGATTAACAGCACCAGGTTTAGGAAAAGAAGTAGGGGCAACTTTAGGAATTAATCAACAATTATTCCAAGGATTTTTCTTGGCGCCAACAGTAGTAGCAGGAGCACTTAAAGGAGCAATCTATGCGGCTAATATCTACGAAAAACTTGGTTTTCCTGTTATACCAAATGGATCAGAATCAAGACATGATATCATTCAAGCAGTGGAATTAAAGTCAAAAGAAGCAATCGTTGCATTCTGCAAAGGAATTCAAGCTGCAGCACCAGTAGATAGTTATGTAACTCCAGAACCTTGGGCAATGCCGGGATATAATTCTGATGTAATTATGGCAGCAGGAGCTTTTATTCAAGGTTCATCCATCGAATTAAGCGCCGATGCCCCAATCAAACCACCATACGCAGTATATTTTCAAGGTGGCCTAACTTGGTATCATGCTAAAATGGGTATCTTAATGTCAGTACAAAAACTATGGGAAGAGAACTTAATCAAGCTATAGTGTTTATAATTAAATTAATAAATTATAAAATGATTAGGATGTCAAAAGTCTTTCTTAACATAGATTGTGGATAGATGCATAATTATTAATTTTGGCATAGTACAGCTGAAATCATTGCTTATATTTTGTCAAGGCTCAAGGTGAAAATTGGAACGTGAGTGAGTATTTTCGCTTGTAGTGATGATTGTAACAAAACATAATAAGTTTGTTTTATAAACTTTTTGAAGAAAAGGTAGTCAAAAATCATAATTATACATCGATATACACTCAGTAAACTACAAAAAGACTTTTGACATCCTAACCTAATATAAATAAAATTATTTATTAAATTTAACACTTACGTTTTTGATTAAAACTATAAGCTTTATTTGATAAGAACTTAATTATACTTATAAATTCAGTCGATAACGTAAATTAATTACCATGAGTGAAACTTTTACATCGTCGTGACTTTGACTCATTTGTGAAGTTACTTATGTCTTATCACTTTGAGTTAGATATAAAAAGTTCACTGTTTGACGAACAAAGTGAGGAATGTGAAATAATAAGCATTTCACACGTTGAATTTAGGCCTGCGAGCAAGTCGCAGGCAGGTGGGTTAGTTTGAACTTTTTATATCTGCTTTTATCAAAGTGATAAAACATTAGTAACATCCAAATGAGTAAATGGAGCGTAAGATGTAAAAGTTTCACTCATGGTAATTTAGATAACCTACCCACTGAATTTATCAAGTATTCAATGAACTAGTGAGTAGGAAACGTGATTTGATAATTAAAAAAACTATTACAAATCTATTGTCTGAATATTAAGAAATCTTAATACAATTAAGGTATACAAATTTATGGATTTATGATAAAATGTTGCGTGTAAAATAGTTATCTTGGGAGGGAGTTATGGCAAAAACTAGTGATAAAAACTTCTGGATACTATTTCTTTTGATGCTTTCGGGAATAGTATTAGGGGGATTTGTAGGGTATGCTGTTAGAGGTATGCAGTACTTTACTTGGCTTAATTATGGACAGGAATTCGGCTTTAAGAATCCAATAATACTCAACTTAGGAATCATGACCATAACCTTTGGATTAAAGATAAAGATTACTTTAGCAAGTATACTTGGTGTTGTAATATCGATATTCGTTTATAAAAAAATATAAGTAATTTTGCTTAGTAATTAAATAATCACAAATAATGGGTTCTAATTTAATTTGCTTGGAGAGAGACAATTAAATTAGGAGGAATTGAATGAATAAGCATGAAATTGAGATATCAAAACAAAAGGAAGAATGTTCTGTTAAGCAACATCAGACAGTGAAAGAGCTTCCTTTATCAGAGCGTCCTTATGAAAAATGCGAAAAATATGGTCCTAGTGCTTTGTCAGATGCAGAGTTGTTAGCTGTCGTTTTAAGAACAGGTTCAAGAAATGAAAGAGTTATGGATGTAGCAATGAATATTTTAAATTATTCAAAAGCACATAGAGGTCTAATTGGGATTAATTATTTATCCTTGCATGAATTAATGACGATTCAGGGAATAGGTAAAGTAAAAGCTATTCAGATTGAGTGTATAGCAGAGATTACTAAGAGAATGGCGAAAGCTACGAATGAAGAAGGATTAAAGTTATTAACCCCGGAATCAGTTGCAAATTATTATATGCAGGAAATGAGGCATTTGAGTAGGGAACAGATTATTTTAGTAATGCTTGATTCGAAAAGCAAGATATTAAAAGATATGATTATTTCAACAGGAACAGTAAATGCTTCTATATTAGCACCAAGAGAGATTTTTGTTAATGCGTTGAAATATGGTGCAGTTAATATTATATTGCTTCATAATCATCCGAGTGGAGATCCTACTCCAAGTAAGGAAGATATTAATTCGACGAAAAGAATGCAAGAAGCTGGAAATATTGTTGGAATTCGGCTTATAGATCATATAATCATTGGCGATAATAGATTTATAAGTTTAAAGGAACACGGAATACTTTAAGATTGGAAGGAGTAATAAGGCATGGCTAGTAAAGTATTTGGCATAGATTTTGGTACTAGTACGATTAAAATATATAAAAAGGGTGCAGGTATTATTCTTGACGAGAAGAATGTAATTGCAGTTGAAAATAGAAAAAATGTGAAAGCGGTTGGAAATGAAGCTTATGAAATGCTTGAAAAAGCACCAATAAGTATAGCTGTAACTTATCCAGTAAGAAATGGTGTAATTGCGGATATAGCAAATATGCAGTCTTCGCTGAACTATATGCTAAAGAATATTATGAAAACAGCAAAAGGTTTTGGTGGAAGTGAATTTGTAATTGCAGTTCCAAATGATATAACAGAAGTAGAGAAAAAAGCATTTATTGACTTAATTGCTAATTCAAGTGCAAAAGCTAAAAATATCAGTGTTGTTGATAAACCGATTGCTGATGCTTTGGGTGCAGGACTTGATGTTACGGTTGCTAGAGGAGTCATGGTAGTTGATATAGGAGCTGATACAACTGAGATATCTATAATGTCTCTTGGCGGTATTGTGCTTAGTAAACTAATACCAATTGGTGGTAATAAACTTGATGAGTCAATAAAAATGTTTGTGAAAAAGCAATATAATCTTATTATTGGAGATAAAACAGCGGAAACAATTAAAAAACAACTTGCATCTGCTTATGAAAATGAAGATGATAATATAAAAGTATACGGAAGAAACGTTGTTACTGGATTACCAATTGAAATGGAAATCAATTCATCCATGGTGTATGATTCGATAAAAGACTATCTTCATACAATCATTGAGTCAATAAGGATTATCTTAGAAAGAACTCCACCTGAAATATCATCAGATATTATAGATTCTGGTATTTTTATTACGGGTGGTTCTGCAAATATCAAAAATCTAGATCGTTTAATTTCAGAACAAACGGATTTGGTTGTTAATATCTGCAGCGATCCTGAAAATACTGTAGTAAATGGTATTGGAAGAATCATTGAAGATCCAACTTTCAATTCTTTAGCTATATCTTTAAAGCAAATTTCAAATGGTAATAAAATGAGGGAATAGTATGAGACGTAGGAGAAATATTTCATTACATCCAAAGTATATCTTTGGAATTCTAACAGCAGTTTGTGTTGCGATTATGATTTTATCATTTCTTTACGGTGATAAACTAAGCCCTGTAAAAACTGCGTTTGGTTCTGTTTTAACACCAATGCAAAAAGGCATTAATACAGTGGGAAGAACGATATCAGATAAAATGGATAATTTTCAAGAACTTAAAGGCTTGAAATCCACAAATAAGAAATTAGAAAATGAAGTTGAGACGCTAAAATTTCAAAATAAAGCCTTGCAACAAGACAAGTCAGAATTATCGGAACTTCGTAAACTATTTAAGCTAGATAGCTTATATCCAGACTATCCTAAAGTTGGGGCTCGTGTCATTGGAAAGAACACAAATAATTGGTATAATACGTTTACTATCGATAAAGGAAAAGATGATGGACTAAAAGTTGACATGAATGTTATCGCAGGTGATGGTCTTGTTGGTATCATTACAGAAGTTGGTCATAATTATTCAACGGTCCGTTCGATTATAGATGATTCTAGTAGTGTAACTGGTGTTTTTTCAAAAACAAAAGATGATTGTATGGTAGATGGTGATTTGACTTTAGTAGATGATGGATATATTCGAGTTGGTTATATTCGTAATAAACAAGTTCAGATAAAAGATGGTTATGAAGTTGTTACATCCACTAAAAGTACTAAATTTCTACCAGGTTTACTAATCGGGTATGCGAGTAATGTAAAGCTTGATTCAAATAATTTACAACAATCAGGTTATTTAACACCTTCTGTTGATTTTAAACATCTAGATACAGTGCTAGTAATTACTAAATTAAAGGAAAAATTGAAATAGTTTTGATATAAATGAAAGGATTAGAGAAATGAAACGATTGATTACCATAGCAATAGTAGTTTTATTGTGTTTTATATTGCAGAGTACGGTATTTCAAGTCCTTGCGCTTGCTAATGTGGTACCTAATCTATTGCTTATAGTAACAGTGGCAGTTGGGTATATGAGAGGAAGGACAGAGGGAATCTTTGTCGGATTTGTTAGCGGCCTTCTTGTTGATATGGTTTATGGAGACATTATTGGAATTTGCGCATTTATATATATGCTAGTAGGTTTCTTAAATGGGTATTGTAAGAAAATCTATTATAGAGATGAAATAACAGTACCTATTATTCTAGTATGTATTAGTGATTTCTCTTATAACTTTCTCTATTATGTTTTCCGTTTTTTACTACGTGGTCGCCTTGATCTCTTTTATTATATTAGAAGAATTATGTTACCTGAATTAGTTTATACTGCTTTAGTAGCAATCTTTTTATATAAAGCGTTACATAGCATAAACGGGTGGTTGGAACAATCAGAAGTAGAGGAGGTCTAGCGGTTGTTTGATGTAATTTTAGATGGGATAAAGAGTATAGTAAAATCGAGACTTTTTGTATTAGTAGTAATTTATCTTTTTGGATTTGGAATATTAATTAGTAGAATATTTAATCTTCAAATTGTTAATGGCGAGAAATATGAAAAAGATAGTGCGTTTAAATCTACTAAAAATATAGAGATGAAAGGCACTAGAGGAAATATATATGATCGAAATGGTAAATTATTAGCTTACAATGAACTTTCATACGCTGTCTCTATCGAAGACTCTGACAAATTAAAAAAAGCTGAAGATAAAAATAAAATGATTAATCAATTAATAAAGTTAATTGAACAAAATGGAAGTTCTATCGTAAATAACTTCAATATTGAAATGGATGATAACGGAAAATTATCCTTTAAAGTCAAAGGAAATGCGTTAACAAGATTTAAAAAGGATGTATATTCAAGTGAAGATTTAACCAAAGATCAAATGAAAGCAACTGCTGAGGATGTGTTTAATTATTTAAGATATGGTAAAGATGGTAGTTCAAACTTTAATATATCAAAGGAATATAGTACAGAAGAAGCACTTAAGATTATGGCAGTACGATATGCAATCTTTATGAATCGTTATCAACAATATATGGCAGTTACAATAGCTACAGATGTAAATGAAAAGACAGTATCAGCCATTAAAGAGAATAATGAGGAAATGCCTGGGGTTGATATCATCGAAGAGTCAACTAGAAAATATGTGGATAGTAAGTATTTTGCACATATCCTGGGTTATACAGGATTTGCCTCAGAGAGTGATTTGGATACTTTAGGTAAAAGTTATAATTCAACAGATCAAGTTGGTAAATCAGGCGTTGAAAAAGAATACGAATCATATCTTCGTGGAAATAAAGGATATCAAAAAGTAACCGTTGATGATACGGGAAAGATTCTTAATGTGGATAGTACTAAAAAATCAACTATTGGAAACGATGTGTATTTGACGATTGATAAAGATCTGACGATTGCATCTTATAAATTATTAGAAAAAAAAATCTGTGATATATTGGTATCTAAAATAGTAAATAGCACAAGTACAGGTTCAAAGGGTAAATCAGCAGACAATATAACAATACCAATCTATGATGTTTACTATGCCTTATTAAACAATAATATTATTGATATTAATCATTTCACACAAAAAGATGCTACTTCTTTAGAAAAATCAGTATATCAAAAATTTGTTTCAAAACAAAAATCTTCAATTGCTGAGTTGAAAACTTTATTAGCAATTAACAGTAAGACTAAGAATTCAGATGTATCAGATGATATGGGAGATTTACTTGATTTTGTATACCAAACGTTATCAAGTGAAGGAATTCTATTGAAAAAGAATATTGACGAGAATGATGATGTTTATAAAAAATATATTGCTGGTAAAACGAGTTTAAGTGAATTTATCCAACATGCAATATCAAGTAATTGGATTGATTTATCTGTTTTAAATTTGGGAGATAAGTACTATAATTCCGATGAGATATATAATAAACTGATTAATTATGTCTTGAATTTACTACAAGACAATAGCAAATTTAACAAAAAAATATACCATATATTGGTATATTCATATAAATTATCAGGAACTGAAATTTGTCTTTTATTATATGATCAAGGTGTGTTAAAATATGATAAGAAAGAAGTTGATATGCTAAAGAAAAATGGTTCTTATTATGCATATAATTTTATCATTAAAAAACTCAAAAAACTTGAGATTACACCCGCACAATTAGCATTAGAACCATGTTCAGGTTCTGTTGTTATTACTGATGTAAATACTGGTACTGTGTTAGCACTAGTGTCTTATCCTAGTTATGATAATAATAGAATGGCAAATACAGTTGATGCTAAGTATTACGCAAAGCTATCCACTGATTTATCTTCACCGTTTTTGAATCGTCCTACTCAAGCTTCTAATGCACCTGGATCTACATTCAAGATGATATCTACAGTTACGGGGTTGGAAGAAGGTGTTATTACACCAACGGAAAAGATTAAAGATCTTGGAGAATTTACGAAAATTAAACCATATAAACATTGTTGGGCATGGCCAAATCATACGCATGGATCGATTGATGTATCCGATGCAATTAGAGATTCTTGTAACTATTTCTTCTATGAAGTTGGTTATCGACTAAGTCAATCTTCAACGAATAAATATATAAGTGATCTAGGTATTAAAAAGTTTCAAAAGTATGCTAAGATGTTCGGCCTTGATAAAAAATCGGGAATTGAAATTCAAGAAAGCAAGCCACATGTTTCTGATACAGATGCAGTAGCAACAGCAATTGGTCAGGGTACTAATAACTTTGCACCAATTCAAATCTCGAGATATCTCACTACAGTTGCAAATAGTGGAACTTGCTATAATCTAACCTTATTAGATAAGATTATAGATTATAATGGAAAAACCATTGTTACAAATAAAGCAAAAGTACACAATAATGTAGAGATTAAGCAATCAACTTGGGATAGTGTTCACAGTGGTATGTACAAAGTAGTTAATGCACCAACCAATAATAATAGGCAATATTTTAAAGATCTTAAAGTTGAAGTTGCAGGTAAAACAGGAACTGCTCAATTAGCTAAAACTCATCCAAACCATGCTTTGTTTGTATCGTATGCACCTTTTGATAAGCCGGAAATATCAATGACTGTTGTCATACCAAATGGTTATACATCTGCTAATGCGGTACAATTAGCAAGTAAAATTTATAAATATAAATTCAACAAGACTAGTTTGAAAGATTTGCTTAGTGATAGCAGTAAAACATCTGGTCCTTCAGGTGTTACAGATTAGATTTTGAAACTAAATGACTAAGGAGATATATATGAAGAATTCAGTTATGATAAAAGGAAATAAATATGGTATCGTCGTAGTTCTTGATAGTGAATTGGATTTTGAAGAATTAAAATCTGATATAGCTGAAAAATTCAAAGATTCAGCAAAGTTCTTTAATAAAGCTGAGATGGCTTTAAGTTTTGAAGGTAGAGAATTAACTAATGAAGAACAAAGAGAAATACTGGATATCATTTCTGAGAATTCTGAACTTCGAGTTGTATGCATTGTTGATAATGATAAAGAAAGAGAAGAAATGTTTAAGAAGAGTCTTGAACAAAAATTAATGGAATTGTCCACGAACACTGGACAATTCTATAAAGGAAATTTAAGATCTGGACAAGTTCTTGAAGTTGAGACAAGTATTATTATCATTGGAGATGTTAAGCCAGGAGCAAGAGTTGTATCAAAGGGGAATGTTATAATCATAGGTTCATTAAAAGGTACCGTTTTTGCTGGTGCAACTGGAAATGAGAATTCATTTGTTGTTGCTCTTGATATGTCACCAATGCAGATAAGAATAGGTGATATAATTGCAAGGTCTCCAGATAAGCCTTTAAAAGAGGAGAAAAAGGAAGCGAAAATTGCTTTTATGGAGAATGGTAATATCTATATTGAACCAATAAGCAAAGAAGTAATGAATGATATTAGTTTATAGAATTATTAACTTAGAGAATTAGTTAATAAATATAAATTTATAAAAATATTATTTCAAATTACAACATTTTTGTGTTACAGTATTAATGAATATTTTTTATTATTTAATAAGCAAATTACAATAATGAAACAAGTAGATATTGACTTCTTGTACAGATGGAATATTGTAGAAATATAAGAAAAGCTTGGAGGAAAGATAATGGGAGAAGTAATAGTAGTCACATCAGGTAAGGGCGGTGTTGGCAAGACAACCACAACAGCTAACGTTGGAACAGGGTTAGCAAAATTAAATAAGAAAGTAGTACTTATCGATACAGATATAGGTCTAAGAAATCTTGATGTTGTAATGGGATTAGAAAATCGAATTGTTTATAATTTAGTTGATGTCGTAGAAGGCAACTGTAGAATAAAGCAAGCATTAATTAAAGATAAGAGATATCCTAATCTATCTTTATTACCATCAGCTCAGACGAGAGATAAGTCAGCAGTTACACCAGAGCAGATGATGAAATTATCAGACGAATTACGTGAAGAATTCGATTACATACTAATGGACTGTCCTGCAGGTATTGAACAAGGATTTAAGAATGCAATCGCTGGTGCGGATAGAGCATTAGTTGTAACAACTCCAGAAGTTTCTGCAATTCGTGATGCTGATCGTATCATTGGTTTATTAGAAGCGAATGAAATGAAGCAGACACATCTAATTGTTAACCGTATTCGTATGGATATGGTAAAACGCGGAGATATGATGTCAATCGATGACGTTGTTGAAATCTTAGCGGTAGATTTAATTGGAGCAATTCCTGATGATGAGAATATTGTTATTTCAACAAATCAAGGGGAACCTTTAGTTGGGTCAGATACTTTAGCTGGTAAAGCTTATATGAATATTTGTAACAGAATTCTTGGAGAAGATGTTCCTTTACTAGATTTGAACATTAAGAGTGGGTTGTTTAATAAATTAGCAAACTTATTAAAGAAAAATTAGGGAGGTAACATCATGGGTTTAGCAGATTTTTTTAAACGTAAATCTTCCGGAAACGTTGCAAAAGATAGATTAAAACTTGTTCTTGTTTCTGACCGAGCCAATTGCAGTCCAGAAATTATGGAACAGATTAAAAATGATATTATAGCTGTTCTTTCAAAATATGTTGAAATTGATTCCGATGGCCTTGATATTAAAATTGGGCAAACAGAATCAGAAGGAAATAATGGATCTGTTCCTGCTCTATTTGCAAATATACCAATCAAGGACCTTAAATCACCTAAAAATTAAGGAAGTATTTAGATGTTCAAATTAAAACAATATGATTTTAGACGATATGATTATTTTTTAGTAATTTTGGTAATTATTTTAAGTGTATCAAGTGTATTTTTTATACATTGCGTAGACGTGGCTGATGGTACAACAGATAATGCAACGAAGCAAATCTTTGGCTTAGTATTGGGTATTTTTATAGTAGCGATTGTATCTGTAATTGATTATAATTTTGTTATTCGCTTTATGTGGCCAATGTATGCAATTAATCTTGTGTTATTAATCTTAGTAAGATTAATTGGTGTTAGCTCACATGGTGCAAAAAGATGGTTGAATGTTGGGGTTCAGATTCAACCATCTGAATTAAGTAAAATTATAATGATTATTTGTATGGCAGGACTGATGTCCTATTTCCATGAAAAAATTAATAAATTATCATCATTTTTAATCATTTCTATTGCAATGGGAATACCAACATTTTTAATTCTAATTCAAACCAATCTATCAACGAGTATTGTAATGGCATATATTTTTGTGTCTATGCTTTTTGTAGCAGGGTTAAGTTATCGAGTCATAGCTCCGATATTAATAATATTAGTACCTGCAGTTGCTGGTTTTTTTTGGTACATCCAGCAACCATTTCAAGTTTTACTAAAAGAATATCAACTGGATCGTGTCATTGGATTCTTAAATCCAGAAAAATACTCAAGCTCAATAATGTACCAACAGAGTAATGCAGTTCAAGCTGTTGGTTCAGGAAAGTTATATGGAAAGATTTTTGAAAATGGAGTAAAAATAAAAGGAAGTAATTATGTATCAGAAGCGCATAATGATTTTATTTTTTCTGTTATTGGAGAAGAAGCAGGATTTATTGGTGGGTGTGTTATTATAGCTTTATTAGCTATTTTGATATTTAAATGTATGATGATTGCTAAGAACGCAAAGGATATTAGTGGCAAGCTAATTGCTACAGGCGTATCTTCTATGTTTATGATTCAAGTTTTTGTTAACATAGGAGTTGTTACTTCTATCTTGCCAAATACAGGTTTACCATTGCCATTTGTCAGTTATGGTCTTAGTTCGCTACTCAGTAGTATGTTGGGTATTGGATTAGTGTTAAATGTAAGTTTACAAAGAAAAAGAATATAAGGGGGTAGATAATATGAACATTGGATTAATTGCTCATGATGCAAAGAAAAAATTAATGCAGAATTTTACAATTGCATATCGTGGAGTATTAAGTAAAAATGAGTTATATGCTACTGGAACGACTGGAAGATTAATCGAAGAAGTGACCAATTTGAATGTTCATAAATACCTTGCTGGCCACTTAGGTGGAGAACAACAGCTTGGAGCGCAAATTGAACATAATCAAATTGATTTAGTTATATTCTTAAGAGATCCATTGACACCGAAGTCACATGAACCAGATGTAAATAATGTAGTACAACTTTGCGATACACATAATATTCCTTTAGCTACAAATTTAGCAACTGCAGAGTTGTTAATCAAAGCTCTGGATCGTGGTGATTTAGAGTGGAGAGAAATATTTAAAGGTTAAAGAAGTATGGGTATATCCTAGAATCTTAAGGAATAATATTATGAAAAATAGACGCTTAATTTTAACAATAGTAACATTATCGATAATGTTACTATTTGTTGCATGTAATAAGAAAGATGATGCATTGCTTTCTTATCAGAAAGAAAACAATAATGTTGTAATGGATTATGAATTATCTTCATCAGGTATTACATCATCAGATAGTTTTTCGAAAAATCTATGTGTGATACCAGTTGATTATAAATCGCAACAAGATAATATTCTTACTTCAGAATCATCGTTAATTGTAAATTCAACTGAGAATCAGGTTATTTATTCAAAGAACATATATGAAAAGCTATATCCTGCGAGTATTACCAAAATAGTAACTGCATTAGTTACTTTAAAGTATGGTAACTTAGACGATATGGTAACAATTAGTCATAATGCATCACATATAACTGAACCAGGAGCAAAACTATGTGGTTTCAAAGAAGGAGACCAGATTAAATTAAAAGATTTACTAACTTCTCTTTTAGTCTATTCAGGTAACGATGCTGGAGTTGCTGTTGCAGAACATATTGGTGGAAGTGTAGAGAAATTTGCTGATATGATGAATGAAGAAGTTAAGAAATTAGGTGCTGTGAATTCACATTTTGTAAATCCACATGGATTGCATGATGATAATCATTATACTACTGCTTATGACTTATATCTTGTATTTCATGAATTGATTAAAAATGATGTCTTTCTTGATATCATTCATAAAGAAAGATTTAAAGCTGAATATTATGATGTTAAAGGTAATAAGGTATCAAAAGTATTTGTAAGTACGGATCGTTATTTAAAAGGGACAGCTACTGTTAAAGCAGGAATTACAGTAATTGGAGGAAAAACTGGTACTACTGAAAAAGCAGGGTCCTGTTTGATACTCTATAGTAAGGATAAAAAAGAGAATGATTATATATCAGTAGTTTTAAAAGCAGCATCAGGTAATGATTTATTTTATCAGATGAGCCATTTGTTGGACTTAATACCAGTAAAATAATAAATGAAATTATCAAAAAAATCCTTTGTTTTATCATTATAGAAATGACTGAAACAAAGGATTTTTTTATTTTTACATAATAAAAACTATAGATACAAAATTAGTCTTCATTTCTTATTCTACCAAAATAACTAAATGCATATAATCCACAGATTCCAATAACGGAATATATAATTCTTGAGATTATAGTCATATCTCCAAATACTACTCTTACTAAATCAAAATTTAAAAAGCCAATTAGACCCCAATTGATTGCGCCAATTATAATTAGTACGAGTCCGATATAATCTAGTGTCTTCATACAATTACCTCCTTTATCCATTCTATTGGTTATATTATTTCCAAATAAATTATTTATATTCATATTAGAATTAATGTAGGAAAAAATTGAATAAAATATAAGATAATTTTATCTTTAAATCATAATTTACAAATTTATATCAAAAATTATCCATATGTTTTCATCTTTTTGTATAAAAATAATAAAATAGGGGTTTAAAAAACATATAAGAATCAGTATAATGGAGTAAGCGAAGTATCGTTACAGATTAGCTTTAAATATTACTAATGATTTTTGGAAGGCAATATATGTATAATAAATATTCGGATTATTTAAAAAAACAGTACGGTGAAAAAGTTTATAAACTACCAATAAATTTACCGATTTCATGTCCAAATAGAAAAAATGGGACAGGCTGCACGTTCTGTGCAGAGGTTGGCACTGGTTTTGAATCAAAATCATCTACTAAAACGGTATTAGAGCAATTAAGAGAGAATAAAGACTATATTCAGAATAAATATCATGCTAATAAATTCATTGCTTATTTTCAGAATTATACTAATACGTATATGCCAATTGAGCAATTTAAAAAATATATATTAGAAGCAACAGAATGTGAAGATATTGTAGAAATATCCATATCAACGAGACCAGATTGTGTTTCAGATGAATATCTACAGTTCTTGGCAACAGTGAAAGAAAAATATCAGATTCATATAAATATAGAATTAGGACTACAAACAGTAAATTATCATACTTTAGATCAGATTCAAAGAGGACATGGATTAGCAGAATTCATTGATGCGGTTCTTAGAATTAAGACATATAATTTTACAACATGTGTACATGTAATATTGAATTTACCTAATGATACAATCAGAGATGCGATAGAAACAAGTAAAATCTTATCCGTTTTACCAGTTCAAATTGTAAAATTACATTCTTTATATATACCTAAGAATACAGTAATGGCTAAAGAATATTTATCAGGAAGTATCAAGATATGTAGCAAAGAAGAATATCTAAGAAGGTTAAAAGAGTTCATAGAGTATCTTAGAAATGACATTGTTATTGAAAGATTATTCAGTCGAATCCCAAAGGAGGATGCATGCTTTAGCAATTGGGATACAAGTTGGTGGAAGTTAAAAGACGAATTTGAATCTATGATGGAAGAAGAGAATGGCTATCAAGGAAAAAAATATAATTACACCAATGGTTCTAGTTTATACAAGGGAGGCTTTTAAATATGGCCAAAAGAAACAGTAAAGTTGCCAAATATAGAAAACCAAAACAACCCAAAATGGGACTTATTATTTTTGGTATTATTTTTTTCTATGTAGTTATAAATATAATAATCTATATGAACAAAGAGCATTTATCCATTTACGAAGTTGCCGAAGGCCAGAATGTTGATGATAATACCTGCAAAGGAATTATTTTAAGAAACGAAGAAGTCGTAAATACAGATACTTCAGGCTATGTAAATTATTATTACCGTGATGGTGAGAGAATAGCAAAAAAAGCTACTGTATATACCATTGATGAGACTGGAAAAGTGTATGAACAGCTCATGAATAGTGAAAATGAAACAAAACTAACAAATGAGGATATAGAAACAATTCGTAATCAAATTGCTACATTTAAAAATGATTATTCAAAGAGCCAATTTAGTAATGTATATGATTTTAAATATGATATTGAAAATTCTATATTAGAATTATCAAACCTTAATATGTTAAGTAACCTACAAGATATCATGAGTAGCAATGGTGATGAATCTTTTCGAGTTGTGAAAGCAAATAATAGCGGAATCATTACATATTTTGTTGATTCATATGAAAATCTAAAAGCTGAAGACATTACGAAGGAATCTTTTGATACATCAAAATATAAAAAATTACAACTTAGAACAACTGATTTACTTGAAAAAGGTAGTCCAGTATATAAAGTTGTACGTAATGAAAATTGGTCTATCGTTATTAATTTGACTAAAGAACAATATGATAAAGTATCTAATAAAGAACAAATCAATATTACTTTCCCAAAGGATAATTTATCAACTTATGCAGATATTACAACATTTAAAAAATCAAATGAATATTATGCTAAATTAGATCTAAATAAATATATGATACATTATATTGACGATCGATTCATTGATGTGGAGTTAAATATTAATTCTGCTACTGGCTTGAAAATACCTGTTACTTCTGTTGTTAAGAAAAAATTCTATAAAATTCCATTAGAGTATTTTACAGAGGGTGGTGATACAGGAAGCTACGGAGTTGTAAAAGAAGTTTACAGTAAAAATGGTGATGTTAAATATCAGTTTATAAAGACGGAAATATATTATAAAGATGATAAATATGGATATGTAGATACAAATGATATTAAAGCAGGTGGTTGGATTAAAGCCACCAATACAAAGGAACGATATGAAGTATCTGAAACTGGAACACTTGAGGGTGCTTATAATGTAAATAAAGGTTATGCAGTATTTCGTCGAATTGAAAAAATATATGAGAATGAAGAGTATTGTATTATTAAAAATGATACAGAATATGGATTATCTGTATATGACCATATTGCATTAAATGGCGATAAAGCTACTGACCAGCATATTATTTACTAAATCAAATAGAGAGGAAGTTATATTATATATGATAAAAGATAACTTACGTGAAGTGGAGGAAAGAATACAATCTGCATGCGAACGGGTAGAAAGAAATAGAAGAGATGTCACTTTAATTGCTGTAAGTAAGACAAAACCTATTTCAATGATAGAAGAAGTTATGAAAGAAGGAATTATTGATTTTGGTGAGAATAAAGTACAAGAGCTAAATCAAAAATGCGAAGAGATAAAAACGGAACTAAATTGGCATCTCATAGGGCATTTACAAAGAAATAAAGTGAAATACATCATAGATAAAGTATCTTTAATTCACTCAGTTGATTCATTAAGATTAGCCATTCAAATAGATGAAGAAGCAAAAAAAGTAAATCGAATTGTACCTGTATTAATTGAAGTTAACGTCGCTAAGGAAGAGACAAAATATGGTGTTGCAGTTGAAGATACATTAAGCTTAATAGAAGAAATATCAAAACTAAATTATATTAAAATAAAAGGCCTTATGACAATAGCACCATATGTGGAGAATCCAGAAGAAAATCGAGAACATTTTCGAAATTTACGTAAATTATCTGTTGACATCAAAAGTAAAAACATTGATAATGTTGATATGGATATATTATCAATGGGAATGACGAATGATTATCAAGTTGCTATAGAAGAAGGCGCCACAATGGTTAGAGTTGGCACAGGAATATTCGGAGAACGAGAGTATAATAAAGGAGAGTAATAAGATGGCAAATATAGTAAAGAATTTTTTGGGGTACTTAAAGCTTGCAGATGATGATGAGTATGATGATTACTTAGATGAGATGGATGAAGTAGAAGAAAGACAAGTCAAGGAAGAAAAAAAGGTTACGCCTGTAAGAAATTCATTTGCTTCTACATCTAGAAGGTCAGAAGACGAAGATAGAAGTACAGATATTAAGAGAGAAAAAGTAACAAGAACAGAGAGAACATCAAGCAATAAAATAGTACCAATTAGAACTACAACAAGAGGGCTAGAAGTATGTATTATGAAACCTACTTCATTTGATGATTCAAAAGATATCTGTGATATGCTAATCTCTGGAAGAGCAGCAGTGGTGAACTTAGAGGGATTTGATGTAGATGTTGCTCAAAGAATTATGGACTTTATTTCTGGATCTGTA
The DNA here is from genome assembly GCF_016591975.1 of Anaeromicropila herbilytica. Taxonomy (GTDB): domain Bacteria; phylum Bacillota; class Clostridia; order Lachnospirales; family Lachnospiraceae; genus Anaeromicropila; species Anaeromicropila herbilytica. The sequence continues at coordinate 2,910,556 of NZ_AP024169.1, read as the reverse complement.
TATTCAATTAATGGTAAACTTCATCAGATTTCAAATTATATTTTTATTGTATCACCAGACAATGTGGATATTTCTGGAGACTACCTAGATTTACTACCAGATGCAGGATTTGAAGTGCCAACATTAAATAGGGAATTTTAAAAATGGGTTCTTTAATTACTAATGCATTATATATTTTTTTTGTAGTACTTGAAATAATATTGTTTACTTACATTATTATTTCTTGGCTACCTTTAAGCCCTAAAATTAAAAACATTTGTTTGACATTGGTGGATCCAATGCTTGAACCAATAAGATATTTTCTAAATCATTCAATATTTAAGACTAGAAATATCGATTTTGCACCAATTATAGCATTTATCATTATTTCATATTTACAACAGTTTTTTGCATCATAATTGGAGATACCATGAGAATTGAAAAAGAAGAAGTTTTATTCGAAAAACGCATAAAAGAATTAGCCCAGAGTGCATATAATAGGGGAATCTGTACATACACGGATTTTCTGAATATCAATGAAATAAGTTTGTTCTATCGTTATATATCTTATTTACCAAAAATATCATATCAATTATACGGTGGTTATGAAGATGCAGAGCGAAGAATCTTATGTTTTTATTCTGATGATTCTTATCTTTTGCCGGAATTTCCTATACATTGTATTAGGATTCTACCGCTTAATCAGAAATTTAGTGATGTATTATCGCATAGAGATTTTCTGGGCGCAGTACTTAACTTAGGAATTGAACGAAGCAAAATCGGAGATATTCTTATAAAGGAAAATGAAGGTTATTTGTTCTGCAATAATAAGATAAGTTCATTTATTATTGATAATTTAAATAAAGTAAAACACACTACGATTCGTTGTGAGCTAGCAAATATATTAGAATTTGAGGTAAAGCCAACTTTAAAAGAAATTACTGGAACGGTGAGTTCTTTAAGGATAGATTCTATTCTGTCAGTTGCGCTTAATACATCAAGAAGCAGTATAACGAGTTTAATTGTTGGTGGCAAGGTATTTGTAAATAGTAGATTAACGATATCGAATAGCTATCAGTTAAAAGAAAATGACATTGTTTCAGTAAGAGGATACGGAAAATTCATATATCAAGAAACGGTCACTCAGACGAAAAAAGGGCGTTTTTATATTAGATTACAAAAGTATATTTAGGAGGTACCTATGTTAACACCAATAGAAATACAAAATAGATCATTTAAATCGGGAATTGGCTATGATAAGAAGGATGTAGAAGCTTTCTTTAAGGATGTAGCGAAAAACTATGAAAAATTGTATAAAGAAAATGTAGAGTTAAATGATAAAATGGGAGTTCTGAACGAAGGCATTCAATATTATAAATCAATTGAGAAAACACTCCAAAAAGCGCTTGTATTAGCTGAAAGAACATCGGATGAAACCAAAGAAACTGCATTACAAAAGGCAAAAGCAATTGAACAAGAGGCTCAAATTAAAGCTAAAAGTATGTTAATGGAAGCAGAGAAGAGTCTTGATGACATAAATCTTAAAATAATTGAACTTATTAGACAATATGATATGTATAAAGCTCAATTTAAGCAGTTAGCAACAACTCAAATTGAAATATTAAATAGTGATAGCTTTCAACTTGAAATTGCTAATTTAAATACCTTTATTAAAAAATCTGAGTCAAGTAATGGGCAAGAAAACAGTAAGTCTCAAATGGTTACAGATGATACTGCGCTAGAGGAGAATTCTGTTCAAGCTTCAAGGGATGATTTATTAGATGAGGTAATACCTAAAGTTACACATAATACAACGAAGGCACATAATAAAAATGAATCAAAAAGTCAAGATGATTGCTTTGAATATATAGAGGTTGAAGATTAATAAATTAGCAGAGGACTTATGTTGATGATACATAAGTCTTTCTATTTATTTAATCAGAATTACAAATATTTGGACTTGTTTATTTAGGAGGTCTATAATTTCATTAACATTAGGAGGAGTAATATGGGTTATAAAATAAATGTACATTATGAAGAAAAGCCATGTTATGATATTATAATCAAAGAAAGTTATGATTATTTAATAGATGAATTGAATAAATTAGACATTAAGAATAGAAAATTATGTATAGTCTCAGATTCGACTGTTGGCAAGTACTATCTTGAAGAATTAAGTGATAGAATAAAAGAATCTACAAGCATCATTGAAAGCTTTGTATTTCAAGCAGGAGAAGAAAATAAAAATCTAAATACAGTACAAAATGTTTATGAGTATTTAATTGAAAAACAGTTTGATCGTAATGATATTCTTGTAGCCTTAGGAGGCGGAGTTGTAGGAGATCTAACAGGTTTCGCTGCAGCGACTTATTTACGTGGAATTCGTTTTGTACAGGTTCCAACCTCATTGTTATCCATGGTTGATAGTAGTATTGGTGGCAAGACAGGAGTAGATTTTAATGCTTATAAGAATATGGTAGGTGCCTTTCATCAGCCTAAATTAGTATATATGAATGTTAGTGTATTAAAAACATTAACAGATATTCAGTATTTTTCAGGATATGGTGAGATTATTAAGCATGGACTAATTAAGGATAAAGAGTATTTTAAATGGTTAAAAGAAAATACCATGTTATTAAAAATACGAGATACGAATACTTTAGAAGAAACAATTTATAGAAGTTGTCTTATAAAAAAAGAAGTTGTTGAAAAGGACCCAACCGAAAAAGGGGATAGAGCTTTACTTAATTTTGGACACACTTTGGGTCATGCAATTGAAAAATTAATGAATTTCACGTTATTACATGGTGAATGTGTTGCAATTGGAATGGCAGCGGCAGCGCATCTTTCCTATAATAAGGGATATCTTACTAAGGAAGAATTAACAGATATTCTAGAGACAATTCACGAGTTTGAATTGCCTACTACAGTATCTAATCTAGATCCTAACGATATTGTAAAAGCATCAAAAAATGATAAGAAAATGGAAGCAGGCAAGATTAAATTTATCCTATTAAATGGTATTGGTAATGCTATTATTGATGATACTATTACAGATGAGGATATGTTAAAGGCCTTATCCATGATTATTAAATAAGAACTTGGAGCAGCGAGGAGATTGGATGAAACGCTTAAAATTAATTTTTGGTTTATTAGGAGTCACTCTATTAGTAGTAATTGATCAAATTACTAAAATTATTGCAAAGAGTAGTTTGGAGAATTCAGATGGTATTCCTATTATAAAAGGGATATTTCGCTTAGAATATATAGAGAATACTGGTGCGGCATTTGGTATTATGAAAGACAAATATATAGTATTCGTATTATTAACAGTACTGGTATTAGTTTTTATAGCCTTCTTTTATAATAAAGTACCGAATACAAAAAAATATATTCCGATGCACATAGTTTTAGTTTGCATATCTGCGGGTGCAATAGGAAATATGATAGACCGTATATTACATAATTATGTAATTGACTTTTTATATTTTGAACTCATTAATTTCCCGGTATTTAACGTAGCAGATTGTTATGTAACGGTATCTGCGTTTGCATTAATTTTATTATTTTTATTTTATTATAAAGAAGAGGACTTTGAATTTATTAGTCGCAAAAAGAAGATTGAACAATAATTAATCCCAAAATATAATGGAAAGATGATAGATTTATGAATATGCAGAACAATGATTTGTTGTTACAGAATGAAGATGTACTGATAGAGAACGAAGAAGATGTAAAATTAGATGATAATGAATATATTGAAATTATCGTGGACGAAGCAAATAAAGGTATTCGAATTGATAAATTAATTGCAAATATTAGAACAGAGCTTTCTCGTTCCTATATACAAAAATTAATAAAAGATAATTCTGTTTATGTAAATAATCAACCTGTAAAGTCAAATTATAAAGCGGTTGTAGCAGATACGATTACTATAAATATACCTGAATTAACAGAACTTAATATTGAACCAGAAGATATTAAACTTGATATTATTTATGAAGACAGTGATATTATTCTCATTAATAAGCCTAAGGGAATGGTTGTGCATCCATCTGCAGGTCATTATTCAGGAACTTTAGTGAATGCACTTATGTATCATTGTAAAGATGAACTTTCGGGCATAAATGGTGTATTAAGACCAGGAATTGTGCATCGAATTGATATGAATACAACAGGAATTCTTATTGTATGTAAAAATGATCATGCACATACATTTATAGCAGAACAGCTTAAAGTACATTCCATTACTCGTAAGTATAACGCACTAGTATATGGTAATATAAAAGAAGATGGAAAAGTAGATGCTCCAATTGGAAGACATCCAATTGAGAGAAAAAAGATGGCAATCAATAGAGTGAATGGAAAAAGAGCAGTGACACATTATAAAGTTCTTGAGAATCTAGGAAACAAGTTTGCTCATGTGGAGTGTTCATTGGAAACGGGAAGAACTCATCAGATTCGCGTACATTTAAGTAGTATACATCATCCACTAGTAGGAGATGATGTTTACGGTCCTTCAAAGGATAGTTTTCATATACAAGGACAGGCTCTTCATGCTAGAGTATTAGGGTTTATTCATCCATCGACCAGGGAATATATGGAATTTGAAGCTCCAATACCAGAATATTTTAATGAATTACTTGATAAATTAAAAAAGAAATAACTAAATTATATAGATACTATTCTGCCACTTGTCTAGATTTATCATACGATATTCTATTGATTTCTATTGTGGTAGAATAGCAATTAGTAAAAAACATAGGATATAATAGAGGTGGATACAGTGCAACGAAAAGTATTTCAAAATATGATAAGATGGAAAGATGGTAATGAAAACAAACCATTATTGTTGGTTGGTCCAAAGTGTGTAGGCAAAACATATCTTGCAAATGAATTTGGCAAAACATATTACAAAAGAATTATTTATATTAATTTTGAAAATCAACCAGAAATGATAGAATTATTTAAAAAAGATATTGATACGACTACTGATATAAATAAAATATTGAAAAATATTTCTAATACTTTTGATTTCCAGGAAGAAGAATTTAGTGACAATTCTCCAGTTCTATTTATCTTTGATGAGATAACTTTTCTGCCATTCTATTCTGAGATTATTGAATTATTTCAGAACAGCGATATGACATTACCTGTCATATTAATTTCAAGTACCCCTAATGATTTCTTTGATAATAACATTGATGCAAATCGTAAATATATGATTCTTCATATATTCTCATTTGATTTTGAAGAATTTTTAATAGCAATTGGATACACATGGTATGCCGATGTAATACGAGAGCATTATAACACAAATAAAAAATTACCTAGTATTGTACATAATGAATTGCTGTCCCTATTTGAATTATATCTTAAAATAGGTGGAATGCCTCTTGCAATTAACGAATATTTAATCAATAAGAATACGAATAACATAAGAGAAGTACATCGTATTATATCTGATTTTTGTATCAATACGTTAAATACAGGAAATGATGATAGTTTATTATTAAAAATCAGACATGTAATATCAAGTATTCATAAACAATTGGAGAAAGAAAATAAGAAATTTCAATATCGTCTTATTCGAAAAGGCGTAACTAAGAAATTGTATCAAGATGCTATTAATCAAATTATTAATTCAAATCTAGCAATTAAATGTAGCAAGCTTATACAATACTCTAAAGATATAATTCAAGCTGATCAGGATGCATTTAAGCTATATCACATGGACGTTGGAATATTGAATTCTAATGGGAACGAATTGGATCAATCATTTCGTAAAGGTGTTTTTGAAAATTATATTGCACAATCACTAGTTAGTAATGGATATGAACCCTATTTTTGGGAATCTAATTCCCAAGCTAAAATTGACTTTGTTATTCAAAAAAATCAATTGTTGTTGCCAATTGAAGTTAAAGTGGATAATAATACAAGATCAAAAAGTCTAAGTATATTTCATTCTTTTTTTAATACAAAGAATAGTATTAAAGTATCAACAAGAAATTTTGAATTTAGTAACCATGTAAAGTACATTCCTATCTATGCAGTTTTCTGTATATGAGACAGTTTTAAAGAACTCTGTTTAGCAGTATGTTTCTAGAATGATATAATTGACGATGGGATTTTTCTAGTACAGTAGTACTCTAAAGGTGAGGATTAAGATCTGAATTACTAGCTTACATTCGTAGTAATTGTCTACTCACAGATTAGTAGTGTGAATAGAAAAAAATCATACTACATAAGTAGAATGAACAAATGAGGTGGATGATATGTCTGAGATACATTTACATGATGGAGAATTAAATGTAATGGAATTGCTTTGGTCAAACAGAGTCTTAGCTGCAAAGGATATCGCTAAAATTATTAAGGAATACATAGGGTGGGAGAAAAATACTACTTATACCGTGATTAAAAGATTAATTGATAAAGGTGCAATTAAGAGGGAAGATCCGGGTTTTATGTGCCGAGCTCTTGTTTCTAAAAGAATGATACAAAATATTGAAACCAAGGAATTCATCGCTCGATTTTATAATAATTCTTTAAGTACTTTTTTCACTGAATACTTAAAAAATCAATCCTTATCTACTGCTGAGATATTAGAACTTGAGCGTATCATAGCTGAAAATAAAATGTAAATAGAAACTAAGTAATGTACAATCTAAAAGGAGAAATATTCGAATGAAGAAAGATATTAAATTAATTGGATTAGATTTAGATGGAACTGTGTTTAATAATAATAAAATTATTTCAACACGAACCAAGAAAGCAATTGAAAATGCAATACAAAAAGGTGTTGTTGTATTGCCATCAACCGGGAGACCATTCAGTGGTGTACCACATGATTTCATGAATATAAATGGTGTGAAATATGTACTAACTTCTAATGGAGCTGTGATTCGGGATCTACATAGTGAAGAAATTATTTATCAAGATTTGATGGATGTTGACTTATCATTAAGAATCGTTAATGCAGTATCGGATTATAATAGTTTATTAGAAGTATATATTGAAGGTAGGGGATATTCTGATAATAACGCTTTAAAATCAGCAATATCCTATATAAAGGATGATGCTTTAGCTGATTATATTATTAAAAGCAGAATTGGTATCGATGATCTTAGTGATTTTGTTCAAAGTGAGAATAAGGCTATAGAAAAAATCCATCTTTTATTCTCAGATTTAAGTGAGAAAGAAAGGGTAATGGAGGTATTAATGAAGTTCGATGATGAAATTGTGATTACATCTGCAATGCCAAATAATATAGAGATAAATAAAAAAACAGTGAATAAAGGAAATGGTCTGCTTGCTTTAGGAAAATTGTTGGGAATTAAGAGAGAACAGATTATGGCATGTGGAGATGGTGGTAATGACATCGAGATGATTAAAGCAGTAGGCTTTGGTGTAGCTATGGGAAATGCCATAGAAGAAGTAAAAGAAGTGGCTGATTATGTTACGTTAACAAATGAAGATGATGGTGTTGCATACGCAATTGAACAATTCGTGTTATAATTATAAAGGTTCGTTCATAAAATTTTCTATAATTATATTCTATTGATGATAGTTTACTGATAGGTGTATTTTATTGGTATAAAATGTGCATAATATATTTTATTAATCTAGGTAATAAATACAATTGACAAAAATAATGGATGGGTTATAATGTTAATAACTGGAAGAAAATATATTTATTCCCCAATAAATATTCACATGCGACTTATAATTCGACCTTTCTGTTAAGACTGACTAGTTTATGTATTTATTTTAAGATTTCCAGTTACTTAAAGTAGTTATACATAGGTAACTATCAACGAATACTAATTATAGAAAGTGAGACAATGCTATGAAGGATATGAAAGAATTTCCAAAATTTATGAAAAACGAACAAAACAAAATTGATAGCACATTAACACTGGAAAAGGACAAGGATGGCTATTTTTTTGAAGGAAAAGATGGTGTTCAAATGGTTATTTGGACTTATCTTAAAGATACAAGTACAGATGACCACATTCATCGTTTTGATGAGTATATTGCATGTGTAAAAGGTAAATACACACTGATTATTAATGGTGAAGAGATAGTATTGAACCCAGGGGATGAATATCACATTCCTGCAAATACATTACACAAGAGTGAAAGTAAAATGGGTACAAGAACTATTCATGCGTTTGATGGTAAAAGATATAATAAACTACATCATGTATTTAATAATTATTTCAAATCTTTATAATTTATTAAATATCAATCCCAAAGCAATTACTACATTCATATAAGACCATCTGCATTCCTTTTTTATATGTGTTTTATTTAAGAGCTTTTTAGTTTTTACAAACAATTTAAAAAAGGGATAGCATAACATCATAGAATAATTAGCGAAAGAGTTGACATTTATTAATAAATAACTACAATAATATATAAAGGCAATTAATCGGTACGATTCGATATTGTTATTATAATTAACAAGTCAATCATTTGAACTCTTGTTCAGGTGGTTGACTTGTTAATGTTTATAAGGATATATATAAACAACTCGTTTCTTACCAATATACTAAATATAGAAAGGCATGAATAGAAAGATGTATAAACAACAAATTGAAGAATATTTTTCAAAACATAAAAAGGAGCTCCTTGAGGACATAGGAAAGTTAATAGCAGTTCAAAGTGATAGGTCAGAAGCAAAGCCAGGGATGCCATTTGGTAAGGGGCCAGCTAAAGCCTTAGAGCTCGCCTTGAATATTGCAAAAGAAAAAGGTTTAATAACTAAGAATTATGAAAATTATGTTGGAACAGTGGATGTAAATGATAAAGAGACTGAGCTTGGTATTCTTGCACATCTTGATGTGGTGCCAGCAGGTACAGGATGGACAACTAATCCGTATGAAATGGTAGAGAAGAGTGGAAAAATATATGGAAGAGGAACTGCTGATGATAAAGGACCTGCAGTTGCAGCACTTTATGCGTTAAAAGCAGTAAAAGATCTAAATATTCCACTTAGTAAAAATGTTAGATTAATATTAGGAACCGATGAAGAATGTGGTAGTAATGATATTGCTTATTATTTTAGCAAAGAAAAAGTTCCACCTAAGACTTTTTCACCAGATGGAGAATATCCAGTCATTAATATCGAAAAAGGTAGCTTTAGAAGTAGTTTTACTGGAAGATATCAAAAGAATGAATCATTGCCAAGAATCATATCCATTAATGGTGGGTTAAAGCAAAATATGGTGCCTAAACTATGTGAAGCTGTTATTGAAGGGTTTACATTATTAGAAGTTGAAGATTATATAAAACCAGTTGCAAAACAATTGAAGGTAAAATATGAACTATTAGAAAGTAATCAAGAAGTGCATATCACAATTGAAGGAAATAGTGCACATGGTTCTACACCAGAACTTGGGAATAATCCAATCACTGCAATGTTAACAATATTATCAGGAATGTCATTCGCAAAATCAGAAGGATTCAATCGCATCTGCTCAGTGAATAAATTGTATCCTCATGGTGATTTTTATGGAGAAGCATTAGGGATTAATATGTCAGATGATGAATCTGGAAAATTAACGATAGGGCTAAATATCTTTGAGTACAACGAAGAAAGCCTAAAGGGAAGCTTTGACTGCAGATCTCCATTATGCGCGAATGACGATAATGTAGTAAGCGTTATGGAAATGAATATGATTCGAGAAGGGTTATTCTTAGAAATTGAGAAGATGAATCCTCCTCATTATGTGGATAAAAATTCAGAATTAGTACAAAATCTATTAAAGGTATATGAAGATTATACTGGTAAAGAAGGTCAATGCCTAGCTATCGGGGGTGGCACTTATGTCCATCATATTGAAGGCGGAGTATGTTTCGGCTGTTCTATGCCAGGAACAGATAATCATATGCATAGTTCAGATGAGTTTGCAGTGATTGATGAATTAATGCTAAGTGCTAAAATGTTTACACAGATTATTATTGATATTTGTGCATAATTAGGAGAACATAAGATATGGAAATCATCAATACGATGTTTGTATTATTCGTTACATTATTACTAGGATTTTATCTTAATAAAATAAATATTATTGATGAGTCCACAAATAGAAAACTATCAACTTTAATCATTCAAGTTACTTGCCCTGCGCTTGTTATTAGATCGGTATGTGGTGATAATATGAAAGGTGATAAAAGCGATATTCTTTTTGTATTTATCATCGGCATTATCATGTACTGTATGTTACCTTTTGTAGCTTATATCATTTCAAAATTAATGTTTGTAGATAAAAGTCAATCTGGAACATATCAGTTCATGCTTATCTTTGCGAATACTAGTTTTATGGGCTTTCCTGTTGTAAGCTCAATTTTTGGACAAAAGGCTATATTCTATACCTCCATCCTTCATATGGGATTTAATATCTTAGTATTTTCCTATGGAATATATTTGATATCAAAAGATAGTGAGAAAGATGCAAAATTCGATATGATGAAGTTCGTTAATCCGGGTATAATATCCTCTATCATTGCATTAATTATATATTTTACTGGATTAGAACTTCCTAAGTGCATCGTAGATACGTTAAATAGTGTGGGAAGTATTACAACTCCATTATCTATGTTAGTATTGGGGGCGTCCATAGCAACTATTTCATTAGCAGATCTATTTAAGGAAAAAAAGGTCTATGTATTAGCAATCATACGTCTGGTTATAATGCCACTCATTGCATATTTTATTCTTTCTAAGATTACAGATGATAAGATGTTAATCGGAGTAGGAGCAATAACCCTTGGAATGCCAGTTGCTTCTATGGCTGTTATGTTATCGAATGAATATGAAGGAAATACAAGATTAACGTCAATGGGTGTACTTGTAACCACAGTTTTATCAGTTATATCAATACCGCTTGTAACTTATATGTTATCACTATAATTAGTTATTGGTGTTATTTGTATACTTTGGTGAAATACGCGATTCATAATAGGATTAGAGAATGTATAGAATAAATTGATTCAAGAGTGATAACATTATATTTACATTTCCAAATTAGATAAATGTAAAGAAAGATGTGTAAAAATATAAGTATATTAATAGAATAATAAAAAGTTGTAAGTGAAAGGAAAAAAATATGAAAGCATACGAACGACTATTAAAATATGTTAAAATCCATACCACTTCTGATGAAAATTCAGGTACTCATCCATCATCTAAATGCCAATTTGAACTTGCTAACCTTTTAGTGTCAGAGATGAACGATCTTGGAATTAGCAAGGTAAGAGTGGATGAACATGCTTATGTATATGGCGAGATTCCAGCAACAAAAGGTTATGAAAACTGTCCAAGTATTGGATTCATCGCACATATGGATACATCACCAGATGCAAGTGGAGAAAATGTGAATCCTCAGATTATTGAAAACTATAATGGAGAAGATGTTGTCCTACCAGCAACAAAGGACATACTTAGCGTGAAAGTATTTCCTCATCTATCAGAATTAAAAGGTAGAACACTAATTACTACGGATGGATCAACACTATTAGGCGCTGATGATAAAGCAGGAATTGCTGAAATTATGACTGCATGCGAGATTCTGTTAACATCAGACATTCCTCATGGAAAAATATGCATTGGATTTACACCGGATGAAGAAGTAGGGGAAGGTGCGGATTTCTTTAATGTAAAAGAATTTGGTGCTGACTTTGCATACACTGTGGATGGTAGTAGAGAAGGCGAAATAGAATATGAGAATTTTAATGCGGCAGCATGTAAGTTCGAAGTACGAGGAGTCTCGGTACATCCAGGATCATCAAAGAATACTATGGTAAATGCTGCCTTAGTCGCATTTGAGATTAATTCAATGTTACCAAGCGGTGAGATTCCAAGACATACAAAAGGTTATGAAGGATTCTATCATTTAACAGATATGTCTGGTGACGTAACAAATGCAACATTATCCTATATAATAAGAGATCATAGTGCAACAATGTTTGAAGCAAGAAAAGAAACATTAAAACATATTGCGGATTTAATGAATGAAAAATACGGAGAAGGCACTGTTTCAATATTGCTAAAAGATAATTACAGAAATATGTTAGAAATGATTGAGCCTAATTTCCATCTAATTGAAAACGCAAGAGAAGCTATTCAAAAAGTTGGACTAACACCAATCACTACACCAATTCGTGGTGGTACCGATGGTGCAAGATTAAGTTTTATGGGACTTCCTTGTCCTAACCTAGGAACAGGTGGATTTGCTTTCCATGGTAACCTTGAACACATTACAGTCGAAGGAATGGAATTATCTACTTTAGTTCTTATTGAGATAATGAAATTATACTCAAAGGAAGATTACAAATAATATTTACTTTGAATGAATAAAGTATTATTTTATTTTTTGACGTGAAATAATGATAGAAATCAGAATAATATAGAGTAATCTAAGGATGAATTAAGATGAACTTTTCTTTAGATTACTCACTTATCAGTTTACTTCACATAAAATATTATGATAATTAATTTTTACGTGAAGGAAGGATTCCAATGGATTGTCATGAGTTTTGTGATGGAAGGAATCAAGATGATATCTTTACAGAAGAAAGAGAAAATTACATTTTAATCAATAATCAAATTCCGGATGTAGGATTACAAGCAGCAATTAATAAGGCACTGAATAAGCGGGCATTAAATGAAATTACGATAGAAGATTTAGAATCTTTGACAGGAATATTAGATGCTAGGGATTATCGGATTAAATCAATTGAAGGTATTCAATATGCAAAGAATATTTCTTGTTTATTGTTACAACATAATTTAATTACAGATATTACACCTTTAAGTCAGTTGTCAAGTCTTGAGTATTTAAGTGTAAACTATAATCATATATGCGAATTCCCATGCATGAAGGGTATGTTTCATTTGAAAAAAATATATTTTTCATTTAATCATATAATCGACATAAGTCCTTTGGTTCAGATACCGAGTCTTTATTCAGTTTATGGCATTAATCAAAAAATTAAATTAAAACCAGTACAGATTTCTTTGAATAATGAAGCTATTATGACACTAAGTTGTATTCAAGATAGATTCAGTGAATTTGAATTAAACGAGGATAGTATTATTCCTTATGGGGTATATGATAAATGTAATCAAACAATTACCTATTTTGATATGAATGATGGGGATAACGTATATTTTACATTTAATAAAAAGTATAGGAACCGATTTACAGGAAAGACATTATTGATATCTGGAAATGTTGAAGCTACAGTTAAGGGATAAAATAAGGAATGAACAAAAAGGCTTGAGTCTATGATTCAAGCCTTTTTTTATTAATGGGAGTTAAATTTAATAGTCTCTTGAAGTCCAGGGTATGAAAGTTTTATTGAGATTCTGTCTTTAAGGCTTTCAGCAAGCATAGATTATAAGATAAATAAGGAATAGTTCAGTAATATAGATTTACTATGAATAAATATTCAAAAAATGATTGACAAAATCTAGTAGCTAAATTATACTAATTCATATGTTAGATAGTCATAAAACATTACTGAGCAAATTCGATGCACATCTAATGCTGCTGGTCTAATATATTTCTTTTATACATATAATTCAAGGCACCATTGAAAGAAAATAATATCAGAAAGGAATTCCACAATATACTTCTTTCAGGTACATATTGTGGATATAGCGTATTATACTTCACAGTTATAAAACCAAGTATTCTATCAACTTAATAATACGAGGTTTGAGTTATAATAGTACGTTATGGAGGGTAAATTTATGTGCGAAAATGAAGTGAAAATTGGTTACAAAGATATTTTTAAACAAGTAGAATATATGAAGCTTATCATTGCAAATGTAATCAATCGTTTTGGAGATTCGGTAGATGCAATTGCATTTACATGGCTTGTATATCAGATTACACAAAGTGCATCATGGTCAGCAGTAATATATGGAGTTAATATGTTGCCGTCAGTAATTATACAGCCTTTTGCAGGCGCATTAGTTGAAAGAATGAAAAAGAAACGAATTATGGTAATAGCTGATGCAATTCGCGGATGTATCGTGGTAGGATTAGTAATTTTATACCTAACAGATATGGTTAACCCTTACATATTGATGGTTTTTACATTTATGAATTCCTCCGTAGAAGCTTTTCGATTACCTGCTGGAATGGCTTTTACACCCCAGTTACTTGAACAGAAATATTATGAATTCGGTACATCGCTTAATACAACATTAAGTAAAATTGTTGAGTTCATAGGACTAGGGTTAGCTGGTGTAATCATAGCCGTATTTGGAGTACAAACATCGATTATAATTGATGCAATTACATTTTTCCTATCCGCAGTTATTATTTCTAGTATTTTTGTAAAAGAAGAGAAAAAAGAATCTGATAAGTTAACTGTTTCAAGTTATTTAGCAACTTTAAAAAGTGGTCTTGATTATGTTACTAAAAATCCAGTAGTTCGTAATATTTGTTTATTAATGGTTTCAATTAATGCGGTTATGGTTCCGTTAAATACATTTGAAGCGCCGCTAATAAAAGAAGTATTCAAACAGGGTAGTATGTTATTATCAGTACTTGGAATGTCAACAAGTGTTGGAATGGCAATTGGTTCTGTAATATTTCCATACGTCTCAAAGAAATTTAAGGTTCGTTCAATAATAGTAATGAATGGAATTATATTTGGAAGCTCTTACCTGTTTTTAATCTTAGTTAGTTTTGTTACAACAAGTGCAGTGGTTATTTATCCTAGTGTTGCCGTCTTTATTACGATATTTGGTATAGCAATTTCAATGATTGTATCGGTAATTAGTGTACAATTTATGAAGGAAGTGGAACAAGAATATTTATCTAGAACAGGAGCCATATTAAATGCTAGTGGCACAGCAGCAGTTCCAATATTTTCATTTCTATGCACTTTTTTGGTTAAAATATTTACTCTATCTCAAATATTTGTTGCTTCAGGTACCTTATTTATTATATTATTCTTATATATACATTTTAGAAAAGTACAATTCGAGAAGGTTACTGAATAAAGAAGAAATAAAGTATTAATAATTATCGCATGATTTAATGTGATAATTTTTAATACTTTATTTCTTGAAGTAGTAGTAATTCACATGAAAGTGGTAATAATTGATTGAGAGGCAAGGTTAGAAAATGAAAATTACAGTATTAAATAAGATAGATTATATAAATGAGTCAGATGCACTTTTGACTCTAATTGCGGAGGATTATGATTTCGAGCAACTACGTGAGAAGCTATTGAAACGATATGGAATCGACAACGAGAAAGTTCAAGATACTTATTACAGAGTCACAAAAATATATTCCTATATGCTAAAACATTTAGCAGAGGATATGGATCAAATTCGATTTTATTATAAAAATATTGGTGAGTATTCGGATAATATAGCAAGTTTTGTATTACTATATGATTTTCAAAACATATCATTATCAATCGATGAGATTAGAGAAAAAGTCTTAAATATATCAGACTCAGAACGATTAAAGGAATTCTCGAATCATTTAAATGGTTTCTATAAAATTGGTTTAACCGATGAAGAAAGCGAAGATATTACAACAGTTGACTTATTTCGTAAAATTAATAACTCAGAACTGAAAGCTGAGGATAAACTTCTGATTCAGCAAATTTTTCTTGATAAGAAAAAGTATTTGAATGAACTATTAAGTCTTATTGAAAAGACAACGAAACTATTTGAGTATTTCAAAGAGGATTTTGATTATCTTGGAAATGAATTTTATAAGTATTGGACTGATTTTACCACGCATGAGGACTTATATGATTATATAGCAAAGAATGTTAATATAGTATTCGATAAGAATTTATTGGGTACTTATCTTATTCCAAATATCTTCTACTGTAATAGATGTTCATTTAGTAGTAGGACAAAAGAAGAAAGGGAAGATAGTCAAAAGAAAGATTCTCAACTATTTGATGTATTTCGAATTGGAGTACTTTTTGATAAAAATTTAACATCAAGTTCACGTTCCAATGATGTAAATGAGATTAATCAGGCTTTAAAATTATTAAGTGATAAGAGTAAGTTTGAAATATTGATGTTAATAAAAGAAAAAAGTTCATACGGTATTGAATTAGCTAAAAGTCTTAATTTATCAACGCCTACGATATCATATCATATGTCAGCATTGATATCTCAAGGTTTAGTACGTGTGGAAAAACAGAACAATAAAGTGTTCTATATTTCCAATAAAGAAAGAATTGAAGAGATATTAAAACAAATTAGACGTTATTTAGTTGAATAATATAGATGAAAATAAACAAAATAAAGTATGAAAATAATAGGATTAGGATTAATAAAAACTAAAATAAGATGGGATTAATTATGAATAATAGTACAATGAAAGCAATAACACACGCAGGTAAATTTCATGCAGATGATGTATTTTCCACTGCATTATTAAAAATTATATATCCAGAATTATCTCTCACTCGTACATTTGAAGTGGACAGTAATTTTGATGGCATAGTATATGATATTGGTGGTGGTGAATTTGATCACCATCAAGAAGGCGCAAGAGTACGAGAGAATGGTATTCCATATGCTTCTTTTGGCTTGTTATGGGAGAAATACGGAAAAGGTTTGGTTGGTGAAGAAGAAGCAAGTCGATTTGATGAGAGATTTATTCAGCCAATCGACGAAGACGACAATACGGGATGCGGTTCATCAATTGCTAGTATTATAAGTAGTTTTAATCCTAGTTGGGATTCAAATGATTCGTATGATGAATGTTTTTTTGAAGCAGTAGAATTTGCTAAGACGATACTAACTAAAAAGTTTAATATGTCAAAAAGTATGGAGAAAGCTAAGACTCTTGTAGAACATGCATATGAGAATTCTAAAGATCAAATCGTTATTCTACCACAATTTGCCCCATGGAAGATGGTTCTATGTAATACTGATACTGAGTTTGTTATCTATCCTTCCAATCGAGGTGGGTATAATGCACAGGGGGTTCCAAAAGAACCTGATTCTAATGAGAACAAGTATAGTTTTCCAGAAGAATGGGCAGGAAAATCAGAAGCAGAGTTACCTACTATCTCAGGAGTACAGACACTTACTTTCTGTCATAATAGTAGATTTTTAATTGCCACTAAGACTTTGGAGGATGCAATTCTTGCTTGTAGGATTACAAAACAATTGCATAGAAATGAATAAGTAATTGAAACAAAATAAATTATAGTATATATTGACATTTGATTATCATGAAATTATACTATAGATATTAGATGACAATCTAATCAAGATTAGGATAGACATCTTTTATATGTATGTCTCCAAAGGTGCTAATTGCAGCAAGTGTTAAATAGAAATATTAAAATAGGTTTTATGAATACGATTTATTTTATAGAACTTAGTTCGAATCAAGAAATGGTAGGAGCTAGTGTGAAATAAACCGTTCACACCCCTGATTAGTATGTCGCCGATGGCGACAGATGGGAGCTAGTGTGAAATAAAACGTTTCACACCCCTTATTTAAACGTCGCCGATGGCGACAGATAGGAGCTAGAATTATGAAAAAGGAATTGAGTAAGTATCTACAAGAAGTAAAGCCAAGTCTAAAAGTATTATTGAATGAACTATTAAAAGAATATACTTATGTATCGATCTTAGCATCTGATTCTAAGGGAAAGACTTATAATGTGTCACGTTCAGGTACAACAATCTCAGTAAATAGTATGACCAATGAGAGAGGCTTTGTTGTTCGTGTATATGATGGTACAGGGTATAGTGAGTATTCTTTTAATGAAATTAATGAAAGTTTAATTCCTAAAATAGTTGAGACAATCAAGAATGACCTTGTTCCATTAAGAGGTAAGTTAACAAACATAGTTACAGAAACCAAATATGAAAAATTAGAAGAAGAAGAGATTAAGTTTTCAAAGAGTAGTGAATATGAAGTTGATCCAAGTGAGTTAGGAGATAAGGAAATAGTTGAGGTTCTTACAGAGATTAGCGAAAAAGCGCGACTTGTAGATGAGAGAATTATTGACTGTAGAGTTCATTTTGAATATTTACATTTGAGTAAGATATTCTTATCTGAGAAGAAAGATCTAGAGCAAAGCATCCTTTGGTCAAATGGAATGGAAATGCCAATGGCTAGAAAAGATGCTGAGGTAAAATATACATATAAAACTTTCTCAGTACAGGGTGGAGCTGAACTTCTAGACCAGATGAAACATGGTGTAGAAGATGCTGTTAAAGTAACGTTAGAATTATTAGATAGCACTCCAATTACTCCAGGTGAATACGATGTTATTTGTGATCCAGATGTAACTGGACTGATTGCACATGAAGCTTTTGGTCATGGAGTTGAGATGGATATGTTTGTGAAAGACCGTGCCTTAGCAAGTAAGTATATTGACAAAGAAGTAGCATCTTCTCTTGTTACAATGCATGATGGAGCAAGTGCAGCAGCACAAACCGGCTCATTCTATTTTGATGATGAAGGATCTCTTGCAAAAGATACAATTATTATTGATAAGGGAATCTTAAAGCAAGGAATATGCGATAGTCAAGCAGCCATGTATCTAGGAACGAAACCTACAGGTAATGGCAGAAGACAGAATTATGAAAGAAAAGCATATACTCGTATGACGAATACTTTCTTTGAAACTGGAACGAACACGGTAGAAGAAATGATTTCCTCCATAGATTATGGTTTCTTTTTAGAAAATTCAATGAATGGTATGGAAGATCCTAAAAACTGGGGTATTCAATGCATGGTAAATATTGCTAGAGAAATTAAAGGTGGTAGATTTACAGGTAAAGTATTTTCACCAGTTGTATTAACTGGTTATGTACCTGATTTGTTAAAATCAATATCCATGGTATCTACTGATATGGAATTATCCGGAACAGGATTCTGTGGCAAAGGTTACAAAGAATGGGTTAAGGTATCAACTGGCGGTCCAGCAATCAAAGCTAGGGTAAAACTAGGATAGTTAATACTTGATGAAATCATAGTACATTCAAAGAAAGGATGTTAATAAGTTGGCTAATAATATATTAAATAAAATCGTTCAGATATTAAATGATTTAGATATTAAAACATATCAGATAAACGAAACAAGAGAAGAAAGTGTTGAACTATTCTTCATTAAGAAAGCTCTTGATTCAAGAAGAAGTAAAGATGTAACTAAATACATGGTAAATGTATTCCGTGATTTTATGGACGGAGATACAAAAATGAGAGGATCTTCTTCTGCAAATATTTATAACACAATGACAGAAGAGGAGATGACTGAAGCAATCAAAGATGCCTATTTTGCTGCATCTTTTGTTAAGAATCCATTTTATGAATTACCAAGTGGTAAAAAAGAAGAGAAAGTCTTTCATCAATCTAGCTTAGCAAAAGAAACACTGGAAAGTGCAGCTACTAGAATGACAAAAGCTCTTTTTAAAGAAGACAATGGAAAAGAATCTTTTCTTAATTCAGCAGAATTATTTGTAGTAAAAGTAGATAAGCATATTATTAATTCAGAAGGAATTGATGTAAGCTACGATAAATATAAGGTAACAGGTGAGTTTGTTGTACAATGTCTAGCGCCAGAAGATGTAGAGACATATCAAGATTTTTCCTATGATGAACTTGATATGGAATCATTAGAAAAGAAAGTAAAAGATACCTTAGATATGACAACTGCACGTGCTAACGCAACTTCTAGTGCAAAAGCTGGAGATTATAAGGTTATTTTATCAGGCAAATATGTTAGAGATTTTCTATCATATTATGCTTCAAAATCTTCTGCCAATATGATATATCCAAAATATTCAGATTATGCAGTAGGACAGATGGTACAAGGGGATCATATAGAAGGAGAAGCATTAAACATCAATCTTGTAGCAAGTGAACCATATAATGATGAAGGAATCACATTTGTGAATCGTCCTTTATTAGAAGATGGTGTTCTTAAGAATCTTCATGGATCATTAAGATTCTCTAGATATTTATCAATTGAACCAGTTGGATATTATGAAGATATTGAAGTGAAAGAAGGAACAGTATCCTTCGAAGAAATGAAAAAAGGACAATATCTACATATCGTTAATTTCTCTGATTTCCAAGTAGACGACTTAACTGGTTATTTTGGTGGAGAAATACGTCTTGCATTCTATTGTGATGGAAATACAATGATTCCAGTGACTGGTGGTTCAATCTCAGGTAATATTTCAGAAGCTAGTGGTATGTTAACTTTATCAAAAGAATTGCAAAAAGAAAAAGGTTATGAAGGACCATATGCACTTAGTATTCAAAAGGTAACAATTGCTCAATAGATATTGCTATATTGTATATTTTATACAAGAAATGTAAACAATCTTAATAAAGCTTATCATAAAGTCTCACGCATTCAAAGATTATGAATGTGTGGGACTTTATCTGTCAAGGCGTATTTTATCTTTAAAACACAATCTTCGAAGTTTTAAGCCTATACAATATTTGATAGATTCAGTCAAACAATATATTAATTACCATAGTTGAGATGATAAAGGTTCAATTATGGTAATGGAAAGAAGTTGTTACCAGAATGATAACGATTTATAAGACTATAGATAATAAATTAGTTGAGTTATCGAATATAGAGAAAGATTGCTATATTTCAATAGTTCACCCAACAGAAGAAGAATTATTCCATATCTCCAATGAATATCATATAGACATTGAAGATTTATCTGTTTCTTTGAATACAGATGGAATATCTAGTTATTTTAGAGAAAAGGAATATACCGTTATCTCAATATATATACCTAAAACGGATGATATCGATGGAAAAGTTAATTTTACCACTATTCCTTTGTCTATAATTTTTACAGATAATCATGTTTTCACAATCTGTTTAGAAGATACTTTTATTGAATATAATTTATCCTATGGTAGATTTAAGAATATATATACTTACATGAAGTATCGCTTTATCTTACAAATTCTATATCGGCATACAAGCCTTTATTTGGAATATCTTAATATTATAGAAAAACGAAGTAAAGAAGTTGAGAAGAATATAAAAGGTATAACGAAGAATAGTCAGCTAAGTAAAATCTATGAATTAAATAAGATGCTCCTTTATTTTAAGACTTCCTTATTATCGAATCATACCGTATATGAAACTTTATTAGAGGATGAACGATTTACAAATGAAAAAGATATAAAAAGACTTCTAATGGAAGTAATTGTTAGAAATAAACATGCAATAGATATTACAAATATCTATCAAGAGGTACTTGAGGACATGATAGAAATGATTTCTTCCATGATATCAAATAATCTAAATACTATTATGAAGTTTCTATCAATGGTAACTATTGTTATATCAATACCAAATATGGTATCGGGTTTCTACGGTATGAATATTAATCGAAATTCTGTGCCATTTGCCTATGATGACAATAGTTTTATAAAGATTGTATTATTAGCAGCCATCCTTTCCACTCTGATAGCATTTCTACTTCAGAAGAAAGATTATTTTAAAAAGGATTAACAAAAGTTTTACAATTAATAAGAACAGACTATTTCAATCATCAATGAAATCTGTTAAAATAAAATAGAATGATAATATTATTATCCATCTAACCAACCCTAATGGTAATTGAAAGGATGTAAATATTAATGGCTAAATTATTACAATTTTGTAAGAAAAAAATACCTGGATTTTTAATCATTGCATTAATGCTAGTACTAGGAATATCATTAACAGCATGCAATCGTTCAGAGAGTGAAAAAACCGAAGAGGTGAAAAACGAGATATCAACTGAAAATAATGAAGATGAGGTTAAAGATATACTTGAAGCAGATCGTTCGGATGAAGAAGCGGATGAAGATGAAGATAGCCAAGAAGTAATGGCAAATGAAGATAATGCTATTAGCGATAAAAATGATAATACTAATAAGAATGATAATAAAGATAGTACTGTAGATGGTGATACTGTATTTGAAGAGCAACAACATCCATTTACCTTTGAAGATCTTTATCATAATGTATATACTGGAACCATCGGAAGTGAAAATGTAATCGTTGATCTATACCCAAATATGGAAGATAAGACAGTAATTATAAGATATGTTGGTGACTTGCATGAGAGTGTTGTTGAATATACAGCACAGTATCCGAATGAATACACGATTATATATAATGATAAAAAGATTGGAATCTATCTAAATGAATATGAAGATGGTGAGTTATCTGGAACATATTATGAAAAGGGAAAGATCTCTTATCCGATTTCACTCAAATTGGCATATATAAATTATATGTCTGATCCAGACCAATACTATACAGTTGGAAAGAATAAAGAAGTTGAGAATTATGCAAAGGATATTAAGGATATTATTGAAATTGAGGATATAAAAGGACTAGCGAAATTAATAGAATATCCTATCACTTTACATTCAAAAGAGGATATTACGGTTAATAATCAAGTGGAGTTAATTGAAATGGGTATATCTGGTGTGATAACGAATGAATTAAAAGATTCAATTGCTCATGCTTATCCTAATTTTATGTTTTGTAATGCAGAAGGTGTTATGTTAGGGGATGGCGATTATAATATATGGTTTACAAAAACAGAAGAAGGAAAGTTGAAAATTATTGCGATTAATAATTAACTTAGTGTAGGCATATACTAAAATATCGCCCTTAAGTTATATTTGATTTAATTAGTAAACTAGCAATTCATTTATGTTAATATATATGAATGAAAATGAATAAACTTCCAAATGGAAAATGTAAATTATGATTGACAATAAAATCAATGCATAGTATACTTCAAAGGGTAAGAGTCAAAGGCGATTTTTTTGCATATGCAAAAAAGTCGCTTTTTTTTATTCCAAACAATAGATTACTTATTTTTACATGTAATATAAGATATTTATACATGATAAAAATGTATTATTTTACATAATGTAGCCGGCATATTATGTAATTGTTTTGAATAAGAATACAAAATAAAAAATTCCAACATATCGAAAGGAGTCTTATTATGAGTATTAATTCAGGCGATAGCGCATTTATCTTAATATGTTCAGCTCTTGTATTTTTTATGACCCCAGGTCTAGCTTTCTTTTATGCAGGTATGGTAAGAAGAAAGAATACGTTAAATACACTTTTATCATGTTTCTTTGTATGTGGGTTAGCATCCCTAATGTGGATTGTATGTGGTTATTCCCTTTCTTTTGGAGCAAATCACGGTGGTTTCGTTGGTGGTTTTGACCATTTATTCTTTAATGGAATTGGTTTTGATGCCAATCCAGCATATTCTAAGACAATACCAGAGTCTTTATTTGCTACCTTTCAGATGATGTTTGCTATAATTACTCCAGCTTTAATCTGCGGATCTTTAGTAGGCAGAATGAAGTTCTCTAAGTTAGTAGCTTTTCTAGCACTTTGGTCATTAATCGTATATTATCCACTTGCACATATGGTATGGGGTGATGGCGGATTCTTAAGAGAACTTGGTTCCATTGACTTTGCGGGCGGTAATGTAGTTCATATTAGTTCTGGTATCTCAGGATTAGTTGCATGTATCTTGCTAGGAAAACGTCGTGGTTTTGGTCTTACTGCATATAAACCACATAACATTCCTTTTGTTGTACTAGGCGCAGGTATGTTATGGTTTGGATGGTTTGGTTTCAATGCAGGAAGTGCATTGGCAGCAGATGGTATAGCAGTTCACGCATTCTTAACAACGAATACATCAGCAGCAACAGCACTTTTATCATGGATGCTTATTGAAAGAATTCTTCATAAAAAAGTTACAACATTAGGTGCAGCAACAGGAGGGGTAATCGGATTAGTAGCAATTACACCTGGAGCTGGATATGTACCAATTTGGGCTTCCATTATCATTGGAGCATTGGTTAGTCCTATCTGTTATATCTTTGTTTCGAAGATTAAGAATAAATTTGGATATGATGATGCATTAGATGCATTTGGATGTCATGGAGTTGGTGGTATATTCGGAGGTATTGCAACAGGAATATTTGCAAGCAAAGATATCAATCCATCAATACCAGCAAATGGTCTAATCTATGGAGATACTAAGCTTTTTGTAGCCCAAGTGATAAGTATTGTAATAACAATTGCTATTGCATCGATTGCAACGTTTGTTATTATCAAGGTCCTTAAATTATTTGGAGATATCCGTGTTGCTCAAGAAGAAGAAGTAAAAGGATTGGATCTTTCAGAACATAGTGAATCTGCTTATCCAGCTTTTACAGGTTTAGATTAAACTTAAATACTTAGTAGAAAGATTCGTATTTAAAAGGAGGAATTTCGGATGAAAAAAATAGAAGCTATATTACGTCCAGAGCAATTAGAACCATTAAAAGAAGCATTATTGGCTGCTAAAGTAAATGGAATTACTATTAATCAAGTATTTGGATGCGGAAATCAATACGGTTGGACAGAGTATCATCGTGGTTCAGAGGTAATCATGAATACACTTCCTAAGGTGGAATTTAAAATTGTGGTAGCGGATGATAGATTAGAAGAAATCGTAGATATTATTATTAACAACTCACAAACGGGTGAAGTGGGAGATGGAAAAATATTTATCTCAGAGATTACAGATTGCATACGCATAAGAACGAAAGAGCGTGGAGATGCAGCAATTTAATAATTATATAAAAAAATAAAAAGTCTAGGATTGGTTTCCTAGACTTTTTATTTTTTTATATAATGATATAGAGTATTGATACTGTAACTAAGATTCTATTATTGGTTGAATGAAATCGAATCTAATGAATTTTGTAAACTTCCATTTGGTTGAATGAAGTTTTGCATTTAAACAAGTTACTATCGTATCACTTTTATTAAATAGTCAAGATCTTATACTTCTGCTAGCTTATTATCCTGAATCTTTTTACCTGCAGTTAATAGGAGAGTAAGAGCAGTAATAATAAAGAAGATAGCAAGTAAAACAATTCCGTTATGCCATGCTAAAGATGTGTGTCCGACTCCACTTATTGCTTCTTTGAATAATCCTACAGAATATGTCATTGGCATGAATGGATACAATACATTAAATACCTTTGGTACTGTTTCCATTGGGAAGGTACCACCACATGATGTTAATTGTAGAATTAGCATTAATAAAGCGAGAAACTTTCCAACATCTTTAAAGAAGATTAAGAAGAATTGGATAATTGCTATAAATACAAGGGAAACTAGGATGCAGGAAGCAACAAATAGTGGTATGCTCTTAACCTTTAATCCTAAACATACTAATAAAATAATAGCTAAAAATACTGCCTGAACAACACCAATTAATAAATAAGCAAATGTTCGTAATACTTTATTAGTAGAATTTCTTGCGAGTAATTTATATTTTTCATCAGCATCTAAATAGATACCGAAGAAAATCATTAATCCACCAACCCATAAAGATAGTGACATAAAGTATGGTGCAAATGCAGTACCATAATTAGGAACAGGAGCATATTTACTTGTGTCAACATTTACAGGTTCTTTTGCATATTCATCTAATCCATCGAGAGCTTTAATTTGTTCATTGGCATCTGTAATAGAATCATCTACTTTATCTTTAGCTGTTTGGATTCCGTCATTTATCTTTGTTGCGCCATCATTTAAATCATATGTTCCAGTGGCTAAAGTTACTGTACCATCTTTTAATGTAAGAACACCATTGTTTAGTGTTGAGGCTCCATTAAATAATGAACCAGCACCTGTATAGAGTTTTGATGCACCAGCTTTTAGTTGCGCTAATCCATTATTTAAAGTACTTGCTCCAGTACTAATCTTAGCAGATGCAGTAACTAATTGAGTAGTAGCTGTATTTAACTTTGTCATACCTTGGTTCAGTGTTTTTGATCCAGTAGTTAATTTACCAGAACCATCTTTAGCATTTTGTAGACCAGCTTTTAATTGGCTGATACCTGATTGTAATTCATTAACATTAGCTGTTCCAGCTGATAATTTACTTGCGCCAGCTGATATTTGGCCAGATGCAGTTTTTAGGGTAGTAGATGCTTGAGATAATGCTTGAATACTTGCTAAGTTTTCTTTACTTGTTAATTGAGCAACAAGAGCACCTATCGTTTTATCTCCAGTTTTTTGAGCATAAGCTGCTAAAACTTGTGTAGTTTTGGTAACATTTGCAACTAATGAATCAACACCAGTTGTATAAGTAGTGATTCCAGTGTTTAACTGTTCTGCACCAGCAGCTAGGGAAGAAGAACCTGTTTTTAAATCATTGATGTTCTTAGTAGCTGTTTCAAGTTGAGTTGCGCCAGCAAGAAGTTTATTAATACCGGTATCTAATTTAGCCATATTGTCACTTAAAGATTTACTTCCAGTAGTAGCGGTATTTACACCAGATTGATATTCTTTTAATTTACTATTAAAAGTAGAAGTTCCTGTCTTTAAGGATTTACTTCCAGCGGCTAACTTATCGGTACCATTTGTTAATGTTGAGATTCCATTCTTTAGATCAGAGGTACCGCTGATCAACTTAGAACTACCATTTGCTAATTTGGTAGCACCATTCTTTAAATCTTTTGCACCATCATTCAATTTAGAAGTTCCTGATTGTAAATCAGAAGAACCATCATATAGTTTTTGTAAACCATCTGAAAGTGTTGTAAGTTTATCTGGTGTACTCTTTAATTTGTCTGCTAAATTTGAAACGATTTCCTTGTCAACACTAGAGCGCACAGACATTTCAATTTTTAAAACAGCACTCTTTAAAATCTGTGAAGCTAAATAATTACGTTTTTCGTTTGTTACATAAATAAGCTCAGCTGTTTTCTTATCTGTTGTGGATGCAGATTTTATGCTTTCTGAAAAATCATTTGGGATAGTAATAGAAGAATAGTATTTCTTGCCTTCTACTCCCTTTTTAGCAGTATCTGCATCGGTAAAGATAAACTTTAGTGTACCTTCATCTTTCAATTTGTCGCATAATTCCTGACCAACATTACGTTGTTCATCATTAATTACGGCTCCTTTGTCTTCATTTACAATTGCTACGGGTAATGTTTCTAGGCTGGAGTAAGGATCCCAGAAAGCGTCCAAGTAGAAAAAGCTATAAAGAAGAGGAACAATAATTACTCCTATAATTACAATGATTGAAGCAATTTTTTTTGAACTCATTTTTTCCTTCATATTTTCATCTCCTTTTTCATTGGTGAGTATAGCACGACGAATGATTTTTGTATTTAAACATTATATTTGGTTTGTCGTAAAGTTATACAATATTTAACAATTGTCGTGAAATTTAACAAAATATGGGTATTGTCTATATGGAGATGATGTAAAAAAGGTTATACTATATCAGAAAGATAAGAGCATGTACGTTTTAAGAATATTGAGGTGAGTTAATTGTTAATTGATATTAGGCATATAGCTATTGAGAAATCGTTAAATATTATATTGAGAAGTTCTAAAAGATCTCCAGAACGGTGTGCTAGAAATCTTTTAGAATTAGGAACTGGAGTATATAAAAAGAATAGTAATGTAATGAAAGAGGGATTATATCCTTTATTTGTTGATTTATGCAAGAAAAATGATAAAGAGGCAATTAAAGAATTATTTTATAGAACTTTTTTAGATTAAAGAATAAATGATTATATCATGAGTTACTCGACAAATGACCTGTTTGGGAAGTATTCTAGGCAATTTGCACAAAACAGAAAAACTCATGCTTCATTGAGTATGTATAAGAAGTTCTAGTTCTCAGGTCATTTTGTGTAAAACATATGCTAGGACAGATAACTCGCTTTGCTCAGACAGATCTGTCCTAGCATATAACACGAAATGATCCGAGAACAAGATCTTCTAATACATACTCATAGGCGCATTCACTTTTTCTGTTTTGTGCAAATTGCCAGGCAGGATTTTGAAACAGGTCATTTGTCAGGCAACTCATATCATAATATATAGGGTTAAAAAAATAAAAAGTGCTGTCACACTAACGATTGAATAATCGAAGGTATGGTAGCACATTTTTCTTAAAAGTATATTTTTTCATTTACATTTTCACAAGTAGTAGAAATCAAAAAATATGTAAAGTTTATTAATAAACTTTTTGAAGGAAAGGTAGCCAAAATTAATAACTATACAGCGATATACACTCAGTAAGCTAAACAATGACTTTTGACACCCTAACCAACTTTATAGATTTAAGTTTTCTTCTATGTATCTTTTGGCTGCATAAGCTTTACAATCATTTACAACAGTGGAAATCTGTTTAATCATTTTTTCAGCAGATTTTTTCATACCTGTTTTAGCCCAAGAGATAATAAGGCCAACAACACCAAAGGAGAAAAATTCAGCTATAAAACGTTTATCTTCTTGGTTAATCTGTTGGTTGCCAACTAAATTATCAATGATTGTACAGAATAGTTCAATGGATATCTCAATTAAATATTCAGTGAATTCATCTTGAAAGGATTGGCTTATAGCATTTTGATAGAAGTTTTTATTATTTTCCATTACTTCTAGCATGTTAAAAAGATTATCTTGCCAATTATCTAAGGATAATCCATCTGTAAAGACTGTGATAACTTCGTTATAAAAGATCCAGTTCAATAACTCAAATTTATCTTGAAAGTGATAATAAAAAGTTTGGCGATTTAGACCACAGCTCTTTGTAATATCAGAGATGGTTATCTTATCGAAACTTTTTTGATTCATAATCGTTTTAAGGCCCAATGCAATTGCTTGCTTCGTAATTAATGAGTCTGACATTTGTTCACCTACTTAATGTATATAAATTCTGTTTTTATTCTGTTTAGTTCTTATTATGAATTTATTCTTATTTTATTCTATTTACTACATAAATTCAAGAAAAAAGTAGCTTATCTATTATGTAGATTATGTCAGATATTTTTACAGCAAGATAGTAAGAAGATTTTGATTTGTTTTGATGATAGAATAATTTTTTGCAAGTATGTAAATATTAAGAATAGAAACTAATAACATAGATAATCTTTTTGTTAAAAACATGGAGGTGTCTTATGAAAAGCGATTTAAAAAATGCGAAAGATAAGATAGTAGGAAGCGTAAAAGAAGCAGTTGGAGATCTTATGGACGATGAAGGCCTTGAATTTAAAGGAAAAATGCAAACGATGAAAGCAGATATTGGAGAAAAGGTTAATGATATGAAAGAGGAAGTATTAGAGAAAACTAATAATCTAATGGATAAGATGAAAAATAACAAAGATAAAAAATATTGATAAGAAGAAACATGGAAAAATAGAGGAGCATTAGCAAAAGTAAGTTTTTTTGTTAATGCTCCTCTATTTATATATCCTTAAACATACTCGAATATGACAAAAAACATATTATTTTCACATATTCTAACTATAATAAAATAGATTATATTTAACTTCTATAGTATAATTGTGCTTATTAAAAAATATTACAGATAAGAAAGGTAAAAGAAACATGATTAATTATTTAACTAGTATGGATGGAAACATTCTAATATTTATACAAGAACATCTACGATCACCAATTGTCACACCAATTTTTAGATTTATAACTTCGCTTGGGAATAAGGGAGCTATTTGGATCATATTATCTATCGCTCTCTTATGTTTTAAGAAAACAAGAAAAACTGGAATATTGGCAATTATCGCATTGTTCTTATCCTTATTAATTGATAATATTCTTTTGAAGAATATTGTTGCAAGAACTAGGCCATATGAAATTGTAAACGGATTACATATATTGATTAATAAACCAAGCGACTATTCCTTCCCATCTGGACATACAGGAAGTTCCTTTGCAGCAGCAATTATTTTCTATAAGGAGTTACCAAAAAAATATGGAATTCTCGCACTTATGTTAGCTATTCTGATTGGTATATCAAGGTTATATGTAGGAGTACATTATCCAACGGATGTACTAGGTGGAGCAATGATAGGGACATTTATTGCATTATTTGTTTACAGAATGCAATTTAATTTAAAGGTGAATGATAGAAAAAGTTTGGAAATTTAACCCCGAAGGCTATTGAATGCATTAAATACATCTAAAATTCCATAACCCCATTCTTTATTTGGATATTGGACACTAGAATCTCTTTTTGCACCACGAATAAGATAGTTCTTGATTTCTGAGGTTTCAAATATAACAGGAGTCGTTTGTCTTTGACCCCATTCTAAAAATAGCGCGACTACTCCAGCTGTAAATCCAGCGGAGATACTGGTTCCATTTTGAGTAGAATAAGTATTGTTCAGAGTTGGAACTATCATATTCACACCTGGAGCGGCAAAGGTAGGATTAATGATATTGGCTCTTGTATACCCCCTACTTGCATTAATATATAGATTTTGAGTTGAGTGATCATAAGCAGTAGTAATTATTGGAATCGAGGTATTGGCAGGTCCAGTTAATGTAGTATTGGGATCTGGTTTAGTAAAGAAAGTATCCGTTCCAAGAAAGTTATGTATAGGGAGCCAAATATTGAATCTCGGTTCAAAATTAATACTCGAATATACTCGAAAGCGCCAAATTCCTTCTGTAGGATTTTGAAAGCGAATTAAGATAAGTTCATCGCCAGTCTGTGATTCTACAATTTCATAATCAATAAAAAGTTTGGTTGATTCAAAAATAAAATTAATTTCACGAGTTTCTTTTAGTCTGGCAGGAATTCTAGATATATATTCGCCAGTAGGAGATAATACATCAATGGAAAATAAATTAGGGCTATTCCCCCATAACTCCATGGAAAAACCTTTGTTATTTGGTCCTACTTTTAATTCCACTGTATCGTATCCTATTGTCGTGTCAACAATGCCAGAATAGTGAAGACCACGATTTCCCTCATTGCCAGCTGCTACAGTAACTCCTGTGCCTTTTTGATCTGCAATTGAATTGAGATAGCTACTTAATGCATGTCGTGCATCATGAGCACCTTGTGAAGTGCCAAGACCGATAGCAATTGATATTGGTTTTTTTAATTTGGTAGCTATAGATAACAAGTACTTTAAACCAAACATAATATCATTTTCTTGGTAACAATCGACGTCACTTGGAATGAAAAAGAAATCTCTTAAATTTTGTTTTGCTTGTTTTAACTTAACAACTACGATACCAGAATCTGTAGCAACACCGGAGAAATTTTTCGCTTCATTTCTATTACCAGCAGCAATTCCAGCTAATGATGTACCATGTCCATTGGTATCTTTGGAAGGTACGACTGAGAAAGGATCGGTGTTCGTTAAAGCTAAGTTAATCTGATCTTTGGTATATTCTGTTCCATATAGGAATCCTGCTGGTTTTGAAGTTGTATTATTAATCGTTTGATCCCATATTGATACAATTCTTGTAGTGCCATCTGCATTTTTAAAAGCTTCGTGGGTGTAGTCGATTCCAGTATCAATAATTCCGATTAATACATCTTTGCCAGTTAAATTAAGAGCTGGAATACCTTGTATTTTTGTGATTCCAGAGTCTTCCAAGCTGCCAAGATCTAATAACCCATAACAATTAGGATAGATACTGTAAGTATATTGCTGAATCAGATTCGGTGGTAATTTAGCTATTGGAACATATGCAACAGCGTTGACATTATTAACTACTTCATAACAAAAATCGGATAATGATTTTAGACTTTCTGGTATTTGATCAGATTCTACAATAAAATCTGCATAGTCTTCACTAAGAATACGGTTAGAACAAGTTGAATCCAAAATTCCATTCGCCCCCTAATATTAGATTGAATTGGTAATGTGAAACGTTATTGATAAGTTTCACAATTTATTTAATAATTGATATCGATTATAACTTTACAAGGTTTATGTTGGACTTACTATTTTCATCAATTAAATATACTTCCATTAATATTTCTTTGTTGTACCAATCATCATAGGATATTGGAAGACCTAATAACCCAGAACGAGCAACTTCTACACCTAATTCTCCCATTTTAAATGGTTGTTGAGCTATCGTACCTTGAACAAGACCTTCTTTGATTGCATCAATTACAGGTGGATCAGCATCAAAACCAATCAACATAATTTTGCCTTTCTCACCTGCTTCTTCAATTGCCCCGGCAGCACCTAAGGTCATCAAGCCATTTTCACAAAAGATTACAGCTAAGTCATCTTTATAAGATACTAGTATTTTTTTCACTATTTCATAAGCTGGCTCTTGCCTGCCATCTGCAGATATTTCAGCAACTACTTTATATCCATATTCTTGCATGACACTTTTAAATCCTTGGCCTCTGCGGAGAGCATAGGTTGCTGTTTTCTCTGCTTTAATGATAGCAACATTTTTACTTTTTATATCATGCTCTTTGATTAATTTTATGGCATATTCACCAGCCAATACTCCCCCTGCGAATGAATCGGAGACAATAAAAGCTAATACATCAGCACCACCAGTTCCACCATCAATAACAACTACAGGGATTCCCTTTTTTTTCGCATTAGCAACAATAATTGGTACTCCTTCTGGATTATATGGTGAAATTATTAATGCATTAATATCCTTATTTATTAAATCGATGCTTCCAGTAATCATTTCAACCGAGTTACTCTTTTGATCAAAGGTAAGTACATCGATATTCAGTTCTTTGGCTTTCGTAAGAACGCCATCTTGCATTGTTTTATAATAATCCCATGATGCATCATATACAGACCAACCAAAAGTATATTTTGGCTCAAGTTGAGTTGTAACTGCCTGTGTATTATCTAATGAGATATCTTTTTCACTTTGATAGGAATCTATGAAGTTTAGAATATCATTGTCTGTTGGTAATTGTCCCGAAGATCTTGTATATAATGTAATAGGATCAGTTGAATGATCGTTTACTTGCATTATATTAACAAAATGATTCGAAATACTATATATTCCATAGGTTATAGGCCTTTCGGGAAAGTCTGGTATGGAGGGACACATACAACCAGTATTTGAATAATGGATCGAATGGCTTCCAAGATTCATTATTGGAATATGTGTATGGCCCATAATTATTGTGAAAGGATTTGTCTGATGGCTATACTGTTTTGCTAGCCAAGGTAAATAAAGATTGCCTTCATCTGCAATTAATGCTAGAGAGTTAATTATTTCGTTTGAAATTTTTAACCCTTTTAGTTTAGCGCGGTATTCATATAATAGATCTTGGTAGATAAACTTTACATAATCAAGAGTGGTAGATGTTGATTGATTAAGCCATATTGGTTCATTTAAAGGCATGCCAGTTATACCAGATATTGAATCTACCAAAGAATTAACTAAGTTTTTTGTAGAAAGATTATTTTTAAAGATATCTGGTATCGCAAAAAGATACTTTGTTAAATCTGTTATATCGTGCCCTTTTTTGCTTGCAACAGTATGACCTGGAGTCTCTTTAAGTTCTTTTTGTAACTTATAAGCAATTGCTCTTGATACAAAATATCCAATTGGGAGAGGCGCGAGGGGACTTTTGTGATAAGTAGAATTTAATAAAGTAAATTCATTTCCATGAGTAAATAGAATAGATGGATCATATGTAGGTGTATATGGACCTTTATGATATTTGATGGAATATCCATCGGAATTCTTTATCTTTTTTAGATCAGTTTCGGTTATATTAATATCATGGTTGCCAGGTATAAATATAATTCTTCCTTTCAGTGCGGTTAATGCTTTACTTAGCTTTCCATTCGGACCCAAAATATTAGGATTGGATGCAATAATATCATCAAGTGTTGGTGGAATCTCATTCGGTGGATAGGACCAAAATTCAAAAATATCTCCTAAAAGTACCAGCTCTCTAATTTGGTTGGCGCTGGATATAATATCATCAAATACAAGATTTAGATATTTTTCATGAAATTCTTTACGATAACATACAGTGGAAGAAGCAGTACCGATATGGATATCGCTTAATATTACAATAAACTCCCTATTCTCCATGTTCCATACCATGATGTAACACACCCTTTAATAGATGTGCTATTGCCACATTAATAGAGGTTGATAGGATGCTTTGTGGCATTCCCTTCTTCATTATATTTCCTTCAACCTTGCTCCCGTATTTTATGTAATATAACTATGATCTTTGATTGTTATGTACTTATAAATATTAATTACGAAATCAGTCGGATGTTATTGAATTTAAATAGCATTAAATCGAGGTTGGCCATTTTCATCAATTAAATAGACTTCAATATAGATAACCTTACGTGTCCAATCATCATATGTGATAAGTTCTCCTTCCAATATAGTATGCATAATTTCTGCGCCAATTCTTCCCATCTTTATGGGTTGTTGTGCAATGGTACCCTGCATTAGCCCTTCTTTAATCGCTTCAATAGCTGCTGAGATACCGTCAAATCCAATCAGTATTATCTGTCCCTTTTTACCTGCTTCTTCAATTGCTTTTGCAGCGCCTAAAGCCATTCTGTCATTCTCACAGAATACGGCAGCTAAGTCATCTTTATAGGTACCTAAAATAACTTTCATAACATTATAAGCCTCTAATTCCAAGCTATTTGCGGTTACTTCTGCAACAACATGATATCCACTGTCTAGCATTACACTCTTGTAAGCTTGCCCACGCCTTAATGCATAAGTAGAAGTTTTTTCAACTTTTATAATAGCGACATTATTACTCTTTATAGAGTGTTGTTTTATTAATTTTAAAGAATATTCAGCAGCTATTATTCCACCTGCGAAGGAATCAGAGATAATAAATGCTTCAACATCAGCACCACCAGTACCTTGATCTATGATGATAACCGGAATCTTTTTTTTCTGTGCATCTGATACAATAATGGGAACTGCTTCAGGATTGTATGGAGAGATAATTAGACCTGCAACATTTTGGTTGATTAATTCAATACAACCATTAATCATTTCAATAGTATTACTATTCTGATTGTGTGTGATTACATTCATATCAAGTTCTGTAGCTCTTGCAATGACACCATCCTGCATTGATTTAAAATATTCATATTCGCTATTATATACGGAACAACCAATGGTATATTTTTTATTAGTATTTGTAGGAGGTGTTTCTTCTGAGAAAATCTTTGGTATGTTAGTTCTTATATATAAACTGTTTAATTTCCCAAGCTGTTCTTTTGGATCCATGCTTATACCATACCTTTCCACTTTCTGTGACCTGTTCAAAAGATTAAAGGCCTGAAGAAGTTAAGATTGAATTATCTATATATAGCTATCCTTTACCCATTATATTATTATGAAGTATTATATGTGTTGGGTATCTGATTCATACTAAAAAACTCCATCGTGATAGTAAGCTTTTATACTATTACGATGGAGGGTAAGAATTGAAT
The DNA here is from genome assembly GCF_016591975.1 of Anaeromicropila herbilytica. Lineage (GTDB taxonomy): Bacteria > Bacillota > Clostridia > Lachnospirales > Lachnospiraceae > Anaeromicropila > Anaeromicropila herbilytica. Next base: position 2,875,295 of record NZ_AP024169.1, on the reverse strand, counting down.
ATACTTATATAGAAAATTTCTTGACCATTGAATCTAATCGTGTTGCTATGTCTTTTTCATTTGCAACTATTTGTGTAATTGCACTTACAATCTGTGATAATTTATCTATGTGTGAAATAACGGTTACACTATTTTCTGCTGTATTTTGTGAGGCTTCTGCAACATTTTCTATTGCATCTTTTACTTCACCTATGACATTTTCAATGTTTTGTGTCATAGTGGAGATCTTAGTTACTATCTGTTCAATAGATTCAGCATCTTCACCATATTGCTTTGCTACATCTACAAACATCTGATAGTCAGGTGTTACTGTATCTTTAACAAATGAAAGTAAAAATTGAGAATGTGTAAGTAATTGATTATATGCTGATTGAATTAAAGTAATAGTATTTTTAATTTCATTCACTGTATTTGTTGTTTCTGCTGAAAGATTACCTATCTCATTTGCAACCACTGCAAATCCTTTTCCGTGTTCACCAGCTCTAGCAGCTTCAATAGAAGCGTTAAGAGAAAGTAGATTGACTTGCTTTGCAATATCAGAAATAGAATCTGCCATAATACTGATAGTATCCATAATCTTAGCATCTTCCATACTTTGATTTAGATTATCTTCATTTTTATGTGCTAATTGTATTGCTACGTCGAAAGAATTCTTGCTTTTTTGTTCAATATCAAAGGCTCTTTTCTTAATAGTGGTAGCAAGTTCATAACTCTTTTGAGTTTCTTGTGATAGATATGTAATAGAAGCATTCGCTTCTTCTGAGGAGGCATTTACCTCTTCTGTTGCAGCAGAAGAACTCATCATGTCTTCGTTTATCATTCGAACTGCATTCTCGATTTCGTTAAAACTTAAAGTTAAATGGTTTGAAGTATTATCTAATTCTTGACTTATATCTGAAAGATGGATTGAATCAGAAGAAATGGTTCTTATAATACCACTATTTTCTTCTAACATTTGATTTAATGCTAAAGCCATGGTTCCTAATTCATCTCTTGACTTAATATCTAGCTTTGATGTGGTAAAATCACCATTGGATAGTTTTAGTGCAAAATTAGTTACTTTTTTAATGTTTTTTGTAACGTAATGTACTTCTGAAATAATTGCAAGGATAGATGCTAGTAAAGCAAGTACACTAACTATAATCAATTTAGTTAACATTTGGTCTAAAGGCTTATTAATTTCTGATACAGGGATCTGAATCGCTAATTTCCATCCGAAATCTTTGATAGTGCTATAATACACATTGTATTTTACTTGTTTCAGTGAATAAGTACCTAGCCCTTTTTTAGACTTCATGATTTCTTTACCTAAGCTAGCTAAAGAGGTATTGGAGTCTTTTGTTATACTTTTCTTCATTATATTCTTAGTAGAATGATTAGCAATGAATGTACCATCGGAGTTTAGAAGAAATGCGGTTCCACTTTTACCAACTTTATAATGATTAATCAAGTCCTGAATTGAGGAAATCTGAATATCAAAGGTGATAACACCAAGAAAATTTGCTTCGTTATACATTGGTACAGAGCAAGAGGTCATAATGGTATCAAGTGTTTGGTCATAATAAAGAGGAGAGAAAGTAGGAGATTTCGATTCTTTGGCATTTTTATACCAGTCATATTGAAAATAGTCGTAATCAGCATTGCTATATTCATAACTAACTTTGGCATTCTCACCATCTTTATGAATGTATGGACCAACATACTTTTCATTTTTATCAAATACATAAGGCTCAAACCATATACCACTACCAAGCACTAAATCGCTATCAAATATGATTTTACTAAGCATAGTTTCATATTGTGGAAGTTGAGTGGTTGTATAAGTTGATGATACGCTTTTGGCTGTTTCCTCAGCCATAGTAGATACTTTTTGAAGTTTTAACTGAATATCATTCATCACAGCATATAATTCAGAATTCATATTCGTTTGGATTTGAGATTGTATAGTGTGTTTACTATTACGATAACTAATAGTACTAAGTAGAATAAGAGATAGTAAAATTACAGATAATAAAAACGTTAACATTCTTGTGCTTATTTTTTTGAATTTCATAACAAGTTCCCTTCTGCGACCTGAATTTTTGGATAGACCTTCCATATTATAGATGAGATTGATACTAATTTCAATACTATAAATGACAAAATATAGTTAAAAGTGTGTAAAAAATACATAATAACCCACAAAACTGCACATATTAAAGGAAAATTTTATGTGTTTTTATGTGTTATAATAGGCTATAATTAGAACAGAAAATAAATTTCACAACTTCTGATAAGTATAGCGCCAGAGGTGGCAGATGGGAGCGTTTATGAGTAAATTACAAGAAATATTAGAGTATAATCGGGCATTTGTTGAAAATAAAGAATATGATCAATATAAGACTACTAAAGTTCCAAATAAGAAAATGGTAGTATTATCTTGTATGGATACAAGATTAACGGAACTTCTTCCGAAAGCGATGAACTTTAAGAATGGAGATATCAAACTTATTAAAAATGCTGGAGCAACTATAATGCATCCATTTGGCAGTATCATAAGAAGCATTGTAGTAGCTGTTTATGAGTTCGAAGCAGATGAGGTATTAGTAGTTGGCCATCATGGATGTGGAATGAGTAATCTTAATGCGGATCTTACATTAGAGAAAGCAATTCAAAGAGGAATCTCTCCAGAAGTAATCGAAACATTAACGCATGCAGGAATTGATATAAAGAAATGGCTACATGGATTTAATTCGGTTGAAGAATCGGTAAAAGAAAGTGTAGAATTAATTAAGAATCACCCTTTGATAGCAAAAGATATTAAAGTTCATGGTCTTATCATGGATCCAGAAACAGGTAAAATAGAAGTGGTTGTGAATGGATACGAAGTTTAGTCCTTAGCATCCATTCATTTTTCTACATTCTGATAAAGAATTATTCTAACGGATGAGGGTATACTAATCCAAAAGATTAAGTGAGATCGTATGAAAATTAATTTCACACAGTCTCGACAGAATGGAGATAATAATATGAATGAAAAAGATATGTATACGAGTAAAGATATTAAAGGACAAACACAAGCGGTTCCTGGAAAGGAAAGTAAAATGGATCCTGAACCACTCTACGATAATGTAGATAATAAAGGATATGGAAGGCTAAAAGGAAAGACAGCAATCATAACAGGTGGTGACAGTGGAATCGGCAGAGCGGTTGCAGTTGCCTATGCAAAAGAAGGCTGTAATGTAGCTATTGTATATAATATAGCAGATGGAGATGCAAATGATACGAAAGGAGTTATTGAAGGATATGGTGGTAGAGCACTTCTTATAAAAGGAGATATCGGAGATAGCAGTTTCTGTAATGAAATAGTAGATAAGACAATAAAAGAATATGGTGCGCTAGATATACTAGTGAATAATGCAGCAGAGCAGCATACTCAGAAGAAACTTGAGGATATTACGGATGAACAGTTATTAAGAACTTTTAAGACTAATATCTTTGCCATGTTCTATCTGACAAGAGCAGCATTGCCACATCTTAAGGAAGGTAGTGCAATCATCAATACAAGTTCAATAACAGCATTTAATGGACATGCGGATTTGCTTGATTATTCTTCGACGAAAGGTGCAATCTCAGCATTTACAAGATCACTTTCAGCGAATCTAGCAGATAAAAAGATTCGTGTAAATCAAGTTGCACCTGGACCAATCTGGACTCCTTTAATTCCTTCCTCAATTGAAAAAGAGAATGTGAAACATTTTGGAAAGAATACTCCTATGAAACGACCAGGCCAGCCAGTAGAACTTGCAGAAGCTTATGTATTCCTCGCTACTGATGGTTCTAGTTATATGTCTGGGCAGACAATTCATATCAATGGTGGAATGATTGTTAATTGTTAGATATCATAAGAGCAATTATGAAATTACCTTTGGGGTAAAAAGTAATTGCTCTTTTAATATGGATATAGGTATGAAACTACTTATTTAAGTATAATCGGTGTATAATATTTATTATATGATTCGAGGGTCAAAAGCCTTTCATAACATGCATTGTGTATATTGATGTATAATTATGAATTTTGGCGTAGTCCGGCCGAGGGTATCGTTTATATTTTGTCAAGACTCATAGTGAAAATAGGAACGTGAGTGAGCATTTTCACTAGTTCTGAGGCTTGTAAAAAATATGATGCCTGAGGGGAAGGTAGCCAAAATTTATAATTATACAGCTATATACACTCAGTACACTAAAATAAGGCTTTTGACCCTCGAATCATAATATGGGTAAAAAAGACTTTAGACACTTGAGTCATAATGCTATAATAGAAAAAATATCAAAAATAGAAAGGCATGGCGAAATAAATGAAAGATAAATATTTTAAAGTTCGGTATTCCCAATTAAGCCCTATCTCATTGCAAGAAGAAATTATAAGAAGATATCATTTCGAACATCCAACATGTAGATTCTATGATAGTGGCATGAATGATATATATCTAGTGAAAAATGGGGATGACACATTATATCTTAGAATATCTCAAACAGGTATGCATGAACTAGTGGATTATGAAGAAGAAGTTGATATTATAAATACATTATATGAGAATGGAATTACAGTAGCGGTTCCTATTAAGTGTGCAGACGAAAGTTATATATGGGATATTAATGCCCCAGAAGGAATCAGATATGCAGTTCTATTTGAAGAAGCGAAAAAATCACCGAGTGAAGATAAGGTAAAAAGCATATACAACTTAGGAAAAATGATTGCAAGAATGCATGAGATATCGGATGATAAGGATTTTAAAGTGAGCCGTTCGCCAATTGATCTAAATCAATTAATGAAACAGCCATTAGATAGAATTAAATACTATCTTGAGCATCGACAAGATGATTATAAATATTTAAGTGAGTCATCTGAGAAACTTTCAAAGTATATAGAACAAAAACTTAAGAAGGAGCAACCTATTTATGGCTTTTGCCATGGAGATATACATAGTGGGAATATATTCTTTGAAGAAAATGAACCAATGATATTTGATTTTGACTGTATGGGTTATGGATGGCGTGCATATGATATCTGCGTATTTGCTTGGAATGAATCATATGAAAATGAACATTACTGTTATAGTGAAGAGTGGAAAGCATTTATGGATGGTTATAATTCGGTGCGTCAGCTAAGTGAATCTGAAAGAGATACAATCAATGCATTTATAGCATTACGCCAACTTTGGCTAATGGGACTACATGCGGATGTTATGGAAAGAAATGCAGGATGTTGCTGGTATAATGATGCATATTTTGATGAACAGATTAGAATCTTTAAGATATGGTACCAAAGAACTTTCAATAATTTATAGATAATAGAAAGGAATTTATGATATGCAAGATATGGTAAGGAGCCTGGAGAGGGATAGGAAAAGGGTAGTAAAAGCATATGGGGAAGATATCGTTTTTCAATGCTTATCGGATAAGACGGATTATACGAAGTTATGTGATATTTATGCCCAGTTACAAACAGATATGGGTATGAATAATAATATAGATGAGGCAAAGTGGCTAAAGAATGTAATCGAGAAGACCATATTCTCTAAAGTGATGGAGGAGCACGGATATACATCAAATGGAAATAAGATTAACATAACTAAATTTTGTTGACACTATATATTGAAGATGTACTGCAGAGAAGTAAAATGGATACATTATTTTTAATAAGGAACGTATAGAAAAAGTGAAAAAATTTATGATGAAATACGAAGAGGAGATAAACTAATGATACAAGATATATTACCTAAAGTATTGAATAATCAATACTTTAAGAAAAACATAACAGCGGATAGCACCGTTTTGATATATGAGCAAGACAACGTATATGTAATGAGTGATGATGATAACATTCAATTTCCTAAATATTCAGATATGCCTACGACGAATAAAATACAATACATATATTTATTTTCAGTAGATCAGGAAATGTTCTTTTTAGGTCTATTAGATGACGATATATCATGGAAGCAGAATTCTATGTTAGATAAATTAAATGTTAAGGGTTATTCATTTGAAAATATAAGAATATTTAGAAATCCACAGTATGGATACTTGGCATTTGCTGGGATTACAGGTTATCAGTTATATGGTTGGTATCTAGATAATATGTATTGTGGTAGATGTAGGGAAACTATGATTCATAGTGACACAGAAAGAATGGTGCAATGTCCTAAGTGTGGTAATATAGTATATCCAAAGATTAGTCCAGCAGTGATTGTTGGGATTACGAATGGAAATAAATTATTAATGACGAAATATGCAAATGGGGATTACAAGAGATATGCACTGGTTGCTGGCTTTACGGAAATAGGTGAAAGTATGGAAGAAACAGTGAAACGAGAGGTTATGGAAGAAGTAGGACTTAAGGTGAAAAATATTACTTACTATAAAAGCCAGCCATGGTCTTTTACAGGATGTGTTCTGATGGGATATTTTGCAGAAGTCGATGGGGATACCACCATAAGAATGGATGAAAATGAACTTGCTGTTGCTGAATGGTTTGACAGAGAAGAAGTGCCAGGTGGTGAGGGAGAAATCAGCCTTACACGTGAGATGATGAGAGTGTTTAGAGAAGATATTAAGTAAATTAAATAATAATTAGTAATAACTTAAAAATCAACCAATACGATAAGAAACTTTGTAGAATTTAACTTAGTTTCTTATTGCACTGGTTGATTTTTAAGTTATGGGATTGGTTAGGGTATAAAAAGTTTTTAAATACTCTACTCTAGATAAATTATTTATCAAGATTCTTCATCGCGACAGATAACATCATCTTAATTCGATTGAGCTGATTGACATTGGATATTCCAGGATCATAGTCAATCGGAATGATGTTAGAATTTGGATATTTTTCTTTTAATGGCTTGAACATACCTTTTCCTGTAACATGATTTGGAAGACATGCTAAGGGCTGTACACAGATGATATTGTTAATGCCCTGCTCTATGAATTCAAGCATTTCTGCTGTTACTAGCCATCCTTCTCCAGTTTGATTACCGAGTGATAGGATAGGGGAGGCCATTTCGGCTAGTTTTTCAATCTGGGTTGGAGGTTGAAAACGGTTACTTCGTTCTAATTCTTTCATAACAGTTCTTTGATATCTCATAATCCGTTGTGTAGTCATATCACTTAATGTCATCTTAAGACGTGTCCCATTCAGATATTTATATAAAAATTTTGAATTATAAGCACAGTAAAAAATAAAATCCATAAGGTCTGGAACAACGGCTTCTGCACCTTCTTGTTCTAAGAGATGAACGATATCGTTATTACCAGTAGGGTGATATTTTAATAATATTTCACCTACAATAGCGACCTTTGGTTTATTGATTGGAAGTAGTTCCAGTTGATCAAAATCTCGGATGATACCTTTTGTATATTCCTTAAATTCGCTTCGACTACCAGTGAGTAGGTTAGCTTTCGCTTTCTCATTCCATTGTTCATATAATCGTTCAGCAGAACTAGGGATCTTTTCATAAGGTCTAGTTCGGTGAAGTACTTTCATAAATAAATCACCATAGAGTAATGCCATAATACAACGATTCAAGAATTTGACTGATAGAGAAAATCCTGGTTGCTTTTCAAGACCGACGGTGTTCAATGAGATAATAGGAACTTGGTCAAATCCAGCCTGTTTCATCGCTAACTTTAAGAATGCAATATAGTTCGTAGCGCGACATCCACCACCAGTTTGACTTATCATGACAGAAGTATGAGTGATATCATACTTGCCAGATTTTAAAGCATTAATTATCTGTCCAACAACTATGATGGCAGGATAGCAAGCATCGTTATTAACATATTTTAAGCCTTCTTCAACAGCAGATTTATCCATCGCAGGAAGAACCTCAATCTGATAACCACAAGTTTTAGCAGCTACTTGTAGCAATCGAAAATGGATGGGTGCCATTTGTGGTGATAATATGGTATGTGTTTTACGCATTTTTTTTGTAAAGATTGGGTTATGATAGGATACTTCTTCAAAAGATGAGGAAAGAGAATGATTGTTACGTTCTTCTATCGCTGCTTTTAAGGATCGAATGCGAATTTTAGCAGCACCAAGATTATTTCCTTCATCAATTTTTAACATCGTATACATCTTGCCTCCAGTAGCCAGTAGTTCAGCTATTTGGTCTGAAGTGACTGAATCTAAGCCACAACCAAAGGAATTTAACTGAATTAATTGAAGGAAATCTTCTTTGGCAACCAATGTTGCAGCGCGGTATAATCTGGAATTATAAGCCCATTGATCAACTACCCTTAATGGCTTCTTAAGCTGTGTCAGATGGGAGATACTATCTTCGGTTAAGACAGCCATTCCATAGGAGTTAATCATATCAGGGATGCCGTGGTTAATCTCTGGGTCAACATGATATGGCTTTCCGCATAAAACAATTCCCGTTTGCTTATTTTTTCTTAAAAAGGATAGCGCCTCTTCTCCCTTTCGTCTAATATCCGTCTTATATACTTCACGTTCTTTACTTGCTGCCATAATAGCTTCCTTAACTTCATGAAAAGTAACATGATAGTCTTTGAATTCCGCCATAATACGTCTTACAAGAACTTTTTCATTATCTAATGATAGAAAAGGTGAGAGGAAGGTAATATGATGATTATCCAATTCATCCATATTTCTTTTGATAACTTCGGAGTAGGATATTACAATTGGGCAATTATAATGATTGTTTGCATCTTGATACTCTGTTTTTTCATATACAACAGAAGGATAGAATATTGTCCTAACCCCCTTCTCAATCAGATCTATAATGTGACCATGGCATAATTTGGCGGGATAGCAGACCGAGTCTGATGGTATGGTTTCTAATCCCTTTTTATAAAGAATCTTACTAGAGGGAGATGAGAGCACGACGGAGAAACCTAACTTAGTCAGTAAAGTAAACCAAAAAGGATAATTCTCGTACATATTCAGAACTCTAGGAATACCAATGATTCCACGCTTGGCTTCTTCTGGTCTTAATGAATGATAGCTGAACGTCCTTTGATATTTGTATCGGTATAGATTAGGTAATTGTTCTGCTTGGATAATTTTATGTTCTAATTCTAATCCTCTTTCACATCGATTTCCAGCAATGAAGGATTCTCCATTTGAGAAATGATTTATAGTAAGTAAGCAATGATTTTGACATCTTTGGCATCTGCGACTTGAGGTTGTGGTTGTAAGATTATACAATAAGTCTTTAGGTAAAAGAGTAGACAGTTCACCCATATTAGTTTGTTCTTTGGCAATTAAAGCTGCACCGAAGGCTCCCATCAACCCAGCAATATTAGGCCTAATTGCTTCTCTTCCTGATATTAATTCAAAGCTACGTAATACGGCATCATTATAAAAAGTACCTCCTTGAACAATGACATTTTCACCAATATCATGTTCATCTCTCATTTTAATTACTTTATAAAGAGCATTCTTGATAATAGAATAGGAGAGACCGGCAGATAGATCGGATAGCTTAGCACCTTCTTTTTGTGCTTGTTTCACCTTGGAATTCATAAATACAGTACATTTTGTTCCAAGATCAACTGGAGCAGTGGCATAGAGGGCCTCTTTCGCAAATTCCTCTGCTGACATATGAAGTGAGCTAGCATATCCTTCAAGAAAGGAACCACAACCAGAAGAGCAAGCTTCATTCAGAAGAATATTATCAATGGCTCCATTTTTGATGCGAAGGCATTTCATGTCCTGGCCACCAATATCTAAGATAAAATCAACTTCTGGTAAGAAATGTTTGGCTGCTTTGTAATGAGCTACCGTTTCTATTTCTCCAAGATCAGCGTGAAGAGCGGCTTTAATCAGAGCTTCGCCATATCCGGTTACGGTGCATTTGGCAATCGTAACTTTGTTAGGAAGTAAGTTATATAATTCTCTCACAATCTGAATAATCTTATTTAATGGATTCCCATCATTATTTGCATAGTAGGAATATAATAACTCAGAATCTTCACCAATTAATACAATCTTGGTCGTGGTAGAGCCAGCATCTATCCCAAGATAGGTTCTTCCAGAATACTCAGATAGATTACCTCTCTTTGCCTCGGAGTGATTGTGCTTTTTGAGAAAATCTTGATAATCTTTTTCATCTTTGAATAGTGGATCTAATCTTTTGAGCTCTTGATCGGTATAATCATTGATATGTTCTACTCTATTTACAAGTTCCTGCAAAGAGACAGTTTCCATTGAATTATCAGAAATTGCTGAACCAATTGCTGCATACAACTGGGAGTTCTCGGGAGTTATAGCATTTTCTTTACTAAGATTCAAGCTCTTAATAAATAAAGACCGTAATTCTGAAAGAAAGTAGAGTGGCCCTCCTAAAAAGGCTACTTTACCACGGATTGGTTTACCACAAGCAAGTCCTCCAATGGTTTGATTGACAACCGCTTGAAAGATTGAAGCAGCAATATCTTCCTTTCTAGCTCCATCGTTAATAAGTGGTTGAATATCTGTTTTGGCAAATACTCCGCAACGAGAGGCAATAGGGTATATGATCTGATATCCTTTTGCATATTCATTTAATCCAGTAGCATCTGTGTTCAAAAGAATTGCCATCTGATCAATGAATGCTCCCGTTCCACCAGCACAACTACTATTCATTCGTTGTTCCATTCCCCCTCTAAGATACGTAATCTTCGCGTCTTCACCACCTAACTCGATGATAACGTCTGTCTCAGGAATTAGTATCTCGACTGCTTCAGAGCAGGCAATTACTTCTTGAACAAAAGGAAGGTCTAGCCATTTAGATACAGATAGCCCTCCAGAACCTGTTACGCTAACTTTAAGGGAAATATCTCCTAAAGTATTATAACAGTTTTGAATTAGCTGAATTAAGGTATGTTTGGTGTCTGATAAATGTCTTTTATAGTCACTATAGATCAATCGATAATCATGGTCTAGAACTGCCAGTTTCACAGTCGTAGATCCAATATCAATTCCGAGCCTGTAATTATTCATAGGAATCCCCTTTACATAAATCTGTTCTTATCTAGATTATTTACAATATTTATCCATTTATTCGGGTGATAAAAGACTTTTTGATTAATGGAAGGAGAGTTAAGAAAACATAATAAATAGGAGTCAAATACAATGAGATCATTTCATCGTATTTGACTCCTATTTATAGAATTAATTTTACATCCTAATCAATTAATTCTTTTTAAAAATTACAATCAGTTTCATCATATATTGATGCATGTATTCTTCGATATTATATTCGCCATCATGAATACACCAATCATATGCAACACCTCTAGCAGCAATAAAAAGAAATTCACATATCTCTTCTGGAGAAGACGTAGTGCTTATTTCACCAGTTTCTTGTCCGTCTGATATGATTTGTTTTAAGAGTTCTTGCATATATCTGCCTTTTTGAGTAAATATTTTATTATTTGAAGTATACAATTGTTTCATTATATCAATACCTACATTTTGATTGTATTTCGCATAATAATCAAAATATTCAAGAATTTTATCAAGGGTAGATCCTTCTTTAATACTATCTTTTACCTCTTCTTCAAAATACTGATCTGCACGAATAAATATTTCGGAGAGGATATCATATTTCGAAGAAAAGTAATTATAAAAAGAGCCGATGGATACACCTGCAGCTTTACACACATCTTCAACTTTTAATTTTTCGAAGCCTTCTTTTTCTAAAAGTTCAATTGCAACTTGATATAATTTATTTTTAGTCGCTTCTGCCTGTAGTTTACGACTCGTTAATTTTTGCATTTTCATAATAATCTCCTAACAATCTATATAGATTAATTATAGTGGAGTGAAGTATTTTGTCAATTAAAAAGGAATATCAGAAATATTAAGATAGAATTTTATGAATAAGCTATGACATTTTGAATCAAAATAGGGTAGTAATAATTCATTGTAACAATAGTTATTAAATAGGCAATGATATATACCAATTAGATGATTCGAGGGACAAAAGCCTTATTTTAGTTTACCAAGTGTATATCGCTGTATAATTATGAATTTTGACTACCTTTCCCCTCAAGCATCATATTTTTTACAAGCCTCAGAACAAGTAAAAATACTCACTTATGTTCCTATTTTTACTTTGAGTCTTGACAAAATATAAACGATACTTTCGGCCGGACTACGTCAAAATTAATAATTATACATCAATATACACAACCAAGGTTAATCAAGGCTTTTGCCCCTCGAATCATTAGAAAATTTGTAATAATCATATTGACAAAATTATAACAAAGTCGTAAAATGAATGTATTCGGTGAATATGTTCACTGAAAATTGAAGCCTATATAACTACATAAGAAAATTGGAGGTTTACTATGAAAGAGAAGTACAAAAATCTTTATGAACCAATTAAAATTGGTAAACTTGAAATTAAGAACAGATTTGTAATGGCGCCAATGGGACCTGGTGGTTTATGTGATGCCGATGGAACATATAATGAACGTGGTGTAGAGTATTATGTTGAAAGAGCCAAAGGTGGTACTGGACTTCTTATGACAGGTGTTACGATGGTTGAAAATGACATTGAAAAATGTGCATTACCATCCATGCCATGTCCAACTCTTAACCCACTTAACTTCGTTACAACTGGTAAGAAGATGACAGAAAGAGTTCATGCATATGGTGCTAAGATATTCTTACAACTATCTGCTGGATTCGGACGCGTTAGTATTCCTTCAATCGTTGGAAAGACTGCGGTTGGACCATCTGAGATTCCTCATAGATGGCTTCCAGGTGTTACTTGTAGAGAATTAACAGTAGAAGAGATTAAGACATATGTAAGAAAATTTGCAGAATCAGCAGCAATAGCTAAAAAGGCTGGATTTGATGGAGTTGAGATTCATGCAGTTCATGAAGGGTATTTACTAGATCAATTTGCTATCTCTTTCTTTAATAATAGAACAGATGAATATGGCGGTAGTTTAAGAAATCGTCTTAGATTTGCAATTGAAATTGTACAAGCAATCAAGGAATCCTGCGGTCAAGACTTCCCAGTTTCTTTACGTTATAGTATAAAGAGTTTTATTAAAGACTGGAAAGAAGGCGGACTTCCAGGAGAAGAATTTGTAGAAAAGGGAAGAGACATTGAAGAAGGAATTGAAGCAGCCAAGATTCTTGAAGAAGCTGGTTACGATGCTTTCAATGGAGATGTTGGTTCCTATGATTCATGGTATTGGAGTCACCCACCAATGTATCAAGAGAAAGGATTATATCTTCCTTACAATGAAATCTTGAAAAGTGTATTAAAAGTACCAGTTATTACTGCAGGAAGAATGGAGAATCCAGAACTTGCAAGTGATGCCATTACAGATGGTAAGACAGATATGATTGCACTTGGAAGACCTTTACTTGCAGATGCAGATATTCCTAATAAGATTATGAATGATCAATATGATAAAGTACGTCCATGTCTATCTTGTCAAGAAGGTTGTATGGGAAGACTTGCTACTTATGCAAATATTTCTTGTGCAGTTAATCCAGCTTGTGGTAGAGAAGCCGAATATGCTCTACAACCTGCAAGAAAGATCAAAAATGTAATGATTATTGGTGGTGGAGTTGCAGGTCTAGAAGCTGCAAGAGTAGCAGCTGAGAGAGGACATAAAGTTACTGTATTTGAAAAATCAGATCGATTAGGTGGTAACTTAATCCCTGGTGGTGCACCAGACTTTAAAGAAGATGATATTGCATTAGCAAACTGGTATACGAATGAGATAAAAGAGCTGGGTGTTGAAGTTCGTTATAATGTGACAGTAACAAAAGAGATGGTAAAAGAATTCAATGCAGATGAGGTAATTGTAGCAACCGGTTCTAAACCAAGAGTATTATCAATACCAGGTTCTGATAAAGTATATACAGCAGAAGAAGTATTATTAAATAAAAAAGATGCTGGTGATTCAACAATTATCATTGGTGGCGGTCTTGTAGGATGTGAAACTGCTCTATGGCTTGCGGATCAAGGAAAGACTGTTACAATTGTTGAATTACAAGATGACATCTTAAAAGTGGGTGGTCCACTTTGCCATGCAAATGAAGATATGTTAAAAGATTTAATAAAGTTTATGAAAATTGATTTGAAATTAAAAACAATGGTTACAGGTGCAACAAAAGACGGATTTGTCCTTAAATCTGGTGATGAAGAGGAAGTAATTGCAGCTGATTCAGCAATCGTAGCTGTTGGTTACCTTTCTGAAAAATCATTGTATGAAGAGATTAAATATGATATTCCAAATGTACATCTATTAGGTGATGCTAATCAAGTATCAAATATTATGTATGCAATCTGGAATGCATATGAAGTGGCTAGAAATATTTAAATTGTTCGTGATTACAGAAAAAGAATACTCCCCTCATTGAAATAAAGAACGCTTTTGATATGCTCCTTTTTTGGTAAATATCATTAGTTAAGCAAAATAGAACGCTTACATCAATAGAAGTAGATGTAAACGTTCTATTATTTTTTTTGCTTACTAGGAGCATAGTTAGTATTTAATGACATTCTTCTTTTTCCTGTGTTTCTGATATAACAATATCCCATTTATAATCACAATGATGACAAATAAATAAGCAAAAACCGTTGACACAGTACCAGCACCATTTGCGATAATCTCCCAAGAGGAACCTGCAGCAGCACCTAATATTACAAGGACTGTATTCCATATGGAGATTCCAATCAGGGTAAATACGATGAACTGTAATAAATTCATCTCAGCCATACCCGCTGGAATAGAAATTAGGCTACCTAAGACGGGAATACATCTACCAAATAGGACAGTATATTTTCCTTTCTGGATAAACCAGTCCCTAGTATGATATAATTGCTCCTTCTGAAAGCCAATGGTTTTCGCAATTCTCAAATCTGTAAAGTGTGTCAATCTTTCAATTTTAAAGAATCGGCCAATAGAATATAAGATCAGGGAACCAATTAATTCGCCAATCGTTGCATATAATATTACCCCTATACGGGTGAGATCCGTATAAGTGGTCATAAATCCACTTAATGTAAGAAGAATTTCAGCAGGTATAATTGGAAAAATACTTTCAAGCGCAGTAAGTAATAGAATCCCCCAATATCCATATTCATTTAATATTTGTAATGCTAAGTCTTTCATAACAATTCCTAGTTCAAACTTATTATTGATATAATGGTATGTTTTATTTCTGGTTATTAGAATAATGATTTGAACAAGTGTATAGTGAATACAGATTTATCATTGAGAAAACTTACAGTATAAATAAAATAAATATATTAATTGAAACAATCACTTATGTAACTGATGGTTAAATGAGGTTAACTAGGAAGTTATTGTATATCATAGATTTCTATAGCATAATAAGTATGTTCGAACAAATAATAAATAAAATTCTTAAAATATATTTATATTTCTTTATATCACCTATGCATTGAGAAATTATAAATAGAAAATAAATAGATCTATCAGAATGAACTTATCTTGTTAATAGAAGTATTTCTACTAGGAAAGGAATAGCAATTATGAATATTGAAATCGGAAAAATGATAAAGAAATTAAGACTTCAAAAAGGAGTAACACAAGAAGAACTAGCAGATAAAATGGGAGTATCGAGCCAAGCAGTATCAAAGTGGGAGAATGGAGTAACAACCCCGGACTTGTCCCTCATACCTGAGTTATCCATATATTTTGGTGTGACCATTGATGAATTGTTCGAGATGACAGAAGAAGCACATCTTGAAAGAATTGAAAATATGTTATATGAGGATAGGATACTTAAGGAGGAGGATTTTAATTATGCCAATCAATATCTATTGGATAAAATAAATGAAGGAACAAAGAATCCTGTATATGTAGAACGAATTGCAGAATTGTATGTACATAGAGCAAAAGGGTATCATATATTGGCTGAAAATTATGCGAAAAAGGCCTTAGAACTCACACCAGAGAATAAAAATTGCCATGTTACTTTAAGCAAAGCTACCAATGGTGTAATCTGTGATTGGAATTGTTACAACCATCATGAAATGATTGATTACTATAAGGAATTTGTTACATTACATCCAGATTATGCAAAAGGTTATCTATGGTTATTGGATTGTCTCATTGCGGATGGAAGAACAAGAGAGGCACGTGTGTATGTAGAGAAAATGCGTCAGATATCAGATGATTTTCGAGTGAATCTGTACATAGGCCTAATCTTAAAAGAAGAAGGACATATAGAAGAAGCCATAGTGGAATGGACAGGGATGATAGAGAAATATTCAGAAGAATGGATGGCGATATCCTCTTATGCGAGTTGTATGGCGGGACTATGTAGATATGAGGAGGCAATAAGCTTTTATAAGAAGGCAATTGATTTACAACCACAACCTAGATATACAGATGCGTATGAAGCAATTGCTCATATAGAGGAAATTCGTGAACATTATGATGCTGCGATTGATGCTAGAGAGAAAGAAATCGAACTATTAGAAAATGAATGGAAGATTACGTTAGGAGAAACCGTGGATTATCCAAGGAGAGAAATCGTAAGGTTGAAGAGTTTAAAATAATTTTCCGGTTATGATAGTTGTGTAGAGGAAGATGGAAATTAAATAGTTGATAAAATAATTGGAGTAATTGGATTTATATTATTTGGAATTAAGGTTCATTATCTAATTTATAGGATATGCGGTGGATTGATCACTGCATATCCTAGGTTATTTGCAGAACACTGTAATTCATAGATTTTCACTCCAAGTTTTTACCACTTATGAATAACGTCAGGTTTTTCGAAAATTTCATCAAGCCTTTTTAGAAAAGGAATAATGGAACTAAAATCTACTGCCTTATGGTCAAATGCAAGACACATTGGGAGAAATTTTCTTATTCCAATTTCTTTATTCCCATTTTTAAGGGTATATACACCTGGACGTTCTTGAACTGAACCAATACCAATAGCAAGAACTTGAGGTGGGATGATTTCAAGGAGTGCGAAGGAACCTCTCTGTTCTTTATACAAAGAACCTATATTGGAGACGGTTACTGTACCAGACATAATATCTTTTTCGGTTAATCTTTTATGCTCAGGTATCTTATAATAATCTTTTTTTTCCTTACCTTTTAATCCCTTTGTTCTGTTTCGAGTTATTTGAGAAGCAATAATTCTTCTAACTATTCCAATATTAAATTTCTTTAATTCATTGAATGTATCAGAAAATGCTGCTCTATATAACATTTCATCAATATTTGTTATTTCTATTTTAGAGGATAATTTTAACATATAATCCGAAATATCATTTAGTGACATTTTCTGGGCATTAGGAATTGTTGGGGGTATCATTTTACCATTGGATAAAAGCCAGGGTATCGAAACGTTAATGTCATCTAAAATATGTATCAAGCCTTCCACTTTCTTATGATTATATTCTACATATGAATTCAATTCAGGTGACTTTATTAAACCTTCAACTATAACTTTTATCAGCAATGTATTTAATGTTATTTTATAGCCTGAATTGTTTCTTTCCTTTGCAAGTTTAGAAAATTCATTATAGAAGTCAGTGATATCTGGTTCGTACACATATGATACATGCGGGATGTTATGCCATGAAGATGTGGTCATGTGTGATACAACTTTTCTTTGTAGATCAAATTTTACAGTTTGTTTAATTTTAATAGTTTTGTTATTCATTAAATAACTATCACCTCAACTAACGATATTTTTTTCAGTTTCCTAATGATTCATTATATTATCTATATGTGTTTTTGCTACATAAAGGTTTTTACTATAGTAGACGTTAAAAAAGTTAAAATTTAAATGCTGAGAAGATCATTTTGTATAATTTAATACTGATTTTAAATGTTATAATGTGATATAATTTTCCAGTAAATACAATAGTGATTTTCGTCAGGAGTGAAATAAGGGATGGTAAGTTATAACACATTAGAAGATATAAGTATTGAAGAATTACATAAAACATTTTTAGAGGTATTTTCAGATTATCAAGTAAAAATTGAAATGCCATTGTCAAAGTTTCAAGAAATGCTTCAACAAAGAGGTTGTATTCAAAAAGCTTCTATTGGTGCATTTCAAAATCAAAAGTTAGTCGGGTTTGTTCTAAATGGAATTAGAGACTGGAATGGAAAAATTACGTCTTATGATGTAGGGACAGGTGTTATAGCAACGTATAGGAAGCAGGGCATAACAAGTAACATGTTTGAACATTCAAAACAACTACTTCAAAAAATGAAAGTAGAGCAGTATTTACTTGAAGTATTACAGACAAATACATCGGCAGTTCAACTTTACAAAAAGCAAGGATTTCATATTTTAAGAGATTTTGAATGTTTTTGTTTAGATAAAAATAAGTATAATATGAAAGCAATATACCCAGTTGAAAACAGTAATACAATGAATCAAAATGTATGGATAAAGTTAAAAGAGTGTTGGGACTTTGAACCCTCTTGGCAGAATTCTATTGAATCAATTAATGCTGCATCTGATAAATTTATATATTCATTGGTATATCTTAATGATACAATTGTAGGCTATGGTGTTATAGATAAAAAAGCAGGAGATATTCTTCATATAGCAGTAAATAAAAATCATAGACGGAAAGGAATTGGAAGTAGTATATTAACTGATTTAATAAAGAATTCTGAATCTAATAGAATTAGTGTTCTTAATGTAGAGAGTCAATCTAAGTCTATAGTAAATTTCTTGTTCAAGGTAGGGTTTGAGAATTATGTAAATCAATATGAAATGGTATTAAAATTATAATATATAAATTGAGTTTTACAAAAACGTAGAAAAGTTTTATACTTTTTAAGTATTTTCATTTATATAGATAAACTTCTCAGTTCAATACGTATAACTATGTTAGGCGAATTCAGGCCAAGAAGTATATAATTATTGGTTTAACCAGGAAGTTTATATGTATATTGCTTTTTAGCAGAGAGGAGATCACATTGGATATAGAGAATAAAAATAATACTTATCATATGCTATTTCACTGGAATAATTTTAAATTAAAACTAGTATATGAAGGTATCATAGTTGGTATAGTAAGTAGTCTTATTGTTGTATTTTACCGATTTTCGCTTGAAAAAGCGTCTGATATCTTGAAAGAAGTATATAAAATGATAGTAATTAATCCGTACTTGCTGCCAGTATGGATTGGTATTTTACTGTTAGTTGCATACATCGTAGGTTCTCTAATGAAGAAAGAACCAATGATATGTGGTAGCGGAATTCCTCAAGTAGAAGGAGTTCTACTTCACAAATTACAGATGAGATGGTGGAGTGTCATACTTGGTAAATTTCTTGGAGGTGTACTAGCTATAGGTTCAGGCCTATCCCTTGGTCGAGAAGGCCCATCGGTGCAGTTGGGAGCAGCAGTTGGACAAGGCTATAGCAAGATATTTAAAAGAATCAAAGTAGAAGAAAAATATCTGATTACTTGCGGCGCAAGTGCAGGACTTTCCGCAGCCTTTAATGCTCCTTTAGCGGGCGTAATGTTTGCATTAGAGGAAGTACATAAGAATTTTTCTCCATTTGTTCTACTTTCAGCTCTTTCGGCTGCATTAACAGCAGATTACGTATCAAGTGGATTTTTTGGTTTAAAGCCAGTTCTTAATTTTAAGAGTTTATCTATTCTACCCTTGAAATCTTATTTTTTCATCGTTGTATTAGGAATAATATTAGGTTTACTAGGAGTATTGTTTAATGGATCAATTCTTAAGGCTCAGAATATATATGCAAAAATAACATGGATTCCAAAAGAGTTCTTGATTGTCATCCCTTTATTGTTATCCGTTGTATTTGGATTTTTATTACCTCAAGTGTTAGGTGGAGGGCATGAAATTATCATTTCTCTATTAACTACGAGTAAATATACAATAATCACACTTGTGGTTATCTTAGTAATGAAATTCTTATTTACAATGGTATGCTTTGGTTCTGGAGCACCAGGAGGTATCTTCCTTCCTTTATTAGCAGTAGGTGCGCTCATTGGAAGTATATATGGTGGTATCGTTGTTCAGATATTTCATCTTGATGGTATGTTCATTCGCAATTTCGTTATATTGGGAATGGCTGGATATTTTACTGCAGTTGTCAGAGCTCCGATTACAGGTATTATATTAATTACAGAAATGACAGGTTCCTTCCAGCATTTATTATCACTATCCATTATATCAATTATTGCCTATTTGACCGCTGATATTATAGGTTCAAAGCCAATCTATGAAGCCTTATTAGAACGAATCTTAGCAAAACAAGGAGTAAGTCGTATGAAAGGAAATAGTAGGCATAAATCTATTCTAGAATATGCAGTCTGTATGGGTTCTGGTTTGGATGGTAAAGAAGTTAAAACTGTAACATGGCCATCACATTGTCTATTAGTAGCCATAAAACGTGGAGAACAAGAGATTATTCCTAAGGGTGATACGGTAATTACCGCAGGGGATTATGTGATTGTATTAACCAATGAAGATCGTGTTCCAAAAATTAATGATGAATTATTAAAACTAAGTACAAATGGAAGTAACTAAACTTACTGTGTTCAAAATTGAAAAATTACAGTGTTTAAAATAATACTTGTGTTATGAAGAAATACATACTAAAATATGGATATATTATGTATTACCTGGTAAGACTCGAGTGCCTAACAACACTCAAAGCAAGCAAATAACTATTATTAAGGAGAGACACTATGGAAGATTTTAAATTTTCAACACTTGAATATGTAAGACCTGATTTAGATCAATATGATGCTAAATTACAGCAACTAACTGAACAAGTGAAGAATGCAAAAGACTATGAAGAGATTCAGAGAATTCTACAAGAAGCAGATGAACTTTCCAGTGCAGTAGATACAATGGGAACAATCGCAATGATTCGTAATACTCTTAATACTACGGATGAATTCTATGAAAAAGAGATTGAATATCTACAAGATCGTGGTGCAGAATCAGAAGCAAGTTCTACTGCACTTTTCAAAGCAATCTTGAACTGTAATTTTACAAAAGAATTAACAGAAGAATTCGGTAAAGAATTCTTAGTGAGCATTCAAAGAAAAGTAGATCAATTTAAGGAAGAGTTAATTCCTTTTATGCAAAAGGAAGCAAAGTTAACTCAGAAATATCAAAAGATTATGGCAACTGCGAAAATCGAATTTGAAGGAGAAACCCTTAATCTATATGGTATCCAGAAATACTTTGAACATTCAGACAGAAAGACAAGAAAAGCAGCATTCAAAGCATATTCCGATTTCTATCATACTCATGAAGATGAGATGGAAGATATCTTTGATGAATTAATTACAATCAGAAATGAAATGGGTAAAGCATTAGGTTATGAAAACTTCATTCCTTTAGCATATATGCAACAAGAACGTAGCGACTATGGTCCAAAAGAAGTTGCAGCTTATCGTGAACAAGTTAGACGTGAATTAGTACCTTTATGTGCGAAGTTATATGAAGCGCAAGCAAAGCGTATTGGAGTTGACGAACTTAAAGTGTATGATGAAGAGTTCGTTTATCCAGATGGCAATGCGGATCCTATTGGCGATGAAGAATATTTGGTAAAAGAAGCTCAGAAAATGTATCATGATTTGAGTCCTGAAACTGGTGAATTTATCGATTACATGATTGAACATGATTTAATGGATCTTGAGAATAAGCCAAATAAAGCATCTACTGGTTATATGACTGTATTATCTACATACAAAGCACCTTTCGTATTTTCTTGCTTTAACCATACCAAATTCGATGTTGAAGTATTAACTCATGAGCTTGGTCATGCATTTGCAGGATATGAATCTATGAGAAATCAGAAGACCTCTCTTTTCTATATGGGTGGAACTGATATTGCTGAGATTCATTCTATGTCCATGGAACAATTTGCTTATCCATATGCTGAGCAATTCTTCGGTGAAGGTGCAGATAAATTCCGTTTTGCACATTTACAAGGAGCAATTACCTTCGTACCTTTTGGTGTTGCAGTTGACGAATTTCAACATATCATGTATGAGCATCCAGAATTAACACCTAAGGAACGTACATTAGAATGGCATAAGCTAGAAGAAAAATATATGCCATGGCGTAAATACGAAGAGGATGAATTCATGGAACGAGGTGGATATTGGTATCATAAGCTTCATATCTTCCTATATCCATTCTATTATATTAACTATACCCTTACAACAATGGGCGCAATGGAATTTAAGAAGCGTTACATGGAAGATAAAGAACAAGCATGGAAGGATTACCTTAACCTATGTAAAGCTGGTTCTAGCAAGAGCTATTTAGAATTATTAAAGGTAGCAAATCTTTCAGTACCATTTGAAGAAGGAAGCGTAGCTAGAGCAACATCTTGTGCAAAAGAGATTCTATTAAGTGAAATTGAGAAGATGAATCAATAGTTTAATATATGTAATAAAAACAAAGCTGTTTTCGTTTGAATAGCTTTGTTTTTTTGTATAGAAGTATGAATCATTCATTGACTTTTCTTCATCTTTTGATAAAATTTATTATATTAAGAGCATATGCTAAGAATATATATGACTTTAAAAATATGAAATGACGAGGAAATAGAGTAATGGACAATGAATTGGAAATGAATGAAAAATCACATTCCGAACTAGCAATGGCGTATTTTAATGAAGGATATAATTGCTCTCAGTCGGTATTTATGGCCTTTTGTGATGAATATGATATGGATTTTGAGATGGCAATGAAGATTAGTTCTTCTTTTGGCGGAGGAATGGGTAGACTTAGAGAAGTATGTGGAGCTGTGACTGGGATGTTCATGGTGGCTGGAATGATTTATGGATATACAAGTCCTAAAGACCAAATTGCTAAAACAGAACATTATAAGAGGATTCAATATCTTGCGAAAGAGTTTGAAGAAAAGAATGGATCAATTATTTGTCGTGAATTGCTAGGATTAGGAGAGGGGAAAGATAAACCAGTTCCTGAACTAAGAACAGCAGAATATTATAAGAAAAGACCTTGCGTTGAGATTGTCGGAATGGCAGCAGAGATTATGGAACGATATATAAAAGAGAATAAGAAAGCGAAGTAAATGAGTATAAACCTAATTGAAAAGTTTTAACGTTAATATAATATTATATAGAGAAACTAAACTATAATATTTTATAAGATACAAAATGGATTTTGTTAAAAACTCAAGTAAGGAGAAATTATGGCAAGACCAACAAAATGGAGAAAAATTGAACATATACCAGCAATACCGTATTATGTGCCATCAGAAACAGATGTGCCTGAATTACCAGAGAATATACTGAAATTGGAAGAATTAGAAGCCATTCGTCTGAAAGATTTAGAAGGATTAGAACAGAGTGAATGTGCTGAGAGAATGGAAGTATCAAGACCTACGTTTCAACGTATTTTATTATCAGCAAGAGAGAAAGTGGCGGATAGTTTAATCAATGGGAAAATGATACACATAGAAGGTGGTAATTTTACACGTAATATTTGCCCAATTCAATGTAAAGAGTGTGGTAAGGGTTGGAAAGAAAGCTTTGAACATCTTGAAGCAATTAAGAATGGAAAATATATATGCCCAGATTGTGGTTCGATTAATTTAGTTTGCCAGAATAATTGTAAAGATAAATTTTGTTGCAAGAATTGTAGACGTCATAGAGGTGTAGAATTTAATTCAAGATAATAGATTTTATAGTACTTTTAAGAATTGAATATAGAATAAACTAGTAAAATAACCCTTCTGTATTAAGTTGGAAAAGATTTGATTATCTAAAACATTCCTACTTAATACAGAGGGGTTATTTTGAATTCAATGAATTTAATTTATGTTTGTTTATATAGATTCTCCTATTTCATGGAGGATTAATGATGATTACATTCATGACCGTGATCATGTTCATGACAGGAATCACCGGAATCTTTAATAGCTCCAGATAGCCAAGCAAGAGCGACCTCTTTCACATTTCCAGCGCATCCGCGAACTACCTGAATGCCAGTGTTATTTAAGACATTCACTGCACCGTCCCCCATATTACCAGCGAGCATTAGTGTAACTCCCATATCAGCAAGAACCGTGGCAATGTCTGATTTGCAACCACAACCTGCTGGAGATTCTAAGATTTCTTTTTCTAGGATATCTGTATCATTGGTTGTAAATACAGTAAAGTATTCACAATGACCGAAATGACTATCGATAAGATCTTGACGTGATGGTAATGCTATTTTCATTCTGTAATCTCCTTTATTAAAATTACTTATTCATTATTAATGTAATATATGAACATATGCCCATTAATCTAATCTTAAAACTATTATTGGCATATGTCAAGAATATAAATAAATCTGTGTATTTAAAAAAGTAAAATAGTATTTAAATAAAACAAGGAGGCTTTTTTTGCAGCCACCTTGTTTTATTTATCATATGTCATTATGAATAGAATCATACGCAGATTGCATAACAGTAATCTACTGTGCTAAGCTTTCATAGATTTTCTTACAATTATCTTTCATACGCTCAAGATAAGTCATATCACCATCTGCACTTTCTATTGTGTGTATCGTCTCAACCTTAGCACCTACTTCATTTGCTAAAGTTTTGGATATTTCAGGACTTGCCATTTCTTCTGCAAAGATAGTAGTAACCTTATTTTCTTTACAATACTCAACTAATTCTGCAAGCTGCTTTGTACTTGGTTCACCTTCTGCGAATACGTCCTCAACACTATTTTGTTCTAAGCCAAAATCTTTACAGAAATAATTAAAAGCAGCATGACCAGTTACAAAATTTTTCTTTTCTAATGACTTGAATTTCTTGTTATATTCTTGATATAGTTTTTCAATCTCAGAAATATAGTCGTTAGAATTCTTCTGATAATAGTCTCTATTCTTAGGATCAGCTTTCAATAAGCCATCCGCTATATTCTGTACTTCAACTTCAGCTCCTTTTAGGCTTAACCATAGATGTGGATCATATTTTCCGTGTTCTTCAATCTCATCTTTCTCCATATTCTCAATCGAAGTAGAGCCTTTTGAAGCATTTACAACTACAAGGTCTTGATTGTTAGAAGACTGAACTGCTTCATCAGCCCACGATTCCATACCAAGACCATTATAAATAAAGACTTTGGCATCACTTAGCTTACGAATGTCAGCGGTTTTAGGTTCGAAATCATGAGGTTCAGTCCCGGCAGGTATGATAGTAGAGACCTGTACTTTATCTTTACCAACTGCTTTTGCGAATTCTGCCATAGCATTAAAGCTAACTGAAACATTTAATTTAGTATCTTTTGTAGTTGTTTCCTTTGTTTTACTGTTACATGCGATTAAAGATATCGATATGCAAAGAATTAATAGTAGCGATAATAATTTTTTCATTTTGTTAAAACCTCCTAGTATTTTGTTAATATGCAAATGAATTCCGTTTGCATTAACATTATACATCAACTTACGTTTATGTCAATACTAAATGCAAATGATTCGCATTTGCTATTTACAAATCTTAATTTATGATTTAGAATCTAAGGCAGGAGGAATGCCAAATGATAACAATAAATAATCTGTGCTTTTCATATAACGGAGCACAACCTTATATTTTAGAGCATCTTAATCTAGAAATAGAACAGGGAGAATATATCTCCATAATAGGTGAGAATGGTAGTGGTAAATCTACCTTAATGCGTTTACTACTCGGATTTTTGAAACCTACAATAGGATCTATAGTAATGAATAAAAATAGAATAGGTTATGTACCACAGAAAAATGATTTTTCAAATACGAATTTTCCTATTACAGTGTTCGAAGCAATGAATTCTTATAGAAGACTTCTAAAGATAAAAGAAAAGGATGTCATATTGCATTCTTTACAACAAGTAGGAATGAGTGAATATGGTAAGTCATTAATGGGAGACTTATCTGGTGGTCAGACGCAGAAGATATTAATAGCAAGAGCATTGATGGGTGAACCTGATTTGTTGATATTAGATGAACCATCGACTGGAGTGGACATTGAAAGTCAGAAAGAAATCTATCAGTTACTTAAGAGGTTAACAACTGAGAAAGGAAAAACAATAATCGCAGTGGAGCATAACCTTGAAGCTGTATTTCACAACTCTACAAAGATCTTTCATCTTAAACATGGAAGTGGTCATCTATGCGATGCCCAAAATTATATAAAGGAATATGTAAAGAATAAGGAAGGGGGAGAAGATGATGTTACAATATAGTTTTATGCAAAATGCGATCATAGTCTCATTTCTAATTGCAATCTTATGTCCTTGCATTGGAGTCTTTCTGGTTGTAAGGCGTTATTCTATGATTGGGGATACCTTATCCCATGCTTCCTTAGCGGGGATATCGCTTGGATTATTATGCGGTCAGAATCCAATTGTCGGTGCATTTTTGTTCACTTCAATCTGTGGAGCACTCATTGAATTTCTTAGAAATTATTTTAGGAAATACACGGATCTGATCTTATCAATTGTATTATCCTTAAGTGTTGGTATTGCGATTACAGTTATGAGCTCAGGAAAGTTACATGCAAACGCAGAATCCTATATGTTTGGTAGTATTCTAACAGTTACAAAAGCAGATATGTTAACGATATTAATCCTTAGTATCCTATCGGTGCTTATTGTAATATTTTTATATCATGAACTTTTATATATTTCTTATGATGAAGAAGCAGCTAAGATTGCTGGGGTTAGGGTAAGATTAATCAATTATATCTTCTCCATATTAGTAGCGTCAGCTATCGCAGCCTCCATTCGAATCGTAGGAGTTCTAGTATTAAGTTCTATGATATCCTTACCAGTGGCTGCTGCTATGCAGTTAGAAAAAGGGTTCAAGGTAACATTATGTTTCTCCATATTATTTAGTATCGTAGATATTATGGCAGGCCTATTCCTATCCTATTATCTAAATGTAGCGCCAGGTGGACTGACAGCGATTATATCGGTTTTTTTATTGTTAGTTGTTATTGTGATAAAAAGAATTCAGAGCTCTTTGCTAAGAAGGTAATTGAAGAATATATATGGTTAGAAATTAATATAAGAGATGTTAGGGGTAAAAGCTTTATATTAGATTGTTGAGTGTATATTATAAAAGGCTTTTGACCACAACATCATATAAAACCAATATAGCATTATATAGAGTATTAATAAAAAAGTTGGATTCTGCAACTGCAGAAAGTAATAGTGTAGAAGAGGAGGAACAAAGTACTGAGGAACAATCAGCTTTAGAAGGTCTTGATAAGAATAAGAAGACGATTAAGGTCAGTGATGATAATTTCTATGAGTGGCTGGATGAATTGTATTCAAATACATCCAAATATGAAGGGTATCAAATACAAATGAAAGGATTTGTCTATAAAGATAGTACGGTTATGAAGAAGAATGAATTTGCATTGGCGAGGATGTTGATGTCATGTTGCGTGGCTGATTTAGTCCCATGTGGACCGTTATGTACATATGATAAGGCCATAGATTTAAAGAAAGATCATTGGATTATCATTACAGGAATTCTTCATAAAGGTGAGTATGAGGGAGAGGTAGAACCTCAGATTGAAATAAAATCAATAAAGAATGCAATGAAACCGAAAGATGAATATATCTATCCGAGTGGCTATTGATAGAGTAGTTAAGAAGGTAAATAACATGATCCTATTTGACTTAAAACATAGAAAGTGTTAATATTTATCTTAAATAGTATTTTATAACAGTGGTAATCGTGCAAAATGAAAATTCAATAAGTATAATCTTACAAAGGCCTGCAAGAAGTTGCAGGCCTATGATTTGTGTATTTATTACTACTTTTATAATCTACTATGATTAAAGTGTTGAAAGCTTTTCTTATTTGGTAAACTAAAATAAGGTTTTAACACACTAACCTACCTGCTTGCGACTTGCTCGCAAGCCTAAATTCAATGTGTGAAATTCTTTTTCTTTCACACTAATCCTATACAAGCTAAAAATTAATAGAGAGGAATCATATGCAGATAATTAAAAAATACGGTGAACAAATCAAAAAAAATGTAGATGCCAATCCAAAGAAAGCATTGAATATGATAAAACTTGGCTTAGATTATGAGAACATAAGAACCAAGGTTTTCCCAGATAAAGGACTACCTAGAGCATATCAGAAGTTAAATCATATGGCTGTGAACAGCACCCTTAAAGCATTAAAATGTCCAGAGAAATCGGTATGGACCAATATTTTTACTCCAGTTGAAATAATCCAGTGTTTTGGTCTTAATCCTATTTCGCTAGAATGTCTATCTTCATTTATTTCAGGATTTCAATGTGAAGATTATTTCATTGACTATGCGGAGAATAGCGGAATTGCTCCAACTTTATGTTCTTATCATAAAAATTTTATTGGTGCAGTAGATTCTGGTGTTTTGCCAAAGCCAGTATTTTCAGTTACAACATCTATGGTCTGTGATGGAAATATTAATACCTTCCGTTACTTAACGGAAAAGCATCAGATAGCTGAGTATATGCTAGATATTCCTCACGAATATTCAATAGAAGCTGAGAGCTATGTGGTTGAGCAATTAAAAGAAATGATTGTAATGTTAGAAGAAAAGTTCCAAATGAAGTTAGATATGAATGAACTCAAAGAAACACTAAAAAGAGAAAATGAATCCAAGGCTTATTATAAGCAGTTTCTAAAGGAGCAAATAGATCGATATTATCCAAACACGTTAACAATGAATCTATTTATGCTATTTGCAACACATCTAAATATTGGAACGAAGGAAGCACTTGATTTCTTTCAACTACTTGCAAAAGACATTAAAAAGTATCCAAAAAGTAATGGTACTAGCTTATTCTGGGTTCATTTATTCCCATATTATCAGGAAACATTAAAGAGCTATTTTAACTGTAATGAAGATTATCAGATTAAAGCCTGTGACCTTAATCTAGACTATATGGAAGAATTAGATATTGAACATCCATTAGAAACATTGGCGAAGAAAATGATATTAAATATATATAATGGATCTTTTGAACGAAAAGTAGAACTTGTCTCACAATTAGTAAAAGAATATAAGTCAGACGCTCTGATTCACTTCTGCCATTGGGGCTGTAAGCAATCTTCTGGTGGAGTTATGCTTCTTAAGGAGGAAATGAAGAAATTAGGTGTTCCAATGCTTATCCTTGATGGGGATGGAATGGACAGAAGAAATAGTCATGACGGACAGATTAAGACTAGATTAGAGGCATTTTTAGAAATGATTGAGACAGGAAAGGATGATATCGATGATCGGTTATGTGTGTAAGTATACACCAATAGAAATATTTACTGCCCTAGGAGTTGAAACATCTCGTATCGAACCAGACGTCACCAATTTTGACCAGGCTGATACATTAATGCATCCTAATATGTGTTCTTATACGAAAGCAGTACTTGAAGACTCCATTAGTAAGGACTATGAGGGAATTGTGTTGACAACTTGTTGTGATAGTATACGTAGACTATTTGACATATTGAAGGAACAATATCCTGACAAGTTTATCTATTTGCTTGATGTACCAAGAAAGGTAAATGATTTTTCAATCAGCATTTATGTAAAACGTATACTTGAGATGGTAGAAGCTTATGAAGATTATAGTGGTAAGAGATTTGACAAAGAAGAATTATTTAAGTTATTTGATAAGCAGTTAAAAGAAAGAAAATTAGAAGAAAATCAAGAATTAAAGAATGTTGAAAGAACAGAAGAAGAGAGACAAGAAAATAAAATTAATATCGGTCTAATGGGAGCTAGATGCAGTAAAGGAATTCTAGAATTACTTAAAAAGAGTAATGTTAATATCGTATTTAATCTTACTTGCACAGGTCTAAATCGAGATTATGTATTGGTGCATGATAATATCTTATTCTCCTATGCTTCCAATCTATTGAATCAATTTCCTTGTATGAGAATGCAAAAAGCAACAAATCGAGAGAATTATCTTGAGGGATTACAAGATGAGATAAATGGTATTATCTATCATACCGTAAAGTTTTGTGATAACTATTCTTATGAGTATACACATTTAAAAGAAGTAATCAAGAAACCAATACTAAAAATAGAGACAGACTATACCAAACAATGTGCAGGCCAGATTCGTACAAGAGTGGAAGCTTTTATCGAATCGTTAGAAGTGACAGCAAATTTGAATAAGAAACGTAGTATAAGAAAGAATACAGGAGATGATAGAATGTATGTATTAGGAATTGATAGTGGTTCTACTTCAACCAATGCAGTTATTTTAAATGAGAAAAAAGAAATTGTTGCATTTCATGTAGTTCGTACTGGAGCAAAAAGTGGTGAAAGTGCAGAACGCATCTTGGAGGAAGTTCTTGCAAAGGCAAATATGAAGAGAGAAGATATTGATACTATTATCTCCACAGGTTATGGTAGAGTTAGTATTCCATTCGCGGATCAAAATGTTACGGAGATCAGCTGCCATGGAAAAGGTGCCAATTACCTTAATCCTAAGATTCGTACTATTCTAGATATTGGTGGTCAAGATAGCAAAGTTATTAAGCTAAATGATAAAGGCGAAGTAATTGACTTTGTAATGAATGATAAATGTGCCGCAGGAACAGGACGTTTTCTTGAGATGATGGCAAGAACACTAGAGATAGATATCTCAGAATTAGGACCAATCTCTCTTGACTGGAAAGAAGATATTGACATTAGCAGTATGTGTTCCGTATTCGCAGAATCCGAAGTTATATCATTAATTGCGCTAAATAAAGAGAAAAGTGATATTGCTCACGGAATACATAAAGCTATAGCTACTAAATCATATTCCTTACTTAAGAGAGTTGGACTAGAAGGTGAATATATGATGACTGGTGGTGTTGCGAAGAATCCAGGTGTAGTAAAAGCCGTGGAAGAGAAAATCCAAGATAAGCTATTCATATCAAAGGAACCTGAAATTGTTGGAGCAATTGGTGCAGCTTTATTTGGATTAGAGTAATCAAGTAAATCGTCTAATTCAGCTCTATATAGTGATATAAAAGTGAAAAAATATACTCCCTTCTAAGTAATGATAAATAAACCTTATCAGCTTAGGAGGGAGTATTTTTGAGTTAAAACACACAAGTAGGCGTTTCTTGAACAGGAGGTTCACGTAATTCAATTAAGTCATGTTGCAGTACAGTATTACCTTCTTGGCTTTCGTAATTAGTACTTCTTCCAAAGCAATTCGCTACAACGTTACAGCAGTCATCTTCATAAGTAATACGAATCTCGTAAAGATTAACTGCAGCAACTGTTGCATACATAATAGCGAGATGCCAGGGCTCTAGATTGTATGGAAATACAGCAGAATCACCACCAATTAATACTGGTTAATTAGCCTTTTTCAAGATTCTATTAATATCTTTTTTGAAGAAGAAATACAGTGATGGTAGTATAAATATCACCATAAAAATTACTTCAAAAGGATATTCATTAAATCCTGTAATACCTATAATGCCTTCTGCAAACATTTCTGCACCTAGATAAATGAGTACAAACCCTAATGCTTTAAATATCAACTTAAGATTTAACTTCATACTAGACTTAAAGATAACATAGGTTAGCAGTACCGCAAATAGCAATCCTAAACCAATTCCTGTTGCAACATTTAAAGAGTTTTCATTGATTTTAGTCAAAATCATGATACACAACTCCATACCTTCACGGAATACAGACAAGAAACTTAAAGCTATAAGTCCGATTGCGCTTGTATTATTGCTTACCTTCTGTTTGATATCAGTAGAAATATTATTCGATTGATTGCTTACCCAAATAATAAAATAAGCAATTAGGCCAGAGGCAAGAAGTCTCATTATATTTTCAAAAATCTCTTCTCCTTCTTCACCAAGTTCTTTGGCTTCTCGGAACCCCATAAATCCACCCACAATGCTTACTATCAAGCCCAAAACTGCTCCATAGTATACATATTTACCTAAATCTTTACGTTCTGATTGATGCAAGTAGATTAATATAATTCCAACTATTAAAGCCGCCTCTAAACCCTCTCTAAATGATAGAAATAAACTAGAAATCATAAAAATACCTCCAATTGGTTAATTATATATAAGCATTAGATAATATATAATGTCATGATAGAAAATGATAATCAATATCAATTACAAATATAGAATACAATATATTCGATAGTAAATCAATAGGTATTATATGGGTATAAAAGTACAATTAATTATCCTTTTAAACTACTTGCCGAATTCAAGTCAAATGCTGTATAGTTAGGTTGGTACAAAGTGTGAAAGGAGACCAACTATGAAACAAATAAAACAGAATCCTGGTGATCCCATTTTATTTCAGAATCCTCTTGCAGTCAATTTTCGTGAACTTGGTGGTTATCAGACGAAAGATGGAAGACATGTACGTTATGGTCTACTTTATCGTGGCATGGCATTGGATGTACTGAAAACGGATACGGACCAAGCAAAACTAGAAAGCTTTAAATTAAAGGTAATTATGGATCTTCGTAGTCAAGGAGAAGCTGATTTACAACAAGATTGGATACCAGAAGGCACTAAATATCAGAGAATTTGTGGTTTAAAAAAATCAGATGGCAGTGATATTGATTTTTCTCCTTCCAGTATAGCAGAATTGGAAAAAGAAGCTGCAACTTTTGAAAATCGAGAAGATTATTTTACTAGGCTATATTCAAGTATGGCTTTTAATAACGCTGCTTTTCGTGCTTTGTTTGATTTCTTAAAACAAGGAGAAGTTCCAATTCTATTTCATTGTGCAGCAGGAAAAGACCGTACTGGTATTGCAGCAGCATTGATTTTGCTTGCTTTAGGTGTACAACCGGAAATTGTAATCGAGGATTATATGCTTACTAATAAATATCGTAAACCGTTGATTGATGTATTGTTAGAAGAAAAGGCTGAGTACTTTTCAAAACACCCTGAAGAGAAGAAACAGTTCATGGTTTCGCAAGGTGTCAGTAGGTACCTAGTAGAGAAGACATTAGAAGCTATCTTAGAGAAATATGGTAGTTTTGAAAAGTATTTTGAAGTTGAATATGATTTGAATGCAGATGGTTTGATAAAGCTTCGAAATCAATATTTAGAATAATGGACCATGTATTTAATTAGTTAACTTCCTCCAAAGTAGACACGGTAAATAACCAAATCTACTTTGGAGGTTTTTTATGTAAAAGAAAGTAAGTATAAAAGAAAAATAGCATAATAAATGCGACCAGCAATGTGACCGCATCCTAAGCAAATCCACAATTTCGCTTCATTTTTACAAAATAATGTATTGCTGTTTATATAAATACCCATTTAGTTGATTTTACGGTATTAGGGCACAGGAAGAACTTAATTGATTTTGCATCTGATACATAGATATAAATGAAGCAGGATAACCTACTAATTAGAGGTGATAATAATGAATAAAAAAATAGTAATTATAGGTGATGGGATTGCAGCAATTTCTGCAATTAAGGCAATTAGAGAAATAGACTTAGATTCATATATATATTTGATCGGAGAAGAAGAATTTTACCCATATAATCGAATTAGGCTATCTAAAGGTATTTTTGATGAGATTGAAGAAAATAAAATATTACTTCAAAAGAAAGAGTGGTATGAACAAAATAACGTACAAATATGTGTTGATACAAGAGCGGTAAATATAAATGTAGATACGCAAGAAGTATTATTAAGTGATGGTAGTAATATTGAGTACGATAAGTTACTTTTTACAAATGGAGCAAGTAATAGCACTCCACCGATTGATGGTATTGGTAAGAATGGAGTATATACATTAAGAGGACTTAAGGATGCTTTGAATATCAAAAATAGTCTTATTGAAAGTGAAGAAGTAATACTTATTGGAGGTGGGATACAAGGGTTAGAAATGGCTTGGATATTACATCAGCATGGTAAAAAGGTTATAATTGTTGAGTTGTTGTCAAGAATTATGCCACATCAATTAGATGATAAGGCATCTTTAATATTAAAAAATATAATACAGGGATATGACATTCAAGTATTAAATAATACAGCGGTGAAAGCAATAACTGGAAATACCAAAGTAGAAGGAATTTTAACGGACAAAAAAATGGAATTGAAGTGTGATATGGTTATTTACTCAACGGGTATTAAACCTAATATAGGCGTAGTTGAAAATACTAAAATTGAAACAGGAAGAGGAATATTAGTAAATAATAGAATGGAAACAAACATAAAAAATATTTATGCAGCAGGTGATGTTGCTGAATTTAATAACCATATTGCTGGATTGTGGAACATTGCTATAGCACAGGGAAAAGTTGCAGGATATAACATTACTGAAAAGGAAACAGTGTATGAAAAAATTACTCCAATAACAACATTAAATGCTTTTAATATATCCCTATTTTCTATGGGGTATATAGATGAAACTAATTTTACAAAAGTATTAGTAGATGAAGATATTAGCAAAAATCAGTATAAAAAAATATTTATCACAAATAATAAAATAGTTGGTGCAATTGTAATTGGTGATACCAAGCAATCACCATTGCTTAAAGCAGCAATAGAAAAAGAAATAGTATTAGATGATCTTGATTTATCTAATACATCTGTAGAAGATTTATTAATGACATTAAAAAATAATTATTAGAGGTGAAGGTATATAAAATGACGGAAATTAAATTTTGTGAAAACAATTTTTCATTTGGTACAGAGGAAATTATGAACAGATTAAAAAAAGATTTTAATGATATAGATATATCAGCAGAGTCTTGTCTAGGATATTGCGGAGATTGTGCAGTAGGACCTTATGCACTAGTAAATAATGAGATGATTCAGGCGGATACAGCAGAAGAATTATATGAAAAAATAAAAAAACTCATATAACGGAACCATTACCGGCTAAAGCTGGTAGGTATAGACCTTAAGGTGAGAAGTTATAGTGTAAATAGGAGGATTAATCATGGAAAATTCAATGTTTTGTTATCAGTGCGAGCAAACAGCTGGAGGAAAAGGCTGTACTAAAAGTGGAGTATGTGGTAAAACACCAGAGATAGCTAATCTACAGGATTTGCTAATATATCAATTAAAAGGAATTTCTTGTTATGTAAAGCCTCTATTGGAACAAGGAAAGATAATTGATAAGGAAATAGTAAAGTTCGTAGAGAATGGTCTATTTACAACTTTAACAAATGTAAATTTTGATGCTGAAGTTCATGTAAGATTATTAAAAGAATCTCAAAAGATCAAAGAAACCTTGAGAGAGCAAGCTCCAGATGGACAATATCCAGATGCAGCCACCTATAATTTAAGTGATACAAAGGAGGCTATGTTAAAGGATTCGGTAAAAGCAGGAATAATGTATGATCAGAGTCTAGATGCAGATATTCGTTCATTAAGATCAACCGTATTGTATGGCTTAAAAGGTGTAAGCGCTTATGGACATCAAGCAAGGTTTATAGGACACAGTAATGAACAAGTAGATCAAATTTATTTCTTAGGTTTAGAATCTACCACCAATGACAACTTAAGTGTGGAAGATATGATACGTATGACGATGAGAGTTGGTGATATGAGTGTACAGGTAATGCAGGTGTTAGATGAAGCAAATACTAGTAGATACAAAAATCCTTCACCTCATAAGGTCAATGTTAATATTAAAAAAGGTCCATTTATTATAGTATCTGGACATGATTTGAGAGATTTAGAGATGCTTTTAGAGCAAACAAAAGGCAAAGGAATAAATATTTATACCCATGGAGAAATGTTACCAGCACATGGATATCCAGAACTAAAGAAGTATAAACATTTAGTAGGTAACTTTGGTTCTGCATGGCAAAACCAACAAAGTGAATTCGATGGAATTCCAGGATGTATATTAATGACAACTAATTGTTTGATGAGACCAAGAGAAACATATAAAGATAGAATATTTGCAACAAGTGTTGTAGGTTGGGATGGAGTAAAGCATATCGATGTTTCAGAAGATGGAACTAAGGATTTCAGTGAAATAATTAATAAAGCATTAGAGTTAGGTGGATTTAAAGAAGAGGAAAAAGAAAAAGAAATCTTAGTGGGATTTGGACACCACGAAACATTATCACATGCTGAAACTATTGTAAAAGCAGTAAAGGAAGGAAAGTTAAGACATTTCTTCTTAATAGGAGGTTGCGATGGAGCTAGACCAGGAAGAAGTTATTATACTGACTTTGCTAAAATGGTTCCAAAGGATTGTGTGATTCTGACTTTAGCTTGTGGTAAGTACAGATTCAATAAATTAGACTTTGGAACGGTAGCTGGACTGCCACGATTATTAGATGTAGGACAATGTAATGATGCATATTCAGCAGTTAGAATAGCCACAGCATTAGCAGATGCCTTTGATACTGATGTAAATTCATTACCTCTGACCATTGTACTTTCTTGGTATGAGCAAAAGGCTGTTGCAGATTTATTAGCATTATTATCACTTGGAATAAAAGGAATGTATTTAGGACCAAGTTTACCAGCCTTCATATCTCCAAATGTATTGCAATATCTAGTAGATACCTTTGATATTAAACCAATAAGCACTCCAGAAGATGATTTGAAGAGTTCACTAAAACAAGCAAATTAATATAAAAATAAAATATTTTAGGTCCCCTAATAGGGGGCCTAAATGTGGTTATCTCCATTATATAAAAAAATACTTGACCTAAAGTTAGGTTTAGGTGATAAGATGATTTTACGGATTATTCTGTATGATTAATTGAAATTAATGTGAAGAATAATCAAAATAAAACAATTACAAATTCGGAGGTGAATCAATGCGTGATTTAGAAGATATAAAGAAAAATACGGTATTTCCTATAGGTGACGAAAATAAAATGTATGAAAAGTACTTCATAGGAAAAAGCTATTTAAATCTATTAACAACAGAAAGAATGGTAATAGGAAATGTAACATTTGAGCCTGGATGTCGTAATAACTGGCATATCCATCATAAGGGAGGTCAGATTCTATTATGTACAGCAGGCAGAGGCTATTATCAGGAGTGGGGCAAAGAACCACAAGAATTACATGCAGGTGATGTGGTGAATATTCCACCTGAGGTAAAACACTGGCATGGAGCTGCACCAGATAGTTGGTTTACGCATCTTGCAGTTGAAGTTCCCGCTGAGGGAGCATCGAATGAGTGGTTAGAACCAGTAACTGATGAAGAATATGGGAAACTGAAATAGATATATATTATGATTCGAGGGACAAAAGCCTTATTTTAGTTTGCTGAGTGTATATTGCTGTATGATTATGAATTTTGGCTACCTTTCCCTCAGTAAAGTTTACAAAACAAACTTATCATATTTTTTACAAGCCTCACAACAAGTAACAAGTTTATAAATAAACTTTACTCACTTATGTTCCTATTTTCACTTTGAGTCTTGACAAAATATAAACGATACTTTCGGCCGGACTACGCCAAAATTAATAATTATACATCAATATACACAATGTATGTTATGAAAGGCTTTTGACCCTCAAATCATATATGTGAAATTATAATAAAATGCGTAAGATTACGCAAGAATGGAGAAAAAGAATGAATATAGATTTTACTTATCAAAACCCAACGACCATATATTTTGGTAAAAATGCAATTGACAATCTAAGCAGTGAACTTAATAATTACGGTGATACTATAATGCTTGCTTATGGAAAAGGAGCAATTAAGAAGATCGGACTTTATGATCAAGTTATTTCCATACTAGAGAAGAACGGTAAAAACATCGTTGAATTATCTGGTATTATGGCAAATCCAACTTATGAAAAAGTAATGGAAGGTGCAAAACTTGTAAGAGAGAATAATGTTGATCTGATCTTAGCAATTGGTGGAGGTTCTGTTATTGATTGTGCGAAGGCAATCTCAGTATCGGCCTATTGTGAAGGAGATGCTTGGACGCGTTATTGGATACAATATGAACCAGTCGATAATAAGATTGTTCCTGTTGCATCGATTCTTACATTAGCTGGAACAGGTTCAGAAATGAACGGTGGTTCCGTTATTACGAATGAAGAAGTAAAGTTAAAAAATGGACGTGTATTTCCTGCAAATGTTAATCCAGTATTCTCAATCCTCAATCCAGAATATACATTCTCATTACCTACATATCAAATGGTTAGTGGAATATTTGATATGATGTCACATTTAATGGAAGCATATTTTTCAGGAGAAGACGATGTAACAAGTGATTATTTAATAGAAGGACTTCTTAGATCCATTATTCATAGTGCGAAGATTGCAGTTGGGAATCCAACAGATTATGAAGCTAGAAGTAATCTGATGTGGAGTTCTACACTTGCTATGAACCCAATTATGGGGCTAAGTAAGACACAAGACTGGGAAGTTCATATGATTGAACATCAGCTAGGTGCTTACACTGACTGTGCTCATGGTATGGGATTAGCAGCAGTTTCTCTTCCATATTATCGTTTTATTTATAAATATGGTTTAGATAAATTTGTTCGCTTTGCAACTCAAGTATGGAACGTTGATACAACAGGCAAATCGAAAGATGAAGTTGCATTAGAGGGTATTGATGCAATGGAACAATTCATTAAAGAATGTGGTATCGTGACAAATATCAAGGAACTAGGAGCGACAGAAGAGATGCTTCCTCTTATTGCAAACTCTACGGTTATTCTAGGTGGATATAAAGTATTAACAGCAGATGAAATATTAGCGATATTAAAAGTGGCGTACACAGCTTAATCATAGAAATTAAATTGATGGTTAGGATGTCAAAAGTCATTTCTAGTTTACTGAGTAGAATGACTTTTATTATATAAACGCGCCGAACGAAGTGAGTGTGCATCCGCCGGAGGATGTCGAATTCCCATGCCCCTTTTATATTCGTAGTAGCGCCAAAAACTTGGCATGGGAATTTGACACCCTAACCATTAATATTAATGATAAATGAAAAAATAATTGTATTTACTGCTTTATCTGTAAAGATTTCATAAGATAAAGTAGCTTATGCAATTATGCATAAAGAGAGACAGTAAGAGTTGGTTCATATTTAAACCAATTAAGCTGTCTCTTTTTTATGTAATAAGAAATCTCTTATACTTTTTTGGGAGATACTAAATAACCTAACAGAACTATGACTTCTCCTATTTTTCCGTATTAATACGGAAAAAAGTGAAATGGAAATAAGAAATAGACATGATACAATAAAATATAAATGCTTTTTTAGAGAGTCCTTAATATTAACTAAAGTTTACGATGAAGATAAATGATGGAGATAAACGATGGAGCGAAGATTATGGGAAATTATTGATGAATTATCAGAAAGTGAATTCAAAACTTCTGCAAGTCTAGGCGAAGTATTGGGTGCAAGTGAGAAGACGATACGTACAAGAATTAAGGAATTAAATGAAGAAATTAGGATGCATGGGGCAGAAGTATATTCAAAGCCAAGGTATGGGTACTATCTAAGAATTAATGAGCCAGGTGTATGGATGGATTTCTTGAATAGTAGAGGAAAAGAGGAACTAAGAACACCTACGGATTCAAAAGAAAGAACTCATTATCTTCTTGTTTTATTTTTGAGTAGAAAAGATTATATAAAGATTGAAGAATTGAGTAGTTTCTTGTATGTTTCAACCAAAACACTTTCAAATGAATTAAAAAAAGTGGAATATATTCTGAATAGATTCCACATTGAGTTAGAAAGAAAGCCATACTATGGTATCCGTGCAATTGGAAAAGAATTTAATATGAGAATCTGCATACTTCACAACCAGTTGATGAATACCAATCCTTTTTTTGAAGTGAGAAAAGAAAAGGAAAAAGAAATAGAGCTTATAGGTGAAGCATTGTTACATTTGTCAAAGGAGTATGGGGTACGATTCGCTGAGACTGCTTTTCAGAATACGGTTATTTATATTTATATCAGTATATCGAGGATGAAAAAGGGTTTTTACATTCCAAAGGAAGCTTTAAAAGTAGAAGAGAGTGATAAAAGAGAACTTCTGATTGCTGAAAGAATCTATACGAAACTTAAGGAGGTAGAAACTTTTGAAATAACAAAAGAAGAAATCTATTATACAGGAATATATATCGCTGGAAAAAGCCATATGGGTGATATCAATACGAAACCGAATTTTGTGATTTCTGAGAAAACGGATAAATTAGTGTCGCAGATGTTAGAAGAAATATATCTGACATATAACGTAGAATTAAGGGATGATCTGAATCTGCGTATGATGTTAAATCAGCATTTGATACCGATGGAAATTAGAATAAAGTATAATATACCATTTGAATACTTCGTGGAAGATGAATTAAAAGAGAAGAACTTTTTCTCATACACCATGGCTCAACAGGCTGGAGTTGTTTTAGAAAAAGCATATAACAAAAACATAGCTGATGATGAAATCGCATGTCTGGCACTATACTTCCAACTTGCTATGGAAGAAAAGAAAACCTCATTTAAGCGAAAAAATAATATTTTATTAGTATGTATTAGTGGAAAAGCTAGTTCTCAAATGCTTATGTATCGCTTTCGTCAGGAATTCGGTGAGTACATTAATACGATTAAGGTATGTGGAATGTATGATTTTGAACAGTGTGATTTATCAGATGTTGACTTTATTTTCTCAACAGTGCCTATATACAGCAAAGTGACGGTTCCAATTATGGAGATTAAGGATTTCTTAGAAAGCAATGAAATAATGGCTGTTCGAAGATTTCTACAAGTTGGTGATTTCCGTTTTCTACAGAATTATTACCAACCAAAATATTTCTTTACTGATATTCATAAATCAACCAAAGAAGAAATTCTACATGAGATGTGTCTACGAATTAAAAAGGTGACAGAAGTACCAGATAATTTTGAAGCGTCTATATTAGAAAGAGAGAGTTTTGGACCTACAGACTTTGGTAATCTGGTAGCAATTCCACATCCATGTCAGATACTTACGAAAGAAACTATCGTTGCGGTTGCGGTTTTAAACGAAGAGGTTCTATGGTCTTCCCATATGGTAAGGGTGGTTATATTAACATCATTATCAGAAGAAAAAACAGAAGATACGCAGAAATTCTACGATGTGACGACAAAGTTTCTGATGGATAAATCAACTGTTATGCAACTATTAGAATTGCCAGACTTTAATCATTTTATCAAGTTGCTATGTGAAGTGGGAATAAAAAAATAGAGGGGAGATCATAACAGATGTATTCAGAAAAGATAAGGCTATATGAGGATAGAGAGGATGTTACATTAACAACATATGTGCAAAACGATGCAAATAGCTTACTTGGAGACTATAATAGACCAGCCATTCTAATCTGCCCAGGTGGGGGATATATGAAGTGTGCCACTCAGGAAGCAGAGCCAGTTGCGATTCGTTTTGCCGCCATGGGATACCAGGCGTTTGTATTACGATATTCCACTTATTTTAGTCAGGATTCTAATGTTACTTTTCCAACTGCGAAAGAGGAAATAGAGATTAAGGAATATTGTGTTTTCCCGAATCCAATGCTTGAGATTGGAAAAGCAATGTTACTCATCAGAGAGCATGCAAGGGAATGGAAGGTGGATGTAGATCGTATTACTCTTTGCGGTTTTTCTGCAGGAGCACATAATGTGGCTATGTATGCAAATTCTTGGAATACAAATCTTGTTTTAGACTATTTAAAGACAAGTTCGGAACACTTAAGACCTGTAGCTGTTATCTTAGGTTATATGGCTGGAGATTATTATTTTTCAAAAATAGATCAGATAGAGGTAGAAAAAGAAATGTTCTTTCGTGTATCCTATGCAGCAATATTAGGGAAACAGGAGTTAACAGAGGAAGATATTGAGAGGATGAGTCCTTCGAGACATGTAAATAGGGACACTCCACCAGCTTTCCTTTGGAGTACTTATGAAGACCGTACCGTATCTGTTAAGAATACAATAAAAATGGCAGAGGCTTTAGCCAATCAACACATACCATTTGATATGCATATCTTTGAGGAAGGGCCTCATGGTCTTAGCCTTGCAACTCAAGAAAGCGCAAAAGTGAAGAAACAAGTGAACCCAGATGCAGCAAAATGGGTGGAATTAGCGGAGGCGTGGTTACAAAAACGCATGGCATTAGAGTTACCTGAAACGATATAAGACTAAGAGTATCATCTTTAGAATTCCTAGCCAATCGCGGTTTGATGATCAACGTTAACTATAAAAAATTACCGTTTTATAACGGTAATCCGTGTTATGGAACATAGCAAGAACCTATTGTATGATTATATCATAAACATTGAACCTAATGAAAACAACAAAAACAACAAACAACAAATACAAGGAGGAAGAATTATGAGAAATATTGTATTACTTTGTAACATGGGAATGTCTACAAGTTTAATGGTTAACAAAATGAGAGAAACAGCAAAAGAAGAAGGATATGAGTGTGAGATTAACGCATATGCACTTCAAAAAGCAGAAGAAATTATGGCTTCTGCAGACATACTTCTGATTGGTCCACAGATTGCTTATGAATTAGGACGTTTAAAACAAACATATCCAGATAAAAAGATTGAAGCAATTGATATGATGGATTATGGACGCATGGATGGGAAAAAGGTTCTTCACCATGTAAAAGATGTTTTGGGGGATTAGTAACTAGTTAACAGCAAATGAAAAAAATCAAAGAATTCGGGAGGTACGAATATGATTGAAAAGTTACAAATGAGGTTGGGAAAATTTGCATCAGCAATGAGTGCAAATATATATGTAAATGCAATTAAAGAAGCAATGTTAGCTTACGTTCCATTTACTTTTATAGCATCCATATTCTTAATTTTGGCATGCTTTCCATCAGAAGGATTCAATAAATTTGTGTCATCTGTTCTTCACACAGATGCTGCTGTATGGCAAGGAAAACTGTTATATGTATATTTTGCGAGTATAGCAATTGGTGGTTTATTAGTTGTAATTACAATGTCTTATTCAATTTCTGAGAAAATGAAATTAAATCAGATTCAAGTAGTCATTACAGCACTTGTTTCCTTCTTAGTTCTTGTACCACTTGGTGCAACAAAAGAAGGAGCACCAGCTTTAGCACTTAGCGCTATTAGTGCACAATCTATGTTTTGCGCTATATTAGTTGCTATATTTACAGCTGTTATTTACCGTTTTATTGATAGCAAAGGTATTAAGATTAAGATGCCTGCATCAGTACCACCTGCAGTATCAGCACCATTTGAAGCATTAATACCATCTTTCTTAGTAATCTGTGTATTCTGGGTGCTTAGAATGGGATTCGATGCATTTAAAACTGATGCTGTTGGTCTTATTAACAAAGTATTAGGAATGCCTTTAACTTTAGTTGGGGGATCAGTAATTGGTATTATGTTTATTATGGCATTCCAACAATTATTATGGTTCTTTGGATTACATGGAAGTTCTATCGTTACAGGAGTTATGCTTCCAGTATGGCAAGTATTAGAAGATAAGAATAAAGCAGCTTCTATGGCAGGTTTAATGCCAGAACATATCATTAGTAACAGCTTTTACTCACATTTTGCATCAATTGGAATTCAGGGTGCAGTTATTGCTGCTATTATAGTTGCAAGAAGTAAACAATATAGAGAAGTAGCTAAGATATCAACAGCACCACTAATCTTTAATGTTGGTGAACCAGCGTTGTTTGGTTTCCCAATGATGTTGAACTTTACACTAGCAATTCCATTAATATTTACATCATCAATAGTAGCTTTAGTTTCTTATATCGCTTTTGCATTAAAGTTGGTTCCAATAGCGACAGGATTAGTACAGTTACCTTGGACAACACCAATAGTTTTAAGTGGATTTTTAGTAACAGGAAGTTGGAAAGGTGCTGCCTTACAGATCGTGTGTATCGTTATATCAACATTGATTTGG
The DNA here is from genome assembly GCF_016591975.1 of Anaeromicropila herbilytica. Taxonomy (GTDB): domain Bacteria; phylum Bacillota; class Clostridia; order Lachnospirales; family Lachnospiraceae; genus Anaeromicropila; species Anaeromicropila herbilytica. Next base: position 2,831,439 of record NZ_AP024169.1, on the reverse strand, counting down.
ATGCCATTTATGAAGAAAGCAGATAGACGTACATTAGCCATTGAAAATGGACAAGAATAATAAGAAAAATAATAACAAGAATAGAACATATTAGTTGAAAACTCAAATACCCGGGACATAAATCTCTCGGGTATTTGATTATGGAGGAAGAAAAATGAATGACGAATTAGTAGGAAAGATCTTTGAAATGATAAGCGCAGCTGGAACAGCGAGAGCAAAATATATAGAAGCAATCAGAAGTGCAAAAGAGGAAAAATTTGATTTAGCGAAAGAATTGATTGAAGAAGGCGGAAAATGCTTTCTTATTGCACATAATGTACATACAGATATGCTATCTTCAGAAGCAGAAGATATAGCAACCTCAGGGGTGAACGCTTCTGTGAGTCTAATCTTAGTACATGCAGAAGACCAAATGATGAATGCAGAATCCTTCCGAATCATTGCAGAAGAATTCGTTGAAGTATATAAGAAAATGAGTGGAAAATAGGATAGAGAAATAGGAAAGAGCAATAGGACAAAGAAGTAAGACAGTTAAATCATAGGTAAATAGGAAGGTGATATCAATGGATGAATATTCAAAATGGATATGGTGTAATGATTGGAATGAGCATTATGCCAATGCAGCAACCATGGTCTTGTTCCGAAAAAAAATAGAATTTGAAGCTGAACCAAAAGAAGTGGTAATAACCGTATCTGCTGATTCTAGATACAAGTTATATATCAATCAGACTTTTGTTGAAGTTGGGCCAAGTAAAGGCGATAGCCAGATATGGTATCAGGATAATATTGATATTACCTCCTATTTAAAAAAAGGTAGTAATGTCATTGCAATTATGGTCTTACGATATCCATTAAAGCCAACAGATGGCAATCAGAGTATTATCCGAACAAATTATCCAGGATTATATGTGATTGGTATGGGTAAAGATGTTGATAATAACAACTATGAATTCTCGGCAGATGGTACATGGAAGTACATGGTGCATGATGGAATCAAGATTGTTCCTGAGGCGGCAGGATTTGCACCACTTCAAATATATGAAGAAGTACGTGAACAGGAATCGAGTTGGGATTGGAAAGCAGAGGATTATATTGATAGCGATTGGAGAGCAGCAGTTCCTTATCATAAAAGTCAGATCAGAGACGCTGTAAGTCCAGGAAATCTGAATCCTAGAACAATTCCATTCATGTATAAGAAAAAACGCTACTTTAAGGGTATTATCAATCTAAAACAATCCAAATCTGATCTTGAAATATGGAATCAGATGCTTCATGGAAAAGAAAAGATAGTGATTCCCCCTTGGTCCGAAGAGATAGTTGAGATAGATGCAGGCGAAGAAACAACAGGATATTATAGGCTTTTTATTGAAAATGGTAATAGTTCAGAATTTACTATATTACAATCAGAAGCTTATGTACAAAATGATCGTATAGCAGAAGGAAATCTTCCAGTTAAGGAAGATCGTATGGATTATATCAACGGCCACTTAGAAGGATATCAAGATCTGTATTATCCAGCTGGTAGAGGAACTGATACAAGACTTGAATGTTATGAGCCTTTCTGGTTTCGAACTTTTCGGTTTATCCAACTGAAAATAGTAACAAAGGATTCACCTGTTATCATTCATGGATTTGATTATATTGAAACTGGATATCCACTGAACATAGAAACGAAAGTGAATACGTCAGATGAAAGTCTTCAAGATATATGGGAGATCAGTGAACGTACCTTGCAAAGATGTATGCATGAAACCTATGAAGATTGTCCGTTCTATGAGCAACTTCAATATGCAATGGATTCAAGAGCGCAGATTCTATATACATATGCCTCAGCAGCAGATGATAGGCTGGCAAGAAAATGTATCGATGATTTTAAGAGAGCACAGCGATATGATGGGCTGATTAGTAGTGCTTATCCTAATACCAAACCAAATGTCATACCTGGTTTTTCAATCTTTTATATCATGATGTTACATGATCATATGATGTATTTTGGTGATAAAGATCTGATATCCTATCATATGCCTTCGATAGAAAATGTTCTATACTTTTTTGAACAGAAGAAAGCGGAACAAAGATATCTTGGTCAAGTAGGAGGGTATCATAGACAACACAAATTCTGGTCCTTTATTGATTGGACACCAGAATGGAAAATCGGTGTTCCAAATGCAATTAACCAAGGTCCAATAACAATGGAGAGTCTTCTCTATATCTTAGGATTACAAAAAGCAGCAGAACTTGCCGATTATATTGGAAGAAAAGAACAAGCTCTAAAATATCAGGAAGAGGCTGTGTCGGTACAAGATAGTATCAGAAAATATTGTATCGGAGCGGATGGAATGGTTCAGGATGGACCAGGTGTTTATGAATACAGCCAGCATTGTCAAGTCTTTGCAGTTATTACTAATACGATTGATATACAAAAAGGTAAAGAAAACCTATTAAAAACTATAGAACAACAAGAAAGATATGCACAGTGTAGTGTTTCCATGATACTTTACTTATTCCGTGCATTAGAAATGACAGGGCTATATGATTATACGGATCAATACTGGAACGTATGGCGTAAAATGATTCAGAATCATATGACAACCAGTGCGGAATCCAATTCTTATTGTAGGAGTGAGTGTCACGCTTGGGGTGCAGTAGCACTCTATGAATTACCTGCTATCATACTAGGAGTAAGGCCAGCAACACCTGGATTTGAAAAAGTATATATACGACCTATTACTGGATATCTTGAGTATGCAGATGGGTATGTTATAACTCCTAAGGGAAAGATTGAAGTTTCTTGGAAAAAGAAAGAGAATGAAATTCAATTAGATTATAAGGCACCAGAAGGAATTGAAGTTGTATTATAAAATGTAAATAGAGGCAGGAGGAAAAACCTGGGAACAGCTTTGGCTGTCTCAGGTTTTTTCTACATAAAGATAGATTGGTAAAGAAAAGAGAATTAATATACAGTCACATAACAACTTTTATTCAATATTTGACCATTTAACATGTTTTCGATAATATTTTTTCTTGTAGTCTTTTGGAGTTAAGCCAACCTGTTCTTTAAATACCTTGATAAAGTGACTGCTTGAACTGAAAGCAAGAAATTGACCGATTTCAGTTTGGGTATAATCAGAGTAAATTAGCATATTTTTGGCGGCTTCAATTCTCTTGGCACGAATATATTCTTGAATGGTTATTCCTTTCTCTTTCTTGAATAAAATGGCGAGATAATTAGGTGACAGAGATACCTGATTGGCAAGTTCCTGTAAAGTAAGCTTATAGTGTAAATGATAATAGATATAATCCATGCAGTCATAAACGGGTTTGCTAAAAATAGTGCTGCTATACGAAGGTGTATTATGTGTGAGTTCTGATTCTTGATTGGAATCATGTATAGCAGCCATTTTTTGTGTAAAGGCGGTAATCATATTCGTCTGATGTTCATAGATTTCCTGTACAGTATAACATCTATCTAGATTTTGAATGAATAAATCGCTCATGTTGTAAGCTTCTTGTGCTTCCATACCTCCCTCAATGCAGAAACGGGTAGCAAGCGTTGTAGATGCAACGAACAAGTACTTTTTATCTAGAATCGGATCTTTGGAAAGTTGCCCTGCTATACCTGTTCTGAAAAGTCGTTTACTTTCTTCAATGCTTCGCATGTCTCCATCACGGACATATTCATATTGTAAGAGTTCTTCGTCATAGGAATGATGATAACGTTCTTTTTCACGTTGTAAAAAGGTTGTATAAACAAGTTTTGAATCTATATTTTTGTCAATATCATTGTTATGTTCTGTATGATAATCTTGTATCTTATTCATTATATAATCCTCTCAAATAAAAATCCTTTAAAATGTAAGAATTGCTTAATAGATAGATTGTATCATAATTCGTAAGATTATTGTATTTTTGTATTGTGTTTTTAAAGTATATTTATATAGTACTACACATATTGTCATGTCAATGAATTGAGATAGGAATTGATTGGAGGGTTAAAATAATGACAGAGTTAGAGAAGTTAGATGAAGGTTTAGAATATGATTTCTGGGATGAGGGAGTTAATGCTAGAAAACTCCACGCAATTGATGGCTGTGCAAAGCTACATGCGACTAGTGTAGATGATGAAGAGGGAAGAGATAAGGTAATAAGAGAGCTGTTTGGTTCTGTGGGACAGAATCCAAGTGTCTGTACGGGATTTAATTGTGACTATGGAAAGAATATTCATGTAGGTGATAATTTCCTTACAAATTATAACGTGACAATTCTTGATATAGCCCCAGTGCATATTGGGGATTATGTTATGATTGGTCCAAGTACATTGATTACAACAGTTGGACATCCACTATCACCAATGGGGCGTCGTAAACATCTGGGGATTGCTAAGCCTGTAAATATCGGAAATGATGTATGGATTGGAGGAAATGTAACCATTCTACCTGGTGTAACTATCGGTAATAATGTAATTCTTGCAGCAGGTGCAGTCGTAACGAAAGATGTTCCAGATAACTGTGTGGCGGGAGGAGTGCCTGCTAAGGTAATAAGAACATTAGTGAATGATATTGATGAAGATGATAGTTAGTGTAAGATATTTTATATACGATATAGAAAAATAGAACGAAAAACCAATAAAAATTCCTTCCAAGTTGTTACCCCTCTTGAAAGGAATTTTTTTGTTACTGTGCAAAACAATGACTTGTTCCATTTGAAACTAATGACATGGACTAGATTGCAAAACAAACTAAAATTTCCAAAATAGAATTGACGATAATTAAAAGATGGAATAAAATAACATATAATAAAAGAAGTAAAACAAAATAAAACAGGGAGGCTAGCAATAAATTCATCTTTGAAGAAAGTTAAGGAGAGTTAGGATGTTTATATTCAAAAATCAAGTAAAGTCTTATTCTAAAAATATATTTTTTTATATAGGAATTATTATAGTTGCTTTAGTAACATACCTTAATTGTGCTAAATATTTAAATCTTCACTATATTGAGAATGAAAGTGAACTTGAGAACATGTACCTTGTAGACAATGAGGGAATAGTTGCTGGTAGAATTCCTACAACATATTCTGAAAAATTGGATGACCTTTATACATATCTTAGAAATATTGGTACTTATGAGAAGGAAGTGGAAAAGATTCAACATCATATTGAAGAAAATTCACTAGACTTTCGAGAGGTATATTCATATTTAGAGAAGGAAGAAGGATTAAAAGGGATATCACTAGAGATTGAAAGGAAATACAGTGAAAAAAAAGGGACAATGAAAGAAGTAAATGAGTTAATTTCACAGTATCTTTCACAAGGGATATTTAGTGAGAAAATATCCAATAAATTGATTGATTTCTTAAGCCTATGGCTTGCTATGATAACTATACTTATATCTGCTTTTCTATTTAGAAATGAGTTAAAGAAAGACACCTATGAATTACTACATACGAAATCCATAAAAGCAAGTAACTATATTTTGTCAAAGGTATTGGGACAAGTTGTCGCAATTATTTTAGCGTGCATCGTTGTACTAATAGGATTAACCATTTGTTCAATCGAAACAAGTAAAAAGCTTCATGTGGACTATAATATATTATGTTTATTTTGGGAGTTTGCCATCTTCTGTATACCAACTATTATATACATATCTTCCTTTAGTTGTTTAAGTTCATTGATTTTTAAGACACCAATACCTGCGATACCTATATTATTTTTACAAGTAATATATTCCAATACAGGAGGTACAGCTTCTGATGGTTCGTTCGTTTATGTTGTAAGACCGCTGTCATTGCTAAATCGTTTTCCAGGTGATCTTTTTAAAACAGTAGTGGAAAAGGAGATGTATTATAACTCGATCCTATTGTTACTTGTATCTCTAATTATTTTAATTGCATCTATTCAATTATGGAAAAGGAGAACAACGATTTGAGAATTCTATATAAACTATCTATGCCTAGATATAAATGGATTAGTACATTCAGTTATATGTTTTTCTTATGTTTATTGCCCTTGGTACATCAAATATCAGATATTACGTTTTTAATGGATCGATATTTTTGTTTCCTTCCCATTGTGTTTTTTGCTGATATTTTATTAATGGAATATTCGGGACATAATATAGAACTATTTATGTTAAAATCATATCGAGTAAAAAGATATATTTTACTGATGAGAATCTTGATGAATTTACTTATGTTAGTGTGTGTTAGTGCGCTATCTTATGGTCTATTTTTTGTAATTCGCCATCCAGTGATCAAACAGGGGGATTCTATTATTTACTATTTCTTTATTTCAATCCTTATTGTGTTAATGAATAGCTTAATATTTGGTCTTCTGTCAATGCTATTTTCAAATCTTTTCTCAAATATGTGGGTTGGTATTGGGATTGGTATATTAACATGGTTTTCATTGAATACGAAATGGGGGGCAAGTCTTCCATTACCAATCAATATGTTTTTATTTGGAACTCGCGGTCAAGATGGTAACCCAAGCCCAGATGCAACACTATGGTTATTAGGAAAAATAGTAGTGTTAGTTCTAGTAATCATAGCATCTATAATTGAATACAAGTGGATGGAAAAAAGGGGTAAGGTGTGAACACAAGAAAGGAGAAATATAAAATGTCAATTCTGATTAATCAAGTATCTCAAATATATAAAAATGGATATAAAGCATTAGATAACGTGAGTATGGAAATTGGTAACGGTGTATGCGGATTGCTAGGGCACAATGGAGCTGGGAAGACAACTCTGATGAGAATTATTTCTACACTACTTATTCCAACTGAGGGTAGCATCGAGATATGTGACATCCCATTAAAACAAAAGAATTATGATGATATTAGAAGATTAATAGGATATTTACCGCAAGAGTTAGAGCCTTATAAAGAACTGACGGTAAAAGAAACCCTAGAATATCTAGGGAGGATTTCTGGAATTCCAAAAACTCAAATAAATGAGCGCATTGAATTTGTCCTTGAGAAAACTAATTTAGTAGAGCATTACAATAAAAAGAATAAGCAGTTATCAGGTGGAATGAAACGAAGAGTCGGATTGGCGCAGGCAATGTTAAATAATCCTAAAATTTTAATTATAGATGAGCCAACCTCAGGATTAGATCCAGAAGAAAGAATAAAAATTCGTAATATGTTGAGTGAATTGGGGGAGCATTGCAGTGTTTTATTTTCTACACACGTTGTCGAAGATTTAGCAGCTACTAGCAACTCACTTTGCATATTAACAAAAGGAAAAGTAAACTATTTGGGAACAGTACAAGACTTATTACATACTACTCAAGAATTGTCTTATGAAACTACTGTAAAGAGCGAAGGTGAAGTACAATTAATTGCTTCGGATTATCAGATTGTTAATAAGATACATACACTGGATGGAATTCGAGTGCAGTTTGTTTCTAGGAAGCAACCATCGATTCCATGTATATCTAGAGAAACCACTTTGGAAGATGCGTATATTATTGTGAATAAATATGAGAGGTTGTAAAGCAACAAAAACGAGGATTCTACTACTACAAAAACAAAATATATATAATGCTGATAAGTTGAGCAACTAGAATAAGTTCGCGGTTGTATTAGAAGTAACAAATCTGTTATAAAAGTATCGAATAATACATAATGGAGAGGTTCAAAATGATAAACAGAAAAAGCAATATGATTTTGGTGGGATTTTTATTCATCATTGGTGCATCAATTATTATCTTGGTAGGTTCAAGACTGTTAAACATAAATCTATCGCGTTATGCTTATAAAACCATTGCAGTTATTGATCTGCTCATTGGTCTATTTTATATATACAATTTGATTAATAAGAATAACAGGAAAGTTATAAATCCGGTTCCGGAGACATCCAGAATTGAGGTACTGAGAAAGTATGCTGAATATGATTTGAATCATAAAGAAAAAAGATATTCGTATACGTTTCAAATAGGCAATGAGGTTCCAGAAGTACTTGAAAAATATAGGTATTCTGAGTATTTGAAAGATGTGGATCCTATGTCAGATATGCTTGTTTTCAGATTATTTGATTTTGTTTGTGATAATTTTCATCACGATGGAAGTGTAGCGTTCAATCATGATCGTAGAATGGTCGATATAATATTAGCATGTGAATTGAATAACGGAAAAACGAATTGCAGAGGATTATCAATGGTTTTAGCCGCCTTACTAAGAATGAATGGGATAAAAGCAAGACATGTAACGTGTATGCCATATGAGGAGCCGTTTGCTGATTGTCATGTGGTTGTTGATTGTTTGATTCCTTCTGGAAAAAGAGTAATGCTTGATCCTACAATGAGACTATATTTAAAAGATACAAATGGTGAATATGTGTCACTTGATCATTTTCGCAAGGGATTAATTGAGGGAGAGATCTTTTTAGAAAATCAAGACGCTTCATATAATAGCGAGAAATTCGATAAAGAATCATATATACAGTACATGTCAAAGAACTTGTTTCGCTTTAGTTCAAGTTTAATCTATGCAGATGTGAAGAATGAAAGAAAACTCGGACAGATTGAATTGATTCCACAAGGTTATTCAATAAAATATTTTTCTAACAAGAATAAATTAGTGTATAATCCTACAATTTTTTGGAGCATATAGCATTCGGAATAAATATTGGCCAATTTAATGAATATAGGGATGTATGTCTAGATACCTACGGTAGAATAAATACGATTATATCAGTAAGGACTTAAGATAATTAATAATACTTTGATATAAAAGTAATAAATGGATAGGGTTTCACATGTATAATATTTTGGATTTTTCACATAATGTAATTGTTATAAAAATATACCTAAAGGAGTGTTACAATATGGGATTATTTACAATGGAGTCAACGAAACATCAATCATGTATAGATGCTTGTAATAGATGTGCCGAAGAGTGTTATAAGTGTTTCCACGCATGCTTAAATGAACCAGATTTAAATGCAAGAAAAAATTGTGTAAGTATGTTAGTTGAATGTGCGATGATGTGCCAAATGTCTGTTTCAATGATGTCAATGAAGGGACAATATTCTATGGAACATTGTTCACTTTGTGCCAAAATCTGTGATAGCTGCGCTAAAGAATGCAATATGTTTAATGATGATCATTGTCAGGATTGTGCACAAGCTTGTAAAACATGTGCAGATGAATGTAGAAAAATGTCTAGTATGTAATAAATAACTTTAGAAAGATGGGTTACATTAAAAAATTGCTCGTACTGTAAATTCAGTAAGGGCAATTTTGCACTCAATTATTTTAAAGAAAAGATTATTTATATGGTACATAAAGCAGTGGTTTAGTTTATGTGAATTCTGATTTTATTATCTTAACAATTGAAGATAACGGTCCGGGAATAAGTAAAGAAGATCAAGCTAAAATCTTTGACGCATATTATAAAAAGGGTATCTCAATTGGAACGGCGGGAGACGGTATTGGTCTTTATGTAGCAAAAGAAAATATGACCATCATTCATGGTACAATTACCGTAGAATCCAATTTAACCAAGGGTAGTAAATTTATTTTGACAATTCCAAGATAAATCATATTGTAATCAAGAATTTTCACATCTGCACGAATTATTGTATTAGCGGGCAGACATGTAGAAACAGCCCGTGCTTAAGCGCAAATTTTGCAATAAGACAAGGGCTATTTTTTACATAGTGTTAATTTGCTATTCCTACTTCATTCTTTATAGATGAAGAAGGTAATATTATTTCAAAACGTGTTGGTGGAATGAGTTATGATGAGATAAAAGAATATATTGCAAAATTGGATAAATAAACGATATGGCATAGTTCAGAACATTCTAAATATATTATACCAATAAGGTAGTAATGGAGGGGTTCTATGGTTATCACCCCTAATCTGGAAAATTTACAGTATAAAGAGATACGAGGAGTAAAATATTTTGAATTATTTGCTGAGAAAGTAGAAAGAGAAATTTTACCGGGAGTATGGATCAAGGCCTGGGGATATAATGGGAGCATACCTGGTCCTACTATTCAAGTTTATCCCGGTGACTACGTTAATATAAGAGTATATAATAATTTGCCGGAAGCTACCAGTGTCCATTGGCATGGTTTGGATGTTCCAAATGATATGGATGGAGTTCCGGATATAGAACCGTCACCTAAAATTATCCCCGGAAGCTATTTCGATTATAAGTTTCAGATATTTAATCCACCAGGAACACATATGTACCATACACATCATATAACACATAAACAACAGATGATGGGATTGGAAGGTGGATTGATTATTCTAGATCCATATGCATCAATAACAGATAGGGATTATTTTATTATGCTACAGGAGTTTGAATTAGTGGGAATGCCAATGGGCGTCGTCATGCCTGGATCGTATGATATTAATCCAATGTCACATGATTTTAATTTTTTCACTATGAATGGAAGATGTTTTCCTTATACAACTTCATTAGCTGTAGGTTACCAAGAAAAGATAAAAGTAAGATTAGCTAATGCTATGATGGATGCCCATCCTATACATATTCATGGACATCAATTTGATGTTGTAGCTTCAGATGGAAATTCAATAGCCAACTGTGGGATTATGAAAAAGAATACAATTAATGTAGCATCAGGGGAAACCTGGGATATTGAATTTATCGCTAATAATCCGGGTATATGGCCATTTCATTGCCACATACCTCATCATATGTCAAATAATATGACGGAACCTTCCGGTGGAATGTTAACCACTATCATTTATATTTAATTTGTTATTTACCAATCAACAATTATAGCTAAATTGTACTATAAGTTTAATTCCATATATTAACTGTTTATTAATTCTATCTAAGATACAAAATAATTATGGATTAAATTTATAGGAGGTTTAAAATGGACAAAACAAATTTCAATCACAGTATAAAATGCTCAGTAACAAAGTGTTCTAATCATGCAGAAGGCGGAGATTACTGTGCTTTGAGCCAAATCAAGGTAGGCACGCACGAAATGAATCCAAAAGATATTAAATGTACGGATTGTGAATCTTTTGTGACACGGTAAACCAAACTAATATAAATGGAGAAATGCCATATTTCATTTCATGGCATTTCTCCATTACATTAATTATTGCCCAATCTTCCAATTCATATTTGGTTACTGAACGCAATTTTCCTATTGGCAAGAGACATCCATGTGACGTTTCCAACTTGAGAATACATCTATGTAGATATATTATATATCTACATAGATGTATTCGTGGATGGGATGAGAAATTGAAAGCCCACGATTGAAGTTCATAATAAATTGGAGAAAATAGCAAGTTAAAAAAGTTGAAAACAAAAAAATGTGACGCAGTAACCTCGGGTGGTTAAACAGTATTTTTCATTTTTCATTTGCGGAATATTATAATCCAGATAATATGAGCTTTGGGGTATTGCGGGTTGTTAACGATGATTTGATTCAATCAAACACAGGATTTGGTTCACATCCTCACAAGGACATAGATGAAAAAGTCATAACATTTGAGAAATATTCCAAGGAGTCGTAATAATGCCAAAATTAAATAAAATAGATGCCAGTTTAATGGTTGGCCTTAGCCGCATTACTAATTATCTGCAGCATGAAGTAAGTCTTTTGTGTAGTCAGTACGATTTGACACTGACTCAATTCGCCATATTGGAGGTATTGCATTCCAAAGGAGAGTTGCTTGTAGGAGAAATTCAGAAATCTATTTTAAGCACACCGGGGAATGTTCCTTACGTGATAAACAATCTGATTAAAAAAGGATTAGTCACAAAAATGAATGTGGAGTCAGACAAAAGATACAGCATAATTAGTTTGACCCCGGCAGGAAGGGAGAAGATTTTAAAGATTCTTCCAGCTCATGATGAGCTTTTGACCGAAAAGTTCGGAGTCCTTGCCATTAGTGAAAAGGATGAGCTTATATCGCTAATTTTCAAGTTTCGAAAAAGATTGAAAGGCGTGGAAAACAGATGATTTTGGAGGAAATATCGTCTACAAAGCTGCTCAGATGGTAGATCACAAATGAAAATAATACGAGGAGAGATGAAGATGTCATATATCGTTGATTTTTAAAAATGTGTCCACAATTGGTTTAGAGTCTTCGCCTGTAGCAGAAGCACTTGTGGGGCTGCGTGCGAATGAAGCTCGTTACTTCATGAACAAATATAAGCATCAATTTACTGTTCTTCCTGCCGGTGAAAGCCCGGAGACTGTCAATTACGTGAATCGAATTTTGAAAGATGAGCGCGGTATTGAATTTGCTGCTAAGCCTTTGGAAACTTCATGCTTTCAAGTGGAAAACATAAAAATGGTCAACATCTTTTATGAGGACGGCCTTGTTGTTAATGTAATGTACACGATAAATGACCCTAAGAAGAGAGCTGTCGGATTTAAGCTTTCAGAGGGAATGGATGTTCCTAAGGAGTTGGAAGAGAAGAAGTTTAAGTTTGCAAGACAGAAGTCAAAACTTGCCAGTACAATTCGCGGTTCTTTTTTGTGATCAAGGGAGAATACTAAGTGTTAATCATCTATTTCCCATTCAAAGAGTTACTATATTACTTTATGAAACATATATGGTTATATATTATGCCAAATAAAATGATTCAGTTTTCTTATATCATTGGAATCATATTTATAAATATTTTCGTTAGTTCAATTGCAGTATGTCTTCCAGTGAGAAGGATATTAACTGTATTAACTGAAAAAATCGTCAGTGAACTAAAATATTAGTGTACTGTTAATAGAAACTTTTATATTTCTTAAATATTACAGTCTGATCTATATGCAGACGGCGTACAACCCTTATATTTTATAAACGTTTCTGAAAAATAACTTGGATTAGAGAATCCACAAGCATATGCGATATCCGTAATATTGAGACTTGGATCTCTTAACAACATCATACTTTTTTCAAGCCTATAAGAATTCAAATATTCATTCGGTGAGTGATTTAAATACTGCTTAAAAAGCTTGCAGCATTTACTTTTTCCGATGTCACCAGACTCCGCAATATCCGAAAGAGAAATTTTTGATTCGTAATTATTATAAATAAAGGATAACATTTTTTTTAGTATTGTTACATTAGAATCATAGGAAGATAGTTCCTGGAGGAAAAAAGGTTTTATTAAAAAATATAGAGACTCCCAGATTACATAAAGATACCTCATTGCCTTTATCTCAACAGCTGCCGTGTCTTTATTATATAATTCATAAAGCTGACGGATGGAAATGAGCAACTGACAACTCATTTTACTGTCGGCTTTTATTATGAGATTCGTAAGATTACATTCTAAAATTGGATGCACATATTGATTCTGAATTGAGGACAGTGGGAATAGGGTGTTGGGATTAAATACAATGCAGATGTATTCACAATCTGTCATATCAGTTGAATAACCATAATGCATCTGTCTGGAGTTGACAAAAACAGCCTCTCCTTCCTTTACGAAAACAGTTTGACCATTTACTTTATAAGAAATGTGTCCTTTTATTGGTAGCAGGAATTCAATATCTTCATGCCAGTGGCATAAAGCTTCTTTATTCGGAAACGTGCTTAGATCCCCTTTTCGAACATAAATCGGAATGGAAGGATTGTTATAATATACAATTTCGGATGAATCTTTTAATACGTTCAAATTCATTTGTGAAAATACCTCCTAAAATATATTGAAATATATGACTTTGAAATATATGAAATATATGACCTTACTTGTAGAACGAAATGCAACCCTTTCGATACTAAATAAGTTATAATTAAATTTACATTATATAAATACCATGGCTTGCATTTTGAATTACAATTATTGAATATTGCTATTTTTTAGTTTGCGTAAAGTCAGTGTTTTATATATCCTATACTTGTTGGCGGTAGAACGGAGGATATATATGTCTAAATTTTTATCTTATGAAGAACGGCTTGAATTACAAAAATATCTTAAAGAAAGCCTTTCTTTTAAAGAAATAAGTCGTAGATTAGAAAAGAATCCAACTACTATATCCAGGGAAGTACGTAAGCACAGGATAGAAGCTGCTACTGGATATCCTGGTTTCCCTTTTAATTGCTGTAAAAAACGCTATAATTGCAGGCTTAAAAGTGTTTGCAGCAATCCATGTACTAGGAAAGCGAATTACTGTAGGCTTTGTTCTAATTGTAATCAGAGCTGTTCTGAATTTATCGAAGAAATATGTGCAGCAAGATTTCATGCTCCATATGTTTGTAATGGTTGTAAGACAGCTGAAAAATGTACACTTACAAAAAACTTTTATGATGCTGAACATGCACACCTAAAAGCTCACGAAACTATTTCAATGTCAAGGAGTGGTCTATGTGTATCAGAAAATGAAATCATCAGACTTAATAAGATTATTTCTCCACTTATTGGGAAAGGTCAGTCTGTGAATCAAATTTATATCACTCATCGTGATGAGCTCATGTGTAGTGAAAAGACAATTTATAATTATATTGATGCCTGTTTGTTTGATGTTAGGAACATAGATCTGCCGAGGAAAGTAAAATTTCGCGAAAGATTTAAAAAACCTGAGTTCAAAGTAGATAAAGGATGTCGTATTGGTCGTAATTATGAGGCATTTGGATCATTTATTGAAAGAAATTCAGATACAGCAGTTGTACAAATGGATTCTGTTATAGGTTCGAAAGGTGGTAAATGCCTACTGACAGTTCATTTTGTAGACTGTAGTCTTATGCTTGCATTTTTAAGAGATGCAAATACTTCAAAGTCTGTTACGGATATATTTAATCAACTTGATCAAGCGCTGGGGAAAGAAACATTTAGCACACTTTTTCCTGTTATTCTCACCGATAATGGGAGCGAGTTTTCCAATCCTAAAGCGATTGAATATCGCGAATTTCCACCATTTTGCCGTACAAAAGTATTTTACTGTGATGCAGGAAGTCCGTATCAAAAAGGAGCCATTGAAGTAAATCATGAACTAATACGAAGAGTCCTACCGAAAGGCACAAGTTTTAATGAACTAACACAAGAGGATATCAATTTAATGATGAATCATATCAACTCATACAAAAGAAAAAAGCTAAATAATCGCAGTCCATACGAAACATTCAGCTTTTATCATGGAGAAGAAATTTTACATAAACTCGGATGTGTACCGGTTGCAGCCAGTGACATCATGTTAAAACCTGTTCTTCTCAAGAAATAATAAAACAACATGCCGCCAACCAATCATCTATCTAAAGAATAAAGGGGTGGATTCTCCGATTACAAAAAAATCGAGAGGGAGTCGACTTCCCATTGGCATGCTCATTATTAATATAATACTTTATTAAAAGCTAAAAATCAAACTGCATTTGGGTTACAAAAGTGGCTTTTTGTTTACAAAAGTATGAAAAAGTGGCTTTTCGTTTTCAAAAGTTTATATCTTACTTTCAAAAGATGCATCTCGGCTTGCAAAATAGCATCTCACTTTACAATTCACCATGAAATATATGAATTCGCATGATTGTTATGGAAATAGATATGATAGTGACTGATATAATGAATAATTCGTATTATAATCATAACATAGCGAAAGAAAAAACAAAAGTAATTATCATATTGGAAAGTTGAGGAAAAACATATGAGAAAAATAATTTTTATCGATGTAGATGGAACATTAGTTGATTATGAGACAAATCTGCCAGATTCAGCAGTAGATGCAATTAGAAAAGCCAGAGAGAATGGACACAAGGTATATATCAGTACAGGACGCAGCAAAGCAGAAGTCTATCAAAACCTTTGGGATATAGGACTTGATGGAATGATTGGAGGAAATGGAAGCTATGTTGAAGATAATGGAACTGTAATCATGCATCAGATGATAACCTCGGAACAAAGCAAAAGAATTGTTGACTGGCTGCATGAGAGAAAATTGGAATTTTATTTAGAGAGCAACAATGGATTATTTGCCAGTGAAGATTTTGAACAAAAGGCAGATGCATCCATCAAGAAGTATGCGAAGCTAAAAGGAGATCCAAAATCAGATCAGGTGACAGTTCGAAAGGTCTTTCCAGAAATGATATTTGGCGGAGAGTTATACAGAGATGACCTCAATAAAGTGAGTTATCTGTTGGATTCCTATCAGGATTTTCTGGATACGAAGGAACAATTTCCGGACCTTGAAAATGGAACCTGGGGAGGAAAAGGAGAAGAAGCACTTTTTGGAGATCTAGGTGTAAAAGATATTACTAAGGCTAATGCAATTGAACACTTATTAAAATATTTAAATGCGGATAGAAAAGATACCATTGCCTTCGGCGATGCCAAGATAGACATTCCGATGTTAGAATACTGCGAAATAGGCGTAGCTATGGGAAGTGGTGGAAAAGAAATAAAAGAGATGGCAGATTATATAACGGATGATGTTGATAAGGATGGTCTGTATAAAGCATTTGTCAAGTTAAAATTAATCTAAGAGAGCAGGTACTTTATTAAGCTTTTGAATGACCTGACAAAAAAGTGAGAATAGACTATGAAAATGGAAAAAGAGTTTTATAAAAAATTAATGGGGCTAGTATTGCCGATTGCATTTCAAAATTTTATGCTTGCTGTAGTGAGTGCATCGGATGCAATTCTGCTAGGGTTTTTAAATCAAGATGCTTTATCAGCTGTTGCTCTAGCAGGGCAGATCCAGTTTGTGCACAGTTTATTTATCATGGCGTTCGTGATTGGAACGACCATTTTGGTGGCACAATACTGGGGTAAAGAAGATGCCGTATCTATTGAAATCATTTTTGCTTATGTGCTTAAACTTGTAGGAATCGTATCAGTTGTGTTTAGCTTAGCAGCATTGATCTGTCCGGAACTTCTCATGAAGATATTTACTTCTGATACTACTCTGATTCAGATGGGTTCAGCATTTCTTAGAGTAGTATCCATATCATATTTGCTTTCCGGAATATCACAGATTTATTTATGTATGTTAAAGAATATGGAGTGTGCATCAAAGAGTACATTAATCAGTTCGACTGCTGTCGTGGTCAATATTCTTCTGAATATTATATTAATCTTTGGTATGCTCGGTGCACCGGCTATGGGAATCAAGGGATCAGCAGTTGCAACGGTCATAGCAAGAGCAATTGAACTACTTTGGAGCGTTTGGAGCTTGAGACAAAGAAATGTTATACATTTAAAGTGGAACTATCTTAGAAATACAGATCTAATGTTGAAAAAGGATTTTTGGAGATTCACAGCACCGGTATTGGGAAATGAAATTGCCTGGGGTGGAGGCTTTACGATGTTCTCTGTAATTATGGGGCATTTGGGAAGTGATGCTGTAGCCGCTAATGCAATTGCAAATATAGTGAAGAATCTAATCGTCTGCATCAGTCTTGGAATTGGTAGTGGTGGAAGCATCATGGTAGGAAATGAACTGGGAAGAGGAATGCTTGATAAGGCAAAGGATTACGGAAAAAAACTGGTACAGTTTTCAATTATATGTGGAGTCATTTCAGGGGTTATTTTATTATCAATACGACCAGCGATATTGCACTTTTCAACTCTGAGCCAAGAAGCTACACAATTGTTATCGATGATGCTTCTAATCTGCGCATATTATTTGATTGGAAAATCAGTGAATTCAACAGTAATAAGTGGAATCTTTTGCGCAGGAGGAGATACCAGATTTGGATTGATCTGTGACACAATAACGATGTGGGTCATTGTGATTCCACTTGGTTTTATCGCAGCATTCTACTTAAAACTTCCTGTCATTATCGTATATTTCATATTAAATATGGATGAGATAATAAAGTTACCAGCTGTATATAAACACTATAAGCAATATAAATGGGTAAAGGATCTTACAAGGATATGATATAAAGATGGAGGAATCTTATTATGACAATGAGGGAACGTGTGGAATCAGGAAAATTATTTACAGATTATTGTGAAGGTCTGCCAGAAGACAGGGTAAAATGTAAGTTAAGTATAATGAAATTTAATGCAAGCAGACCAGATGATGTTCAGAATCGTATGCAGTGTATGAATGAATTATTTGGAACAGAGGTAAAGGCATGGATCGAACCTCCTTTTTATTGCTGCTATGGAACGAATATTGAACTTGGAGAAGGAAGTTATATTAATTTTAACTGTAACTTTGTGGATGATGGTAAGATAAAGATTGGGAAAAAAGTAATGTTTGGACCAGCAGTTACCATTGCAACAGTTGGACACCCGATTAATCCTGATATGAGAGAATATATGTATACAGATCCAGTGATAATAGAGGATAATTGTTGGATTGGAGCAAGCGCTACAATCTGTCCAGGAGTTACCATTGGAGAAAATAGTGTGATAGGTGCTGGCAGTGTTGTTGTAAAAAATATTCCGGCAAACTCTATAGCGGTTGGAAACCCATGCAGAGTGGTTCGAGAAATTAATGAGAATGATAAGAAGTATTATTATAAAGACAGAGAAATTCTCGAAGAAGATTAAAGGAAGAAAAGAAATTAAGATAGTCCTGATAGATTTAAATTCCATATTATGGTATGCTTATTATGAATATGAGTTGCTTGACAAATGACCTGTTTCAAAATCTTGCCTGGCAATTTGCACAAAACAGAAAAAGCGAATGTGCCTTTGAGTATGTATTAGAAGATCTTGTTCTCGGATCATTTCGTGTTATATGCTAGGACAGATCTGTCTGAGTAAAGCGAGTTATCTGTCCTAGCATATGTTTTACACAAAATGCTCTGAGAACTAGAACTTCTTATACATACTCAATGAAGCATGAGTTTTTCTGTTTTGTGCAAATTGCCTAGACTGTCTCCCAAACAGGTCATTTGTCGGGCAACTCATAATATGAAAATAAGCAGGTGATAGACTTTGAAGAATGATATTGTAATCAAAAATGCAAGAATTCATAATCTTAAAAATGTTGATGTATCTATACCAAAGCATAAGCTTACAGTTATAACTGGTGTGTCTGGAAGTGGAAAATCCAGCCTTGCTTTTGATACTCTTTACGAGGAGGGAAAGCGACGTTATCTTATGTTTTCAGGTACGCAGTTCATGATTGATAACATTCCTACCTTTGATAGTATTAATGGGCTTTCACCAACTGTAGCAGTTGAGCAGAGAATTATTCGTCAGTCCAATCCTAGAAGTACGGTTGGAACAAAGATCAAGATCAGTGCAATGTTATCCGCATTATATGCAAATTTTGGTGAACGTTCTCTTGAATACGATAATGGTGTACCTCTAGATATTGCTATGTTTCAGAGAAATTCTCCTCGTGGAATGTGCGTGAAATGTTTGGGTAAGGGTGTTGCAAAATGTCTTGATGAAGATGCTTTATTTGCTGATACAACACAGCATATCTGTGATATTGCATGTGAACTTGGTAGAAGAGGCCAAACAAGAAATATGCTTGAGGAACTTTGTAGAAATCACAACATGAATATGTGGGAGGACAGGCTTTGCGACCTTTCCGATGAACAAATAGATTTTCTGAAATATGGTGATAATGGGATATCGAGATTTGATGGGTTTATACCGTGGATCTATATGATTATTAATGGTGGATTAGGATCATCTGGGCGGCTTGCACACCTACTAACAAATGCTGATATGCTTCAACAAAAGGTTTGCCCAAAATGCGGTGGAACAGGATTAGGCGAACAAGCTACTCATACAACCTTTGGAGGTAAGACAATAACTGAGCTTGAACATATGTATATACACGATTTACTTGCATTTTTCGAGAAGCGTTCTGACGATAAAAACCCACTTTTGAAGGAAATCATAACAAAGCTATCTTGTATGGTTGATGTTGGGCTCTATCATCTTGCATTATCACGTCCGGTCCCAACACTATCTGGTGGTGAGATTCAACGTTTATTCCTTGCGAGTTATATAATTGCTGAGATGGATTCTATCATTTTTGTTTTTGATGAGCCAACAATTGGACTCCACGAGGTGGAAAAAGAAAACTTAATTAAAATTGTTCATAAGCTTGTTGACAGTGGTAATACAGTTATTGCAGTTGAACATGATGAAAACTTTATGAGACATGCGGATTATATTATTGATATGGGACCAGAGGCTGGAGTGCGTGGAGGAGTAAAAATATATGAGGGAGGTTACGATGAGTTCTTAAAATGCCAAACATCAAAGACTTCACCGTATCTATCAAATGAAATCGGATTTAAAATAAAGTCAGATTATCGACCTATTAACAAAGATAAAATGCTGGTACTATCAAATGCAAATATACATAATCTTAAAAATGTTACAGTTCACATACCATTAGGTGTAATGGTTGGAGTGGCTGGTGTATCGGGTAGCGGAAAATCCAGTTTGATTTCAGATACCCTCGTTCCAAAACTAAAGGAACTACTTAGAACAAAGTGCGTCTCCGATGATGAGATATCAGAAACAGTTGATGCATGCTTAACTGGAATTGAAAATATGAAGCGTTGCTATATTATCGATCAGCGACCTATTGGAAGAAGTCGTACTTCTTGTCCAGCTACATACACTGGGATATTTGACCGGGTTAGAACACTTTTTGCTGCAACAGAACAAGCGAAAGAATGTGGTTATACAGCAGGACTTTTTTCTGTAAACAGTGAAGGAGGTTGTCGTAAATGCAAGGGTGACGGCGTGGTGCATTACCATGTTGGTTTTGGCAATTTTATCGATGTGGATTGTGAGGATTGTGGTGGTAGTGGATATATTCCAGAAGCAATGGAGATAACGCTAGATGGTAAAAATATTCGTGAGATTCTTGAAATGAGTGTTGATGAAGCGAAGGATTTCTTTACTGAAAAAGATAAGGTTATAACAAATATACTGAATATTCTAAAGCGTGTTGGAATGGGATATATTAAGCTTGGACAGGCTACACCGACAATATCTGGTGGTGAAAGTCAGCGTATCAAGCTTGCAAAAGAGTTATCGAAAGGGAAGAATGCAAAGGGTGCGTTATACATTCTAGACGAGCCTACGACTGGACTTTCTTTTTATGATAGTGAGAAGCTATTAGACCTTTTAAATGAACTTGTTGAATATGGTAATTCAATTATAATAACCGAGCATGATCCTTATGTGCTTTCAAATTGCGATTACATTATTGAAATGGGTGAAGGTGGAGGAAGTGATGGAGGAGAAGTTATTTCACATGGTAATCCAATGGAATTAAAAAACAATCCAAAATCTATTATAGGACGGTATTTGAAATGAATATAGATATAGAAATTGATGAATATATCAAGAAAAAGCGTTATCGTCAAGTCAATAGCGTTCTTGTTAGTAAAAATAGTGAAATAATTGCAGAACGTTATTATAATGGGTTTAATAAAGATAGCCGAAATCCTATAAAATCTGTTGCCAAAAGTATAATGTCTATCGGTGTTGGAATTGCACTTGACAAAGGGTTGATATCAAGCATTGATGAGCCAATCTGTAAGTATATATCTGAATTTAACGAACGTCGTGACCCGTTTCATAAAATGATTACAATAAGGCATCTTCTTACAATGACTTCGGGAATCTTATGGAATGGGGGAGTGCATTATCATTGTCCAATGTTAATGCAAATGAAACACTCTAACAATTGGATATCACATATAACAGATTGTGTGGTTACGAATCGACCAGGAACAAAATACAACTATAAAGAGTGGGATGTAATTCTGTTAGCAAAGGTTCTCGATAGCATAGGTAGCGATATGTTTGATTTGATAAACGAAAATCTATACAAACTGTTAGGTATTCATAGCGAACGTTGGTATAAAAGCACTTGCGGAGTATATTATAGTGTTGCAGATGGTGACGAGGATGAAAACGAAAGTTTATCCAATCTTACAGCAAGGGAAATGCTTAAGATTGGACAGCTATTATTACAGAAAGGATTCTATAATAATAAGCAGATTATTTCTAGTGATTATATGGAACAAGCTGTTACACCAACTCAATCGAATCCAAGTTATGGCTATTTGTTCTGGCGCGGTGAGAATTGGTATGGTTGTAGAGGATATGGTGGTCAGAGAATCATTGTGATACCGAAGAAGGAACTTGTTATCGTTACACAGGCTACTCCAACTTCAAGGGGTATGAGTTATGATGATGTTATTTGGTTTTGTGAGGGGTTAGTGTGAAATAAAGCGTTTCACACCTTGAAAGGAATTTTTTTGTTACTAGCACTTCAAAAACTATAATAATATAAGCATTTCGTTATAGCATTTACCATTTTCCAGGATTGGTATCATCCGGTATTAGATGGTTTACGATATCATGATAATGCTTCGCTTTTTGTTCCATGTACTCCATTCGTTGCCTTGCTTCTTCATATTGAGCATATGCACGTTCTCTTTGTTTTAAGATTATTTCATACCGAGTATTTATCGTAGAATCACCTTCTAGACACATATAAATATAGCGTTTGATATCATCAAGTGACATGCCACAATCTTTTAGATATTTAACACCTGTTAGCCAATTAACAGATTCCTCGTCGAACAGACGAATGTTATTTTTATCGCGCTTTACGCTTGGAACCAATCCCTTATCTGTATAAAAACGGATCGTATGCTCGGAAAGATCTAATTTTTGTGCTATTTCTTTTACTGTATACAATTATTTTCCTCCAACTATAAATCAAAATACTAATTAGCACTCTATAAAAGGCGTTAATAAAACACGCTAAAAAACACGTTAATAAAACATTAACTTGAAAAATGTATGTTTAAGGAGTCAAAAGTCTTATTTTAGTTTGCTGAGAATCTCTTTTATTATATAATCGCGCCGAACGAAGTGAGAGTGCATCCGCCGGAGGCTGTCGAATTCCCATGCTTCATTTATATTCGTAGTAAAGTCAAAAAATTAGCATGGGAGTTTGACACCCTAACTATTTAAGATAATGTAAAATTAATATAAGACGAAAAAATACTTGACTTCGAGTAACTCCAAGGGAATAGAATGATTATAACATACCAATTGTATTAAAGCAAAGTATGGATAAAGGTACAGGAATACTGTAGCTGAACATGAATTAGGTAAGTCTGTACCAATATAAGAATTTCAAGATATCGAATGGAGGATAATTATGGGACATTTAGGTGAAGATATTAAAAAGCTAGGTTTTGGATTGATGAGATTACCAAAGAAAGATGAAGTTATTGATCTAGAGCAGGTTAAGGAGATGGTTGATCAGTTTCTTGATTCAGGATTTACCTATTTTGATACCGCATGGGCTTATGCAGGTAGTGAAGATGCGATTCGTAAAGCCTTGGTGGAACGATATCCAAGAGATCGATTCCAACTTGCAACCAAGAATGCTGCTTGGATTAACTGTAAAACAAGAGAAGAAGCAATTTCACAATTTGAGACATCGTTAAAACAGACTGGTGCTGGATATTTTGATTACTATCTATTACATAATTTAGGTGAGAGTAGGACAAAATTCTTCGATGATTATGATATGTGGAGCTTTGTACAGGAGAAGAAGAAAGAGGGATTGATTAAGCATGTAGGTTTTTCTTTTCATTCTACACCAGAGGAATTAGAAGAAATCTTAATGGCTCATCCAGAGATGGAATTTGTTCAATTACAAATCAATTATGCAGACTGGGAGAATCCAGCGATTCAGTCAAGAGCCTGCTATGAAGTCGCGAGAAAGTACAATAAACCAGTTATTATTATGGAACCAATAAAGGGTGGTTTACTAGCCGTTCCGCCTGAAAAAGTGACGAATATATTTGACAGTGCCAATCCAGAAGCATCTTATGCATCATGGGCAATTCGTTTTGCAGCGAGTCTAGAGGGTGTTATTACTGTTTTGTCTGGTATGAGTAGTATTGAGCAGATGGAAGATAATCTATCTTATATGAAAGATTTTACTAAGCTTTCAGAGGAGGAACGTGAAACAATTAATAAGGCACAAGAAGCACTCGATAGTATTCCATTGATTCCATGCACCACTTGTAATTATTGCGCCAAAGTCTGTCCAATGAATATTGGTATATCTGGTTCTTTCACAGCAATGAACTATCTGACAATATATCAGAAGAAGGAAGTTGCAAAAGGGCAAGAGAGTTGGTTAGTTGGTGGACATGGTAAAAAGAGCGCCTGTGATTGTATTCAATGTGGCAAATGTGAGCTAGTATGTCCACAGCATATAGCAATAAGAGATGAACTTGTAAATGTGAATAATACGCTAGGAAAATAAAGAATATATATGCATCAAGCTTTACACGAACGGAGAAGTCATTGGATATCTGGAAGAATTGCACGATTCTCGTGAGATAGAGGGAGTAATATATGATATCTAACATCAGAAAGCCATACATGAGTATGGCTTTCTGATGTTACTTTTTTATTATTCTAATGCTTTTATAAATGCAACTCATAAGTTACGTTTTCTTGCTTGTTCAATAATTTTAATGCTTCATCTTTGGAGATTGTACCCTTTAATTCATAAAATTTTAAAGCCACAACATATTTAACGATTATCCTATTATTCTTTTCATAGACTTTATATTTTGTATATTGGTTATAAGAATGGAATGTTTGAATTTCCTTTTCTAAATTCTCTACAAGAAATCTGTTGTCCTTTTCTGTTATTTCTACTAGATTCCCTTTCTTACTTTTCCAAATGTATTGATTGAACGAACCCGCTCCATCTTCTCGTAATATTTTATTTACTTGAATAAGCGAGTAGTTATTTATAGTTTCTTCCTTTGGTAAATTGGTATATTTTTGGGTGTAAGAACTTTTAATTAAATTGTAGTAATCATCTATGTTAAAAGTAATAATAAAATTGTATATAATGCGAGTTAGTTCTTTTAGCTTTTCAATATCTAATTCTTCTAATGGATTATTGGTATCATCTTTTATTTTAGCATTTTCGTCAGCAAAATAAATTGCTGGTATTCCTCCCATGTAAAAAGATGTATGATCACTCGCTTCACTTCTGGAATGTTGAAATTTATGATATTCATCCATGAGCAAAGACAAAGCATTCATCTGATAAGAATAAGTTTTTAATGCCACCTTATTATTGCCCTTTTCACCTACAACATCTATGTTGATACAGCCTAGAGCTTCATCCTTTTCTTCTTTCGTTAAACGAGATATAAAATAGGAAGAACCTTGCATTCCAGCTTCCTCTGCACTAAAAAATATAAATTCAATGTTGATTGGTAGATTTATTCCCTGTAACTGTCTTGCAATCTCCATTGCAACCACTATGCCAGAACCATTATCTCTAATTCCATTTGTATCCGTGGTTGTATCATAATGAGCTGTAATATATAAAGTCTTTTTGTTATCTGGATGTGCAGTTGTAGCAATAAGATTCATTCCTTTTCCAACACTATCTTTCACATCAGTATATTTATTGAAATATTCCCATAAAGTTGCTGAATATATGTCTTTGATAGTTTTATTATAAACATAGAATTCCTGAGTTTGCGTTCTATAACCGTATTCAGTCATTTTATTTATAAGATAGTCCAAAGCACTATCCTCGCCATCCGTATCAAATTTACGAGGACTTTTACATATTTCCTTTAGGTTATTTAATAGTTCGTTTTCATCTATGTTATTGTTTTTTATTATCTTAGGGGTTACGGTAGGCGTTGTAATAGGAGTTTCAGTTTGGACTATAGTATCTTTTTCATTTTTTTCTTCGCCAAAGGTGTTTATCTGTTTTTGGCTATTATTGTTTTCTTTATTATGATATGAACATCCTGTAAATGATAGCAAAATAAGCATAAATAAAATGATTTTCTTCATTATTCCTCCAGAAATAGAAAATAACATAATGATATATAGCCAACTATCTAAAAGATAATTGGTATATATCATTATGTTATTAAAAAATACAAGGTTTTATTCTATATATTTTATTAGACCGCTTCTTCTGAAACAGGATTCTCTTTGGATAAGAACTTCATAGCAAGCTCTTCCTTTAAACCGTTTGTAGTTCGCTTAACTTTCGCAATTCGATAATATTCGCATTTATAATTGACATGATCAAGGGCTTTTTGCAGGTCTGCCATTTGCTTTTCGGTCTTTTCTTTTTGTTCAATAAATAGCTGATAACGCTTATCTATTGTTGAATCGCCTTCTTCGCACCATTCAAAAAATAGTTTGATGTCTTTTAACTGCATGCCCGTTGTCTTTAAACAGTCAATCATTTTTAGGCATTCAATATCTGAGTCGTTAAAGACACGAATATTTCCTGAAGTTCTGTTTACTAAAGGAAGTAATCCTTCTTTATCATAATAACGTATTGTTGAGATAGAGATATTTAGCATTTCTGCTACTTCGCCAATGGTATATGTCATAATAACCTCCGTATAATTAAATTCTTTGATAGGATTTTGAAAAGCCTTATTTTAGTGTACTGAGTGTATATCACTGTATAATTATGAATTTTGGCTACCTTTCCTTCTAACATTATATTTTTTACAAGCCTCAGGACAAGTGAAAATACAAACGTCGAGAGTGAAAGCGTTTTTCTTTCACGCTTATACAGCAATATACACAATTTAGGTAGAGAAAGGCTTTTGGCACTGTTATCTAAATAATAAATTATAAAAAATTTATAAAAACTATTGACCTAAAGTTAGGTTTAGGATGTATGATGCTTTCATCATACTTTATTGATTACAATTTTTCAAGTGAAAATTATTTGCTTCGAGAAAAATTGTTTTTAGAAAGATAGGAAAGAAGGAATATAAAATGAAATTATCAACTTCCATAGAGAATCTAAATAATCACCTATTTCCAGAAACGGAAACTAGGCTTATGCAAACAGATCCAGAATTCATGCAATTTTTTCAACATTTTGCATTTGATGAAGTAGCAAATCAGGATGACTTAGATGATAGTAATAAGTGTATGGCTATCTTAGCGACGCTAATTGGTTGTCAAGGAATAGAGGCATTTAGAGAGATACTTCCAAAGGTGCTTGAGCTTGGATTAACACCAATAGAAGTAAAAGAGGTAGTATATCAAGCTACTGCATATCTTGGTTTTGGAAGAGTACTTCCATTCTTAAATATAGTGAATGACATCTTAACAAAGAAGGGAATATCTCTTCCTCTTGAGGGACAATCCAATACGACTCCAGAAGATCGTTTACAAAAAGGTGTGCAAATGCAGGTCGATATCTTTGGGGAACAAATGAAAGAGTTCTATCAATCAGGACCAAAAGAGTCAAGGCATATCAATCTATGGCTTGCAGACAATTGTTTCGGAGATTATTACACCAGGGGTGGGCTTGATATGAGGCAAAGAGAAATGATTACTTTTTGTTTTCTATCAGCACAAGGTGGCTGTGAACCACAACTGACCAGTCATGCGTTAGCGAATATGAAGATAGGAAATGATAGAGATTTTCTAATCAAAGTATTGTCACAGTGTATTCCGTATATTGGATATCCAAGAAGTTTAAATGCACTGAACTGTATCAAGGAAGCTTATAGTTTATTGAAAAAAGCAGAAGCAAATAAATAGTAGAATATTAATAGGTTAATTGAGAGATATAGAAAGGAAGTTCTAAATTGCATAAATATAGAGAACAGAAGTTTATAGGAGAAAGAGCATTATTCCAAGCGCATGATCTGGATATTGATTACTGTACATTTACAGATGGAGAATCACCACTAAAAGAGAGTAGTAATCTTGAGATAACGAACAGTTTATTCCAATGGAAATATCCTCTTTGGTATTGTAACAATGTAACAATGAAAGATAGCGTTATGTTCAATATGGCAAGAGCGGGTATCTGGTATACCAATCACATCAATATGAGTAATGTAACGATTGAAGCGCCTAAAGCATTTAGACGATGTAAGAACATTGTATTGGATCAGGTGGAGATGACGAACGCATCCGAGACACTTTGGAACTGCAGTCAAATCACAATGAAAAATGTAACTGCTAAGGGTGATTATTTTGCAATGGGTAGTTCAGATATCGATATCGATGGATTTACTCTAGTAGGCAATTATTCTTTTGATGGAGTAAAGAATCTTACAATACGTAACGCGAAGCTTCTATCGAAAGATGCTTTCTGGAATAGTGAAAATGTAACAGTTTATGATTCCTTTATATCTGGTGAGTATCTAGGATGGAATTCCAAAAATGTTACGCTAATTAATTGTACAATAGAGAGTCTACAAGGAATGTGTTACATGGAAAATGTAATTCTTAAAGATTGTAAATTACTGAATACAAATCTAGCATTCGAATATTCTACAGTTGAAGCTACGGTTGATAGTGAAATAGAAAGTGTGAAGAATCCTTATTCAGGTAGCATTACAGCTAAGAGTATCGGTGAAGTAATATTTGATGATACGAAGATATCAAAGGAGAATACGAGTATCATAACGGAAGAAGAAAAGTTAGCTAAGATTGTGTAATGTTATAAGAATGTAAGTGTTAAAAGGAGGACAGGTAGATGAAATTCGATTTTGACAACCTGGTAGATAGAAGAAATACTAATTCCTTAAAATGGGATGTTGCAGAACATGAACTTCCAATGTGGGTAGCAGATATGGATTTTCAGACAGCACCTGCAGTTATTCAAGCATTGGAACACAGAGTACAAACGGGAATCTTTGGTTACTCTGTTGTGACAGATGCATGGACAGAGTCAATTAGGCAATGGTGGAGTAGAAGACATAGGTTTCAGATAGAAAAGGATTGGATTATATTCTGTACAGGAGTTGTTCCAGCAATCACATGCGCAGTGAAAAGGTTAACTAATGTAGGCGATAATATTCTGGTACAGACACCAGTCTATGATATCTTTTTTCACTCCATTGAGAATCATGGAAGACATGTCTTAGAAAATAAATTGAGTTATGATGGTGAGAAGTACGAGATTGACTTTGAGGACTTAGAAGAAAAGTTATCCCATCCGTTAACAACCATGATGATATTGTGTAATCCACATAATCCAATCGGTAAGATCTGGAGTAAAGAAGAGCTATTTAAAATAGGTGAACTATGTGCGAAACATCATGTAGTAGTTATATCAGATGAGATTCATTGTGATTTAGCTGATCCTGGATATGAATACATACCATTTGCATCAGTATCAGAGAAATGTTCTGATAATAGCGTTACGTGCATCGCAGCAAGCAAAGCATTCAATCTAGCAGGATTACAGTCAGCTGCAGTTATAATTCCTAATGAAGCTCTAAGACAGAAGATGGATCGTGGACTGAATTCCGATGAAATAGCAGAACCAAATATATTTGCAGTGGATGCTATGGTTGCTGCATTTACAGAAGGCGAAGAATGGTTAGATGATTTACTAGCTTACCTTGAGAATAACAAAAGAACAGTAGAAGAGTTTCTGAAAAAGGAAATACCAAATGTAAAGTTGGTGTCATCCCATGCAACTTATCTACTATGGCTTGACTGTAGTGAAATACTAGGAGATGCTACTGAGCTATGTCACTTCATCAGAAAAGAAACAGGCCTTTATTTATCAGAAGGAAGTAAGTACAGAGGGAATGGACATCGGTTTATTCGAATGAATATAGCTTGTCAGGCGAAGAGACTGGAAGATGGTTTGCAACGCCTGAAAAAAGGTGTAAAAGCTTATGAAAAGTGGGTGGTTGAACAATGTTAATTGTATGTTTCACTGAGTGCTTTCATTCATAGATAATATGAAGCAATTTACTATAAATAAAATAAAAAGAATTACAACCAAACTAAAAAATAACCAGATAAAAAAGGAGAACAGAATATGTATTTAGAAAAAATTAATTCACCACAAGATGTGAAAAGATTATCATTAGAAGAGTTAAATCAATTAAGTGAAGAAGCGAGAGAAACGTTACTAACCAAATTAAGTGAGCATGGCGGACATATCGGACCTAATCTTGGTCTTGTAGAGCTTACCGTAGCTCTTCATTATGTATTTGATTCACCAAAAGATAAGATTGTATATGATGTTTCCCATCAAAGTTACGTTCATAAGATGTTAACAGGAAGAAAAGATGCCTTCTTAATACCAGAAAAGTATGATGTCGTATCAGGTTATTCTAATCCAGAGGAAAGTGAGCATGATTTCTTTAATATCGGACATACTTCAACTTCCATCAGTCTTGCGTGTGGACTTGCAAAGGCAAGGGACCTTAAGGGAGACAATGAAAATATCATCGCTCTAATTGGAGATGGTTCCTTAAGTGGTGGCGAAGCATATGAAGGGTTAAATAATGCAGCAGAAGCTGGAACTAATATGATTATCATAGTAAATGATAATGAACAATCAATATCAGAAAATCATGGAGGTCTATATAAAAACCTAGCTGAATTAAGAGAAACCGAAGGAAAAAGTGAATGTAATTTCTTTAAGGCAATGGGACTAGATTATCTATATGTAAAAGACGGTCATGATATAGAAGCTTTGATCGAAGCTTTCCAAAGCGTGAAAGATACGAATCGACCTATCGTAGTACATGTTCACACAATCAAAGGAAAAGGTTATAAGTTTGCAGAGGTTAATAGAGAAATGTATCATGCAGGACCTCCATTCAACAGAGAAACTGGAGAATACAAATTCTCTATGTCAGATCCTGAAAGCTATGCGAATAGAACAGCAGAGTATCTGTTAGATACAATGAAGAAAGATCCAACCGTTGCAATGATTACATCAGCGACGGCACCTGGATTTGGTTTTGTTCAAGAAAGAAGAGAACTTGCAGGAAAGCAATATATTGATGTAGGTATTGCGGAAGAGCATGCAGTAGCCCTAGCTTCGGGCATGGCGAAAAACGGTGCTAAACCGGTATATTGCGTATATAGTACATTTTTACAACGAACTTACGACCAACTTTCCCAAGATTTATGTATTAATAATAACTCAGCACTTTTATTAGTATTTGCAGCATCTGTCTATGGAATGAGTGATGTAACACATCTTGGATTATTTGATATTGCTATGATGGGAAATATTCCGAATATGGTTTACTTAGCGCCAACTTGCAAAGAGGAATATTTTGCAATGCTTGAATGGGGAATTCATCAAAAAGACCATCCAGTTGCAATCCGTGTTCCATCAAATGGTATGATATCAAGTGGAGTAGAAGATACTACAGATTATTCTATTCTTAATAAATATCAAATTAGTAAAAAAGGAAAAGACGTTGCTGTCATTGCATTAGGTGATTTCTATCAACTTGGAGAAAGTGTGGTGGAAGCTCTAGTGAAAGAACAAGGAATTAACGCAACTTTAATCAATCCAAAATATATTACTGGCCTAGATGAAGATGTATTAGAAAGTTTAAGAGATGAGCATAAATTAGTAATTACGTTGGAGGATGGAATCCTAGAAGGTGGTTTTGGTGAAAAGATTGCAAGTTATTATGGTCCATCTGATATGAAAGTTAAGAATTATGGTATTAAAAAGGGCTTCCCAGATCGTTATGTTGTAGAGGAATTATTAAAAGAAAACGGAATCACTGTGGAGCAGATTGTTGAGGATGTAACTACTATTGTTAAGAAGTAAATGAAACAGGATTTTAAGACTATATTATTATACTTGTAAAAGGATGTTGCTATGCAAAAGGTTGTAGCTATGTAAAAGGTTGTAGCTATTAACAGAAAATAAATATATCGTCAGAAGTCCCTTGCTTTTATGAGGCTTCTGACGATTTTTCATTTCTAGAGTTTTGAGTCGGTTTGAGTCCACTAAAAGAGCAAAAGAGCCGATGCAAATGTGCATAAGCCCTTATAATCATTTCTTTATTCTTTAAAGTCAACATGTGGTGTTGCTATACACACTATTTTCCCATTAATTGAGTAATTTGTTTTGCATAGCTTTTTACTAGAACCAACCGTCTTTTGGGTTTTACCATTATATCTTTCGTAGAGAATATCTTCACACTTATGATATGCATCCCAGTAATAGTCATCCACCGTCTTTCCATCCCATAACCAGTAGAAATATACTTCTTGTTCACCTTCATCAATGACTGTGTTTAAAAGATATTTACTTGTTTTGCCGCTAACAACTTTGGAATAATCACCATATATTTTTGTCTGATTTACAACTGGCTCAGCTGTTGTTGTCACTGGTGGTTCTGTTGTTTCTGTTGTTGCAGTTGGGTCTAGCGTTGCTGTTGGCTCTGTTGTTTCTACAATTTTATAGGCTTTGATTTTGAAATAGTAAGTCTTATTCTTTTTGACATCGCTAGTTGTATAAGAAGTACCATCTGTTGTTTTAACTTTCTTGTACCCAGTGGATTCATTTGTTGACATATACACGTCATAACCATTAGCACCATTTACTTTTGTCCAAGTTACTTTTAAGTCAGCACCTACAGGTGTGTTTTGTATTTTTGCTGTTGTTATTCCGACTTTTTCACTTGCCTGCACATTTGAATATTGAGATAACCCTGTCACAATGAGTAGTGCCATCACTAATAGTCCCGCTATAATTCTTTTAAAATTAATCATAAATATTTCAACACTCTCCCTTAAAAATTCTAATTAGTAAAATATTACCATGTAGAGAATTACAAATCAATAGTATTAAAGTTTGCTTGTATTCTAATTTTTTCTGTACCCAAAGCACAGCTATTTCAGTGCTATTCTTTTAACGTTTAGTATTTTTGGATGACAAAAAAATAAACGAAGAATATATTACTATACATGTAAAATGACATTGTTATTAAATGGGAAAAAGATGTAATATAAATATAACAGCTAATTACAAGTACTATTAATAATTGGACATAGCTAGAATAACATTTCATGACAAATAAAATATTAAGGAGATTTAATGAAGAAGTATTTTTTATATGTTGGTTTATTTTTATTTGTTACATTACTAGTAACATCTCACTTTTTATTGAAAAATGAAAAAAAGAGAGATAAAGAAATAATAGAATTCGAACAAGTTTTTAATCAAAAATTACCTGATAAAATAACATTTAAAGAGATATATAACAGTTATTGTTCATTTCCTTATGAAGGTGTGAAATTATATTCTTATTCTTTTTCAGGTGAAAGTGTAGAAAAATTCATTTCAGAAATAAAAACTGATTCTTGGAATTCACTTCCACTTATGGAATCGCTAAATCTGTTAATATATGGTGGTTCTAAAAATAATACTGAGTATATGTATCACTTTGCTAATGAAGTTGGTTTACCAGAGATTAAAAATGGATATTGGAAATTTATTAATCGTAATAAAAATACTGATTTATTGAATTACTCTGCATATAATTTTTCATTAGCTATTTATGATAGCGATAATAATATATTATATTTTTTTAGAATTGACACCTAAATAAAAAGTAAAAATGAATATAAGAATAGATTGTTAATAAAAAAGTCAGAAGAATATTTTTTGTTTCTTCTGACTTTTTAAGTTTAGGTCAATTTCAGCTATTTGTTATGTTTGTTTTTTTTAGTAAGTGTATTACATAAGACTTGGAGCAAAGAAACTAATTGAAATTTTTTGATAAAATAATGACAGTTGTTTGAATGATAAAAATTAAGAGATTTTTCGTGTCTATTCAGTTACAGTGATAGAAAGGAGCATAAATAATCAAAGACTGGTTTACAAAAAATAAACATAAAAATAACAGGAATCGCTTTGATTTTAGAAAGTAACAAGACTATATTTATTAAAAAGAAACATATTATTCGGAGGATATCGATGAAGAAGATTACGAATAAATTTACATATCTTATCTATACCTGCTCTTTTTTAATTCTTTTACCAATTATATTTCTTCCTTTTTTACAGGAGGAGAAGACTTTTGTATGGAGCATAGATGGAATCAGTCAACATTATCCTATTCTTAGATACTATGGAGAGTTACTGCGAGGATTTATCTCAGGACAAGGCTTTCCAATGGTTGATTTTAAAGTGGGAATGGGCTTTGATACCATTACAACACTTCATTATTATGTTATAGGAGATCCACTTGCATTACTTGCTATCTTTATAACACCTCAGAATGAGGTCTTTCTATATGCATTTATTATTTTACTTCGCTTTTATTTGATAGGAATTAGTTTTATTATATTTTGCAAGTATTGGGAAAAGAAAGGTATCTCTGTGGTACTAGGAGCGTTGATCTATGTATTCTCAGGATATACGTTATATGAAGGAATTCGACATCCGTTTTTTATTAATTCCATGATCTATCTGCCATTGTTACTGATTGGATTGGAACAAGTACTTCGTCGAAAGAAACCATACCTTCTCGTAGCTATGACGTTTATTAGTACGATAAGCAATTTCTATTTTTTCTATATCATAACAGTAATTGCTGTTCTGTATGTTGTGATACAGTATCTATTCAACTATCATCAGTACTTTCGGAACAAAATATGGGGGCTTATTGCTACAGGATTACGAACAGGAGGATATTATCTAATTGGGATGCTCATGGGAAGTTTTCTGTTTTTACCGGTGGTATATGCCTTTTCGAATAATGGACGATTAGAGAGTGGACCAGAGTTACTGTCGGGGTTGTTACATTATGATAAAAAATATTATTTGTCCATCATACAAGAGTTTATAGCACCTGGTAAGATTATGGAATATTGCACACAATTGTCTTTTATATCGATTACAGTGGTTGGCCTTGTTATATTAGTATGTAATAAAACATATCGAAAGCTCTGTCTTGTCTTCTTTCTAGCATTTGGTGGTTTATTGATACCAGCGGTTGGATATTTTATGAATGGATTTTCTTATGTCACCAATCGTTGGAGTTTTCTAATTAGTTTTCTTATTAGTTTTATTTTTACTGTAACCTATGAGCGGATGTTCGAATTAAAGGTACTCGAGAAAATACTCTTGGTATTCGTTCTTCTTGGGTATGGTGTAGCTACATTTTTCTTTCCATCCAAAGGCATTGTGAAATATGAGTTTTTTGTATTATTGCTAGTCATTTCACTCATTTGCATCTTACAGATAAAGTGGTTTGTAAACAAAAGTTGGATTCGTGAGGGTATGATATTTGCTATAGTCTTAGTTACAATAGGGTTTCATGGATATGAATTTTATTCTTCGCATTATTATGGTTATGTAAGTTCATTTTTAACCAAGAAAGAGGTAGATGAATATACGAAGAAAGGCGCATTATCCTTATTATCTTCAACAAAAAAGGAAGAACTAGAGAATCCTAATACATCGAAAGAAGATAAATTAGAGAATGACTCCTTTTATCGCATTGAGACCTATGGTGAAATGTTGCAGAATGAAGCCCTTTGCTTAGATTATTATGATGTATCAGGTTATTATAGTTTGATGAATCAAGATGTGACATCCTATTTTAAAGAACTGGAATTATTCAGTCAAAGAGATGCATACCGATTTGATAATCTAGATAATAGGGCTATATTAGATGCTTTATCAAGTGTAAAATATTTTGCTACGACCAATAGAGGAACTGTTCCTTATGGATTCCAACTGTGCCAAGTAAAAAAGGTTGATACTAAAAATAGATACCTTTACAGGAATATGTATTCTCTACCACTTGGATATATTTACGAAAACTACATATTGGAGAAAGATTATAAGAAGTTAAATGCTTTAGAAAAACAGAATGCGATGTTAGATGCTGTAGTTCTTGATAATGAAAATGATCATGTTAAAAAGACAAAGCAGGATATGAGCATTGGTATTGAAAAAGTGGATACAAAGATAACACCTGATCAAAATGTGAATCTTAGTAATCATGAAGTCAAGATTCATAAAGCTGGAGCTAAGATTACTCTAGAATATGCTTCAAAGCCGAATTCAGAAACTTACATATGGCTGGAAAGATTCAATATTAAGCCAAAGATTGATGCAATTTCAACTGTTCGAATTGTGAATGATAAAAAAGTAATAAAGACAGTGAAAGTTAGAAGCAAGTATTATGATTCTTATTTTGGTAAAGAAAACTATTTATGCAATATTGGTGTTCAAAGTAACAATATAGATCGAAAAGAAGATAAGTCAACCATCACGATAAAGTTCCCAACGAAACAAACATATACTTATCAAAATCTAAATGTATATCGACTGGATATGAGCTATTTTACTAGCCAGATTGCACAGTTAAAGAAATCATCTTTACAAAATGTTGAGATACAAAATAATAAGATACAAGGAAATGTGACTTTAGATAAAAAAGGAGTCATGGTTTTAAGTATTCCTTATAGTAAAGGTTGGAATGCTTATGTTGACCATAAAAAAGTAAAAATATTACATGGCAATGTGATGTATATGGCAATTCCTCTAGAGGCTGGTAATCATGACATTGTCTTAAGATATGAGACTCCATATCTTAAAACAGGGCTCATTATTTCTGCAATTGATCTTATTACCTTTATCTTAATCATGAAATACCAGAAAATGAAAAGAAAATTGATTCATATAACAGAAGATTAGAAAAGAAAAATGATGATTCACTCAACAGAAGATTAGGAAAGAAAAATGATGATTCATACAACAGAAGATTAGAAAAGAAAAATGATGATTCATACAACAGAAAATTAGAAAGAAAAATGATGATTCATACAACAGAACAATCAGAAAGAAAGTGATAAGATATGGAAAAATTATCAGTTGTAGTGCCTTGTTACAATGAGCAAGAAGTTCTACCAATATTTTATGAAGAGATAGCAAAGGTAACAAATGAACTAGTAGAACTAGGCCTTGAAAGTGAGATTATCTTTATTAATGACGGTTCAAGAGATTGCACTTTAGATAAGATAAAAGAATTAAAAGAAAAAGATAATAGAATTCGATTTGTCTCATTTTCTAGAAACTTTGGAAAAGAAGCTGCGATCTATGCAGGACTTAGAAAATCGAAAGGAGATTATGTAGCAATCATGGATGCTGATCTACAAGATCCACCAAGTCTATTAAGTGAAATGTATCAGAATATCAGAGAAGGATATGACTGTGTCGCAACAAGAAGAGTAACGAGAAAAGGAGAACCAATCATTAGGTCGCTTTGTGCAAAATGCTTCTATCACATGATGAAGAAGATATCGAAAACTGAAATTGTGGATGGAGCGAGAGACTATCGCTTAATGAAACGTCAGATGGTGGATGCAATTCTTGAAATGTCGGAATATAATCGATTTACCAAAGGAATATTGAGCTGGGTTGGTTTTGAGGTGAAATGGCTGGAATATACTAATACCCTGCGAAAAGCAGGAGAGACAAAGTGGTCATTTTGGAAATTGTTAATGTATTCTTTTGATGGTATTATTGCATTTTCAACTGCACCCTTAGCATTGGCTTCAATCTTTGGTTTAATATTCTGTCTGATTGCTATTCTATTGATTATCTTTATTGTAGTTAGAACTTTTCTATGGGGAGATCCTACGGATGGTTGGCCTTCCCTTGTGTGTATCATTAGTCTAATTGGTGGAACTCAAATGTTCTGCATGGGAATCTTAGGCCAATATCTTGCGAAAACCTATATGGAGACCAAAAAACGACCAATCTATATCGTGAAAGAAGAGGATTGATGATACCTATTTTATTAATAGTGGAATAATATTACATAATTTAGTGGAAATAAGAAATACATCGTAGTAAAATATCAATATAGTTTGTCCTTATATACTATATAATGATTAAATTGGGAGGAAATTAGGATGGTAGAAGTTATTAAAGTGTACAAACAAGCTACACCTGATATGAAGTTTATTGGAAAGAAGTATTTAGAATCGGACAGAAAAGATGGTGGATTCGGTTACAAATGGTGCGAGTGGTTTCAAAACAATTGGTTTGAAGTCTTAGAAGAAAACGTAACAGAATCATGGAAGAGCCAATTAGAAGATTCAGATGCCTATGTAGGTATGATGCGATGGAAAGAAGGAGAAGAATTTCAATATTGGATCGGAATGCTTCTACCACTAGAGACAGCAGTCCCAGAAGGTTATGAAAGTGTAAATTTTGCAGCAGGTAATATTGGTGTAGGCTGGCTAAAAGGAATGGAAGATGAGATCTACTGCAAAGAAGACAAATGCGCAGATAAATTAGTTGAGAATGGTATGAATATCATTAGTGGTAAAGAAAATGCTTATTGGTTTTTTGAACGTTATGGTTGTCCAAGATTTACAACGCCTGATGAAGAAGGAAAGATTGTATTAGATATTTGTCACTTTGTGGAGTAAACGATGAAGGTTATTTTATGTGGTGGTGGTGACGCAAAACAGACAGAAGAAGTAAATAAGCTATATGCAAGCCAGATAAATAAAGACAAACCAATACTATATATTCCAATTGCAATGGAAGAAAATAAGTTTCCAAGTTGTATAGAATGGATTCAAAATGAGTTATTACCTTACGACATAAAAAAAATTGAGATGATTACTAATATATATTCATTAAAGGAATATGACTTGAAAAAGTATTCTTCTATTTACATTGGAGGGGGTAATACGTATAGACTATTATACTTATTGAAAAATTCTGGTGCTATTCAATTAATCCAAAATTTTATTGAAAATGATGGAGTTGTTTTTGGTGGAAGTGCAGGAGCTATAATTTTTAGCAATGATATATGTTGTACTGATTATGCTGATGAAAATGTAGTGAATCTAATTGATACAAAAGGTTTTGACATCTTAAAAGGTTACGATATATGTTGCCATTATACAAATCGAGATACAGTTAGAAATGCATATGAATTTCAATGGATCTCTGATTATGTAGCAAAGGGAAATAAGGTATTTGCGTTGCCAGAAGAGACATCCCTATTCGTTGAAGATGATAAGGTTACGGTGATTGGAAGTGTGCAATGCACGTTGTTTGGAACAGACGTGGCAACTCTAAAACCAAATATGGTATACCATTTGAGATAATACTTAGTTTAGAAGGAGGGAAAACCACATCCCTCCTCTATTACAGCTTTAAACAATTTTATTAACTAACAGAGTTTTATTAATTAATATACAATATAATGTAATACATAGTTTAACTGAAGATAGAAAATAGAAGATTGGAGAACTTTAAAAATGCTATTTAGTGATTTAGAAACAGAAAGATTATATCTAAAGAACATATCCAATGAGGATAGAGATTTTATATATAACCATTTCTCAGATGAGGTTGTGTGTAGGTATCTATATGATGAAGAACCATTAACTGATATACAAGGTGCAGATGATATCATTAACTTTTATATACAGCCGGAACCAAGAATACAACATCGTTGGATTCTTATTCGAAAATCGGATGGAATGAAAATGGGGACCTGTGGATATCATTGCTGGAATCAAAATGAAAGTACTGTAGAAGTTGGTTATGACTTAAAGGAAGAATTCTGGGGATATGGTTATATGCAGGAAGCATTGAAAGAAATTATCACATTTGCCATAGATAAGATGCACATAAAAGAGATTATCGCATGCGTCAGTATTGACAATCAAAAGTCAATTCGTCTTGTAGAAAATCTTGGTTTTGTTATATCAGGTTCATATAATGAAATATTCAGAGGGAAAGAATACTTACATCACAGATACTCTCTTTATCACCCTAATGAATCTAAGTAAAAATTGAGAAGGGATAAATCAAACATCATGAATCAACAGTCATATTATGAAAGAGAACAATCGGAGATTGAAAAATATATTACCCTATGGCAATTAAGCAATTTGGAATTAATCGATGATCAGAAAAATAGTTGTGTGATTAAATGCGAATCAAGGAACTATGGCAAAGCAATTTTAAAGAAACGGAGTACGACAAAAGAGATTAAAGAGGAGTATAACACATTAGTTGAGTACAATGGGAAATGCTTTTGTAAGGCTTATGAAGCGGACGTAGCACATGGTGTTCTCCTAGAAGAACAGATATTACCAGGTAATGTTCTTAGAGAAGTAGCTTCACTAGACAAAAGACTCTCCATATTCTGTGGACTACAAAAAGAACTACACATTCTTCCATCGAAACCAGAACAATACCGAACGTATCTGGATTGGGTAACTAGAATTACAAGATATATGGAACAGAGAAGCGATTATAAAGAACTAACGCTTCATATGCAAAAAGCAGAGGTAATCTGTAATGAACTATTTCGCTTATATCCTTTGAAAATGTTGTTACACGGAGATCTGCATCATGACAATATCTTGTTAAATAGCACAGGCGGGTATACCATCATTGATCCAAAAGGTATACTTGGAGACCCAATCTTTGATCTTCCAAGATTTATTGTAAATGAATTGGAGAATGATATGAATGACAAACTATTTGAAAAGATAATGTACATCATTCATTATTTTAGTGAACAATTACAACTCCCAGTTCATAGAATCAAAGAATGCTTCTATGTTGAGCTGGCAATGTCCGAGTGCTGGAATGTTGAGGATGGCGATCCTGTCAATATCAACAAGGTTGAGTTTGCTAAGAGGATACTAGAATCCTAGTGTACAGAATTTATTTGGATCACTTAGGAAAAGTCTTACCTTCAAGTAAAATGTATCATAACAATTTGATATCAGAGCGATATTTCGTTGGTGTTATTCCATAAATGTTCTTGAATTGTCTTGCAAAATAGTTACTGTCATTAAATCCACTCTCATAAGCAATCTCAATTATGGTTAACTTACTTTTCTTTAGTAAATGGCAAGCATATTGAAGACGAAGTTGCAGAACATAATTCATTGGTGTTGTTTCATAAGTCTCATAAAAGATTCTAGTAAAATGTCTGGTAGATATATTTGCTTTACTAGCGAGCATCTGTAGGGAGAGTGGCTCCTTAAAATGATTCTCCATATATGAGATTGCAGTTGCAAAATGTATAATCGTATCCTTCTTATTAATCTCTGTAAAGTTATACTTTCTTGATAAGAATACAATCAGTTGCATAAAGTAAGATTGCACAAAGGTCTGATAGCCCTCATTTTTCTGGGTGTATTCCATAAGCATGGAAGATATAAGCTGATTTCCAAATTCAAAATCAGAAAGTTCTAAGGTCAGACGACTATTAAAATTATGTTCTTTCGCTAAGTATGGTTCGATTACGAAAAGAGCATGAAACCCGGCAGATTTTCTTATGTCATTTACCGAATGATATAGATATTCCGTTTTATACATAATATTATATATTTTAAAATCATGGGGGTCTTCATATCCGTGAGATGTATGGTTGTTAATAACAAATACATCTCCTTTTTTTATGAAATATTTTTCGTTATCTACGACATGTGTTGCAGTTCCATTGGTTACCATAACAAGTTCAGAAAAATCATTATGATAGTGAATTGGCATATCACCGTCATGTTGCCCGCTTTGAACGAATATTGGATAATCCTCATCCTCTGCGAAATATTTTAAATACATATATTCCATTAGTCTCTCATACCTTTCAATTATAAAGCTTTCGGACCTCAAATTATAAAATAGCATGTCTATATAATGCTATACAATGTCTAAAAAGTCAAGGTAATCGCGTAATCTACATGCTAAAATTAAACTAATATAAAATCACAACGGAGGAACTAATATGCAATATCAGAATCCAATTATTCCAGGTTTTCATCCGGATCCAAGTATCTGCAGAGTAGGTGAAGACTATTATTTAGTTAACAGTACGTTTGAATATTTTCCTGGTGTACCAATATTCCATAGTAAAGATTTGATTCATTGGGAACTGATTGGTCACTGCTTAACAAGAGAATCACAAGTGATGTTAGCAAAAGGTTTTCCAAATAGCATTGGAATCTACGCTCCAACATTACGTTATTATAATGGGCGCTTTTATATGATTACAACAAATATCACATACAGTGATACTGGTAGCGGTAACTTTATAGTTTGGACGGATGATCCATATGGCGAGTGGTCTGATCCAATCTGGATTGATTTACCTGGTATTGATCCATCCCTATTTTTTGATGATGATGGACGAGTATACTACACAGGAACTTATCAGAATATTTTCTTATGTGAGATTGATATTGAAACTGGTAAATTAATCAGAGAGAAAAAAGACATCTGGGGTGGTACAGGTGGTTGTGACCCAGAAGGACCTCATCTATATAAAATGAATGGATATTACTACTTGTTCATATCAGAAGGTGGAACTTCTCAAGGGCATATGCTTACTGTAGCCAGAAGTAAAACGATCGATGGACCTTATATTCCATGTCCACGCAATCCAGTACTTACGAATCGAAGTCTGTCATTACCAATCAAAGCAGTCGGACATGCAG
Organism: Anaeromicropila herbilytica; assembly: GCF_016591975.1. Taxonomy (GTDB): domain Bacteria; phylum Bacillota; class Clostridia; order Lachnospirales; family Lachnospiraceae; genus Anaeromicropila; species Anaeromicropila herbilytica. Next base: position 2,789,284 of record NZ_AP024169.1, on the reverse strand, counting down.
ATGTGATACAAGCTCATGATGGTAGCTGGTGGGCAGTCTGCCTTGGAATTCGCCCTGTGCCATATCCAGATAGACATCACTTAGGTAGAGAGACTTTTTTAGCACCAGTCAAATGGGATGATGATATGTGGCCAATCTTTGGAAATAATGGTTCTATTGATATTGTAATGGAAGCGAAATGCCTACCAGAAGTGCTTGTTCCTAAGATAGAAGTTCGAGATGACTTTGACCATAGCAGTTTCGATTATAGTTGGAATTTTATCTATAATCCAGATCCTTCATTATTCTCATTAACTGAGAGACAAGGGTTTCTTACTCTGAAAGGAAATGAAATAAGTCTGGATGATAAAGAGACTTCTGCTTGGTTAGGTAGAAGACAAGAACATATGGCTTGTACCGTTCGAACTAAGCTAAAGTTTGATATCGTAAAGGATGGAGAAGAAGCGGGCTTAAGCATTTTTCTAAATTGCGACCATCATTATGAGATAGCTCTTACTATGGTAGAAGATGATAAGAAAATTATTTTCCGCAGAAAAATCGGTTCTTTATGGAAAGTTGAGAACAGTATCCCATTTAGTGGAGACGAAGTTATCTTCGAAATGACTGCAACACCTAATGTCTATCATTTTGCTTACATAGATGATACTGGCAACCCTGTACCTGTTGGACAAGGAGAAGTTCATTATCTCTCAACAGAAGTTGGCGGTAAATTTACCGGTAATTATATTGTGCTTTATGCAACAGGGCACGGTAAGAAGTGCACGAATCCAGCTTATTTTGATTGGTTTGATTATCAATATGAATAGTAATTGGTTCTGAATGAAAGCTCTTGTTCTTATATACTGAGAGGATATCAATGTATCCTCAGGGAGGTAAAGAAAAGAATTGGACGTCAAAGAAAAGTAGTACACAAGCTTAAATAAGATGAAGTACATAGTTTCACAAATACCTAAATGATATAGAATACAGAAAGGAAAATAATAATAAATGTGATATTCATTTATTATTAAGGACAGTATATGAAATATAATAACCCAGTAGTAAAAGGATTCTATCCAGATCCTAGCGTATGTAAAGTAAAGGATACATATTATCTTGTATGTAGTTCATTTCAATATTTCCCAGGTGTACCAATCTTCGAAAGTAAAGACCTAATCAATTGGAAACAGATTGGCCATTGCCTAACAAGAAGAAATCAGATTCAACTGGAGAAAATCAATAGTTCAGGTGGAGTATTTGCTCCAACGATAAGATATAACGACGGTAGATTCTATATGGTAACTACCAATGATACTACTCATCAGAATTTCTATGTGTGGACGGATGATATCCACAGTGAATGGTCTGATCCAATCTTCGTTGACCAGGGTGGAATTGACCCATCTTTATTTTTTGAAGATGGAAAAGCTTATTTCATGAGTAATGGCGCAGATGATGAAGGAGTACCAGGAATTGTTCAATGTGAGATTGAGATTGCTACTGGTAAGAAGTTATCACCTAGTAAGACAATCTGGCAAGGTTCCGGCGGTCGTTATCTTGAAAGTCCTCATTTATATAAAATAAATGGAGGATATTACTTAATGGCAGCTGAGGGCGGTACCGAATATGGTCATATGGTTACTTATGCAAGAGGAAAAGCTCCATTTGGCCCATTTGAAGGATATGCAAAGAATCCGGTATTAACGAATCGTAACCTAGGTGGTTATGAGATTCAAGGTGTTGGACATGGAGATCTTATTCAAGATAACGATGGTAATTGGTGGATTCTTCATCTGGGATTCCGTCAGATTCATAAATGGTTTACATTCCATCACCTTGGACGTGAAGTATTCCTTACACCTGTTAAGTTTGGTGAAGATGGCTGGTTTACCGCAGGAGATCAGGGTACTACAACGCAGACATTTGAACTAGATTATGTTGATAGCGATGTAATTCAAGACGAGAAGAAATGTTATTCTTTTGAGAATACAAGTTGGGATATGGAATGGTGCCACCTTCGATTCCCTGTAGATGAGAATTACCAATTGGAAGAAAATCAGTTAACATTAAAAGGAACGAATGTATCTCTTGATCAAGCAGATTCTCCAACCTTCCTTGGCATTCGTCAGAGAGATTTCAATGCGACTATCTCCTGTGATGTAAGTATTAACAGCGGTGAAGCAGGAATCACAATCTATATGGATGAGAATCATCATTATGACCTAGCAATTCGCAAATCTGGTGATGGATACGAAGCAATGGAACGTCTTAATATTGGCGATATCAAATCTGTAGAAAATTCAGTTGAACTACAAGCAGTAAATAAGGCAACTCTTATCATAAAAGCAAGTAATCTTAATTATAACTTCTTTTTCAATATAGATGGAAAAGAAATCGCCTTAGGTCAAGCACAGACAAGATACTTATCTTCAGAAGTAGCTGGTGGATTCACTGGTGTGTTAATTGGTTTATATGCATACAGTAAAGAAGGTAATAACGAAGCGGTATTTAAAGAGTTTCATTGCGAGTACCAAGAAGTAGAATAATGAAGGATGCTTATATTAGAAGACGTTAATTAAAAAAATAAAAGTACCATAGATTAAACAGAAATAATGTTTTATAACGAGAAGAGGATCAGCCGTTTATAATATTCTAACGGTTGTTACCTCTTTTTGTAGTTAAATATTCAAACTTACCAGTCAAAAATCTACATTATACTTTATAAATTCAGGGAATACTGTAAATTAATTACCATGATGGTAACTTCCAAATGAGGAAATGGAACGTAAGATGAAAAAGTTTCAATCATGGTAATTTAGATAACCTATCGTCTGAATCTATCAAGTATTCAATGAACTTATTACAGGGAAGCATGAGCTAAATAGTTTTATGCATCTTGCGATATTCCATTGGTGTAACCCTCAAGGCTTTTTTAAATACTTTACTAAAATAATTTCCATTAGAATACCCGGAATTACCAGCAATTAGGTCAATAGACATATCAGTATTAAGAAGCAAGTAGATTGCATGTTCCATTCTAAGACGAGAAAGATATTGGATAGGAGTTAGTCCTTGTTCTTTATAAAATTGTCTTGTGAGATGTGAAAAAGATACACCAATCTCTCTACTCATATCTTCAATGGATATCTGGCTAGTGTAATGTAATTGCATCCATTCTAAGGCATCCACAACATAATGACTTCGTTTGGTCTGTGGCGGGAATTCAATACTTCTTAGTAACGCAATCAGAAAACTATATAGCCATTCACTTCCTTTATATTTGTCCAATTGTTTTTGTGTTCTGACTAATTCATATAATTCAAAGAATAGATGCTTTGGCGGGCAATCAAAGTCTAAAGTACAAACAGGACCACATAGTTCTCTTATTCGCCTAAAAAAAGGTTCGACTGCAGGACCATTAAAATGAATATAAAAATAAGTCCAAGAATGATCTGGATTGTCGTCACCCTCATTTTCATCCGATAAATAATATTTACTATCATCTGGAAATGTGATAAAGAAAGCTTTTCCTTTGGTTAATCTATATTTCATATTTGGAGTTTCGTAAAAACCATATCCATCTAATGTATACTGAAATAGATAACCTTCATAATTTCTATTTTTATTCTCAAAGAAATAATGTTCCTGTTGCCTTCGTTCCACTCCCAAATCTATTGTAGATAGTGATTGTTCCGCTATCAGATCATAATTTACAAATCCATAAGTTCCATAATTCCATGACATCAAATAATTACCCTCCAGTATCAGTTAAGTATTCTTGTATTCAGAATCTGTTATTATTATAATACGATATTATAAGGGATTTGAAAATAATATTTAGAAAATATATAAGAAAACTTAGATAGACATTGATTAAGATGCATATCAATAAATTACTTATCAATAAATTACTTATCAGGAAATTACATATCAAGAAATTAAATATCAAGAAATTACTTTAGGAGGATATATGAACAGAAACGAATTATATCAAACACCACCCATGGGGTGGAATAGTTATGATTATTATGATACGACAGTTAATGAAGAACAAGTAAAAGCAAATGCAGACTACATGGCAAAAAATCTAAAAGAGTTTGGTTGGGAATATGTCGTAGTAGATATTGAGTGGTACGCTTATGATGCAGGAACACAAAGAGATAAGTACCAATACATACCATTTTGGAAAGTAGAGATTGATGAATATTCAAGACTTCTTCCTTGTGTTGATCGTTTCCCATCTTCAGCAGATGGACGTGGATTTAAACCATTAGCAGATTATATTCATGAATTAGGCTTGAAATTTGGAATTCATATCATGCGTGGGATTCCAAGAATAGCAGCACACAATCACATGAAACTTCTAGACAGTGATAAAACTGCGAATGAGATTGCCAACCCTTCTTCTATATGCGACTGGAATCCAGACATGTATGGCGTAAATGTGGATATGGAAGAAGCACAGGGTTATTATAATTCTATTTTTGAATTATATGCCGAATGGGGAGTTGACTTTATCAAATGCGATGATATCTGTAGATATGATCAACCTTCTGCAAGAAGAGAGATCGAGATGCTTCATCACGCGATAGAACATTGTGGCAGGCCAATGGTCTTAAGTCTATCTCCAGGACCAGCACTAATTAAAGAAGCTTGGCATTATGAAAAATATGCGAATATGTGGCGTATTACAGATGATTTTTGGGATCATTGGCCTTTATTAAAAAATATGTTCGAACGATGTGAACTATGGCAGAAGCACGTAGCAGAAGGCTCTTATCCTGATTGTGACATGTTACCTATGGGATATCTGGGGAAAGGATTCGGAGAAGAACGTTATACGAACTTTACTAAAGAAGAACAGATAACCATGATGACCTTATGGTGTATCTTTAGGTCTCCGCTTATGCTAGGAGCTGAGTTAACCAAACTTGATGATTGGACACTGAATACGCTAACCAACAAAGAAGTATTACATTTGTTAGCGCATTCTTATGGTGCCAAACAGGTTATGAGAGATGAGGAGCAAGCAATCTGGTTCTCCAAAGATACCAAGGAAGAGGTTTATTATCTTGCCCTATTTAATCTAAGTGACGATATAAGGAATATTTCAATTGATGCAAAAGAATTGGAAATTAATTCATTTAAAGGAAAGCAATTAAAAGAATTTTGGAGTAAAGAAATAGAGAAAGGCTTAACGGATATTTTTGAAACAGAGGTGTCTGTACATGGAGCAAAATTATTCAAAATCTGCTAGTAAATGATTCCAAAGGAAATACAGAATTAGAGTATAAATTTATGAAAAGTAGAATCCCAATGATTCTATTTGAATTAAACAAAGTACATATTTTTAAAAATCCATCATTCTAAACAGAAAGGACAATATAATAAATCTATTTCTTATTTATTATATAAAAGAAACATTATGAAATACAATAACCCAGTATTAAAAGGATTTTATCCAGACCCAAGTGTATGTAAAGTGAAGGATACTTTTTATCTAGTATGCAGCTCATTTCAATACTTCCCAGGTGTGCCAATCTTTGAAAGTAAAGATCTTATCAATTGGAAACAGATAGGTCACTGCCTAACTAGAAAGAATCAAATTCAACTTGAGAAAATTAATAGTTCTGGTGGAGTATTTGCTCCAACGATAAGATATAACGACGGTAGATTCTATATGACGACTACCAATGATACCACTCATCAGAATTTCTATGTGTGGACGGATGACATCTATAGCGAATGGTCCGACCCAATCAATGTAGATCAGGGTGGAATTGACCCATCTCTATATTTTGAAGATGGAAAAGCTTATTTTATGAGTAATGGTGAAGATGATTATGGAGTGCCAGGAATTGTTCAATGTGAGATTGAGATTACAACAGGTAAGAAATTATCATCTAGTAAGACAATCTGGCAAGGTTCAGGTGGGCGTTATCTTGAGAGTCCTCATTTGTACAAGATAAATGGCGGGTATTATCTAATGGCAGCCGAGGGCGGTACGGAATATGGTCATATGGTAACCTATGCGAGAGGAGATGCTCCATTTGGTCCATTTGAAGGATATTCTAAGAATCCAGTATTAACGAATCGTAACTTGGGTGGCTATGAGATTCAGGGAGTAGGTCATGGAGATCTTATTCAAGATAACGAAGGTAATTGGTGGATTCTTCATCTAGGATTCCGTCAGATTCATAGATGGATGACCTACCATCATCTTGGACGCGAAGTATTCCTTACCCCAGTTCAGTTTAACGAAGATGGATGGTTTGTAGCAGGAGATCATGGTACTACAACTAGATCCTTTGAAATTGATTATGTTGAACATGATATTATTCAAGAAGAGAAGAAGAGTGAAACCTTTGTAAATACAGAATGGGATATGGATTGGTGCCATCTTCGTTTCCCAGTAGAGGAAAATTATCAATTTGGTGAAAATCAATTAACTTTAAAAGGGACTGATGTATCGCTTGATGAAGCGGATTCACCAACTTTTCTTGGGATTCGTCAAAAGGATTTTAATGCGACAATCTCCTGTGATGTCAGTATTGATGAGGGTGAAGCGGGAATCACCATATATATGGATGAGAACCATCATTATGACCTTGCAATTCGTAAAAATGGTGGTAAATATGAAGCAATCGAGCGACTTAATATTGGTGATATCAAGTCTGTTGAGAATATGGTTGAGTTAAAGCAAGAGAATAAGATAACGTTAATTATCAAAGCAAGTAATCTATTCTATTACTTCTTAATCAATATAGATGGACAAGAGATCTCACTTGGTCAGGCACAAACTAGATACCTTTCCTCCGAAGTTGCTGGTGGATTCACGGGTGTATTGATTGGATTGTATACATATAGTAAGGATGGAAGTAATGAAGCTGTGTTCGATTCTTTTCAATGCGAGTATCTAGAATCTGAGGATTAAAATATACTTTTAGCTAGAATTTATCAAGTATACGATGTATTTTAGACTGGGATGTTTGAGTTATGAAATAATATCATATGATATGAGTAAAATTTAAGTAAGATAGAAATTTTTTATTGAAAAACCTTCTCAGGGATTAATTACTGAGAAGGTTTTTTGATATTTTACAAATCTCCATATTACCTTCACATAACTGATATATACTGAATAAAAGGACGAAGAAACAAGGAGGTAATTGCGTGAGAACAAAAAAAGAAGTAATCAAAGTATATGACATGACATGTACATCTTGTGAGGCAAGAATAGAACGAGCAGTAAATAAATTAGATGGAGTAATAAAAGCAAAAGCAAGCTTTGCGAATCAAACGTTAGAAATCGAGTATGATACTAGTATCTGCTCAACAGATCAAATCAAGGCATCAATCGTAACTGCTGGTTACCGAACAGAAAGTTCTGGAAGATATAAGATTGCAGGTATCTTTATCATGGTAGCGGCTATATTTCTAATTGGCAATTCTAATAGTGGAGTCGATATGACTTCCAAACTGAATGGTGCTAGCTATTTCATGCTTTTTATTGTTGGTGCACTGACATCCATTCATTGTGTAGGCATGTGTGGTGGGATTATGCTGTCACAGAGTATTAATAAAGAGAGCAAACGTAGATATGATTCCATAAAGCCTGCGCTCTTTTATAATGCAGGACGTGTGGTAGCGTATACAGTCATTGGAGGTATCGTTGGTGCTATAGGATCTGTATTTGCACTGTCCATAACGGTAAAAGCTGGACTTCAAATATTTGCAGGAATCTTCATGATAATGATGGGTCTGAATATGAGCGGATATGGATTGTTTCGTAAATTCAATGTTAAGCTTCCATGGTCATCCTGTTCTGTAAAGAGGAAGATTAAGACTCCGTTTCTAGTTGGAGTTCTAAATGGCCTTATGCCATGTGGACCACTTCAAACCATGCAGCTATACGCATTAGGAACTGGAAGTGCAATCACTGGAGCTATCTCTATGATGTTTTTTGCACTTGGAACAATTCCATTAATGTTAACCTTTGGAGTATTATCTGGGCTATTAAGTAAAGGCTATACCAAGACATTATTAAAATTCAGTGGAATATTAGTTGTAGTATTAGGACTTGTGATGGGAAGTAGAGGTTTGGCTTTAGCAGGCGTATACATACCATCGACTTCAACTTTAGCTGCAACCCTTTCTGGTAATAAATCGGAGGCTTCTGCATCTACGGGAGCGAAAGCAACGATTGAAAATGGCGTGCAAGTGATTCGAATGACAGCAGATGGCGCAGGATATACTCCAAACGGTCTGTATGTTGAAAAGAATAAGCCAGTCAAATGGATTATTGATGGTAAAGCATTAAATTCTTGTAATAGTCAGATTGTTGTACCATCTCTAAACATTCAGAAAAATCTAACCTCAGGAGATAATGTAATTGAATTTACACCAAAAGATAATGATATTAACTTTAGTTGTGGAATGGGAATGATTCGTGGCGTAATTAAAGTAGTTGATAATCTTGATTCGGTAGATACATCAAAACCAGATTCCTCCATACCGACTCCATCCAGTGGAATGTCTTGTTGTACTGGAAATGCAGCAGGAACAACAAATAATACACAACAGACTCCTAGTATCTATGGAAATGATATTAGTAAAGTGAAGACGAATCTATTAATTCATAAAACGAAAGTAACTGAAACGAACCAAACAGCTACCATCAAAGGAATAGGATATGAATTCGAACCTCTAATTCTTGTAGGAACTAAAAATATAGATACTACATTAAGTTTTAATCTGAATAAGTTTGATACACCGACAGGTACTTATTCGATTGTTAATAGTAACTCAGGTGATACACTAACCTCATTTGAAGGAAAAAAAGGAACGATTAAGACAGAAGTTAAGTTTGCTGAAGAAGGTGTCTACGCTATCTTAAAAGATGGAAGTGTATTGGGCATAATTGTTATTGTTGATGATCTAAGTAAAGTTGACTTAGAGCAAATAAGAGCAGATTATCTTAATGGATAATTTAGAAGTTGTTAGATAAAGATAGATAAAGATAGATAAAGATATTGTATATAAAGAAATTACATTAGAAGCGTTACTATTGCAATCTTGAAGGGATGAAGAATAGTAACGCTTTTTGATTATGCTTTGAATGGTTATAAATATATTGGAGGAATGAACTTGAGTTTTATAACAGATTTATTTAATCATTATGGATATGTTGTATTATATATAGCGTTAATGTTAGAACTTATTGCACTTCCAACGCCAGGAGAGACTCTAATGATATACTGTGGATTTCTGGTATATGATGGAAAGCTAAATTGGATATTTAGTATAATAACAGCTGCTGCTGGAGTGATTACTGGGGTTACCATCTCTTATTTTATAGGAAAATTGATGGATAAAAAATTCATTGAAAGGCATGGATCGGGTAGCCATTCGAAAAAATTTGAGAAAGTATCAAAATGGTTTTCTAGATATGGGAATGGTCTTCTTGTAGTATCCTATTTTATTCCTGGGATAAGGCATGTCGCAGGATATTTCGCGGGAATTACCAAAATATCATTTAAAAAGTTTGCAATCAATTCATATATTGGTGCATTTATCTGGACGACTATGTTCATCTCATTAGGAAAGGTCCTAGGGCCAAGTTGGGAACAATTCCATTCATCGTTAAAGATTTATTTTATCATTGGTGGTATTATCGTAGGTGTTATAATAGCAGTTTTTTATTTATATAAAAACTATAAAGAAGAAATCAGGGAATATGTAAAATTGAGATTGGAGTATGGATTAAAGATATTTCATTCTCTGGGTAAAGTAAGATTGGTAGTAATCTGTTTGGCTGTAACTTTGATCGGTTTAGTGGTTCTTACTGCTGGGTTAATACAGGATTTTCTTGCAAATGAATTCGGTAAATTTGATACGATCGTCTATTATCTTACAACTCGAATATTTAATCAGAAATGGACGATTGGCTTCCGATTTATACGATATTTAACTTCATATCCAATGTTGATATTATTAACTGTATTAATAATAATATGGATTAGAGTAAAAGCTAAAAATCGAATTCTTGAAGTGCGATTTTTGATATCGGTGGTTTTAGGAGGTGAAATATTAGAAGAAGTACTTCGAACTTTATTTCATCGCCTAGGGCCAATGGGTATAGGAATTTTAGAAAATACGAAATATACGTTTCCAAGTGAACAGACCTTTATGATATCAGTCGCTTATGGATATGCAGTATTTTTAATTATTAGACATGATAAAAAGGGTTGGCTTAGAAATATGATGATTCCAATTTTCCTATTAATTTGCCTCCTTTCAGGAATTGGACCAGTATTTTTCAATATTCAATACCCAAGTGATGTAGTTGCAGGGTATGTATTTGGAGGTGTATGGCTAAGCATCAATATTATTTTATTAGAAGTGTTCCGTATCTTACCTGAAATTGAAGATGAAGAGAAAGTATAATATATATTATAAAAACGTTGGAGAAAGATGGCCAACGTTTTTTGGTAGTTTGCTTATAATATGATAATTGATATTATAGATTAGCCAGTAATAGCAATATTTCCAGGTAGTTAATCCCTGATAGTCTCATTGTTTCTCTCTGATTATCAGTAAGATGTGTCATGGGGTTAACCCTAATATATATAAAAAAATCTTATTAAATTGTTACGAAATAACTCTTAATAAAAAAATAGTTCATATAGTATGGAATTTAAACTTGTTACAATGTGCTATGAATGATATAATTATCAAAGTTTTAATGCGTTATGAGAAAGGATTAAATATGCAGTATAAATTTAATAAGGAATTATATTTACAAAAAGCTTTAATGAAAGCAGCGTACAGTTTTACTGATAGAGCATATGTCCATTTGGATTGCGATAAATCTTACTATATTGTATCTGTTGATATGAAAGATAATTTAGATGTGATAACAGAAAAAGAATTTCAAAATGAACTATTGGCACAAATGGTTCGTTTGCAAATAAGTCAAGAAACTAAGAGTATTAGAGAGTTAGTTATGGCAAGGGCGTTTGCGTCTTCTATTATTGAGAGTACAGAAGAAGTAATATTACAACCAGAAGAAGCAAAAGAGATCAACATTGAAAAAATTCTAAAAGATTGGTTTGAAATAAATGAGTAAATTATTATTAACTAAAGAGATATTTGACTATCAAGTTCTAAAGAGAGCACAAAGAGACTTTAAAGATATTGCTAATATAACAATAGTGGATAGTTTAGAATATTGGGAATTATTCTTTAAAGATTGTCAAGCTGATGAAAAAGTTGTGTTAGCAGAATACGAAAATTATGTCATTGATATGTTGAATCAAAAGGAGTTGAAAGAATTTTGATAACATACATAAGATTGATTTTACTCCTTTTGGTATGTATTATAATTAGTTTTACTGATATCAAGAGAGGAAAGATTCAAAATCAAACTATTTTTTTCATAAGTGGAATTGGTATTGTTTTTGATTTGATATTTTATATATTTGTGGAACGATCATTAATAGTTTTATTTTTGAGTAATGCAATTTCTTTATTTTTAATTGGAATTATTCTATATGCAGTAGGAATATGGGCAGGAGGAGATTCTAAATTATTAGGAGTTGTGGCTATTATATTTCCAGCAGAGTTATATTGGCATTGTAATTATGCAAATTGTTCACTATTGGCTGTACTTGTACTTGCATTCTTAAGTGGATACTTGTATTTGTTCATTGATTCATTATATTTTGCAATGAAGCATAAGAAAGTAATATCAGTAAAAAAAGGTTTAAATAAAGTAAAAACTTTTTTGCTTGGATATCTGAGAACGCTAGTTTATATAGCTGCAATTAATCAGGTATATAGTTATTTTGTTTATACACATATTCAGATAAATAATGTAATATACTTATCTTTTTTAATGCTTTCTGTAATAGTATTAAACAAATTTATTATTTTTAAAGAAAAGTGTATTGTACTTAGTTTTTTTGTTTTCGATGTTGGAATGGTATTGTTTACAGGTTATGTACCTATTAGTACTAAGTGGGAAAATTATATTTTTATTTTCGTGTTTATGTTAATGCGTATATTTTTTGAGGAATACAACTATGAAGAAATAAATATAGACCAACTTCAGGAAGGAATGATTTTATCCACCACGAGTACATTACATTTTTTACAATCAAAAGTAAAAGGATTGCCTACTATTTCTGATGAGAGTTTAAAATCAAGAATCACGAAAGAAGAATTAGAAAGTATAAAACGATGGAAGAATTCCAAATATGGAAGGAAAACAATAGTTATAGTTCGGAAAGTTCCTTTTGCTATTTTTATTTCAATAGGAATAGTTCTATATCTAATAATAGGCGAGGTGCTTATATGATAATAACATTTGAGGAATATGAATGTGGGGTTATGGTAACATCATTTGCAAAATCGATGAAAGTTCATGAACGGTTATGTAAAGAAGAAAAACCCCATATATATTGGATAGAAAATCAGTTTTTTATGTGGCCACAAAATATTTTATTAAAAATATCAGAAAAAGATAATATAAATTTACTGTCATGTCATGATTTTGATGTTTTTGAGATTAGTTCAGATGGAAAGGCATATTTGTATTATAGTAATGAAACGGTTGATAATGCAATTGTTGTAACAATGAAATGTAATTCAAATTGTATTATGTGTCCTTTACCAGAATCCGTTCGGAGGCAGGGGGGAAATATATCAGTAGATAATATACTGAATGCTATAGAATTAATGCCTTGCAATGCAAGACATCTTACTGTTACAGGTGGAGAACCCTTTTTGATTGGGACAAAGTTATTTTTAATACTGAATGCATTAAAAAGTAAATGTCAAAATACAAGAATTTTATTATTAACTAATGCTAGAGCTTTATCATATGACCCTTTTCTTGAACAATTTTTGCATTCGATTCCCCCAAAGATTGTTTTGGGTATACCTTTACATGGGTATAATGCAAACACCCATGATAATATAACAAATGCTTCAGGAAGTTTTCTGGAAACAACTATTGCATTAAAGAAATTATTGAAAAAAGAGGTACCAGTAGAGTTACGAATTGTTGTGAGTAAGTTGAATGCACAATTTATTAGTAAAATTGCAGATTTGATTATTAAAGAATTTTCGAGTGTTTTCTGTGTCAAAATCATGGGTTTGGAGATGCTGGGAAATGCTGCAAAAAATGAATCTGATGTATGGATTTCATATATAGAGGCATTTAAAGCATCTAAAGAGGCTATTCTCAATTTGATAAAAAACGGGATAGATGTGGGTTTATACAATTTTCCGTTATGTTCAGTAGATCAAAAGTTTCATATGCTTTGCATGAAAAGTATAACGGATTATAAAGTACGATTTACTGAGGAATGTACAGAGTGTACATTAAGAGATGCGTGTGGTGGGGTGTTCGCAGGTACAATACGAATGGCCAAAAATGATTTAAAGGCATGGAGATAATTATGAAAAATTTTTTTAATTTTAAAAGAATATCATCAGATACATTTTTAATTACAAATGATTTTGGAAGATACGTTTTTCTTAAAAAAGATGATTTTTTTAGTATAGTTAATGAAAATGAAGTTAAAGATAGTGAATTAGAAAAGATTTTAATTGATAAAGGCTTTATTTATGAATCGTCTAAGGAAGCGTTTCTTGATAAAGTTCAATATTATATGAAAGATAGTAAGCAATTTCTCTTTAGTAGTACGCAGCTACATATTTTTGTTGTAACAAACACGTGCAACTTACAATGTGTATATTGTCAAGCACAGAATGGAAGTAGTATTCCAAATGGATTTATGGATAAAACAACTGCTAAGAAAGCTGTAGATATAGCATTACAGTCACCATCTAAGGATATTGATTTTGAGTTTCAAGGTGGAGAACCATTATTAAATTTTGAAATTATCAAGTATATTGTAGAGTATTCTAAAGAAAAAGCAGAAGGAAAACATATTCAATATTCAATAGTTAGTAATCTTACTTTACTAACAGATGAGATGATAGAATTTATATTGGAGAACAATATTAATTTATCAACATCATTGGATGGCAATGAGATTTTACATAATTTGAATAGGCCGATGAAAAATGGATTAAATAGTTTTCAGATAGTTCTGAAATCAATTGAAAAGTTAAGACAAAAGGGAATTTATGTGGGTGCAATACAAACAACAACAAGAGAAAGTTTGAGATACGCAAAAGAAATTGTAAATGCATATGTAGACAATGGCTTTTCTACTTTATCATTGCGTGCTTTAACTCCACTAGGATGTGCAAGTGCAAGGTGGAAAGAAATTGGTTATTCACCACAAGAATTTTGTAATTTCTATAAGGAAGCTTTTTTGCATATGATACAATTAAATAGACAGGGTATTGATATAAAAGAAGGACAGGCAAGGGTATTTCTATCTAAGATTTTATATGGAGTAGGTTCTAACTATATGGAATTACGTTCACCTTGTGGTGCTGCAATAGGACAGATGGCTTATTACTGTGATGGCAAGATATATACTTGCGATGAAGGAAGAATGCTAGCTGAGATGGGAAATGATTCTTTTTGCCTTGGGACGGTTGACAATACATATAGTGAATTAATTGACTCACCTCGATGTAAAGTGGCGTGTAAAGCGAGTATATTGGAAACATTGCCAACCTGTTCGGATTGCATATACCAACCTTATTGTGGCGTCTGTCCAGTTGTGAATTTTGCTTCTTATTTGGATGTCTATGAGAAAAGACCCAAGGAATATAAGTGTATGATATATGCTGGAATGTTAGATGTAATATTTAATTTTTTACATTTAACCGAAGAAGAGGATACTGAGATATTAAGGAGATGGATGTAGTGGCTAATGAGGAAAGAACCAAACGTATAAGAATTTTGATTGTCTGTGTTTTAGTTTGTATTTTAATATATGTTGGATTAGAATCTAATTTTTTTTATAGAACTGAACGACAAATAAATTTCAAACTTAATGGTAAAGTTCAGGAGGATAACGGGTACTACACTGGTGATTTAGATTGGGGTATTTTTGAAGGTGAAGGAGTATATACTTATTATGCTGGAAAAACGCTTTCAGGTCATTGGAAAAATGGATTCCTGGAGGGATTTGGCCATGGTACATATAAATCCTTAGGAAAATACAGTGGAGAATTTCATCATTCATTAAGGAATGGCCAGGGAACTTTTACCTGGAATAATGGAGATTTGTATATTGGTGAATGGAAAAAGGATGCTATATCTGGAGCTGGGAAAATTACTTGGGCAAATGGTGATAAGTATACTGGAGAATTTAAGAAAAACCAGATTCATGGTAAAGGTAAATTAAAGCTTGCATCTGACAAAACATATACAGGTCAATACCTTTCGAATGAAATACAAGGTGAAGGTAAATACACATATACTTCTGTGGGTAAATATACCGGAAATTTCTTAGATTCAAAGCGTTCAGGTCAGGGAACTTTTATATGGAAAAATGGTGATATGTATGTAGGAAAGTGGAAAGATGATGCAATCACAGGTAATGGAAAAGTTTCGTTCAAAAATGGTGATGTTTTAAAAGGGACCTTTAAGGCAGGTAAACTAATAAAAGGAGCTTATCATACAGTAACCTCAAAAGCTATCTATACATTAACATTGGATTCGGGAAAAGTTGTATCTGTAAAAATTAAATATTCAAATGGTACTATGTATTCTGGAGAATATGCTAAAAATGCATTTAATGGTGAGGGTACTATCATATATAAAAATGGTGATAAGTATTCAGGATATTTAAAAAATGGGATAAAGCAGGGAGAAGGTTATTATAAGTGGAAAGATGGTTCTAAATATGAAGGGCAATGGAAAAATGATAAGATGAATGGAAAAGGCGTTTATTACTACTCATCCAAAATAAAAGCTTATAAACTTGATGGAAAATTTAAAGATAATAAGCCAAATGGTAATTGTGATTATTATAAAAGCCGAAATGAATCATATACAACTAAATGGAAAAACGGAAAGTGCATAAAATTAGTGGAGTGATAAAATGATAGATAAAGAGATAAAGTTCCCAAAAATAAATAAAGCAATTGAAGATTTTATTAATGATGAAGATGGCAATATTGCAAGGAGTAAGTTAGTGACTATTGGAACTATGTTAATTCTTATGAGTGCAATAGCCGCAAGTGAAGTTCATGTTCTTGCAGAACATGGTTCTCATAGCTCACATGAGTCCCATAGTTCGACTTCCTATATTAGAGATCATTCCAATCATGGTTCACATGACAGTCACGCATCTCATGCAAGTCATACATCACATTCAAATACTGCTTCACATTCAAACTCTGCATATAGCACAGAAGGTGATGTTAGTTATGGACCATCAGTTTCATCTATACCAGGAGTTTCATCTATGCCTAATAGTAATACAACATTTAATGCTGCATCCACAAATG
The DNA here is from genome assembly GCF_016591975.1 of Anaeromicropila herbilytica. Classification (GTDB taxonomy): domain Bacteria; phylum Bacillota; class Clostridia; order Lachnospirales; family Lachnospiraceae; genus Anaeromicropila; species Anaeromicropila herbilytica. Next base: position 2,772,862 of record NZ_AP024169.1, on the reverse strand, counting down.
TTGCAGCTACATTAAATGGGATAGATATGTCAATACCTAAAGTACCACATGCACCCAAAGTTCCTGATACAGTGGGACCTGGAGATATTCAAAATGTAGATGTTTTAAGTAAATAATAAGCGAAATTCATCAAATACAGTCATGAAGTACATAGGGATGATGATAACGAGTAATACTAATTTACAACATAGCAGTATTAGGTTATATATTTGAAAACTATGGTCATGAAGTAATTGAAAATTATAGTCCATACGTAAAGGATAACAATAGTGTGTGCATGAGACAGATTATATAAAATTATTAGTTACATAAAAATAAATCAGATATAATCACAATAAAAAATTAAAATCTATTAAAGCTTTGTTAAAAGGCAACTGATGAGATGTTTGATCTATTCAGTTGCCTTATTTATTTGATTTATCAAATTACTAATTTGATAAAAATAAAATAGTATTCTTTATTATAGATTAGTCAGTAATAGCAATATTCCACGATAACACATTGTCCTAAAATCAGGCGCAACGTAGTTTATCCCTGAAAGCTTAATTGCGTCCCTCTGCTTATCAGTAAGATGTGACATAGGGTATAACCCCAATATATATGCAAAAAAGGCTGAAACAAATTCAGCTCTACTTGTATCCGTGGACGATTGAAAATATTTATCTACACTTTCACTGACCGCTCCCATAACTTTTACTACTTTTTTTTTGAATTCAACTAATTTCTCAATACCACTATTATTTTCAAGAACTGTATAGAGAATTGAGAATAATTGAAGCATCTTTTCATGTGATATTAGTAGATCTGTTAGAAGTGTAGAATATTCATCTTTTGACATATGAGATATCTTACTTACCTCTTCTTCGAGGCTAGTCGCCCATTTCAACATTTCGCGTATTAATAGATCCAGAAGAACTTCATCTTTCGTCTTATAATAATTATATATGGTAGGTCGGGTAAAAGATGTTATTTCTGATATTGCTTTAAAATGAACTCCTTCATAACCGTATTGACTAAAAAGTTGATCACAGGCATTAATAATCTCATCCTGTCTACTTATGATCTGTTCTTGTGTTCTCGCTCTTACAAAATCCATGGTATCTTCTCCTTTGTCATAATCATAACATAGAATCTGGTAAAGTACAAGAATGATAGTTGACACGGTGTAAGCTAAGTGATAGAATGTATTTGCTGACACAGTGTCAATAAATAAGACGTATCACACCCTTGATTTGTATGTCGCCAAAGGCGACGGATTGGAGAATAAGATGAAAAAAGTAGCATTAGTAACAGGCGCATCTTCTGGTATAGGAATGGAGACAGCGCTTCAATTGCAAGAACATGGCTTTCAGGTATATGGAGCAGCTAGACGTATGGATAGACTAAGTAATCTATCCGAAAAAGGGATTCAGACAATTACCCTTGATGTAACACAAGAAGATTCCATGGTTGCTTGTGTAAATACAATATTAGAAAAAGAGGGACGAATCGATGTTCTAGTGAATAATGCGGGATATGGCTCCTATGGAGCAGTAGAAGATGTACCGATGGAAGAAGCCAGACATCAGTTAGAAGTGAATCTTTTCGGTCTTGCACGCATGACTCAACTTGTACTTCCATCTATGAGAGCGAATAAGTTTGGTAAAATCGTTAACATTTCTTCAATGGGTGGAAAAATAGTATCACCTTTCGGAGCTTGGTATCATGCAACCAAATTTGCCGTTGAAGGCTTTTCAGATGGACTTAGAATGGAAGTAGCACCATTTGGCATTGATGTTATTGTAATAGAGCCAGGTTGCATTCAAACCGATTGGGGGATCATAGCAGCGAATCATCTAAAAGACACTTCTGCAAATGGAGCATATGCCATATCTGCAAGTAGCGCGGCGGAGGGCTTGATAAAGTTCTATACAGGAAATAGCCTTTCAAAACCTGAACTAGTAGGTAAAACAATACGTAAGGCAGTATTAGCCAGTAAATCGAAAACACGTTATTTGATTGGATATGGAGCGAAACCACTTGTATTTCTAAAACGAATTCTGAGTGATCGTTTATTTGATAAGGTGATTCAGATTATGATGAAATAGATGACATTCGTATCTTGGAAAAGAAAAATCCTCTATAAGTACATATTAAGGTATAAACTAAGATATATTTTGCTTATACGCAATTTTAAAGAACGTAGTGTGGCATATATTTATATATATATTCATTTATTAATTTAACTCAATATGATAGTATATATGTAATAAATAACCAATTTTATAGGAGGAATATCTCATGAAGTATCTAACCAAGGAATGGTATGAATTATCGCAACTGACAGGGTTACATTTTGGCATGGAAGTGAACAATGGTGCTGCAGTTTATGATGAAGAACTCTAGAGTATACAAAGGCGCAGCAGGCAGAGAATATTCCTCGAGATATCAGCGAAAACTTCGGCTTTCACGATTGCAAGGTGAAGGAGTTAACCGTAGGTGAAGATGTTGTTATGTATTTCGACACGCGGGGAGGTTACAACAATCGGAATAAGATTACTTTTGTTGGGTCTGATATCATTAAGCAGGACGAAAACATTGTAGGTAGTTATTGGATCTATGATGAACTCTATCGTATGGAGAGTGGTTATGAAGCGCATATGCTTTTGGCAGGTGAAGAGATGATAGAGCTTATTGTTCGTTGCAATGATATCATAATAGAAGAAGAGTGAAAGTGAGTTTTATATGGCTGGAGAAATTTTCTTGACGTATTATTAATAATAAGGTATTATCAAAATAATTAAATTAAATTGGAGGAGACAATAATGTACTTATCAAATATGCATCATCATAATCATTCAAAAAGTTAGCTTATGAATATTCATGGGCTTGCTTTGTTTGTTATGCCCATGAGATGCTTATTATGGTAAAGGGATTGTCTTTATATATTAATAGCCATCTGGGTATAACCTAGATGGTTTTTTTAATTTAGAGGAGTCTTCTTCGAGTTTCCTATAAATTAAAAAAGCATTTCGTGCAGGATGCACACAAGCGCGAAAGGAAGATTTCGCTAATGCGACCACGTTTGGCTAGGGAGTTTGCATTGAAACTCTTTGTTTTATGGAAATATAAATTATAGATTAGGAGGAAGTTATAATGACATTTATCAAAACACCAGTAAAAGGTATGTGTGATTTATTACCAGAAGATATGAGATTAAGAGAGTATGTACTTTCTATGATAAAAGAAACGTATGAGTTATATGGATTTTCACAAATAGAAACACCTATTGTGGAACACCTTGAAAATCTAACAGGGAAGCAAGGTGGAGAAAATGAAAAGCTAATGTTCCAAATCATGAAAAGAGGAGATGATCTGAAAAAATCTTATGATGATGGAAAAGGGGAACTAGCAGATTCAGCATTGCGCTATGATTTGACGGTTCCATTGGCAAGATATTATTCTAATAATATGAGTAAATTAACAATGCCGTTTAAATCATTACAAATAGGTAATGTCTTTAGAGCGGATAAGCCACAAAAGGGAAGATTTCGTCAGTTTATGCAATGTGACTTAGATATACTTGGTGATAATACTATCTTAGCTGAGATAGAATTGATTGCAGCAACCTCAAATATGTTAACTAATATATTTAAAGAAGTGGGTATTTCAGAATTTACTGTACACATCAATGATAGAAAGATTCTTAAAGCTATTGGGACTTATTCTGGTTTTTGTGAAGAAGAGCTAGATGAAGTATTCATAAGCTTAGATAAGATGGATAAAATTGGTGCAGACAAGGTGAAAGAAGAATTGTTATTTAAAGGTTATCCAGCACAAAATGTGGAAAAGTTTATTTCTATTTTTAATAATAAGAATGAAGAAAGCAGTTGCGAAGATTTTTGTAAATTTTTAACGAGCGATATTGTTGACACACAAATTATACAAAATATAGATAGTATAATTGGTTGCGTTAAAAAGATGATAAAAGGAGAAGTGAAATTGGTTTATAATCCGGCGCTAGTAAGAGGAATGTCATATTATACTGGTACAATTTTTGAGATTAGCATTCCAGGATATAATTTTTCGATAGCGGGAGGTGGACGTTATGATGAAATGATAGGAAAATTTTGTGGTCAGAGTATACCTGCATGTGGTTTTTCTATCGGATTTGAGCGCATTATTACAATCTTAAAGGACAATGCAAAGTTTGCGAATTATAGTAATAAAAAGAGCATCGCTATTTTAATTGATAAGAATATTAATTCTGAAAAAATAATAGAAATATTAGAAGAAGCAACAGCATTAAGAGAAGATGGAAATATAGTTTTAGTACAACCTTTAAATAAAAATGTTAAATTTCAAGTTGAGAATCTTGAAAAAGAAGGATATACAGATATTCGTAAAAAATATAGCTAGGTTGTACTGTGAGGAAATACCTTACTTCGTATACAGTTCCTATGTATGTTGTACCAGAAACTATGAATAGGAGGCTAAATATGGAAGTGTTAAGCTCGTTACAACATAATATGCATCAACTTGTTTTCGAATTTCTTGAACAATCAATTGAAGAAGCTAAGGCTGGTTACTGTACTAACATAGAAATAACTCTTTTGCCAGAAGGTAGAATAAAAATAAGTGATAACGGAAGAGGGTTACCATTATCAGAAGATTTGCACGCAAGTAAAGAAGTACTGGAAAAAATATTGGCGGGAAGCCCAATAACGAATGCAGAATATAGCCAAATGGGGGACCTTATACAAGCAGGTCTACAAACTGTTAACTCATTATGTGAAACCTTGCAAATTACTGTAAAAAGGGATGGGAAAACTTTTCAACAAGATTATATTCGTGGAATTGCTCAACATGAACTTTATATTAACCGTTTAGAAGGTTCTTTGGGTACAGAGGTAATTTTAAAACCAGATACATCAATCTTTGGAAATGAAAAATTTTCTTCTGAGATTCTTAATGAGTGGTTAAAACATAAGATAGGAAATATGGATAACATCAAAGTTGATGTGATAAGTTCTAAAGAATAAAGACTCCTTACTATGCGAGTGCCGCTATTGCTGAAATAGTTCCAATCGAGTTGACACCTCTTAAAATATGCGCTCTAAACCTTTTTAAATACAAAAGGTTTAGAGCGTTTTTAACTTATTTGTTAGTATACTATATTGAATCAATATAATCATAGAAACTTAGTTTATTTATTCCATATATTATGATATTATAGTGTTAGAAATTTACAAACAGGAAGTTAAACGGAGGTGTTTCTAAATATGAAAGTGAAAAGAAATAAGTATAATATTTTTGTAGAGATAGTATGCTTAATTTTACTGATAGGAATAACTATTTACTTAATTATGAATTGGAATAGCTTTCCGGATAAGATTCCAGGTCATTATAATACAATGGGCCAGATTGATAGAATGGGAAATAAGATAGAATTACTCTTACTTCCCGTTATGGCTTGGTTAATCTATATTGGAATAACAATAACGGAAAGATTTCCACAAGCCTGGAATACAGGTGTTACCGTCACAGAAGAAAACAAAGAACGTGTATATCCAGTTTTGAAAAATATGATTAGTACAACTAAATTAATTGTAGTAGCAGTATTTGTGTTCATTACAGTCAATTCTACTGAAGCGAATTCATTACCTGTCTGGTTTCTTCCTACATTTGTATTGTTATTGGTTGGTTCAAGCATATTTTTTATAATTAAGTTAAGGAAAGCAAGTAAATAATATTAGGAGGAACGGTATGGTTGGAACCTCAATTGGTAATTGAGTAAATAAGAGAATATATTGGAGAATCAGATGACAAATGTATACTTAGTTAGGCATGCAGAACCGGATTATTCAAACCATAATGATAAAGAACGTCCATTAACACAAAAGGGTTTAGAAGATAGTAAACTAGTGACACATTACTTAAGTGATAAAGAAATCGATATCATATTATCAAGCCCATATAAGAGAGCAACTGACACAGTTAAGGATTTTGCAGACACTTTAGGGTATCCAATACATATAGAAGAAGGCTTTCGAGAAAGAAAAATAGACAATGATTGGATAGAAGATTTTAATAGTTTCTCTAAGATGCAGTGGAATGATTTTGATTATAAACTTTCAAATGGCGAGTCTTTAAGAGAAGTTCAAAAACGTAATATAGATGCGTTGACGCAAGTGTTGAAGGATTCATCAGGTGAAAATATTGTAATCGGTAGTCACGGTACCGCAATTAGTACGATACTCAACTATTATGATCCAACATTTCATTTGAATGATTTTAATAGGATACGAAATAAGATGCCTTGGATTGTTAAATTATCTTTTCATGATGATAAATTAGTACATAAAGAAGAAATTGATTTATTTAGGAAAGAAAGAATTCGTAAAGCGGTTGGAGCAGTAATAGTTACAAGCGATAATAAATTCTTATTAGTACATAAGGTTAAAATAGGTCAAGAGAATGAAAAAACGATCAATATAAACTCTTGGGACTTCGTAAAAGGTGGCGTACTTGAGAACGAGAAAAGTGCAGATGCAATCAAACGAGAAATTCGAGAAGAAACAGGTATGGAACATATCCTAGTAATGGAAGAGTTATGCGATAAAATATGTTTTGAATTTCCAGATGATATGAAAAAGTTGATTGGATATATACACAAGAAACTTCAATGTATTTAGTTAGAATTGGTGAGTTATCAAGGGCTTTATCTTGTCAAGATCTTGAGATTGACGATTATGTTTTTATTGATAAAGATAAAGTGTATGATAAATTATCACAGTCAGAGACGAGGGAGTTCTGGAATTGTGTGAATCAAGAAATTAGTTAATACTATTTAAGGTTTATGGTTAGCATTTTTCAATTGACGCAGCATCAAAATAGCGTTAATGTAAATAGAAACAAATAATAAAAAAATCATTGATATAAGTAATTAACTTAATAACTCAATCAAATAACTTTATAACCTAAAAAAACAACAAAACCAGGAGGTACAAAATAATGAAGCTTTGTATTGCATTAGCTCCATGCAGAGTCTAATAGGACGAATCCGCATGGAGTATAGAAAATAATAGTCCGAAAAGACTTTGCATCTATTGAGATTACATCAAATTTAAGAGGAGCAAAGTCAATATGAACAGAATAAAAACTTTAATTAAGGAACTTCACAGCTATTTCATTTTATGGATTACACAATCGTTTTCAGCGTTAGGCAGCTCAATGACTAACTTTGCGTTAATTATATGGTCGTATCAGCAACATGGTTCTGCACTAACTACCGCAATGCTTTCGGTTTGTACGTATGCACCTTATGTAATTATGAGCATATTTGCAGGGGCGTTAAGTGATAAGTGGAACAAGAAGATTACATTACTTATAAGCGATAGCTTCGCAGCTCTATGTACGGTTGTCGTGCTAGTTCTATTACAAACAGGTAGGTTGGAGATATGGCATCTGTATTGTCTAAATGCGTTAAACGGATTGATGAATACAGTTCAACAACCTGCTGCCGATGTTACCATTAGTATTCTTACACCCAAAAAGCATTATCAAAAGGCTTGTGGAATGCGTTCTTTTTCCAACTCTCTGATCAACATAATGACGCCAATTATTGCGACGTCATTATTGGCTTTAGCGAACATTCAGGCGGTTATCGCATTTGATTTATTAACCTTTGGAGTAGCTTTTATATCACTATTATGTTTTATAAAAATACCAAAGGTGGAGAATGAATATATCAAAAAAGAATCAGTGATACAATCAGCAAAAAGTGGATTACATTATTTGAAACAAAACCGTGGAATTTTGGATATGATTCTATTTTTGGCTGCGATTAACTTTACTGCCTCGGTATTCGAGGCAGCCTTTCCTGCTATGCTTCTATCGAGAAAGGGAGGTGGAGAAGTAGCACTTGGTATGGTTAATAGTGTTTCTGGCATTGCACTGCTTATCGGTAGCATTGTTGCTTCAATACTACCTACTCCGAAAAGTCGTGTTCGTGTAATATGTAATGCATTATTACTTTCAATGAGTACGGAGAACTTCCTCTTGGCGTTTGGACAATCGGTACCAATATGGTGTGTTGGAGCAGTGCTAGGATGGATCGCAATACCTATTATGAATGCTAATATGGATGTAATATTTCGAAATTATATTCCCATTGATATGCAAGGGCGAGTATATTCAACTAGGAATACACTTCAATTCTTTACAATTCCGATTGGATATTTCTTAGGTGGGATATTAGTTGATAAAGTATTTGAGCCATTTATGGCATCGCATCATACAGATGAGTTATTGGTTGGAATCTTTGGAGCAGGAAAAGGTTCAGGTGCAGCATTTCTATTCTTTTTTCTTGGGATTGTTGGAGTATTGACTTGCTTGATTTTTCGTAGGAATACTCATATATGGAAATTGGAAGAATAGGTGACATCACTATAATTATAAAGTAAAAAAAGGACAGTTTGCCCTCTAGTTATGAGGGCGAACTGTTCATATATATAAGTAATAATTCTATGAAAGAAGGAATAATCATGCAAAACATTCATTCATTTTGTGCTTATAAGATTCCGAATGTGAATCTTGCAGCGACAGGCAGAAGAATAAGAAGTTTGCGTATGGACGCAAATATTTCCGTTGAACAATTACAGAATATCTTTGGATTTAATAATCCTACGACTATTTATAAGTGGGAATCAGGACGTTGTTTGCCAGATATCAATAATATGTTCGTATTAACAAATCTATACGAAGTACCATTAGAAAGCATCTATGTTCTCGGTGATGAGGATGAGGTGCTTTCTCCTTTTTATAGAATTATGGATAAGCATTTTAACAAAATGTTATATCTAGTTAAAAAGTCACGGTATGCTTATACATAGAAATTACTTTTGAATCTATCACCATTCAATTAAACTACAAGTTTATTGATAATAAATGATTGAAGTTATAAAATTAAATTATACATTTCATAATTTTACATATTATACTAGTTTATAATTTCTATCTATAATTGCTATATTAGATTGAGATCAAATAATATAAGTCAATTTACATACAAGAAAGAATTAATTAATCACGATAATAAAATAAAGAATAAAGAGATAGGAGAGCATTATGGCAGAACAAATATTTCAAAAGTTAAATGTGAAGAAGAAAGAATTAGAATGGTTATATGTTCCAGATGTGGAGTATTGTGAATATGAGAATTGCAAGAGGCATCTACAGTTAATTATACCATACAAACGAAATTGGACAGATAATACGAAGTATCCATTGATCTTATTTATACCAGGTTCTGCTTGGCATAGACAGGAGATGTATAATAACATACCAGCTCGTTCCGAACTGGCCAAAAGGGGATTTGCAGTAGCAGAAGTTCAATACAGAGAATCTGATTTAGATATCTTTCCTGCTCAGGTGATAGATGCTAAGAAAGCCATTCGTTTTATTCATTCATTAGCAGAACAATTTCATCTTGATATGGATCATATTTTTATAGGAGGTGACTCATCGGGTGGTCATATTGCACTATTGACTGGATTAACAGCTGCTTATGGAGAACTTGATCTAGATGCAGAATATAATATTCCTTGTAAGGTGAATGGAATTATTAGTTATTGTGCACCAACCGATATGTTTCTTTCAGAAGGAGATGGACCGATAGAAGATCTACTAGGGACAGATGATGTTAATAAGGTTCCTGAACTTGCGAAAAGCGCCTCCTGTGCTACGTATCTATCAAAGGAAAGAAGTATTCCCCCAATATTGATGGTTCATGGCGTACAGGATGGACTTGTTTCTATTGAAAATAGCCGTAATTTCTTCGAAAAGCTAAAAGAGTACGATAAAGAAGTGGAATATTACGAAGTTGAAAATGAAGATCATTGCGCTCCAACTTTTTGGGGAGATGATATATTAGATATAGTTGAGAGATTTGTAAAGAGAAACTGTATATAAAATATCTTTCTATGTGTAAGAAAATTTCTTTTTAGCGTTTGGAAAATATGTATCTTTATGTTACATTGGAGCAGTTTTTTAGAAAGTTAGGTAAAAATTATGGAACAGTATATTTTGGAAATGGTTATTACATCAGTGTTAGGAGTATTTTTGTTTATAGTAGGTATTTTGCTCCTGAAAAAGCATATGATTTCGTTAATTCATAGTTATCATTACACCAATGTAAAAGAAGAGGATAAGATGATTTATACAATCAAAATGGGAAAAGCTTTTATTATTATGGGCATAGGTATATTTTTAACTGGTATAATTGATTGCATAACCACTTCCTTATTTGGATGGCTCTCTTTTACCATAAGTTTTATTTGGGGAATGATATTGGTTGTAAAAGCTCAAAAAAAATTTAATGGTGGTATGTTTTGAAATTAATAGGTATCATTCAAAGGAAAATCATATGAGGTAAAACAAATGAATGTTAAATATGAAGGTAATATTACTCTGGTAGATGAACGGTTTAATATGATTATATCAGGGTTACCCACATTCTCTATATGTAGAATAGACTTATGTATTTATTATTCGTGGTCGGAATGTCCACTTCATTCTTATGCAATATTTAGAGCGGATGGTTCAGGAAACATTGATTTAGATACCATGAAACCAATAAAGGGAAGCTATAAATCGGTGGATTCAATGGGACTTTTCTATGGACTTAAGGATGCAAGAGGAAATTATAAGAGAAGAAAAGAACGGGATTTTACAAAAGAATATATCACTTGCAATTATATTATAAAGTGTCAAGAGGAAGAACATCAGGAAACAATTGTTAGGTATTTTACTTCTGAGACGATACAATGTTTACATATACGCCAAGAGTTTCGAGGTGAATATTATTATCATATTGATAAAGAGACCAGAGATTGTGTGATATTGCTTGGAGGTTCAGAGGGAATAATAAATCCAATCCTTCCAATAGCAGCATGCTTGGCGAACAAAGGATATCAGGTATTGGCACTTCAATATTTTGATCCGGAATCACAAAAAGTTAAAGATTCCATTCAACTGCCAGGAAACTTAGAGTGTATTCCTTTAGAGTATATTGATAAGGCTATAGATTGGCTGATAGAACGAAATGAACAAAATAAAGTATTTATCATGGGTTGTTCAAAAGGAGCTGAATTAGCATTACTTGCAGCTTCGAAGAATAAAAATATTAAGAAGGTAGTTGCAATCGCACCTTCTGCTTATGTATGGCAAGGCATTCCATCGCAGACTTCTTCGTGGAGTACTTCTTCATGGAGTTCAAATGGGAAACCGATTCCTTATATGCCTTTTACAATCGTTAATACATTAGATATTCTGAAAAACAATTTATTTGGATTTCTGAATTTACCACAAGGATTCTTTCTATCATATGAGATAAGCAGAATATTGTCCTTCAACAAAGAACAAAGCCGTATTAAAGTGGAGAATATAGAGGGAGATATCTGTTTGATCGCTGGGGGAAAAGATACAATGTGGAACAGTACTAAAGCAATTCAACTAATAAGAAATAGATTAGATCAGAATGTCGATTCTAGAAAAATATACAAAGATCAATACCACATATATCATAAAGCTGGACATTGCTTTTATCCACCTTTTATTTTCACTACCGATCATGTATACGGAAGCAGTAAATATGCAAATTACAAAGCGAATGAGGATTCATGGAAGCAGATTATCGATTTCTTATGACAACCTAATATAGCATATAATTACATAATTAAGACAATTATAAAACAAGAAAATAGTGCCACACTAAGAATAAAAAGATTTAATTTTCATTCTCAGTGTGGCACTTTTAATAATTATATAGTTTATTAATGAAATTATGATACCTAAATAATCTTAATTAAGTGTTATCTTCTTTTTCAATTTCCAAGTAGCTCCTTTTTAAACCTTGCAATTTGCATGGGTGTATCTTCACTACCTAACTCACACCATAATTTTAATGATTAAGATTATTTCGAAGAACAAATTGACTTTTGTGAAATGGAAGATATGAAGGTAATACTAAGTCGAAAGAATGTATATTTGGAATATAACTTTCAAATAAATAAACTAATTTATAACCTAGATAACCACCCATTGTATTCGCTAAGAGATCATCGACATCACAGAGACGATAGGAACCTGGATAGATAAAGAAAAGGCCTGTTAATTGTCCAATCTCAATAAATAAACTTAATAAAAAACTAAATAATAATACTTTTTTGAAATTTAATCCGTGGTAAAATCTTAATAATATCCCAAATGGAAGAGTCATTAATACATTCAACACTACCTGTAATACTGCTCTATTAGTAATCGCAGGTAAATATGTGTTAGGATTGTTTATAACCAATGGTGATTCGCGAAGGATGTCACATACAAAGTGAAAAGGTATGAGTTGAGAATTGTGATGATGTAATGATGACAGTTGTGTTGCTAAAGGTAGTGGGAAAAATACCAAACATATCACACTGAGAAAGTAAAACATCGTCATATAATTAAGAGTAATTCTCACAAAGTTTATTTTTTTATATCGAATTATAGATATTAGTAATATAGGTAACGTAAAACTAATAGCAAAAAAAGGAAAAATATGAATAGCTAGTAGAATTGAATTTATTAAATCGGTCATGGTATTACCTCCTAATAATTGTTAAATAATGTGCTTCATTGTTGAATTCATTATAACAAAGCATAGGAGACGCAACCATCGATTGGCCTTACATTTTATACTGGTATCTTACAACTCTGTAAGGTAATTGTAACTCTTCATATTTTGAATGCAATCTATGATTAGCCCGACAAATGACCTGTTTCAAAATCTAGTCTGGCAATTGTAGACTATTTCCCAAACAGGTCATTTGTCGGGCAAATCATACTATTATTTTATTACTTTATATGATTTATCTTCTTTTACATTTCCCAAGAAGACCCTTCTTAAACCTTGCGATGTGCATAGGTGCATCTTCACTACCAGAAAATAGTAAGCATCAGCGTCCCCTTCTATCGCAGCTTCGGTAAGAAGCTCGGATGCACGTTTCATATTTCTTCTATAATTCGTATAGAATTCTAAGCGTTTCTCTTTAGATAGGAAACGAAACTTATTATACTCACTCGAACCACCCTGCTTTGTGTATGGATACTCACCGCATAGATATAGGTAGATTGCTTTCAGTTCTTTCGACAGGAGTAGGTTAAATTTTATATTCTTATCATTCTGATCCATGACATATAGATGGTAGAAATTCATATGAAAATTGATTTCATGAATCTGAAAGATTGCTCGTATGTTATCTTTACGAAAAGCAGCAACATTGAAGAAATTGCATTTACCAATGATCCATTCATTGCCTACATAGAGTCCGTTAAAGAATTTCCCGTTGTTATATATATCCTCATCAATTTGGTTGAATTGTCGATGCATCTCCATGATATCTTGTACTTGGCAGTGCTCTAGAACAGACTTACCGAGCTTACTTTTCTCAGGATGATGTAATTGTTGCAATAGAAGATAAGTCAAGCCAATCATCGTGAATAGAATGAAGAGCGGTATAAAATAATTGTATGATAGAACCTTTATCATAAGAGGGCTCATTTTGATGTTGTGAAATGTAGGATAATCGATGATAAGTCTTCTGATTAACCATAGAAGTGAAAGTATCATAAGAATCACAGGTACAATCATTTTCACGATACAATTATATAGAAGAAGTTTCTTGCATATGCTAGGTATTTTCTCTTCCTTATAGTTCAATAGTAAGTCTCCTTTTCTATAAATGAAAGTCTAATTATAGAATAAAAAGTGGTAAAATACAAATTTATGGAAAATGATTAATGCTGAAAAAACACCTCCTTAAGCATAATAGAAAATTTAAATTAATTATTTGATAATTCGATTGGATTATTTGCTTAATATTAATTATTATATGCATATAGAACAAATAAATCAATAATGTTTAAGCCCTATATGGCAGAAGGAGAATAGTATGACAATATTAGAAATGCAGGACAAATTAGAAATACAAGAATTAGTAAATGTGTTTGCGAATCTCGCAGATGAAAAGGATGCAAAGAGTCAGGGAGATTTATTTCTTGAAAATGGAATACTTGAGTTTCAAATGGGATTTGATGGAGAGATACAGAATATCATCGGTAGAGAAGCACTTGTGAATGCATTTGCAGCAACGATTAACCCATGTATTGCTGTTTATCACATAAACGGTCAGCACATTATTACACTGAATGGTGAAGAGGCTACTGGAACCGCTTATTGCCAGGCAACACTTGTTAATGAAGTTGATGGAAAGCAAATTGTAACAGTAAATAATGTTCGTTATAGTGATAGTTATAAAAAAGTTGAAGGAAAATGGTATTTAGAAAAGAGAAGAACTACTTTCCTTATTTCTGAGAAACATGAAATGTACGCATAATTAGGAGGACTTATGGACTTATCGAATAAAAAAGTGTTAATTGCTTACTTTTCACATGCAGGAGAAAATTATGTGAATGGAGCAATGAAGAGACTAGAGATTGGTAACAGTAAAGTGGCAGCAGAGATGATATCTGAAATTACTGGAGGAGAATTATTTTTTATTGATACACAATATAAATATCCAGATAATCATATGGAAAAAATCAATATTGCCAAAAAAGAACTCGAGGAGAATGCAAGACCAGAATTGACCCAAAAGGTACCTGACATGGAGAATTATGATTATATATTCCTATGTTATCCAAATTGGTGGGGAACCTGTCCAATGGCAGTATTCACATTTTTGGAGGAATATGATTTAACAGGTAAAACAATAGTTCCATTATGTACGCATGAAGGAAGTGGACTTTCTAATAGTGTAAAAGATATTGCTAAGGTAAGTCCAAAATCAATAGTGACAAAAGGTCTTGCTGTTCAGGGAGGAAAAGTTTCATCATCTAAAAATACAATTAGTAACTGGATTCAGACCTTATAAAATATATATTATGAGCAATGTAGTCATAAAAAAATAACCAGATGTAAACGTCATGTGTGAAGTACTGGAAGATAAAAAGCTAATTGGTCAGAAAATTGTTGATCAATTAGCTGATATAACTGTGAAATATATGAACTCGGCGACAGACGTTTAGTAGGCAGCATTCTTACTGCCATTTGGGAGACATATGAAGTAGCACACATTATCTAAGGAGATAGTACTATGGTTGATAAAATAAAAGCGAACAATGATTCTTATGTAAATGAATTAATACAAGAGGAAAATGAAGTTTATTTGTTATACCGCAGAATGCAGGATGCTATGATTGCAAAAGATATTAGGATACTTGATACAATTATTCTGGATGGAACAAGAATGCGTCATTCAAATGGTAGTACTCAGTCCAAAGCAGAATTTTTCCAGGAGATAACTACTGGTGTACTTAATTATTACCATACGGATCTTAAGGATGTTCAGATTGAAGTAACAGGTAATACTGCTGTATTAAAATGTGTTGCTTATATGAGAGCTAAAGTATATGGTATGAGCGGAACTTTTCCACTCCGTGTTGAAGCTTATTTTGAAAAAAGAGATGAACAGTGGTTTTATACTGATTCAGATAAACCATATTAAGAAGAAAACCAAAATTATATGTACCTTTTACATGAATAAGGCACAGGAAAGAAGGATATTATGAAAAAACAGACGTATATTACCTTAAATAACGGATGTAAAATTCCACAATTTGGACTTGGTGTCTATATGGTTATAGGTGATGAAGCTACAAGACAGAATTGCTTAGATGCCTTTAAACTTGGATACCGACACATTGATACAGCTCACGCTTATCAAAATGAAAGAGGCGTAGGGGCAGCAGTAAAGGAAAGTGGTATTCCAAGAAATGAAATCTGGATTACAAGTAAATTATGGCCAAGCGAATATGGAGAAGAGGCAACAGCGATTGCTATTGATAAGATGTTATCTCGTCTTGATACAGATTATATTGATCTTCTCTTACTTCATCAGCAGTTTGGTGACTATATTGGTGCATATAAAGCGATGGAAAAAGCAGTTACAGAAGGCAAAGTAAGAAGTATTGGCCTTAGTAATTTTGAATCAGAAAGATTAGAAGAAGTGCTTGCAATGGCAACAATCAAACCAGCAGTATTGCAGGTAGAGTGCCATCCTTATTATCCACAGAATGAATTAAAGAAAAGAATAGCAGATGCTGGAACAGTGATTGAATGTTGGTATCCACTGGGACATGGTGATACAGGATTGATGCAGGAGCCAGTCTTTACAGAACTTGCAGAAAAATATAAGAAAACAAATGCACAGATTATATTAAGATGGCATATTCAGGAAGGAAATATTATTTTCCCTAAGACAACTAATCCAGAACATTTAAAAGCCAATATTGATATCTTTGATTTTGAATTGACAGAAGATGAAATGAATAAAATAAAAAAATTAGATAATGGTGTACGCTTTTATGTAATGAGCCTTGCTGATCAGGAAGCTCAATTAGGAGCCTGGAAACCAGAAGACTAAAATAGGGCTTGCAGTATGGAGACACCTATTGTAAGACGTATTGCAATAGGAAAGACTGTACAGGAAACATTAATAAGGGGAACTCTAAAAAAAGTTCTTAAGATATTGTAGTAAAAAAGCTTCATCCCCAATTTTCGGATGAAGCTTTTTATTACAAAAATAGATCGAGTGCATTACTTTAGTTGATTGAATATAAAGGATCGAATGTAGATTATGTATTAAAACGTTAATGAATATGAATATTTGATAATTTATATATGAGTCTGTATAATATAGTGTAATAATACATTTATAAAATAGAAACAGGTAAAGCAAGAAATGACGATAAAAGAAGCAGCAAGTATTTTAGGAGTTACTAGTCAAGACGATGTTAAGACAATCAAGCAGAAGTTTCGAATAATGATGGGACAATATCATCCAGATGTAGTAGAATCAGACAAACCAGAACATATCAAAAAAGCACAATTAATTAATGAGGCTTATTCCATACTCCGTGAATATAAGGTGAATGAAAAAGAAATACCTATCGCTACACCTGTATGGAAAGCGAAGGTAATAGAAAATGCTTTTACAGAAAGAAATATCTATATGGTTTTATGGGAAGATTATGAAAAAGAATATATAGAAGTTACGAGAGGAAAATATGAATGGGATCCTGATTTAGAGGAATTTGATTGTCTATTGAAAAGTCTGAATCATGCAGTAGTAGAATTGCTAGAAAATATAGAACATAAGAATGGTATCTATTATGATTATGATATAAAGGCAAATCGATTTCCATTTCAAGTACGGTTATTTCATATACTTTCAGGACAGTATATTCTACCAGTATCCTGTTTGAAAAAGTTGGTAGAGCCTATTAAAATAGATGCACAAAAAAGAAATATATACAAGTTTCAAGCGCTTTTAGGAACCAAAGGGGAAAGTAAGATATTTAGAGCAATGATTAGGCTGAAAAAAGGTGACTTATTATATGCAGATTCTCTCATGAACAATCGGATTGTGGTTTCTGATGAGAACGGAACTTCTTTAGGACACCTTTATTTTTCGGAAGATTCTCTATACTATGTGATTATTCCAATTCTTCAAAAGCATTTGGCGCAGGTTAAGTTCGTAGTAAATGCATTGGAGGTAAAACGAAACATCCGACCATATGCTGTCAGGGTAAACATAGATTTATATCTGCGGATGGAACATATGGAAGAGATAGGGGTTGATTCTTGTCTAAATCTCACGATAGAAGATGTTCTTAACAGTTATGATTCGAATCTCAAAGATATGAAAGCAAAAATGTAAGAAGAACTGTAAGAAGACATTTGATAGCGAGTAAAAGTATATTTTTTATACCTTCACTCGCTTTTAAAGAATATAAGTTTTTGTTTATTAGAGATAGATAAGATAATATCATATAGTAAATTAATCATTCAAAGTTTTCATTAATCCGTTTACACCATCACAGAGTAAATGGTTGGATAGGGTAATAATTTCATTTATAGGAACTTTTTTACCGTCAGCAACCCATTGTCTATACATTTCTACACTTGATGTTTGTACAAAGGCTAAAAGAATGTTTTGCTTATAACGGTCATATGATTTTAACATTTGTGATTGGCCCCAGGTGTTGTTCATAACATTACTAATCATCTTTTGGCGCATAAACTGATAATTACCGCTACATGTAATCTTTTCATATACTTCGCCACGATCTAGAGAGTATAAAAAAAACTCCCGATTTACCTTATCAAGCTCTTCTGGAAGACTATAGGAAGCAACTCGTGCAATATATTCTTGTGACATTTCATTTTGCAGTTCTATAAGCAAATCATCCATTGATGGATAATAGCGATAGAATGTTTTTTTATTAATTCTAGCACGATCTGTCAATTCTTTTACAGTAATTTTATCATAATTCATTTCACAAATCATGTCCTCAAATGTTTTATGAATAGCATCAATCGTTTTTTGTATTCGTAAATCTTCAGTTCCGTTAATAATCATAATAACGTCCTCCTTATTTTGTGTAACTATTTTATACTAATAGAAGTGTAAGATATTTTTATGACCGCTGTTTATATCTCATTATGTAAATATAATTTGCATGGAAATAAGTAACTTCGGTTGCATAATAACATGATTTTAAGGGAAATACAAGAAGAAATTTATGAAAGAAAATTAAAAATGAAGGAGAGTAAATGATTGATAAAGAACAGATTGTATTGTTAAAGTAACTATATAAAAAAACAAATGTCACTCATTTATATTAATGGTTGCATAAGCCACTAATAGAGTTAAACTGACCATTGTTTTGAGCATTAATTCTAGATATAATCCCATATATGGAATAAGAAACTATAGTCCCATAAGTTTAATATGGGAAAATAATTATATTTATTGAGTTTCTAAAATTTATATAGAATTTCTAGATATACACAACTAAGTTTAAAAGGAGAAATAGAAATGGAAAATGATATTTTTGAACAATTAAAGAATGGTGAACCAGTGGAGATGATGTCGGAAAGTTACTTGCCTGCTATTGAACATATGAATAGAACACGTAAATTATGCTTTAAGATAAACCATACAGAACCAGATTCAATGGAACTTCCACAATTATTTGAACAGATGTTCATGGAACCACTTCCTGAGAATACCTACATTGTTCCACCACTAGAAATTGACTTTGGTAAACAAATAAAGTTAGGAAAACAAGTTTTCATCAATCATAGTTTTACTTGTATGTCAGCAGGTGGAATAACGATAGAAGAAAATACCCAAATTGGCCCACAAGCAACATTTGTTACAACAAATCATGATTTTGATGCAAGATACACCCTAAAATGTAAAGGAATTCATATTGGCAAAAATGTCTGGATAGGAGCTAGAGTGACAATAATGCCTGGAATTACTGTAGGTGACAATGCGGTAATTGCAGGTGGTGCTGTTGTTACAAAGGATGTAGAACCAAATACAGTAGTAGGCGGCAATCCTGCAAAAATTTTAAAACGTTTAGATGCGTAAAATTAAGTTAAGCATTGATTTGGCTATTACATTGCTTTCAACTCTTATAACTTATGTGCTAATTCGTAAGAAGGGTAAAAATGCTAGTCGAAAATAAATATGTATTGCTCAAGAAGACATTACAACATAAATAATTGAAATAGAAAATTGCAATAGAAAATGAAAGGAGAGTTAATAAAAGTGGAAAGAAAACTTGAGTCATTTTTAGATGTGATACCTGAATTAAAAAATATCCTACAAGAGGATGTAGCGCTAGTTTTAACTGATCGGAACAATATTATATATTATGATGGAGGAAATATACTAAATCTACCTGTTAAAGTTGGAGATGAATTAAGCCATGATGACCCAATGTATCAGGTCATTCAAAAAGGAGAAGTAGTAAGTGCAGTTGTTCCTAAGGAGTTTCTGGGTATACCATTCAAGTTTATTGGTTATCCGATTAAAGATTCGAATGGAAATGTTATCGGCTCTATAGGAATAGATAAAAGCATTGACCAACAATCAAAAGTAGAAGAATCAGTAACGAATTTATCAAATTCGCTATCTGAGACAAATGCTAGTGTTGAAGAAATTGCCATTCATTCTCAAAAACTGTTAGAATCAATGAACTCTATTGTTAATTCAACGAAAGAAACAGAGCAAAAAATCAAAGAGACAGACAATATGTTAAATCTCATTAAGAATGTTTCTTCACAGTCAAATTTATTGGCCTTAAATGCAGCAATTGAAGCTGCAAGAGCAGGTGAAGCTGGAAAAGGTTTTTCAGTTGTTGCAAATGAAATGCGAAAACTTTCACAAATGAGTGATGAATCAGCAAAGACAATATCAAATCTTCTTCTTGAAATGCAAAGTTCTATAAATAAAATTGTTAAAGAGATTAAAAATGCAAGCGCACTATCAGAATCACAAGCATCATCAACGGAATACATAGCGGCAACATTAGAGGAGATTAGTGTAAGCTCTGAAAATTTAGTACAAGCAGCTAGAATTAAATAATTTTTAGCAATGTAGAGAGAAATTTTAATTAATAAAATTAGCAATTATTCAAGGAGTACAAATAATGAATTGGATAAATATATCTAATATTGCATCGATACTAACTATTTTCGGATTTGTAGTGACTTTAGCAACACTTATTTTCCTATTCTATCAATGTCAAATTTTGAAATCAACATTAAAAATACAGTCTTTTCAAAATTTGTTTACCAATATAATTAATATTGATATGTTTTTTGCGAATAATCCAAGTATAACGCAATATGTATATGGAAAAAAAGATTTACCAAGTGATACAGAATCACAGGAATATCTTCAAGTAATGTCAGCATGTGAAATGGTATTAGATCATTTTTTGGAAGCATATGGTTGCAAAAATATTATGAATAAAGATATGTGGCTTGGTTGGCAGATGTATATGAAAAAAACTTATAAGGATAGTAATTCATTAAGACATTATGTTCAAATGAATCACGATTATTTTGGTGAACAATTTATAGAAATGTTAGTGCGATAAATCTGAAAGGTGACATTCACTTATTATGCACATTCTAAATGTGTATTCTATATTAAAAAATATTATTATGAAGGAGAATAACTATGAATATTTTCGAAGAAAAAAATGCTTTAAAGGAACTAGTAGACACATTTTCAATCTTAGCTGATCAGAAGGACACACAAAAACAGGCTACATTATTTACAGAAGATGCTACATTGAAATCATATATTGGAGGACAGTTGACATCTGAACAACATGGTAGAAAAGAAATATGTGAAGCATGTACTGGTTTTTTATCTTTATTTGATACAGTTTATCATATTAATGGTCAGCAAGTAGTCAATGTTGAAGGTGATCATGCAACTGGTACAGCATATTGTCAGGTTGTATTAATTGGAAATAATGAAGAAGGAAAGCGAATGATGAATACAAATGGAGTTTGGTATGAGGATGAATATATTAAGGTAGATGGAAAATGGTTAATTGCAAAAAGAGTTTCACATTTCTCATGGGCTGATAGTAAAGAAGTACGATAGCTGATTTAATAAAGAGTAAGAATAAGAATTGGTGATTTTTAGTTGTTAATAATTCCATATTAACTTTAAAAATCACCAAGTTTTTTTAGTTATAGATTATCAATTACAGTGACCAGTATGCTTATTTAATGATATCAATTAGAATAAAATCTAATTATGGATTAAAGTAAGCTGTAGGAGGTGCTATATAAGAAATGACTCAATATATTTATATTTTTTTATTAGTTTTAGTCTTTATGATCTTACTATCGATTTATGTATATAAAATTATGGATCGAATTCTGTGGGCTCTAATGAAAAAAAGACGACGATGGAGAACAGTAATTCTTACACTAATCATAATGATTCCTTCTGTTAATGTATTTTCTCTCTGGGCAGCTGTTGTTCTACATATCATTGCAATTGCAGCATTAATTGACCTTATTCAATTGATTGTGACGAAAAGACTAGGAAAACTGGAACGACCTAAGGTATGGAATATAATGTATACCTTCTGTGTGATTCCTATTGTTCTGACAGGAATGATACTATCCTATGGCTATTATAATATGCATCACATTGTGGAAAGTGATTATAATATTACAACCACTAAAGAACTCAGAGAAGGCGGATATAAGATTGTATTTCTTTCAGATCTTCACTTTGGAACAACAATGAATTCAAGGCAGTTGCAGATGAACTGTAATAAGATAAAGAAAGTATCACCTGACCTAGTTATTCTGGGCGGAGATATTGTTGATGAGAATACAAGCAAAGAAAAAATGCAGAAGGCTTTTCAGACAATAGCTAAGCTACATCCATCGCTTGGAATTTATTATGTGTATGGAAATCATGATAAAAATCTGTATTCGAGAAATCCAAACTATACAGAAGATGAACTACAGGAAACAATTGAGAAGTATCAGATACGGATTCTGGATGACAGTTCATGGAAAATCTCAAATGAAATAAGCATTACAGGTAGAAATGATACATGGGTGGCTCAGATGGAGCAGAAGAAAAGAACTTCTTCAAAAGAGCTTGCGAAGAATACTCAGAAGAACAATTATCATATTCTGGTGGATCATCAGCCTAGAGATATGGACGAGAATGAGGAAGCAGGATTTGAACTGATGCTATCTGGACATACCCATGCAGGGCAACTGTGGCCAGTGGGACTTCTGACTGTATTGTTTGACAACCAGACGGTTAATTATGGAATTAGGCAATTTAATAAAATGAATCTGGTTGTTTCCTCTGGAATCGGTGGATGGGGATACCCCTTAAGAACAGGAAAACATAGTGAATTTGTAGTAATTAACCTAACATCAGAGTTAAATAAATATTAGATGTGGTACATAATGAATATTATGCAGATTGTAATGAACATTAAAAAGAGGTGGCAGTGCCACCTCTTTTTCTATAATGGAAATCCGTCATGCTTTTGGTATACGTCAGTAATGGTATTTAGTAATTCCTTTATTTCTGGACGATTATTGTTTTTATGCGTGTATAGATAGCAGGGAAGTGTTTCTGCACAGTCAAAGGGAATCCATGCGAATTCAGGGGTGTGACTATTTAGAAAACCAGGAGAAATGCAGACACCCTTATCAGAAGCAATGTTAGTAAGCGTGGTTTCGTGATCATAGCTATTAAAATATTGAATAGGAATCGTGTTAATGATACGCTGTTGTATTGCACGTAACGGTGGAGGAGACCCACCACCAACCATCAGTGTTCTACCCTTTAGGTCTTCCATATGGATTAGATCTTTTTGGGCTAATGGATCATCAGTTTTGGTGACAAGATAAAAGTGGCTTTCAAAAAGCGGATATTCAATAATTTCAGAGATTCGTTTACACTGATCTCCAATACCATAAAAAATGTCTATTTCATTACGCAGGAACAGATCCATTGCATTTGGAGCAAAAAATATGGGAGAGATAGATGTTTGCGGTCTAATATTGGCAAATTCACGTATGATTTCTGGTAAGAAATAGATAGAAGAACGACCAGGCAGAGAGATTTTTATATCCTCCTGATAACGTATACTAAAATTTTGGCCTTGCTCAATTGCTTTATTCAAATCTTCACGAAAAACTCTGAGTGAAATGCAGAACTGGGCACCAGCAGGTGTTAATGAAATACCCTTTCCAGAGCGGTTAAATATAAGAAAGCCAATTTCTTCTTCTACAGCTTTAATTTGATAAGTCAGAGTGGGTTGTGAGGTAAAGAGATTTTCAGCTGCACGATTGAAGTTTAGAACTTGCGATAATTCCAATATGTAATCAATCTGTTTTGTTGTCATAAAGTATCATATCCTTTCTTTAATTAAAATATTAAATAGATAATAATAAATATCAATTCGATAACTTAATTGTATCAAGATAGAATATAATTGTAAATGATAAAATAGAAGAATATGAGTTCAATGAGATTAAATGACGGAAAACAAATTACTTTCATTAAATATTAGTATTTATTGTTCCAAGTAAAGGACCATATGAAAAAGTAATAATCAGAGGATTGAGAGCGGAATACTTATGATCTGCTTAAGTTTGTGTAGTTATATTGCTGATTTAAATATTAAATTATATATTTAAAGTATCGATTTGATAAATGTATTAAAAAGCGATAAAATGATTTGTGTAAAAGATACAAACAATAAAAATGTATAAGGAGACAATAAAAGATGGAATTTAACATGAACACAAACAAACCAGTAATTGCTTTATTAGGAGCAGGAAGCATGGGAACAGCAATCGTAAAAAGAATTGCAGCCGGCAAAAAAATCTTACTTGGAGATATCAGCGAAAAGAGATTAGAAGAGACTAAGAAAGAATTATCCTATGCAGGATATGAAGTAGAGACACATCAGGTAGATGCCTGTGATCGAGCTTCTGTGAGATCATTTGCAGAAAAAGCAGCATCACTTGGTGAAGTGAAATATTTTATTGATACTGCAGGTGCATCACCAAACCAATCATCACCAGAACATATCGTAAAGTTAGATTTAGTTGCAACAGCAGTTGCCATTGATGAATTTGCAAATGTTATCGCAGAAGGTGGAGCTGGACTTATTATTTCCAGTCAGACTGGTTATATGATGAGATTTTCAGATGAAATAGAAGGATTACTTGCTATGACTCCAACGGATGAATTAGCAGATCTTGATTTTGTTAAGAAAGATGCAGTAGCAAATCCTGGTATAGCATATATCGCATCGAAAAGAGCAAATCACTTAAGAGTTCGTACAGCAGCCGCTACTACATGGGGAGAGCGTCGTGCTCGCATTAATACAATCAGCCCAGGTATCATTGTAACACCATTAGCTTATGATGAATTTAATGCAGCGGGAGAAGGATATCAGCAGATGATAGCTGCTTCACCAGCAAGACGTGTGGGTACATCAGATGAGATAGCTGAAGCGGGAGCTTTTCTTTTAGGGGAGCATGCAGGATTTATTACAGGAACAGACTTACTGATTGATGGAGGCGTAATTGCCGCAATGAACAGTGGTAAATTTTCATTATGGCAATAAGACAAAAACTATAATTAGAAAATAGCAGAATATGATATAATTTCACAGCATTTACTGAAAAAAGTCACGTTTTTTTGAAAATGGTTTCCTAAGAAACCAAACAAAAAAACGTGACCATTGTATTCTGATTTGTACACTATTATAATTCTGTATATAGAAATAAGCTACTACAGTTTCTTAATACATTACTGTAAAAAATAAGGGAGGATTTCATCATAGAACAGATTTATGATTGA
This sequence comes from Anaeromicropila herbilytica, assembly GCF_016591975.1. Classification (GTDB taxonomy): domain Bacteria; phylum Bacillota; class Clostridia; order Lachnospirales; family Lachnospiraceae; genus Anaeromicropila; species Anaeromicropila herbilytica. The sequence continues at coordinate 2,747,552 of NZ_AP024169.1, read as the reverse complement.
ATCGCCATTTACAGTCGTAAGACCAGAGGATTAATTTATATTGAAGGAGGTTACAATGAAACAATATCCGAATTTAACCAATCCATTACAGATTGGTAGTGTAACAATAAAAAACAGAATGTTCATGGCACCAATGGATACTGGGTTTGGCAACAATGAATATGGTGGATTTACAGAAGCGGGTGTGGAATATTTTGTGAAAAGAGCAGCGGGAGGTTTTGGACTGCTTTATAGCGGTGGAACTTCTGTCGACACAAAAGTGGATGGAGCAGATACCATCGTAAATCATCCGGAGGAATTTATAGCAACAGGCAAGAAGATGAATGAACGTATCAATGCTTATGGATCAAAAATGTTCATGCAGCTCAGTATGAATGTTGGACGTAATGCTGGATTAAAAACTCCGTCTGTTCTTCCGGTTCTTGGAAACCCAAGTATAAAGACACAGGCTCTGACGGTAGAAGAGATTCACAGCAAGGTCCAGGATGTGGCAAAAGCAGCTAAGGTCTGTAAGGAGGCAGGCTATGCAGGTGTTGATATTCATGCCTTGCATTGGGGACATCTGCTTGATACCTTTGCGTTGGAATTTACGAATCAAAGAGAGGATGAATATGGCGGCTCATTAGAGAATCGTCTCCGATTTGCAAAAGATATCGTAGAAGCAATTAAGGCTGAGTGTGGAACAGATTTTCCTGTCACCATTCGTCTTGCCATGAAGAGCTATATAAAAGATTTTGATAAAGCATCATTTGATGGTTCGCAAGAGGTAGGAAGAACCTTAGAAGAGGCCATAGAAATTGCTAAATTATTAGAAAAGTATGGCTATGATGCACTTAGTACAGATGCTGGAATGCTGGATGCAATTTATTATGCAATGCCACCATCTTATGTAGAAAAAGGCTTTACCATTGAAATGGCTGCAAAACTTAAGGAAGCGGTAAGTATTCCGATTCTCTGTGGTGGTAGAATGGCGGATCCGGATATGGATGAAGCTGCAATTGCAGAGGGCAAGATTGATGCGGTCGTTATTGGAAGACAAGCAATTTCAGATCCAAATTTTGCTGAAAAGATTGTTAAAGGAGAACCGGAAAATGTACGCAGCTGTATCGCTTGTAATCAGGGTTGTATATGGGGATACTTTACAAAGGGTCAGGTTAGCTGTGCTGTAAATCCAGAAGTGGGGTATGAAACAAATGAACCACTCACAAAATCAGCAGATTCGAAAAAGGTAATCATTGTCGGTGGAGGTGTTGCGGGTATGGAAGCTGCATACAATGCAAAACTGCGTGGACATGAGGTGACACTTTATGAAAAGTCAGATGTTCTCGGCGGGAATCTGATTCCAGCAGGAGCACATGACTTCAAAGCGGAAGTAAATGAATTGAATGAGTACTATAAACATCAGATGGAAGTGTTACAGATTGATGTTAGAATGCAGACAGAAGTATCCGCAGAATTGCTGAAAGAAAGTGGCGCTGATGTAATTATTCTTGCGACAGGTTCCAAACCTATCATGCCAAATCTTCCAGGAATTGATCATGTAAAGACAATCTCAGGTGTTGATGCCCTCTTGAATAAGAAGAAAGTCGGGCAGAAGGTAGTGATTGTTGGCGGCGGCTTAGTTGGTTGTGAAATTGCACTAGGGTATGCAGAAGAAGGAAAAAATGTCACGATTGTAGAGGCTTTGGAAAATATTATGCAGACAGGTGATGTTCCTTCCATGAACAAGGCAATGCTTTTTGATGCTTTTGAATATTATCATACTAATATCATGACTTCATGCCGAGTAAAAGAAATAAATGATATCGGAGTCGTAGTCACTTTGGCAGATGGAACAGAAAAGACAATAGAAGCAGATACCGTAGTGATGTCTGTAGGTTACCGTTCGGTAAAATCCATGGCAGAAGAATTGAAAAATTGTGAGGCACAAGTCTTTGAAATTGGAGATGGAAATGCAGTAGGCAATATCATGACATGTATTTCAGAAGCTTATGAAGTAATCATGAAGTTATAAATAAACAGGAAATAGCAATGTATACAGCATTGGAATGTATTGATACAGAAGGAAAATCATCAGAAGTGGATATAATAAAAATGGGTACAGTTAGATCTTTCTGACTGTACTTTTTTGCAATGAAATCGTCTTATTCGAATTCGATAATGATGGAATAATTCGGAAAGATGGTGAGAGAGAAAATAATGATTTCCAAGGAAAACCATTTATGATAAATGGTGGATGGACAGGACATGTAATTGATGATATGAAAAAGGCATGTAAGAATGCTGAAATTGTATTTCCGATTGAGGTATAAATACTTGAGTAGTAGTCACTTTTACCAATGGAGGGACTTATTAGCTACTCATAAACTTTAATCTAAAAAATAAATTATTTATTTAAATTTTTGATTTGATAGATATATTATGTACTGATAAAATGAATTTTATACAATGATGCACAGATAATTACAAAAAAGTTCAATAAGAAACGAAGGTCTGCATGAGTATTGATTTAGCTATGAGGAAAATAAAAAATCATAGGTAAAACGTATTGAAAATACTATATTTATTGTTTTTGAAATGGAGGAACAGATGAATAAGAGAAAGTTTATGATCGTAATAATAGCTTTAATTGTTATAGCAGCATTAATCTATTATTTCCGGATACGAAACTCGGGTGTAGGTATGAATCCAAATATTACGAATGAGGATAATAAGACTGGAAGTACCACGGTGGACAGTGAGCGAACTTTAGTAGTTTATTTTTCTCATAGTGGAAATACACAAAAGCTTGCCAAGGAGATATCTGATCAGGTCGGTGGGGATTTTAGAAGAATAGAAGAAAAAAATCCGTATCCTACAGGAAATAGTTTATATAGTTATACAAAGGATGAACAGGAGAAGGATGCTAGACCAGAAATGAAGCCTCTTGATATTGATATGAGCGATTATGACACTATATTTATTGGATATCCAATTTGGTGGTATACTTATCCGCAAATTATTTTAACTTTTTTTGATAAATATGATGTAACAGGAAAAACGATTGTACCATTTGTAACGCATGGTGGTAGCGGTATGAGTGGAACAGAACAAAATATGAGTAACTATTTGAATGACAAAAATGTGACTGTTTTGGATGGTCTTGCAGTCAGAGATAGAGATATGAGTAAGGATCAGAGCAATACCGTAACAGAATGGCTTAATAGGCTTGAAATTAAGCAAAAGTAAATGTCAGATGTGAACATAACGAATACTTTGCAGATTGTTACTGTGCATGAAAAAGAGGTGGCAGAGTCCACCTCTTTTCTATTATGGAAATACGTCATGTTTTTGGTATATAGTAGTAACAATGTTTAGTAATTCTTCTGGATGATTATCGTTTTTATTGCTTCCAGAGTAAGAAAAAGAAGGTGATTATATGAGAAAAATTTTCCAGAGAGAATTTGTGTATTTATGGTATTACTTTAGCGTTCTATTTCAGCAAATTTTTAGATACTGAATAATTGGTTCTTTCATTTCCATATTCACAAAAGATCGAATTCATGGATTATTTGAGGGTATGAAGAATAAAAAAATGTGGCTATTATGGTACTTTCCCATTTTAAAGGGCATGTGTGGCACTTTTTATATTATGTAGTTTCTTTATGGGTTTATTTATATATAGTTAAATTTTATCTTCTTTTCCACTTTCCAAGAAGACCCTTTTTAAATCTTGCAATATGCATAGGTGCATCTTCGCTACCAAGCTTTTCAGCTCGTTTTAGATAATCAATACCTTTATTAATATCTTCTGGAACACCTAAGCCGTCCACATAGATTAAGCCAAGGCCAGTGAGGGCAGTGGGTTTATCCTCACATTCTTCAAATAACAATCTTGCGGCTACATGATCCTGTTCTACACCAAGTCCCTTTAGATAACACATACCTAAGACAGGGAAGGCATGTTTATCATCTCTACTGGCAGCCATGTCTAACCAGTAATAAGCACGTCCATAATCTACTTCGGTACCAACACCATAATAGTAGCTAAGACCTAATTGAGTCTGTGCTAAGAGTCTTCCAACCTCAGCTCCTTTTAGATAACAGCTAACAGCATAGGTTGCATCCTTTTTTGTACCTTGTCCATTGTCATACATATAGCCGATATCTGCCCAAGCATCTAGATTACCCTTGTTCACAGAGGATTCAAAGTAACGTAGAGATTCTTCGTATTGATTATTATCATACAAATAATCTGCATATTCCGCTTCGAATCCTGGATGACCTGTATTTGCACAGTATTTTAGAAGTTCAGCATACTTCTTAGCGTTTGGAGCAAATCCCTCCTCGCCATCTTGATACATAAGTAGTAGATTCTTTGAGAAGAAGGCATAACCTTGATGAACTGCCTTTAAGAACCAATCCTCAGCTTTCTTCATATATTCTGGTTTGATTTTATCATACTGTTCAGGGGTGAAATGTTCAATCTCATATATGTCATCCCAATAATAGGTATTACCAATCATATACTGGCAAAAAGGATGTCCAGCTTCTGCTTTTTGAAGCACAATGTCAAATGCCTCTTTTATAGTGTCAAATGTCATAATGCGGTGAACAGTAGCATTCGACATTCCAGTTGTCCGCATGCCACCTAAGACTCCACAAGCACTTCCCATCTCAATACTTTTCTTTAATAATTCTGTTGATTTCTTTTCATCATCTTCAAAACCAGAGTATTTCCAGATATATTGTTGACCTAGAAAACAGCGGGATAGAAAATAGTAAGCATCTGCGTCCCCTTCTTTTGCAGCTTCCGTAAGAAGTTCGGATGCTCGCTTCATCTTATCTTGTTCATAATGTTTAAATAGTAATTCGATAGCTTCTTCTGTTTTGTCAGAAAAAAATTGTCCCATATTAATATCCTCCACTTATTAAGATTATTTATTTTTATGTATTATTTATCATTATGTATTAGTTCTTTTTATGTAGTAGATCTATTTATGAATTAGTTCATCAATATCCACTTTGATTGTTACAGGCGGATGATTAGCAGTTTCTCTGATTGGAGAGTATGTGCTAGATGAGGTCCTAGCATGCTCGTTAAGTGTTTCTTCAGCTATTATTCTTCTATAATTCGCATAGAATTCCATGCGTTTCACCTTTGATAGGAATCGAAACTCATTATACTCATTCGAACCACCTTGCTTCGTATATGGATACTCCCCACATAAATATTGGTAGATTGCTTTCAATTCTTTGGACAGGAGCAGATTAAATTTTATTTTCTTATCATTCTGATCCATGATATATAAATGGTAAAAATTCATATGAAAATTTATTTCATGAATTTGAAAGATTGCTCGTATATTATCTTTACGAAAAGCGGCAACATTAATGAAATTACATTTGCCAATCATCCATTCATTACCTACATAGACACCATTAAAGAACTTCCCGTTGTTATAGATATCCTGATCAATTTGGTCAAATTGTCGATACATTTCCATGATATCGTGCACTTGGCAGTGTGCGAGTACGGATTTACCTAACTTACTTTTCTCAGGATGGTGCAGTTGTTGTAGTAGAAGATAAGCCAAGCCACTCATCGTAAATAAAATAATAAGTGGTACAAAATAATTGTATGTTAGAACCTTTATCATAAGAGGGCTCATTTTGATGTTGTGAAATGTAGAATAATCGATGATAAGCCTTCTGATCAACCATAGAAGGGAAAGTATCATAAGAATCACAGGTACAATCATTTTTATGATACAATTATGTAGAAGAAGTCTCTTGCATATGCTAGGTATTTTCTCTTGTTTATAGTTCAATAGTAAGTCTCCTTTTCTATAAATGAAAGTCTAATTATATCATAAAAAGTAGTAAAATACAAATTTATGGAAATAAAGTTATCAAGTGATGAAATAGGATGAAGGCAATTATTGCAGAGTATATGAAGCAATGTTTCTTAAGAAAAAATCAATAAATTATTAATTTTTATATTAACAGTTTAGATATATAATAGGTTTGGGAAAAAATTGGAATGATAATTTCAATCATAAATTAATCTAAGAATTATTACTTCAACTTAGATGATGGGAAGGTGAGAGTAGAAATGGAACAAATTATTAAGAAAATGAACAAGGGAATCACTTATCTACTGATATGCACAATGGTAATACCGTTTATGATCAGTAATTCAACCAAGGCAGCAGAATCGGATGTTAAAGTAATTGGAGACTATGATTTCATTCTCGACAATATATATCCAGTAGACTTTGACACGAAGGGAGTTGTATACGGTTACTATAAAGGAAAAGTTGTATTAATGAATGGAGCAACTGGTAAATTGATTAAGACAACAGAATTCACCGATATCAATGAGATAAAGCCTAATAAGTATAATGACAATGTCGATGCAATTGTGACGATGCAGAAGGATAATATGGTATATTTTGGTTTGATGGATAAAGAAGGTAATACATTAATACAGCCTAACAAATATACTCAGATCTTTTATGATGATCGCAATTTTAGTGCTGTGGATGCTAAGGGTAATACATATTACATATCAAGAACGGGTAAGGTACTATATACCTTTAAAAAAGACGATATAGAAAAAGGTTATATAATAGAAGAATATGAGAAATTCTTTCTTGTATACAAGCCCAATTATGCAAAAGGTCAAAATCGATTTACCAATCCAGTTAGCGTATCGGTTAAAGGAGTATTTGACTATGAAGGGAATCCAGTTAGACATATTCAAAATGCATATAAAACTGCAACCAATCAATACTGGTTATTGTACAATAAACAAATCAAAGAGATGAAGAGTAGGGTGAAAAATGAAGTAAGAAAAGAAGTTATAGCAAAGTATAGAGATAAAATTGATATTGCTACTTATTTAACTCCTATAGGAAATTGTTATGTGATTGATGCCGATGGTTATATAAATAATCCTGATGGTACAGCTAAATATTCAATTAATCGATCTTATTTATTTGATATTAATGGTAAAGTAATAGATAAAGCAGATCATTCAGTTATAGTTTCATCAAGTGATTATGTTGTATTACAAAATGGAGAATTAAAGAATGATAATTTTATAGCTAAAAATGCAACATTATATAACACGAAGTCATATCAAAAGTATAATAATAAAGATCTTAAAGAAGCAGGTCCAAACATGCGTAAATTTAAGGATTGTATATATGGAGAATATTTTTTATCTGGTTATGACGAAGAGGATATAGTGGTAACAGGTATATATGATACAAAGGGTAACTTGGTAAAAAGATATCAAGGTCTTTATTTTGATTACTATACTTTATTATCGGATGTTAATGAACAAAAATCTAAGGAATTAAAAGAAGCAGGAAAACCATACTATTGTCTTGAAACGCAATCTTTTCGTATTGGGGATGGCCAAATCGCATTAAAATCATTAGATCAAAATAATTCTAGGATAACATTTTTCGATGACTCACTCAATGAAATTTTGAAAATAGATTTAGATAAAGACACGGAAGCCATACATTTTTACGAATATAAAATATTAACTAACAACGCTGGAATATATGTAAGATATTTATTGGACGGTATTTATACAGAGACTGTATATAATCGATTAGGTAAAGTGATTTATACTTACAGAGATACAAACAGTGACAAAAATGTATATAATCAGTCGAATGGTGCTACAAATTACATAGGCTGTATTAAATACACGAATATCATTAACATTGGGAGTGTTGTCTTTACTTCTGCAGAGAATACAGGAGAAGGGGAAGTGACACTTACTTGGAAGCCAGTAAAAGGAGCAGAAGGATATGATTTGCGAGCTGAAAGCATTGGACCAGATTGTGATACGGCTGATGAGTACACAAAAGGGAATTCGATAGTATTTACAGGTTTAAAGAAAGGCAAAACCTATAAATTTTATGCAAGGGTAAGGTCTTTTGATAAATCAAGTAGATATGGTAAACCTATTACTGTGAAGGTAGATAAGTAAAATTATAGATAAATAAAAGGTGAGAGAAGAAATGAAGAAAAAGATTAACAAACTAATTATGTATATACTTATATGTACAATGGTTATACCATTTAGTATAAGTAATTCAACCAAGGCAGCAGAGCAGACGTTTAAAATAATCGGAAAGTATCGTTCAAAACTTGACACTACCTATCCGGTAGACTTTGACACAAATGGAGTAATCTATGGATACTCTAGGGGAAAAGTTGTATTAATGAATGGTGCAACTGGTAAATTGATTAAGACAACGGAATTTACCGACATTAATGAAATAAAACAGAATAAATATAATGATAATATTGATGCAATTGTGACGAGACAGAAGAATAGAACAGTATATTATGGCTTGATGGATAAAGAAGGTAATACCTTGATTTCTCCAAATAAATATACCGAGATGTATTATATGGATCGTGGTTTCCGTGCAGTTGATGCAAAGAAGAATGAATATTACATATCAAGAACGGGTAAGGTCTTATATACCTATGAAAAAGATGATCAGATAAAAGAATATGACAAATTCTTTGTGGCATATATTCCTAGTTATCCAGATATAAGAAATAATTTAACCCCTCCAAGTAGTGTACAGATTAAGGGTGTATATGATTATGATGGAAATCCAGTTACAGAGATTCCAGAGGAAGAGAAAACAGCAGATAATCAATATTGGTTATTGTTAAATACCTCAATTAAGGATATGAGGAGTACAGCTGAGAAAGAAGTTAGAGCGGAAGTTCCAGAAAAGTATAGAGATAAGATTAATCTTAATGTTGATTTTACTACAATAGGTAATTGTTACTTGATCACTGTCAAAGGCGATATAATCAATGGATTTAATAAAGAATATTCGATTGAACGTTATTATCTGTATGATATGAAAGACAAACTATTAGCGAAAGCAGATGAAGTAGCAATAGCTTGGGATGATTATGTTGTGTTAAGAAATGCAAAGATTGTGAATAACGAGAGAGTAATTGCAGATGCAACGTTATATAATACAAAGACATATCAAAAATGGGAGAACACTGATTTTAAAGATAAAGACGATTCTCTTTGCGTACATAAATTTGCTGATTGGAAATATGGTGAATATTTTATATCGTGTTATTATCCAGTGGAAGATGATAATCTGCATTCAGATTTATATAATGTAGCTTTATATGATGCAAAAGGTAAGTTGATAAAAAGATATGATGATTATTATGATTTTTATACTGTCCTCGCGGATGTTGATAAACAAAGATCACAAGATATCAAAGATTCAGGTGAGATTTATACTTATTATTATGGGGATGATTTGAGGACCGAAATTGGAGATGGGCTAATTGAATATAAATCCTTGGCAAAAAATAAAGTTCAGTTAACCTTCTTTGATTATTCTTATAATATAATCGCAAAAACAACGTTAAATAAGAATATAAAGGATATTAATATCTTAGACTATAAAATATTAAATCATAATTCGGGAATCTATGTAAGTTATCAAACTGGAAAAGTGTATACAGAGACGGTATATGATCGTAATGGTAAAGTCGTATATAACTATAGTGATACAAACAGTGATAGAAACGTATATATTCAGTCCAATGGTGTTACAAATTACATAGGTTGCTCAAGATTAGCAAAACCAATTACTATTGGAAGAGTTATATTTACCTCAGCTAAGAATACTGGACCTGGGGAAGTGACGCTCACTTGGAATGCAGTGAAAGGAGCAAATTCATACGAGGTAGATTGTAGATGTAATCAATCAGCATATTATCACGAAGAATACACTAAGAGTAATTCAGTGGTAATCACAGGCTTAGAGAAAGGTAGCTCTTATACATTTAAAGCAATAGCAATAGGAATTCATACAGCAGGAAAATATAGCAGACCTATTACGGTGAAGATAAACAAATAAAGCAGTATATTAATCCCTCATCTAAGGTCTGGGTTGCTAACTTAGAAAGTAAGTTAATAAAAAGTATGACATTAGTAATGTATGACAATAGAAAGAAGAGATAGAATGAAGAAGAAAAGTGCATTAAAAGTAATCGCCTACATACTCGTGTGTGCGATGATACTACCATTTACAACCAACAATACAACCAAAGCGGCAAATACAACATGGAAAATAACGAATAAATATAGAAGCACCTTAGAGAAAGGGTATCAAACAAAATTTGATACCAATGGTGTCATCTATGGATTCTATAAAGGAAAAGTCGCATTAATGAACGGTATAACAGGGAAATTAATAAAGGTAACAGATTTTACGAACTATAATGAAATTAGAAAGAATAAGTATAATTCAAATATCGATGCAATTGTTACGAAGAAAGTAAATGGAAAACTTTACTTTGGAGTAATTGACAAAGTAGGAAATACGTTAATACCAGGAAATAAGTATACAGAAATCTATTATATGGATCATGGATTTCGTGCAGTAGATGGAAACAATACATATTTTATTGATCGAACAGGAAAGATTCTATATACATATGAGATGGATGATGTGATAGAAGAGTATGAGCATTGCTTCGTCATCTATCAACCGACTTACCCAGAACATAGAAGAAATATGAAGCCAATTAGTGCAGAATGTAAGGGCATCTTTGATTACGAAGGTAACGAATTACCCTCTATACCAGACGAAGATAAAACAGCAACGAGTCTATACTGGGTTCAATATAATACAATCATTCACGATATAAGGCAAAAGTCTGAAAGCGAAATGAGAGAAACCATATCGGATGAAAAGTATAAGAAAACAGAGATTACGACAGACGTCACTCCTAATGGTAACTGCTATATTGTTCATGCAACATTGCAATCAGATAATCCAATTAATCAATATTATCTATACAAGATGAACGGAGAAAAAATCGGTAATGCTGATCAAATCATTGAGGTAATAGATAAGGATGCAGTTGTATTAAGAACTATTAAGAGCGAAGTAAAGAACAAGGTGAATGAAAAGATAGTTACAAACGCGATGCTTATCGACACAGACACTTATCAAGAGCAAAGTGATACTGAGTTCACAAATTATGATGAATATGAGCTAGGTGATATCCGTTCCTTTGGTAAGTATTTGATATTTTATTATGACGGAGGTGATGGAACAAATAATAATATAGGCTTATATGACGCAAAAGGTAAATTAATTAAGAAATATAATAGTATGAATGTAATCAATAATTGTTGTCTAGAATTAGATAATAACATTTACAATTCCAATATGGAACCATTGAATCTTAAGGGATATTTATTAAATGTAAATGATGCTGATAGCGAGTTCTCCTTTGAACATGCTGATTTGTTATACAATAGAATATCGGAAAGTAAAGTTCAAGTGTCATTCTTAGATGACTCTTTAAAAATAATTACTAAGAAAACATTTAAGGATAAATCCAATACGTTAGATTTCTTAGACTATAAAATATTAAAGAATAACACAGGTGTATATCTAAGATATCAAGTTGGTAAAGTCTATACTGATATAGTAATCGATCGCACTGGTAAAACAGTATATAGTTACAGTCATAATGATCCGAATATTAATCTTTATTTTCAATCAAGTGGTACTAAAAATTATATAGGATGTAGCAAAATAAAGTATATTTCCAATATAGATACACTTCAAAAAGTAAAACATCTATCTATAAAGAATACAGGAGAAGGTGAGTTGACAGTTAAATGGAATGCAATCGATGGAGTTACGGGATATGAACTTCAATATGTAAATGGTGATGATGTAAGACGTTACTCGACAAAATCAAATTCCATAATACTAAAGGGATTAGAAAAAGGAGCAGAATGTCAGATTGGAATATATGCGTTAATTGAAGGTGATGGTATCTATGATTGGGGAAGTAGTACCTATCGAGATGTAACAATTACTAAGTAGTGCAACTTACCTAGAAAAAACTTAATTCAATATTAGATATTATTATTTAGATTATACAAAAAGTATTAGAAAGAACCCTTTTATTCGGATCTCTTTACATGGAGAAATCGATTCGTGTAAAGGGGTTTTTTTATTAGAAAGTGGTAATGAATTAACTAAAAGGCTTTTGATAATAAAATTCGTGAATGAAAAAAATATAAAAACAGAAATTACTGGTATAAATCAAATTAATAATAATCAAAAAATTTACAAAGACTATATTAGATTGATATTTTCTTGCAAAATATTCGAGATTCGGGAAAGTGAAAAAGTTATCATTGAAGAAAAGGTATCATTATAAAGAAGCAAAGGAAAATCTAATATGAATACAAAAACTAAATCAAATACAAAGAAACAGCATAATACAACAAAACTGACCGTAGGTGGAATATTAGTAACATTAGGAGTTGTATATGGAGATATCGGTACATCGCCACTTTACGTTATGAAATCTGTACTACATGGGAATGGTGGATTAGAAAATGTATCAGAAAGCTTTATCCTTGGAACGTTATCCATGGTGTTCTGGACAATCACAATATTAACAACAATAAAATATGTGTTAATTACGTTAAAAGCAGATAATAAAGGAGAAGGAGGAATCTTTTCACTATATACTCTAGTTCGTAGACGATCGAGATGGTTAATTATACCAGCTATGATTGGAGGCTCTGCGCTATTAGCCGATGGTATGCTAACTCCTGCAGTTACTGTTACGTCTGCCATTGAGGGTCTGAAACTAATTCCAAGATTTGATCGTTTTATTGGAGACAATCAGAAAAATATTGTGATTATTGTAATAGTTATCATATGTATCTTGTTCTTTATCCAGCATATTGGTACGGACTTAATTGGTAAAATGTTTGGACCAATTATGTTTCTATGGTTTAGCAGCTTGGCAATCTTCGGAATCTTAAGCCTGTCTACCAATTGGACATTACTTCGCGCATTGTGGCCTACGTATGCTATTCATACTCTATTTAGCAGTGAGAATAAATTGGGTTTCTTTATCCTTGGAAGTATCTTTCTATCAACAACAGGAGCAGAAGCACTCTACTCTGATCTTGGTCATGTTGGTAGGCATAATATATATTCCTCATGGCCATATGTAAAGATCTGCTTATTATTAAACTATTTTGGTCAGGGAGCTTGGATCTTATCTGCTAAGGGTAATGCTGTATTGCAGAATAAAGAAGATTTGAATCCATTTTATCAAATGATACCGGAGGGATTTATTCTATATGGAATTATAATATCAACTTTAGCAGCGATTATTGCTTCCCAGGCGTTAATCTCAGGCTCATTTACACTGGTATCCGAAGCAATTAAATTGAACCTATTCCCCAGACTCCATACCCTTTATCCATCTAGGTCGAAAGGTCAACTCTATATACCTTCGATTAATCGAATTCTATGGATTGTCTGTATTGGAATAGTTCTATATTTTCAGAATTCCGAGCATATGGAAGCAGCATACGGTCTATCCATTACAGTAACAATGTTAATGACAACCATTCTTTTATATAATTATTTGCTAAGGAGAAAGACACCAAAACTATTAGCAGTTATCATGTTAGTTTTCTTTTCAACATTTGAGCTGTCATTCTTTGTCGCTAATATTGTTAAGTTTATGCATGGTGGATTTGTTGCGGTCATCATAGCTTTGGCAATTCTCTCTATCATGTATATATGGATTAAAGCGTATTGGATTAAAATACGTTTATTAGAAAATGTTCCAATTGAAGATTATATGGATCAATTGAATCGCTTGAGGCAAGATGAGAGTCATCCCAAATATATAACGAATCTAGTGTGCTTAACGAGTTGTGATAACCCAAAAGAGATCGAACGTAAAATTATGTATTTTATCTTAGATAAACGGCCAAAGAAAGCTGACGTATACTGGTTTGTGCATATTTCAGTTACCGATGAGCCATATCAAGCAGATTATTCGATAGATACCTTTGGAACCTCTTATATTGTAAGGGTTCAGTTGAATCTTGGATTCCGTGTTGAGCAGAAGTTAAATGTATTCCTTCGCCAAATCTCAACGGAATTAGTAGAGAGTGGAGAGATCAAACTTCAATCCAGTACCTATACGACCATGCCTGATCGTAAAGTAGGTGATTTTCGGTTTATCTTAATTCAAGAAGTATTATCCCATGAGTCAGAGATTAGCTTCTGGGATTCCTTGATTATACAAGCCAAATTATATATCAAGAAGTATACGGTGTCTCCATCTAATTGGTTTGGACTTGATACAAGTGATGTGTATATTGAAAAAGTACCGTTATTTGTGGGACAACCAAGTCGGATACAATTAAATAGGATTAAGAAATGAGCTTCTAAAAGTTTGCTGATGACCTGTTTTGGGGGGTGTGTAGGAAATTTGCACAAAACAGAAAAGCTTATGTTTCATTGAACTTGTATAAGAAGTTCTAGTTCTCAGATTATTTTGTGTAAAACATATCCTAGGACAGATAACTCACTTCGTTCAAACAGATCTGTCCTAGGATATTACACAAAATGATCTGAGAACAAGATCTTCTAATACAGGTTCAAAGGCGCATTCGCTTTTTCTGTTTTGTGCAAATTGCCAGGCAAGATTATGAAACAGGTCATAGGTCATTTGTCGGGGAAAGCAGAATTCATAATTGGATATAGATGTCTTAAATCCGTATTAATTCATACTAAGAGCATATTTAATCGATAGTCAATCTACTCTTAATCTATCATAAATAAAATTCAAATCAACCCTTAATCCATCATAAATTAAATCAACCCTTAATCCATTATAAATCAAATTTATATCAACCCAATCTCCACCCAGTAAATCAACCTTTCGGTTGATTTATTTTTTTGGCTAATTCTATAGAATAGGAGTATGAAATTCAAAAAGACTTAGTCGATTGCGAACTTTATATTATATTGGATACTTGATTAAATTAAACGTTGGATGATTATGATATCATGATTAACACACTGTTTGGATTGAATTTATCAAGTATTATAAGAGATTATGACTGGAAAGTTAAAGATAGTAACTTGACTAGATTTCGCAATTAACTAGGTCATCATGAAAATTGAATAATGAAAATGAAAGAAATGAAAGGAAAGATCAATTATGAATTCAATTGTAACAATTAATCAGCTAGAAAAAAACTTTGGAGAGAAGCAAGTGGTCAAAAAAATATCATTTGAGGTGCAAAAGGGGGAGATCTTATGCTTCCTTGGACCAAATGGAGCAGGTAAAAGTACGACGATCAATATTTTAAGCGGTATCTTAGGATATGACAGTGGAGAGATGAATTACAAGGGGAAGAGTATTAAGTCTTGTCTTAATGAATTTAAGCAACATCTAGGAGTTGTTCCTCAAGATCTTGCAATCTATGAAGAGTTAAGTGCTGAACAAAATGTGAAATTCTTTGCGTCCCTTTACGGATTAAAAGGAAGAGAACTAGAGGAAAAAGTAACTAAAGCACTTGATTTTGTTGGACTTTTAGAAAGAAGAAAAGATAAAGCCAAGACATTCTCGGGTGGAATGAAGAGACGACTTAATATTGCTTGTGCCATTGCTCATGAACCTGAATTATTAATCATGGATGAGCCAACTGTTGGTATTGACCCACAATCGAGAAATCATATTCTAGATTCCATCAAGAAGCTTAGTAAACATGGGATGACAATTCTATACACGACTCACTATATGGAGGAAGTAGAAGAGATCTCGACCAGAATCCTAATTATGGATAGCGGAACCATTATTGCAGAAGGAACCAAAGAGAGTCTGAAAGAAGATATCTTTGATGAAAGACAATTTATCTTAGAAGTGGAAGAAGAGAAGAATCTGAACATCGATGATTTCTATACGATAGAAGGAATCAAGAAGGTAGAGAGAAAAGAGCATGAACTAACGATAACTACATTAAAGAATATTGAAAATCTTGATAAGATTATTGCAATGGTTATTAAGAATAAGGCGAAAATTCTTAACCTGTTCTGTAGAACAGCTAGCCTTGAAAATGTATTCTTAAGATTAACTGGTAAGAGTTTGAGAGATTAAGTGGAGGGGTTATGATGAGAAATTTATATTTAATTACAAAAGAAGATTTGAAAAATCTAGTTAAGAACCCGATGTGGGTATTCTATGGAGCGGTATTCCCATTCCTATTTGTAACAATCCTTGGATTCCTAGGGAAAGATGGCTATGGAAAGGAAGTAACCTCCTTTGATTATTACGGCATTACTCTTATGATCTATTCCATTCTAAGCAGTGGAATGACCTCAGCGAATGCATTTATGGAAGTGACCATACAGAAACCAAATATGCGAATAGTCTACGCACCAGGAAGTGAAAAGAATATCTATTTATCTAAGATTATAGCATCATTTTTATTTACATTTGGATGCCACTTAATTGATCTGATGTTACTATGTGGCATATATCATATGCGAATTCATGCAATTCCTCAGATTCTTATTTTGTTCGCACTAACAGAGATCTTTTCCGTTGCACTTGGTGTTATGTTCTGTTGTATTTTTAAAACAGAGGCAATGGCGAATCAGATCTTAGGTGTTGTAATTAATCTATTAGCTATATTCGGTGGATTATTATTTTCGCTAGATGGCTATGGCAAAGTGATTCGAACAATTAGCTATATATCACCAGCAAAATGGTTGGTTAAAGCAACTTTTGGACTAATCTACGATCATGATTATTCATGGTTTTATCCTACTGCGATAGGAATGGTATTTGCAATCATAGTAGTAGTCGCTATCTGTAACAAAACATTTAGAAAAGAGGATTGTATATGTTAGAAGTATTGAATAATGATTGGAAAAGATTATTAGAAGAAAAAATGTATCTATGTGTCTCCATTGCGCTAACCATTTGCTCTATAGTGGCAGCTATTGTACTAACCAATACGATGCAAACGAAAGGCAATATCGCAATGGTTGTGACTGATCAATCAGCGAATACAAGTCTAAGCAAAAAATTTAGTAGCTCACCATATTTTCACGTAAGTAAAATGAAAAAAGCTCCGTTAGAATCCGATATGGTGCAAAATCGATATGATGCTATCGTTACAATGAAAGAGGACGGTTCTTACAATATAAAAACAATTAAAAGCGATGATATGAAGAAAATGATTGTTGGAGCACTAAATAACCCAGATTCTTATGTGCCAAGTAACGATAAGGACCGCGAGATTGGAACGAATATCATGGGATATATGATGATGTTTGTACTAATACAAGGGCTTTTCTATGCGAGATTTTTTGCAAAAGATAAGGAAGAACACATCATAAAAAGGGTTGTTACCTCTCCAATAGCATTTCGTAAGTATTTGTTTGGGCATGCTACGTTTATCTTAGGTATGATATTTGCTCCTACGTTTGCCGTTATCTTAATAGCGAAGATACTTGGTGTAGCTATAGGATTCTCCTTGTTAACTTATGCACTCTTAATTGCTGTATTATCTATATTAGCAACAGCTTTTGCATTATTTCTTAATTCGTTTTTCTGTGTAGCGGATACTGCAAATATGATTGGAACAGCCACAATTACGTTAACTACAATTCTTGCTGGAAGCTTTTATTCATTTACTAAAAAGGAATCGGTACTTGATAAATTGGTTCATTTACTACCACAAAAAGATTTTATTAATTATGTGAATGCATTGGAAAAAGGGCATCTATCGCGAAATATTGAACTACAATTTATCTACGTCTTGGTAATATCAGCAATCTTTTTCTTAATTGCTGTGATGAAAACAAAAAGAGATTACGTGTATCGCTAATGTAATGAGTTGCCCGACAAATGACCTGTTTGGGAGGTTGTCTAGGCAATTTGCACAAAACAGAAAAACTCATGCTTCATTGAATATGTATAAGAAGATCTAGTTCTCAGATCATAGTGTGAAAAAAGAAAATTTCACACCCCTTGATTGTTACATCGCCATAGGCGATAGAGGGGAGCTTTCATGTAAAACATATGCTAGGACAGATAACTCGCCTTGCTCAAACAGATCTGTCCTAGCATATAACACGAAATAATCCGAGAACAAAATCTTCTAATACCTATTCAAAGGCGCGCAATCGCTTTTTCTGTTTTGTGCAAATTGCCAGGCTAGATTTTGAAACAGGTCATTTGTCGGGCAACTCATGGCATTAAGTTAAGATAACACCCTCAAAAGAGAAGAGTATGTAGAAATACATGCGCGACTCTTTTGAGGGTGTTATCCACTTGTTACATTATGCTTCATGAACGGTGTTGGAAAAGGAACTGCAATTGTGAGTAGATTAAATTTTAAAAAAGTATTGACTATACAATAATTGTATGATACAAATATATGCGAGGAGATGGTAATATGCAAAAGGAAAAAAGTTGTACGAAATGTAATGATATACCTGATAATAATTGTTGTGTAGATGAAGTTGGATTAATAATACAAAAACTTGTAAGGGTATTTCAAGTTTTCGAAAGAGATGAAATTAAAGCTTATGGATTTACGACATCTCAATGTTACACCATGCTAGAGTTGTATCGATGTGAAAGTCTTACTATGAACGAGTTAAGTGATAAAATGAATTTGAATTCAAGTACAATGACTAGAATATTAGATAATTTAGTTAGGGACAAATATATTTCACGTAATAAGGATCAATCTGACAGGAGAGTTGTTATTGTAAGCCTGACTGATGCAGGCCAAGAAGTTGCTAAAAAATTAGATACAACAGTTAAAGCTTATTACAAAAAGGTTATAGCTAATATACCTGAGGGACAGGTTGAAGAAGTATTAAAGTCTGTTAATATTCTTCAAAAAGCTTTTGAAAAAGCTAATCCAAACTGCTGCTAGCAGTTGCCACACAATACTTGTATGATACAAATAATTGCTAAAGTTAAGATATTTATCTTTATAATGTAGCAAGTACTTGTATGATACAAGTAAATAAATCGAGTACTTGTATCATACAAATAAAAAACATTCAAAATTAGGAGGTATATCAATGATTAACTTAATGAAAGACACAATTTTTTATGTAATAAGCACACTAGTACATGATGCTGTTCCATTATCATTTGGGATAGTAGTTGCATGTATACTTAATGTTTATGTTGATCCGCAAAAATTTAAAGCATTACTGCTAAAGAAGAAAAGAATATCAATACTAGGAAGTGTTGCCTTTGGTACATTTACTCCATTATGCGCTTGCGGTACTATGGCTGTTGTCGTTTCAATGCTCACCACGGTACTCCCATGGGGACCAATAATGGCTTTTATTACATCCTCTCCACTTATGAGTCCAGACTTATTTGTTATGCTGTCAGGTATCATAAATGTGAAATTCGCTGTAGCCTTAACTGCTTTCTCCATATGTATCGGAGCGATTGCAGGGTATATTAGCTATTATTTAGAAAATCACACAACATTTTTCTATAACCAGCTTAGATTCACTAACAACAAAGCAACAGATGAGGGAGTTAATAAATCATGTTGCGTATCCACCTTGCATAACATAAACTCGGTTAAGCCTTGCTGCACAACAAACGGTAGTATAAATAAATCTAATAGTTTTATTAAAAAATATAAAATAAAGGAACTATTTGATACCTTTATAGATTTGGGAGTGAAAAAAATACTGGTATACTTTTCAGTTTTTGCAGCAATTGGATACTTTATCAATAGGTTTGTTCCTACTTCAGTGATTATGTCATTGTTTGGATCCCATAATATTTTCTCGGTGCCATTAGCAGCTCTAATAGGTGTTCCATTATATGTTAGCGATGCAGGAACAATACCACTGATTAAAACACTATTAGATTCAGGGGCAAGTGGTGGGGCTATTCTTGCATTTATGATTACAGGTCCTGGAACAAGTGTAGGTGCAATAGCAGGAAGTCTTACAATAATGAAAAAGAAATCTGTATGTTTTTATGTAGGTATATTATTTGCTAGTGCAATACTGTTTGGCTACTTATATAACTTTTTATTATATATGGGGATGTAAATTGATAGGAGTTTTTGGTGTATCCAATGCTTTATCAGTAGCTATTTTCAATTCTACTCTACAACAACGTTGTAATGGTCCAATTAATCCAGGGTAAATTCAATAAGAAACTTAGTCATATCTTGTTTTTCACTAATTTTAATACCTATTATTACAAAACTATATGATATATCTATAATGTATGGCTTGGCAGCGTCATCAGGAATAATATTAACTTATTCGATTATATCATTTATACTAGGAAGAAAGTTTGTTTACGGAAATGGATATTTGACAAAAACTATAGAATTAGGTGGTAATGTAGAAATATAATAGAAACAGTGCTACATAGAATTAACATATTGACAAATATCGATATTTAGAATATACTAACAATAGTTCGATAAACATCGATATGAGAAATAAAGGATGGTGTTGATATGGTAGCAATATGGAATATATTTCAAAATCAAATACTTGGAATGAAATGGTTAAATGTATTAATTGGTGATGGTCTATCTGCTGTAGGTCTTGATATAACATCCAGATTAGGTGGAAGTATCCAGTTCTTTCTCTATGACACGATAAAAATATTAATATTATTATCTGTATTGATTTTTATCATTTCATATATTCAAAGCTTCTTTCCACCAGAAAGAACAAAAAAGATACTTGGTAGATTTCATGGAATAAAGGCTAATATTCTTAGTGCTTTGCTTGGAACAATAACACCGTTTTGTAGTTGTTCTTCGATACCTCTGTTTATTGGGTTTTCAAATGCAGGGTTACCTGTTGGTGTTACATTTTCATTTTTAATCTCTTCCCCATTGGTTGATTTGGGAGCATTGGTATTATTAATGAGTGTCTTTGGAACGAAGATTGCATTAACATATGTAGTGGTTGGACTTGTATTAGCTGTAACTGGAGGAACCATTATTGATAAGCTTCATATGGAAGATCAGGTGGTACGATTTATAAATTCGAGCTCATCGGTGGATATTGAAGCACAGGAACTATCAAGAAAAGAAAGAATGACCTATGCAGCGGAACAAGTGAAAGCAACTGTAAAGAAAGTATTTATTTATATATTAGTTGGAGTTGGTATTGGTGCATTGATTCATAACTGGATACCAACAGATATCATACAAAAGATACTTGGTACAGACAATCCATTTTCTGTGTTAATAGCTACGGTAGTTGGTGTACCGATGTATGCAGATATTTTTGGAACAATTCCGATAGCGGAGGCATTATTGGCTAAAGGGGTAGGCGTTGGAACAATTCTTTCCTTTATGATGGGAGTAACAGCGTTAAGTTTACCATCCATGATCATGCTAAAGAAGGTTGTGAAAAATAAGTTGCTATTTACATTTATAGGAATAGTAACAGTTGGGATTATCATTATTGGATATTTCCTTAATGCATTTGGAGGTTTCTTTATATAAGTTTGTTAGCAACGAAATTGGGCTACAGTTTAGCCACATTGTTTGACATTTCTTGTTATGTTGAGTAATATATATCATATCGATGAATATAGATAAGAGGTGTAATCAATAATGAATCAATACGAACAAGATGCAAATATATTTAAAGCACTTAGTGATCCCAATCGCTTAATGATTATTGAGATGTTGCAGAGTGGAGATAAATGCGCGTGTAAGATATTAGAGGAATTAAATATTGTACAGTCTACTTTATCCCATCATATGAAAATATTATGTGAGTCTGGATTGGTAGAAAGTACTAAGATGGGGAAATGGATGCATTATTCCCTAAGTAAACAAGCTTTTAAAACAGCAATAACCCGTTTAACAGAAATAGAAGAAAAAATTGTATAGATATAACTGTGAATGTGGTGAAGGCTGCTGTAAATATTAAAAATAATTAAGTACAGTATGACTTTTAGTGATGCTAGTACATAAAAGGAGAGATGATCTTTGGCATTATTTGGATTAGGTAAGAAAAAAGATGTAAAAGAAACAAATACCTGCGGTTGTGAAGGAACTTGTAATTCAGAGGCAATGGAAAAGGTAGCTGAAAATCATGAACAGAAGGAATCGGTTAAGGTTTTAGGATCAGGTTGTGCAAAATGTAATGAACTTGAGGCAAATGTGAAAAAAGCTTTGGAACAGCTTGGAATGGATACCGCAATTGAGCATGTGACTGATTTCGGTGTGATTGCAGCATATGGGGTTATGACGACTCCAGCACTTGTTGTAGATGGAAAAGTAGTATCATACGGCAAAGTGTTAAAGGTTGATGAAGCTATCAAATTATTTCAAAAAATTAGGTTATAATAGGTATATATAAATGAGTTGGGGTCAAAAGTCTTATTTTAGTGTACTGAGTGTATATTGCTGTATAATTATGAATTTTGGCTACCTTTCCCTCAGTAAAGTTTACAAAACAAACTTATCATATTTATTACAAGCCTCAGAGCTAGCGAAAATACTCACTCACGTTCCTATTTTCACTATGAGTCTTGACAAAATATAAACGATACCTTCGGCCGGACTACCAATGTCGTCAACTTAACACTTGTAGTAAAAAAGTTTACAAAAAATTGTACAAAAATAAAACATCATATTTGATTATTTATAAAAATAGTGTAAACTATATGAGCGAGCAGTTTTTCGTTTTATAATGTATATTATAAAGTGGATTTTGTGTTCTGGGAGAACTTCATCCTGCTTCGCATTTTCTTTCGCTCATAAGAACGGTTTGTACGTACTTGTGAGCGATTTTTTATACCTATTTTTATCAAATTATTAATAACCTTTTTAGCAATACGATAGTTACAAATCAAAGTATATAGCTTATTAAAAAGATAGTTTACTAGAATATTTCTATTTGTTTTATAACATGTTGTTTTCTTTGTTTCCTGTTGAATATTAGATATTTCTTCATTGCAAACAGAAGCAAACATTGATAATAGGTTTGAAGCAAACATCGCAGCATAAAATTCCTGTTCAATTGCTTCCGGTTTTATGCCCATAAAATTTTCTAGCTTTAATATCGATTTGACTTCACGATATTTCGTTTCAATCCCCCACCTTATAAAATATAGTTCTTTAAACATTTCAACAGTTATATTGGGGTCAAAAAGATTTGTAACAAGTGTCTCTTGTAAGCCTGATGGCAAATCAAACTTTATAACTCTTAGCGGATAGGAACAGTCGTTATGAGAATACTGTATTGAAGTATCACCATAATTACATTGATATACCGCTTTTAACGCACCATGGGACTTTGTTTTATGTCTCATTACAAAGAAACATTGCTTTTCTTGAAGTTGCGCATAGAGTTTTCTAGATGGATAACCTCTATCAAAAATAATAATTGGTGCTTTCTCTCCGTGAACTTGATTTAAATTAAATTCATCGATTAATGTTTGGGCTTGAACTAATTCAGAAGTACGATAATGAACGAGTTTTGTATTAAGTAAGTTATCATTCAAAACATCATACAAAGCCGAAGCAGAAGCCAGAGCGACAGGGTCATATTGATTTTTTTTAGAACCATAATAAGTTTGATTTTCTTTTGTGTTAGGAATCTGCAATGAAGTACCATCAATCGCTAATACAGGGTGACCATTCCAAGTATTAAGGTTTGATCTTGTTTTATTAACATCAGTAGTCATTAGAAAAATTTCACGAAAAGCATCAGGTTTAATTTTAAAGCGAGCTTTTGAAAAAGCCTGTTTTGAAATTGAGTCAATTGCAAGGTTTGAAGAATCTATGTAATCGGAAAGAGCCACAGATAAAGATTTTTGTGGCTGACTTAAAAGGAATAAAATAATATCCTTAAAAGTTAATTTTCGATTACGATTAAAGCTTTTTTGATTAATCCTATGTTTTTCAATAAACTCTTCGCTAGTAATAAGGTTATTAACTGATTTTAATAAAGATGATATTTTTTTAATCATAATATGAAGTCCTCCAAAATTTAATAGTAAAAATGTATCTATTAAAATTTTGGAGCAAACATTTGTTTGTCAATTTGCATTTTAGACAAAATAATGTTTGATTTTTGTTCAGTATTTATTTGTAACTTCTTAAGTTGACGACATTGGCCGGACTACGCCAAAATTAATAATTATACATCAATATACACAATGTAAGTTATAAAGGCTTTTGCCCCCAACATCATATAAATACAGTAATCAATAAAAAACATGTAGAAGCCATGATGGAACTACATGTTTTTTAATTTATTGAAAATTTCTTCAAATTCCCTATAAATTAAAAAGCACTCCGTACAGGCTGCACACAAGCGCGAAGGGAATATGTCGCTAATACGACCACACTTGGCGCGAGATTTTGCATTGCAAACTCATTGTTCTTGTCGATTTTGCATATATATTACATGAATCATATTGACATATATCTATGTGTTTTATACAATCATTACATAGATAAATATCTATATGATAAACTGAACAAAGAATTGAAGGAGATTCCGTTGATATGAAAGACTACACCGAATATGCACCTATATTTAAAGCACTTGGAGACAGTACGAGGTTAAAAATCATAGAAATGCTTTCCTGTGGGGAATTGTGCGCTTGTGATATTTTAGAATCGTTTCAGATAACTCAGCCGACACTATCTTATCACATGAAGATTCTTACAGATTGTGGGTTGGTCAAGAGTCGTAAGGAGGGTTCTTGGATACGCTATAGTAATAATACTGAATTGATTCTTAATATAAAAGAATACTGGAACATCATTACAACGGAACAGGATGACTGTATCTGTAAGGAAATAAAGGAGGGCAAGACATGCGAATAATCATAATTGGAGGAGTTGCAGCGGGAACATCGGCGGCAGCGAAAGCACGAAGAAATGATGAAGGCGCTGAAATTGTAATCTATGACAAGGATAGTTTTATTTCATATTCTGGTTGTGGAATGCCTTATTACATCGGAGGAGAAGTGGAAGAAGCCGACAAGCTGACGCCTAGAGACCCTGCATTCTTTAAAAGTAAATATAATGTAGATGTTAGAGTTTTGCATGAAGTTTTAAATGTGAATGTAGAAACAAAGACTTTAGAAGTTAAGAATTTAATAAATGGGCAGGTGTTTTCTGACTGTTTTGATAAACTGATACTTGCAACAGGTGCATCGGCAGTAATTCCACCTATAGAGGGTGCGAATAATTCTAGTGTATTTACATTACGAAATATTGGTGATATGAATCGAATTAAGTCCTATATCAACACCGTTCATCCTAAGAATGCTGTAATAATAGGAACGGGCTTTATTGGGCTTGAAGTGTGTGAAAATCTGAAAGGATTAGGGATAGAAGTAACGCTTGTGGAGAGGCTTCCACAGGTCACGCCGGGACTTGACCCAGATATGGCAGTTTATGTAGAAGACCATTTAAGGAAAAATGGTGTTAAGGTATATACAGGTCAGTCAGCTGTAAAAATAGAAGAAAATAAAGTATTTCTTGAAAATGGGGAATCCATTGTTGCTGATCTCGTTCTTCTTACCGTAGGCGTAAAACCAAACACTAATCTTGCAGAAAGCATGGGAGTGGAGCTTGGGGAGACAAGAGCAATCAAGGTTGATGATAAAATGAAAACCAATCTTACAGATATATATGCTTGTGGAGATTGTATCGAGCAGTATCATGTGATAACAGGAAAGCCTGTGTATCGTCCCATGGGTTCCACTGCAAATAAGACAGGAAGAATCGCAGGTGATGTGATTACGGGCGGGAATCTTTCTTTTCGTGGAGTTCTTGGAACGGGAATCTTTCAGGTTTTTGGATTGGCGGTAGCGTTAACTGGATTATCAGAGAAGGCGGCATTAAAAGAAGGATATGATGTGGAAGTGTGTCATAATATAAAACCTGATAAACCGGAGTACATGGGCGGTAAGGAAATGGTTATAAAAGGAATTGCTGACAGGAAAACGGGAAGACTCTTAGGAACTCAGATTGTAGGGCAGGAAGGCGTTGACAAGCGAATTGATGTATTTGTCACAGCAATCACCTATCAAGCAAAAGTAGAAGATTTATTTCATTTGGATCTTGCATACGCTCCACCATTTTCGACAACGAAGGATCCAGTTATGTATACAGGAATGATTCTTGATAATGCTATAAATCAGGGAAGAAAGTTAATCACAGCAGGTCACCTAGCAGACGTGATTGAACGTAAGGAGAAGATACAGATAGTAGATGCGAGAGTGGTTGCCCAATATGAGAAAGATCATGTGGAGACAGCAGTAAATATGCCTCATAGCAAACTGCGGGAACAGATGAAACAACTTAATCCTGATGTAATGACTGTTACTTACTGTAACAAAGGAGTAACCGGAAATGCAGCACAGAATATCTTACTTAATAACGGATTTAAGGAAGTCTATAATTTATCAGGTGGACATAAGAATTATAGTAAAACAAAAAATTATTGTAACAGATGTAATCCCCATTAGAAAAAAATAGGAGGAAAAGGGAATGACAGAAGTAAAAATTAAAGAAGAAAAGAGAGGTAAATTATCTTTTCTTGATCGCTTTTTAACATTATGGATATTTGTTGCAATGGGTATTGGAATTATTGGGGGCGTAGTATTTCCTAGTCTCGCAAAGTCACTTGGAGAATTTAGTAGCGGAACAATTTCATGGCCAATAGCAATTGGTTTAATAATAATGATGTATCCACCGCTTGCCAAAGTAAAATACGAAGAGATTGGAAATGTTAGTAGACACAAGAAAGAATTTTTTCTTTCATTAGTATTAAACTGGATCATTGCTCCAACTTTAATGTTCCTATTAGCTGTATTAATGCTAGGTAGCAAACCAGATTATGCAATTGGACTAATTATAATTGGTATCTCACCATGTATAGCAATGGTAATCGTATGGAACTCATTGGCAAAGGGTGATAATGAATATTGTGCTGCTTTGGTAGGTATTAACTCAATATTTCAGATACTATTTTATACTTTTTACATCTATTTCTTTGTGACTTTTTTACCTAAATTTCTAGGTCTATCATGGGGAGGTCAAACGGTACAGGTCTCAATGCTTGATATTGCTAAAAGTATTTTAATTTATTTAGGAATACCATTTGCTGCTGGCATATTAACAAGAGTGATTTTAATCAAATTCAAATCAAAAGAATGGTATGAAAAAGTATTTATTCCTAAGATTTCTCCATTAGCGTTAATTGCTTTACTTTACACAATTGTAATTATGTTTATTACAAAAGGGGAACAGATTATCAATAATCCATTGGATGTAATCATAATTGCATTACCTATGTTAGCTTATTTTGCACTAATGTTCTTTGTTAGCTTCTTTATTTCTTATAAATTAGGTTTTAAATATGATAAGACAGTAACGATAGCTTTTACAGCTGGAAGTAATAATTTTGAATTAGCAATTGCAGTTAGTACTGCAATATTTGGAATTGCTTCTGATGTTGCATTTACAGCAGTCATTGGACCATTAATTGAGGTTCCGGTAATGATAGGTCTTGTTAATATAGCGTTGTATTTTAAAAAGAAATATTATGATACAAGAATTGCAAATAATAATTAGAAGGAGATTATAAAATCATGAAAAAGATGCAGATATTTGAACCAGCTATGTGCTGTTCCACAGGACTTTGCGGTGTTGGAGTTGATCCTGAGCTGTTAAGAATTTCTACGGTGTTAAACACATTGGAGAAGAATGGGATGCATGTGGATCGTTTTAACCTTACAAACGCTCCACAGGAATTTGTAACGAATAAAACAGTAAATACTTATATTAATGAAAGTGGAGTGGAGGGATTGCCAGTTATTGTTGTAGATGATGAAATTGTGATAACTGGAAGATATCCATCCAATGATGAATTTGTTAAATTACTTAATGTACCTAAAAGTTATGTTGGAGAAAAACGAAGTCCAGTAAAAGCCACGTTTAACAAAAAACACGGTTGTGGATGCTCTGGCTCAGATGGTTGCTGTTAATAATAATTACTGTACTTTATACTGGTCAAAGGAGTGAAACTGAACAATAATGGAAAACTTTAATATCAAAAAAGTTACGCTTACAAAATATCTTTTTTTCACTGGAAAAGGCGGAGTTGGTAAAACTTCGACTGCCTGTGCAACAGCGGTATCACTTGCTGATTCAGGGAAACGAGTTATGTTAATCAGCACAGATCCTGCATCTAACCTACAGGATGTATTTCAGACAGAATTAAATAATAAAGGGGTAGCGATTCATGAAGTTCCAAATCTTGTGGTTGCTAACTTAGATCCAATAGAAGCAGCCACGGAGTATAGGGAAAGTGTCGTTGCTCCATATCGAGGGTTATTGCCTGATGTAGCTTTAAAAAATATGGAAGAACAACTATCAGGTTCCTGTACTGTTGAGATTGCATCTTTTAATGAGTTTTCTAAGTTTATAACGGATAAAGAACTTCAAGAGGAGTTCGAATATATTATTTTTGATACTGCACCAACAGGACACACCTTAAGAATGCTTCAGCTTCCGTCAGCATGGAGTAATTTTATCAATGAAAATACGCATGGTGCTTCTTGTCTTGGACAGTTGTCAGGTTTGGAAAGCAAAAAAGAGATTTATCAAAACGCGGTAGAAACCTTATCTGATGGAACACGTACTACTTTGCTTTTAGTATCCAGACCAGAGGTGACACCTTTAAAGGAAGCAGCAAGAGCATCTTTAGAACTTGCACAAATCGGTGTGAAAAATCAAGTCATGATATTAAATGGAATACTAACATCTTATGACGACATTATTTCCGAAAGCTTGTATAAAAAGCAGCAATCAGCATTAAATAACATTCCAGAAGAACTCAGAGAGTTGAAGATGTATTCCATCCCACTTAGAGCCTATAATATCACTGGTATAGAGAATGTAAGATCGTTACTCGAAAGGGATAATTATACGCTTAGAGAAGAAAGAATAAATGCTGATGTTATACCAAATTTACAGGCTGTTATTGATGATCTGTATCATACCAATAAAAAGGTAATTTTTACTATGGGCAAAGGTGGTGTTGGTAAGACTACAATTGCAGCATCTATAGCATTAGGTTTGGCATCAAGAGGAAAAAAGGTACATCTGACAACTACAGATCCTGCCGCGCATCTAAAATATGTTATGAATGAGACCGATGGAATCACAATGAGCCATATCGATGAGAAAGAAGAATTGAGGAAGTATCAGCAAGAAGTGTTATCAAAAGCAAGAGAAAACATGTCGGAGGAAGATATTGCATATATAGAAGAAGATTTAAGATCACCATGTACGCAAGAAATAGCTGTATTCAGAGCATTTGCAGATATAGTTGAAAAGGCTGAAGATCAGATAGTAGTAATTGACACTGCTCCTACAGGGCATACTCTTTTACTTCTGGATTCTACACAGAGTTATAACCAAGAAATGAAACGTTCAGGGGGCGATATCCCCGAATCAGCAAAAAAATTATTACCTAGATTGCGTAATAAAGAAGAAACAGAAGTAATTATCGTAACACTCGCAGAAGCTACTCCAGTTTATGAAGCTATGCGCTTGGAAGAGGATTTAAAACGAGCTGATATAGCTACAAAATGGTGGGTAATCAATTCTTCTCTTTATCGTACTGGTACTACAAATCAATTGCTGTCAGCTAAAGCAAGCAATGAAATCGAATGGTTGAATAAGGTTGATGAACATACAGGTGGTAATTTTGCTGTAATTGAATGGAAAGCTTGACATTGTGTGTATCGTGGGTAATCTTTCTTGACTGTAGTAGGCATACAAAGTAGAATGTAGTGTGGAGGTGGAAATACATGGAGAACATGCCAATCCTATCTGTGAAACTGAAAATGCCACAGCCAAGGAAAAATTATATTGTAAGACATCATTTGTATGAACGATTAAGAAATCTTTTTGATTATAAAGTAACAATTATTAAAGCTGGAGCAGGCTGTGGAAAGACCACATTATTTTCAAGCTTTGCAATTGAGAGTGAACTGGAACATGTAAGGTGGATTACATTAGATGAGAATGCCAATCAGAGTTTTGTATTCTGGAATTATGTGATAGAAGCAGTGAAAGATTATATTGAAGATACGAAAGCAGATTTTCAAACATTCTTTGACAGTAATATGCAGAAAGAGAATCTATGGCAGATTCTCTCTCTGTTTGTGAATAAATTGAATATCAATCATGATATCGTATTGGTATTGGATGATTTTCAAGTGATAACGGATGAATTCTTAATATCTACGATTAACTTTTTTCTTGAGAACATGCCAGAGTGTGTTCACTTAGTGTTACTCACAAGAGAACTTCCAGAGATCTATCTTGGGGCGCTTGCTATAGAAGATCAACTTCTAATATTTGATGAAGATACGATACGTATGAATGACAAAGAGAGTCGAGAATTTTTACTTCAAACATTAAAATTACACAAAGAAGAAGATGAGATTCACTCCATGATTGAAGCGTCTGAGGGATGGATTGGGGGACTTCAACTTCTTGCGATGGCAGCAAAAGATAGAACCTTTCAGATGACTGGAAATTTAAAGGCATCGCACCGTGTATTGAATGATTATATCACCAAAGAAATATTCGAATATCTAACAGAGGAGGAACAGGAATTCCTCGTTGAGACATCGATTCTAAGATATTTTAATCAAGCAATCTGTAATCAGTATCAACCAGAGTTAGATTTTAACGCTATGATGGAATCTATCCTACAGAAGAATCTATTTGTAATCAATATTGATGAAGCAGAAGGAATCTACCGTTATCATGCAATCCTTGTTGAATACTTAAAAGGCCTGTATGATAAAATGGAGGATACCAAGAAGAAAGAATGGCATAATCTTGCAGCAAAGATCTATCAAGATATGGGAGATTATGAAGAAAGTCTGTACCATCTTTTTTGTGTTCAGGAATATGAGAAAATCATGGAATTGATTCTTAAGATGCCACAGACAGCACTTACTTTTTCTTATTTGATTAAAGTTCCGATGGAAGAGATATCGAAAAATACAGACTTTGCATATCAATATTTCTTCTATTATTATGCCAGTGTGGACGAAGAAGCATGTGAAAAAATATATAATTATATCAAACTTCATATGAAAGATGATAAGACATTTGAAGCATTTAAGCGCTCCAATATGTTCTATAATGATAAATGGGAATTTAACAGTGCCAATATTTTATCCATTAAACAGATAAGTGAACTACCACTAAATTCGGTAACTACTGCATTTTTATTAATCAAAGAAGCTTATTTTCTATATGCAGCATCGAATTATCAGGAAGCACTGAAGTATTTAGATTGTGCAGAGGAAGTATATAGGAAAACTGGAAATATCTATATTGGATTCTTTGCCATCTCAGAAAAAGCACAAATCTATGAAGATATGGGAGAACTATTAGAGGCTCTCAATCTATATCAGCAGATGCAGACCATGATAGATCAGGTGAAGTCACTTGCAAGTTCTTATTATATAGGAATTGCAGGCGTATATATCAGACAATTATTGCTTGATAAGACATATGAGGTACTTGAACAAGCAAGAGAATCGTTAAAGGATGATTCCAACAATAGTATTGAACGAGCATTCCAATATAATTTAGCGGAATATTATTATCTCATTGGCGATGATCAGAAAACAGAACAATTAATCAAAGAAGTATTAGGAACAGATCAATTACAGAATATCTATTATTCTGCAAGAATTTTAAGATATCCCATCTATCGAGGAAATCATAAGGAACTAGCGATAGCATTTGCTAGAGGATATGAAGCAGATAAGAATAAAGTAATGAATAATGATTGTGAATTATTATATGCCAATATTCTATACGAAGATGGTGACAAGAATAAAGCGATAAAGCTGATTGATGATATGATTGCCAACGCAAGAAAGACACAGAATAAATTAAAAATTGTGGAGGGGGATCTATTAAAAACAAGGATTCTTCTAGACAATGCTGGAGATCAAAAAGAGATTAAGAATCTATTCATCGAAGCAATCTCTTATGCAGCAGTGAATCGAATTGCGCATCCATTCTGGTTCGAACGGGCGACCACTGAACGAATCGGTACGATAATGAAAGAAGAATTAAAAGAGGAGCTCTCAGTAGATGAATATGAATTCTTGGAACTGGTATTGCATGTGGATCTTAAGCATGGAATAAGGGTAGAGGGTGGCATGCTAGATAATAACACTCTAGATGGTAGCTTACAAAATCAGCAATTACTAACAAATGATAGGAACTCTAGTAATGCGGTGCTTGATCAATTAACAGAACGTGAGAAAGATGTTCTAAATGAAATGGCACTAGGCAATACGAATATGCAGATTGCTGAGAATCTTTGTGTATCTCTTGCAACAGTTAAGACACATATCAATAACATATACAGTAAGCTAGGTGTAAATAATAGAATTGCTGCCATTAATAAAGTGAAGGATAATTATTAATTGAGAGGGAGACAAGTATGTATAATATGCAAATAATGATATGGTTATTTCCGATACTTTTTATCTTCCACGATTTTGAAGAAATTATCTTCATGAAAGTGTGGATTAGAAAGAATAGAGAATACTTAAGTGAGCGATTTCCTAGTCTATCAAAACGGTTATTACCACATTTTGATCGTATTACAACAGCATCTTTCGCATTAGGTGTAGCAGAAGAGTATATAATAATTAGTGTGATTACGGTTGTTTCTTATATGACGCACTGGTATAGCCTATGGGTGGGATTATTTATTGCATTTACTTTACATCTAATCATACATTGCGTTCAGGTATTGATTGTAAGAAGATATGTTCCAGCTATTGTTACGAGTGTTATCTGCTTGCCTGTCTGTATCTATATGATACAGTATGTTATGATGTTCTATATGCTTGATACGGTAATTCTGTATTCTGTAGTGGGCCTTGTAATCATGGTGGTTAATCTCGTGTTCGTACACAGAGGAATGGATGTATTTGATAAGTGGCTAGTAAGGTATGAAAAGGAAAGTAAATGATGTTTAGAGAAGAAAGTAATGCTTATGTTATCTTTACAAATAACATAAGCATTACTTAATTGGCTGATTAATAAAAGTTTCAACTCTACTGAGCGTAGGTTGGAAGAAATTCTATTGTAGCGTATGATTAAATCAAATAGAGAAAGTGTACGTCGCCGTCAGCGACAGATTGGAGTTAATATGAGTTACGTTACAGGAAAAATGATTAAAGAATTAAGAGAAAAGAAAAGTCTTACTCAAAAACAGTTAGCAGATCAGCTACAGATAAGTGATAAAGCAGTGTCAAAATGGGAAACGGATAGAGGACTACCTGATATTGGTTTAATTAGTAACTTAGCAGAGGCTTTAGGTGTATCCGTAGCTGAACTCCTACTTGGAGAAGTGACGGAGAATCAGAATCGTTCTGCCAATATGAAGAAAATGCAATTCTATATATGTCCAGTATGTGGAAATGTAATTCAAGCCATTGGAAATGGTTCCTATAGTTGTTGTGGAATCATGCTTCCAGCTGCAGAAGTTGAAGATAACAGTAAGGATCATCTACTTCAAGTTGAAGTAATAGA
The DNA here is from genome assembly GCF_016591975.1 of Anaeromicropila herbilytica. Lineage (GTDB taxonomy): Bacteria > Bacillota > Clostridia > Lachnospirales > Lachnospiraceae > Anaeromicropila > Anaeromicropila herbilytica. Next base: position 2,714,053 of record NZ_AP024169.1, on the reverse strand, counting down.
CAATGAATATTATGTTCACATGGAACACCCAATGGCCAAAGACCATTATGTTTCCTTCATTGCTTATGTGACCTCGAATCGTTCAGAACTAATCAAACTATATCCTGAGCAAAATATCGAGTGTCGATTTGCAAAAAGAGGGCATGGATATTTCTATGCGTATTGTAATAAGGATGGTTTATATCGATTTAATATTTAAATTGAATAGGGACGTTTAGACAAAGCATTCAAGGTAGAACTTGGATGCTTTTTTCGAAAGTTTAACGTGAGGCGAAATCTAAAAGTATGATGGTATCTCCGGTCTGATGGACAGAAATCACTCCAAACAACAGTTAAGGATTAAGATGTACTACAATAATTATAATATTAAGCGCTTAAACAGCATCAATTATGTATACATATTATGTGATTTGGTTACAGATATTAATTGAAAATCTATTATTATTGGGAACAAAGTAAATTAAATAGAAATTTATGTGAAAACATCTGAGTGTAGTAAAAATATTACAATATCCAAAAAGTGGATACAAAGACAGAAAGGAAGATATTTATGTCAAACACATTAGATAAAGTAAAAGCAATTGAAGAATATATCATTAATTTTAGAAGAAATCTACATGAAAATCCTGAGCTTAGTGGACAGGAAATTAGAACTCAGGAAAAGATCATGAAAGAATTAGATATACTAGGAATACCTTATCAGAAAGTAGGTAACACATCTTTAATTGCTATTTTAAAAGGTGGAAAGGATGGAAAAACGGTTGCTTTAAGAGGAGATATTGATGCTCTTCCAATTAAAGAGGAAACCGATGTTGAATTCAAATCAAAAACAGATGGCGTAATGCATGCCTGTGGCCATGATGCCCATGCTTCTATGCTTCTTGGCGCTGCAAAAATCTTATCTGAGATGAAGGATGAAATATCTGGTGAAGTTCGTTTCTTCTTTCAGGAAGGTGAGGAAACATTTTCAGGTGCCAAAAAGATAATCGAAGCTGGTGGAATGGATGGGGTTACTGCATGCCTTGCTATGCATGGAATGCCAGAATTAGAGACTGGATATGTAAATATTGAAGCAGGATACAGAATGGCTGGCTGTGATACGATTTATGTTAAGTTTGAAGGAGTATCAGGTCATGGGTCAGTACCACATAAAGCAAAGGATACCATTCACCCTGCATGTATTTTCGTTACTGATCTTCAAGGAATTGTTACTAAAAATATAAATGCTCAAGATCCAATTGTTCTCTCTGTAGGAAAGTTCATTGGTGGTACAAAAGCAAACGTAGTTTCTAAATATACGGAGATTGATATTTCTATGAGATACTTTAACCCAGAGGTTCGAAAAATTGCCCATGAATCAATTAATAGACATGCAAAAGCTATAGCAGATGCTTATGAGCTTAAAGTTGATGTAAGAATTGAAGAGAGTGCACTTAGTCTATATAATGATTCCGAATTAGCTGACCTTGCAGAAAAATCTGCAATAAAAGTCTTAGGTGAAGGTAAAAATAAAACTTTACCTAAATATATGGGATCAGAGGATATGCCTTACTATTTCCAACATGCGAAAGGAGTATACGCATTTATGGGATATAGGAATGAAGAAAAGGAAGCAATATACTTCCCACATCATGAGAAGTTTAAGATTGATGAAGATTACATGAAATATGGTACCGCACTGCATGTACAATTTGCTCTTGATTATTTAAATCAATAATTTTATGATGTATAAAATAATTCCTATATTTAAGTACATATTTTTTATAAAAAGTAAGAAACTAGATTATATGGACTTAAATATTATTAGAAAGGAGTTACTACTATGGTACAGTTATCAGAAAAAGAATTATCCTGTTTAAATGATGCTTTATCAGAAGAAGAATTATTAGTAAAAAAATTTCAAAAGATGGCGAATGAGGCAACTGATTCTCAAATTAAATCCAAGTTTACTGAGATTGCAGCAAAACACCAGGGACATTTTAACGCATTATATACACATATAAAATAGCAGGAGGTAGTATATGAATCAGACATTTACAGAAAAAGAAATATTAGCAGATGCATTAACATCTGAAAAAGGAGCAACTAATAACTTCAATAAATTTGCGAATGAATGTGTCCATAATGACTTGAAAAATACAGTTATGGAAATCTTAAATCAAGAACATTCCATTCAACAGGATGTATTCAATATAATGCATGAAAAAGGCTATTATCCTACACCAGATGCAGAGGAAAGAAAAATTAGTGAAGCAAAACAGAAATTTCAAAGTAGTGCATCAAGCGTAAGGTAAATTGAATAAAATCTTAGCGGATTAACTTAGAAAAAACTAGGGAAGTAATCATTTGAGTTTACTTCTCTAGTTTTATTTTTATCTTTGGATACTATGTTTTTATTTTGCATAAACCATAGCCGCACTTTATTATAGATAAGAAAGGAAAGAAATAATGTACTCTGATGAAATATCTAGGATAGCAAGGAAAGTTTATAAATATATCGCAATATAGTTACATTAATTGGTTAAAGAGTTATAATCTGTTATATATTACCTATATAAGGAATGAAGGGAAATATGCTAATCCTTATATAGGTTTGGAATTGATTTAGGAGGAGTGTACATGAAAAAAATACTTGTAACTGGTGGTACAGTATTTGTGAGTAGATATATCGTAGAATACTATATTGCTAAGGGATATGATGTTTATGTTCTTAATAGAAATAGTAGAACCCAATCTGTGGGGGCAAAACTCATTCAAGCAGATAGACATGATCTGGGAGAAGTACTTTGTCACTATCATTTTGATATTGTTGTTGATGTTACAGCATATACTGCCGAAGATGTTGATCTATTACTTGATGCCTTAGAAAGTTATGATGAGTACATATTAATTAGTTCAAGTGCTGTATATCCAGAATATTGTACACAACCATTTACAGAAGAAACTCAATTAGGTACTAATAAATATTGGGGTATATATGGAACAAATAAAATTGAAGCGGAAGAAACATTGATGAAGAGAGATTCGAATGCTTATATTCTTCGCCCACCTTACTTATATGGACAAATGAACAATGTATATAGAGAATCATTTGTTTTTGATTGTGCTTTAAAAGATAGAAGATTTTATTTACCTAAAAACGGAGAGATGAAATTGCAATTTTTCCATGTTCATGATTTATGTAGATTTATTGATGTTATTCTAAAAAACAAGCCTCATCAACATATCTTTAATGTCGGTAATAAAGATACTATTTCTATTCGTGAATGGGTTGAACTTTGTTATCGTATCGCTGATAAACAGGTTAATATTAAAAATGTGTATGATGATATGGAACAAAGAAATTATTTCTGTTTCTCTAATTATGAATATTACCTTGATGTTTCAAAGCAATACGATTTAATGCATGATATAAAACCGTTCTATGATGGTTTAAAAGAATCATTTGAATGGTATAGACACAACTCAGATAAAGTTAATAAGAAGCCATTCTTGAACTATATTGATAATAATTTATTATAAGGAAACTGGGCATGTAATTGCTTTATAATGAAATTATTTGGGTAGAGAGATACCCAGATGCTCGTGAAAATACTGAAGTCTATAAATAAATAGGCTAGTGTTTATACTAAACTACCCATTATATTTAACATAAATTAAGTCAGTATAATGGATATACAGAACATAACTGACTTAATTTATGTTATTTTTAAATATTTCTCATATCTTAATAAATTTTATTTTTTTAGAAGATCCTTAATATATTTTTCTGTATCTTTATTCAAATCATCTTTTATTTTTGATACATTGTTATTTATTTGATCGGTAATCTGTTGTTTAGTCTTATCTTTTTCATCAACTATTACAGTATCTAATTGTTTTTTCATTTCCGCAACGTATGTATCTACTTCTTTATTCGCTTTATCTAGCTCACTATTTTTATGTGTTTCAAGGTCACTATTTGTTTGTTTAGATGAATTTATAATATACTGCTTAATATCGTTTGAACTATCAGTCTGTATTTTCTCAAGTTCTGTATCTGTTGTTTGTGTAAAATATACTCTTATTGAATTGAAACCATCCTTTAATAAACTAATAATGTTTGAATTTAATGAAGTAGCAGCATAAACTTGGGTACTAGTCATTAAAAGTAATGCAATTAATAGACATATTATTGATTTCTTACCAAATATTTTTTTCATTTATCTAATCCTTTCAAAAAAGGTTAACTTGTTTACATACTCTTTATATCATAATTTCAGAGCACACATCAATAGTAAATCATTTACAAAGTTAACAAGACTTCTTTTATATCAAGGAGTAGTATTTGGGGTTGCTAATAGGTTCATTAACGATTTGGGTAATAGTTAAGAGCTCAACATTCGTTGGTAAAAAAGAATGATATGAGAAATATCTCTATTAATTTTATAGCTCTAGAGTAACAAGTGTAGTGATATATGGTTATACTTGTTGATTCTAGAGCTATTATTATGCTGTGTGTCCAGAGAAGTCAGGATAGTTTATAAAAAATATTGGATTATAATGACATTATATGGGCTAAGAGTTATAATTTGTTTAATATTACCTATTTAAGGAGGCTGCTATGATTGAGATACCATTGTATGGAACGTTTACAGTAATTAATCCTATAGAAAAAGGCATGTCTGGAGATAAGAAATATTATATTGAAACAAATAATAATGAACGCCTATTACTTCGTATTGCAGATATTTCAGAGTATGAGCAAAAGAAAACCGAATATGAACGTATGAATAAATTGTCTGCAAACGGTGTTCCAATGCCTCGAACTATTGATTTTGGTATCTGTAACGCGGACAAGAGTGTTTATACTCTACTTGAATGGATTGATGGAAATGAAGTAGAAGAGATAGTAAATAGGATGGATGAAAAGGAACAGTATTTGATGGGTGTGGAGTCTGGGAAAATACTAAAACAGATCCATACACTGGATGAGCATAAAGAGATTGCAGATTGGTCAACTAGATATTTTGCTATAATAGATGAGCGAATCAATGCTTTTCATAAGGAAGGGGTAGCTTTTTCGGGAAGTGACAAAATTATAGCTTATCTTGAGAAAAATAGAGGACTTCTAAAGAATCGACCTCAGTGCTATCATCATGGAGATTATCATATGGGAAATATGATTCTAACGAAACGGGATAAGTTATCAATTATAGATTGGCACACGGTGGATTTTGATAACTACGGTGACCCATGGTATGAATTTAATCGAATTGGAATTGAATACCCTGCTTTTGCAACTGGTCAAATTGATGGATATTTTGAAAATGATGTTCCAGATGAATTTTGGGCGTTATTGGCATATTATCTTTCTGCTAGTGCGATAACTTCTATTGTATGGGCGAAGTACTTTGCTCCGGAGAGTTTAGGGGATATATTAAAATTGAATAGTGATATTCTAGATTGGTATGATGGTATGAAAGAGATTGTTCCGATGTGGTATAAGAAATGATTTGAATTATGTAGATAAGGAAATCGAGATGAGGATAAAAATTAAGTAAAAGAGAACTGGTTATAGCAATAATGGGAAGTTGATTTGCTAACTATAAACTGTATTAGGAGCAGTTATAGTAATTTTATAATACGAATGAAATTAAGAATTCTTGGAAATAACGCAAATATCAAACTGCCAAAAAAATAATAATTTTAGTAAGGAAGTATAATGAAAACTACAATATTACAAAAGGAAGAAATAGAATCATTTCTTCTTGCAATTACAGAATCAGAACAATATTTGTCTAAAGAATATCTTGTTCATGCAATTAGAAAGTCTTTTTTGCATTACTTGTCAGACTCTCGTGTGAAAGGATTTGAAACTCCGTTGTTTTTGAGGGAGTTGATAGAATATGTTGATTCAAGATTTGAAGAAAGTAATATAACAGCATCAAATATGCTTGATTATATGCACTGCAATGATGAGCATAATTGGATAATGTATTATGATTCTGTGTTTTTAAGACCACCCAAAAAATATTCGTCAAATGGAGTGGTTGAATGCGACAGAAAATTATTTATGCTTGTATTAACAGGATTTATATTTGACTATTTTCGTAATGATAAAATTGATATTCAAGAAATAATCGAAAGAGAAGATTTGAGTTATGAAACCAATCAATATGGATTGGCAACTGTACCCGGAGTAATCTTTAAAAGAGATTATTTTATATTTGATAATAAAGCATACCTATATAGTATATTGACAAATACTACCGTGATAGAGTTTGCGGATTCCATGCCTGGGTTTGCAAAAGTAATTACTGAACAAATTGATACGGGTGATGTTCTATTAAGGCTTGATGAAAGATTAGCATTACCTGTGAATCAAGCCATTTCGTATTCAACATTAAATTTTGAGAAATTTTATGGACCGCAGTTTCATTTTTCTGATAGTTTATTAAAAAAGCAGAAAACAATTATTGTACATATAGATAAAGAATCATGTGATAAGTTGCTGATGGTCATTAAGCAGGACTTCGATGTAAAATATCAGAAAAAATTTTTACATATCGAAATAGAGACACTTCCATTTGCGACTGGGGAAGAAAGTAAAACGCATTTTATTACAACATTTCTCCATGGGATGTTTTATCCGGAAAATGATTGTTTTACGCATATCGATTATACAAAGAATCAATATTTTTTAGATGATTATGTAAAGAAGTATTCAGAGAGTACTACTGATGTGCCTATTGATTTTTATGCTAAAAAAGAACTGCATTATAAAATTTGGTGTGTAGAGAATGGAAGTTACTCAAGAGAGGTTTGGTATAACTTAATGATTGCATCTTTGCAAGGAAAATATCGAAAACTGCTTGATGAAATATTGGTATAAAAAATCTTTAGAAATTAATATATAGAATTGAACTTCAATTGCACTGTTCAACTAATTTGCAAGATATATTTGATTGCATATAATCAACTCATTTTTAAGGCGTATTACCTTATTTCTATAAGAAACACTAAACAGGTAAGCGGAACTAAATGAAGTTTTATAATCAGTGGCATTTTTAGTTTATAATAAATTTTGAAAAGTAGGTGATTATTTGATATCGTTGGATCTGTTTGATTATACAGAGATGACTGAACTTGATAGAAGAATAACAAAGTATGTAAATGGTAATGTGGAATGTATTATTAGGGTATTACTTGATTTTTTAGAGGATAACAATGATTTTACACCAGAGGATTTTCTCCCATATAATAACTTCAAAATTATTAATAGTGTTTGGGTTGAAATGGTATACGATTTGTATGATATTATCCGTTCAGATGTAATTAGAGAGTGTGTTAAACCCAAGTATGAATATTTACTTTATGTGATACTTCAATGGTGGGAAGATTGTAGTGACAGTTGGGAAAATCTTATTCCACATAAATTGGATAATAGGTTAGAAAAAATAATAACAGATAAGTATTCATCAGAATGTGATGAAAATTATGTACTTAACGCCATTACTAATTTTGATGAATATTATTATATACTTTTTGCAGATCATGATTTTTTGCCAGAGAATTTAGAACGATTATTAACAATATATTTAAGAAATCCAGAGAAATTTAAAGTTTTATTCGCTGATACTGATTTACGAGAATATAGAGATTTAATGCCAAAAGATTTGCAAGAACTATTTGATGAAATTAATTATGAACTTAATGAGTCAAGTAAGAATAATATTTCTGAACTCACGCTTTTTAATGATATATTATTTTGTTATGAAAGAATGCAGGCAAATCATTTATATAAAAAAGCTTCCGAAGACGATATAAATGATTTTATTAGAGACTTGCTGACAGCGCTGGGGTACTCTTTAAGAGATCAGACAAGGCAAGGCACATCGCCTGGCGGAAAACAAGCAGGCGAAGTTGATATATTAATTAAAAATGAGAAATTTCCATTTGCTATTATTGAGGGTTTGAAATTATCAAGTGTTAACGAATACTATATATCCGAACATATTGATAAGATTTACAAATACGACACTTTAGGCAATTGTTGTAATTTCATTGTGTCATATGTGAATGTTAAAAATTTTACACAATTTTGGGAAAATTATTTGAAATATATAATATCTTATGACCATCCTTTTGAACTATATCAATTTTCGGTACCTAAAAACAATCAGTTTTCGGAAATAAAATGGGCTGTGGTTGAATTAAAACGTAATGATCAAATAACGAAACTTTATCATATGGCAATACATATTCCAAATTAGTTACTACAAAATATATCTATAAATTTGAAGTTGAGAATAAGTTAAAGAGGAGAAGTGATTGCTTTGAATATATGCAAACTGTAATAAATCAGTAGGTTAGTCAAATAAAATTAATATTTAGTTCGAACTTCCCATTATATTTAGTATATCTAAACGGGTGAACACAGTAGTAGCAATAATGAAAAGCTAAGGTATGAAGGTATAACTAAATATCACCAACTTAATGTCTTTTAAAATTAAACTTAAAATAAATTATAATAATGAAATGAAATTAATTTTTGTGGAGGATAATAAGAATGATATTAGTTTTATGGAAAATTATATCAGTAGTACAAAGTATTTTAGCATATGGAACAGCATACAGACTTACGAAAAACGGCGGCGACAATGGAGTATCTCTTTTCGGATGGTTATTCGTTCTTGACTTAGCTTCAATGGTACCAGGTCTAGGTATATATCTTTGGTTTAAGTACAAAGATGAATAAGTTTTACATAGTAAGTTAATTTACAATTTTTCAATTACGAAGCTAAAATGACTGCCCATTATATTTAGTAGACAGAAGGAGCATTTAAGTGATAGAGATTCACAGTAGTTACGATAGTGAATTAATGATAAATACGAATTTGAGGAGATGTAATAATGGCAACATATTATTTAATAAGGCATGGCGAAGCAGACTATAGTGAATTAATGGAACATCATTTTTTTGGTTTTGGAAGGGACTTAGCCCCATTGTCTGAGAAAGGCATAGCACAAGCCGAAGAAACAGCAAATGATGGAAGATTAAAAACTGCTGAACTTATTATTGCCTCCCCATATACCAGAGCTTTACAAACAGCACAGATTATATCGCGAAATACTGGTATTGCGGTTAAGGTAGAACTTGATTTACATGAATGGATTCCCGATTTATCCAATAAATATACTACATCAGAAGAAGCATTTCGTCTAACAGATGAGTTTATAGAATGCAAAGGGGCTTATCCAGCAGGAACAAGAAAATTATGGGAAACGGTTGAGGATATGAGAATAAGGATGAGAAGAGTTGCTGATAAATATGCAGAATATCATAAAGTAATTTTTGTTGGGCATGGGATGTCGTTAAGAACTTTAGCTTATATTGAAGAAATGAAACCAGCTGAAATTGTAGAATGCAAATATGAAATTGGACAGGAAGAATGTATGTATTCCTTTTGCTAAGGTACATCTGGTTTGTTATTTTACGTAACAGTGTTCCACAAAAGCAATCTTCCCATTATATTTATTGGGTATTGTAAGTGAGTAACAGAAAAATTTGAAGTTGGAGGAAAAATGAATATTGAACTTGTGAGATTAACCAGTGAATATAAGGAACAGCTATTTGAAATGTTGACAGAATGGAAGAACGATATTATAGTAAATCACACAAATATGTCTCCATGGAAAATATGGGAAAATGATTTTCATGATTTTGATTATTATCTAAAGCATCTTGATACAAAAGAAGATACTACAAATGGTTGGGTTCCTGATACAACTTTATTTTGTCTTGATAACGATAGGAACATTTTTGTAGGAGCTGTTAACATTCGCCATTATTTAAATGATGAATTATTAAAAACTGGTGGTCATATAGGCGATGGGATTAGACCTAGTGAAAGAAGAAAAGGCTATGCGACAGCAATGATTGCTTTGGCATTAATCGAGTGTAAAAAAATTGGTATCAAGAAGGTCTTGATGTGTTGCGATAAAGAAAATATTGCCTCAGCGAAATCAATCCTTAATAATGGTGGAGTATTTGAACATGAAGTTGAAGAAGATGGACATATTGAGCAACGTTATTGGATTCAGTTATAGCGTAGAATCCCAATTTATCTAGGTGCACTGAACTTCGCATATTTTTAGATAATCCGTTGGAGGAAGCTAAGCTTGACGTATATGCAATGAGTACTTTGGGTCAGATATACTTCGAACAGGAAAAAGAGGAAATTGTTATGACTATTGAATATAGAAGAATGCTTACAGAGGATATTCCTAGCTGCGCCATAGAACTTATGAAAGCGTTTAAAGAGTCGCCATGGAATGAAAACTGGACTTATACTTGGATTTTAAAGAAATATGGGTAGATGAATTTAGTGTACACCCAGACTATCAAAGAATGAATATTGGTTCAAATTTACTTACATATGTTCGTGATGAACTAGGAAACGAAAGTGAAAAAGTATCTGGAATTGCGTTGACAACAGAAAGAGGTAAACCAAGTGTGCTTTTTTATGAGAAAAATGGTATTCATGTAGAAGAGAATGTCATATTTATGTCTGGAAGAATTGAGGTGTAGTGTATGATGAAATTAGTAAAATTATCAGACAAAGTATTCTATCTGCCTGGTGTAGAAGAGCTTGATCGACCATTCTTATATTACATAAAAGGAAGTAATTATAGTATTGCAATTGATGCGGGAAGCTGTAAATCTCATGTTCAAGAATTTTATCAAGAACTAAAAAATGAAGGGATGAAATTGCCAAAGTATACAATTATTACACATTGGCACTGGGATCATACTTTTGGTATGCCTTATGTTCACGGAAAAACCATCGCAAGTGAGTTGACGAACAATAAATTAAAAGAAGTTAGCCAGTGGAAATGGACATTGAAAGAAATGAAAATGCGTGAACAAACTGGAGAGGATATGGCATTTTGCAATGAGTGTATTTGTAAGGTGTATAAGGATGTATCTCAAATATGTGTGATTCCATCTTATATAGAGATTGATAGTATAACTCAATTAGACTTGGGTGGTGTAACACTTTCACTCATTCCAAGAGATTCAACTCATTCAAGAGATGCTTTATTTGTGTACTTTCATGAGGAAAAAATGTTATTTGTGGGTGACGCAGATTGTGAAGATCATTATGAGGAAAATGGAACTTATAACAAAAAAAGACTCCGGTCATTAATTGCATTTATAGAGGGGATCGACTTTGAAATCTATTTGTTAGGACATGATCTTCCGTCGAACAAAGAAGAAACATTGGAGTATTTGAACAAAAAATATCAGGAGTTGATCAGTAACTAATCAGTGAATGACTATGTATATAAAGTATTCTATAAATTATAAAGATTATGAGCATAATGCGAAATTTAAATAATACTATTTGGAATGTATTCCAATCTTACATGGACTCATAAGATAGGTTTAGGATATTCGCAGTTGGTGGAAAAAGTGAACTTAACATTATTAATAATAGTAGGGAGCGATAAATTGGACATTACAAGATATAATAGGATAATTATAGTTGGTAATAGTGGAAGCGGTAAAAGTTTTTTTGCAAAAGAATTATCTACTATTACTGGTTTACCACTTATTCATCTTGATGTTGAATACTGGCGTCCAAATTGGGAAAAGACACCGAAAGAAGAATGGTTAAAAAAGCAAATTGATATAGTATCAAAAGATAAATGGATTATTGATGGTAATTATAATAGTACAATTGAATTGAGATATAAAGTGGCAGATTTGATTATATTCCTTGATATTAACCGATTTACATGCTTAATTAGCGCATTGAAAAGACACGGTACTAAGCGCACAGATTTGCCCCAATATCTTGAAGAAAAGTTTGATTTCGAATTTATAAAATTCTGTAACTGGATATGGAGTTTTTCTAAAACAGGTAGGAAGACAATTATGGAGATGCACAAAAAGTATCCTGATAAACCTTTTCTTATATTAAAGAATAGAAGGAAGTTACAGAAAATACTGGTGGGTTGGAGAAACGAAACTAAGTAACTCTAAAGTATACATTATTTTGATATTTATGAGGACAACGTATTTATTAGAAGATAGATAATTATTATTGTTTTCTTTAGGAGGATAAATATATGATATACCTCATTCGGCAAGGTCAAACCGATTGGAACTTATTTAACATTTTCTTTCCTGGGTTTTTAATTCTTCTATAGGTAAAATAATAGCAGCTGGTAATTCTATTAATTGTATATGAGGCAGGGACGTTGACAGCATAGGAACTTGATAAGATTCACATAAATGATTTACAGAAGGTTTAATATATGAGGAGGTTATTTATGCAATTTATTAAAGAAAAGAGAGCGTTCCCAACCTATGTTCATAAGGTGATTTATCTGAATGCGTTAAGACAAACTCCCATTGAAAGATCTCTTGCTTGTACGGAAGGAATCGATCAAGAGATGGTAAGAAGCTGTCAGGAATACTATTCCTTTGTAATGGAAATGCATTCCGATATGTATGAGGATCCCAGTGCTTGGGGGATGAATCCTGGGGAATATGATGAATTCTTAGGCGATGCCAAAGAAAACGGCATGAAACAAAAGTATCCGAGTAAAACAAAAGCCTTGCGTTCTAAAGCCCGTAATTGTATTCAGCCTTACCAGCATTTGTTATTGTCATTAGGTAAGATTGGCAGATTAACGAATAACGCTTTAACACTACCGAATGAGGAGTATTATGGGATAAAGAAGTTCTTTGACGTGAAATTGAATCCAAAACTTAAGAATCTGTTGAATGTGGTTCCCTATCAGGTGCGTATGAATGCGTTTCAAAGAGTTGGCTTAATCATAACGGAATCGGATGATGGAGTCACTATTACCTCCAATCGTTATCCTAATATGCTGCAGGCTATGACTGAACTAGCCAGATCCTCTGAATATGTTGAGACCTTTGGTGGGCATAATTTTCATCATACAGATTTCCGTCAGATATTTTATAGATATACACCTAAATTTGATGATGTAGTACAGCCATTAATCGATAGTCATCGAGATATTATTGATCAGGTACATGCCTTGGCACCAGAGTTAGGATTAACCAGCGATTGCTCTACCTATTGGAAAGTAAATTATCATTACAAGGGCGTGCATGTGATGTGCATCGATACAGATGACAGATTTGAGCATAGAAGCAAGTTGGTGAATACAGTTAGAGTCAGAATTAATGGGGCAATGAGTGATTTACCATTATACCTCGATAAGATAAAGGGACAAGGTGTTGAATTTGTCAATTATTTTATGAGGCATCTGAGTTATTGTACCGCTTGCTCCACTACCCATCTTGGTTGGAAATGTGAGGTATTTGGAAGGAATGTTAGAGTCTGTGGTAGTCCGACATTTCAGATAATAAATCCAAGTGAACTGGATATTGAATATATTCGTAAATTTGTTGAGCTGCGTAAAGAAATAATTGATTTAGAAAAGAACAAAAAGAAATCAGTTTTAAAAAGAGAAAATACGAATAAAGAATTTATTAAGAGTAGGAAATCAGGTTAACTTAAACCCTATCAATATTTTATAACTATCAACACGACGGATTGGCAGAACAATCCTTATGTACCTTCGAGTGTAGGTGTAATTGAGTTACATAAGAATGCATTTGATAAAGAAATTTCCTGCTGGCATATTGACAGTAGAATGGGAAAATGGACTACCTTAAGCAATTCTACACAATTTGTTAAGAAGGGAGAAACAGCGGTATTAGACTTCTGGGTAAAGCTTGAAAAGGGTAAGAGCGTTACTCTTCAGGTCGATTTATTTCAGGAAGCCTGGGAGAAGAGAATAACCTATGATTTATTCAAGAGCAGATCTTGTATCCTGGCAAGTAAGGGTGATTATAATTTGTATTCGATTCCTTTTACGGCCTTTACGGATGGACCTTTGTATTATGGTCTATCTGCAAATAATGCGGTGGCAATTGTCGCACCTTCAACGGAAGATGATTTTTTAGCGGCAAATTCCAGTGACAATTTGATTCCATAATACCATAAAAAAATTGGGATGACACATGAGGGTACTTTTAGACGATATTGTTATCAAAAAGATGGTAGCATCGGAGACAGAGAATGTTACGCTATACTTAAGTCAGAATGGGACATGAGTAGATAAGATTCTTATTTGTCCCAAATTAACGAACTTCCCATTATTTATATTTATTAGGCAGTGAAAAATTAGACGATAGTGATTCGCAGTAGGTAACTTAGGCGAACTACCGCTATTTATTTTGTGAAGGAAGGCTTATAATGACAAAAAGAGAATTGTTAGGAATAGTTCAGAACCAACTTGCTATTGATTTGAACTGTACTGTTGAAGACTTAAATGGCAAAAAAGACAGCTTTATTTTCGTGGAGGCAAGTGATAATCCAGGAAGACGACCTTTTCTTCGTGGAGAGCAATACTTTGAAATGTTGACAATGGGGAAGTCTATTATTATATCTGCAACTCCAAAACGATTACAATATGTTAAAGAACAGCTCGTTGGAAAAAGCCGTGATGAAGCTTATGCAATGCCATTTATTAGCGATTATGCTATGAATTATCTGCCTGACCTTGATAATTTGAAGCATCTTTCTGCACCTGACGGTTTTTTATATGAAAAAATTGAAAAAAGCGAAATATACAAACTTTATAAGCTGAAAGGTTTCAACTATGCAATACAACATAATCTAAATCATCCTATACAGAACACTCTGGTTTTTCTTGCAAAAAAAGATAATGTTGTTATCGCTATGGCGTCAGCTTCGGAATGGTGTTCAAAGATGTGGGCGATTGGGGTTGATGTACTATCTGAATATCGTAGTAACGGTTTAGCAGTGTATTTGGTTAATGCTCTAACTATCGATATATTAAACCGAAATTTGGTTCCTGTTTACTCAACAACTGCATGCAACATTGCATCGCAAAAAGTAGCATACAGAGCTGGTTTTATGCCTGCGTGGATGTCTGACAATAAACTTAGATTTGAAGGCGAACTTAGAAATTCTTAAAGTCAAACGGTGGAGCAATATTATGAAAGCAAAATTAGAAGTGAAAAACAAAAAAACAGTCACTTTTTGTGACTGTTTTAAGTGGTCGTGCAAGCTACAACTTGGCATATTACTTTAATTTTAGAACGAAGGAACAAGAAGTAATATCAGAAGTGATATCAACTGCGCCATCTCCGTAAGTATAAGAGTATTCTTTTTTTGTTGGATAATATTTTGAATATGACTTAGGTAAAGCAACCGCTGATTCTTTTGCTTTTAATGAAAAATTGATACCAGTTTTTTTACTTGCTTTAATCACCATTGCTGAAGAGACTGCTGTTACATTAAGGCTTTCAGAAAAGTCTTTAGGAAGAGGTATAACGAGTGAAGCTTTATTTGCATTAATTGTGATAGGTTTATTTATTTCACAGAGAGACATTCCGGCTGATTTATTTTTAATTCTTACATTATCAAATGGTAATGAAGCTGGCATATAAATTAATACTTTATCATCAATAGTAGGTTTTGCACCCTTTTTTTTAGATATTGTAATGCATCGATTTGAATCATCATCTTTTACGTCTACATCAAATAAAGTTTTATCGTAGTCATAACTAAAATCTTGACTATCATCAAGGTAGAAATAAGTATTACATGAAATTACTTTAAGTGTAAGAGTCTTAAAATTTTTTTCCTTTGCTACTATAGTATTATTCATTGTACAAAAACCTGCCACCATAGTAAATAATATACTTATTGTAAGCAGTAAATGTACAATATGTTTATGCTTTTTCAAAAATAGCCACTCCTTATAATATTTTAATTTTTTTTCCTCACATTCTAGTTGTTTATAAAGCAAGTGAAGAAACAAAAAAAATCTTAATCAACTCACTTTCCATCAACTTTACGTTAATAAATATTATAACATTATTTATAAAAGCTGTAAATAAATGGAAGCAAAATCTATTCCGTATCTTTGTCTCTAAGAGGTGATTGGTGAATGCCAAGTCATAATTCAGCAGACATATCGTTGTGAGAAAAGGATTTAATATAAGAATAACTTTTATTTTCTAAAATTAATAAACCTGCCAAGATAGTTCATTAATTATTCTTATCAGGTTTTTATTTTTATCAATATATGGTAAAATTATGTAATTATATGTACTGTATATAAGTGAGTAGATTTAATAATAAGCAAGAAATTTCTGAAAGGTTATTTATATAATAGAAAGGTGGAGAATTTTTGATAGAAACAAAACGTCTAATAATTAGAGAAATGATGCAGTCCGATTATGATGCATTGTGCAAAATATTGTGTGATGAGGAAGTAATGCGTGCTGCTTATGAGAGTGCATTCAGCTTAGAAGAAGCACAAAATTGGCTTAACAGACATCTTAAAAGATATGAAGAGTATGGTTTTGGACTTTGGGCTGTTGTATTAAAAGAAACAAACGAAATGATTGGTCAATGTGGCTTGACAATGCAAGGCTGGAGAGAAAAAGAGATTTTGGAGATAGGATATTTATTTCAAAAAGCGTATTGGCACAAAGGTTACGCAACAGAGGCGGTAATTGCTTGCAAGGAATACGCTTTCTCAGTTCTTAATGCAAGTAGCGTTTATTCTACTATTAGGGACACTAATATAGCCTCTCAAAAAGTTGCTGTTCGAAACGGTATGAATATTATTGATAAAGATACTAAGAATTTTAGGAATATAGATATGGATTTTTATCTGTATTCTGTAGATCGAACAAAATGAGCATAATACGAAGTAATAAACAATTTATAATGTAATATGCTTTTTTATTATCAATAGCGAAGTAAAAATTACTTATGTTATCTGAAAATTTAAAGGAGGTATGTAATCTAATGGGCAGTATAAAATTTGCACTTTTTACAGATTTACATCATGATGTTATACCAGATGGGTTAGAAAGATTAAATAGTTTTATAACAAGGGCACGTGAAGCAGAGGTGGATTTTATAATTGAGCTTGGAGATTTCTGTAATCCATGCCATGAGAATGAAGAATTACTATCAATATTTAATGATTTTGAAAAGCCGCATCACCACGTAATAGGCAATCATGATTCTGACCTGTATACTAAAAAAGATGTTATAAATTGGCTTGGTATGGAACACTCATACTATTCATTTGAATCTGGAAATATAAAGTTTATAGTGCTTGATGCCGCTTTTATTCGATACGGTAATGAATATGAAGTATATCATAAGCGTAATTATGAAGTAACAGATGGTATATATCCATCAATACCCGATTTTGAATTAAATTGGCTACAGCGAGAAATATCAGAAAGCTTGTTACCTATAGTTATATTTTCACATCACAGCTTAGAAAACAGCTTTAGAAAGCGTGGTGTATCTAACCGAGAAGAAGTACAAAGTATCATTAATCAAGCAACAGCTAATGGGAAGAAGATATTACTTTGTGTTAATGGTCACGACCATACAGATTCAATAGAAAGGATTAACAAAACTTATTATTTTACCCTTAACTCAATATCTTATAAATGGTTTGGTCCAGAATATGAACATTTTTGCTATTCCAGTGAGATTCACGAAAAGTACCCATCTATAAAAGATATTGTCTTACATAGTGAACCTTTATCTGCAATTATATCAATTGATGAACAATGCAATATTGAGATACAAGGTATGGAAGGTGGCTATCAAAAAATCACACCAAAGGAGTTGGGAGTTATTGGTCCTTGGGATGGAAGAGTAATATCTCCTAATGTATCTTCTATGCGGTTATTGTTTGAATAGTATAGTTGTTATGATAATAAAAATTAGAAGTTCTTTTACTTCACTATGTTAAGAATTGCGAAATAAAACATACTTCCCATTATATTTATGTAGGTAATAAAAAAGAAATTTTGATTTTGCCGCAGTGTTAAAAATCAAGAAAGGAGCGTTTTAATGTTTGTTCGTGTATATGATAAGCTTAATAGTCGTTACTATAAGTCAATAGTTTATGGAACTATTAACGTGGGTTGGTTTTTACAATATATTGTTCTTAATCCATTGAAAAACTGTTTTGAACTTGTTGAGTATTTGGACAAAAGCATCGAGCCAGCTCAACCTCTTGTGGAAACCATTCAAAGAGACAATGATGATTTCATAGTTTACGAAAATGCTTTGCTATTAAAATATAAGCACTATTGTAAGAAAAATGAAAAATATATGAATATCGATAAGCTTTGTGGATATACGGATGTTTGTGAAAACTTTGAATTTATCGCTGATATTATTGATAACAAATCTGTTTTGGCTGAAAAATATAAAATTAAACTTCGCCAATTATCAGACAAAGACAAATGGGATTACATTCAGACACAAGAAGATGCAAATGAATTTATGAAATTATTTGTGGGTTTTCATGATTCGACATTAGATAAACTCGTTTATGTTGAAGAACATGGATATACAGGAGTTACAGCAATCTTTGATAATAGCGGTTGGTATGGGGTAGTTGAACTTTGTTTCGAAGGATTATTAGAACTTAATATTCGACCTGCAAAGGAAAACTACGACCGCTATATTTACGAAGCAACAATGCTGGTAGAAAATGAAACTGTCTTTTGGGCTGATGGGTATATGGAAAATGAGGATCCTGCTTACAATGGAAGTTATATAAAAGCAATGAATTTGAAGTGGCGTAAGATAGTTTAAATATTTCAATAGCTTCTAAATTTGTTGTGATTCTTAACTTCACATTATATTTATTAAATAAGTGGGATAATTTTAGTACTAGAATGTCGCAATTGGTTTAAACTGCGAAACAATAAAAATTAATTTTTAAGAAATATCAGAGGAGGAAAGTATGTTAAAAATAATATCTCGTAATCAATCGTTTGTGGCAGGATATAAAGAATATTGCCAGGAGTTTTATGATATTCATATTGTAACATTTGTTCCAACTAATCCAGAAAGGATAGATGAAAACTGGTATGAACGTACTGCTGGATGGTATGTCAGAAGAGAATTGGAAAGCTTCGATGGATATGCCAGAAGCGTTCATTTTTGGGCAATTGATGATGGTAAATTTATTGGAGAATTTCAACTTTGACCCGATTTAAGTGATGAAATAATGATTGGTATTGGAAGTATTGGATACTCAGTCCGTGTAACTGAATGGGGTAAAGGATATGGAAATGAAATATTGAAACAAGGACTTGAAATTGCACGAAATTATAGTCTTGAAAAGGTATTGCTAAATATAGACGATGATAATTATGCTTCAATCCGTATTTGCGAAAATAATGGAGGTATTTTGATGGATAAAGTTATGTTAGAATCCAAAGAAGAGGGAAAACGTCTTGTTCGCAGATATTGGATACTCTTGTAGAGGTTAAGAGTAATATACATATAAGTTACGTCACCTTAGTTATGAATTGAGCATTACAAAAAATTTATTCTTTAGAATGGAGTCTGAAAATGAAAAAGTTAATACCTTTTTTTATATTAATTTTTATTATAACAGCTTGCAACAAATCTATAGATAGCGAAGAATATAAGGGAAAGACGTTAAGCATTGGAGTTATAGGTCTCGCACCAGAAGTTCAGGAAAAAGAAATAATTGATTTTGATGAAATTAAATTTTCTGATATAGAAAACAAAAATATTATTTCCAAGTATGATGCAGTTATTATTACAGAAGAAAATCTATCAGAAGCTTCAAAACCAATATATAAAGCTATCTATAAGAAGTCTAAGATACCTTTCTTTTTTATAAAGTCAAAAAAGAGTTATATACCATTTACAGAAGATGACATATCATATGATGATGCTCTTGATTTCAACAATGGGGAGTATGCAACAGGAATATTGTATTCGGATAAAAAATTAAAATGGTGGACATATGGATTATATAATGATGTAGAAAATAGGGATAATATTGAAGATGTTTATACACGTATTTTTCAGACCATTTCAGATAATTAATTTTGTATATCAATAAGGTAATTTACCAATCATTTTTATTTTTGACTATACATAGAAATTGAGAATAAAACATATTTTCCATTATATTTATCAAGAAGTCTGTAATGACGCACTATTATTATCCATACAACCGATAACACGAACTAGAGGAGATACATACATGAAGAAACCTAAAATGATTATATTTGATTATGGTCATACATTGTTGTATGAACCAGACTTTGATTTTTTACGTGGTGAAAAGGAAGTCTATCAATATATTATAAAGAATCCAAAACAATTTTCCGTAGAGGAAATTAACCAATTCAGTACAGAATTATTTCGAAAATCTGATGTTTGTAGAGAACAGGGATTTGAACTACATGAATGGCAAATGTTGAGACTACAGTATGAATACCTTGGAATCGAATTAGGTATATCGTATTCGGAAGCTGAGAAAGTTCTATGGAACCATATTTCCAAGGGAGCGTGTATGCCATTTGTAGAGGAATTATTGGACTGTCTCAAAGAAAACGGGATACGAAGTGCTGTTATTAGCAATATAGGGTGGTCAGGCGATGCTTTGACAGAAAGAATAAATCGTTTATTACCAGATAATCAGTTTGAATGTGTAATTGCTTCTAGTGAATACGGTATTAGAAAACCCAATCCTATGATTTTTGAATTAGCACTTCAAAAGGCTAACCTACAACCAAGAGATGTCTGGTACTGTGGTGATAATATCAAAGCTGATGTATATGGCGCAAGAAATGTGGGTATTTTCCCAGTTTTTTATGAGGAAGAGACAATTGAGAACCCATGCTCAGTACAGAATGAGGGCCTGGAAATTGATTTTGAACATTTACATATACATAGTTGGAGAGAAATGATAAATATCCTTGATAAGTTGATTTAAGAAGATAGTATAAAATAGTATTTCATGGAGATAACAATTGAAACATATTTATTTTGCAACTTAAAACCTTATAGTTCGTCGTTATACTATGAATGATATTGACAGATCATATGATTTGCAGCGAATTACATTTAAAGGAGGAAATATATATGGCAAAAATAATAATTGTATGTGGGAAAATATGTGTTGGAAAATCTACATATTCTAAAAAACTTATGCTAGAGCAAAAAGCAGTCCGACTAAATCCTGATGAACTTATGAAGACTTTTTGCGGTGAGTTTCTTGGAGATAGACATGAAGAAGTTCTACAACAAACGTTGAATTATATTTATAAAAAGGCTATAGAAATATATTCTACGGGAATAAATGTGATAGTTGATGGTGGTTTTTGGCAAAGGAATTACAGAGAAGAAGCAACTCAATATTTTATTGAACATAATATAACGCCTGAATGGCATTATGTAGATATCAGTGATGATCTATGGAAGAAGAATATTGAAAAAAGAAATAGAGAAGTTGAAAGAGGAACATCAGAAGATTATTATGTTGACGAATATATTTTGGATAAATTCAGTAATCCTGCGGATAAACCTAAATCCAGTGAAATAGATGTATGGTATAAAAATGACTATCTTTAAGAAAATTAGAAGTAATTAAAATTAGTTATATCGGATTAGTGTAGAATTATGAACTACTCACAGTATTTGTGTTGGACAATCTCGTAATTGGATAAAATTGATATTCGGAGTATTTAAGCCATAAATATAAATGGAACATAAAATTACATTATGTTTACTTTAAGGGACAGTAAAATTTTTCATCATATTATCATCTATACCAGTTCATAATTACTTTTAATCCGGAAAATATACAAAGTGGTGGGTTATCAGGTTGTTATTTCCTCATAATAGTGTTATAATTTATATAAAATAGTCGATAAATACATTTTTATTGGCGAATTTGACGAAAATTCACTTAAAGTTATCAATTGACTAAAATATTTATAAAATTATACTTAAGATAAATGAGGGGGAGAAATATGTTAAAGAAACTAAAGATAAGTACAAAGTTATTTATATTGGTAGTGATTTTCGTGATTGGTTTATCTCTGATAGCACTTACTTCTATTAACAATGAAATGAAGGCAAATAAAAAATCGATGGCGTTATTAGAAGAAACGATACGAACAAACTATGATGATAATATTAAGTATCAGGTTGACAATGTCATTTCATTACTGAATGGTATCTACAGTAAATCGGAAGATGGTACTTACACTAAGGAAGAGGCAATGAAATTATCAAAAGATTTAATACGTAATCTGCGATACGGTGAAGGTGGATATTTTTGGGTGGATTCCACTGATTATACCTTAGTAGTTCATGCAATCACTCCAGAAAAAGAAGGTACGAACCGAAGTGATCTAACAGACGAACACGGAAACAAACTGATTCAGAATATTGTAAAAGTAGCCACTACAGAAGGAAGCGGGTATACAGACTTCTATTATCCAAAACCAAACGAAAAAGTAGCATCACCTAAAAGAGCGTATTCAGCATTATTTAAACCATACCAATGGGTAATAAGTACTGGTAATTATACTGATTATATTGATAAGCAAATTATTTCAGAAACTGCTAAACAGGAAAATGAATTATCTAACAGTCTGATGCAGTTTGTCATAGTATTCTTAGCAACGGTAGGAATATGTATTGTATTAATTATTGCAATTATGAAGGATATTATATCTGTAATAAAAGGTTCAACAGAGTATATGGGTGTTATTTCAACAGGTGATTTTTCAAAGACTATACCAGATAAGTATCTAAATCGTAAGGATGAATTAGGCAAGTTAGCAATATCAATCAAAAATATGAGAGATTCTATCCTCGTATTAATTAATGAAGTTAAAATGCAAACTAATACTATTTCTGAAAACGTTTGTCAGATTAATGATAATACAAAGAATTTATTTTCTGATATTTCAGAAGTTACAAATGTTACAGAAGAATTAGCAATAGGTATTGAAAAATCAGCCTTAAATTCACAAGCTGTAACAAAAACTTCCGAAGAAATTGAATCAGCAATTCAATCAATCGCAGAAAAATCTCAGGAAGGTGCCAATGAAGCCTTAAAGATTAGCGAGCGGGCAGCACAGATCAATGACAGCGTTCAAAAATCACAACAAAAATCACAAGATATACAGAAAGTAATAAAAGAAAAATTATTACAATCCTTCGAACAAGCCAAAGTTGTTGAACAGATTAAGGTATTGTCTGATTCCATTCTAAGTATAACTAACCAGACAAATCTATTATCACTCAATGCTGCGATAGAAGCTGCAAGAGCAGGAGAACAGGGAAAAGGTTTTGCTGTAGTTGCAGATGAGATTCGATCTTTAGCTGAGCAGTCAAAGGATAATGTTATTAAGATTCAGACTATTACAATGGAAGTTGTCGATGCAGTGGAAAATTTAACAGAAAATTCAAAAAGCTTGTTAGATTATGTATCAAATGATGTTACGGAGAACTATAATAATTTCTTAGATGTGGCAAATCTTTACAGTAAAGATTCTAAATATATTGATAATCTAGTAACGGATTTCAGCGCTACTTCAGAAGAATTACTTGCTTCCGTTCAGAATGTACTAATAGCAATTGAAGGTGTAGCCCAATCAGCAAGTGACGGTGCAAATGGAACAAGAAATATATCTAAACGAAGCAGCAATGTTAAATTACAAACTGAAAATGTTACACAACTTGTAGAAGAATCTCTAATATCAACTGAAAAATTATCAGAAGAAGTATCCAAATTTATTATTTAGTAACTCAAAGCGTTACCTAGTTTATGAGGTAGTGGTCAATATAGACTACTACCTCTTTTCATATTCGAAGCATCATGAATAAATATTGTCTCACTCGGTGGACTTGCGGAAAAACAAAAAAAAGGATAAAAATGGTAGAAATATATGGACTACTAAATTTAATTACAATATAATGGAATAAAGAAATATTAAATTGTATAAATCATTAAATTGATTAATTCACATTCTTTATAAAGAGTTTCTCATTATATTTATGGAGGTTTTATGGAAAAAACAATTAGAAATTCAGCTAAGGCATTAATCATAAAAGATGGAAAGATGCTTGCTATTAAAATAAAAGACGAAAACCAAGAGTGGTATATTATGCCTGGAGGTGGTCAAGAACCAGAAGAACTACTTCCAGAAACAGTATGTAGAGAAATTGCCGAGGAATTAGGACTTGACGTGAAAGTAAAAGAATTAGTTTTTGTTATCGAAGGTGCACATGGAGAAAAATTTCATAGAGTAGATTTGGTATTTTCATGTGAATATATCGGTAAAATAAAAAATGCTGTATTGAATGAAGATAAAAATCAAGTAGGATATGACTGGCTTGAGATAAAGTCACTAAATCAATCACAACTATATCCATCAAAATTGAGAAGACAAATCATGAACTTATATGAAGGAAAAGAATACAAGTTATATTTAGGAAACGAAGAAATAGGTGACCCAGAAGTTACTGACTAGATAAGTAAAATTGTTATTAGCTTATTAATTACTAGGAAAGCAAGGTGATAAATTCTGTGGATATAGAATATAGAGAACTTAATAAGATAGATTTACATAAGGATTTGTTGAAAGATTTTAATCGATATCAAGAGGTTACATATGATTGGTGCCCGATGCCTAATGGAGAATACATACTTGTAAGGAATAAATTGAGAGAGAAGATGTTAATTTGAATAAATATATCATAAGAGAATGTACTTATGCAGATTTAGAGTGTGTCTTAACATTACAACAACAGTGGAAGACAGTTATAAAATATTTTTTAACGAACAGTTGTATTTTACTGATAGCGAGGTGAGTAACATAGTAAATTTAAGAAATGAGATAACAGAAACAATTGGAATTATAGCTCCTAATACCATACCTCATGTTGAGTATAGACTACTGGAATCGACAAAGGAAGATGGATATACAAGACAATTAATTGAGTATGATTCTTACGGAGACAAAGTCATTGCTTTTCTCTTACTTCCGGAGATACTTGACAAAAATCCAGCTATTCTCATCAATCACCAACACAACAGGGAGCATCATTTAGGAAAGAGTGAAGTTTGCGGTTTGGCTGGAAATCCTTTGCAAGCTTTTGGACCTGAATTGGCGAAAAAGGGATTTGTTGTGTTAGCTCCTGACTCAATATGCTTTGAGGATAGACGTAAAAATGGACATGGAATAGAACATCTCTCAGAGGACGGTGACTTTTGGGAGCATTATAATGAAATGTGCTATCGTATAATAAAAGGCGATAGTTTGATGAAAAAAGTACTAGATGATGCTATCAATGGGATAACTTTGCTTTCTAATCTTGACTTTGTTGACAATAAGAGTATTGGCACACTTGGACATTCATATGGTGGTAATACTGTTTTATTTCTTTCTGCGTTAGATGAACGAATAGCTTATTGTTGTGCAAGCGGTAGTGCTTGTACTTATGAAAATCGCATGTTAAATAATGTTGGGATTGAAATGGCGAGTGTAATTCCGAACTTCTACAGCAAATACGATATCTTTCATTTGGTATCTTGTATTGCACCAAGACGACTGCTTATTGTTTCTGCGGAAGATGATAAATATTCTAGAGATGCTACATATATTGTTGAAAAAGCCAGCCAGACCTATTCAGAACTGAAAGCTTTACATAACCTGCATCACAAGAGATATCAAGGCGGTCACGGATTGACTAAGGAAAGATTCGATTTTATTATAGAATGGCTTGATTCAAATGCTAAGCTGCAGTAAGGATTAACTAAAAATAGTTAAATTATATTGCTACTATAGGAGGTAGTACTAATGTTTGAAAGAAAGAATTTCCAATACTAGAGTTTGATCATAATTCAAAGGCAAAAAAAGATCCATTAAACGTAGTAACTAAAATTGACGTTCATTATTCTGTGGTGATGATTTGAGCGGTATAGAATGGGATTCACGTTCGTGGAATAGAAGAGAAGAAATAAAGAAGAATCTCGTAGAATTATCTTTTGAAATATGCTTGCAATTATAATATACATACGGAGGTATTTAAATGGATTTATTACATAATTTCAAACGTTCTGTGAACGATAATAATCTAGGTGTTCATGGAATCCATGTTTATCAAAACGGAAAAACGGTGGCTGAATATCAATTCTGCAGTAAGAATAGAGTAAATCTTTGCTCTGCATCAAAAACCTTCGTATCCGTTGGAGTTGGTATTGCGGAAAGCGAAGGTCGTATAAGGTTGTCGGATAATGTGCTAAATTTTTTTCCAGAATACAAGGGTATAGCTTATCCAGGTTCTGAAAAAATAAATATTAAGAATTTGCTTCAAATGAGCTCTGGGCATATATCGGAGGATTTCAACCAATATAAATCTAGGGAAAGAGCTGAACTTTTCTTTCGTACAGAAATTAAAAAAGAAGTTGGATCAAACTTCTTTTATGAGGATTTATGTAGTTACATGCTTGGTCGGATTGTAGAAAAGGTGAGTGGGAATATCATGCTTGATTACTTAAAACCTCGTATGTTTGATAAGTTGGAAATTATAAATCCCCAATGGAATACCTGCCAGTATGGACATACATCATGTTCGGTTGGTTTGTATCTAAATACTGAGGAATTTTCTCGTATTGGAATAATGTTACTACAAAATGGCATATACAAGGACAAGCAAATCGTTCCTGCTGATTATGTAAGCAGAATGTATATTGACTGTGTTGATACCACATCAAAAAATGATCCTGAAACCAAAGGTGGTTACGGTTATCAGGTTTGGAAATGTACCCCACCGAACAGTTATCGAGCGGATGGAATGTATGGTCAAATATGTGTTGTTTTAATGGATTATAATGCTGTTATTACAGTAACTTCCCATAACGAAATTGAACATAAGGATATCTTACGTGCTATGTGGAGTGATATTCTACCACATTTATAGAATGAAAGTAATAGGTTAGAGGAACTATAGACTTTCTAGAGATATGTATGGCGTTAGAGAAATATTCTCAAAATAGTACATGGATAATTTAAATAAATAGATTAGAAGACACTGTGAAATCAAGATCCATAAAACAGATAAAATGATATTGGAGGAATAAAGTATGAAAATTGGATTAGTTTCCTATGAATTTATAAATAACGATATTGCATTTAATATATCTCAGATGGAAAAAGCAATGAGATCAGTACAAGGAAAGGTTAACCTCTTGTGTTTTGGAGAAACGTTCCTGCAAGGATTTGATGCACTCAATTGGAATTATGAAAATGATAAACACGTTGCTATTTCGGTTGATTCTGAAATTATGCAACAACTTTGCAATATGACCTTGCGTTACAAAGTAGACATATTATTCGGATACATAGAAAAATGTGAAGATAGCCTTTATTCAACCTGTGCTGTAATAGAAAGCGGAAAGTTAATACATAATTATAGACGTATTTCTAAAGGTTGGAAAAAATATTGGCTTACCGATAGTCATTACAAAGAAGGGAGCGACACCAGCGAATTTTTATATCATGGGCATTCTGTAATGATTGCATTATGCGGTGATATCTGGGATTATCCAGAAAGATTCAAAACAAATAATCTATTGATTTGGCCTGTCTATGTTAATTTTACTCTAGTTGAATGGCCTCAATATGAAATAGAATATGCGGAGCAAGCGTACCTTGCAGCTAATCAAACTTTAATGATAAACTCCATTTCAGAAAATCCAAAGTGTTATGGCGGTGCATTTAACTTTGTGGATGGAAAAATTAAAGAAAAATTGGAACATGGCATAGAAAATATTCTGATTGTAGAAGTATAAAAGAAGTGAACAATCTGATGACTTTAAAAAAGTGCGTATTAGATTCATACTATAAAAGTTAGATAATAAATAAATTCCAATAATAGGTTTAATTAAGGCACCTTTACAAATAGAGCAAAAAATATTAAATATTAAGGAGGATAGCTTATGAGAATTTATAATGATATAGTTCGTGATTATATAGAGGGAAATTCTTTAGAGCATCATAAAAAATTATGGTTTTTTCAATCCCAAAGATATAAGTTCGTTGAACCTTCCTATGAACATGAACATATAGATTCAGTGAAACGAATTTATGAGAATATTATGAATACTATAGAGAACTTTGTTCCATGTAATTCAGAAATATGGGATGCATTGTTTCCTAATTGGGAAAAGATTATAGAAGAAGTTACGGTTAATCTGATTGTAGGTTTTCCAGAACCAAATGACGCTACGGTTTTGAAAGCACCTGATGGTACTAATAATGTTATCCTTGATTTGGGTTTATGGACAAAATATGAAAGTAAATGTAATATAGCAAGTGTTGTGCATAACTTATTAACTCATGAATTATGTCATATATGTATAGGGGAATCCATAAAAGGTATTGATAATGATATTGAAAGTAATGATTATTTAACAAATTTGGATGCAAATACTTTTCATGAAGGTTTTGCACATCTTATATCTTTTGATAATAAAGAAATTGATGAAGTAGATTGGGACAATGAAAAGTGGAAGATTGTAAAGGACAAAAGCAGAATAAAAATGCAATCAGCCATATGTGCTATAGATTCCATAAAACAAAAGGAATACCTATATGATGCAGTATTTGGTAACTATGAAGATAAATATGCCTGTATGAGTGGAATGTTCTATCTTGTGAATTGCTGGAAGAGGATTGGTATATTAGGACTACAAGAAGAATTTAATAAAGGATATCATGGTTTCTCAAAACGAACTATTGCCGATCCTAATGGTAATGAAATTGGTTTAATTCAACAGAATAATGAAGATAAAGTATACCAGGGGATATTATGATAGAAATAATTTATATAACAGGTGCACCAAGATGTGGAAAGACAACCCTTACGAATTACATAAGTAGGTCGCTAAAACATAAGTGTGAAATTATTAGTCTCGACGCCTTTTCACATGCATTAAGGCATCGTTTAGATGATTTTCAGATGTATAGCAAAAAAATAACCATAAAGCCGGATATCAATGAGGAAAGATTTGCGTTATTGGTTAAAGATTATATTGAATCATTTGCGATTGATTATCCTGTTGAAACAATACTTGTTGAAGGATGTCAAATACCTCCAGCTTATTTTCAATGTGAAAGTATGTTTCCAAAATCTAAAATCATATGTCTTGGACGAACAAATAATTTAAATAGTATAAAAGATGCTGTGAAAACGAAAAAGTGGATGGCGTTATTACCAGAAGATGAAATTAATGAATATGCCAAACTAATTTATGATTATTCGATTGAACTGATAGAAAAATCAATTTTTAGTAATATGCAATATTGTGAAGCGGAACATTATTCAATCCAAGAAGTAATCAATTACTTGGAAATATAGTCTAATTATTATCTTATAGGAGCTTACATAAATGGATAAAAAATATATGATGCAAATAGTTTATAATCAACTTGCTATAGATTACAACTGTTCTCCTCAAGACTTTTT
The DNA here is from genome assembly GCF_016591975.1 of Anaeromicropila herbilytica. Classification (GTDB taxonomy): domain Bacteria; phylum Bacillota; class Clostridia; order Lachnospirales; family Lachnospiraceae; genus Anaeromicropila; species Anaeromicropila herbilytica. The sequence continues at coordinate 2,684,633 of NZ_AP024169.1, read as the reverse complement.
AAAGGATGGATTGATATTTACAGAAGCGAAAGAATTAAAAGGCAGGCGACCATATCCATTTATTACACCTCGATTAGAAATGATTACATTTGGTAATGGTGTTGTTATAAATGCTTCTTCCGATATTTTATCATTAGTTAAAAATAAGCTTGAAGGAAAAACAAGACATGAAGTGTTTAATATGCCATTTATTTATGGTGTAAATCCCTACTTTTTGCCCTATTTTAATAATATAAGATCTTTTAAAAAGACAGATGATTATGAATTTGATATTGTTGAAAAATGTGATATAGCAAAACTATATAAATATAAGGGCTTTGATTATGCGTTACAATATACCAGTAATAGTTTTCACCCAGAAGTATTAGCCATAGTGGTAAAGCAAAAAGGTGATGTAGTTGGTATTGCAAGTGCTACTGCAGAATGTGAGACTATGTGGCAAATCAATGTTGATGTTTTATCACCATATCGAGGGAATAATTTAGCCACTATTATGGTAAATGCATTAACATTTGAGGTTCTTAATCGTGGTATAGTTCCTTATTATAGTACAGATTGCAGTACTCTTGCATCTCAACGTGTTGCTGTAAAATCAGGATATATTCCAACATGGTCTCATTGTTTTAGAACAAGATTAGAATTATTATAAAGGCAATACGTAATGGAAGATGTAAAGGCAGCTTTCGTCCTGCTTTGTAGTTGAAAATATAAATGGGAATATCTTTATTTAAAATAAATTTACTTATAAACAGGGGGTGAAAACAATTAAAAACATACCAAATTACCTTTCTGTTAGTAGAATACTCGCATCTGTAAGTTTATTACTTGAAAAGCCATTTTCAGCGGTGTTCTTTTCCCTTTATCTAATATGTGGAATCAGTGACGTTTTAGATGGATATCTTGCTAGAAAAATGAATGTCACCAGTAAACTTGGACAGCTATTGGATAGTGTTTCGGATTTTATATTCATCAGCATTGTATTGTATATTTACATACCATCTATGGCCTTCCCTTTATGGATTATCGGTTTGATTGTTATTATAGTTGTAATTCGTGTGGCTTCCTTAATTTTGGGTTTTGTAAGGCATCATCAACTTACTTTTTTACATACATATGCTAATAAAGCTACAGGTTTAGTCTTATTTTTCTTTCCAATTCTATTTTCTATCGTTGGGAAAGAAATTACAGCAACGCTTATTTGTTGTATAGCGAGTATCTCAGCAATGGAAGACATGCTTATCAACATGACTTCAAAAACATTGAATAGGGATATTAAGTCAAACGTTAGCAATTAAGTGTATTTTATAGAGGTTCACTTTCTGATTAGAAAAACAGGAATCAAGAGTAGGGGGTAGCGGATGTTTGTAAAGAGATTAGATAAAGAGGATGAACTTTTACTAGTTCATAGAAGAAAAGTGATAAGAGATTACCAAGAGAATGGTATTTGTTTTTCTTGTCAAAACTTTATTTCAGGGGATATTTTCCCTGATGATGGTTTGGTTATTTATGAAGATGAATTAGTAAGATGTCAGTTTGAAAAATTTCCAAGGGCAACTGGACAAACAATCATAGTATCAAAACTCCACTATGAAGATATTTCGGAAATGCCTATTGATTTGGGAACACATATACTTAAGATTTCTAATGCTATCATAAAATTACATAAAGAAATATTGGGTGCAGAGAAGGTATATATGTGTACAATATGTGATGGAAAAAGAAATCATTTACACTTTCAACTCTTACCAAGATTAAAAGGCGAAACTATTGGATATCAAAATTTTGTTAGAGAAGAAGGGGTTCTCACAGATTATCAAGAGACAACGGATCTGTATAGAGAAGCATTAAAAAGTATCAAATTTAATGTATTTGAATAGCAGTGTCTAGTATCTAATCTGCATCTGTAGGAAGTTCTTGTATTCGAAATCAAAAAGATAGATACTAATTTTATATAATTGGAGGAAATTCATATGATAGAATCAAAGGGATGGGAATGGGATAAAGCAAACCATTCACCTTGGTTAAAACCAACGGATGATGTTTATTATCTTGCGAACAAATGGTTAGAGTTAGGATATAAAAAGATTTTGGATTTAGGTGCTGGATTAGGGCGCCACTCTATATATTTTGCACAACAGGGATTTGAAGTCTCGGCTATTGATATATCTGAATACGGAGTAAATTATTTAAAAGAATGGGCTAATAATGAAAAATTAGATATCGATGTTAGAATTGGTGATATGGTTGCATTACCTTATAAGGACAAGTCTTTTGATTGTATTTTTGCTTATCATTCTATTTCCCATGCAGATACAGAAGGTATAAAGCAGGTTATAAGTGAAATAGAACGAGTTCTAAAGCAAGGTGGAGAAATATATACATCTATGTGTTCGAAAGAATCTTGGGAATTTACTAAGTCAGGATATCCTAGAATAGATGAGAACACAATTATAAAAAAAGAAGAAGGTCCAGAGAATGACGTTCCTCATTTTTATGTAAATCGTGAAGACATCCTGAGTTTATATCATAATTTTGCTATAGACAGGATTCGTCATATTGATTATTGTCTGTTAAATGGTGAAAAGACAGATATTAAACATTACTATATTAATGGATGTAAAAAATAATCAGCAATTTAGATGAACGGAGCCAAAGGAATGAGCAGAGGAGTAAAAGATATTTCAATATCTGGTGTCTATTAGCCATTACCATTTGTTGAGGAGATTAAATTAATTAAGGAGAAACACTGATATGGTTAAGGTTAACTTTTATGATAATATTGAAGATGAACTACTGAAATTTGCTGTCATTATTTCAAGATCAAATAATAAGTGGGTATTTTGCAAACATAGAGAGAGAAATACCTTTGAAGTGCCGGGCGGACATCGTGAAGCAGGTGAGAATATATTAGATACAGCTAAGAGAGAGTTGTATGAAGAAACAGGTGCATTACAATATGATATTAAACCAGTATGTGTCTACTCTGTTATTGCGAAGGATAATGTTGATGGAAACGAGTCATTTGGAATGCTATATTTTGCGGAAATAGAAAATTTTGAAGATGAATTACATAGTGAGATAGAGAAAATAGTTTTAACAGATAAAATGGTTGATAATTGGACTTATCCAGAAATTCAGCCTAAGTTAATGGAGGAAGCGCGAAGAAGGAAATTCTACTAAACTCATATTTTTAATAATTGAAGTTTTGAGGTGCTAGATGAATTTAGAAAAGATCTATAATGAAGAGGATTTATTCCCAAGAGAGATAACTAGATATGAAAAAAGAGATTATGGATTATTGTTTTATAATGAAGAAAATAAAGAATCTTACGATTCAAACCATGCGATTATTTATGAAAATCAAAGTACCAACTTAAGTCACGTACTTGATGATATTTTAGAGTTTTACAAAGGGAAAGGAATTAAGCCTATCATATACCAATCAATCTGTGATGATGGATATTTTGAGAGAATCAAAAGTGATCTTTGGGATTATGGGTTTGAAAGCTTTAGTGAGATACAAAAGTACATGGTATTATCAGCAGAAAGTACTATTATTCCTAATGGGGAGATCATTGTTCAAAAGGTTTCTGAGTGGAAAAATGAATATGGTGTTGAGATATTTGAAAAAGCAGGAGAACCATGGGAAATAGATGTGGTAAAAAATGCACTAAATAATAGTAATACTCTGTTCTTTGTGGCTTTTTATAAAGATAAACCAGTTGGGATGACACATTGTCATGTTACAGATTATGTATGCAGGGTTGACTATCTTTTGGTATCCAAGGAATATAGAAATATAGGCGTAGGCAGGGCATTAATAAATTGTTTTGTAGAATATTGCAGAACAAATGGGATAGAGAATTGTTATTTATGGCCAGACGGAGAAACTGCTGAAAAGATTTATTATGAAGCGGGTTTCCGTCTAGTGGATATAAAGAAGGCTGGACGAGCAGCTTATAGCAGATAATTTATTGTAAAGGAGATTAATCGAATGAATATTTCTACAAAGCGTTTATTATTGGTTCCCTTGGGACCGCAGTATCTTATATCAACACATAAATATGCTAGTGATGTTGATAACACGAAATATATGGTACATCTGCCTAATATGGATATTAGCGAGACTAAAAGTTTTCTAGTTAAAGTACAAGAAGAGTGGCAAAAAAGCAATCCTCAGTTTTACGAATATGCTATTCTACTGGATCATGAGCATATCGGTGCAATCAGTATTTATCTTAATAAAGATAATTCCGAAGGGGAACTGGGCTGGATTATTAGTAAGAAGTACTGGGGCTGTGGATTTGCAACAGAAGCAGCTAATGAAATAATTAACTTAGCAAAAAAAGAATTGAAAGTAAACAAATTCATTGCACATTGTGATAGTGAAAATATCGCTTCTTATAGAGTGATGGAGAAGTTGGGTATGGAATTAGTAAATAAGACACAGGGCCGTAGAAATAAATTGTCAGATGAAGATAGAGAAGATTTGATGTATGCTTTAGAAATCAAATAAAACAAAGTATAACCGAAGGAGGTATCCATACATGGCGGTAACGAAAGACCCACAGATACGTTCTTTTTACCCTGACAAGGATAGTCTTAAGAAAGGCCGAAGTGCCATTACCTATCACTACACATCCCCGTTAGGAATGAAAGCAATTTTAGGTTCACATAGCATCCGTTTTACGGATTGTCAATTTCTAAATGACAAATCCGAATATGTACATATCCATAAGCCGTTAATGCAGGCTTTAGAAGAGATTCAAGAAGAATTGTTTGACGATTCTATTCCTGATATGATTCGCAACATGTTTAATGACAATTATGAAACAGAACTATTGGTAGTCGTTCCACGTTCTGATATTAATCCTCAGTTGAAGTTCCGCTATATTAAGCAACGTTATTATATCTTTTGTACTTCCGAACAGAGGGATGCCTTAAATATGTGGAATTATTATGTAAAAGGTGGCAATTACCAAGGGTACAATCTAGGTATCGCGGTTAATAGTATACTTAAGAGCTTTTCTGCCTTGAAAAATGAAAATATTGAGCTTCTTTATGGCAAGGTGTTATACAATGAATCAGAGCAGATAAGGTATTTAAAAGAAGGTATTCTAAATATTGATCGTTGCTTGAGAGGTGAACTAGAGAGCATTGATGACTTACAACTGATAGATGAACTATATGATAACGCAAAGGGAAAGATTCTGGATTTCTTAGAGAGTGCCAGGTTATTTTTCAAGGATCAAGCCTTTGAGAGTGAAAAAGAATTTCGCTTTATTATTAAGTTACCTACTGAGTATGCCCAAAAAAACCACTCAGTACTTAACGTAGGTTACGATGTCAAAGGAGGCATTATTGTACCTCACTGTACATTGAATATTGAGAAGGCATCCTTTAAGTCAGTAACGCTTTCTCCTATGTTGGACAAAGAGCTTGCAGAACAAGGTCTTAACAGATTCTTAACGGATTGTGGATATGAGAATAAAATAGATATTAATCAATCGGGTATTCCCATTAGGTATTAACTTCTATATGAACTTATGGCGTTTCATCCAAATATTAATTATTATAACGTCCTAATAATTCGAAAGAAAATCTTAAAGATTTCATAATAGCATTTATTAAAATATAGTAGTAAGATATAGAAGCGTAATAGGAGGGCTATTGTAAAAGCAAGGAGGATATTTATGAAAAAGACGAAAAGATGGTTTGCATTATTGATTATCTTAACATTACTTCTAACAATGTTAGATAATACAACAACTAAGGCAGCCATGACAGCATGGAAAATCAATGGTAATTATAGATGTGTATTGAATAAAGTATATGATGTAGATTTTGATACTCATGGAATTATCTATGGATATTACAAAGGAAAAGTAGCATTAATGGACGCTGTTACTGGTAAATTAATAAAAGTGACTGAGTTTACTGATTTCAATGAAATAAGACAGAATCCATATAATTCAAATATTGATGCTATTGTAACGAAGAAGGTACATGGAACCAGATATTTTGGTCTAATTGATCAATCTGGAAATACCTTAGTACCACCTAATAAATATACAGAAATCTATTATACGAATCATGGATTTCGAGCAATTGATGCAAAGAAACAGACCTATTATATATCAAGAACAGGAAAAGTACTTTATACATATGGCGATAATGATAAACTGGATGAGTATGGTAAATACTTTCTTGTTTATCAATTAATCGATGCTGAGAACCGTGTAGATATAAAGGGTATCTATGATTATGATGGTAATGAAGTAACTGACATACCAGAAGAAGATAAAACAGCTTTGAATCAGTATTGGTTATTATATAATACGAAAATAAAAGATATGAAGAACGAAGTTATTGCAGATATCAAGAAATCCGATTCAAAAGCGAAAGATATAGACCCATCTGTAGATTCTTATGGCAATTGTTATTTGCTTAATGCGCATAACTTATATTACTTGTACGATAGAAATGGTAATCTGCTTGATAAATCCAATGACTATCTTCGTGTCTACGGTGGAGATTATATTGTTCTTAGAAACCGAAAGGATGTAACGGGAGGTATTTATGCGAATGAAACCGTTGCTAGTTCTACACTTTATAATACAAAGACATATCAGAAATGGGAGAATACGGATTTTGTTGATGTAGAGGAGAATCCTATGATAATAAAACCGTTCGGAAAGTATTTTATATCATATGATCGACCTGATTACGAATGTACCTATAATGTAAGACTTTACAATCCAAGTGGTAAATTAATAAAAGAGTGTGGAAATAACATAATGGAATTAGGAAATGGTTATGCACTAGATAAGATTTATAACCAGGATATGGAGAATCTAACTTTTGATGGAAAATTCATACCAAGTAATGACGATATTTATTCTTATAATATAGATCAAGGTGAAATATTATATAAAACGTTATCAAAGAATAAAGTACAACTTTCATTCCTCGACAAATCCTTGAACGTAGTTACTAAAGCAACGCTAAATAAAAATATTGATAATATTGATGTTTGTGAATACAAAATATTTGATAACAACAGTGGAGTATATATTAAATATTGTCTTAATAAAGTGTATACCGAAACGGTATATGATCGTAATGGCAAGATAATATTTACGAAAAGTGATAGAAGAGGGGATACCAATTTCTATATTAGGTCAAAAGGTACTACTAACTATGTGGGTTGCACCAGATTACCTAATAGATTGACCCTTGGAAGAGCTATAATTACTTCTGTGAAGAATACAGGTCATGGAGAAGCAACTGTAGCATGGAATCCTATCCCTGGAGCAACAGGATATCAAGTGAATGTATCGAGTGATGGTAAGGGTACAGATCCTGGATACGAGTATCAGAATCACTATTCTACCAAGACAAATTCCCTTACATTCCGAGCATTAAAGATAGGAGGTACTTATACTTTTACAGTTCGAGCGTATATTCAGCATGGAAAACTTTATGATTGTGGAAGATTTAGTACTTCTAAAAGTGTGAAAATAAAATAATTTATTTAACTAAGATTTGAACCAATAATATTTTAAGCTATCAGGCATCAGGTCAAATAATGCATCAGCGGCTTCATTTGCTGTGAGAGGATACCCTTCAAATATCCATTTACGATAGATTATACTGATGCCTACGCAAAAGACATCGATCTGTAGTTGTTCTGATGGAGTTAAGCCATCACCATTCCTATTTATGCTGGTTATTTTACGTACCGTTTCCATCGAGTATTCATATATAAAATCAGATAAGGAATTAGAGCCAGTGATTTTAAATGCACGATATAAAAACTGCCAGTCTCTTTTACCTATACTAAAGAGCATATAATACAGAGAGCGATAGTCAGTGCAATTAGGAGACTGTAGTAAACGGTCTAAAAGGGCTTTGTAATTGTAGTTCATAACTTCATATTTATCTTTAAAATAACGATAAAAAGTCGCTTTGCTGATGCCTGCCACATCAGCAATTTTTTTTGATGTTATATATTCAAATTCGGTTGTTTTTATCAGGGTGTTGAATGAGTCAACAATGGCATTTTTGGTACGATCTATCATGGTAAGCATACTCCTTATTATGAGACAATATATTATTATTGTATCATTTTGAGACATACTGTCAAGTTGGTTTCATGACAATAATATTTCCCGTTGATATAATAAAACTATCAAAGTTATTAAAAGTTTATTGATTTATGGAGGAGATATCATGGCAGAGCAGCATGTTTTTACAGAAGGTGAGAAAGCCTGTTTGAAGGAATATTGGGAGACTTGCAGTAAAACACCAAGAAAAAATCTTATAAAGTTAGTAAAGCATATGAATATGTTGAACTTAAACCCATCAGAGACATCATGGGAATATATCTTTTTTGACCGTATGTTATCAGATAAGATGGTGGATTTTTTATTAAAAATGAAGTTAAGAAAACCATATTATATCAAAGATTTAGCTAAACTTGAAGGAATGAAAGTTGAGGAAACTGCAAAATTCGCAGATGAACTCGTACATATTGGAATATTGGAATACACAAGTGATGATGCTGGCATAGATTTGGTACAAATGCCTGTTTTTGCACCAGGAGCAATGGAAAATACAATCATGCAGGTGTCGATGACAGAAAAATATCCAGAGACAGCACCAGCTTTTTTGAATTATATTCTGGATTTACAGAAAATGGTTTCCAATTTCATGCCAATGGGATCTGCCTTGATGCGTGCAATTCCAGTAGAGACTGCGATTGCTAAGGAGCCCCAGAAAGTGAAATATGAAGAGGTATCTTACTGGTTAGATAAAGCAGGTGAAAGTATCGCAGTTGCACCATGTGAATGCAGAAGAATTCGTAGAATGGTAGGAGAAGGTACTTCGGATCTCGAAGGTGAATGGTGTATTAATCTTGGAAAATATGCAGAAAGCTGTATTCGGGTAGGAAAGGCTAGGCGAATTACCAGAGCAGAAGCAGAAGATATTCTACTAAAAGCAGAAGAAAGAGGATATGTACATCAGGTATCCAATATTGATGGACCTGACTTTTCACTTTTCCTTTGTAACTGTAACTGGGATACTTGTATGGCACTTCGCACTTCCTGGTACACACAATCTCCAAGTTTTTCACGCTCTAACTATGTTGCAAATGTTGAACAGGAAAAGTGTGTTGCGTGTGGTGGATGTGTAGAAGTCTGTCCACAAAATTCAGTGAAACTAGGTCAGAGTTTATGTCAGGAACAGCCTGTTAAGATTAAAAATAAAAAGATACCAGACAATCATTTGATCTTTGGAAAAGAAAACTGGCAGACAGATTTTCTTACAGAACGAGATAACGTGGTGCCTGAAACTGGGACAGCTCCATGTAAAACAAATTGTCCAGCACACATATCCGTTCAGGGATATTTGAAAAAGGCTTCGGAAGGAAAATATGCAGAAGCATTGGAACTGATTAAGAGAGAAAATCCATTTCCAGCTGTTTGTGGAAGCGTCTGTGCAAGATTCTGTGAACAGGTTTGTACAAGAGGAGACCTGGATGAAGCGGTTGCCATAGATGAAGTTAAAAAGTTCATTGCAGAGCAGGATATGAAATCAGATGTACGGTATATACCAAAGAAAATGAACCAGGAAGGTAAGAAAATAGCTGTTATTGGAGCTGGACCAGCGGGATTATCTTGTGCATATTATCTTGCAATATATGGACATCAAGTTACCGTATTTGAAAAAGAAGCAAAAGCAGGCGGCATGATGCAATTTGGAATGCCAGCATTCCGCTTAGATAAAAATGTGGTTGATGCAGAAATAGAAGTAATCAAGGCATTAGGTGTGGATATTAAAACTGGTGTTGAGGTTGGCAAAGATATCACATTAGAGGAACTTCGTGCACATGGATATCAAGGTTTTTATGTAGCGATCGGAGCACAGGGCGGAAGAAAAATCGGAATTGAAGGTGAAGATTCTGATGGCGTGATTTCTGGTATTGATTTCCTTAGAAAAGTTGCAATGAAGGAAATGAACCCACTTCATGGAAAGGTTGTCGTTGTTGGTGGAGGAAATGTTGCAGTTGACGTAGCCAGAACAGCAAGACGTTTTGGTGGAGAAGAGGTTTCCATGTTCTGTCTGGAAGATCGTGAACATATGCCAGCAGCTGCGGATGAGATTGAAGAAGCAGAAGAAGAACAGATTCAGATGAACTGTGGATGGGGACCAAAGGAAATACTTTTAGAGAATGGCAAAGTAAAAGGAATTGTATTTAAAAAATGTCTTTCTGTAAAAGATTCAGAGGGACGTTTCAATCCTCAGTATGATGAGAATGATGTAAAAACAGTGGAATGTGATTATGTTTTAGCTGCGATTGGTCAATCAATTGAGTGGAATCATTTATTAGATGGAACAAAGGTGGAATTGAATCGTAATAACACAGTAAAAGCAGATGCATGGACATATCAGACAGCACAGAAAGATGTCTTTGTGGGTGGAGATGCTTACACAGGACCAAGGTTTGCAATTGATGCGATTGCAGCAGGAAAGGAAGGGGCTGAGTCTTTGCACCGTTTTGTATGGGAAGGTCACAGTCTTACACTTGGAAGGGTAAAAAGAGATAATTACAAATATATAGACAAAGATAATCTGGTTATTGCTGAATACGATAATGCGAAACGTCAAAAGCCAGGTAGAGATACAAGTAAAGCATTAAGTTTTCAGGATGAGAGAAAAACATTTACAGAGGAGCAGGTTAAGAAAGAAACTGCAAGATGTTTAGGCTGCGGAGCTGCAAGAGTAGACCAGAATATTTGTATTGGATGTGGATTATGTACTACTCGATGCAAATTTGATGCAATCTCGTTGACGAGAAAATATGACGCATGGGGCGTTCCTTATGAAAAATTAGTGGGAGCTATTGCCAAGGACACTGTCTTAAAGGTTGGTCGTACAATAGCGGGCTCCTTTAAAAAGGAGTAGAGTATGCATGAAATTGGTGTTTTAGAAGAAGCAGTAAAAACCGTAGAAAGAATTGCAAAAGAAAACCAAGTTGATAAAATCCGCTTTATCACACTGGAAATAGGAGAACTTACCGGCTATATGCCAGTGTTCTTTGAAAAATATTTTCCTATTGTTGTAGAAAAAAGACCAGTTTTAAAAGATGCCGAACTGCGAATGAAGATCGTAAAGGGACAAGCAATCTGTGAAGAATGCCAGTCTCTATATAATGTAATGAAAAATGAGGGGTGCTGCCCAAATTGCAAAAGCAGGTCCAAAAAGATATTAGGTGGTCAGGAATTCTTGATTAAAGACATTGGATATTAAATGTAGGACATAGCCAGGATATAAGGGTGAAAGATTTTTCTAATCTTTCACCCACAAAAGTCTGTGCCTATGCGCTAAAAGCGTGCGCAGGAATGGAGTAAAATATGGAGAAATCAAATTATGGATAATATTAGAATTATTGAAATTAAGGAAAGCGTATTTGCGAATAATGATGCAGAGGCAGACCGTATTCGACAGGAACTAAAAGAAGATAAGACTTTTTTATTAAATCTAATGTCTTCTCCAGGTAGTGGAAAAACTACAACACTAGTAAAAACAGTAAATAATCTTAAAGATAAATTGAAAATAGGTATTATGGAAGCAGATATTGATTCAGATGTTGATGCAAGAACCATGGCTAATACGGGGGTTGAAGCCATACAACTTCATACGGGTGGTATGTGTCATTTGGATGCCGGAATGACAGAACAGGGATTAAAAGCATTGAACGCACAAAGTTTTGATCTTGCAATCTTAGAGAATGTCGGTAATCTGGTGTGTCCAGCAGAGTTTGACACAGGGGCATCTAAGAATGTTATGATTCTTTCTGTACCAGAAGGTCATGATAAACCGTTAAAATATCCTCTTATATTTACAGTATGTGACGCACTGATTATCAATAAGATCGATGTACTTCCTTACTTTGATTTTGATATGGATAAAGTAATTGAGTACGCACATCAGAGAAATCCTAAGCTTAAGATATTTCCTATCTCAGCAAAGACCGGAGAAGGTATTGACGATTGGTGCAACTGGCTTTTGGAAAATGTGAATGAGTGGAATAAGTAATATCAAGGCAGCCATGATAAAATAATTTGTTTCTAACTGGAAACGTTTAATTGATAGTGGTTCTTCTTTTTTACTGATAAAATTAATTCATAGACATATTGATAAAAATTTATCAATGTATCAATATTATGTTTAATTAAGGATTGATTTTATCAGGAAAGAGAGGATATACAGAATGAAGTATCAAAAGCTTTTTACTCCAGTGAAAGTTGGTAGCATTACAATCAAAAACCGTTTTGCTATGGCACCTATGGGGCCGTTAGGACTAGCAGATGCAAATGGTGGTTGGAATCAACGAGGAATTGATTATTATACAGAGCGTGCTAAAGGTGGTACTGGTTTAATTATTACTGGTGTTACTTTTATGGATAATATAGTAGAAAAACAGGATCCATCAACTGTTCCGAATCCAAACTACAAGCCAGTTCAGTTCGTAAAGACAAGTCGTGAAATGACAGAACGTATTCATGCTTATGGAAGTAAGATCTTTTTACAGATGTCCGCTGGATTTGGACGTGTTACAATTCCTACTAACGTAGGAGATATTCCACCAATCGCACCTTCAGCAATTCAACATAGATGGTTAGATAAGACCTGCCGACCTATTACAGTTGATGAGATTCATATGATTGTAAAGCAGTTCGGTGATGGAGCATTTCATGCAAAACGTGCTGGATTCGATGGTATTCAGATTCATGCAGTACATGAAGGATATCTAATGGATCAGTTTGCAATCTCTATGTTTAATCTAAGAGAGGACGAGTATGGCGGATCTCTAGAGAATCGTCTTCGTTTTGCAAGAGAAGTAGTAGAAGAGATTAAGAATAGATGTGGAGAAGATTTCCCTGTAACTCTACGCTTTAGTGTAAAGAGCATGATTAAAGACTGGAGAGTTGGAGCATTACCAGGAGAAGAATTTGAAGAAAAAGGCCGTGATGTAGAAGAAGGATTAGAGGCAGCTAGGTTGTTAGAGGCTTATGGTTATGATGCCTTAGATACAGATGTAGGAACCTATGATGCTTGGTGGTGGAATCACCCACCAATGTACCAAGAAAAGGGACTTTACCGCGATTACTGTAAGATGGTAAAGGATGTTGTAAAGATTCCAGTATTCTGTGCAGGTCGTATGGATAATCCTGATATGGCATTGGAAGCGATTGAACAAGGTGTATGCGATGTGATTGAGTTAGGAAGACCTTTATTAGCAGATCCAGATTATTGTAATAAAGTAAGATCTAGTCGTGTGGAACAGATTCGTCCATGTATATCTTGTCAAGAAGGCTGTATGGGACGTGTAGCAGAATACTCCTTGATTAACTGTGCAGTTAACCCACAAGCAGCTAGAGAACGTGTAACAGCTTATGAACCAATCTTAGCTCCTAAGAAAGTACTAATTATTGGTGGTGGTGTTGCTGGTTGTGAAGCTGCAAGAGTACTTGCAATTCGTGGACACAAACCAGAATTATTTGAAAAAGGAAGCCGTCTAGGTGGTAACCTGATTCCAGGTGGTGCTCCAGAATTCAAAGAGGATGATATCGAATTAGCAAACTGGTATGCTTGTGAATTAGACCGCTTAAAGGTGGCAGTTCATCTTAATAAAGAGATTAAAAAAGATGATGTGTTAAAGAATGAATATGATACAGTTATCGTAGCTACTGGTTCAACACCAAAGGTATTTTCTCTTGGTGATGATGAACATGTATATACAGCTTCTCAAGTTTTACTAAAAGAGAAAGATTGTGGAGATACAACAGTAGTAGTTGGTGGTGGTCTAGTAGGTTGTGAGACAGCGTTATGGTTAGCTCAACATGGAAAGAAAGTCACTATTGTAGAAGCTATGGATAAGATTATGGCTGTGAATGGACCACTTTGTCATGCGAATAAAGACATGCTTGAAGCATTACTTCCATTTAATAATATTGATATCGTAACAAGTGCGAAAGTCACTGGATATCAAGATGGTAAGTTAAGCGTTACTATCGATGGCAAAGTAACAGCGATTCCATCTGATAGTGTGATTCTTTCTGTAGGATATAAAGAAGAAGATTCCTTGTATCATGAACTTGAATTCGATGTTCCAGAAATCTATTTACTTGGTGATGCGAAGAAAGTCTCCAATATTATGTATGGTATCTGGGATGCTTTTGAAGTTGCTAATCATATCTAATTGCAATCGTTTGATTCCTTATAGATAATCTGTTAAGATAAAGTAGTGCATAAAATGATATGCTCCCTGTTGCATAGACAAGGAGTAGTTCATATATGTACTACTTTCTTTTTGTATCAATATATATGTTATATGATGTTGCAAGGCAAATGATCTGTTTCAAAATCTAGCCTCGCAATTTGCACAAAACAGAAAAATCGATTGAGTTTTTCTGTTTTGTGCAAATTGCCTAGACGACCTCCCAAACAGTTCATTTGTCGGGAAAAAAATCATGATAAGGCTTACTATGAAAGGAAAATCATATGAATACAAAAGACTTAAAATGTTTTGAGATTGTCTTCAAGGAAAAAAGTATCAATACTGCGGCTAAAAAATTATTTAGGTTCTATAATAAATGTTGGGGTGTGTTAAAAACACACTTCCAACATTTTTGTTTTTATATTAAAATACATCTATATAAAGCCTCTTCACATGCCAACCGACCAAAGCTAACATTTTAAAGGAGGTATTTTATATAGATGCAATCTAATTGTAACAAAAATCTTTTAAATTTAGAAGGTGTAAAATTAAAAAGTGTGCAACACACTTTAGATGGAATTATTATCAAGATTGAAACCAATCCCAAACCTCAAATTTGTCCTTGTTGTGGAGCTGGAACATCTAAAATACACGATTATCGTTGGCAGAAAATTAAAGACTTACCTTTTCAGTTGTCCAATGCTTATTTATTGTTAAGAAAACGAAGATATGTATGTTCTTGTGGTAAACGTTTTTACGAGAAATATAGTTTTATAGCTAAATATCAGCAACGTACAACACGACTATCCTTCAAAATTGTTGAATTGCTTCGTTCAACCAACAGTATTAAATATGTTGCTTCCCAAACTAATGTCTCAATGAATACAGTAATACGTATTCTTGATACACTCTCGTATGATAAACCACATATTCCTCAATGCATTTCAATTGATGAATTTAAAGGGAATGCTGGTGATTCCAAATATCAATGTATTCTGGTGGATGCAAAGAAAAAATGTATTCTTGATATTTTACCGGATCGTACTCAGTCCCATCTTATTGAGTATTTTAAATCTTGCAGTCGTGATGAAAGATATCGTGTTAAATTTTTTATTTCTGATATGTGGCAACCTTATATAGATCTTGCCAAAACATTCTTTCCTAATGCCACAATCATCGTAGATAAATATCACTACATTCGTCAGGTTTCCTGGGCAATTGAAAGTGTTCGTAAACGTTTACAAGCATCCATGACACCAACTCTTAGAAAGTACTATAAGCGAAGTAGAAAACTTATACTGACTCGATATTCTAAATTAAAAGATGACAACAAAAAAGCCTGTGATTTAATGCTACAATACAGTGATGATTTACGACTAGCTCACAGGTTAAAAGAATGGTTCTATGAAATATGTCAGAGTAATAGCTATACATATCAAAGAACTGAATTTTGGGAGTGGGTAAAAAGTGCTGAAAGCTCTGGATTACACGAATTTGAAGCATGTGCAAAAACATATAGACGCTGGTCTGAGTATATACTTAATGCCTTTAAGTATGGATATACAAATGGACCTACGGAAGGATTCAATAATAAAATCAAAGTACTAAAAAGAAGTTCTTATGGTGTACGTAATTTCGAAAGATTTCGTACACGTATCATTCACAGTTCTATGTAAAAAAATGGTCGGTTTTCAAGAGGCTTATTTGTCATGCAAAAAAACATCTATTATAGAACCTAGTCATAAAAATAGCTCTATTGTCAGTGTTAGTGCGGGTGCAACGCACCTCACACCCCAACACTTGACAAAGAGCCATTATTTATATCACCACAAGGTCTTGGAAAGATAATTCAGAAGATGGAAGAGGAGTGTAATACCTCATTCTTTATCCGCACGAAAAATGGTCTGATTCCAACAGAAAGTGGAAGGCTCTTCTATGAAAGAAGTCGAGAGCTATCTAGCCGTATGCATCAGATTCAGGAGGAAATACGTCATTTAGACAATAATAGTAAAAAGATTCGAATCGGATTCGCAAATGGAGTGTTTCGCGCTGTCCCAATTCATGTGATATCCGAGTATATGAGTCGACATACTGAAATAAATGAGCAGTGGTGTGAATATGAGAATGATGAAGTAGTCAAGAAAATATATGAATCTGAGTTAGAGTATGGTTTTGTCGTGGGTGATCCTAAGAACTCAGACATAGTAGCAACTTTATTGATGAGTAAGCCTGTAGCTTTTTATGTATATGAAGGACATCCCTTATATAGCAAAGATTCTGTGACTTTGGATGAGCTAAAGAATGAAGATATCATAACAATGAATGAAAAGTTTCATATTTACCATGATTTTATTAGAGCATGCAAAGCACGTGGATTTGAACCTAAGATAAAAGCGAAGACAATGGACGGTCATACACTGTTTAAGATGGTCAGTGAGAAGATTGGAATTGCAATATCTCCTGTATGTGCTGCCTACGAAGAACCTAATGTTAAGAAATTAGATTTTGAGGGTGATTACACTTGGAATATCTATGGAATCTTCCGTAAGGATAGTCCAGAAAAGGAATTAATCGAGAGTGCAAATGCTTACTTTCAAAATCATCCTTGTTTTCAATAGCTGTTATTGTGAAACTGTGCAGATAATCCTAGAATCTGTGCAGATTCTCTATTTTGTTTCCACCCATAGTTTTATACAATATGGAAGTAAAATACAAAATTATGAGAGGAGATTCTATGAAAAAACAAATACTATACTTACTAATCTGTGTACTATTGGCAGTAACCTTAGCCGCATGTAACAAATCAAAAAATTCTAAAGAGACAACCAAAGACTCAACCAAGGAGTCAACCAATGAGTCATCCGAAGATGTAATAGAGGATGAAGAGATTAAGATTACATCAACCTCACTCAAAGATGACGGGAGATGGCTATCTGTTATCACGTCCTCCAAGGGAGAGAATCTATCACCACAATTATCCTGGACTCCAGTAGATAAAGCCTCCTGTTATGCAATCTATATGATTGATACTTCTGCTGGTAACTGGTGCCATTGGATTGCAAAAGATGTCAAAGTAACTGAACTAGAGCAAGGTGCTAAACTGGATAATAGCCAATATATTGGGCCTTATCCTCCAAGCGGAACCCATACATATGAAGTAAGGATATTTGCACTAAAGGCAACTCCGGATTCCTATAAAGGAATCAACAATAGTGAAAATTATAAACTTGACTCTATCATATCCGCCTTAGATACTTCCAATGGAGAAACAGGTAACATACTAGCTACAGGAGTAATATCTGGAACTTATAAGTCTAGCGATATCGTAGAATAGTGTCTATACACAACTTTGATATTCACTAGGTGTTGTGCCATGATATAGCTTAAAAGTTCTTGCAAAATAACCAATATCGGAATACCCCACTCTTAATGCTACTTCATATATGGGTATTTCGGTATCTCTTATTAGGATGCTAGCTAATTGCATTCTCATCTGAATCAAATACTTCATCACTGTGGTACCAAGTTCCTTTTGGAATTCTTGATTTATCTGATTACGATTACATGCAAATCTTTTCTCCAATTCGCTTAATGTGATTTTCTTATCAATATTTTTGCTGAAATAGTGAATAATATTATGTACTAACTGATTGTCATTCTTATCAATCACAATACTTAAGTTCTGCATGGAGTTATTCTGGCATATGCTTTCCAAGAAGAAAAGTAATTCAATAAAATAGGATCTACTTCTACATGGCCAATAGTCATCCACTTGTTCGGTCAATTCGTTGTTTATTTTCTCTAACAACTGATTCAGGGTAACAGCAGATGCTGTATCCAATATAGTGATTTCTCTTTTTGATTGATGGATTTCATAGAAGGAACTTAATAACGTAATATCCTGAAATATTGTAGTTCCCTCCATGCTCTCATAGAATTGTGGTTCGAAAACGTTATATTTAAGTTGATCATTGAGTGCAGTCGGTTGGAAAAAGAGTACAGTAAGCTTGCATGGTTGGTCTTCTTCAAATGTAATGGCATCTTTGTGATTCAGGCATATTACGGCTGGAGCTATGATCGGTAATGTTTTATGATTGTACTGAATGACGTTATGTCCCTCAAGTATTAATATTAATTTACAAGTGTGTTGATCTTTGATGCAATTCATGGCATCTTGATTTTCTAATACCTTTAGATATATAATTCGGTTCCATTCTTTCTTTTTACTTTTTGTAAGTAACTCCATATTATTGTCCAATCCTTATTATTATATTTTGTATTACTAATTCTTTTATATTTCTATGATTTGTAAGTATACTCCCACTAGTTTAATACTGAAATTAGTTCTTTAATTTATATATTGAAACAGAATATTGTATTTTCAATATATCGTTTTAGTTAAAATATGTCAATCGAGTAATGTGTCGAATTTAATCAGTTAAAAACAGTGAATGTAGGTAATGATAATTCATGGTTTTATAAATAAAGATATCCTCATAAAATCAGTACTATTTAAAAGCAATGAGTCTACTAGACAATAAAAAAATTCCAGAACTTAATGAGTGAGTTCTGGAATTTTTTTATTGGTTATTTTCTTTATACGTTGTTCCCCAAGTTACCATTGAATCTAAAATGGGTTTTAAACTGAAACCAGTATCTGTAAGAGAGTATTCCACTTTAGGAGGTACCTCTGGATAGACTTTTCTGTTCACAAGTCCAGCTGCTTCCATTGATCGCAAATGACTTGTGAGAACTTTTTGAGTAATTCCAGTAACAGAGCGCATTAGTTCATTAAAGCGTTTTGTTCCAGTTAACAGATCGCGAATGATAAGCACTTTCCACTTATCTCCGATAAGCTGTAATGTTGTCTCTACAGGGCAATCAGGTAATATTTTGTTCATAAAGGCCTCCTTAGTATATTTTGGGATGTATAGAGCAATAAACATATTTGAGACTATTATATACTGAAAAAGATGACTTTTCAAGATGTGTAGTTATTCTAAGTATACAAAAGATACTAGGTTACCTCCGACACTCTATACCACTTTATTGTGCGTTCTTTACCATAATAAACGAATCAATTATGATATAAATACAGTAAGAGAAACACAGTGCACGGTGTTTCTTATTATAAATATAAACAGATACAGTATAGTATTTTGGGAGGAACTACAATGAATATGTTTTCAAAATTTTTTAACAAATCTAAGGAGAATAACAACATGAATAACAATATGAATAACAAAGAAAAAGCAATTGCATTAATTAATAGTTTTACAACTGGAGACGTGACTGTAGCACAGGAGTTATTGAAGGCGGATTACATTCAACATAATCTTTTATATGGAACAGGAAGGGATGCATTTGCTGGTAGCGTTCAGTATCTTGGAAGTGCACCTGTAAAAACAACAGTGAAGAATATCAGAGCATTTGAAGACGGAGATAAGGTGTTTCTGCATACGGTATATAATTTTGCAGGAGCAGGTAATCAGGTAGCATTTGACATATTTCGATTTGATAACGGGAAAATTGCAGAACACTGGGATAATTTAGCTACTATTACACCTCCAAATCCAAGTGGACATACTCAGATTGATGGTCCAGTTGAATCAAAAGATGAAGAAAAAAGTGCTGCAAATATAGAATTTGTTAAACACTTTATTGAAGATGTACTGATGGGTAAAAATCCACAGAAAACACCTGAGTACTTTAATGGAGATAATTATATACAGCATAATTCAGGTATAGCAGATGGATTATCAGGACTTGGTAATGCGTTAGAAGGCTTAGCAAAAGAAGGTATTCATATGATTTACAATAAAACGCATCAGGTTCTAGCAGAAGGAAATATGGTTCTTGCAGTAAGTGAAGGTACATTTGGCGGAGTGTCTACTTCATATTATGATTTGTTCAGAGTTGAGAATGGAAAAATTGCGGAACACTGGGATGTTATGGAGACAATCGCATCAAAAGACAAATGGGCTAATGATAACGGAAAGTTTTAGTCATAAATGCATTCTTGTTAGTTGGTATAGTCCAGATGGGAAAAGAAGTATTATTTGAGTTTTATGCGGTACAGAGAGAGGTTCTTTGTTCCGCTTTTTCCAATAAGCCTTCACAATAAACAATCCATGTGTCAGAATAAGAAAGGGCAATATAAGATGGAAGTAAAAGATTATTTAAGAATACTAAGGGACGAGATTCATTCAACGGTATTCGCTACCGTTGATGATCAAGGTCTTCCAGTAGCACGAGTGATTGATATTATGCTTGCAGATGAGTACAGCATCTATTTTATCACAGCAAAAGGAAAAGAATTCTATCAGCAGTTGATGAACAAACAATATGTAGCAATCAGTGGAATGACAAGTGGAGATGGTTCTTTAAGTAAAAAAGCGATATCGATAAGAGGAAACGTGGAAAATATAGGTGAGCAGTTGTTAGATAAGGTATTTGAGCAGAATCCCTATATGTTAGAGATCTATCCTTCTAAAGAGAGCCAGAGAGCCCTTGAAGTGTTTCGTCTATATCAAGGAAATGGAGAATATTTTGACCTTTCTACCAAGCCAATAACGAGACATAGCTTTATAATAGGACACTCTGATAATATTGAAAAAAGCCTTGAATATGGCTATTATATTAATGAAAAATGTGTTGGATGTGGGAAATGCTATACAACATGTCCTCAACAATGTATCGATATGACAAATGTCCCTTTTACCATTCATCAGGAAAATTGTCTCCACTGTGGTAATTGTATGAGTGTATGTAAATATAAAGCTGTTGAAAAGAGATAGGATGTGAGAAAGTGAAGCTATTGGATGCTCTAAATAAAAGAAAAGAACATAATCAAGAACTAGAAGATGAAAAAGTACTTAATAAAATCAAAGAAGTAATAAAGAATGCGGATGCAATTCTAATTGGTGCTGGGGCAGGACTATCTACATCGGCAGGACTTAGCTATAGTGGAAAGAGATTTGAAGACAATTTCTCGGACTTTATTGATAAATATGGAATGGAAGATATGTATTCAGCTGGCTTTTACCCTTTTAACACACAGGAAGAAAAATGGGCATACTGGAGCAAACATATATTCTACAACCGATATGATGTTGGAGCTACCGAAGTATATAGACAACTGTATCAGTTAGTTGAGGAGAAAAACTATTTCGTCTTAACAACAAATGTAGATCATCAGTTTGAACTTACTGGATTTGAAAACGAAAGAATCTTTGCAACACAAGGTGATTATGGAATGTTTCAGTGTGCCAAAGGTTGCCATAATAAACTTTATGAGAATGAAAATGTTGTGAAAGAAATGATAGTGAAACAGAAGGATTGTAAGATACCAACAAGTTTAGTTCCTATATGCCCTGTGTGTGGAGGTCATATGGAGGTGAACTTGCGAATTGATGGGGATTTTGTACAAGATGAGAATTGGTATAAGGCAGCAGATAAGTACTCTTCCTTTTTAGAGGAAAATCAGAATAAAAAGCTTGTATTCTTCGAACTTGGTGTAGGTATGAATACACCTGGAATCATAAAATATCCTTTTTGGCAGATGACAAACCAATGGAGTAATGCATTCTATATCTGTATCAATAAAGGAGAGGCGTGGGCTCCTGATGAGATTAGAGAACGTTCAATATGTATAGATGGTGATATTGGTCAGGTACTTGAGGTTCTAGGTAATGAGGAGAGAGTGCAATGAATTAAGAGGATAGGTTATGGTGAAAAAGATAAAAGAAATAAAGTTAGCTTGAAAATGAGCCAATCACAATTTTCTGAAACGTTAGGAGTTACAAGAAGTACAGTATCTATATGTGAAGTAGAATGGAACAATCATCATCAATCGAAAAAAACATATGAAGGACTTAAGATGATAGCAGGGAAGGAAGGGATAGCAATTTGACGCATGAAGAGAAACGTATTTGGTTAATACGTCAATTAATAAATGAAAATCCAGAGTATTCGCAATATAGAATACCTGATACTGAACAGGATCAAAAAGATTTGCTAAGGGCATTAATGAATGTAAGAATGCCAAAGCCAATCATTAACGAGTTCCTAGCTATACAAGATGAATATTTATTGGAAGAAAGCAATGTGATAGGATATGTTGATGTTAATAAATTGGAAGTGTCAAAGAAAAATCAGCAAATTATTCTTTGGCAAGGTGATATTACAACATTAAAAATAGATGCAATAGTGAACGCGGCAAATAGTCAAATGTGTGGCTGTTTTCGAGTTCTTCATAACTGTGTAGATAATATTATTCACACCAAAAGTGGAATCCAGTTGAGACTAAAATGCAATGAGCTTATGCAAAAACAGGGTCATGAAGAAGAAACAGGAAAAGCCAAAATCACACCAGCATATAATCTTCCTTGTGATTATGTGATTCATACAGTTGGACCTATTGTACAAGGAAAGCTAACCGTAAAACATGAAGAGTTACTTGCATCCTGTTATCATTCATGTCTGGAATTAGCAAAAGAAAATAATCTTACCAGTATTGCTTTTTGTTGTATCTCTACAGGAGTATTTATGTTCCCAAATAGGAGAGCTGCTGAAATTGCTGTAAATACTGTTCAGCATTTTATGGAGGAGACAGGTAGTAAGATGAAAGTGGTATTTAACGTGTTTAAAGATGAAGATCGAGAAATTTATGATTTATTGCTAAATAAATAGAATAATTCTTTTATACGAATATTACAGAAAGATAATGCAGATTTATGGTTAGATTTGCATTATCTTTTTTATGGTTATTTAGGAATTTACAAATCCGAATTTGTATGTGTAAAAGCTAATTTAGAAAATAGATAAAAATCTCATGGTATTGGACAAAAACAATATAATGTCCAAATCTGGAATGAAATAAAATATTGTAGCTTGATAATGATTGAAAATGAAACTAGAATACATATATGGACAACAGTCCAAAACAGAAGGAGCCGGTCCTATGAAACTAAGTAAAGAAAAAAGAACTACAAATACTGCGAAAAGAACAGTAAGTGCATTTTCAAATGCATTGATAAGACTACTTCAGAAAAATGCGTTGGAACAGATCACAATTACAATGTTGTGTGATGAAAGTACTTATCCGAGGTCTACTTTTTATAATTATTTTGAAGATATTTTTGATTTGCTAGATTGTATTATGGAAGAACTCTCAAATGAGATCTCTGTAAATGATTTTAGAGAAATTGACGAGAGTATTAGAAGTATCACGCTTTTTGAAAGGACTTATGATGTATTAAGCAATCATTATCAAATAATCGAGAAAATTATAAAGAAAAACGATTATAACAGTAGCTTTATGCAGATGGTACGTAGTTCAATGAGAAATACAATATCGTATATTATTAATAATAGCGAATGTATTGCACAATTTCATGTTCCAAAGGAGATTATGCAAGTGCATTATAGCAATACAATTGAGTTAGTACTTGAACATTGCTTTTTAAGTAAAGAACCAATTTCAAAGGATGAAGCAATAAAAACATTGGATTTCCTTTTAAGAACATTAGAAAGAGAGGTAAAAAAGAGTGATAAAACAGATTGATGTTTTTGTACCTGAAGAATTATCAGGGATAAGATTGAATAATCGTATTTTACGTTCAGCTACAGACGAGGGGATGGCAGATAGTGATGGAAATCCTACTGAGAAATTGATAAAACTCTATGAAAATCTTGCAAAAGGCGGAATTGGTGGGATTATTACTGGATACATGTCTGTTTCAAAAGATGGAACATCAACAATGCCGGGTATGGTAATGATTGAATCAGACAATCGTATAACCAAACTAACAGAAGTGGTAAATCGAGTTCATCAGATGAGTGCTCCGATTATATGTCAGATAGCACATTGTGGAAGAAATGGTGTTGCTGGAAAGGCATTTAATGTTAATAGAATTTCAGAAGATACTATCGAACGTGTAATAAATGACTTTACGAATGCAGTGATTAGAGCTGAGAAAGCTGGCTTTGATGGAGTGGAGCTTCATCTGGCACATGGGTATTTCTTGAGTGAAATGATTTCAGGTCATACAAATAAGCGCAGAGATAAATGGGGTGGGTCAATTGAAAATCGTACTCGAATTGTAAAAGAGCTTATGAATAAGATTCGTATAGCATTACCGAATTATCCTATTTTGATTAAAATGAACGGTGATGAAATATATAGTGATGGAATCCATTCTGATGAAGCCGTTCAAATAGCAAAACTGCTTGAATTATTTGGAGTGAATGCAATAGAAGTATCATGTGGAATTGACTGGAAACAGATGGGACCTTCAAGAGGTGAAATTCCGGTTGAAATGATTATAAATAAGTTTCCAGGCATTAAGGATATGCCAAAACCTGTAAAGGCAGTAGTAAGACCTATTCTTCCAAGAGTAATGAAAGAAGTAAAGACCGAAAAGAAATACAATGTCCCATCTGCTAAAAAAATAAAGGAATCAGTGAAAATACCAGTAATAGTGGTAGGTGGTATTCATGATTTGGAGGATATTGAATCAACAATAAACCAGGATGGAATTGATTATGTGTCTATGAGCAGACCGCTAATATTGGAACCAGGATTAATCAATAAATTTAAGGAACATAAGGCACAGACTGCAAAATGCCTTTCCTGTAATTATTGTCTGATTGGATTATATAACGATCCTTTGAGGTGTTATTATGGAAAAGTAGCAAAGTGATTTGAACAGGAAGATTCATTCCATATATTGGCTAATAATTTGGGTTGAAAAGGGATGGGTAAGGCGTTAGGTCACACTTTCGCATACCATTTTTATATAGCCCATAATTATATAACAACCATATTAAGTCTATAAAAATCCAGAACTTATATCAAGAGTTCTGGATTTTTTATCTATTATTTTCTGTATATGTTGCTGTTCTTCAAGTTCCCATAGAATCTAAAAAACATAGTGAAATTCAATATGGTAGAAATTACCGAATATTTTCGAAAACTTTATAGATTGTATACATATACATACAAACATAGTGGGTGATATAATCACTTTAGGAGATGTAAATAAATAACATTTCCATAATTGCATTTCAGAAGGAAAATGCAATAAAAGAAAGGGGTTTACATATGCGTAAAAAAGAAAGAAGTAACAAACGATTCTTTCGAATGATTGCCTACTTACTTGTATTAAACTTAGTATTCTCAATGACTACTCCAATTGGATGGTTTGGAGATCTAAGTGAAGCAAACACGTATGTACAGGCAGCGACAACAACGTCTACAAAAGGTGCTGACACATTCTCTTGGGATAACGCAAACGTGTACTTTCTATTAACAGACAGATTTAATAACGGTAATACGACTAACGACCATTCTTATAACAGGGGACTTGATAAAAATGGGAACATTATAAATTATAGTGATACAAGCGCTACGTTTCACGGAGGGGATTTCGTAGGTATCACAGAGAAAATTAATGAAGGGTATTTTAATGATCTAGGTGTCAATGCATTATGGATCAGTGCTCCATATGAGCAGATCCATGGATACGTGGTAGGAAGTGATACTTCCAATAGTTTTCCACATTATGCATATCATGGATATTATGCCTTAGACTATACTCAGACGGATGCTAATTTTGGAACCGCAGAGGAATTTAAGACTTTAGTTGATACCGCTCACGAACATGGAATCAGAATTGTACTTGATATCGTAATGAATCATTCGGGTTACAATACTCTTTATGATATGGCTGAGTATAATTATGGTACTCTTTCCCCTAATTGGGAGGATACTTACTATAGGAGTACAGGAATCAATAATAAAGATTATCATAGTTTGATTGATTACACATCAAACTCATCCGATTGGGCAAAATGGTGGGGACCAGATTGGGTTAGAAGTGGTGTTGCAGGTTATGATGCAGGAGGTTCCACAAATCAAACCATGTCATTAGCTGGCCTTCCAGATTTTAAAACAGAATCAACCAAAACGGTAGGAATACCAAAGATTCTTCAAACAAAATGGACAAAAGAAGGACGCTATGCAACGGAATCAGCAGAACTTTCTTCTTATCTATCAAGCCACAATATGGCGATGACTACTACGAATGTTCTTACTTACTGGTTACAATCATGGGTTCGCGAGTATGGTGTGGATGGATTCCGTTGTGATACTGCAAAACACGTAGATCTTGCATCATGGGCTACCCTCAAAAAATCTTGTGTTGAAGCGTTAAAAGATTGGAAAGCAAAGAATCCAAGTAAAGCTCTTGATAATCTAGATTTCTGGATGACAGGAGAAGTATGGGATCATGGAGTATATAAAGATGATTACTATACAACAGGTGGTTTTGACTCACTTATTAACTTTAGCACACAAGGTGGTGGTATCTTAGCAAAGAGTACGGTTGCAGCTACCTATCAGTCATTTGCTAATTCTATTAATAGTGATCCTAATTTTAATGTATTGTCCTATCTTTCATCACATGATAGCGTGCTAGCAAGAGGTAATTCCATCTATCTTGGTTCAGCATTTTTGTTACTTCCAGGTGGTATACAGACCTTCTATGGAGATGAAACAAATCGTAAAATAGACGATACAGCCTCCACAAATGGTGATCATGAAGTAAGAAGTGATATGAACTGGTCTGATATGAATGAGACCACACTAGCTCATTGGCAGAAGGTTGGTACCTTCCGTCATAATCACATCGCTGTAGGTGCTGGGGCAAATGCTTCACTTACTTCTAGTGATGGAGTAGCATTTTCAAGAACATATAACAGTAATGATATTAGTGATAAGATTGCAGCTTGTATCGGATGTGAAAGTAATGCGAATGTAACGATTGATGTTTCTTCTCTATGGGCTGAGGGACAGACTCTTGTAAATGCGTATGATTTTACAACAGCTGTCGTTACGAATGGATCAGTAACATTTAATAGTGGTGCAAATGGTACCATTCTTATAGAAGAGCCAGATGGTAAGCCATTAGTATCAGTCATCGGTGCTGCCAAATTCCATGGCACACAAGATGTTACAATCGATATTGTAGATGCTGACAATGCAAAGGTATCCGTTGATGGAGCGAAGGAATTTCTTGCAGAAGATGGTGATACATTTACAATCGGTGAAACAGCATATGAAGGCGATAACGTGAGTGTTACAGTGGAAGCCACGAATGCAAAGGGAACTAGAAATGCCACTTATACCTTTTATAAAGCCTATGCGAATGAGGATATAACACCAAAACCAGTTCCTGAATACAAAGGTATCGTATATGTTAAGTCCTATGATGGTACTGCACCTTATGTATATGCATGGAAAGGTAGTAACACAGCACTAACTGCAGCTTGGCCTGGAACTAAGATGACAAAATTAAATGATCAAGGCTATTATGAGATGGATCTTGGCACTACGGATTCCTATAATGTGGTACTGAGTAATGGAAGTGGCAAGCAAAGCAGTAATATTACGAATCTTCAAGGTGGTGTATGGATTGATCTGACATCATCAAGTTTTACTTATAATATTGTGAAAAGAGAAGTGGTGCCAACCACCAATCCTATTACGATTAATGTAAAGAGCTTTAATGACTCGGCTCCATATCTATATATCTGGGATGCGGACGGTA
Source organism: Anaeromicropila herbilytica (assembly GCF_016591975.1). GTDB lineage: Bacteria > Bacillota > Clostridia > Lachnospirales > Lachnospiraceae > Anaeromicropila > Anaeromicropila herbilytica. The sequence goes on along the minus strand of NZ_AP024169.1, from coordinate 2,656,736 downwards.
ATACATATAATGGCTCTTTCCCAGGAAGACCTTTATCGAATAAGACAGCGGATGGTTTGTATACTCTTACGATAGATTCCAGCTCTCCATCGGTAAATTGTATTGTAAGCTATGGAAGTAACACCAATCAGTCAAGTGCAATCACTGGTATTACGAAGGATGCTACAATCACAATAACTTCTGCAAATTGTAGCACCATTGAGGTAGTGAAAACAATAGTTACAGAATCCTCTTTAGACACTTTGAAAAAAGAAACAAGAGAAATTAAGAATCTAACCGCAGAGAATTATACAACGGAATCCTATACCAAACTATATTCTTATGTTGCACCAGCAGATGCGTTAATTGCATTAGGTGATAAAGCTGATGAAGCTGCTTTAAAGGATATGATTACTACAATCCAGACTGCGAAAGCCAATCTTGTAGTTGCCAAACCAACGGTAACCGGAGTTACATTAGGAAGTACAAGAATCTATGGTACAGCAGCATATGGAAGCAATGTTGCGATTAAGATTGGAAATAATGAATACAAGGCCGTAGCAGATGGCATCACTGGGGAATATTCGGTTGCCGTTGCTCCATTAGTTCTTACGGATCGTGTTATTGTATCATGTATATTAGGAAATAACTCCTCAAGTACAGATACTTATTATGTAAATAATGCAGAAAAAGTTGATCCAACGAGTATTACACTTAATAGTTCAAGTATAACAGTGGCTCCAGGAAGTACTGCAAGATTAGTAGCAACCGTATTACCAAGCAATGCTTCGGATACTTCGGTTACTTGGAAGACTAGCAATAGTTCAGTAGCTACAGTAATTGATGGTACTGTAACTGGTATAGCAAAAGGAACTGCAACAATCACTGCTACAACTTCTAATGGATTAACTGCCTCCGTAGTAGTTACCGTTTCAACAGAGGATATTAAAGTGACTAGTATCACTCTTAATCCATTAACAGCTACCATAATAAAAGGTGATACAACAACTTTAACAGCAAATGTATTACCAGTTAATGCAACGGATCAGAAAGTAACTTGGACAACGAGCAATAGTGCAGTAGCCACAGTAGCATCTGGTGTTATAACTGGTGTCTCAGCTGGTAACGTTACCATCACAGCTACTACATCAAATGGTTTAACTGCAACAGCAAACATCACAGTAACCGAAACACAAAGTAATAATTATATGTATTTTGAAAAACCATCTACTTGGGGAAATACCATATATGCATACATATGGAACAGTAATGTTACATATAAAAATGCAGTATGGCCAGGATTAGTAACAACACAATATTCCAATGGCGTGTATATGATTGAATGGCCAAAAGATTATACAGGTACAGACCTTAATGTAATCTTTACGGATAAAACTCATCAGACAGCTGATTTAAAAGCAATTAAAAATGGTTATTACACAAGTAGTGGATATCATCACACGGTTACACCAGGAGAGTTTACTCCAACTAGTGTTACATTAGACACATCAACTGCTTCGATTGAAGTGGGAAGTACAAAAGCATTTGTTGCAACAGTATTACCAACAACAGCTTCCTCAAGTGTTACTTGGACTTCAAGTGATAATTCGATTGCTACAGTATCACAAGGAGTTGTAACAGGAGTCGCAGAAGGAACAACAACGATTACTGCAACGACAACGAATGGTCTTACAGCGACAACTACGGTTTCCGTAATACCATCCACGAAGAGTTATATGTATTTTGTAAAACCTGCCACTTGGGGTAACACGATCTATGCTTATATGTGGACGGATGATGGTACTTATAAGAACAAAGCTTGGCCAGGAGTTGTAACTACATTACAACCTGATGGAAAGTATGCAATCGAGTATCCTAAGGGATATACTGGTTTGAATATTATCTTTACGGATGGTTCTAAGCAGACGGCTGATCTGAAAGCAGTTGAAGGGTATACTTATAGTGTGAATTGATGGAATAGTATAAGGAATAGTTGATTATTAGAGGAGCTGACCATGATGATGAAGCGTGTGGTCAGCTTCTTTTTAATGATATAAACATGACTTAAAACAGACCTCAAATTGAAGTTATAATTAAAATTTCTTTATAAAATATTTTTTTATAGCGATATTATATAAATGAAGATGGTATAATATGGTATTGTATAGTAAAAAAAGATATAAGACTAAAAAAGAAGTGATAAAGAATGAATTATAATACTAATAATGAAAAATTGTAGAGGGAGATGTATATAATGAATTTAAATATTATTGGAAATGGTTTTGATTTGTATCATGGATTACCAAGTTCCTATTACTATTTTGGTTGCTATCTTATTGAAAATGATTCTGATTTATATATGGCACTATCCAAATGGTTTAGGTTTAAATACTATTCAAAAGCAAGAGGTTATCCATATGAAGATTTTGAGTATGGAGTAGAAGAACAATTTTGGTCATATTTTGAAGAACGTTTAGGAATTGTTGATGAAACTGCAATTATTGATACATATGACTCTGATTTGGGTTTGGAGATTAACGATTATGATATTCCAATGGATGATGATCAAATCGCGAATGAACTTCGTAAAATGTTTATTTCATGGGTTTCAAATACACTGGATATAAAAGATAATTATCGAATTATTAGAAAATTTAAAAATATAACTAAAAATAAAAAACATTATAAAATGGGATTTACCAATAGTGATAGATATTTATTGTTTAATTATACCCATGTATTACAGAATATATATGGAATACAGCCTATAAACATTTGCTATGTTCATGGTGAATGTACAGGTGATGATGACGATGAATTAATATTTGGACATGGGAATAAAGAAAGAATAGAAGAGATTAAGGATATTATTTATGAATATAATAATCGAAGTTTATATCAATCAGAAAGAACTAACCAACTTGAATATGAGTGTCTACTAAGATTTATGGAAACCCTTGAAAAAGATGTTAATAGATGTAAGTGGAATACAGAAAATTTTTATAATCATTTTTCAGAAGAGCCAGATTTTATTAATGTATATGGTATGTCACTAGGAAATGTAGATTATCCGTATTTCAAACAAATTAGAGGTAAATGGCCAAAAACAAAATGGAGATTTAGTTATTATTCAATACTAGACGAAGATAAGATAAATGAGTTGGTTAAAAGATTAGCTATACCTAAATCTCAATTTATAACATTTAAATTTGATAATCCTATATGCTGGGAAGTAATGGACACAATTGTAGCAAAAACTGGGATTACGCTCTATAAAGAAGTTAAGAGCAGATAGTAGATTAGTACCTGGTCATACATGAGATATAACGAAAATTAAACTTAGAATTTCCTATTAACTTACTTATAAAAATTATCAAAAAAAAGCGAGTCTAATAATTTTAAAACTCGCTTCTAGTCTTAATCTTTAAATTTCATTAGTGAATATTTTTCACATAAGTCATCTAAAACGGCAAAAGAATGATCACTTTTACCATGTATATATGACATCGGATTAGATGTTGTGATATAATCGTCATTTAATAATTGAGAACAAATACTATTAAGCATTCCAGCAGTTCTACTTATACCGTCAAAGCTATGTAATAATCTGTATATATCACTTTCATCTAATTTTTTAACAATATGCATTATTTCATTTAATTGACATGTAGCTATATTAAGTTCTTCATTTAAAAATTTAGGTCCTCTCGTGAAAACTTTTCTGGTAAATTATTCATTAAATCACCTCCCATATATTATTAATTATTTAATATTATAACTAAATGCTTTATCCTTTATATCAAATTAATGAAGATAGAAATATACTTTTGCTAGAATAGATTGATTACATGTGATGATGAATCGTATGGTCAGCTTCTTTCTTTTATAGATGGAATTAATTTAATTAATTTATTCCTTAAGTTGATATGATAGTTAAGGAAAAATATAAAATAATGTTTGATAATGACATTATATGGTTATAGAGGTATAATTTAAAAAAACAATAATAACAAACAAATTTGATTGAGAGGAGGATATTATGTCTTTTGATTGTGGGTTTGAGAAAGAAAACAACTGGTTTAGATATCGTGCTGCAGCAATTATAGTTGAAGATGGATGTGTACTTTTCGCAGGAAATGAAATTGAGGATTATTACTATTCCATTGGTGGTGGAGTTCACATGAATGAAAAAGCCGAAGATGCTGTTAAGCGTGAAGTCTTTGAAGAAACAGGTGTAATGTATGAGATTGAGAGACTAGCTGTTATTCACGAGAATTTCTTTGATGGGGATGGTGGAACTTTAGATAGTATGCATTGCCACGAAATTGCATTTTACTATCTGATGAAGCCAAGAGGAACACAGCAACTATGTAGTAATAGTTATACCTGTGGTGTAAAAGAAGATATGCACTGGATTCCAATTATAGATTTGGATAAATATAAAGCATATCCATCTTTCTTGAAGGATTATTTAAAAGGTTCACATGAGGATATTATTCATATTGTAACGGATGAAAGAGAATAAATATCCAATATGTAGAGCTACTCTAACATTTCATTATATTTAGAGATACATAAAAGAAAGAAATACCAAATATGAATCTATGGAGGTAATGTATGCCTATGAAAGGATTAGAATGGACATTTGATACAGTAGCTGAGGAATATGATAAATGGCGTCCTGAATATGTTCCAGAACTTTATTCTGATATTTTTTGGTACACTAATATATTCCCAGAAAGTCATGCACTTGAAATCGGTATAGGAACGGGACAAGCAACAAAACCCATACTAGAAACAGGATGTTCTGTAATTGCTGTTGAACCTGGTAAAAATCTTGCCGAATTAACAAGAGAAAACTTTAAATTACATCACAATCTCACAGTAGTTAATTCATCATTTCAATCTTTTGTGTGTGAGAATGAATCCTTTGATTTAATCTATTCTGCAAGTGCATTTCATTGGATCGATGAGGAAGAGGGATATCGTAAAGTATATCATTTATTAAAACCAGGTGGGACCTTTGCAAGATTCGCTAGTCATCCATTTAATTATATTGAGGGACAGGAAGAACTATCTGACAAGATTGAAACTATATATTTTAAATATATGCCGAGACATGAAGGTGAAACATCGCCAAAACCAAGGTATATTTATAACGAAGTAGATGCCAAAAAACGTTCAGAGATTGCTTTAAAGTATGGATTCTGTGATATTAAAACTCATGTGTATTATAGAGATTTAGTCTATACTTCCGAAGAATACATAAAAAGAATTGGAATAGAATGTGATAAAATTGCGATGGACAGTAGTACAAGAAAACAACTGTTGAATGATATTAGTAATGCTATAGATGAGTATGGCGGGAAAATAATAATTCGAGATATGATTGATTTGAATCTAGCACGTAAGTTGTAAAACATAATAAAATCTAAGTTGTAGTCGATTATAAACTGACTATATATTTATGAAGTTAAGTAGGATAGAACTAAATAATTTGAAGTTGTAGTGAAAGTATATTGATATGATAGGAGGATGTAACAATGTTTGAAAAGAAAGAATTCCCAATACTAGAATTTGATTGTAATCCAAAAGGGAAAATAGAACCACTAAACGTAGTAACTAAAATTGACGTTCCAGAATGCTGTGTAATTACATTCTTTAGTGATGTAATTGATGATATGTTGCAATCCAATAGGCTAAAACAGATCTCTACTTTTTACACAGCGACTGTTCACTTGCCAATTTACGAGACTGAATATAATGGTGAAAAGATTGCTATTACCCTAGGTTTTTTAGGTGCCGCAGGTGCAGCAGCACAATTAGAAGAATTAATAGCTATGGGATTTTCAAAGTTTATTGTGTGCGGTGCTGCTGGAGTGTTACAAAAGGGCATTCAAGTTGGACATTTGGTTATTCCTTATACAGCTGTTCGAGATGAGGGAGTATCTTACCACTATATAGAGCCATCAAGAGAGGTAGAGTGTAATCAACATGCGGTAAGCATTATAGAAAAACATTTACAAAACAAAAACATACCTTATATCAATGCAAAAACCTGGACTACTGATGCGTTTTATAGAGAAACAGAGGATAAAATTGCTCTTCGTGTTTCAGAGGGTTGCGTTACAGTAGAAATGGAAGCAGCAGCTTTTTTTGCTGTATCTAAATTTCGAAATGTAACATTAGGCCAAGTATTATTTGGTGGCGATGATTTGAGCGGTGTAGAATGGGATTCACGTTCGTGGAATAGTAGAGAAGAAATTAAGAAAAATCTCGTAGAAATATCTTTTGAAATATGCTTGCAATTATAATATTCATACGGTTATGAGCACACTAAGAAATTGCTAATTATTTTAATTTAGAGAGTATATCAATTTCTTATTATAGTTATTGAAATATAGCTTTACAATAATGATATGCATAACAATTAATGTAAATAAATAAGCTTACTTGGAGAACTGTAGTTGATGAAGGTTATATATCACATTGGAAAAACAATTGGCTTTGACACTATTGCGAAAAAAGGAATAATTAAAGTGGATACGCAGCCGATTATGATAGAATCAAAGGAAGGGAACCTTGTATTAAATGACTTGAAATGTGTTGATTTGATTAAGGTGAATGGGTTGGGAACAATGATTAAAGTTCAAAACAGCTCAGATATAATATATATTGCTGTTCCAAGAATCTTTATCGAAATTGGAACAGGATTTATAATAGTAAATTTCTTTGCAACAAAAAAACTATATATACGTATAAATAAAGAATGGAGAAATCAACTATGAACAAGCAAAATGTTGTGAAAACAGATCATTTAATAATAGAGCCGTTATCGGATAGTGAAATGGAACATTTGATTGCTAAAGAATTGGACACGGATATGAAACAGGCTTATTCAGAAATGCTTGCTGGATGTAAACAAAATCCGGAACAGAGAATCTGGCATGCCGTATGGAATATGCAGATAAATGATGTGACAGGTAAAAGTGTCGGCGATTTATCTTTTAAAGGATTGGATTCTAACGGAATAGTTGAAATAGGATATGGAATTAAAGAAGAATATGAAGGACAGGGCTATATGACAGAAGCTGTTACTGCAATGGCAAGATGGGCAAGTGAACAGATAGGTGTTAAATATGTTGAAGCAGAAACAGATCCAGATAACAAGGCATCACAAAGAGTTCTTGAGAAATCTGGATTCATTCTGAATGGGAAGATTGGAGTGGAAGGGCCAAGATATGTATGGAAGAAAGTTTATTTGAATTAGTTGGTCAGTTTGGAAATACGGATTAATAATGAGATGAAAGGGAAGTCATATGTTGGAGTTAATACACCGAGATCCTAGGTTTTTGAACGGATATAAAGAATATTGTCAGGAATTTTACGACCATTGCCTTTATTTAGCATATGGAGGGAACGTATGGATAAATTAGAGATACAAAATGGTGATGCGGATACAGCCATATCAATAATGAAGGAAGTTGCTACTTGGGGACGTGAAAAAGGCTTAAGGGTATGGTTAGATGATTGGCTCACAAAAGAAGAACTTTTAACTAATGAAGTAAAAGAGGAGAACTTTTATGTTGGTAACATTAATGGAGAAAATGCTTGTAGTTTCATTTTGCAGTGGAGTGATTCTGAGTGGTGGCCTAATGCTAAAGGATATGAAGCGGCCTATCTTCATAAGTTTTGTGTGCGTAGAAAATTTGCTCATCAAGGAATGACAAGGCAAGTAATAGATTGTATCAAAAAAATATGTCGTACTAAAGGAGTTAAGTATATCCGATTAGATACCGGTAACAATGAGGAAGTTGTAAAACAAATATATTTAAGGGCAGGTTTCAAAATAGTAAAAGTAATTGATGAAAGTGAAATGGCTTTATATGAAATGGAAATTAATATAATCTAATATTCATTATATTTATGAAGTAAAACTTAGTGCATTGGAAAATTTGAATTTGGAGGGATTTTTATATGGAAAATAAAAAAAATTACATCAAGTGGATTCGAAGTAAAGTTGGACATGATAAAATTATTCTTGTTTTTGCTGGTGGTTGTATCTTTAATGAAAAGGGAGAAGTATTACTGCAGAAGAGAGGGGATAGTAACAAGTGGGGGTTCCCTGGCGGGGCAATTGAACTTGGTGAAACGCCTCAGATGGCAGCAATTAGAGAAGCAAAAGAAGAGACTGGTTTAGACGTTGAAGTGAATAATCTAATTGGAATATATACAGATATTTGTATGGAATATTCAAACGGTGACAAGGCTCATAGTATTCTCATTGCCTATGAACTTAGTGCAATAGGTGGAAAATTGTTTTGTGATAAAGAAGAAACATTAGAGCTAAAATATTTTTCTTTGGATAATATGCCTGAATTGTTTTGTAAACAGCATGAAGATTTTTTGCTTGATATTAAAGCTCGATAAATTCTAATTTGTGAGGGTGATATCAATTATGAAGCAGTAATACCTGTTGCATAACATTTTTACAGAAAGAGTAAACCGTTATTTGAGAAAAAAAGCAATTGAAATAAGCCATGTAGGAGTGAATGTTATATTGGATTGGGGCTTCTGGGCAAGTAAAGATAGAATAGAAATTTCAGAATTTTTCAAGCTTAACAATATTCAATATGAATGGCATTATATTGACATAGAGTCCGACAGGTGGAAAAAACAAATAGAAGAAAGAAATAGAATAATTGAAGAAGGCAATGGAGGTTCTGACCTTTATTTAGATGAAGGGTTAATGAATAAGTTGTTATCTATATTTGAAGAACCAAATAGAGAAGAAATCGATGTTTGGTATATAAACAGTTAATAGATGAATTTCAATTTGTAGAGATTGTTGTGCCCATTATATTTATTAGGATAGTATATGCATTATTGTTGGTGAATGCGAAGCGGGTTATTTATTTTAGGTGGTGTAAAATAATGAAAATAAAACGTCTTGATCTTGATTTAAAGTGGGGATTTGATAATCACCGAGCTTTGATTAGATGTTGTAAAAACAGAATTTCTATGCTCTAAAATTCTTCATTATGTATATGATAGAATTGGCAAGGGTGAAGAACAATTTAAAAGCCGAAATCAAAAATACTCAGAAAAGGGGATATAAAATGAAAACAAAACTTAATCATGTTAGAGCAAATGTTTCTGATTTACAAAAGTCTATAGAATGGTATGAAAACGTACTAGGATTTGAATGTACGGGAGCTGATATTACGAATAGATGGTCTTATGCTGATTTTGAATGTGGTGAAGGTGCTACTTTTGCTATTGCTGTTAGCCATAATGGAACAACCAGTGCAAGATTTAACTTTGTTGTTGATAATGTTGATGTGTTATGGGAAAAATTAAAAAGTGAAGTGACAATTGTAGAAACTATTGAAACAATGCCTTATGGAAATCGAAAATTTACTATTGCCGATCCTGATGGTAATGAAATTGGTTTAGTTCAAGAGAACTTTAATATTATGTAATTAGATGTATTGTATATATAATAAAAGTTTATAGTTGGTTCAAATGCATATGAAATTAAGTTAGGTTGATTACTGTATAATTGTTTTATTTATTAATATTTCTTTGGAGGTAAATAACATGGTGATTCCGAAAATATATGTTGAAAAAATGGATTTAGAATTAAATATTAAGCTAATATGTAGATATGTAAATCCTGAATTTAATAGAAAAAATAAGAGTAGACCTTTTGCTGAGCGTACATATTTACTATTTCCTGACTTAAGAGGAAAAATATTAGATCATATGGATAATGAAGAGATTTACAAGATTGTAAAACCTTGTGTTGAACTAGCTTTTATGGAAAAAGAATTAGAGATAGATGAAAAAATTAGAAAGTTACAGACTTCTTTCGATGCAATACAAAGAGAGTTAATAACTAATCTGATTGATATCTTTGATATGAAATGGCCAGTAGAATATGAAAGAATTACATGTTATATAGGGTGTATTTCAAGCTTTCCAAGGAATGTAATAACAAAAGAATTTTTTGTTTCATATGAAAAAGATATAGATTATCTTATGATGGCTTCTATACATGAAATTAATCACTTTGTATTATTTGAAAAATGGAAACAGATGCATGGTTATAACAATGATAATGAACCGCTGTATCCTGACACATTATGGTTTCTTGAAGAAATGGCGGTTGACCCAACGTTAAATATTACGTGTATACAGAATATAGCACCATATCCGCAGAAAGCATATGAGCAATTTTATGAATGTATGATTGATGGTATATCAGCTGAAAATCATATAATAAATATGTTTACTAATAGAACTTCAATTGAAGATTTTTTAAATAGAGCTTATGATTTTATTGATAAACATAAAAATTTACTTTTATAGTACTCTATACAATCATATGACTACTTTTTCTTCAATCAGAAAATTTTTAATAGAGGCAAGTAAAAGATGACATTACAAGAATATTTAGAAAATCCTTGTGGAACCTTATCCATACCATATTGGAAAGCAAAAAGATTGATTATACCAGAACATATAAAGATTGTACATAATACAAACTTCTCAGAAGATTTGTTAGATGAATATACTGATACTGCATATTTTCGAATAATGCACAAGTTAAATAAAGTTGATAAAACTGAATTGCGCCAAGATGTTTTAATTACTACAATTACTGAATCACAATTTCCTTTATTAGTAGAATTAATTAATCAATCATATTTACATCTTGGAATAAAAGTAGATTTTGAACAAGTGAAAGAATGGACAAGATCAGAAGTATATGCGCCAGATTTATGGACAGCAGTAATGAAAGAGAACAAAATGATTGGAGCAATTATTGTTGATTATGATAAGATTGCCAAAGAAGCTTTTATTGAATGGTTACAAGTCTTACCCGAATACAGAGGAGCTGGAATTGCTACAACAATGTTAGGAGACAGTTTAAATCGTATGCAAGGAAAAGCAGAATTTGTAACAGTGTCAGGCATGGTCAACAATGAAACACAACCAGAAAAGATATATAGAAAGTGTGGATTCATCGGTGAAGATGTTTGGCATGTATTGGTAAGCAAAAATTATAATAAAATTAAATAACAGCAAATAAAATCAAGCAGTAATATCTCTATATCTTTATAATAAATATAGGGTGATTGAAACGAGGTAAATAGACGAATGTACGAGTGGCGGAAACAGATTCAAATGATTGTTGATGAAATTGACAAATGTATTAAAAATAATAACGATGAAGCCTTGACACTAAGCTTTCTTTCTAACAGGCTGGGTTATTCCGAATATCATACTACCAGAAAATTCAAAGAAATATCGGGTATGCAATTTAGGGATTATCTACGGCATAGGAAATTAGCCTTTGCACTAAAAGAGGTGAGAGATAGTGAAAAAAGCATTTTGGATATTGCTTTTAATTATGGTTTTTCATCAAATGAAGCTTTTACTAGAGCCTTCAAGGGAACATATGGTGTAACTCCAAGTGAATACCGAAAAAAGCCTGATCCTGTCGTTCTTCGTACAAAAATAAACCCTTTCGATCGCTACTTTTTAGGATTTGGAGAGATTGGTATGATAAAATCTACAGAGGATATAAAAATTTATTTTGTAACTATTCCAGCACATAAATTTGTACACATTAAAAACTATGAGAGTAATGGATATTGGGATTTTTGGCAAAAGCAAAGTCTTATTCCAGGACAGGACTGCGAGACTATATGTGGCTTACTCGATAGTATCAAAGGCAAATTAGATGACGAAGGTGGGAGCGAATCGAACAGCGGAAGCGGTCAGATTATGGCGTACATCAATGACCCAGAGGGCAGACTCTGCGATTGGGGCATTCCGCGTACAGAGTGTTATGGTGCACGTCTTCCTATTGATTATAAAGGCGAAGTACCACCACAAATGCTTATGATTGATGTTCCTGAAGCAGAGTATATTGTTTTTGAACATGGACCATTCGATTATGAGCAGGAAAATCGTAGTGTGGAAGATAAGATTGAAAAGGCAATGGCAACTTTTGATTATGCAGGCACCGGTTACTGCTTGGATACTTCACCTGGTAGAATAATGTACTTTCATCATAATCCGGAACAGTATTTTAAATATATCAGACCAGTAAGGAAGGTAATGTAATTAACTATATAACAAAATTATCACTATTAAAAATCACAATAAGCTGTATCATACTTAAAAGCAATACTAGGAATAACTCTTGGTATTACTTTTTTAATGAAAAGCTTTATTAATCCCGTGTATATGGTTGGCTTTTTCTAGTAAGGGTGATGATATGATAAGTGAGTTGTTGGAGTGCGATAAGGATATGGAGAAATATGTTGGGTGTGAGTTAAGAAATAAAAGATATTGTTTTGGTGACATTATATGGATAAAGTTGTATAATTAAGCAAGTATTATTGCTATGAGTATTGTCGATTATGGCACTGAATTACTTTTAGAAAACATATAATAGTAATATAGAAGAATTTACGGAAGGATGAAACAATGGAAAATTACATAATAGAGACAGAACAACTTATACTAAGAGAACTAACAAAGGATGATCTACAGGATTGGTATCAAATATTATCCGACCAAGAAACAATGAAGTATTACCCAAGCGCATTTGACATGGATAAAACAAGAAGTTGGATTGACTGGAATATTGATAACTATAGCAAATATGGCTTTGGACTATGGGCAATTATTTTAAAGGAAAGCAATCAGTTCATTGGAGATTGCGGAATTACCATGCAGAATATTCATGGCGATGGCAATTTGTTTCCTGAAATTGGCTACCATATCGATAAGCGGTTCTGGTGTAAAGGATATGCTTCACAAGCAGCAAAAGCCTGTTTAAAGTATGCTTTTGAAAATAAGGATTTTGATGAGGTATTTTGCTATCAAAAGTGGACCAATATTCCATCAAGAAAAGTGGCTGAAAAGATGGGTATGACATTACGTGAGGAATATGAAGATGAGAAAAATACAAAGACAAGTGTGTATTCCATTACTAGAGCGGAATTTTATGCAACGAAATAAAGAGACTAAGGAGTAGTATAGTGGCAAGGGATAGTATAGCCAATTTGATTTGAATATTATAAAAATCGGGGGAATTATTATGATACTTGAGATTTCAAATGATGGTGTAACGAAACTACAAAATGGAATACATCATTTTGTATTGTCAGATTATCCAAATATTAAGGAGTGGGAATGGAATAATATATTAGCATTCATTAGTTATGAAAAGAATCTCGGACATCAACTCGAAGTTACTTGCGAGGATGATGATATTTTATCCTTAGTTAACAACGCTGTCAATCAACTTGATGGAACAGAATATATTCCTCCAATTGAAGAGGCGATAGAAGAATTTGTTTACCATGCAACAGATGCTATAGCAGCAGAGAAAATACTATCAAGTGATAGAATTCTCTCTGCAACAAAAGTCTATGGGAAAACAGGGGAAGAACTTGCAATTGAAAGACGAGAAATTGGATGGGAGGACCCAGCGGATTTTTATGAGTATGTTATGTTTGGTTGGGGTACTCATTTAGTGGGTGATTACGTCGTTCTTTCAGAAAACTTTCCTAACGAAGAAGATTTTCTAAAGGGAAATTTTGATGCAGGAGTTCGCTTTTATTTTAGATATGAAGATATTATTAAACATAAGGGGCATACTTTTGATGGATATCATGCGATTAAAGTGAAAGGTGAAATAATTCTGTCGGATTATCTCTTTGCTTGCATTGTACCAGAACAATATAAGAAACAAATAGAAAGCTGTATTCCACAGGAGTTAGCTAACAGAGTGTATTATTTGCCTCAAAGAGGGCTTACCCTGGAGGAGTGGAATGACAAGGTTGTTAACTTTGTTAGTACAATACAGTGAAAGAATATATTTACAAATGAAATAAATTATCGAGAGTGAACATTTGGGGTTGTTATAATCTATCACAAAGATTAGAGGGAATATATTATGAGATTATTTCATGTTAGTGAAGAAGAAAATATTCAGATATTTGAACCCAGAATACCAAGTCGTAACGATTTAGATAAAAATGTTGGATTAGTATGGGCTATTGACGAAGCAAGACTGCCTAATTTTTTGACACCAAGAGATTGTCCGAGAGTTACATATCATATAGGTAAAGATACATCGGAAATAGATAAGAAAAAGTTTTTTACATCTTTCACTGTTTCGCATACTTTAATAATTGAAAGTAAGTGGCTCGATAAAATGAAAAATACTACATTATATTTATATGAATTTAATGTAGATGATTTTATTTTACAAGATGATGTTGCAGGTTATTATGTTGCAACAACCACCCAGATTCCAATAGCAAAATATCAGCTCAAAGATTTGTTTTCTGAGTTAGTAAAACGAAATGTTGAAATCAGAATAACAGATAATTTATGGGATATCGCGAAAGAAGTTAAAGCTTCGACGCTTAATTGGTCCCTATGTCGAATGGGTTATGCACAACCATACTGAGCAACATTTTCGATTATAAAATGAGAGGTGAATATACTTTTGTGTGGTAGGTATTATCCTACCACACAAATTTGAATTTTTGGAGGTAAATTCATGTTGAAAGATTATGAGATAGATAAACCTGTACTTGAAACAAATCGATTAATTTTAAGAGAAATGTGTGAGGATGATGTTGGTGATTTGAGCGAATGGCTTGGTTTGGACGAAGTATATACCTATTGGGGAAGAAAAGCAAGTAAAGGTGAAATGAATCCAGAACTTTTTTTTATAGACGCTCGACCATGGGTAGTAAGAAAGCCAAAATTAGATTTTAAATGGGTAGTTGTTCTTAAAGAAAATAATAAAGTAGTTGGAATGGTAGAAATTTTTGATATTCAAAATTATAGAATGGGTGATGTTGCATATCGCTTTCATCCAGATTATTGGAAACGTGGATTAGCTACTGAAGCACTAAAACGTGTTATAGAATTTATTTTTAAAGACACCGAACTGGACAGACTAAATGCAAGAGCTGATGTTAGAAATATTGGTTCTAATCATGTTCTTCAAAAGTGTGGTTTCGTTAAAGAGGGTTTAATTCGTCATGGTAAGATGGTTTCTATATATTGCGATTATAATATCTATGGATTTCTATCAGAGGACTATATATCACAATAAATTGAATAGGTTCTGCGTTGCTTGTCAGAGCAGGAGCATTTTCTAATTATGATCCATTTTATAAATGAGTAATCATTTACTTAAGGTATAAACATCAGATAAACTTAATTACAAATCTAAATTATCATAAATTATACTATATTAATCGGAGGTATGAACCATGCAAGAATTGGTCATTACAAATGTGAGGACGGCACTATATAACGATGTTAATTTGAATAAAATATATGACCCCGATAAGCAACATGAACGTTGTTACGAGTTTCAAAAAAGCATAGTAGCGCAGTCTCTTGCATCTGGAGAAGGAAAGTTAACGGTTACATTTTATACGCTGCAGCCAGGAAAAAGCAATTACCCATATCATCAACACATCGGAAACGAGGAAGTTTTCTATATTATTTCCGGGACTGCTACGTTAAAGACACCGAAAGGTGAAGTAATTGTTACAGAGGGTGATGTTATTTCAATGCCACCAAATGAAAATGGTGCACATATGCTGACTAACCATACATCTGAACCATTGGTCTATCTTGACGTTCATACAAATAGTTCACCAGATGTGATTGTATATCCTGATTCAGGCAAAGTAAGAGTTATGACTGATAAAATGCAAAAGTCATTCAAATTTGATTCGGAAGTAAATTATCTTGATGGTGAATAACAAGTATTTTATCAATGGTTTACATAGAAATATAAGGAATGAAATAGTTGAGTTAGTATTTTATGGAGGTATTGATTGTTTATGATAGGTTTTAGTATCATAATGTGGTTCAATAGTATTATTCTCTGTATTTCAGCGATATCTTTGATGCGTGGAAATACATCAATTATACATGGAAAAGTATATGAGACAACAAAAGATAAGATTCGTTATGGAAAGGCATTAGGTAAAGTCGTTTTATTAATGGCAATAGGAATGTTATGTAGTGGTGTAGTAGCTTTATTTGGAAAAGTGGATGATGCTCTAAGAAATGCAATGATTGTATTAATAGTACTTATAGCAATAGCATTAGCTTTTTTAGTTAAGACACAAACAAAGTTTGGAAATGAAATTAAATAGTGTTCATATGATGGAGGGGTAAAGTGGGCGAAAATAATAGTAACGTTTTAAAATTCTATTCAGACGATAAAAATATATTGGAATTAAACAATGCTACTCGTAATCCGTTAAAAATGTGGGAGAAAGATGTGGCTTTAAACTATTTCCCGTCAGATGCAAGAATACTAAATGTCGGTTGTGGTATGGGAAGAGAAGCATTCAACTTATACGATATGGGCTTTAAGATTACTGCTATAGATATATCAGAAAAGGCCATTATAGGAGCAAGAAATTTAGCGTCTGAAACAAAGCGTAATGTCACGTTTTTAACTACTAATGGAATAGATTTATCATTTGATGATAGTTCCTTTGATGTGGTTATTATTTGGAATCAAACATTTGGACTCATGTATACTGAAAGTAAGCAAGTTGCCTTTTTAAAGGAATGTAAACGTGTTTTAAAGGATAATGGCATTATAAGTTTCTCTGGACATGAACGTGAATATGAAGAGATAAATTATCCACAATGTTTAGAAGGTAAAAAATTCTTTCCATATAAGAATGAGGATATATATTGGGAGATATTCACTATGGATGAATTGAGAGACTTGGCACAAAAATCAGGGTTTAATGTACTTAATTGCGAAAGAGGAAAGATATATCGTGAGGAAGAAGGGACTATTATTCACTGCGTATGTCGAAAATAAGATTATTTACATCACTTTATAGCTGTACATAGATATTAATTGCATGATAAGGAATAGAGAAGGAATCTATTCCTTATTTTAATGATTTGTTTTTGGATTAGGGGTTTTGCATATAGAAGTATATATGAAGATCAAAAAACTTAATTAGAAAAAGTGACAAATACTAAAAAAATTAAGAACCGCTGAACCTTTCTCTAATATTCACGACTATATATATAGTACATTTAATGGAGGAGTCTTATGAATAACAAATACGATATCTCTCAATATATTGATAAATTATATACGGAAGCTATAAAGAAGACTGGTGATTCTTATATGGCAGAAGATATTACACAGGAAACTCTTTTAGCTGCTATTTCAGCGCTATCACGTGGAAAAGAGCCTGAGAACATTTATCCATGGCTACTCCAAATTTTATCCAATAAATACTGTGATTGGTTACGAGAAAAATATAGTAAACCACAGATTAGCATTGAGGACTATCCATATGAACTTTATGAGGATGAACTAAATGAAGATGACTTGGATGAAAAGATGGAAGTGATTCGCCGTGAACTTGGGTATCTCGCAGTCATACATCGTGAAGTAATGATCCGATTCTATATGAGGGGTCAATCGATTGAGAAGATTGCATCTGACTTGAAGATACCAGAAGGCACAGTGAAAAGTCGATTGAATACGGGAAGAGACCGTGTGAAGAGAGGGGTAAAAGCTATGGAGAATTATACGAAACAAAGCTATGAACCAGATACTTTATATCTATCATGTTCTGGTGAAGTGGGACTTGCTGGAGAACCATTTTCATTATTAGATATGTCGGACAAGTTAGCACAAAACATATTGATACTTGCATATGATAAGCCTGTAACAGAAGTTGATGTTGCAAAATCTCTTGGAGTCCCTGTTGCATTTGTAGAGCCTGTTATACAAAAGCTGATTGACAATGAATTGATGGGGCGAACAAGAGGAGGTAAAATCTTTACAGATTTTATTATTTATACTGAAAAGGATAGGAAAGCTAACTTTAAAAAGCAACTTGACTTAGTAGATCACTATTTTGATCATTTCTGGAATGAATTAGAGCCTGCACTGATCGATTTACGTGAGCAGAGTTATTATAAACGTCAATCAGATCAATGTAAATCAAAGCTAGAACTACATTTTTGCATTCTGATATTAATCAGTAGTTATGTAGAGGTACGAAATGAAATCACTGGAACTATGCCATACTCTGATTATCCATACCGCAAAAATGGAGGAAGATGGATTGCCATAGGACAGCATTATTCTTCGAATGTTGATATACCTAAAGAAAAAGAATTTTGGAAATATTCTGTTAGTGGAGAGGCTGGCATAGAGATTCATAATTATCGTGATTCAAGATCGATAGAACTTCGAAAATATGATACACAACTTGGAAAAGTGCCAGAGAAGTACTTTAATGAGCAGTATTTAAAATGGTTTTATGAACTTCACACTAACGTTCCATATGATAAGTCTTCAGTGGGAGAGAATGTTATACAAGCTAGTGAGCTATTAATCGAATCAGGCATCTTGAAAATGAATGATTCTTTACAACTAGATCTTCCTATATTAAGTAGAAGAGAATATCTAGAGGAGAGAAATCTGTCAGAACAGTATAGTAAGAAGCTTAGTCGTAGCATTCATGATGTGCTTACATCATTGTTTCAGGGGGGATATGTTAAATTACCATCTCATCTAACAAGTGTACCAAAGTGGCAACAGTATATGTACTGTTCTGAAAGTGTACCAATGGCTGTAATCTATAAAGCTATGGATAAACGTTTGTTTTTGAAGGATGTTAATTATCCTGTACCAGCAGCTATATTAGTGGTGGAATAATCAAAATGGCTAATTCATATAAATAATTTTATCATAATGACATTAATTGGTATAGCCGCTATAATTTCTTTTAGAACCAAAGTAACAAACTCTGCAAAATAAATCACAAAGAGGATTAATGAAATAAAAGGAGAAAATTATGCGTGTCATTATTCTAAATGGTCCCATGGGAGTGGGTAAAACAACCGTAGGAAAAGCTATTGCCAACAAATACGCTGGTACAGCTTTTATAGATGGGGATTGGTGTTTAGATATTCATCCTTTTATCGGAAATAAAGAAACGAAAACAATGGCAATCGACAATATCCATCATCTAATTAATAACTATAGAACTTGTAGTGAGTGCAAGCAGATTGTCTTGGTATGGCTGATGGACGAGCAGTGGGTTTATGATAGCTTAGTAACAGGCATAAGAGATATGGGTATGGATATGCTTGAAGTCACTCTATGGTGCGATGCAGAAGAGTTGAAAAAACGTTGGGTAAATGACGTTATATGCGAATGGAGAACAGATGAATGGCTAGAAATTAGCAAAAAGTCTTTGCCGTATTTTAAAAGACAAAAAATGGTATTGGATACTAGCGGAATCAATATAGCGAAAATTGTTGACATGATAATGGAATGAAACTGGATAGAACAGAATATAAGGAGACAATAAAAATGACAATTCCTAATCTAGATAAATTACATCCTTGGGAGGCACTTCTTAAGAAGATTGCTCTTTCCCAATTGGGCAATATAAACGGCTTAAAAATATTAGATTTTGGTAGCGGTAATGGTTTTACAGCAAATTATTTTGCACAGAACAACGATGTAATTGCCATTGAACCATCAGAAGATGCTGTGAAAGACAGATTCAGTGATAATAATTATCAACAGATAGTTGGAAGTATTGATGAATTAAGAAAAATGGAAGATGAATCCTTTGATATTATCCTTTGCCATAACGTTCTGGAATATGCTGATAATCGTGAAAGTATAATAAATGAATTTTACCGATTATTGAAACTTGATGGAAAACTCTCAGTTATTAAGCATAATAGACATGGACGGGTTATGCAGATGGTGGTTCTGTTAAATGATTTTGAAAAAGCTCATATGCTACTCGATGGTAAGGATAGTACGGCATCAAAGTATGGTACGATTCATTATTATAGAGATATAGATCTAATAAGTTGGTGTAAGGACTTTAATATCAGTGAAACATATGGAATTAGATCTTTCTGGGATTTGCAGCAAAATCAGGAGATTCAAAAAGATACGGAATGGCAGGACAAGATGGTTGACATTGAAATGCGAGTTGCTAAGATGAAAGAATTCCAAGATATAGCGTTCTTTCATCATTTGATATTGATGAAAGAATTTATACCATTGAATAGAATAATATAGTGATATGCAGAGCACTTGAGTGAATGAACTTGAGTGCTTTGTTTTAGTTTATTGGGAGATAAATCTGTTTTAGGTATGAAATAACACAAGATAAATATTGCTGATCATGATAATATTATCATGGAAAGAAGACACATCAAATCATTGCAATTCACATGGAAAGTATTGGTATATCCCGTTTCTCCATAGAGTCTCCACATTCTATATATATCATAAAGCTATAGCAGATTTAACAAATCTGTAAATAAATTAACAAAAATTTAACAAAAAATGGCTTACATAAATATGGAGGTTTTAATGAGAAAAAATGTATATAAGCTAGCAACCCTTTGCGTAATAGGAACTTTATCAATAGCTGGAAAATCAATGGTAGCAAAGGCAAATGAGATACCAGTGGCAGGAATTGATGTAATATTAGATGAATATTATAGCGGTAGAGATGATGAGGAATATAAGATTGAAGAATATCTAAATCCTGAAATATCGGAATATCAGAATCTTGCTATTGCTCAAGTTTCTAATTATGTGAATATAAGAGTAAAGGCTGATGATAATAGTAAAATTCTCGGTAAATTATATAACAACTCTGCAGCCACTATATTAGAAGAAAAAGGTGAATGGCTAAAGATTACATCTGGAACAGTTACAGGATATATCAAATCAGAATATGTCGTAACTGGTGATCAAATTAAAAGTCTAGCTCAGAAAGTTGGCAAAAGATATGCTGTTATTAACACAACGACTCTAAAAGTTAGAGAAAAAGCGAATCTTAACTCAGAAGTACTAACCTTAGTACCAATTGATGAAGAGTTTGCCGTGACAAAAGAATTAGATGGATGGGTTAAAGTGTCAATCGATAACGATATCAAGGGATATATAGCGTTAGAGTATGTTACTCTAAGAACAGAATATAAAGAAGCAGAATCAATTGAAGAAGAAAAGGCCAGATTAGAAAAAGAAAAAAGAAAAGCCGAGGAAATAGCAAGGGAAGAAGCAGCAAGAAATGCAATTCAGTCACAAAGTTCTTCTGCATCTGTATCTAGATCAAATGATAGTTCCTCTTCATCAAGCAGTGCTACTACAAAAAGAGATACTTCTAACAATCAAGGATCCAATTCGAATTCATCAAGTGAATCTGAACTTCGTAGAGCAATTGTTCAATACGCATTACGTTTCGAAGGAAACCCGTATGTATGGGGTGGTACTAGCTTAACGAATGGGGCTGATTGTTCAGGATTTACGCAATCTATATTCCGAAATTATGGAATTAGTATACCTAGAACATCAAGAACTCAAGCAACCGGTGGGAAGGTTATCTCAATTAGCCAAATGCAACAAGGCGACCTTATATTTTACGATAGAAACGGTACAATCAACCATGTTGGAATCTATATAGGAAATGGTAAGGTAATCAGTGCAAGTAGTCCGGAAACAGGTATTCGTATTACAAACTATAACTACAGAGAGCCGAACAAAGTAGTAAGTTATATTGATTAGTCAACTAGTAGGAGGATTTAATGAAAGGAAATAAGATAAATTACAAAAGATATCTCTTACTAGGAGGAGCTATTACCGTAGTTATATTGCTATTGATAATAACTAATATATATTTAACACTATCAAAAAATAACATTACAAATTCAAAAGAAACAACCCAAGATACATCAACTATTGTTAATAGGGATAGTAAAACTCAAAAAGATTCCAAAGAAACTGACACAGAAATAGATTCAACAACTCTTGGTGAAGATTCAACAAAGGAGATTGAGAGAACACTTGATGAGAATACCAAAAAAGAATTAGAGAATCTTGCAGAGAATTATTATCTTACACTAGCGAAAAGTAAGTCCGATGAGAAAAGAGAAGGAATAGAAGCCTATACTAATATAACTTCTTATATAAAATCAGGTCTTGCAAATGAAACCTATGTAATATTTTCATCCTATGATATGAAATTTGAGAACATTAAGACATTAGCACCTGGAATGAGTGTAATATATGCAGGAAAAGCTTCTGATGGAAAATATGCGGTTAAGAAGGATGCTAATAGTGAAGAACAAAATGATTATATTAATTTGTTATTGAAAGAGGAAGATATGAAAACTGTAACAAATGAGGTTAATACAAATCTTGAAAAAGCTATGAAGGATGATAAAGTATTAAAAGAATTCATTCAAAAAGTTGAAAAAGCCGAATAATTTATAATCTGCATAGAATCTCCATAATGATTGTGTATGATAAAGGTATAAGTTGATAGGAACAGGAGGATTATTATGAATTGTCATAAGAATGAAGATAAAAAATCAAGTCCAATTAAGCATATATTACATATGGTATTGTGTTGTGGACTACCATTTCTAATAGTTCTAGCACTGCCATTTATATCAAGGTATAGCCCTCAGGCAGCAGGTTTGTTAGGGCTCATCGCACCGTTTATCTGTCCAATTATGATGGGAAGTATGTTTTTTATGATTATGAATCATAGTAGAAAAAGTAATAAGAAATGCTGTGATAATCAAAATGAAATGCAGCAATAACACGATGTAAAGAAAAAATCAACCAGTTGGAATAAACCAATTGGTTGATTTTTTTGTAATTAATATAAAACTTATATAGAGCAGAACATTTATTAAGTCAAATCTTTGATGACATTATATGGTAAGTGGGTTATAATTTATTTTAATATTGATTGAATGATTAAAGTTTTATAAGTAATCATGTAATGAAAATTTATATATATTTTTGGAGTTGGAAAATGAAAGATTTTATTCTTATATAGTTGCAAGTGGTGTGGCAAATCTACATTATTGAAAGGATTGTTTGAACACTATGGTATTTAATATTTTTTAGACTAGGAGGTTTTTTATGGAGATATTTAATACAGAAATCATAAAAGATGAATCAGGTCGATTGACTTACATTGAACTTCCCTTTAATGCAAAGGAAGTATTTGATAAGCAAAAAGGCGCTATCTTTGTTATAGGAACAATTAATGATGTGCCATATCGAAATAAACTTATCTCAAGAGGTGGAGGCAAGCAGATTATGACAATAGACAAATCAATGCAAAAAGAGCTTGATTTTATAGGCGAAAAAATGTCCGTACATATCACAATGGCCCCTGAAAATAACGAAATAGAAAATGAAAACAGTTTAATTCCCAGTCTTTCTGTAAGTAGTATAGACGTTGTAACAGCAATAAAAACAAGGCGTAGTATTCGTAAGTTTACATCGGAACCTATTTCTGAAAGTATGTTGAATACTGTTTTGCAATCTGGAATGTATGCTCCATCAGCAAAAGGTAAATGCCCTTGTCATTTCGTAGTTATCCAAAATAGAGATATGCTCATGGAACTGTCAGAAAGTAATTATAATGCAAGTATGCTCGGAGGAGCCGCATGTGGCATAGTTGTTTGCGGAGATAAAAACATAGAAGGAATAAAAGAGTTTATATATGCTGACTGTGCCGCTGCCGTTCAAAATATGCTTCTTAGCATACACGGGCTTGGTCTTGGTGGCGTTTGGTGTGGTGTAAGGGCAAATTCAGATTGGCATAAGCTCATTGTCAATAAATTGAATCTCCCATTGAAAGTAGATCCGTTTGCCATAATAGCTTTTGGTCATCCAGATGAGGAAAGGGTATCTCGTGAGTTATGGGATGCCTCATCTGTGCATTACGACATCTGGTAGACGATGCACCTAATAGGTATAATATTAACTTGAGTTTGCCTTTGGAGGAGTTTAATGAAGAATAAGATAATGATATTAACTAAGAAATTAAAAGTAATATTATTCTGTACGATAATTATGATTCTGGTAGTAATGATATTTCAGAATATGGAATCGAAAACTAAGATGGAAACTACAACAAAAACAACAACAAAGACAATGACTGCGGGGGTATACGAAACGGTATCTGTATTCGATATGAAAACCGCATCAATTAAGAATTTGACGTTTTCTTCATCAGATAAAAGAGTCTCGGTAAAAAAGAAAACCTATCTGTCAAACGGTAAGAAACATACTGCTGTATTGGCATGTGTTGCAAATAATACTTGGAAAGAAGAATCCTCTAGCATCATAGTCAAATATTATAACGCAAATAAAAGGAAATCGTTTAATGTAAGAATTAAGATAAATTTCGCAAAAGAGTACAACCGTGGTTATTCAGCAACTCAACTTTTTAATAAAGGTGAAAAAAAGAGCTTTAAGATTGATAACAGCGTAGAAATTGACTCGATACATAGTACATTTGGTAAATATAGTAGCTCAATGCTTGGATTTGACACAGTTGTATATGAAGACAGCAATGTTTGTACAATGAAGACTAGTGAAAAGAATAAGAATTTTACCATAACTGCGACCAATTATGGTTATACAAGTGGTAATGTGTTTGTGGATTTTAAGGACGGGTCGGAATATTGGTATCAATTTGGTATCATGGTGCCAAAGAATGATGGAAGTATTTACACGGAAAGCAAGAAGGTAGTGAAAGGGAAGTCGGTAATCCTCTATTTCACACCACCTAAGAGCGGAAAATTATCTATCGATATAAAGGATAATACCATAGTATCAGCCAAACTTAGTGAGGATGTCAAGTCAGCTAGCGCGTCCTTATTATTAAATGGATTAAAGATTGGAAAAACAGATATATTTCTAACGTATCATGATAAAGGTAAAGCCATTGTCAATAAATATGAGATCAATGTCATTGAAACATATGATATGCCACAAGTAGTTACATTGAAGCCAAAAGAAGTAAAGGGCATATACACCTGTTCCTATCCAATTACTGATACAAGTGGCAATCCGTTAACAGGAGGATCGATGGAACAAATTACTTCGGACAGTTCAGAAGTAAATGCGGTGTTAGTTGATGGGAAGATGCAACTATCGATATCTGCGGAAGGAACTTACCACGTTAACGTAATATTCAAAAATATTGATGGTAGCGTAGCACAAAAATATACGCTAACGATTATTGCAGAGAATCTCAAATACAGTGATGAGGAGAATATAACATTTGCCACAGAGGCGAAAGCGAAAGATTTCTTTGGTGGAACTTCTGGTAAGAGTTGGTGGAATGAAGAACAAGAGTATACGGTTGAATTCTTAAAGGATGATGTAATAAACGCTATCGATGGCACTAATCCTTGGTTCTTAATATATGGAGATTCAGTGGATGGAGATGCTACTTATTCTATAGATATTAATCGCAAGGTAATCGTGATCAATGATTATAAGCAGACCATAGAGCTTGGATATCGGGTAATATCGAAGAGACA
Organism: Anaeromicropila herbilytica; assembly: GCF_016591975.1. Taxonomy (GTDB): domain Bacteria; phylum Bacillota; class Clostridia; order Lachnospirales; family Lachnospiraceae; genus Anaeromicropila; species Anaeromicropila herbilytica. Next base: position 2,631,317 of record NZ_AP024169.1, on the reverse strand, counting down.
TATTAGATTGACTTATAATGGGAGAACTCTTGATTATTTTGTACAGTAATATTAGAAAGGGATGTTCAGATTCCTACGATTAAGAGAAGTATCCAGTTCAACCAATACCATGTTATGGATTGCTAATGCACAATACATGGATTATAGCTTATAGTATATTATGGAGATAATAATGAATAGTATGGTACATATTTTTTTTGAAACTAAAAACCTGATAGTGCGACAATATACAATGAATGATGTTGCAGGTTTATATGAAGTTATGTCCAATCCCTTAGTACATCAATATACAAAAGATAAAAACAAGCCTTGGGATAAATATAAAACTGAACAATATATTCAGTTCTTTATTAAGAAAAACTTTATCACCTTAGATTGTTTTCATGGTGCTATCATTGAAAAAACAAGTAACAAGATAATTGGATTGACTGGGTTAAATCCTTATAAGGTAGACGAGCCTGAGATTGAATGGAAACTTGACGTGTCCTATTGGAATAAAGGATATGCAACTGAAATCGGAAGAGAAATAATTAAACAAGCATTCAAAACAACAAATATCACTGGTATTTATGGAATGGCTGATCCAGAAAATATAGCATCAAGAAGGGTACTTCAAAAAATAGGAATGAAATATATGGGCATAGATGAATTTAGAAATCAGAAAGATGTATTTTATTATATTGGAAGAGTATAACAAGAATATAGTATTTCATACTCATATACGTATACGATAGAACTACACACTTGTTTTCATGAACAAATTACCATGGACAGTATTCCACATATAAAAAATTAGGTTTTCAATTGATTGGTAATCCTAAAATAGGGCTGGTTGTACGAAAATTTTGTAACGTTTAAGTTATATCAGTTGATTTTTTTGAGTCTGAACTACAATAATAATTTGAATATGAGGTATATTGATATGAATTTGAGACTGGCAAATAGTAACGACTTATCGAAACTAAAAGCGATGTATGGAAAAATAATAGATAATATGAACAGAAATAACATAGCAATATGGGACGAAATTTATCCATGTGAGTTTTTTAGTAATGATATTGAGAATAATCGCCTTTATGTACTAATCGAGTCTAATGATATAGTTGCAGCATTTGCATTATGTGAATCAAATGATGGAGAAAGTTATGTGAAATGGGAAAATGCCCATGAGAAGGCATTATATCTTGACCGTTTCGGAGTTAATGTTAATTATTCAAGACGAGGAATTGGCAGTATAATGCTAAAGCATGCTATTACACTCACTAAGCAGAAGAATGCCAAATATTTAAGGCTTTTTGTTGTGGATATAAATCAACCAGCTATAAATGTTTATTTAAAAAATGGATTTAGGCAGGTAGATGGAATCTATGAAGAAAGAATCGATGATGACCTTACATTGCATGAATATGGGTTTGAGATAGAAGTATAAAGGTAGCTCAAATGGAACTTGGTTTCAATAATTTATTTTGGGGAGTGATAAATATATGGAAGAACAATGGAATGTTATATGCTACTTAGCTGAATTATTTGAGATAAATAATATTGAATATCAGTTTGATGCGTCAACATCTGTGTTCATACATGGCGTAGAGTTTATAATGGATGACATTGACGTTATTATATTAAGACAATACAAGGATAAAGTAAAACAACTTTTAATAAATTATAATCAAACTGATATCAAAATTAGTGAATATGAAATGGAGTATTTTTTCGCAGAGATACAAAATCAGAAAGTTCATTTTATGTTTCCTTATGACAAAAAAGACTGTATAGAGGAAACGCGTGACATTATACATAATGGTGTGAAGGTTCATACTAAAACAGCGGAGTTTTATCGTAGGCATATCAAGAATGATAATCCACTATTACCATTAATCGATAGTGTGTTAGAAAGATATATTATATAAGATACATCAGAATATAAAGGGACGAGATTATATTTATTTTAAATTTAATTGATGAATTTACTAGCATAAGCAATGAGATAATAGTTGGAACCTTGTTCTGGGGACCTATTAGTGATAAATATGGAAGAAAACCAGTACTAATGGTGGGACTTAGCTTGTATGTTATTGCAAGTGTACTTTGTGTTTTTGCCATCCTTAGGGGATGTGTAATTGATAATAAGAACTGTGTTAATGAATCATACAGAAATATATCATTGACACCAAATAAGTTATTTGTTATAGTTTATTTGCAAATTATAAAAGCTTATGCTTTCATCACCGGATGATTGCATTTTAAGGCATCCAAAAGCCAACCGTAGGTACGGTGTGTATTCACACTATAAGGTTAGCTTTTGGGTGCCTTTTTGTTAGGCTCTTTGTCAAGTGTTGGGGTGTGAGGTGCGTTGCACCCGCACTAACACTGACAATAGAGCTATTTTTATGACTAGGTTCTATAATAGATGTTTTTTTGCATGACAAATAAGCCTCTTGAAAACCGACCATTTTTTTACATAGAACTGTGAATGATACGTGTACGAAATCTTTCGAAATTACGTACACCATAAGAACTTCTTTTTAGTACTTTGATTTTATTATTGAATCCTTCCGTAGGTCCATTTGTATATCCATACTTAAAGGCATTAAGTATATACTCAGACCAGCGTCTATATGTTTTTGCACATGCTTCAAATTCGTGTAATCCAGAGCTTTCAGCACTTTTTACCCACTCCCAAAATTCAGTTCTTTGATATGTATAGCTATTACTCTGACATATTTCATAGAACCATTCTTTTAACCTGTGAGCTAGTCGTAAATCATCACTGTATTGTAGCATTAAATCACAGGCTTTTTTGTTGTCATCTTTTAATTTAGAATATCGAGTCAGTATAAGTTTTCTACTTCGCTTATAGTACTTTCTAAGAGTTGGTGTCATGGATGCTTGTAAACGTTTACGAACACTTTCAATTGCCCAGGAAACCTGACGAATGTAGTGATATTTATCTACGATGATTGTGGCATTAGGAAAGAATGTTTTGGCAAGATCTATATAAGGTTGCCACATATCAGAAATAAAAAATTTAACACGATATCTTTCATCACGACTGCAAGATTTAAAATACTCAATAAGATGGGACTGAGTACGATCCGGTAAAATATCAAGAATACATTTTTTCTTTGCATCCACCAGAATACATTGATATTTGGAATCACCAGCATTCCCTTTAAATTCATCAATTGAAATGCATTGAGGAATATGTGGTTTATCATACGAGAGTGTATCAAGAATACGTATTACTGTATTCATTGAGACATTAGTTTGGGAAGCAACATATTTAATACTGTTGGTTGAACGAAGCAATTCAACAATTTTGAAGGATAGTCGTGTTGTACGTTGCTGATATTTAGCTATAAAACTATATTTCTCGTAAAAACGTTTACCACAAGAACATACATATCTTCGTTTTCTTAACAATAAATAAGCATTGGACAACTGAAAAGGTAAGTCTTTAATTTTCTGCCAACGATAATCGTGTATTTTAGATGTTCCAGCTCCACAACAAGGACAAATTTGAGGTTTGGGATTGGTTTCAATCTTGATAATAATTCCATCTAAAGTGTGTTGCACACTTTTTAATTTTACACCTTCTAAATTTAAAAGATTTTTGTTACAATTAGATTGCATCTATATAAAATACCTCCTTTAAAATGTTAGCTTTGGTCGGTTGGCATGTGAAGAGGCTTTATATAGATGTATTTTAATATAAAAACAAAAATGTTGGAAGTGTGTTTTTAACACACCCCAACATTTATTATAGAACCTTTTGTTATAGAGGAGGTCCAAAATGATAACCAAAAAGTTTAATTATTTACCAGAAGATGCTAGACTTATACGAAATGAAGTGTTTGTAAAAGAGCAGGGTTTTAAAGATGAGTTTGATGAGATAGACGATATCGCCACACACATTGTCATTTATGACAAGGAAAGTCCAATATCAACTTGTAGATTCTATTTTCATATCAAAAAAGAATCCTATGTTATAGGTAGAATTGCTGTTATAAAGGAATACAGAGGTAATAATATAGGAGCAGGTATGCTTACATTTGTAGAAGAAAGTATTAAGATAAAAGGCGGAAAAAGCGTAATGTTGTCAGCACAGGTGCGAGTTGCAACATTTTATGAAAAGCAAGGATACCAAATGCAAGGAGAAGAATATTTAGATGAGGATTGTCCACATATTTGGATGGAAAAGAAATTGCAGGAAAAAGAAATTTGAATTTTTAGTTATTCTATTTTTATTTTCATGGTAATTATATACAGTATTTGTTATCATTAATAGTAAGAGTATTTAAATTAATAAATATCAGGATTTTTATGTATTTAATATATTTATTCTATTAATCGTTAAGGATTACTTGTTTTAATTCTCGGGAGGATCTAATGAAAAGAAGTCGATTATCAAATGACGAATGGGAATGCATATTATCTAAAAAACATGAAATCAAATTCTTTAATAATGAGGTCTTTAAAGGATATATTGGTCAAATAGATATACTCGATGTATCGGTTCCGCAGATATGGAATTTTAACGGAGAAGATATTGTTGTATGTCAAAAGGGATATAAATGGATTTCTATTTTACCTAGTGATGAATATTACTGCATTACTGCAATGATGAATGAAGAAAATAAAATTTTATTGTGGTACATAGATATGATTGCAGGACAAGGAATAGATAAGGATTCCATTCCTTATTTCAATGATTTATATTTGGATTTAGTTGTTTATCCAGATGGTAACATAGTTGAAGATGACAGGGATGAACTAGAAGAAGCATTCAAGCTAGGAGATATTACGTTAGAGCAGTTTAAACTTGCCAATGATACTTGTATGAAACTGAGAAAGGGACTGCTTTCGGATATTAACACTTTTACCACGTTTACTTATGAATGTATGAATATGTTGAGATAGTAAAAATCAGATTAGATAGGGGGCAAGGTTTATATGTTGTATCAAAACTTAATTGATCAATTTACTAGCATGAGCAAAGAAATAATCGGTAACAAATTGACTGGAATATATCTGCATGGATCTATGGCTATGAACTGTTTTAATCCTGAAAAGAGTGATATTGATCTAATCATAGTGATTGAAGAAAATATTACCGATGTGCAGAAAATGGAGTTTATGAAACAGGTTGTAAAGATGAATGAGCAGGCTCCTGCGAAGGGGCTGGAGATTAGTATTGTGAGGAGAGAGTATTGCAAGCCTTTTGTGTATCCAACACCGTTTGAATTGCATTTTTCTCCTATTCATGAACAATGGTTTCAAGACAACCCAGAGAATTATGTGGAACACATGAAAGGTGAAGATAGGGATCTGGCAGCTCATTTTACAATTATTAATAGGTATGGAATTGTGCTATATGGAGAACCGATTGAGAATGTATTCGGGGAGGTATCGAAAAGGGATTATATAGAAAGTATCTGGTCAGATGTGGAAGGTGCAAGAGAAGATATAGCAGATGAACCTATGTACATAACACTTAATTTATGCAGAGTATTGGCATATTTAAAGGAAGATCTATGTCTTTCTAAGAAACAAGGTGGCGAGTGGGGGATAGCACATATGCCTGAAAGATATCATCCTCTTATAATAAATGCATTAGAATGCTACAAAACAAATCAGGTAATGCAAGCTGATAAGGAACTTGCAGGTCAATTTGCGGATGAAACACTTACAATTATCGGGTTTGAGAGGGAGCAAATAGAATAAAAGAAATAGTTGATAGTATAGTTACGCATACTTAAGTTTAACTGAATATTTATAAGCAATTATATAAATACATAAGCATGGGAGGTAGCAGAAAATATGAAATATGCAATTGATACTATGAAAAATGCACTCGTTTCTATATTGGGTGATAATGTTGTTTCTATATATCTTTATGGTTCAGTCGCAATGGACGATTTTAAATTGGGTTGGAGCGATATTGACATTATATGTTTCATAAAGCATATTATGTCTGAGGAACAAGCAGAAGAACTTGTTGAATTGAGACAAAACCTACTTAAGCTAGATCAAAATAATACTTATTTTCGAAGTTTTGAAGGTGCCATTGTTTCACTTGAAGAGTTTTATAATGAAGAATATACAAGAGTTGTATATTGGGGGACTAGCGGTCAACGTATTACCAATAATTATGTATTTGATGTTTTTTCACGATATGAACTAATGAATGATGGAATATTACTATATGGAAATGATATCCGTCAGTCATTATGTTTGCCCACTTACTTACAACTAAGAGAAGGTGTTATGCAGCATCTTGAAACAATACGAAAACATGCTATTACTACGAATCAAAGTTTGTATTCATGTGGATGGCTTTTAGATACTGCACGATGCTTATACACATTACGAACAGGTCAAGTGATATCAAAAACAATGGCTGGATATTGGGCTTTAGAACAGGAGCTATGCCCTGTAGAAGAGGATCTAAGAAAAACGATAATGATCCGTAATGAACCAATGAAGTATAAAAATATGCCAGAGGTTGTTTCTTGGCTATCTCTATTAGGTGAAAGCGTGCAAGTATTTGCGAATGTACTGGAAATAGAACTAGAACAGACAAAATGAAGAAGTAAGAAGCTGTCATCTTACAATTTGCAGAGCTGATAGGTTACTATTGGGAAGCGACACTCCATATGGCAAGAATAATATTGCTAAAGTATTATCAAGACTTAGAAAGCTGGAATTAACAGATCGTGAGATTAGCTTAATTAGCGGTGAGAATATTGTGAAAATATTATCGTTGTAAACGAAATTGGCTATTAATATAATACAGGAGGTATCAATATGCAATTTAGAATAATATCACTACCAGCTTTCAAAGGGGCTTCATCAGGAGTAGATAAAGATTTTGACTTTTCACCTACAGGAGTTTTAGGTAAATTTGATCTATATTTTTCAGCCATCAAACCATCAGACAGAGATAATTTTATGCCACGTGATTTTCTATATTTCGATGAAGAAAATCAAGGAATGGTGTGGATATGGGCATTAAGTGAGGACATGGAGGACGGTGGTAATGAAGTGATTCATTTTGATGGTGGTTATTACTTAACATATGTATATAAAGACGGTGATGACGATGCAAATGGAAAGTTAAGTAATGAAGCAATAAAATATATCGAAGCTTCTGAGATTTTTGAACTTGATATCAGGCCAAATCATTATGCAATGGGTCACATTATTACACCTCCAGAGATTATCAGAGCCCAAGGTTGGGCGCAGATGGAGACATTCATTCCAATTAAGTTGAAAGATAAATAATGCACTTTAAAGGTTGTACAGAATTTGCATGTGATTGTGAGTTGACGAATGATACTAGCTTAGATTTTCATAGAAGACTAGGATACACAGAAGCAAATAGAATCATTTTTTTACAAAGAAATTCAAATGAAACTAAATTGAAATTATACTAATAGAAAGATAGGTTTGAATGACCAAGAGGTAAGTAGCTTTAACCGGATGTGACTTATGATGTAATTTTAGGATTAAGATATCATTATCATTTAAATTTAGTACATAACACACAATCCCTCTAAAGTAGTCGCACTGTGATACTAACGTTGCCTGCCTTAGAGGGATTGTGTCAGTTGATATATTAATTTATATTTAATACCTATTCTGTTTGGCTAATACTTACTTTATCAGTAAGATTGCTAAATTGGACTGTTACCTTACCTTGTGCATCAAAGGCTACAATAGCAATCTCTGTTTTACCTTGCGGTAAATCTATTTTATTAGCTTTACCTTTTATTAATTCCTTAGTAGTTTTATCTGGGAAGATTACTAGGGTTTTTAGTGTGTCATTACTCGCGGTTGTTGTATAGTCTAAAGAGATAGAAGCGTCTTCTGTAGCATCAATGGTTAGCCAGTAAGAGACTCCTTCCATTTTGCTAAAACTTTTAGAATATCCATTATCAAGAACTTCATCTGTTTCACTCCAGACAGTTTTTCCAAAGTATTTGTTAGCTACTATATCATTGGTGAATCCAGATAAATCCTCAATGGGACCATTAGGTGTAATATATTGATCGCCGTTAAAATAATAACCAGTATCAAATCCTTTTGTCTGGGATTCTCCATCAAGTAATTTGCTTAAATCTGTATTTGAATCACTATTTGAATTATTACTAGAATCATTGTGTAGTGCAGGATTTACTTCTTCTTTCATGGCATTAGTTTCTTTTGTCTTTGAGAATCCTTTTGCTTCTTTTGGAGACACAGTAAATGTTGTTATTATAGCCAATACAATAATTGCAAATATAGCGATACAGGAACTAATCATCATTTTCGATTTCTTAGTGATAAGCTGAATCCTTTCTTTCATACCTGATTTGCTTTCTGACATGGCGGTTGCAATATTCAGTAGATCGCTTTTACTATTTCGCACTGCAACAAATTCTAGAATGGTTCTACCATAGGGAATCCTTTCTTCGTCACCTAATATCTTTAAAGCTGCAGCATCACAAGAAAGTTCACAATCTCGCTTTGATAAAATGGCAGCAAGCCATACGAAAGGATTAAACCAGTAGATTATCAATAAAATGCATCGTATCATTGACCAAAGATAGTCTCGGTGTAGATAGTGGCATAATTCATGTGTCTGGGCGTGTTTCATTTTAGAATCATTCTGAAGGCAGGCTGTGGTAACATAGATTCCAAATCGACCATGGACCATTAACAGCATAGGAGAGTGGATGCTAGATGATACGTATACAGGAAGCTTGCAAGTTACATTTTCTAATAATACTCGATCTTTTTTTATTGTATTCTGAAAACGAACATTTACATATAGAACCCATACGGTGCTAAGTATCATGCCAATATACCATACTATGATTGATATTGATTTTACAATGGATAGATCAATTGTGTTATCTAATATATTACTAGTTTGACTTATATTTTCTGATTGATTTGAAGGAGTATTTACATTCGCATTGTTTGGTTTTATTGTGTTGGTGGAAGTTTTATTAGAGTGAGTATTTGATCTTGTGTCGCTATTGTGAGAATTGCTTTGAGAGATTACATTGGAGTCATTGTGTAAGTAAGTGTTTAGATGATTAATGGAACCCATTATACTGATTGGGCTTTCTACTCTTATTGTAGTTGTGTCCATGAATAGTCCAATAGGAAATAATCGAATAACAACAAGGAGCCATAATGCATATTGTAAGTGTAAATTGATTTTTCCCTTCCAGAAAGTTCTTATACCACAGATAATAAGTATTAATACTGTGGAACTAATTAGAATCTCTATCAATCTGATCCACCTCAGCCTTCTGCAATATTTGATGTAGTTCATCCAGTTCTTCTTTACTGATAGATTGATTTCCAACTAAGGTATTTATTAGTAGACTAATGCTTCCGTTATATACTTTGTCTAAAAAACCCTTTGTTTCATCGATGGTTACTTCTGATTCTTTAACAATCGGGTAAAATAGCTTTGCTTTACCGCCTTCTTCATATGCGAGGGCGCCTTTTTTTTCTAACCTTCCAAGCATTGTTATGATAGTATGCTTACTCCAGTTAGTTTCTACTTTCAATAAGATTACTAACTGTGTAATCGTACATGGACCATTTCTCCATAATGCTTTCATTAGTTTCCATTCTCCATCGGATAAGTAGATGCTTCCCATAATTTCCTCCTTTTGTTATGATATAACAAATATTAACATATTGGTATACAAGTGTCAACCTTTTTGAGTTAATTAATTACAAATGTTAATCACTCATACTTTGTAGTTTGTATCATGGTAACTTAGAAAAGCTAATCACGAAATTTAATCGTGTATTCAATAACCTTATAAACTATAGAAAATTGGACATTTGACTAAAATATTAGTCCTTATTTCCTATATGTTAGTACATGGAATATTTGTTAAACTAACTAAGTTGTGGAAAAATAATGATACGAAAGGGAAAATACAAATATGAAAAAGAAAATAATAGCGTTAAGCTTGGTTTTCATACTTGCATTAACAGGTTGTAGTAAGGCTACATCAAAGAATTCGAATACCTCAAGTTCTGAAACAAAGAAAGAGAGTGTATCTGATACTGCTAGATGGTTTAATGCAGTATATGGAGTTATATCAACAAGAAACGGTGCAGACATTAATCTGTTCGGCGGATATGATGCAACGGACAAAAGTAATGTTAAGATGATGAAAGAAGGACTTGTTGAGTCATGGGAAGTATCGAATCGTAAATCAGCAGACGAAAAGTTAAAGTGGGCATTAACCGAAGGACATAATAAAGAGCTACTAGCAGAATATAAAGATAATGATTTTAAGAGTTTATCTAGAAATGAATTAGTATCCGCATTATCTGATAAATCATACAAAGAGGAAGATAGAGTCTATTTTCTAGGCATCTATGATGCAGTTGATAAATATGGAGACAATGCGATTCGAGCTTGGGATCTATCAAGAGCGATGCAATTATCTGCATGGTATTACATTGCTGGATATTATACCTATGAAGAGGCTATGGATTCTTGTCTTAAGATCGCACAAGAATTGCAGAAGACCTATTCTTCTTGGGATGATATGATGGATAGTTATTTCTATGGTTTCCAATATTGGAATGGAGACGATATGTCAGACCCAGATTCCGAAAGCTATGCAAGAAAACAGACATATGAAATGTTAAAGAAGCAAAAGAATAGCCCATATTCCTTGGATTGGAATATGAAATTGCAAAAAGATTGGTAAGAAGGCAAGTGTAGTCTATAGAACTTTTTACCTACTATACATTTTAGGTATTATCTGGTAAGTTAATAGATGTTGTAAAAATCCAAAAGATAACAGGGAGATAATTGATATGAAAAAGAAGATAAGTATTTTATTAATGATGATGCTGGTTTTTACAGCAGTACTATCAGGATGCGGTAAAAAGACAAGTTCTGGTCCTAGTTTTGAAATAGGTTCATGGAATGATAAAGTATTTGAGAACAAATGGTTGAATATGAAGTTCCAGATTGAAGATGATTGGAATATCGCAAGTGATAAAGAAATATCAGAACTAATGGGTGTTGCGGCTGAAACTGTGAGCAAGATTAATGGTACAAGCAAAGATGCATTAAAAGCTGCAGCTGATCTTAAGATGGTCTATGGTTATATGGTATCCAATGCGAAAAATACGATGAATGTGCAATTAGTTTTTGAAAATCTTGCATTATCAATAGGTGGAACGAAATATGACGAAGAAAAATATCTTGATAAGACTCTTGAAACCCTTCAAAATAATCAAAGTATAGGTTATAAGGTAGTGGATCGTACTAAAAAAGAAATTGCAGGAAAGAAATTTCATCTACTAAAAGTAACAGGATACGAAGGTAAACTTATACAGGAATTCTATTGCTTGAAAAAGGGAAAGTATATGGTTGATCTATTTGTTACATATTCAAAAGATGATGAAAAAGCAAAAGAAAAGTTTATGAAAAATATTAGTGTGTTAGATAATAAATAAAATTCTTGATTAGCTAATATACTCATTTGTATGCTATATAAATACACAAATACATAAATAAATAATGACATAAGGCAAAAAGGTAAAAGTGATTTTAGTAACAAATCATTTTTACCTTTTTGGTTTTTAATGACATTATATGGTTTAGGATGTATAATTTGAATAAGATTAGGAAATAAAATGGAGATTAAGCCTTAAATACTAAGTCTATAACATTAGAAAGATTGATAAGAAGGGAGTTGTGATCTTCTATATATATCATATACAATTAAAATATGGACAAAAGAAACGAACACGAAAATATATATCAAAAACTAAAGAAATCTGGTTATAACGGCTGGGGTGGTGACAGTTACGAGTCACGAATGGCTGGCTGGGATGATAGTCTTAAGAATATATTCACTGCAATTCATTTGAAAGAAGGTAGTATCCTTGAATTAGGTTGTGGCGCAGGTGATGTCTCCATCAAATTAGCACAGATGGGACATAAAGTTACTGGGGTCGATTTCTCACCAACAGCAATTAAATGGGCTAGAGAAAAAGCAAAATCGAAAGATGTATCAATTGAATTTATCACTGGAAGCGTTTGTGAAGAGGATTTACTGAGTGGCATGAAATATGATTTAATCATTGATGGCAACTGTCTACATTGCCTATTTGGTGAAGAACGCATCTTGTTTTATTCAAATGTAAAAAGGTTACTTTCTAAAACAGGTATCTTTTATATTGGATCAGCAATTCTCGCACCAGAAGGAGAGCCGAATCCTACTATTTCTTCGATTGAGCGCTGTATCCTAACCAGAGAGGCTCTTGAAAAAGAGCTGGAACTTATGGGATTCGTAGTGATTGAGACTTGGATTACTGAACATAAAGCGCATAATCATTATAGAGGATTGTGTCATATATAAAAAATAATTCCGATTACTTAGAAATAAAGAATACATAAATTAGATATGTTGAAGCGTTATTCGATAACTCTGTAATTCGTTAACAATATGATTTTGATTTTGTATATTTAGGTATTTAACAAACAGGAGGGAGGGAACAGTAATGATTCAATTTGAGTTATTCTCCAAAATCCAAGAACAGATATCACAGGATACAAGTGCATCAGGAATTATGTTAATGGGTTCAGTTGCACAAAATATTGCCACACCGGAATCTGATTTGGACATTATGATACTATGCAATGAGAACTATTTCAAATCAGAAATCGTTGATGAAATTTTAGTTGAATGTATTTATACAACTTATGACAACAGAATGCAGAAGTTGATGGATAATGAAATGGAGGTATATCATTTTATAAATAACAAAATTACATATGATAAATACGGTCAATTACATGATTTAATGGAGATTGCAGTTGATAAATATAATAATTTTATTACAAAACAAGAAACGAAAATGCAGATTTATCACTGGCTCTATAGTACAAGACTCAAACTTTTATCTGCAATAAGTTCAAAAGATACACTAAGACAAAACTATATAGTGTCTACTAACTCCTGGAAAATAATAGAAGCTATTTGGGCTATAAATAATGAACCAGTACCACCTTCAAGTTCAGTATTAAGATTCTATAATACATTAGAAACTATTCCGTATTCTGGATGGTTTGAAACACTATTTAGTAGTGATGATAATTCTAAAGTGAATAGAACGCTCGATTTGATTGAATGGATTTTGTCTCATCTAAATTGTACTTTGTAAAATCCTAATACGGGGGTAAAGCTTTTAGTTAATATAAGATTAGTAGCGAAAGGAGAAAATTGTATGGCAAGAGCAAAGTTTCAAGTGTTAGTTATTCCATTTATAATTAGAGATAACCATATTAAATACGGAATGTTTCTAAGAGCAGATATGAATGTATGGCAGTTTATAGCAGGAGGTGGAGAAGACGAGGAAATACCTCTAGAAGCAGCTAAGAGAGAGGCAAATGAAGAAGCTAATATCCCTTATGATTTCCCTTACTATCCTCTAGATACTTGCTGTAGTATCTCAGCGGATTGCTTTAATGAAGAAGATCGACAAAGATGGGGACAAAACTGTTTTGTTGTTCCTGAGTATTCTTTCGCAGTAAGAGTGGAAAATGAAGAACTTAACCTTTCTCACGAACATCTAGAATACCAATGGTTAGATTATGATTCTGCTAGAAAATTATTGAAGTATGATAGTAATAAAGTTGCATTGGGTGAGCTTAATTCAAGAATAGAGAGAAGTTTACTTGGTGAGTCGAAGTAGTAATATTGAAACATTCAATAACTAGGAACGATATTACTTTGGATTTAGAAGTAATGTGAGATTTTAGTGCAAATAATCTAATAAAGTAAAGGAAGGATATTATGACAACAAAAAATGATATTATTAAATATCTTGAAAGTATTAATGTAAAGCATGACGATACCATCTTGATACATACTTCATTAAAGGCAATTGGTGAACTAGACGGTGGCGCAGATATGTTGATTGATGCATTTTGCGAGTATCTTCACCAAGGATTATTTCTTATTCCTACGCATACTTGGGATAAAGTAGTTCCTAATAATCCTTTTTATGATGTGGCTACAACAGTACCATGTATTGGTACCTTACCATGTGTAGCTATAAACCGTAAAGACGGGGTTCGATCCCTTCATCCAACCCATTCCGTGGTGGCTTTTGGCGAGAGAGCGAGGGAGTATATAAAAGGCGAAGAAATGGCTGCATCTCCTGCACCAATCGGTGGATGTTGGTCAAGGCTATATGAGGAACATGCAAAGATCTTATTAATTGGAGTTGGTCACGATAAAAATACATACTTTCACGCCGTTGATGAGATATTAGATATCCCAAACCGATTAAGTGAGAATGGTTTTAATATAACGATTCGGGACGAAAGTGGTAACACATATACAACACCTCCATTTCATACTCATTTTACAAAAGGTATCTCTTGTTGTTGTTCCGAATTTTATCCAAATTACAAAAGACCATTGGAGGAACTTAACGCAGTGACTTATTCTAAGTTAGGAGAGGCAACTGTATATTGTTGTGATGCAGTGAAATGTGCAGATGTGATACGTCATATGTGGGATAAGACAGATCATGATCTATGTATAAGTGAGGAGGATATACCTCAAAGCTATTATATGGATTTTAAAGAAAGATAACATAAATTAATAGGAGAAAATAGCGATGGAACTTATCATACAACCAACCTTTTCAACCTGTGGACAGGCATGTATTGCCATGATAGCAGGAAAAGAAATAAATGAAGTAATCAAAGATATGAAGACAGATGGACCAACTAGTATAGGTCAGTTAATTGAAGCTTTAGATTTTTACGGAATTGAGCATGCTGAAAAGAATGTACGAATTTCTAAAAAAAAACCTGTACAATCCGATTTTTCAATATTAACTTTACATATGTCTGCAGGATATAAACATTGGGTCTTGTTTTATAATGGAAAATATTATGACCCAGAGTTTGGATTGTTAGATGAATGCCATCCAGAAGGAAGAATTACCTCTTTTTTAGCAATTTACAAATAACTAAGGAAAACCGTATAGATGATGCGGTAGATATGATATATCATGAAGTTGTGAATGGTTAAAACTTTCGAATGTAGTATTTTAAGATAATAAATAGTAATCATAATTTAATTGCAATGGTACATAACATATTAAAGTTAAGAAATGAATTGATGGAGGAAAGACAGTGGAACAATACCAGACAATTCTTAATAATGTTTATTCAATATTAGAAAAAAAGCGAGTAGAGTTGAAGCAGACTTTTCAGTGTCAGGACTTCCAACTTGATATTGGATACTATAATAGACATTACCATAGAAATGATAAAGGAAAATATGAGATAGAGTATTATCCGATTCCAGTTATTTCAGTAAAAGGTTATTGTGATATTGAGATTGAGCTAGATTATATCTCAATATCAACGAAATTAAAAAGAGAAGATGTATTAATATATGAATTCTCGAAACTATCAGAATATAGATTTGAAGCATTTGGAGTAGAAGAATATCTCGACGATTATTATATAGAGGGACTGACATATGTGAAATTTAAAGAAAAAGTGAGACAATCAAATGAAAAAGAAATAGGATTTGCATTTTTCTTTGAATCAGATGTGGATGTAGTGAAAATATGTTTATTCGTTGAGTTTTTACAGAAAGAGAAATTTTATTATTAACTGTTAAGGGAGGAAACAACATGCCAATATTAGGTGTTATTCAACCTGAAATAATAAAGATTGATGAGAATATACGTCTGCGTAGATATAATTCTCAGAATAGTTTTGCTTTGCAATGGTATCAGGATTCTGAAACATTGATGATGGTGGATGGCAAAGAGGTACCTTATGATACTGCACGTTTAAATAAAATGTATACATACTTAGATGAACACGGAGAGTTATACTTCATAGAAGTTAAGGACGATAATTGCTATGTACCAATTGGCGATGTGACTTTTTGGAAAGATGATATGCCTATCGTAATAGGAAAGAAGGAATACCGTGGGAACGGAATTGGAAAGAAAGTAATTACTAAATTAATACAAAGAGGTACACAATTGGGTTATCCGTCACTCTTTGTTCATGAGGTTTATAACTATAACATTGGTTCTCAGAAGTTGTTTGAGAGTGTAGGATTTAAAAAATATAAAACTACACCATCTGGTTATCGGTATAGATTAGACTTAGTATAGATCTAGTTCAATTTATAACAGTAGTTTAAATATATACCGATTAATAGTAAAATAATGATTCATCATAAGCTTAGGAATTTCAATATGTTAATTACTTAGCTAATAACAATACATAACTATACAATATAACTATAATACAAGGAGATAACATAGAATGGAAAGCATAAAGTTAATAGATATTACATCAGAAAATTGGGTGAAAGTATGTTTTTTACATCCAGGAGAAGAAGGAGCTAAATATGTAGCTTCAAACCCAGTGTCTATCGTACAATCCGTATACGAAAAAGGATGGATCATAAAAGGGATAGAAAAAGATGGTACACTAATTGGATTTACAATGTATGGATATAGCGAAGAGTTATCTGCTTACGAACTGTGTCGCTTTATGATTGATCAACAATATCAGGGAATGGGTTACGGTAAGAGAGCACTGAACATTATTATTAATGAGATGTATCGTCGTTTCGATTGTAAAGAAATATATCTTAGTACAGGACCAAGTAATAATCGTGGAAAGCATGTATATGAGCAGGCGGGTTTTGTGTCTACTGGAACAACTTGCGGTGATGGAGACGACATTGAAGATATATTCTGCCTGAAACGATAGTAAAAGGAAATTTATATATGAAAACACTTGAATCTGAACGATTAAAACTTCGAGAATGGAATGAGAAAGATGTTCACGACTATTTTGAAATATATAAGAATCCTGATGTTGTAAATGCGGGAGTAAAAATATGTGATAGATTTATTAGTCGTAGCCGTTTGTCATTATCCATATAATATACGATCTAAACGTGTTATCGAAAAATGTGGTATTACATATGAGGGAACGTTACGAGGATATAGTAGAAATTTAACTGATAGCATACGATATTCTATGACAAAAGAGGAATGAGAAAAAATATATGGTTAATAAAATTATGTATCATACCACAGCTTATTACTTTGATTGATAAAATACATGAAGCAATACTTGAAGGCAAGTACTTAATACATTTTGGAATATAAAAGGTGAATTATGAAATCAATATATAAAAATGAAAAAGGCAAAACAGAAATAATAGATCTATATAACAAACAGTTACAGAAGTTAGGTGTTATATATAAGGATATATATGTGGATACTTCGTTTGGTAAAACGCATCTTATCGAAACAGGTAACTTGAACGGTAAACCACTATTAGTATTTCATGGTGGGAATTCTACAACAGCATACAACTTATTGTTTTGCGATTTCCTATTAGAGGATTTTCACATTTATGCCGTTGATACGATTGGACATCCAGGAAAAAGCGCAGAAGTTTCCCTTTCTTCTAAAAATCAGGATTACGGGAAATGGGCTAGTGAAGTGATTACGGGAATTGGCTATGAAAAAATTGCTTGTTTTGGTGGTTCATTTGGTGCGGGTGTTCTTGTTAAAACGATGTGTGTATCGCCACAATTGATTGAAAGAAGTGCCTTACTGGTACCTTCTGCAATCTGTAACGCGCCCGCTTATAAGAGTATGAATATGTTAGCACCAATGATTCTATATTGGATTACCCATAAAAGAAGTTGGTTTATTCGATGTATCTTGCCAATGGCGATTACGGAAGAGAATATATTAGATGATATTATAGACACTGCAAAATGCAGCATTGACAATGCAAAGATAAAAACAGGAATGCCAAGTAACGAATCAGACGAGAGTCTATCAAGATACAAGGGTCCAGTGTTGATTATGAGTGCAGAAAAAGATTGTTTGTTTCCAGGACAAATGGTAATAGAACGAGCAAAGAAGATCTGGAAGCATGCTAATACATATTTACTGAAAGATAGAGGACATATTCATGTTCTTACAGAGGAAGAAAAAAATATGTTGAAAGATTTTCTATTGGGATAATAAGTTTAATTGAAATGAAAACGGGGTAGTAAAATTATGTTAGGAATATATTTTAGTGGAACAGGCAATACAAAGTACTGCATTGAACAGTTCGTAAAAGAATTAGATACAACAGCGAAGTGTATCTCAATAGAAGATGTAAACATTTTAGATGAGGTACATAAAAATGATTTTATTGTTTTGGGGTATCCAATATATTTTAGCAATTTGCCTAAAATAGTGAGAGACTTTATATCACAGAATAACTCGATATTCAAAGGCAAAAAAGTCTTTATAATTGCGACGATGGGCTTATTCAGTGGAGATGGTACAGGTTGTAGCGCAAGGCTACTTTCTCGAAATGGTGCTGATATTGTTGGAGGACTTCATGTGAAGATGCCGGATTGTATTGGTGATGAAAAGGCATTAAAGAAAACAATAGAGCAAAATAAAGAACTTGTAAAGAGAGCGACTATAAAAATAAAAAATTCAGCGAATAGACTAAACAATGGTCATCCAACGCAAGAGGGAATTGGTATTCTCTATCATATTGCAGGTTTATTTGGGCAAAGACTTTGGTTCTATGGGAAAACGAAAAAATACTCAGATAAGTTAAAAATCAATACAGATAAATGTGTTGGATGTGGGTGTTGTACGCAGTTATGTCCGATGAACAATTTGTCTATTGCTAATCAGAAAGCAGTACAAAATGGAAAATGCACCATGTGCTATCGTTGTATCAGCAATTGCCCTCGCAAAGCAATTACCCTCTTAGGGAAAAACGTATATGAACAATGCAAAATAGAGAAATATCTTTAATAAACATAATATGCAGTACAGACTTATATATATAATTGATAGAGTTGAGGAGATTCTTAAATAATTTGAGTGAGGTGTAAGTTTGAAAATTCTTATTTATGGTGCAGGTGTAATTGGTAGTATTTTTGCTGGAAAGCTTGCGCAAGCTAAAAACGATGTTACTGTATTAGCACGCGGTAAACGGTTGGAAGAGATAAAAAAAGATGGTATTGTTCTTACGAATCCTAAAACGCATCAAGACGAGCACGCTAAAGTACAAGTAATAGATCAATTGTCATCTAAGGATGAATATGACTACATCATTGTTGTAGTGCAAGGAACTCAGATTGATGAAATCTTACCAGTACTGTCACAAAATTGCTCTAAGAATATCGTGTTCGTTGTAAACACAGCAAATGGATATGATCATTGGTTAAAGGCGGTTGGTGAAGATAGACTTATGCTAGGATTTCCATCTGCTGGAGGAGAACGAATAAATGGTAAAGTAAGCTATTTTGTAGGTAAAGGTATACAAAGAGCCTTTCAAACAACAACATTTGGCGAGTATAACGGAGTAAAATCAGAACGTGTCAAAACGATAATTAAACTATTTAATCAAGCTGGGATACCATCTGTATTTTGCAGTAATATGGATGCTTGGCAAAAAACACATGTTGCTATGGTTACCAATATCGCCAACGCGTTATATGGATTTGAATGTGATAATGTTGCTTTGGGGCGTTCGTATAAAGATATGAAAGACATGATATTGGGAATAAAAGAAGGACGTAAGGTTCTGAAACACTGTGGAATTAAGCCTACACCAACGAAATTATGGTGGTTTCAATTGCCAACCACTATTTTAACAGTATTTTTTTCAGTCTTTATGAGAACCACTCTTGCAGAAACGACAATGGCAAAGCATTGCATAGCCGCAAGATCAGAAATGATATTTTTGCAACAAGAATTTGATACCTTGATAGAAAAAAGTGGTATTAAGACACCAGTTATAGATAGACTTAAAAGAAATCTTTACATATAATAAGCTTACACATATGATCCTAAGTATCCACATTCAGGATATGTTAAGAAAGAATCAGCTATGACTTATGAAGGAACACTAAGACATTAGGATTGGAATAATCAAGGAATATGTGATGTGTACTATTATTCTATTATCGGTCAGAATATGAATTATCAAAGGAGAACTTTACAGATGAATCATAAGATAGCAATTTTATTTCCAGGGATAGGATATCATGAAGATAAACCTTTGTTATATTATGCAAAGGATTTAGTGGCATGTATGGGTTATGAATACAGAACCGTAAAATATGGTGAGATGCCAAAGAATATCAAGGAAGATGCAACCAAGCAAGAAGAGGCTCTTATTCTAGCGGGGCAAGAAATACAAAAGCAATTAGACGAAATTGATTTTTCTAAATATGAGTCGATCGTTTTTATATCGAAAAGTATAGGAAGTGTCTTGGCTGTTGATTATGCCAATAGTCATAACCTCGATGTGAAGCATATCTTATTTACACCAATACAGGAAACTTTGAAATACTTGATTAAAAGAGGAATTGTATTTCACGGGACTAATGATGACTGGATTAATACTGAAGACTTAAAGAAAAAGTGTATGGAAGAGGGATTGAGCTTATATTTGACTGAGAATGCTAATCATTCATTGGAAACTGAAAACACACTGAATAATATTGCAATTCTAAAAGTCGTGATTGGTCAAATAGAAGATTTCTTGGATACCGAATATGTAAGTGTAGAGAAACATTATGATATGCTTATTGATGAAGGAAATGATCCAGTTTACGATTCCTTACCGTTGAAAGAATATATGGATAAATCAGACGGGCAGTATTTCATTCAGTGTCTTAGCCTTACACCAACTAAGAATGTCTTGGAGATCGGTGTAGGTACCGGAAGACTCGCGATAAGAGTAGCAGAGTATTGTAAAACGTTCTGTGGAATAGATATATCAGCAAAGACAGTGAAGCGTGCAAAACAGAATCTAAAGAAGTATGATAATGTTTCCATTCTACAGGGTGATTTTTTAGAGTATACATTTGATACCACATATGATGTTATTTACTCTTCACAGGTATTTTGGCATATTAAGGATAAGCAAAAAGCTATTATTAAAATAGCGAAATTATTAACAGAGAATGGAATATTTGTATTATCGATAGATAAAGAGCAGTCCGAAATTACTGATTATGTTAGTAGGAAAGTTATGATGTTTCCTGATGATAAGGATAAAATACTGGAATAAATGGGACATGCACATCTTTCTGTCAAACATATTGGAGAGATAGAAAAAGCCTATGTAATTATTGCATATAAGGGAAATAGCGAAGTGTAAATGTGAATTTCATGACAAAATGCACTATTTCATCGTGTTTACGATAAAACAGTGCAACATTGCGTTAAAAAATTTTAAGATTAGATGGCATTCATTTTATACAAGTATAGATTCAATGAGGAATTTCGTTTCCCTCATTGCTTCACAATTTCTAAAGATACTGACACAACATGTTATTGAAGATAGTAGAATTATCTCGCTATGGGTAAAAATTATTATATAATAAACCATTGAATAAAATCCCATATAAAATGCAGTATAGTTGGAGCAATAATACTATTATACTTTGAGTACAACCGTTGAAAAATTATATGAAATATAAAAATTAAAATCAAATTCCACCAGTTAAGCAATATGTATTCTGGCATACTCATTTGAGCAATCACCATATGAAAGGGAATATGATACAATGAAAACATAATGCCTACTATGACTATAGATAATCGTTTGTTATTGAAGAAGCCATATAGTCTTGTTCCTATATACCCTCTAACTGTAATTTCTTCCGTGAAGCCAATAAAAAACAAGAAATAAATAATTCTCATAACAATCAGACCAATATCTGTTTGCAATGTTGAACCAGTAATAATTGGCCAAAAGCCTCCAACTAGAACTACCAATATAAACAAAATGATTCCCACTGTGAGTGACTTTAAAGCTTGATTCTTGCTAAATCCCACTGTAATTAATTTTTGCTTACGAATGAAACAAAACAAAAAAACAAGTCCAATACATACCGATGAAGCAATACCAGTAACACAAAATATATATGTTTCTGTCAAGGTTGAACTTCTTTGGACAAATATTTTTCCTGTTAGCACAAAAACTAACACCATACAAACATATAAGATTAACGCAAACAGAGCATCTTTTCTACCATATTCATCCGTTTGTTGCACATATTCATCATCAACATCTAATACCATAGTTTTCACTCTTTCTCCTCATTAAAATACTGTTTATCTGTATATAATAGTAATTACTATTTCACTATATAAAATAATGCAATCCAAATACTGGTGATATTATACATTATATAATTACTTTAATCAACGTATTTGTCGTTCACACTTATACTAAAAATGAACATAGAAAATAAAAGGATCATTCATAAGTTGCTATGTTTTGAATGTATCTCTGGCTTGAGCTTAATGAGATGCTTATGGTTACTGAGTCTAATGTCATCATCCGATTTCACTACTATATAAAACAAATGAAAAAAGGTTGACACTGTAGCTGAAAGGTGTTATAATTACCTTTGCTCTTAGGAGAGTAAATAATGTCGCGGGGTGGAGCAGTCTGGAAGCTCGTCGGGCTCATAACCCGAAGGTCATAGGTTCAAATCCTGTCCCCGCAATCTTAGAAAAATTGAATATATTGAATTAAGTACAGCCGTTAGATAGAGAAGTTTATAGCCTCTATCTAACGGCTTTTTTTTCCTCAATCTAGACTGGTAATCATTGCAAGGAGATATAACTCTTACATATTTAGAACATTTCCAACCTCAGAAGTTGAAAAGCCAGTAAATTGGTCTATTTGTCAGAACTTGTATTTGAAGTTCCAATTCCTCTTCCGGTGTAGTATAATTATGACATATTTATTAGTGGGGTGCTCGATATGTCCTATAAAACAAAAGTTAAGAGTGACAGATAAGAGCAAAAGTGAATTCTTAAAATTGGAGGTATTACGAATGAACTATAAGTTTGGGGTACAGGAAAAGAAAAGGTTACGTGTTATTGTAGATACGGATGCAGCATGCGAAGCAGACGATCAGTATGCAATTGTCCATGCATTACTTACACCACGATTTATTATCAAGGGCATAATTGCGGAACAATTTGGTGGAAAAAGTGGAGAACGAACCGTCAAGAAAAGCTATCAGGAGATACAAAAGATCTTAAGTCTAATGGACATGAAGGATGTACCAGTATATTACGGAGCTGAATATCCTTTATCCTCTGAGCAAGAGATACCTGAGTCAGAGGGTGCAGACATTATTATAAAGGAAGCATTAAGTAGTGAAGAAGATAAATTATACGTATTATGCCAAGGTGCCATAACGAATGTGGCGA
The DNA here is from genome assembly GCF_016591975.1 of Anaeromicropila herbilytica. Lineage (GTDB taxonomy): Bacteria > Bacillota > Clostridia > Lachnospirales > Lachnospiraceae > Anaeromicropila > Anaeromicropila herbilytica. The sequence goes on along the minus strand of NZ_AP024169.1, from coordinate 2,608,009 downwards.
TTGCACTTAATAAATGTCCCGAAATAGTAGATCAAATAATATGTATATGGATTGGAGGAGGCTTTTATCCAGAGGGAGGATGGGAATTTAATTTACTCAATGATTATCATGCAGCCAATGTAGTGTTCAAATCTAAGATTGAGCTATGGCAAGTACCTATGGATTGCTACACCAGAATGCAGGTCGGTTATGCTGAACTACAGAGGAAAGTGATGCCTTGTGGAGCAATAGGAAAGTATCTCTTTGATGAAATGCAGGAACTAGGAATGAAAGCTGATTGGATCTGTGGGGAAGCTTGGTCTTTAGGCGATTCTCCTGCAATTGGACTGGCTCTGAACCCTGGTTGTGGACACTGTGAGATTCGTAAAGCACCTATCGTAGATAGCGATGGTTATTATATTGGAAACGTAGAGAGTCATGATATCAGAGTATTTTATGAAATTGATTCCAGGTACATATTGGAGGATTTCTTTGCAAAGTTAGCAATTTATAATACAGGTAATATTAAAAATATTGATAGGACTTACAATATTGATATGACTTACAATACTGTCATCAACGGTAAAAGTTACGACTCCAACAATACTGACAAAACTGATTGCTTACTTCTAGCTCGTAAGTTATTAGAAATGTACGAAATAAGTAGAAAGCAAGGCATCTTAGCTATAGTAGATGAAGCAAGAACTAGCAAATATCAATCGAAGTTATTAAATATAGCAATACATTTGATGACAAGTGGCTTATCCATCGAACAAATAGATGAAATATTAGAAAGATATGCGATTGCAGATAACTATGTAGGAAATAAATTACTTGAAAGTCAGTTAATTCGAGAAGGAGTAGCATGTATTCTAGATGGTGCAGATTTTAACTATATGAAAGAGCTTCTATGTTCCTATTTTGGAGTAAATATGAGAGATCGCTTTTTGGAATTTTGCAATTTAGATGAGAATATCATATTTGATAACATCATAAGCAGATATAAAGACAAAGAAGTATTATCCAATATGACTAATCTACTTGAAGAGTGTCTAGAATTAGATGATAGAATATATCATGAAGCTTTAATACATATAGATAATAAAACTCTATGTTCAGCATTAAAAGGTGCCTCTGGAGAGGTAATAAGAAGATTATTAAGCGTGCTTTCTCCTAATTTAACATATTTTATTTCGGAAGATATAGAAAATAATGATGACAATATTGATACTATTATTATGTCACAAAAAGAAGTACGAAATGCAATCGAGAGACTAAGGTAAATGTTAATTAGTAGAATATTGCTTACAAAATAGTAGGGCATTTAAACTATATGGTTGCGTACATATAATAAAAGAAAATCAAGAAGGAGATTATTGATGAGAAACTATGAACAAACAATAGGAAATCTAATAGACAAGGCGACTCTTACTATTATAAGTTATATCGATAGTGATGGTTTTCCAATAAGTAAAGCAATGTTGTCCCCAAGAGAACGAGAAGGAATCCAAGTTTTTTGGTTTTCAACCAATACTTCTTCACTCAAAGTAGGTTGTTTTAAAGAGAACCCTGCAGCCAGTATTTATTTTGTAGATAAACGTTTTTATCGAGGAGTCAGTTTACTTGGTACGATGGAAGTATTAGAGACAGCAGAGGCAAAAGAACGTATCTGGCATGAAGGGGATAGTATGTATTATTCGAAAGGCATGACAGACCCAGATTATTGCGTGTTAAAGTTTACAGCTAAAAAAGGAAGATTTTATAGTAACTTTAAGTCGGAAGATTTTATATTATAATTTTGCAAAGGTAAAACAAATTATCAACAATCAAGAGGAGGTTTTTAGTTGAATATAACATTTGTTAATCCTGGTATAGACTATATGATTGAAAGCATTATGAACTTTCAAACGGAGAAAGAAACACCGTTTTGGTCTGATGCTTTATATCGTTTTTATCCTCAGTTAGACAAAGACTATGTGCAAAACTTAGGGTTTACAGAAAGAAAAGAATATATAGAAAGTACCTTGCGAACGGTATATATTGAATTAGAAGATGTGATAAACCAGAAGATCTTAATATATTGCAAGCATTGGGAGGATAATAAAGAACAGATAATAAATGCATTATCTGAGGCTTTTGAAATTGATTGTAATCCTCTTTTTAACGAGTTATATTGTAATGTTTCTATGAATCCAATCTCACCTAGGTATTTGGAAGAACAGTGCTTTGAGGTGTTTTACCTTAATAGTGAGCGAGGAGCTTTAGGGGTATCGATCCATGAAATAATACATATGGTTTGGTTTTACGTGTGGAATCAACTATTTGGGGATAGTTATACAGAATATGAACGTCCATCAATGAAATGGATATTAAGTGAAATGGTTGTTGAATCAATAATGAAAGATCCTAGGCTCAGTAGCCTTAATCCATATTTTCCAAGAGAAAAAGGAGGCTGTATTTATTCATACTTTTTTGATATGAAGGTAGACAATACGTTTGTATTAGACACTATAGATGAATTATATAGTAGTCAAGGTATAAAAGAATTTATGAAGAATAGTTATGATTTTTGCTTGAACCATGAGACTGAAATTAGAAACCATATTGAAAGGTCTGAAAAGATTTAAATAGAAATATACGAAAAATTTTGAATATAGAATAGATATAAATATAGATACGAGCATTAAGTAATATTAAGTTTTGGTTTTGAAGAGGAGACAAAAACTGTTATGGAGAAGGAAAACATAGATATATTATATGACTTATGCTTAAACTTTAGTTTAGGCAATGTCATTGGGGGGCCAATTGAGGTGAAAGGTGGTTTACTACATAAAATGTTTAAAGTCACTACGGATCAAGGAGACTATGCTATAAAATGCCTGAATCCAGCGATAATGAGTCGTGAATGTGCTTTAAATAACACGATTAATTCTGAAAAAATATCAGAAACTCTTGGATTAAAGATTCCAGCTATTAGTGCAATAAAAATTGGTGCCAATCATGTGCATCAATATAATGGTGAATACTTCATGTTCTTTGATTGGATTGATGGACAATCCGTATATCCACCTGAGATTACTGAGGAACATTGTAATGCTATCGGGGATCTCATTGGAAAGATACACAGTCTAGATGTTTCTATTCAAGGGTTAGAAGACAAGTCAGAGAATATAGAAATTTATGAGTGGAAAGAATTTCTTGAGATGGGAAGGCAGAATAATTCTACATGGGTTTCTACATTGGAAGATACTCTTGAAGATATTATGAATTGGAATCAGAACGTATTGAATGCAAAAGCGATATTATCGAATGAACGGGTTAGCAGTCATAGAGATTTGGATCCTAAGAATGTGTTGTGGCAAGGAAACTGCCCTTTTATTATTGACTGGGAAGCAGCAGGGTATGTTAATCCATATCAGGAATTATTAGAAGTATTGAATTATTGGGCTGATGATGGAAATGGTGGCTTACATAGAAATTTATTCATGGCTATCCTAGATAAATACAAACTACACAATTCAATTAGTAAAGTGAACTGGGATGTGGTTTTGGATAGTGGTTATGAGGGTATGCTCGGATGGTTGGAGTATAATCTTAAGAGAGCACTCGGAATAGAAGTATCGAACGAAGATGAGATTAAGTTGGGTGAGGAGCAAGTTATTGCTACAATTAATGAATTAAAACGATATCAGGAGAAGATTAGTTTAATGAAGGAGTGGTTGTAAATGCTTGAGAATGAGGGAGATATTGAGTATAAAAGCATATTTATGCGATGCGATGAGGTAAATAAGGATGCATATAGAACTGTACCAAGTTTAGTCTCCATTGAAAGATATAAATCAGGAATGGAGAAGATTTGGGCAGATATTCAAAAGGCATCTGGAGAATTTCCTGAATCAAGCAATGAAGAAGTTACATCATATTTTATCAATCGATTTGGTTCGGAAAGTATCTCATTGACTGAAAGATGCTTTTTTCTAAAAGACAATAAGTCTGAGAAATATTTCGGGACTTGCATGGCATGGGAGAAGAAGAAAGATGATAAAGTAATTCCAGTACTTCATTGGCTTGCAGTAGATTCTGAATATTGCGGGAAAGGGTATGCGAGAGTACTGATTACTAAGGTTATGAAGTTTTTTGAAATAAATAATTACAATGAAACCGTTTTTCTTCACACTCAGCCCAAGTCTTTTAAAGCAATTAAATTGTATAGTGATTTTGGATTTTGCTTGACAGCAAAGGATGTATATGGAATAGCAGCGAATGAAAGCGAAGAATCAATTTCTCTTTTGGAGAAGTATATGAAAGACGAGACAATTTTGGTTTTAAAGCAGAGAATGATATTATAAATTGGTTATTGGAGGAATAAAATGGAGATTAGGTTCGGAAAATATGAAGATCTAGATTCATGGATGCAACTTGTAAAAAAAGTAAGTTGGAATTTCCCAGGTTTAGAAACAGACGATGCAATAGAGGAACATAAGAATACAGTATTAAAGTTTATGAATCGAACATCTGCAATTTGTGCCATAGAAAATAATCAAATAGTAGGAGTTTTGCTTTTCTCCAACAAGAATAATATGCTGTGCTGCATGGCTGTAGATCCTGATTATCGTAGAAATAGTATAGCCACAAAAATGTTTTCCTTCATGATCACTACAATTGCTGATACATCAAAAGATATTGTAGTTTCAACTTTCCGAGAGGGAGATCCCAAAGGGGTTGCACCGAGAGCATTTTATAAAAAGATTGGATTTGTCGAGGGTGAATTGACAGAAGAGTTCGGGTATCCGAATCAAAAATTTATATTAAAGGTAATGAAAAAGCCCAAAATTATTGCAATAGCGGCTGTTTCAGGTGGTGGAAAAACAACAATAGTAAATGAACTTCATAAAAGGCTATCATTATCTAAAGCCATTTATTTTGATGATTATGATTTTGAGAAATACCCAGAAGACTTCTATGAATGGGTTAAGAATGGAGCCGATTATAATGAATGGAATCTGGGAAAAATGGTGAGAGACATCAATGATATATTAGCGCATGAACAGCTGAATTACATATTGCTCGATTATCCATTTGCATATAAAAATGATATGGTTACGCCTTATATTGATTATTCAATTTTTATAAATACTCCACTTGATATCGCAATGGCAAGACGTATTGTAAGAGATTATGTAAGTAATCAATCGCCTGAGAGACTGAATGCCGAACTGAACTATTATCTTTTACATGGGAGAATTGCTTATCTAGAGATGTTGAATACAGTAATGCCAGATTCTGATTATATAATAGATGGAAGTTTAAGTATTGAAGAAATAGTGACAAAGATTCTGGAAAAAATAGAATAAACTCATATTATTAATGTATATAAAGATAATTACATGCTAATTATTAACGAAAGAAGGGATAATAATGAATTTAAAATATATAAAAGCGAAAAAAGAGGATGCTGAATTATTAATCCGTTTGTATAATGAATCTTTTTATGATGACTACATAAGATACGGCGAATGTCCTGCTTATGGTAGAAGTAAGGAACGAATGGAGGAGTCAATTGCACTCTATCCTAAATTAATTATATATTATGATGATATTCCAGTCGGAGTAATATCATTAGTAAATAAGGATAATGGTGAGTATTACCTAGGCTGCCTTTGTGTTATACCAGAGTATCAAGGAAAAGGGATTGGAACACAAGCTGTCAAATATATATTTGATTCCTATTCGGATTGGAGAAAGATAAGACTGATTACGCCGATTGATAAACAGGAAAACGTATCTTTCTATACACAAAAATGCGGATTTACTATAGAGGGAACAGAAATGGATGGGAATGTTAAAGTAGTACGTTTTATAAAGGAACGATAAATTGAGGTAAGATTCTGATTAGTCGAAGATGCGACGATGTAGAGTTTGAATCATGGTATACTTAAGAAATATATTCTGGAGATAAAAAATGGAAAAACAAAGTAAAGTTGCAATTGTATGTTGCTCAAACGGCCAGCATCATAAGTATAAAGCGAAAATTGAAACATTAAAGAATACATTATTACAAATAGGATTAGTTCCTGTTTTCAGTGATTATATATATCAAGAATTCTCTGTATTTAGTGGTTCAGGGAAAGAACGAGCGGAAAGCTTGATGGATTTTTATAGAGACGAAGAGATTAAAGCAATATTCGATATATCGGGTGGAGATATTGCAAATGAAATACTCCCTTATTTAGACTTTGACTTGATAGCGCAATCTAATAAAAGTTTTTGGGGATATAGTGATCTTACAACTATTGTTAATGCAATTTATTCTAAAACAGGTAAAGAATCTGTATTGTATCAGATAAGAAATATGATTTATAAAGATGCTGATAATCAAATTAAGAACTTTACAAATACCATATTCAATAATACAAATGATTTATTTACATTTAATTATGAGTTTGTGCAAAAGGATAGTATGCATGGAAATGTAGTTGGTGGGAATATTAGATGCTTGCTTAAATTAGCGGGCACCGAATATTGGCCTGATATGACTGGAAAGGTATTGTTATTAGAAAGCTTTAGCGGAGTTGTTCCTCAAATGGTAACCTATTTGAATCAGCTAAAACAAATAGGTACATTTGATAAGATAACTGGCATTATATTTGGAACATTCACTGAGATGGAAGAGCAGGCATGCAGCCCGAATATTATTGATTTAGTGAAACAATATGTCGGAGATGACATCCCGATTGCTATAACAGATGAGATTGGGCATGGTGTTAATTCGAAAGCGATTGTAATTGGTAAGGAGCTATATCTAAATAAATGATATGAGTTGCCCGACAAATGACCTGTAATATTAAAATAGAAACTATATAATTGCTGTTACTAAGCAGCAAATGAGAATAAATGAGTTATTCATTAGCTTTTAGGTCGATTATCTTCGCCCCATTTACACATAGATAATAAAAGTGGGATTAGCTCTGACCTTTTTCAGTTAGAGAATATTCGACCTTAGGTGGTACTTGAGGGTATTCATTTCTTAAAATAATACCCTCATTTTCTAATTCTTTTAATTGAGTGCTTAACATTTTGTGGGTAATTCCTTCAATATTTCTTTTTAAAGCATTAGATCTTACAGTTTTCATACAAGCTAATATATAGATTATCTTTAATTTCCATTTACCACTGATAATGGAAAGAGTATATTCAAAAGGTTCCTTATTTGTTACAAAGCATATATTGTCTGACATTTTAACTCTCCTTTTGGTAAGTATACTACAAAAAAGTGCATACTTTCTTTTGAAATAATATTCATTATAATAGAACATAGAGAATAACTCAATATAATTTGAAAGGAGCTATGTTCTATGATAATTGATGGACACTCACATGTAACATTGCCAATTGAAGAACATATTCAATTAATGGATCAGGTTGGTATTGATAAGACGATCTTGTTTTCGACCACATTTCATCCTGAATTAGCGAATAATGCGCAAGAAGTGAAAGAAAAAATGAAATATTTAAATGATTTACTTGCAGGGAAAAAAGGTTCTATGCTGGAGGCTAGAAAAGCGTCTATTATGGAATTAGTCAATGCAATAAAGCAGTATCCAAATCGCTATATAGGATTTGGAGCTGTTCCAGTAGGTCTCAGTCTAAATGAAACAAAAGAGTACATAGAAGAAAATATAGTAAGAAACAATCTAGCTGGAGTTGGCGAGTTTTCTTTAGGTGCTGGACAAGCACATTTACTTGAAGTGATTTTTGAGGCTGCAAGAGAATACCACAAGTTACCGATATGGATACATGCTTTTAATCCATTTACATTAAAAGATATTCAGGAAACCGTATCGATAGCTAATCAGTTCCCTGAGATTCCAGTAATATTGGGGCATTTAGGTGGAACTAATTGGATTGAAACAATGGATATGGTTGCTGAAACACCGAATCTATATCTTGATACCTCAGCATTTTATTCAACATTTGTATTAAGTACAATTATTAATGAAATACCAGAAAAGTGTATATTCGGAGTTGATATGCCGTATGGTGATCTGGAATTATCTAAGCAAGCAATATTAAAGTACGCTAAAACATCAGATATTTCAAAGGCTGTTCTGGGAGATAATATCGCAAAAATATTAAATATATAGATTACGATAGGATTATATTTGATATTAAATAAAACTCTATTTTATAGGATTGTTTTATTTGTAAGTTAAGTGGCATCCTGTGTCATAAATAATCGAATAAATATATCAGATAGCCAAAAAGTCCTAGGATTCCAAGATTATATGCTTAGAATTCTAGGATTTTTTATAGGATGTACCTTTAGTCAAATAGTAAGTATTCTAGTCGTTACTCAGGTTCAGACAGCGTTGTAGAACTTACATTCAATAACTGGCACTATTCGATTCCGTTGTCTCAGAAGGTACGATTTATTTCGTTGTATTTTCCTCATAATAGCCTCTCTTATCTATTCTGATAAATAACTTTAAAAATTTGATTGTTTTATGGAATATAATAGTGTATTATAGGTTTGCAATCCATTTAATGTAAATGCTTAGAAAGATAAAATATATTATAGAAATAGTATCAAATAGTAATATATGAAAGCAGCGTTTAATAGAATAAATGGTGTTAATTCAAAAGGGATTATAAAAGGTTAGGAATAAGCTTAAAGAAATGACAGAATAAATAACGAGGTATCAATAGTGGAAGATAAGATAATTGAAGGATATTGGGACTGTGACTACTGTGAAAAGAAAGCAATTAAAGGACACCTTAGAGAATGTCCAGCCTGTGGAAAAGCAAGAGGTGAGAATACAGAGTTCTATCTATTAGACAGAACTTATCTGGATGATGAGGCTGCTGAGAAAGTATCCATGAATCCAGATTGGTTATGTAGTTTTTGTGAGCAACTTAATTCAGACTTTGATGAAAACTGCACATCATGTGGAGCATCAAAACAAGAAAGCGAAGAGAACTACTTTGAAATGAGAGAAAGAAAAGATGCAAAAGAAGCAGAGCGGAAAGATGAGTATGATGATTTTGAATCTAATTATGCATATAATAGTCAAGGTTCCTCATCTGGTAAATGGAAGCGAATTGGTATCTTCGTTGTTCTGTTCTTAGCAATCTGTTCAGCCTTTGGTATTTATAAGGCAATGCAGCCTAAAGTAGTAAAAGTAACTGGATTCGAATGGAATAAAACACTTGATATCGAAAAATATCAAACAGTTAGTGAAAGTGATTGGTCACTTCCAGATAAGGCACGTTTGACAGATACGAAGCGCGAAATATATCGCTATAAACATGTAATTGACCACTATAAAACGGTTACAAAAGAAGTTCCTCATCAAGTAGCTTCTGGATATCATTATGAAACATCAACAAGAAATCTTGGAAATGGTCATTTTAAGGAAACAAGAAGAAAAGTTACAGATTACAAAACCGTATATAAGACAGAAACTTATAAAAAAGCTGTATATGTAGATGTGCCAGTATTTAAAAAGAAATATTATTATGATATTGATAGATGGAAGAACAATAGAAAGGTTAAGTCTTCCGGCAAAAATCAGAAGGATTACATTGGAAAATATACTTTAGCAAAAGCCACTTCTGATTCTGGTATAGGAAAGGAAAGAGAAGGGGAGATTGAAGAACATTATTATATCAAAACCGTAAATAAGAAAAAACAAAAGAAAAAATACGAAGTATCCGAAAAGGATTGGAGGTCTATTAAAAAGAATAAGACAATAAAAATAAAAGTCGATCTGGATGGATATGCAACGGTAGTAAAAAAAGATAAAAAATAACAATAAACAAGATATGATAATAAGAAAACAAACAATAAGAAACAAGTGTTAATAAGTAAAATTCATAATAAATAAAGAGCCTCACAACCACACGATTGATATGATCCTCCTTAAGTAGACAAGGTAAATAACAAATCTACTTAAGGAAGATCATAACAGATTACATGCTTGGATTGTGAGGATTTTTTATTTGACAATCAGTTGGTAGGACATCATCTCTAATACCTTTAAATACTGGTTGCCTTAGAGCATCTTTAGTATTTGGCATATATTCAACGACGCAGACTAGTTCAGGTTTTAGCCAAGTGACATCATCATGTCCACTTGGAGTCAGTGTAAAAGGTGAATCATCAATTCTCGTGAGATTATACTCCTGAAGAAAACTCGTTTTCACACCAAAGCTTACACTACCTTTATAGATTAGAGTATCTGCGCGGTATTGACCTAGTATCAAAGTGTAACTTTTGGACTCATTCGGCTGGTACCCACAGATTACAAAATCCTCATCCACCAATCTCTTGAATTTCAACCAGTCTTTGCTACGTTTATCAAAATAATATTTGGAATCTTTACGTTTGGCAACTACCCCTTCTAATTTTTGCTGTTCTGCAACTTGATATAATTCAATCCCTCGAGTCTCGATATACCTTGAGATAGCAAGTGTATCGTTTTCTACTATAATATTTTGTAATAATTGTTTTCTCTCTAATAAAGGATATCCAGTCATATCTTCACCGTTAAGGTATATAAGATCATAAGCTACGTAAGAGGCTGGATGTTTGGTATATCCTAATTGTATCTTAAAGGTATCTGATAACATGACTCTTCTTTGCAATTCATAAAAATCAGGAACTCCATTTTTCAGAACGATTAGTTCACCATCAAGGATGCACTTTCCTTTTACAGATGTATGAATGGAAGAAAGCTCAGGAAACTTTGGAGTAAGATTCATATTTCTCTTATTTCGAAGTTCAGTATGCACTGCATCCAGATAAGCAAGACAGCGGATACCATCTAACTTTAATTCATAGATCCAATCTTCGGAATTAAAGGGAGAGGTTAACTCACTGATTAACATTGGCTTGATTGCTTTTTGTTCAAATAGATCCATTATGCAGTGCCTTTCGTCGTGTTAAATGTAGGTTGTTCTTTGGTAAGATTGAGGCTACGTTGTAGAGCTTCCATAAGATCGATAACATTGTTGTTCTCCGTTGTCTCGGTAGATACGATTTCTTTTCCTTGTATTTTCTTCATAATAGCTTCTCGTAATCGTTCTTGGTAATCATCCTTGTATTCGGCAGCAACAAATGGTTTGGTCATATTCTCAATTAACATCTTCGCCATGTTAAGTTCATTCTCATCAAGTTCCATCTTAGGCACTTGCTTAGGAATTGCTACAATCTCATCAGCATAGAAGAGTGTCTTCACGATAATTCCATCTTCTTGTGGATATAGAATTATTAGTTTCTGATTGGTTCCCATAACAGTCTTTGCGATGGCAACTTTCCCAAGCATAAGCATGGACTGCCTTAAGAGTTCATAGGCTTTCTCAGCGCCTGCGTCTGGTACTGCATAGTAGTCTTTCTCAAAGTAAATGGGATCAACTTCTTGCATATTTGCAAAATGAATAATATGGATCGTTCGATCTTTTTTCGTCTTAATTTTCTCTAAGTCGTCGTCGGTCATAATGACATACTTATCTTTCTCATATTCATAACCCTTTATAATATCATCCGCAGTAACTTCTTTATTACAATGACTGCAATATTTCTTGTAGCGGATTCTTGCTTTGCTCTCTTTTTCTAGCTGATTAAAATGAATATCGTTGTCCGTTGTTGTCTTGTAGAGCCCAATTGGAATTAATACTAATCCCATACTGATGGAACCTTTATGTGTTACAGCCATTTTGATCACCTCGTAGTTTTTTATTAGTATGTGATTTTTGTTGGAAAATTAGTCAGGGGGTTGATAAAAGATAAACCTATTCACAAGGAATCCAAGTTGGTATTATATACCTGTAAAATAAAGGAGGGTTCATATGAAAATAAGAAAGTTTATATCAATTCTTATGATTATGCTAATGGTATTTAGTTTAGCTGCATGTAAGAACAACACAAAAGAAACATCTACGAGTGATGGAAAGAGTGACTCCAAATCCGATGACGTAGTAACCATCAATTTTTATGAGCACAGCGATAATGAAACAATTGCAAAAGCATTAGTGGATGCTTACAATGCTCAAAGTAAAAATGTTAAAGTCAAATTATCTATTATTGCAAATGATGACTATGATGACAAAACAAAAGTTATGTTATCAGGTGGAGCAGATATTGACTGTTTTTGGATACGTGGGGGTGCGCAGACAAGACAGTTAGCAGAAACCGGTGCCTTATTATCTTTGAATGATCTGAATAAAGAGAACAATGTAGATATAACGTCTTATGGGGATATGGGTCAGGCATTTGTTGACAATGGTAATACATATGGTTTATGTACTTCAAAATCTTGTTGGTTATTATGGTATAACAAAGATTTATTTGATGCAGCTGGTATAAGTTATCCAGTTAATTTAACTTGGGAGGATTTTACACAACTTGCAAAATCTCTAACGAAGGATGACAAGTATGGTTGTGTAGTACCAAACTGGACTATGAATCTTGGAGCAACCGCTGTAGGAGAGTATCTAACGGATGAAAATCTAACAAAAACAAAGGAATATGCAAAATATCAGGAAAGATGGTATGTAACAGATAAGAGTAGTCCAAGTATTGAAGATATGACAGGTTCTTTTGATATTAATTCTTTCTTTGCAGAAGGTAATACTTATATGATGATTAACGGGGACTGGACTTTCTTAAACTTCCCAGATTCCAAACCAGGATTTACATGGTGTGCAGCTCCACTACCAATATTTGATGACGCAACAAAAGAATCTACTGTTGGTGGAACTTCATGCTTTAGCGTTTCAGCAAAGAGCAAACATCCAAAAGAAGCGTATGACTTTATTAAATTCTGTTGCTATAGTGATGCAGGTGCTAGTATCTATGCGCAGAATTCTACTGTACCAGCTTTTCCATCTGATGCAGCACTTGATATTTACAAACAAAAAGTTACAGTACCAGGAGCTGAATATGTATTTTCTGCAAAAGTTAGTCTTGAACAGGGATTAGATTCGAATTATGAAGAATTAAATACTGCTTTTAAAGAAGAATTGAATGATTCTTTAGTTGGAAATGCTACATTAGATCAAGCCTTCAAGAACTATGAACAAAGAAGAGATGAAATTAATTCAAAAAAATAATGTTTTGAAGAGGATTTAGTAGTAAGAGAGTAAGAGAAGGGGTCTATTGCCCCTTCTCAACTTAAGTAACAGAGAGGATGGATTACGCTTGAAACAGAAAGAAAAAAAGAGGAAAAGTTCGAAATTAAACCGAAGAGAGTGGATTGCGGGTTATTTATTTTTGCTACCAAATCTAGTCGGATTTTTTATATTTACTGCTATTCCAGTTGTTATGGGCTTTATTGTGAGTCTAACCGATTATAGTGGGTTTGGAAAAATAAATTTTGTTGGTATTCAGAATTATATTGATATGTTTTCAGATAGTAGCTTTAAGATAGCACTACAGAATAATCTTTTTTATACATTTGCTAGTGTACCACTTACAATCTTATTCTCATTGTTATTAGCACTTATGTTAAATAATAAACTGTACTTTGGAGGAGCATTTAAAACCATCTACTTTTTCCCAAACTTAACATCTATGGTTGCAGTAGGATGTGTATGGATTCAATTATTAGAGTCGAGGAATGGTCCAGTCAATCAGATGTTAACCTCCATTGGGGTAGACAATCCACCGAAATGGTTTTGGGGAACAACTACTGCCATGATTTCTATTGTAATAGTTGTGGTATGGAAACAGGCTGGATATTATATGATTATGTTCTTAGGTGGTCTTAAAAATATACCGACTCATCTTTATGAGTCTGCTAAGATGGACGGAGCAACGCCTTTTAAAGCATTCCGGTACATCACTTGGCCTATGTTATCCCCTACTACATTTATGGTTACCATATTAACGTTTATTGCATCCTTTCAAGTATTTGATATTATTAACGTTACTACAGAAGGTGGGCCAGGAAGAGCCACTACAGTTTTGGTAATGAGAGTATATCAAGAGGCTTTTCGTTATGGAAGAATGGGGTATGCGTCTGCAATCGGATATTTTCTGTTCTTAATAGTTTTTGTATTGACATTAATTCAATGGCAGGCACAGAAAAAGTGGGTTAGTGATGATATGTAACATAATGAGTACATTAAATGAATTCATAAATAAATAAGTTAATTAATAAATGAAATTATTTGAGTATATACGGTTGACTTTAATGAAATCTATGAATAGAAAATCGGAAAGAAAGGTGAAACCAATTGAATGATACGATTGTTCTTAAGAAAAGAAATAAAATTGAGATACGAAAAATAATATTGTTAATCATATGTCTAATCGTAGCTTTTATTATGATAATACCCTTTGTATGGATGGTAAGTGCGTCCTTTAAAGAAAGAACCGAGATATTTACTAAGCCAATTCAGTGGATTCCAAAGGTGTTTCGTTCAGTGAATTACAATACAGTATTTCACGAGATTCCTTTTCCAACCTACTTTTTTAATACAGCGAAGATTACCATATGCGTTACCATCTTACAGTTAATCACTTGCTCTATGGCGGCATTCGCGTTTGCAAAGCTTAGTTTCCCAGGGAGAGATAAATTATTCCTAGGTTATCTTGCGACTATGATGGTTCCATGGCACGCAATTATGATTCCACAGTTTATGGTAGTTCAAAAATTAGGGTTATACGATAACCATTTATCCCTTATCTTAACAGGTGCGTTCAGTGCGTTTGGTGTTTTTATTTTGAGGCAGAATATGCTAAGTATTCCGAATAGCCTTAATGAAGCCGCCAAGATTGACGGCTGTGGACCATTTAAAATCTATACCAAGATAGCAATACCCCTTAGTAAAACCGGATTAGCAACACTAACTGCTCTTACCTTTACTTGTATCTGGAATGACTATATGGGTCCAATGATATATCTTGATACTGATACCAAAAAGACAATACAATTAGGTCTTGCTACGTTTAAGCGGGAATATGACACCAATTACGGAGCAATTATGGCAGGTACCGTAATTTCTTTAATACCAGTTGTTATTGTATATGCTTTTGCACAAAAATATATTGTAGAGGGAGTAGCATGTACTGGGGTGAAGGGATAAGGATATTTACTTTTCTAATATCTTCGTCCTCATATGCTCGAATTCATTCATGGCTTTATCAATTGATATTTTTCCATATAGATAATCCCTTGTACACTTATTAAAAGCTTCGAGGACATCTTCATATCCAGATATGGGTAGCTCTTCTTGCACCTTTTTCACTTGAAAAAAGATGGAGGCCGATTTCTTGCCAACGGTATTCAGAAATACATTCTTGATGGTGTCATTACAGTATGCATGAATAATACCGTTTTTTGCATAAATCAATGCGCCTTCCTCTCCACAAAGATACTGAACAAAATCGAAGGCTTCTTTTGGATGGGAGGTGTTTGAAGCAATGCTAACAAATTGATATTGCCCCCAAGTGATTCCGGATTCTTGTCCCTTAAAGATAGGCATAGGAGCAATATCCCAGTTAACATTGGTAATCCCTTTTTGTTTATCTTGCATAAGCATATTGATAATCCATTCCCCTTGAGGCATCATAGCAATTTTGCCTTGTTCAAATTCTTTGCGAAAATTTATGCTTTGATCCGTCATTTCTTTGTAACTTATGTGAGAACGATCTATGTTATAGAAGTTATTTAGCATGAGAAGAGATTCTCTTAGGTAGGAAAGGTCATCATCAATTAGATAGGAGGAGCGTTGTAGTGCAGCAAAGTTAAAGCACCAAGGAACCCAGTAGCCTCCATATATTTTGTTGTCGCCTTCTCCTTTTGTTAGTGTAATTGCTAACTTTCTATACTCATCCCAAGTCAGGGATTTAGGATAGGAGATGCCAGCGTCACGAAAGAGATCTTTATTATATACAAGAATCCAACAGGTACTTCTAGTTGGAATTCCGTAGTATCTACCATTGATATCGATATCATTAAACATACTTCCATAAGCAGTTACATCCATATCATTATTTTGAATATAGGAGGTAAGGTCCAGAAGTTGATTTTTATTAATAAATTGAACCATTTTGGAGATTCCACGAATACCAAAAAGGTCGATCTTTTTATTTTTTAAAATCAATTTCTTAATATCTTTTTCATAACTATTACTATCAATAACGTGAAGTTTAATCTGAATCAAAGGATGTAAGGCTTCGTAGGAGTCAATAACAGGAGAGATATAAGATTCCTCATCGTTCCATATGTAGTAATCGAGCACCACCTTATTCTTGATATTACTGATTGAAGGATGTAATGTGGAATGCGTAGACAGGGAAGAGTTCTCTTTTTTAATTATGTAGCAGATAACAAGGGTAGAACATATAAGAATAAAGAATACAGCAATAATAATTGGAATACGAATTTTGTTACGCATAATAATATACCATTCCCTTTCAGATTGACAATAATTTCCTATTAATTTATTATATATTTTGTAACGGCTTTCGTCAATTCGTTACAGAAAGAACTTTTGAATTCGATTAGGAGGGAGTAAAGATATGTTCTGTTTTATATTGGTGATTGTATTCATATTTACCTATTTGCTTTTGCAAAAGGAGAATCAGCTTACATCAAAATATTTAGCAGCTACGTTAATTGCTTATGTACTAACTATATTTTCCATGATTTTTTATCTATCAAAGGATACTTATTATTATAACGTAGTGAATAATTATTTTTCGCTTCCCAAAATAGTTTGGAAATATCTCATGTTTGTTAACATACCAAAGAACATTATCATTCGAATGCTCAATGTATGTTCTTTGGCGGTCATTTATTTTAGCTATTGTTTTTCGGACTCTTATCAATTAAAAGTAAAATCGCAGAATCTAAGGTATCGAAATTATATTTTGCCAGCGTATCTTTTGATACAGTTTTTTATTTATGACCCCTATGTGCAGTATAAGAGCTATATGATAGCTTATCCAGCGTTGTTTGATATGAAGCAGATTGCCTTGTTATCAAAAGCGATTCATTCTATGACCGTGCTCTGCAATATGGGTATCATCTTTTTTAGTATGATTCGGTTATGTTTTGTGTATAAGAAGGTATATTATCTTCATTTTTTAAGAACGTATTTTATTGGAGAAGGGGTTTGCTATACCTTAATCATGCTCTCTTATATGATTATATTCTGGTTTTCACCAGATTCCTTTGTAAAAATATCAAAGATTGCAGATTACACAACGTATCTGTCAGTGCCCTTAAGCAATAATCAGTTTATCTATACGGTATTCCCTTATTATCTTTTGGTAACGACCTTTTTATGTGCTTTTTGCATCTATAGAATTATAAAAATTAAAAGAAAGATGAAGAAAAAAGAATTTAGTATCAATAAGCAAATTGACGCTGCGGACACTACTTCAAAGATTTTCTGTCATTATATGAAAAATGAACTCCTTGCCATTCAAGCAGAAGTGGAGTTATTAGAAGTAAGTAAAGAGAATGAGGAAGAAATTAAAGATATTATTAATCGTTGTGACAATCTATATAAGCGGTTGGATACCATACATAGAAGTACGAAGCACTCGGAGCTAAATCTAGTAGAGACAGACCTCAAAGAGTATCTGTCCAATCTATTGAATGAAATGAAAAGTGAATTTCAACATTGTAAGTTAAAGGTGGAGATGGACTCTTATATACCTTTTGTGATGATTGATCGAATTTACTTTGAACAAGCGTTAAGAAATATTATGGAAAATGCCCTAGATTCCATGGAAAAACTATCACCAGAGAATCGAGAATTAACCATATTTCTAAGAAATGTTAGTAACTGGATTATCCTTTCGATTCAAGACAATGGAGTAGGTATTCCTCAAAAGAACATAAAACATATCTTTACACCTCTTTATTCTTCAAAGCCAATAACAAAACACTGGGGAATTGGCCTTGCTTTAACCCACCGTATTATCATGGCTCATGATGGAAAAATTGAGGTTGAAAGTAGAGAAAATGTAGGGACGAACTTTCGCATATTGCTACCTGATCTGAATAAATATATATCTTAATAAAGAGAGAGAGGGCCTAATTATGTCTGAACAAGCAATACGCATTTTAATTGCAGAAGATATGGAACCAATTCGCAAGAGATATGTGAAAATATTATCAGAAGTAGAAGATATGGAAGTAATTGCTGATGTTTCAAGTGGCGAAGAGGCAGTAATAAAGGCAGAACTTACACATCCAGATGTTATCCTTATGGATATTGAGATGGAAAGTAAAGATGCCGGGTTACGGGCGTCAAAAATACTATTAGAAAAATATAAAGATATAAAAATTATAATTCTCACAGTCTATGAAGAGGATGAATTAATCTATACTGCTTTTCAATTTGGTGTATGTGATTATATTAAAAAGAATGCAAATTCCGTAGACATAGTCAATAGTATTCGCAATGTCTATCTTGGAAATGCACCACTTCGACCTGAGATTGCTTCCAAAATATTAGGTGAATTTAAACGTGTAAAATCCTATGAGAGTAGTTTTTTATATGCAGTAAATTTGGTATCTTCACTTACCAGTACGGAGATGGAAATACTCAATCTATTATTAGAACATAAGACGAGGAGAGAAATCTGTCAGATTCGATATGTAGAGATGTCGACCATGAAAACACAGATTCGTAATATCCTGCAGAAATTTAATAAGAGATCCATTGAGGAGGTTGTCGCACTCATCTATTCATTGAATCTCTATGATTTTATAAAGAAACAGACCGGTAAAAATTAAGAGATGACAAAAGGAGGAATTCTATGGAATGTATACGTGTTGTAGGAAAACTGTTTACTTATCGTAATAAACCAATTACGCTTCGGGGCTTTGGAATCGGAACTTGGCTTAATTTGGAACATTTTATGATTGGACTTCCAACTCCAGATGAGATGATAAAATCAGCTTATGACGAGGTGTATGGAGCGAATGGAAGAGAGGAATTTTTCTCTAAGTACCGAGAAGAATTTTTTAAAGAAGAGGATTTTAGACTCCTAAAAGAATGTGGTGTCAATTTTATTCGGGTTCCCTTTAATTATCGCTTATTCATGGAAGACAATAGTGATACATATCTAGAAGAGGGCTTTTTGTGTTTTGATCGACTTTTTTCATTATGTAGTAAATATGAGATATTTGCATTAATTGATTTACATACCACTCCAGGTTCTCAAAATCCAGATTGGCATTCAGATAATTCATTCGGTGTTCCATTGTTTTGGAAGTATCAGGTTTTTCGTAGGCAGATGACAAATCTATGGAGGACAATTGCAAAAAGATATGAAAAAGAGCCATATTTAATGGGATATGATCTGATAAACGAACCTGCCTTTGCATCTTGGCCAATTATTAATGAGTTCTATGAGGAGACCATAAAAGCTATTCGAGAAGTTGATAATAATCATATAATTGTTCTAGAAGGGGATCAATTCTCCATGGATTTTTCAGGCCTAAAACATTTTGAAGAGGAGCAATTAGCACTGAGTTTTCATTATTATCCTACGGTATGGCACCCAGATTTACTAGAAGCAACATTGGACCGAAACGTCCGAAGAGAGAAAATAGCCAAGGGTCTCGATACTTTAGTAAACATTAGAGAAGTGTTTCATTGTCCAGTCTTCTGTGGGGAATATGGGTATGGCGCGGATTGTGGTAATCGTACATTTACTATGGAACTGCTGAATGATACGATGGAACTGATGGAGGAAAGAAAGGTCGATTGGTTGCTATGGTGTTATAAGGATGCGCATTTTATGAGTATGGTATCACCAAAAGAATCTTCTAAATGGATGAAACTTGTTCGAAATATTAGCAAAGAGTGGAGTCAGGATATTGAGAAAGAACAGGCTGAGCAGGTACTTGAGCTTATTCAGCATACTTTTTATACAACGATGACGAAAGAGGACCGCTATCTTCTACAGTTTAGCCTTAGGGCTTGCCTCTATGTGTTACAAAAGAAGTATATCTTAATTCCAAACTTAGAATCCATAGAAAAAGAAGAAATGCTTCAAATGGCTATGGATTTTTCTTTTGAAAATTGTGAAATAGATCAGGAGTTTATGGATTTAATAAAAAAGTATGTTAAGCAGTCTAAAGAAAAGGGGGACATCAATTTGCCGGATAAGATTTTAGATAATGAAGGAATAGAAGATAAAAATCTTAAGGAGTTACCAATCTGGAAAGAAGAACTTTCTCTAGAGGAGCGACTGGATTATCTGATTCATGAATTGACCTTAGAAGAAAAGATTCAGTGTCTTACGGTGAAGTCACCAGAAGTAACCCGTTTGGGGTTAAAGCCCTTCTCAATTGGTGGAGAGGCAGCTCATGGTGTAGAGGCAAGACACGATCAAGTCTTTAATAAGGGAATACCTGTTCCAACCACAACGTTTACGCAACCAATTGGTATGAGTGCTACTTGGGATACTAAACTGATGAAGCAGGTTGGAGGCGTTGTTGGAAAAGAAGCTAGAATAATCTACGCGCGTGAAGGAGAAATAGGATTATCTAGATGGGGTCCTACCGTAGATATGGAACGCGATCCTAGATGGGGAAGAACAGAGGAAGGATACGGAGAAGATCCTTTCCTTACAGGAAAGATGTCGTCTAATTATATTAGAGGACTTCAAGGAGACGATGATTTTTACATACAATGTGCGGCTACACTGAAACATTTTTATGCCAATAATGAAGAGAAAGACAGAGGACATTCTTCGGCCTCATTAGATGAGAGAAATAAGAAGGAATATTATCTAGAACCTTTCAAAAGAGCAGTGATAGAAGGCGGGGCAGAATCAATCATGACCTCTTATAATGAGATTAACGGAATCCCTGCCATCTTGAATAAGGAAGTAAAGGAATTAGCCAAAGAAACTTGGGGATTAAAAGGTCATGTGGTATGCGATATGTATGACCTTATGCAAACCGTAACTGATCATAATTACTGTGAGACTCATGCAGAATCTATAAGTTATGCATTAAAAGCAGGAATTGATGTATTTAACGACCCAGAAGAACTAGTGATTCAAGCGGCAAAAGAAGCTCTAGAAAAGGGATTCATCACAAATGAAGACATTGATAAAGCCATTCGACGTACTTTTTCAACGAAACTTCGATTAGGCTTATATGATTCTGGGAATCTCTGCCCTTACTCACAGGTTGAGGAAAATAGATTAACTTGTAAAGAACATAAGGATATTTGCCTTGAAGTGGCTATGAAAGCTGTGGTTTTATTAAAAAATGATAATCATTTATTACCCCTGAATATAGAACAAGGGGAATCTATTGCTGTTATTGGACCATTAGCCAATGAATGGAATATGGATTGGTATTCTGGAATACCTCCTTATAAGATTACTCCTTATGAAGGGATTAGAAGGGAATATTGTCAAGCTAATATTACGTTGTCGGATGGAAATGACCGAATAAAGATTAAAGTAGGAGAACAATATCTGGTAGTAGATGAGAAAGGCAGGTGCCATTTATCAGATTATAGTCATGGAGAAATCTTTGAACATACGGACTGGGGCGATAATAAGCACACCTTTCGAGCTTGTTCTAATCATAAGTTTCTTTCTGCAAATCCTGAGACTGGACGAATTGAGGCAAATAAAGAAGAAGTATTCAGTTGGCTTGTTCAGGAGAGCTTCTCTCTGATCGAGGAGAAGGAAGACTGTGAGAACACCAAGGAAGAAAATAAGAGCACCAAGGAGAAGCAACAAGACTATCATTTCAGAATAAGTGCTTGGAATAAGCAAGAACTTTATATAAATGATGAAAAGGAATTAGTATATAAACTATTGGGTTCAAATATAAATTCACAAATAACCCAAACGGTATTCTCTCTAGAGATAATCACAGAGGGGATAACAAAAGCCGTGGATCTAGCAAAGCATTCAGACAAAGTGATTGCCGTGATAGGATGCCATCCTATCATCAGTAGCAAAGAGGATATGGATCGTAACGATCTTCTGTTACCACCAATTCAACGAGAGCTGCTAAAGAGAATAAAAGAGGTAAATGAAAATATCATCTGCGTATTAATTACAAATTATCCATATACGATAGATTGGGAAAAGGAGAATCTACCAGCGATTTTAACGACCGCTTCTGGAAGTCAGCAACTTGGCACTGCTATAGCAAAAGCAATTGCAGGAGAATATTCACCTGCAGGACGATTGAATATGACTTGGTATGAAGCTTCAACCAAACTACCTATTATGAGAAATTATGATATTATTCATGCAAAGCGCACCTATCAATATTTTAATGGGAAAGTATTATATCCTTTTGGTTATGGACTTACCTATACTAGGTTTGATTATCAAGACCTTATTGCTTGGGATGAAGAGAACCAGCTACATATCGAATTCACGTTAAAAAATATTGGACAATATGAGAGTGATGAAGTAGTAGAGCTTTATATCAGTCAATTAGAATCAAGAACTGTTCGTCCAATCAAACAATTAAAGGGATTTGAAAGAGTTCATTTAAGAAGAGAAGAAGAGACTAGACTATCATTTCTTGTAGCATATGAAGAATTAGAATATTATGATGTTGTTACGAGTCAGATGGTATTAGAAGATAGCAATTACCTTATTCAAGTCGGTGCATCCAGTGAGGATATTCGATTAGATTCTGTCATACATGTCAACGGAACAAAAATAAGGCCTAGGGACATGACAGTACCAATCCTTTGCGACCATTATGATTACTACGAGAATATGATTCTTCATATCGGACATGATGGTAAGAACTGTATCCTACCAGACCCTTTCAGACAGAAGAAGGATGCTCCATGGAAAGGAAAAGCTATCTATAAGGACGTAAATTTTAGCTTTTTACCAAGTAAATTAATCATAGATCTAAAGGCGGAAGAAGAAAGCCTGATTAAGATATGGTGTGATAAGAATCTGTTAACGGAGTTTTCATTAAAGAAAATGGCGGATTATGAGAAAATAGAACTTGAAATATGTACTTCGGAATCTATAGTAGGTGTAACAAAAACATTGGAGATTGAAGCGATAGGTAGAATTCGGCTTATAGAATTTCAATTTCAGTAGTTTAGTATGCTATTTAATAAGCAATCCATCTTGAGATATAACATTATCTGCTGGAGAAACAATTACCATAAATTTCTTATCTGGAAAAGGTAATTCAAGTGCAGTGGTTAGTAATTGTGTATTGCAGTAATTCATATGTGGTTACTACTGAATTTATTAAGTATAATGTAGAATTAAGATCCGAAGTTTAATATAGAATAAAACAAAGCGAATAAAGAAACCGACTTACAAGGAATTGTGATTTGGTTTCTTTATTCATTTTTAACACGAATTAGACAGTGCCTTTAATCGTAGTGAACGAAGATGCGTGGAGCTTATTAAAAAATAATTGTTATATAGAATATAATGGTGTAATATGGAAATATCGGATATTAAGAAGTGAGTTAACCACTATATAAAGTGATACAAAATTAATCTGAAGGAGTTAAAAAAGATGAGTAACGAATGTAATAATATGAATAATATAAGTATTTGTAAACTGTCGCCAGAAAGACTTGATGACTATTTATACTTTTTTGAACATGTAGCTCACACGGATAATAAAGAATGGGATAGATGTTATTGTGTGAATTTCTGTAGTGATCATAATGCCAAGATCGCTGATATACTTCGTGATCCAGAAATAAGGCGTACATATGCAATAAAATATGTAAATGAAAATATTCTTCAAGGTTACCTTGCTTATTATGACGGACAGGTCATAGGTTGGTGTAATACTAATGATAGAAAAGATTGCCTTGGATGCTTTGGATGGCAGATTATATCAGAGAAAACGAAAACAATTGAGGAGAGCGCAAGAGTCAAATCTGTATTCTGCTTTACAGTTGCCCCAGCAATGCGTGGTAAACATATTGCAACTGAGCTAATGGAGCGGGTGATACAGGATGCCAGTAAAGATGGGTATGATTATATTGAATCGTATCCCAATAAGACAGAAAGTGATATGTATTATAATTTTGTTGGACCGATTGGAATGTATAAAAAATTTGGATTTGAACAATTTGGAGAAACAGAAAATCGCCTTATCTATCGCAAAAAGTTATAGAAGCTATTATCTTGGCAGAGAAGCTACTATTATGTACGCTTGAATTATTAATACAAATGTCACTACGATAAACAGATATTTATATGGAGGGTAATAGATGAGTATACAGATTGTTTATGAAATTCCAACAGCTCAAGATTATGTAAGCCTTAGGTTGCGTTCTGGAATGGGAAATAAAGATTTAAAGAGAAGTCAAATTGCTCTAGAAAATTCTTTATATACGGTGTCACTTTATGATAAAGAAAAACTGATTGGATTTGGAAGAATAGTTGGAGATGGCGGTATAACCTATGTAGTGAGTGATATTATGGTAGACTCAGAGTATCAGCGAAAGGGCTATGCAGAACAGATTATGAAGTCTATTGATGGTTATTTTGAAGAAAATACTTATGATGACAGCTATGTTTGTCTCATAGCTAATCAACCAGCGGACTTGTTATATCATAAGCATCAGTTTGAATACTTACCAGAAAACAAATGTGGAATGTTGCGAAAACAAGAATTAAAGAATAACAATAAAGAACGGCAATAATTTGAGATGATTATGATGATCTGAAATGAGGACGAACATATGAAAATATTTGTTGTATACTGCCACCCAAGCAAAAATAGCTTTACATATCAAGTGAAAGAAGAATTTTTAAAGGGATTAAGAGATGCTAATCATACCTTTATTGTATCTGATTTATATGAAATGAATTTTAATTCAGAACTCTCAGAAGGTGAATATGAAAGAGAAGCTTTTTACAGGTCAGAGATTCCAGTCGCAAATGATGTTCTAGAAGAACAGCGAAAAATACAAGAATCGGATGCTATCGTATTCATTTATCCAGTTTTTTGGACGGAGGCTCCAGCTAAGTTAGTCGGATGGTTTGATAGAGTATGGTCAAGTGGTTTTGCATATAATCCTAATCCACAAATGAAGGTTCTTAAGAAAGCATTATTTATTTTGAGTGCTGGAAAGACGATGGAATCCCTTGAAGAAACTGGTGAAGCGAATGCTATGAGAACAGTAATGTTAGGAGATAGGATTAGGACAAGGGCAATTGAGAAAGAAATGATAATGTTTGATGGTACATCTCATTGGAATGAAGCGGAGCGAAATGTACGAATTATTGAGCACCTTAAAACTGCATATAATTTAGGTGTGAATTTTTAAGTAATGAAGGAGCGATAGAGTGAGACTGCATCTAGTAAAGCTAGATAAAAAACATAAAAAGCATCTGAATGATATGATGGAGGAATGGTATGCCACAGGAGAAAAGATAATTCCTTATGCTATAAGAAAACATGATTATCGAGACTTTGAGAATTATATAAGTTCCTTAGAAATTAAAGATGATGTAGAAGGCTTGGTGCCCGATTCAACTTATTTCTGCTTAGATGAAGAAAAGGACATATTTGTTGGTGCAGTCAATATTAGACATTATTTAAATGATTCTTTGCTTTTAAATGGTGGACATATTGGAGATGGGGTAAGACCTTCTGAAAGAGGAAAAGGAGTTGCAACCAATATGATTGGTCTTGCACTTAAAGAATGCAAGAAAATTGGAATAGATAAAGTTTTAATGGTGTGTGATAAAGAGAACATTGCTTCCGCAAAAAGTATTCAGAATAATGGTGGTATTCTAGAGAATGAAGTTATTGTGGATGGGATAGTTGAACAAAGATATTGGATAAAAATTGACTAGAGAGAATAGACAAAAGGATTAATGTGTCATTGAACTTTATTGTATCTATAAAAGCTGGTTACACAGGGTAATTTTTCACCAATTATAGTGATTAACTAAGTAGAATCTAGTTGTAACAATGGTATAATAAGGCCATGGTATAAGGAGGTTGATGTTATGCCAAAGATTATTCCAATCAAGGATTTGAAGAATACAGCCGAGATATCGGAGATGGTTCATTCTGCAGAAGAGCCAATCTATGTTACAAAGAATGGATATGGCGACATGGTTATTATGAGTGTTGAAATGTATGAAAGCACAATGAAGAGATTAAGCATGTACCGAGAACTAGAACTTTCTGAAAAACAGATTGAATCAGGAAAGACTAAGGATGCAAGAGAGTCTCTTGGAAATTTAAAAGAGAAGTATGGAATATAGAATTATACCAAAATAAATTATAGACTTATTTAACAGAAAAGCAGCCGTAAAAAGCTGTTTTTTTAACGGCTTTATTTAAAGGTTGATGTTATGCAAAGAGTAAGAGAAAGCGATTTTGAATTAGGGAACAATACAAGTAATAACAACTAAAACAAAGCAATACGTCTTCAGTGCAATACGTCTTGCAGCAAAGGAATGTAAAAAATAATTGTTGCATGGAATAATATGGTGTAATATAGAAGTATCAGACAGTAAATTATGAAGTGAGTCCACTTCTGATGATTACTATTCAGAGGAATAAAATAGAAATCGGACTAAAATTCCAATTTCCCGTTGTATGAACATTAAAAAATATGCTGAATAATATGAATATCTAAGGAGTAAAGTGAAATGACTACAAAAGAAAAAAGAGATATAGTAGTAAAGGATGTAATCAAACCATTAATGAAGCAAGCTGGATATAGATGTTATAGAAATACATGGTACTCTAAAAGAATAGACTGTTACGTCATAATGCATTTACAGAATTCAATGAGGAATATGGATGAAACAGGATTTTGTTTTTGGTTTAATATTGATGTGATATCTGTTGATGAAATTGACAATATTGACGATGTGAAAAAATGGACGAGTAGCTTATCCATGGTTTATGAAAGAGTATTTTTGACAAACGATGGTCTCATGCATGAATGCCATGACTCTAGAGGATATATAATTGATAAATGTAGAGATAACTTACCTGTTGATACAGACATTGAAGATTTTTCGGTTTATATAAGAGATGATTTTAATAATTATATTTTACCAAAATTAAAGTTGATTAATACATCAAATGATTGGTTAAAGATGAAAGAAAATATGCGTAATAATACAGGCAAAAAGAATCGCTTGATATTATATTTCACCATAGCAAATAAACTTGCCATTGCAGACAGCAATGCACCCTTTTTGCAAGAATCCCAGCAAGACTTGAAATTATCTTCTGATGATATAAAAGATAATTTATTGATGCTTAAAGAAATACAAAGAAATGCTGAAAATATTTTTGAGTACGCTGAAGAATTTATTTTAAATTCATTGAAAGATTAAAGTAATGATCTGAGACAAATTAAGACCAGGGAGGTTTGGTTTTTATTTTTATCAAGAAAAAGGAGAGATACAAAATCGAAAATTGCATATGAATAGTGGCTCAAACTACGAGGATAATGTGACTGCTCGAGATTCGTTTCAGTTATAAAATGTGGTCTGCGGATCCTCGGTAATGCTACCGACTATGATGATTTTCTTTCTAAAATGGAAAATAGTGAAAAGGAGTTTAAGGATCAGTTTCATATTAAAGAAACAATTGCAACACCTGATGACTAAGTGTAAAGAACATATCACTCTTAAATACTTATAGGAGAGAGAAAGGCAGAAAAATTAATATGCAAAAGAATGAAAAGGAAAGAAAAGAATTAAATAAAAAGCTTCTAAAGAATACTTTTAAAAGCGAAATTAGAAATAGAAAAAAAGTAAAACCTTTAGAATATATAATTGATTTTATTGGTATTTTAATTGCATTTTATTTAGCGGATTTGATAGTAGAAATATTGTCAATTAATTTCTGGTTCTTGGATATGGTTATAACTGTTGTACTTATATTTGTAATGATTTCTATTTGTTCAATAATAGTAAGAAGGATAGGAAAAAAGTAATGATTTATAATTTAGAAAGCTTATATTGATTGATTTTATATAATTTTGAATTATTTAAAGATAAATTATAGACTAATTAACAGTAAGGCAGCCATAAAAGCTGCTGAAGCCTATTCGAGGTTGAAAGGAGCGTCTAATGGAGGGTGTAGAAAGATACAAAGTAAGACTTTTATCACATAATACTGAATGGGAAAATGAATTCCAACAAGTAAAAGAAGAGCTTCTTACATGTTGGGATAAAAATATTATAGATGTGCAGCATGTTGGAAGTACATCCATAAAATCAATATGTGCAAAGCCAATTTTAGATATAGCTGTAAAATTGAAGTCAATAAAAGATATGAATGCAGATAGATTGGCCCATTATGGATATAGTTATTGCGGACCACAAAACAAAAATCCACACTACCATTTATTTGTTTTGCGTGGAAACAATCAAATATCGCTCCGACATATTCATTGCTATGATAAAAGTGAAGGAGAATATGACTTATTGGTCGGATTTCGCGATTATTTGAATACGCATCTTGATATTGCTCTTCAATATGACAACTTAAAAAGGGAATTGGCTAAAAAGTATCCAGATGATCGGGTTGCATATACCCAGGGCAAAGAAGATTTTATATTATCGGTTTATGAAAAAGTACTAAATATGGAGGAATAAGCTATATGATGAAAAGAAGGACAAGTGAAATTATTTTTCGCTCCATCTCAAAGCAAGAATTTGAAGCATACAAGGAGTGGACGGTTAAAGATTATGCCGAAAGTATGTTGAAAGAGGGACAGTTTTCAACAATAGAAGAGGCAATACAAGAATCATTAGCTGATTTTCTAGAAGGTTTGCCTGATGGACTGGACACCTCAGATAATTCATTGAATGTTGTGGAAAATCTAGAAGGTGATGTGATAGGATTCCTATGGTATGAAACTATAAATAAGAAAAGAGCATTTATAGAGGACATTATCATTAAGGAGCAATATCGTAGACAAGGATATGGAACAGCAGTCCTTGAAAAGTTAAGCGAAATATTGATAAATCAAGGAATATATCGAATAGTGCTCCATGTGTTTGAAAGCAATTTTAGTGCTAGAGTATTATATGAAAAGGTTGGATTTACATATTTGGAGGTTACTGACACTGAGTCAGGAAGTATGTATATGGCAATAAATATGGATGTAGATAGGACAATACTCTGAGACAAATTTAGACCAGGAGGTTTTTATGAAATATACTTTGAAAAACGGTAAATCTGTATGTATTCGTAAACCTACAGAAGATGACGCAATGGATATTATAACGGTTATTTCCACAGCTGATCAAGAAACAAAGTTTCTTGCACGAAACCCAGGAGAATTTCAAACCACAATAGAAAAAGAGCAAAGCATTATTTCAAATGTGTTAAATAGTACAACTGGAATGTGGTTTGTTGCAGAATGTGATGGAAAGGTTGTAGGTCAATGCTCAGTTGGACTAGTAAGAGGATATCAGCGATATAGACATAGAGCAGAAGTGGCTTTTGTATTACTGGAAGCTTATTGCAATATAGGTATCGGTGGGAAGATGATGGAGGAATGCATTGAATGGTGTATAAATAATTGTGTAACTCAAATAGAACTAGATGTAGTGACCACTAATACTAGAGCATTAAAGATGTATCAAAATTATGGATTCGAAATAGTTGGAACAATCCCAAATGCATTAAGATACTTGGGTGGTACATATGCAGATGAATATAAAATGGTTAAATATTTATAAGGTATAAATAACAGAGTTTGAGATACTTGACTTCTTATTAAAAAAGCCTACGGTAAAGAGGAATTTATATTATCGGTTTATGACAAAGTAAAAGTATGAAATATAGTTTATTCATGTATATTACAAATCTAAAGAAAGAAGGAACATAATATGATACAATCCATTGTTCATATAGCATTAGTAGTAAAAGATTATGATGAAGCGATTGAATTCTATACACAAAAACTTCATTTTACATTAGTAGAAGATACATATCAGCCAGAGCAAGATAAACGTTGGGTTGTAGTATCACCACCTGGAAGTTCAGGAACAACTATTCTTCTAGCAAGAGCTTCGAAGCCAGAACAAGAGCCTTATATAGGCAATCAAGCAGGTGGTAGAATTTTTCTATTCCTTGGAACCGATGATTTTTGGAGAGACTATAATGAAATGGTTAGTATAGGAATAGAGTTTATTAGACCACCAAAAGACCAAGACTATGGGATTGTTGCAGTATTTAAGGATCTGTACGGGAACATGTGGGATTTGGTTCAGTTTAAAGAAAATCACCCAATGTTTAAAAGAGTAAAATAAAAATGTGATATAAGACAATCAATTATGGGAGGTAATATAATGAGTTTAAATGGTGTTGGACTTTATGTAAAAAATAGTATTGAAGCAGTAAAAATGTATCAATCAGCTTTTAATCTAGAACTTGGATATCATGTTCTAAATGAAGATGGATCATATTTCCATTCAGAACTATACCAAGAGGGAAAACAAGGATTTGCAGTAGTAGAATCTGATTGCATTGTATCAACAGTAAATCCAGTTCAATTATGCTTTACGTTTGATGAAAGAGAGGAACTATTGCATGCGTTCAATATTTTATCTAGAGAGGGCAAAGTGATCATGGACATATGTGAATTGCCATGGAGTCCATGTGCTGCTGAAGTTGTGGATAAGTATGGTATTCGATGGTATCTTACGGTACCACAACATCGTCCACCAGAAGATTTCACACCAGATGATTGCAACTAATCGAATTAAGCTTACTATACAAGATAGAAGAAGTCTAAAGAATATATCACGCTTAAATTCTTATTTAAATCTTATATTATATTGGAAAGGAAGTCTTATTTTATGGCGAAATATGAACGAAAATTGAAGGGTAACTTTAATGATTTTTTAGATTGGATACATAAAGATATTGTAAATGGCAGTTCTTCAGTAACTTATGAAGACGGAAGTGATATTGAATTAGTAGATTCACGCATAGCAGTCCGAGTGTATGAACGGTATAGTATGGCTGGAGGTAACCGTGTCAGCATGAATGTAACGGTTGTAGGAACTGATGATGACATCTATGTAAGTGCAATTACCTCAGGTGGAAGTCAAGCTGTATTCTTTAAGATAAATACCATTGGTGAAGAATCATTTTTGGAAATATGTGAGGACTCAGTTGAAAATTTTATTCGAAATCAGTAAGAAATGCTTCATTAACATATGAGCAGTTAGTGATATTCGATTATTTGAGTGCCTTTTAAAGATGGAACGAAAAGGTAAAAGGAGTGAATTTAATAATGGAAACCTTAGATGCTATATACAATCGAAGAAGTATTAGAGATTATACAGATGAGGCTGTAACAGACGCAGATATACAAATTCTCCTCAATGCAGCTTTTTCGGCACCCACAGCAGTGAATGCACAACCGTGGGAATTTGTTGTAATAAATGAAAAAGAAATATTGGATAATATCAGAAATAAGATGGTTTTTGCTAGATACAATGCACCGCTTGGAATTGTCATTTGTGGAAATATGAAATACGCCCTAAAGGGACAGGATAAAGATCTGTGGATATGTGATTGCAGTGCTGCTATTGAAAATATGTTGCTAGCTGCAACAGATATAGGGCTTGGAAGCGTATGGATTGGTATCTATCCAATACAATCCAGAATGACTACGATGCAGAAGTTGATTAATCTGCCAGAACATGTAAAGCCTTTGGGAATGGTGTATTTTGGACACGGTACCTACCAAGAACCTGGACGCTCCAGATATAATGAGAAGGCAGTATATTGGCAGAAATACGATCCCGATAGAAAACATAGAACCAAAGATAAACCTGTAGTTGGACATTATAATTGATTGCTTGCGTAAAAGGAGACATACATGCAGAACATTATTCTTTTCGATTTATACGATACCGTATTAAAAGATAAATCTTTTGAATTCGAAAGAGGTTTGAAATATTTACATACGCATTTCCAACAAAAATGTACATATGAGGAGTTTAATCAATATTCAATAACTCTATTGCCTCTATATGAGGAGAGAAAAATAACGAATAATGAAATAGCTTTTATACGTGATACATTTCCAATGTATTGCAAAGAATTTGAAGTTAATCCTCAAGTAGATCTAGAAAAGCTTGATTATCAGATTATGAATGAAATGCAGGAGGAGTATTTAGAAGATGAAACAAGAATTAGTTTAGAAAAGTTATATGCACAAGGAGTGAAGATGTATATACTTTCAAATAGTATTTTTCTTTCTTCTTCTAATAAACGCTTATTAAATGATTTCGGAATAGAAAAATATTTTATTGATTTATATTCAAGTGCAGACTTCGGAAAAAGAAAACCTGATTCGAGTTTTTTTGAATATGCTATATCTAAAATACTGCAAGAAAACGAGCTATGTTCTAAGAATGATATCTTTTATGTTGGTAATGACTATCAGACCGATGTTATTGGTTCTAAGAATGTTGGATTGAAAACGATTTGGTACAATGAGAAGAAACAGGTTGATAGCAATAACTTGAACGTGTGTAGTATAGCTGAATTTAGCGATATTTTAAAGGTAATAAAATGATACAGTCAAGAATTAGTTGTTGGATAATTTGATTAAAGCGATACTATTTGATTTTGATTGAGTATTGACTATAGATAAAACAGGTTTACCATTGATTAGAGTGGGGCTATTCTTTGAGGAGTAAAATTAAGAGACTACAAGGGGAGATAATATGGGTAAAAAGAAAAGAGAGCATATAGTTTTTGATCAGATGTTAAAACAAAAGAAGAGTATACCGATTAACCAATTTAATGTTAAAACAAAGGGATTAAAGGATAAAAAGAAATAAAGTATTTAAGTATACAAAGCCAATAATAGAGAGGATACGACAATGATTATATATCGAGATCTACGTTTAGATGATATTAACCTAGAACTCTTTTCTAATTTTCAATGAAAACAAAATGGCAGCAAATGTTATAGAAATGAAAATGGCGAGTGGATGATCAAGGATGTCGTTTTTGTTGATGATTGGACGGAAGAAGATTATCAAGTATTGATTCAATATTTGAAAAATACCATTCAAAAAATGATTAGTAATAGGTTGTATTTCCATTCAAAGCTATGTACAGACAAGAAGTCTTTTCTGTAGAAACTTCAATGAGTTACTTGATAAACATTATTTATAAAGAAACTTTCCTGAAATTATATAGGGACTTTGTTGAGAACTATGCTCGAAATCAGTAAGAAGTATACTAGAAAATCTAAAGGAGAGTTGATTGATGAAGGTAATAAAACATAATATAATCTTTTTAGCATTACTAATTTTAACTTTATTTTTTATTAAAATTGAATTTTTCCCATTTGGATATGTGAAAGAAGAGGCATTACCCAATACAAGTATTTATTACTATAAGGTAGATACTAAAATAAAAAATAAAAATGATTTTATTAATTACCTTAAAGCAAATAATAAAAAATATGAATTAGGAAGTTTTATGAACAATAAAAATAAAGTAAATTGGAAAAAGGTTTTAAAATCAACGCATATATATTTTATAGGATGGAAAAAAGTCTATTCCATACATTATAGAACTCTTGAGCTACAGTGTAATGGTTATAAACTTGATATGACAAGTGATGGATACATAAAAGACTATAGATCTGCCGGAAAGTAAAAAGAAATTAAATAACCTTTGATTTGGGGGATTAATATGATCAAACATAATATCGAATTAGAAAGTTTGTTACCAAAAGGAAATGTAATCTGTGAGTGCAAGGATCATCTGCTATATATGAAGACAAATCGATCTTTACCAACAAGCCGCTTTGACGTGGAACATCTGTCGATTAATTCATATGTATATTTACCGAATCGATACAAAGTACCTTTCCGTATTGATATGACAGTGAAGATCGATGCACCAGGATTGTACGTACTCATAGGAAATGGACATGTGAACATTGGCACTTGTTGGTCGGACAACAGACGTATGGATGATATTGTTGATCCAGCTAGAAAGACAATGTTCTTTCATAATCATATTAATATGAATGAGTTCACTGAGGTGTCATTGCTATATGATTATAAAGAAATGCAGATTCTGATAAATGGTGAAGAGAGATATTATTCCAAAAAGGAAAGATACATGAAATCTTCGGTATTTCCTGAAATGAACGAGGAAGGATTCGAATTAAAAATAGCTTGTGATAAACAAGTAAATCTATGTATCAAAGAACTTTCTATTACGGAGTATGAAGATACTTGTGGCATATTACATACTGGTGAATTACCAGCTGCAATTACGAGAAATGAGGCAATTGCTCCGGATGAAAAACCGACCTTTGAGAAATGTATCTCACTTTTACCTGAACAGATTCAGCAAGAAATCTTGAAAACCGATGAATATCTTAAGTCACTGAAGTTATTGAAATTCAAAAGGCAGATAGAGAAACATGGAAATAAAATAACTTATGTCTCTTCGGAGTATGGATTTTCTTATGCCATCTATTTAAGTAATGATATTTTTGATCATTCTCTTCAATGGTATCTCATAACAAGCGGTAAACCAGAGACATGGCATCGAAAAGACGATAGGATGGAAGAGATGCTAAACAGATATGATAACATATCGAGGAAATTTGCTGAGCGCATGTTCTATAATTTGGAAGACTGTGTTGGATGTTACGGTAATGGTTGTCTGGCAAGAACCCTTTACCGATATCATGATAAGCAAAAAGCAGTCTGTCACGGTAAATTAAAATTCGATATGAGCATATCTGGTTTTGAAGATGTTCGTGCTTTTATTGAAGAGATATATCGCCTAGTGCAAGAAACCGTACATGCGGAAATAAAGGATCAGTTTGATTCTGAATTCTGTAATGTCAGATATATACCAAAAGATAATAATGTATTGCTGGTATGGAAAAAATTCTGTTGTTATGAGGATTATAGAAAGCCAACATTATTTGCGGTAGAACTTCTTAAGAAGTATTCAAATAGTAACTTTGTTGTTGATGCAAGAAATGGATTTGAAGATGCAAAAGAAGATGTTGAGTGGGGATTCTCTGTACTGCTACCAGCTATGTCACAGACTGATTGCCAATCCGTAACTTTCATATTAAACGAAGTGAATGATATTGAGGATGAAATGGACATGTGGACGAAAGAATTCATGAAATATTTCACGGTAAAAAAGGTAGCAAATTATGAAGAGGTGTTTGAGTAAATAGTTATATAAACAGAGAAAGGAGTATTCTGTATGAAACTTGTAATTTTTGATTTGGATGATACTTTGTTGAATTCTAAAGAAGTGGTTTCAGAAAGAAATAAACAGGCTATTCTAAAATGTAGTCAAAAAGGAATGAAAATAGGATATATTACAGTGCGTTCACCACGTAAAATGAAAACATTTCTTCAAGGACTTCCATGTGATTGTATTGCTAACTATAATGGAGCAATAATCTATGCTGATAATAAATTAATTAAGGAAAATGTAATTAAATATGAAAATGCAATTAACTACATCAATAAGGTGACTGAGATTGCTCCTGGTATTGGTATCTGCGCCTATTTTGAACCATATTGTTATAAGAATAATACAATAATAAGTTATATTACACAAGAAATATTAGAATACAACTTATATTCAATACCTCAACATAACTTTCAACGAATACGTTTATTTTTCAATGAGTATGAGAATATTGATTTTTCAAAGTACATAACTAACGAAATGCAATATCAAAAGTCTAATGATATGGCTACAATTACAAATAAACATGCAGATAAAGGAATAGCACTTGAATCGTTGATTCATTATTTGGGTATTAAAAAAGAAGAAACCATATCATTTGGAGATAATTTAGCAGATATTCCTATGCTGAAAGCAAGCGGAATAGGTGTGGCCATGGGAAATGCAGTTTCACAGGTAAAAGATATCGCAGATTATATAACCGTGTCAAACGATGAAGATGGTGTTGCAAAATACATAGAAACGTATTTACTATAAATAATATTTATGATGGCTAATAATATATTAACTGAGAAATTGAATTTATTTTTTTAAAATAGGAGTAATAATGGAGAAGAGAAAAGTTGTCACATTATGTGGCTCAGTAAGGTTTTGGAATAAAATACAAGAAATGTCTGAACGACTGGAATTAGAAAATGAATATGTGGTAATAGGAATTATACCACATGTTATGGATAGGAATTTGACAGAATCTGAAAAAGATATATTAGGTGAATTACATAGAATAAAAATCGATTTATCAGATGCAATTTTTGTTGTAAATGTTAATGGGTATATTGGCGAAAGTGTAAAAAAAGAAATAGAATATGCTAAAGAAAAAGGAAAAGAAATCATTTATTTAGAAAATAACTGATTAAACTACTTCTAATTAATTAAGATGTTGTAACTTTCTATTATATTTATGATAAAGAGAAATTCGCTAAAATAAGTATACATTATAGAGAGTTAATATATAGTTGTAAAACTATATATTAATGAAATATTATATTTTTACGTGACTATTCGACAAATGAGGAGAAGTAAAGTGAGATTCAAAAATATAAAAAGTAGTAATAGTAAATATCACCTAAATATATATATTCGAGAAAATCGATTAATCAATCGAATATTTAAGTTAACAATGAGCATTTTGTTAATTATATTCTTGACTAGTAATTTTAAGTTAATGTTATATAAAAATGTAAACGCTGAAAAAAATGTTTGGGATGGTAGTATAGCAACCAGTTTTGCGAAAGGCGATGGAAGTGATAATAATCCATATGAGATTTCAAATGGCTCCCAATTAGCGCTTGCAGCAAAATATATAAATGATAATGTTTCAAATTATGCATGTGCTCACTATATATTAACAAATAATATTTATTTAAATTATACAAATAACTGGAAGGAATGGGATAAAATTGAACCAAAGAATACATGGATATCTATTGGTGGAAAAACAAGGTTTAGTGGTGTTTTTGATGGTAATGGTTTTGTAATTTATGGATTATATAATAAAGTTCAAAAAGTAGGAAAAAATTATAAACATGGATTATTCAAAAATATCTATAATGCATCTATTATGAACTTAGGTGTTGAGAAAAGTTTCATAATTGGTTCAAAAAATAATGACGCCTATGGTATCGTTGATTTTTTATGGTATGGTGTTATTCAAAATTGTCACTTCTCAGGGCAGTTAATAGGAGAACACTGTTCTGTATCAGGTATCACGATATTAAATAAGTGTGGAATAGTTAAAAACTGTTACAATGAAGGTACAATTATTACTGGCAATTCTTGCAGGGGTGGTGGAATAGCAGGCAGTAATACTGGGACAATTGATAATTGCTATAATAAAGCAAAAATATCAACGAAAAGTAAAGGATTTGCTATTGGAGGTATAGTTGGAATGAATGGTGTTGATTCTATCAGTGATAAGACTATGAAATTTAAAAATAGCAAATTGGGTGTAGTAAAAAATTGTATAAACAGAGGAAATATTTCATGTGTTAAGGCATCAAGCATTGGTGGTATTGTTGGTGTAAATAACAACGATGGTACAATAAAAAACTGTATAAATTATAATAAAATAACTATGAAATCCAATTGTAGTGTAATCGGCGGTATTATTGGTGATACTGCTGACGGTAATGTATTAAATAGTGAAAATAAAGGAGCAATAAATTGTGGTAATAAGTGTGTATACATCGGAGGTGTTTCTGGAACAATTGGATCAGGCAGTATTTATATGTGTAAAAACTCTGGAACCTTAAAGATTGACGATAAATGCCAAGATATCGGTGGTATTTGTGGAGGCCCAGGAGATTTTAATTATAGTGTATCAAATAAAATATATAATAACTGTAATAGTGGTAAAATTACGTGCGGAAAATCGTGTGATGATATTGGAGGAATAGCTGGAGAGTTTAATGGAACATCCTATAACTGTAGTAACAAAGGAAATATCAATGTTGCTAAAGATAGTGAGTTTATAGGTGGAATAATTGGGAATACCTTAAAAGCACACATCTACAATTGTGCGAATCAAGGAGATGTCGTAACTTATAATAGTAGTGATATAGGTGGCATCGTTGGTTTTTTTGGAGCACTTGCTATTATAAATGATCAGAATCCAAATGTTATAGCTAAACTTGATAATTGTTATAATATAGGGGTTGTTGGTGGAAAAGGTTCCTGTAATGTCGGAGGTATTGCTGGTGAAAGTTATGCCAGAAGTTCAAATTCTTATAATACTGGGATGATATCAGGTAAATTCTTAGTCGGTGGAATTGTTGGAAGAGGAACGTTAGGGGATAACAATACACCTTCCTACTGTTATTATTTGATGGGGTGCACGAGGATGATAAATCCAATGTATAATGATACTCCGAATAAATTGGGTACTGTAATGAGTAAAAAACTGATGAAATCAAATGTATTAAAAAAGAAATTAAATAGTTGGGTCCAAAAACATAATGTTAAAAAGTATAGTTCATGGAGCCAGGGTTCAAAAAATGATGGATATCCTTATTTAAAATTAATTATTAAGATTAATTAAAGAAGGTGCAGCAGTTGTTACTTAAGAGGGCAAACTGGTAACAACATATTCGCCAGCATACTTTGACGAGAATATGACAAACATAGTTAATCAACTTTATGGAAAGTAAACGGGTGTAATTTAATGAAAGGAAAAGTAAATGATATTATAAATAATTGGGACCCTATAGATTTATTTCCATATTCACCAAAGGATGAATATGAAATAGAAGTAAATCTTATTGTTAATCTATCAAATGAAACTAGAAATACTGAACTTTTGGCAAATAAAATAAAGCATATTTTTTCAAAAAGATTTGGCGAAGATGTTTTTTTAAAAAGTTATGAGGAATGTTTGGAAATAGCAAAAAAGATTGTAATTAGTAACTAATATAATCTGTATTATAGTATAAATGCGGTTATCTTTTGATAGCCGTTTTTCAGTATTGTGACATATACGTTTTTCTTCTGAAAGTAAGGGAAATGACTAGATTTCTAAGCGAGGTAACCCTATATTGTATGGTGTCTTTTATTTTCTCACGGTAAGATGGTAGAGAATTTTAAGGAAAGTGGCATATCTAGAAATCCAGTCTTCTACGAATACTTCTATAGAAAGATAGCAGAAAGTATAACTAAACAGGAGGTATTAATCTGCATTATGAGAAGATTAGTTATATTATCAATGGTATGCTGATAAATCACACAGAATACCCGTATGCCATAACTACCCAAAGACCATGCAATGTGATATACTTTAAGAAAGATTTGGAAAAATAACAAAACACTAGCAATCAAAATATTTTTAATAAATGGGAAGAGTTGAAGAGGATAAAAGTTTGTAGATAGTATTAAGCTAAGGGAATGAGTAGATGAAATACTAGTGTCCATGTAGTGAATTAACTTTTGATGAAAACCAAAAGGCACCTACGATATTTGTGAGTGTGTTTCTGGGAAGATGACCCGGTTCAGTTTGACGATGAAACTTATGAAGGTGGTGCTATCATATTAGTTTATTGCAAGCAAAATGTAACTTTGTATAATAGGTGATTGGTGAGAGTAGAATGCTTTCTCATGTAAGAAAGCCAAACAAGGATGAATTGTCTGGAATTTATTAACTATTCAAACTCAAGATTAAAGAAACTGAACTTTCTATAATATTAATTAGGATAAAGCATCCATTAGAAGATGAAAAGTTCGTAATTGTTAGGATTTCAAATCAGGGTTTATTATATAACATGGGGAAAGAGGATATTAATATGTTAGAAAAGACATTTGGACAAAAAGAACCATCTAAAAAATATACTGAACGTGTTGGGGCATATGGTGTTGGATTTGATAAAAATGGT
Source organism: Anaeromicropila herbilytica (assembly GCF_016591975.1). Taxonomy (GTDB): domain Bacteria; phylum Bacillota; class Clostridia; order Lachnospirales; family Lachnospiraceae; genus Anaeromicropila; species Anaeromicropila herbilytica. The sequence continues at coordinate 2,568,186 of NZ_AP024169.1, read as the reverse complement.
AAAATACCAGTAGCAATGACGCATCTTTACAACGGTAAGGAAGGATATTTTTTACTTGGTGGAGGAATTGAAAATGATGAAACACATAGCAGATGTATAGAACGAGAATGTTTGGAAGAAGCAGGGCTTAAAGTTATGCCACTAAACTTTGTTTGTAAGGGTGATTATTTTCATTTCATTGAGCAAACTAATACTTTTTTTCATGGAATAGGTTATTTTTATTATATGGAAATCGATAAAGTTATAGCTAATCCTACTGAACCCGACCATCATCTTGTTTGGCTAACTATGGATGAAGTAAAAGAAAAACTATTTTTACCTCATCAAATATGGGCAGTTGAAGAAATATATAAAGCATTCGTAAAAAAAGCATTATCCTAACTTAATTAGTTCATAATTTTTAGAAATAGCGAACTAAAACTCACTTCACACTATATTTTTTATTACATAGACAGTCAGAAATCTATCGGAGGAATAATAATGATAACAGAAAAAGATATCACAGAAACACTGAAAAATGAGTTAGAACCGCTTAATTACATATATGCATTTTGGATAGAGGGTTCGTTTGCTATGGGCTATGCTGATGAGTATTCAGATATCGACTACTGGATCGATGTTGATGATGATCATCAAAAAGATGCTTTGGAACATGTTGAAATAGCGTTAAGAAATTTAGGTGAAATAGATGGAAGAGACGAAAATGGAAATGGTAATCCAAAGCTTGGACAGATTGTATATCATATAAAGGATTCAAGCCCGTATTTGGTATTGGATTTTAATTGGCAGCTCCACTCAAGAGATAGAAAAGAATATCATTACATTAAGAATGATATCGTAGAAGGAGCATCTGTCATATTCGATAAAGACGATGTTGTACGATTCGAAGAAGCAGATGATCAGGAAATCATCAATAATAAAGAAAACTGTAAAAAGGAATGTGATTACAGATATAGTCAGCATATTCGAGTAAGAAAATATATTAACAGAGGAGCTTTCGCAGAATGTTATGCATATTACAATAAGTATGTTATAGAGCCACTTGTTATGTTATTGAGATTAAAGTATACCCCACTATATCCATACCATTATTTACTACATATATCAATGCATATGCCATGCGCGATAGTTGAGCGGTTGGAAAAATTAATGCAAGTGAAATCACTGAATGATATTGAAAATAGAATGCGAGAAGCAGAAGAATGGTATCACGAGTTGCATGAAGAACTTTATTGACGTATATTTAACTTCACATTATATTTATGATGAATTCAGAAATTATATATAAACAAGCTAAAAAAAGCAACAGAGAAATTTGAATTTTTAAGGAGATATGTTGTGATTAGAAAATTACAAGAAACAGATATAGATAGAATAGCGGAAATTTGGCTGAATACCAATATGAAAGCCCACAATTTTATTTCCTCAAAATACTGGGAAGATAATTTTGAAAGAGTGAAAGAGATATTTCCAAAAGCAGAAGTATATGTTTATGAAGATGAAAACAAAGGTAAAATACAAGGTTTTATAGGAATGAGTGATAATTATATCGAGGGTATTTTTGTATGGAGTGATGCACAATCTTGTGGTATTGGTAAACAGTTGCTAGACTTTGTTAAGACCATCAAAAAGCAATTAACCTTGAGTGTATATCAAAAAAATATACGAGCAGTAAGATTCTACAAGAGCTCAAATTTCAATGTTCAATGTGAAAAGATGGATGAAAATACAGGAGAAAAAGAATATGTAATGGTATGGGAACAGTAATATCGATTGTTACCTAAAGAATTTGATGGACATAATCGATGGAGATATTCCTTATGCTTATGTAACTTATACAAAGAGATAGAATCTGATTTTTTGGAAAGCTGTGATGGCTCATTATATTTATGAAAGTTACTAAAATAGAAAATGATACAGAAAAGTTTAATTTATCAAGGTGATTTTATGAATGAAATAGGAATTGAGATAAGAGATAGTTTAAATGTTGATGAATACAATAATCTAAGAAAACAAGTTGGATGGGAACCTAAAAATCCAATCATTGTAGAAAAAGCTATAAAAAATAGCACTATTGTAAAAAAAGCTATATATGATAATTGTGCAGTTGGAATGGCTAGAGCAATTGGAGATGGCATGTCATATCTTTTAGTTGATGTAGTGGTAAATTCAAAATATCAGAAAAAAGGAATAGGAAAAAAGCTTGTAAATTCTATAATAGATGAGATAAAAGAAAATACAATTGCTGGAGAATATAGTACCATTAACTTGATATCGATAAAAGGTATGGAAAAATTTTATGAAAGTTGCGGATTTGAAGCCGTACCCTTTGGATATAATGGGAACGGTATGAGAATAAAAATTGAAAAATAATGATTCGCGTCGTAACAGATATAATAGGAAGAAATATAATGCTATTCATTTATTTAATAAATTACTTTGTTTATAATTATAGTGATTCGCTGTTGTAACAATTGTGAATTAATTTATAGATTCTGTTATGTTGTGACAAATTGAATTAGAACGAGGTGAAAAGGACATGGAAAAAAAGACGGAGCAATCTCGAATAACATATAACAAGATGGCTTTAGAATATAATTCATCGCCAGAGGGGAGTTATACAAGAGCTCATAAAGCTGAGCTGATAAAAAAAGTCCTTGTTAAAAATGGAGATACTATCTTGGACGTTGCATGTGGCAATGGTTATCTGCTTGCAGAACTTTCTAAAAAAGCAAAAGTAAATGCTATTGGTGTTGATATTTCAGAAAACATGATTGCAGTTGCAAAGAAACGTTATCCCGATAGTACATTTTTAGCACAGCCTTGTTTTCCACTCAACTTTGATAACATGAGCATAAATGTAATAACTGTGTCCTGTGCATTTCATCATTTTGAACAGCCTCAAGGATTTGCAGATGAATGTATGAGGATTTTGAAAAATGATGGTGTTATATACATGGCTGAACCATATTTTCCTCCCCTTATACGGTGGATTGCCAATATGGCCGTATTCCCATTCACTCATAATGGAGATGTCAGAGTTTACAGTTCAAAAGAATTAAGCATTTTTTTTAAAACAGCAGGTTTTACTAAGATACAAACTTACATAAAAGACAGCATATTATATTTTGAAGCCAGAAAATAATAGTGAAACATATGTGGATGATAAGGCAGAAATACACTTTAGACGTGCTAAAAAAGCTCTTTTAAAGTATAGCAATTATAAAAAAATCATTGTTGTGACACATGGCATTGTTATACGACGATTTTCTTTTGAACCCAATATACCATTTTGTGGAATATTAGAGATTGATTTTGATGAATCTTTTAAATGTACAGAATTTCAAGCCTATTAAAAGTAGCTATTAAGCATAATCTGCAGTTCGTATAACTCGCATTATTTAGAAATTTAGAATTAATCCAACTTCCCATTTTTTTATGAAGCAAAGCTTAGTACATAGAGACATTTGGAATTGAAGTATATCAACGTCGATAAAAAGCATGTATTTATGAGTTTTGAATGTATAGGAAAGTCAAAAGTTGAATGATTACTGACAATTAAAAACAAAGGAGAATTATTAGATGAAAGCATTATTGGTGATAGATATGCAGGAGGATTATATTGGGGATATAAGAAATAAAAAGCGATTTCCGTATAAATCTGATATATTACTTCCACGTATTAATCAGAGAATTTCTGAATTTACTAAGGAAGGAAACCTAGTTATCTATATCGTTAACCGGTTTTTTTATCAAAGAAGGGGATACAAACCAGAACTTGTTAAAGGGCTAAATATTGTAGAAGCTTCACCGGTTTTTATTAAAAATAGAGCAAACTCTTTTTCTAATCCTAAGTTACTTCAGTATTTGCAGGAAAAAAATATAAACGAAGTAGAATTAGTCGGGGTGGATGGAAACTATTGTGTTGCAGCGACGGCACTAGACGCGAAGAAAAATGGATTAGTAGTTAAATTTAATCATCAATGTATAGGTGTGGCGAATATAACTAAATTCAAGAAAATACTAACACGACTTGAGAATGACGGAATTACGATCACTGATTGATTTGATGGCAGCTTATTATACAAGAACGAACAAAGTCCAAGTTAACGAGTTACAGTAACTTCCAATATATTTATTAAATCATGTATGTATTAGAAGATAGGTAATACGCAATTGTTTAAAACAGCCAACTAAAATGATTAATAGGAGTTTATAATTATGATGAATTATGTTGAACGTATAGCAATGAGTAATAAAGAAGAAAGATTTAGAAATATATTAAAATTATTAGAAGAAAGTCAATTACCATATGAAGTATATCATAATAAGTATGGAAACCATTGGGTAAACAATATTATTGTCCCAATTAATCGAAAAAACAGTGATAAAAGGTTTGTACTATCGGCACATTATGATAATTTAGATGGAAGTACAGCTTCGAATGACAATGCTTCTGGCGTTGCTATATTAATAAAATTAGCGCAGTTTATGCAAAAAATAACGTTGAAAAATTGCTATGATATTGTATTTTTTGACAGGGAAGAATATGAAGACAGAGGAAGTGAACAGTATATTGAACATATAGGAAAAGAAAATATTTTGGGTGTTATTAATATGGATACATGTGGATTCGGTGATACAATTATACTTGGTCCAGAAATGAATTTATCTAAGAAAGTTTTTGAATTTATTACTAAGAAAACATTAGAACAGCATCCTTTACAGTTAATTAAGAGAACACCTGGATCTGATGATAGAAGTTTTGAAAACGAAAATATTCCAAATTTATCAATAGGAATTGTTCCAGAAGAAGATATCTCATCAATATTGACTATAATAGATTGTGAAATTGACGGTAGAGACCCTTTATCAATAATCGGATTAAACCCACCAACATTTGTTGAAACTACTCATAATGGAATAAAAGATAATATAAAATATGTTTCTGATTCTGCCATGCAAATAGCATATAAATTTTTAAAGAATTTGATAGAATTGCAAAATATCAACTAGTAATCTAAGAAAATCTCTTATACTAGATCTCTTATACTAGATTTATCAGATATGTTTAATATCATTTAAAACTTAATTTATCTAACGGAGGATGAAATATTGATTAAACAATTAGAAAAATTATCAAAAGCAGATATACCTTTTTATGGTAGCAAGGCAGCGAATCTCGGCGAATTATTGAATGCGGGAATATTAGTTCCACAGGGATTTGCCTTATCCTTTGAGTTTTTTATGGAATATTTGGTGTATAATAATATACATTATTTACATCAGGATTATTTTGCATTTGGACCAGAAATAAAAGAAAAGATTTTGAAAGGCAGTTTCTCTCCTGAAATGGAAGAGCATTTAATGTTATACTATCATAAGTTAAACAAAAGTACTAAAAATACTACTTTTGTTTTTACCTGAAATACTATTATTGATTCAATCTTTGAATCCCTTTGTAGGCATGAAACTAACATATGAAACAGCACTTGAGTTTTTAGAATTATCAATTGAGTATCTAAAATTTACTAAAGTTGTACTAGAGAGACCGGATTATGCTATCGGACAAGTTCGTAGCTTATTATTTATTGATGAGACTATATTTTTTGAAACTCAAAAAAATACATTACAAAGCAAAAATAAAATAGAAATGATAGTTAAAGATAGACTTACTTCTGATGAATATACTGTGTTTAAAAAGAAACTTATACTGGCTGAGAAGTCATTTATCACAAATGATAATCACAACTACTATATGGAACGAATGTATCGCGGATACATAAGATTGGCTACTGTAGCGATTGGACAACTTTTATGCTCAGAAGGGTTATTACAGAATACTGATGATATTTATTACATGTATATAGACGAAATTAAAATGGTTTTGAAAGACAGAACTTTCGATAAAACAGTAATTAATGATAGAAAAGAACAATATATGAAACAGAAGAAGCTTTTAGCTCCTGAAATGATAGGTCAATTGTTACCGGAGTATGATATGTCCAATAATATACATTCTGACTGCAGTGATTCATCAAAAGTAGAAGCAGTCAAAGGCGTTTCTGGCTTAAAAAAGCGTGTACGAGGAAAAGTATATGTGGGAATGCCCGAAGTTCTTGAAGAGGATAGTATCCTTGTTTTACCACATAGCCACTGTGGTGACATATTACCATTACTAAGTAAAGTGAAAGGATTAATATTCAATTGGGGTTCTCCTTATGATCATCCAGGAATTATCGCTCGAGAAATGAATATTCCAGCAATTTATAAGACAAATAATGCTATGGATATACTGAAGACAGGTGATGAGATTGAACTAGATGGTTATACTGGGGTGGTTACTGTTTTAAAAAGGTTAGATTGAAGATAAGAATTAGTTGTTAAATATTCTATTTTATCTCACATTAGAGTCCGAAATAAATAGTAATCTGATTTGTATAGCAGTCTTTTAATAAACCACCTGCTATTAGGTTTTTACTCGCATTGATAACTTCTAATTTAAGGAGGAAATATGAAGTGAGTTATTTAATAATAAGCAAAGGAATTTTTGAAAGGTTATTTATATAATCGAAATGTCGGAGATTTTTGATAGAAACAAAACGTCTTATAATTAGAGAAATGGTGCAGTCCGATTATGATGCATTGTGCAAAATATTGTGTGATGAGGAAGTAATGCGTACTTCTTATGAAAGTGCATTCAGCTTAGAAGAAGCACAAAATTGGCTTAACAGACATCTTAAAAGATATGAAGAGTATGGTTTTGGACTTTGGGCTGTTGTTTTAAAAGAAACAAACGAAATGATTGGTCAATGTGGTTTGATAATGCAGAACTGGAGAGAAAAAGAAATTTTGGAAATAGGATATTTGTTTCAAAAAGCATATTGGCACAAAGGTTACGCAACAGATCAAGCATTCATTAGAAGATAAAAGTTCGAAATTGTTACCAATTGCGAAGCTGAAAATTTATATTATATGTTGAGGGAGTATCACATTGAAAAAACGTACTATCTTATTTGGGATTGTGTTTATATTTATAATGCTACAATGTTTTCTGACGAATGCATACGCAAGTGGAAAAGCAGATTACCAAGTATATATTAAGTATTATAAAAGAAATTCAATTATTGTAGAGTTTCCTCAAATCAGAGGGTTATCAAACTCTAAAAAGCAAAAAGAAATTAATTATCTTCTTGAGCATGAAGTTTTTGAATACATTACGGATTGGTTCAATTTTTGGGATGAAAAAAATCTAAAAGTTAGTGATATTTTGAAGACGATTTCAAACACGAAAGATCAAACATTAGAGTTTAATTGTCATTCAAGCTTTTCTAATAATCATTTATTGAGCATTAGATACGCTGTATATGCATATAGTAAAGGTGCAGCACATCCAAATACTTGGGGATATTCATATACTATTGACCTGGATAGGTTAAAAGTTTTGAAATTAAATGATCTAATAAAATTAGATGAGTCCATACTTAACTATAAAGGAAATGTCATCTTTGATAGAGATACCTACTCAAAGCCCGAAAAGGGCACTTATAAGCTAATAGATGTATTGAACTATAATGGTCTGTATACCAATAAAGAAGTACTAAATGGGATAATAAACGAAAACATTTGCTGGTATATAACAAAGTCAAAAGGAGTATCGTTCTTTTTTAATGCTCAAAATCATGATGAAGAGTTCGTGATTAGCTTTCAAGACATAAAAAAACTTATTAATACACCGTACCTAAAAATCTTAACTTTTCAGGCGAAATAAGAATTATCATCATTTCTTTAGAAATTACGAATTAATACATATTTCCCATTATATTCATTATTACATAGGTAACTTTGAAATGAACATTATGAATAAACAACAGTGGGATACAAATTAGAAATTAGAACCAGGGGGATATTTATGAACATTAATATTGAGCCTATATTGATTGAACAAAAATCTGTCTTCATTCAAATGATGGAACTATACAATTATGACTTCTCGGAGTTTTCTGAGGATGATATAAATGAATATGGATACTTTGGCTATCCACGTATTGATGATTATTGGAATGAGGAAGGAAGATATCCTTTCTTTATCAGAGTTGATTGTAAACTTGCTGGATTGGTTTTGGTGCGGTCTTGTTGTGAACATAATGATTTACCAAACCCTCACAATATAGCGGAGTTTTTTGTAATGAAAAAATATCGAAAAATGGGAGTAGGTAAAGAAGTTTCAATGAAAATTTTTGACATGTTTCCAGGAGGATGGGAGATATCTCAGTGGACTAATAATTTGCCAGCTCAGAGGTTTTGGTGCAAGGTTGTTGCTGAGTATACAAACGGAAAATATAATACATTTAGTTCACTGGATAAAAATGAGGTAGGATTTACATTTGACAATTCACGTCAATAACATTTATAGGAAAAATGAATATAGAGGAGACAAGTGCAAACAATGAAAAAGACATCATTAATTTATTGGATTGGTGGATCAACTTGCGCAGGAAAGACATCAATTTCAAATATACTCGCAGCTAAATATGGTTTTACAGTTTATCATTGTGATGATTATTTAGGGAAACATATCGATCAATCTGATGCCCAAAAACATCCAAATTTAAATAAAAAAGTAAGTTTCAATGATATACTTAGCATGAAAGTAAAAGAATATCTAAAGTGGAATGTAGATGTATTCTGTGAAGAATTTGAAATGATTTTAGAAGATTTAGATAAGCTGGATGATGGTAAGCCTATTCTGGTAGAAGGTATCAACTTGCTTCCAAAACTTATTAGAGATCAGATAACAGATGATGACCATGCGGTATGGTTAGTAGCAAATGAAATGTTTTATAAAAAACATCAAATGAATAGAAATGAAATGTTCGAAAGAATTAAAGAATGTTCAAATCCTGAACAGGCATTACATAATTATATGAGTGATGATTTAGCATTTGGCAAATACATACTTAATGATGTCAAAAGGCTTGATATGAAGGTAATGGAAGTAGGAGATGAAAGTGACATTACGAAATATGTTGATGTCATTTCCTCATACTTTAACTTACTTTGATAGGATAGATGATATATATTCAATAGCATCAGGATTATGGGTTACTAAAATAATATATAAGGAAAATTAATTGAATGCAATGATAATGTTAAAGCAGATATACTATTGGAAGATATCTATCATTCATTATGTATTGAACAATATAACTTAATATAAATACATAAAATTTAGAAAATATACTTTATATAATAGACTGATATATCTTAATAAAATTATTTAAAGATATGATGAACTTAAATCGGGTAGGAGGTAGATAATTAATTTATCTACCGACCTCCCACACCACCGTACGTACCGTTCGGTATACGGCGGTTCTTTAGTTTTCACATATTTTCAAGTAAAACTCAGAGAATGTGGGATAACCCCATTCTCTGAGTTTTTCATTATTCAAGGCAAACTGTACCATTCTATTGTTGCTACAGTTCCATATTCCTTGGCGCATATTTGCGTGCCATTTTATAAAGGCTTCGTTCATACCTAGTTCCTTTAGTTTTCGATATTTCGTTTTTGTCTTCTTCCATTGTTTCCAATAGATTGCTCTTATTCTATGGCGTAACCATTTATCTATCTCCACTAGCATTTTATTCATATCTGCTAATCCAAAGTAGTTTATCCACCCTCTAATAAACTGTGTCAATTTCAGTGCTCGATATTCATTTCCCCATCCATTATGTCTGTCAGTAAGCTCTCTGATTTTATTCTTCATCTTAACTACTGATTTTGGGTGTATTCGAAATCTGCATTTTCCCTTGTATCTATAGAAGCTATATCCAAGGTATTTGACTTTGCTTATATGTGCCACACACGTCTTTGAGTGATTTACTTTTAGGAATAGTTTTCCCTCAATGTATGACACTATGTTGTTCAAGGTTCTTTCTGCACTTTTCTTACTTTTGCAGAAAATCATACAATCATCTGCATAGCGAACAAACCTATGTCCTCTGTTTTCCAGTTCCTTATCCAACTCGTTCAGCATTATGTTACTTAGAAGAGGACTCAATGGTCCGCCTTGTGGCATACCAACTTCTGTCTTTTCGAACATCCCTTTGCTAATAACACCAGCATTAAGATATTTGTGGATAAGCGATATTACTCTCCCATCCTTGACAGTTCGTGATAGAACTTCTATGAGTTTGCTTTGACACACTGTGTCAAAGAACTTTTCCAAATCCATATCTACCACATATACATAGCCATCGTTGACATTCGTTTGGCATTGTTTCAGTGCATCGTGTGCACCCCTGTTTGGTCGAAAACCAAAACTGTTTCCAGAAAACTGTTTCTCGAAGATTGGAGAAAGTACCTGTGTAATCGCTTGTTGAAATACTCTGTCAACTACTGTTGGTACTCCCAGTTTTCTAAACTCGCCTTTTGTTTCTTTGGGTATTTCCACCCTACGGACTGGGGTTGGTTTGTATTTTCCATCTTTTATCTGTTGGATAAGTTGCCTTTGGTTATCTCTCAGAAAGCCTAGAAGTTCATCCACGCTCATTCCATCAATACCGCCTGCTCCTTTGTTTGATTTCACTTTCTTGAAAGCCTTGTTAAGGTTATCTTTGTGTAAAATCTGTTCCATTAGATTGTCCGTCTGAAAATCTGTGATGATGTCGTTGTTTTCAGCAATCCTTTGATGGGCAAACACTTCTGCATACTCTTTCTGTTCCGCAGATACCGTTTGCAGATAGTCCTCTCTATGAAGTTGTCTGTTCTTAAATCCATCTTTGGTTACATTCATTTACTCACATCTCCTAAAGTTCAGTCCTTCCTACTATGTTTGCAACCACAGTAGTACTATGACCTCTGCTGACTTCTCGCCATTCGTTGTTACTACAGATTTCATACTCTGTTTCCATCTGCTGACGAGACCTCCCTAGGTACCACACGTTTCTTTCTCTCCATCCATCTGCCACATTTACCACAGTTAATTCCGAGTAGTTATAGGACTTCGGTTTGAGTAGCAACCTTATCCTTAACTGTAGCCTGATGTGATTTCTATTCGTCAGACCAGAGATTTGCCTCCACCTTCCTTCGGATTCCACCTCACGATGGACACCCTTGGTTTTGGCTGTATCCTTCCCACTACTAGGGCGGATTAGGGACTTTCACCCATTAGAAACGTGCGCCGCTAGGCGCACTACCACAAAAAAGGTAATTATACATCCGTACAATCACCTTTCTTTACATCTTAATTATATCATAAATACTCCTTAACAACAAGACTGTTATCCAGGCCAGAATTCTGCTAGAGTTTAGTTACCGGTTTTGGAGTAATAATCCTGCCGATTCTAAATAAGGAGTGATTTTCGTAATGGAATATAATCAAACAGAGGTAATGTTCGAACAAAACAGGTTAGAAAAAACAATGTCTATAGCGAAAAAGCAACTGGATCAAGCAAGACAGAAGAATGAAGTTAATAAAGAAGCAATTCTTACGGCTAAAAAAGAGTTACGTGAGAATACGTCTCACTCGATAGCTAATCTTTGGTCGTCCGACGCCTTTGAAGCCCTTGCAGAATTAAACCAATATGCGAACCCCGTTACAGAAAAAATCGCAGATTATGAAGAGGTAGAAAACAAAATCGCGGTACTTCAGAATATCATAAAGTCCCCCTATTATGCTCGAATTGACTTTCGATTTGATGGGGAGGATAGCTTTGAACCTATATATATTGGACGATCTTCTTTAGTCAAGAACAATACTTATGAAATGGATGTCTATGACTGGAGATCACCCATAGCAAGTGTCTTCTACCGTTTTGTAACAGGGCAAGCCTATTATGATGCACCAAGTGGTCGTATTACGGGAGAAGTGAATCTGAAACGTCAGTATGAGATTAACAACAGTACCTTAGAATATTTTTTTGATGCAGATGTGCAGATAGTAGATGAGTTCTTAAGAAAATTATTATCCCAGAATACATCGACGAAGATGAAGACAATCGTAGAAACCATTCAGAAAGAACAAGATATCGTCATAAGAGATATGGAAAATGATCTAATGATGGTGCAAGGAGTAGCAGGAAGTGGTAAAACCTCGATTGCTCTTCATAGAGCTGCATATCTTATGTATCAAGGTCTCTCATCAAAACTATCAGCCAATAATATCATTATTATATCACCTAACACATTATTTGAACAATACATCTCAAATGTATTACCAGAGCTTGGTGAAGAGAATGTTGTCTCGGTGGTATTTGAAGATATGGTTAAGAAGATATTAAAAAAGGAATCCATAGAGTCCAGAAATCAATTTTTAGAAAATTTAATTATAAATCCGAGTTACCGTAACATGATGAAAAGTAGTATTGAATATAAAACATCGTTTCAATTTATAGATATACTCGATCAATTTATAGCTGATATACCTGAGAGATGGATCCAGTTTGTGGATGTCTATGTTAATGATGAGTGTATTGTCAAAAAAGAGTTATTAAAAGAGAAAATTACAGGAAGAAAAGACACTCTTCTAAGTCTTAGATTAAAGCAGTTAGAGGAATATATCTTTGAACAAATAAATGAATCAAAGAAAACTACAATCAGTAAATCAGAAAAGGCTATGATAAAACAAGATATTCAGAAATTCACCGAGATTAATGTATTAGAACTTTATAAAAAGTTATTTACTGATGCAGAATATTTATCTAGTTTAGCAAAAGATAATAAGCTTCCGCATAACATAAAGGAAATTATGGAGTATACAAATGATAATTTAAAATCGAATTATTTACATTATGATGATGCAATCGTTTTAGCTTATCTCAGTATAAAAATATACGGAACCAATGAATATAAACACATCAAACAAGTAGTAATTGACGAAGCACAAGATTATTATCCACTCCAATATGAGATCTTCCATTTAATATTTACTAATTCAAAATATACAATATTGGGAGATATGAACCAAACCCTTGAAAAGAAAGAAGATATAACCCTTTACGAGCAAATTCAAAAAATATTAGCGAAGAAAAAATCCTCCCTAGTTGTTATGGATAAAAGTTTTCGTTGCACAAATGAAATTCTAAATTATAGCTTGAAATTCATCAATCAAAGCCCTGATATAAAGAGTTTCAACCGAAAAGGAGAGGAACCAAAGGTCTACGTAGCTCCTAATCAGTTATCACTTAAGGAGATGATTATTAATAAGATTCAGTCTTGCCAAGAGTTCGGGTACAGATCAATAGGATTAATCTGTAAAAGTGAAAAAAATGCTAAGGCCTTGTATGAGGCCCTAAAAGATAGCATTAGTCTAGAATTAATAAAGAATGAAAGTACTGCTGATTTAGAAGGCGTGTTTATCATACCAGTTTATATGTCAAAAGGGTTGGAATTCGATGCAGTTTTACTATGTGATGCCGACGCAACGAATTATCATAGTCAAGATGATAAAAATCTATTATACATTGCATGTACAAGGGCACTTCATAGTCTAGACTTGTTCTGTGAGGGAGAGGTTAGTCCGTTGTTGTAGACGGTTATATATAATTGGTTTAGTTTTTTAGGATATCTAATTTAAGAATCTAGAATTAGGTAGCTTAGTTATTTGTAAAGGAGAAAAAATGATAATTGAACAATTAAAAGATAATATTGATATAATTAAGCCACTCATTGACAACTATAAGAATTCAATTCATGAGGATAAGCTAACCGCTGTGCAGCTTGAATCTTTGTCAGTGGCAATCTCACTCGAAGATATTGTTTTCTTTGTTGCAAAGATAGAAGATACAGCCGTAGCTATGTGCTCTGTCACAAGAACCTTTTCAACTTTTAGCTGTAGCTACAGCGGTGTCTTTGAGGATTTCTACATAATACCTGAATACCGTAAGAAGGGTTTGGCGAAGAAAATGACTACTTATATATTCGACTATTGCAAACAAAATAGTATTTCTTCCTTGTGGGTGGGCTGCGCAGATTGTGATGTTGAAATGTATAAGCATCTAGGATTTGAAATACCACTGGGTAATCTACGAACTTGGAGTGTTGATTAGTCAAGCATGATATTTAACATCACATTTAAGAAATGTTGTTTATAGGTTTTAATTTTGCCCTATTTATACCAATCAGATTATTGGTTTGTCGGCTACTAATGATAAAACTAAGATATAAGGGACCAGAAACAACTTGATATATATTGAAATATCTTAAAAAGAACTTGAAAAAAAGACAGGTGAAATAATGAAAGTATTTTTAAAATTACATCCGAAAAATGCATTAACCTCTGTACAACAATAAAATAAAATATAAATTGTACAGAGGAGTGCATAGAAATGAATAGACGAAATAAACCAGTGGTTACAAAGGAAACTATCATGGGAATGGAGGATATGTCATATTTTATCCATGCCATGATTTTTGATGATTTACTAATAATTGCGCAAAAGGAAACAAATTGTTTTGTACTGAAGACGAAGGATGGATTAATCGTTATAGATGCTATATGGCCTGCCAAAGAGGCTTTTGAAGCAATAGAAAATGCGATTATAGATGTAGGATGGAATCCTGATACCATTAGAAAACTAATTATAACGCATGGACATGTGGATCATACAGGATGCGGAAAGTGGTTTGTAGAGAAATACCATGTAGATACCTATCTATCTAGGATTGATGATATAGTTTGGCGTGAACACCCAGTAAAACCCGATAGACCGGAAACATGGAAGGATTATAATATTGATCACTATATACAGGATGGAGATACCATCACATTGGGTGATAAAGTCATATATGTTTATAGTACACCGGGGCATACACAAGGAGGTTTAAGTTATATATTTCCAGTAACAGAGAGTGAAGAGATTCATATGGCAGCTTTATGGGGTGGTTCGACACCACCGTGGACAGAAGATGGAGTGAAGCAATACCTAGAGTCATTAGATTACTTCATGAAGGAAGCAAAGAGTAAAAGGGTAGATGTAGCTTTAACGAACCATACAGCTATTGATAATGGACTAGAACGTATCGCATACTCTAAAATGAGAATGTCATATATGCCAAATATATATATCCTTGGATGGGAAGGGTTTCAAAGATTTTGTGAGGTATTTCGAACTATGAGTTATGTTGTGTTAGAGAGAGTA
Source organism: Anaeromicropila herbilytica (assembly GCF_016591975.1). GTDB lineage: Bacteria > Bacillota > Clostridia > Lachnospirales > Lachnospiraceae > Anaeromicropila > Anaeromicropila herbilytica. The sequence continues at coordinate 2,553,042 of NZ_AP024169.1, read as the reverse complement.
TCGAAATAGATATTTTGCATAAATAAAAAAATAAAGTTTGCAATCGGGAGGAACCTATGAATAGTCGGGAATATTTTCAACATGAGCAAATTGAAAAAGGGTTAATCAGAATTATTGGTATGGGTAATGAGCTAAGTTATTTGATTATTGGCAGTAAGAAAGCTGCACTAGTTGATACGGGAGCTGGTGTTGGGAACATACGAGAATATGTGGAAAGCTTAACAGATCTTCCTATCATCGTAATTTTAACTCACGCTCACATAGACCATTCTGCAGGAAGTTTTTATTTCAATCAGGTTTACATGACTGCAGAAGACGCTAAGCTTTTGGATATGGAGTTTAACAATAGTCAATGCAACGAGATGAAGAATATAATTATACAGTTTGTTAATGCAACAAATCCTCAGATAGAAGAGTTAACTATGGAGGAGATAGTAACCCCATACAAAAGAAAGTTTGAGTTACTATCTGATGGAGATGTATTTGACATTGGTGATATATCATTAGAAATTATTGCTTGTCCTGGACATACCAAAGGAAGTGTGATGATTTTAATCAAAGAACTACGTATCATGATATTTGGTGATTCCTGTAATCCTAATGTATGGTTACATCTTCCCGAGTCAACCAGCGTATTAGAATACAGACATTCCTTATTAAGGATAAAATCAAGAGAAGTAGAATACGACCGTGTTTTATTATCTCATTTCCCCAGAGATATTAATAAGGTGATACTAGATGAGATCATTGACGTGTGTGAGGAAGTTATGGATGGAAAGTGTGATGAGATTCCATATGAGTGTGATGAATGTTATAATGCCTATATTGCAAAAAAACAAAGTGGAGAGGATTATAATATTCAAGCAGATGGGATCGTTGGTAATATAATTTATAAAAAATAGTAGATGAAGGGAAAAGTGATTATGGATATTTGGATGTTATCAACTAATAGATAATAAAATTAGGAGGATTATTAGTTGAGAAATATATATTTTATTGGTGGTTCACCATGCAGCGGTAAAAGTACAATGGCAGAAATAATTGCTCAAAAATTTAATTTACATTATTTCAAGGTAGATGATTATATCGATGAATATACTGTAAAGGGAGCAGCTAGTGGTAAGTCAATTTGTATGAAACTTAAAAATATGACACCAGAACAGATATGGATGAGAGATCCAAAGAATCAAAGTATGGAAGAAATACAGTTCTATCAAGAAATATTTGAATTTATAATAGAGGATATTAACAATATTACATATCAAAATGGAATTATTACAGAAGGGGCAGCGTTTCTTCCGTGCATAATGAAGAATCGTGACATTGATCAAAAGCATTATATTAACATAACTCCTTCACCAGAATTTCAAATCTCCCATTTTAGGGAAAGACCTTTCGTTCCATATGTACTTGAAGGTTGTAGTGATAAAGAAAAAGCATTTATGAAGTGGATGGATAGAGATATTCTTTTTGCAAAAGCTGTAAGAGAACAAGCAATGGAAATGGGATATATAACAATTCTGAATGATGGAACTACTTCTATTGAAGAAATGTTTAAAAGTATCTGTATGCATTTTGATCTGGTAGATTAGTATAGGAGATAAAGTAGCGGAAAGTAAAGGAACTATTGAAGAATCAGAGTAATGTAGAACATCTTTAGTATGAATCATATCTTGAAACAGATGAAGGAGGTTATGACAATGGCTTTATTAGATAAATTAGAATCAATGAATAACTTAACATCAGTTGAAAAAACAATTGTTGCTTATATTATAGAGAATAAAGAACTTATGGTTAATTTTACTATTTCTGATTTGGCAATGATGACATATACCTCAAATTCATCGATTATTCGTTTATGTCGTAAACTTGGTTTGACAGGATACAAGGAATTTAAGATAGAATTTGTAAAAGAGTTGGAACGAATCCGAAAACAAAAAAGTAATATTAATATAAATTATCCGATTCATAAAAAAGAAAGTAGCCGAAATATTTTGAAAAATATAGCAGAATTGTCGAAAGAATCAATCGATACCTGTTATGAAAGTATTTCTGAAAAAGACATGGAACGAGCAGCAAGATATATCCAACAGGCAAATAAGATATATATCTATGCGTATGGTGATTCCATGGTAAGCGCCATCGGTTTTGCCAACAAATTGATTAAGCTTGATAAGGTAACGATATTTCCCAATGAGTATGGAGAAGTATTGGCACATACCATGAATGTTAAAAAGAATGATGTTGCTCTTTTTGTATCATATACTGGTTCTATATTAGTGGATGAGCGTTATTTAAATATTTTAAACAAAAGTGGATGCAAAAAGATATTGATTACATCTAAATCCAATGTAGCAGGATTTGATATTAGAATTGATTTTCCAGATAAGGAAGACGATCAAGGTAAAATATCAACTTATTACTCACAGATTGCAATCCAATATATCCTTAACTGTATATATGCAATTATCTTCTCAAATAAGGAATAAATTATATAATTTTAAGTGATACAGGTAAAAAAGTTCAAAAATACGCTATGTATTTTAAAGGTAATGGAACTTTTTTGCCTGTATTTTTTATATTATGGATTTGCGCATAATCTTGTGTTAGTATCTTGGCATAGAGGAAAGGAGGCGTTACTTTGGAGGCATTAGATTATAATAAACTTGAAAAAGAAGAAGCATTTGTTTTACCCCATTTTCTAAATAAAGATGCATATATACTAGGCAATTATATTGCGGAAGTTGCAATAGAAAAGGACCATCCTATCATAGTTTGTATTGAAAAAAATGGGCTAGTTGTATATCAATATGCACATGACAGGTCTTCTATGGATAATTTGTTTTGGATTGAGAAAAAAATGAATGTTGTAAAAAGATTCTCTAAAAGTTCTGCTTTTGTTGAAGCAAAATTGAAGAAACAAAATATAACATTTGAAGATAAGTATGGGAAGGATGACAGATATATAGCAGTTCCAGGAGCAGTACCTATCAAAGTTAAAAATGTGGGTGTTGTGGGAGTAATCGCGGTTTCTGGACTGGTTTCAGAGAGTGATCACCAACTTATCATGTCGGGACTAAATTATTTATTATCAGTACAGGAGGGAGAAAAGGTATGAACATAGGTATTATTGGTGCGGGAACAATTGTACCGTATTTCTTGCAAGGAGTATCTTCTGTTGATGGCATTACAGTTATGGCTATTGCTGGGCAGGAAAGTGATCTGGAAGTAATGAATAATCTTAAGAAGGAGCATGGTATCACACATGTTTTTACAGACTATCATCACATGTTAGAGTCTGATATTGATACGGTATATGTTGCAGTTCCTAATCATTTACACTATCAGTTTGCAAAAGTAGCTCTTAAAATGCATAAGAATGTACTTCTAGAAAAGCCTTTTGCTTCAACTTATGAGCAAGCGAAGGAGTTAGTAGATCTGGCCAAAGAACAAGAGGTGATTCTATTTGAGGCAATTTCCAATCAGTATTTACCAAACTATATTAAAACCAAGGAACTGCTAAGTCAATTGGGAGATATTAAGATAGTGCAGTTAAACTATTCTCAATATTCAAGACGATATGATTTATTCAAAGAAGGTCAGATTCTCCCTGTATTTGACCCTAAAAAGTCAGGTGGAGCATTGATGGATATTAATGTATATAATATACACTTTGTTGTTGGATTGTTTGGAAGACCTAATAAAATTTCTTATATTGCAAATATAGAGAGAGGTATTGATACTTCTGGTATTCTTACATTGGAATACTCATCCTTTCAATGTGTTGCAATTGGTGCAAAAGATTGCCAGTCCCCAGTATCGGTTAATATACAGGGGGATAAAGGATATATTCATAGTGATTCTCCGGCAAATGGATATGATAAATTTACATTGGGAACAAATCTTGGTGAAAAGACTAGTTTTGAGTTAAACGAGAAAAGTAATCATTTGTGTTATGAAATAGTAAGATTTCGTGATTTGGTGCATCATCATAATACCAAGGAGGCTTCAATATTAAATGAACTTTCTTTGGAGGTAGTACGTATATTAGATGAAGCACGTAAACAGGTTGGTATTGAGATATAAGAATACTTACTGCATTTGTTAGAGTATCATAGTTGACATTAGCTTCAACTACTGCATTATATGTTACAATGTCAATACTTTAAAAAATCTTAAATATATAATTAACCACTCTATTTTTATTAGAACGTATTAGCTTTTTAAAAGTAATTGCTACATGGATAAAATGCGAAATATTGTGCAATGTATTGACTATGTAATGACAATGTCATATAATATATATAGAAATAAAAGAGAGGTAAGGTGATTTTTTTATGGAAAATATGACTTTGGTTCAAGCTCGAACAACAGAAAAACTTAAATCTAGCGCAGTAGAGATTTTGGACCAACTAGGATTAAATTTATCTACTTATATTAATATGTCCCTAAACCAATTAGTTATTCAGGAAGGAATTCCTTTTGCAGTGAAGCTTAATCCATCCCCATATTCAACGAAAGAAGCAATTAGTGAAGTTGATGCTACATTAAAAATGGAAGGAATGCAGATGACTGCAGAAGATAAGCAACTATTAAAGGATTATAAAAGTGGTGTAGTATCTGGAGATGAACTGAGACAGCAAATTTTAAAAGAGGTATAGATATGGCGGATACGGTTTATTGCTATCCCCAATCTGATGTGCTTATCAATAAACTTGGAATACAGGAGCAGGATAAACTACAAATTAGCATACTATTTTTCTGAAATTAATGCATTACATCCATTTCGGGAAGGCAATGGAAGGTGCCAGAGAGAATTTATACGATCACTCGCCTTGAATAATGGATATATTATTAATTTCGCTAATAGTTCAGCAGAAGAAATGATAAGAGCAAGTCAAGAATCATTTTTGTGTGATTATAAGGTAATGGAAGCATTGCTTAGAAGGTGCATTAGACCAAGATTTTAATATTCGTTTAAAAAATTAGAGTGGTAACTTATTTAACATAAGTACCACTCTAATTTTTTGTGAATAGCTGTAATCAAATTACTATTTAAAATAATTGTTAGATGGAATAAAATGGTGTAATATAGGAGTATGAAACAATTGAAAGTTGCTTTTTATTCCACTATTTTTAATCAGAAAAACAATAGATAAGATACAGCAATATGATATTTGAAGCAAGCATCAATGAGAATAAGCGAAGTTATTTCACGACAGGATTATAGTGAAGACCAATTTTGTTAAGTGAAAACAAGGAGAAGAACACATGCAGATTGATAGAGAAGTAATAATCAATGAATTAGAAAAGTTTATTTCAAAGATATTTCTGTTGCCAGAAATAGATAATGCCCAAGTCAGAGATGTGATAATAAAGAAAAATGAAATAAGGACGGATAAACTTCAAGAGATAATGGATAAAAGTTATCATGATCGATATAGTGATGTGGATCTGTCTATTATGGTTAGGATAAATCCCAAAGATGCTGTTACACCTTCTGAATATATGGAACGAATCGATAGATTTGGTATCAACACAGAAAACTGTTTAGGAATAGCATTTGTTGACGTAAGTAAAATGTATCGAATTATACTGAAAAATGGAATGAGGTACGATTTTGGATTTGGGTTTAAATATGATGATAATGCTGATTTGATTCATATTTTACCAAGAGAAGAGGAATATAGTAATCCTAACTGGCCAATGAATAATGTGAATCGGTTTTGGTTTGTTCAGATTCAAGCATTAGCTAAACTATATCGAAAAGACTTCTTAATAGGAGATCATCTTGCTAATATGAACCTTAATGAAACTCTAGTGCAACAGATGATCCTAAGAGATTTAGAATATGGAACGAATCATCATAGATATGGATATGAGGAAGAACTGGAGTATTTAAAGAATATGAATAAATGCCCTATAAAAACAGATAATGCTATCTTTAATATTATATCTGATAAATTATATAGTGCTGCATTAACATATGATGAGTTAACCATCGCTTTTTACCCAAATTATAATAGAAGAAGTCTTGATTTCTTTGAAATATGGAAGTGTTATGAACAGGGTAGGATTGAATGATAAAGGTTGTTTTATTAGAAATCACTTTATCTCAATACTACAATATATAAAAAGGAAATGAGGTAATTTAATAGTGGAAGATAAAATAATAGAAGGATATTGGGATTGTGATTATTGTGAAAAAAAAGCAATCAAAGGGCATCTAAGAGAATGTCCATCATGTGGAAAAGCTAGAGGTGAAAATACAGAATTCTATCTATTGGATAGAACTTATCTTGATGATGAAGCTGCAGAGAAAGTTTCAATGAATCCAGATTGGTTATGCAGTTATTGTGAACAACTAAATTCTGACTTTGATAACAAATGTAAATCGTGTGGTGCGCCGAAACAAGAAAGTAAAGAAAATTATTTTGAGATGAGAGCAAGAGAAGATGAAAATGATATCGATCAAAATAGATCTTATCAGCAGTTTGAAACTAGTAATTCAAGGACAAACCAGACTACACCACCAAAACCAGGTAAATTTAAAAGTTTTTGTATTGTATTTGCTATATTATTGCTTATATGTTGGCCAATCTTTAGCTATGATCAATCAACGGGGCCTAAAACAGTAAAAGTAACTGGATTCGAATGGAATAAAACACTTGAAATCGAACAATATCAAACAGTAGATGATAATGACTGGTCACTTCCAGAAAAGGCACGGTTAATCGATACGAAACGAGAAATATATTCTTATGATCAAAAATTTGATCATTATGAAACTATTAAAAAGAAGGTTCCTTATCAGGAAGTTGCAGGTTATCATTACGTAACATCAACAACTAATCTTGGGAATGGTCATTTCAAAGAAACAAGAAGAAAAGTTACTGATTACAAAACTGTTTATAAGACAGAATCTTATAAAGAAGCAGTATACATAGATGTACCAGTTTACAAAAAAAAATACTATTATGTTATCAATAAGTGGATACCAATAAGAAATATTGAATCCTCTGGTAAAAATCAAAAAGATTACATAGGTAAGTATACGCTAGCAAAGGCCACTAAAAAATCTGGTATAGGAAAAGAAAGAGAAGGAATGTTAGAAGAACACTACTTCATTAAAACCATAGATAAAAAGGATAACTACATAAAATACGAAGTTTCGGTTGATGATTGGAAGACAATAAAATTGAACGAAAGTATAAAAATAAAAGACAATGGAGATGGATATGCAACAGTCGTAAAAGAGGATAAGCCAAAAAAGGAAGATAAATTTAAAAAAGAAGAAAAGCCAAAAAAAGAAAATAAGTCAAATAAAGAGGATAAGCCAAAAAAAGAAGATAAATCAAAAAAATAGTATGATATAAAATTAGAAGATCATATGAGAATGATATATGATGGCAACCGATTTAGCCCAGTTTCTGATTATAATATAAAATTATATCAATCTTGGTATAATCAGTAATTTTTATTTATACTTCCCCAAACGTGATAGATGAGAGGTTAATATGTACATGAATCAACTTAATTACATAAAAGAAGAAGCAACAGTATATCATGTTGTGACAGAACGCCCAATGTATGAAGGCCAAAGTATTGTATTTGATGACGAACATCATAATAGTGTTTATCATAGGGTAATGACTTGTAAGAGAATCCTTGCTGGAGAGAACGTCACTGGTGATTTGGCAGACTTTATTAGAACTGATCTAGACAAATGGAGTAAAGTTACCTATAGAGAACTCTCACTTGAAAAGGTTCGTAAGGAAGAGTTTCCACAGTACCCCTCAAGAATGGCATGCCTTTATACTTCACAGACTTTGAACGAAGCAAAACAGTGGGCGAAATTTTTTGAGGAAATAGGGCGTAATGTTTTTTCTATTGTTAAACTCAAAGTGAATGGAAGTATATTCTCAGGAGATGCTTGTAACTGCTTTGATGGTGTTTCGGAGGAAAGCGTAAACGATTTAAAATCAAGAAACTATTGGAGAATAGCGCGCCTTTATGATAATCCTGTGATAGAAACACTAGTTAACGGTGAAATATTGGTTGATAAAATAATAGAAGAATATAGATAGATAATGACTAACAAAAGATATAACAATGGAAAATATAACAAATAAAACAAAAAAAGATATTATAAAAAATTATATAACTAAGAAGGGAACTTTACGAGACTATGAATAGAACGATAGAAACGGAGCGATTAATACTTCGTCCTTTAAGAATTGAGGACTCGAAAGATGTATATGAGTGGGCAGGTGATCCAATTGTAAATAAGTATATGCCATACTCTCTATATACGAATATTGAACAGGTGAAAGATTGGCTCACTACAATAAAAGAAGACGATTTAGAATTTGCTTTTTGTCTAAAAAATACTGGAAAGGTAATTGGCTCTGGTGGAATCGGTTTTAACCCAGAACGAGATGCATATGAACTTGGTTATAACATCAATAGGGAATGTTGGGGTAAGGGATATGCCACAGAAGCTTCCAAAGCAATGATACAATGGGCTTATGCCAATGTAAATGCTCGAACATTTTGCTCTAATCATGCTACTGCAAATGAAGCTTCAGGAAATGTGATTAAAAAATGTGGCTTCCAATTTTCACATGATGGTAAATACTCTAGATTTGATGGAAGCGAAACGTTCGAAGCTAAATTTTATACTATGACTTTGAATTGAAAACATGATTATAAAACTACATAGAATGGAAAATAGTAACGTTATAAGGAGACAGATTATGAAGATAAATAGAATTGAAACAGAACGATTATTTTTAAGAGGTTTTGAAAAGGATGATGCACCATTTGCTATAAGTATATGGAATGACCCTGAGATGGGGGAGTATTTGTCTGACCCAACTGAGGAAAATATGAGTGACGAATACCGTAAATTTATTGAAACATTAGGTGATGATGAAAACTGTTGTTATTTGATTGCTGAATTCAAGAAAGATGCGAAAAGGATTGGAACATGTAGCTTTATTCCTAATGAGGATGGAAAAGTTTTTGATATAGCATACTGCGTTCACAAGAACTATTGGAACAATGGATATGCTACAGAAATGGTTCAAGGTATGATTGAATACGCTAAAAATAAAGGGGCTAAAAAAATTACAGTGGCTGTTGACAAAGAAAATGGTGCATCAAATGCGGTAATGCGAAAACTAGGATTTCATGTTGGTAGTGAAGGTTCATACAAGAAAAGCGGAACAGAATTAGTATTTGCTGATTATAAATATGAATTGTGTATATAGATTCTAGTATTTTATCAGGAGGTATCTCATGGAATACAGGCGAGCAAATCGTGACGATGTAGATTTATTAGTACATAATAGAATTGAATTTGTAACTTCAATTAGAAAAATTAGCGATATAGAAGGTTTCCAAAGTAGAACAAGGCAATATCTAGAGGAACATATAGATAAAGATGATATGATTGTTTTTATTGCAATAGATAATAATCAAATCGTGTCATCTTGTATGGTTTGTATAGTTCAGACAGTTCCAAAGCCAAGTTGCCCTAATGGGATAAGTGCTGAACTACTAAATGTGTATACGCTTAATGAATACAGGAGAAATGGATATGCTGAGAAGTTAATACATATGTTGATTCAAGAAGTTAAGTCTTTAGGAGTTGAAAAGATTGTACTTGACTATACCGATATGGGGTTACCATTATATGAAAAGCTGGGATTTAAACCATTACACAATCAGATGCAATTAAGTTTAGAAAAGAACTAAAGGAGAATTTATTATGTCTATAAATATATTAACAAGCATGTTCCCAAATGGTTTTACTAAAGATTTTGAAAAACAGTTAAAGCGATTGATTACCAAACGAGAAAAGTTTGTTTTTGTAGCGTCTGAATTTGATAAAAACCATGATACAAACGATTATTATTATTCACATTTTCTAGATATGTTTGTTAAGATAGACATTCATTTTGATAATACATATCTTATTGATAGCCGCACATCAAAAGAAGTAGCGCAAAGATTAATAGAAACTGCTGATGTTATTTGGCTTTCAGGTGGAGATACTCCAACACAATTTAATTATTTAAAAAGTTATGGACTACTTCCATTCATTAAGAATTCGAGTGGAATAATCATAGGGATGAGTGCTGGTTCGATCAATATGGCAAAGACGGCCATATGCACGATAAGTTGTGGACATACCGAGCAGAAGATCTATGAAGGTATAGGAGTGGTTGATATATTTGTTGAACCACATTTTAACAATAGTGATGTTTCGGATGAACTATTAGAGTTATCAAAACAATATTCCATATATGGAATGTGTGATGAAAGTTTGATAATTTATGAGAATGAGGAACCAATATTTTTGGGTGATATATTTTTAATAGAAAATAGAACTGTTAAACAAATATCATAACAAAGTACACTCATATGAAGAACTAATGATTAAAGTAAGATTGTAGTGTGAAATAAAAAGCATTTCACACATTGAATTTAGGCCTGCGAGAAAGTCGCAGGCATGGACGTTAGTGTAAAAAAATGATAGCGATAATATGAGGTGAACAATGAATAATATAATTAAGGACATTGGTGATTTTATATTTATAGAAAATAAACCCGAAAATGCAGATGCCATTATGGTAGTAGGTGGCTCTTTTCCTGAGTTGAGTGAAATAGCTGCCGATTTATGGAAAAATAATTATGCTCCTTACATTTTTATTGGTGGTGGAGTTAGCGTTAAAACAGGAATATTTCCTGGACCACGCACAAAGCAAGAAATATATAATAAAGATTACATAACGGAATATGATTTTTATAAAGATGTATTGCTAATGAATGGAGTACCGGAAAGTGCGATTGTTGGTGAAAATCGTTCCTCATTTACTCGTGAAAATGCACTATTTGCTAAGAACGTAGCTGATGAAAAGAAAATGAATCTAAAAAAGGTATTATTAATATGCAAAGCTTTTCATGCTAGAAGATGTTTAATGTTCTATCAATCTGCATTCCCCAATGTTGAGTTTTTAGTTATTCCTTTTGAAGTATATGATTTAACCAAATCAAACTGGTTTCAATCGGAATATGGAATCAAAAGAGTACTTGGGGAACTAAAAAGATGCGGAGATCAGTTCACAGCTGATGATATAAAGAACTATTCAAACAGTTTTGGGGTTTAGTCCACATTTATTAGAAATCATTTTAAGGAGGAATCATGTGCCATTTGCAATTGTAGGATACTATGACAAGTATACAGATGAAAAAATCAAATTATTATGGAAGGGCATGGCTGATATTGGAGTAGACGATTATTTAATTCGTTCTGATAATAATCCACACTTTAAATTTGCAATGTACGAAGATCTAGATATAAATAACGTGCAACAGGAACTTTATTCAATGACAAAAACGATCAAAAAGCTACCTGTTCAATTTAAATCATACAGCTTCTATCCAAACGAGAAACCATTCATTAGCATTGACCTTGCAGTCTCACATTTAATCTTAGATATACAAGATGAAATACGTAAAAAGTGTGACAAATATGCAAAGTTATATGATTTCAATTATTTTGACCAAGGAATATGGAAACCAGATTGTCAATTAACAATTGAATTTGAAAAGGAGAAGCTAGGCAAAGCTATAGAGTATCTGTCGAATACGGTTTTACCTTTTGATGGGATAGTTGAACGAATTGGAATAATTGAATTTCCTCCTGCGAAACAGTTATTTTCATATGAGTTAATATAATTGATTAGTTAACTTAAATATACTCTAACTCAATCTGGCTGTAAATACAAAACTTTAAGGTTTAGTCCACATTTGCTTTATGTTACTCAAAAGGCAGATGATTTGCAATACTACAGCAAAATTAATGAAAAGTGAGGAATCAAAATGAACAAGATGCTTGAGACAAATAGATTAGTAATCAAACCATATCAAGACACTGACCAATCAGCTATGATAGAGTTATTAACAAATTCAAAAATTAAGGAAACCTTTATGATTCCTGATTTTCAAACGGAAGAAGATGCAGTTCGTATGTTCAAGAAACTGCAGGCCTTCTCTTATTCTGAGGATCATTATGAACGTGGTATCTATCTAGAGAATCAGCTGATTGGATTTGTAAATGATGTAGAAATTAGTGAAGTCGTAATCGAATTAGGATATGTAATTCATCCTGAGTATCATAACAGAGGATATGCCTCCGAGATGTTAAAAGCTGTTATAGACGAGTTGTTTCGTAAAGGCTTTCATCAAATAGTTTCTGGGGCATTTGTGAACAATGCTGCTAGTATTCAAGTAATGCAAAAATGTGGTATGAAAAAGATAGCTAAAGAAGAGGATATTAGCTATCAAGGAGTGCTTCATCATTGTTATTACTATGCGATTGCTCAAACTTAGATTAAAGAGTTAATTTAAATCAATAATGTTAGAATATCATATTAATTAAATGTCTAAGGAGTATGTTAATGACAGTATTCAATTTCTAAACTATGGAACCAATTACAAAAGGTTGGTCAAACGATAAAAAATATTGTGTTACAAAAGCGGATGGAACAAAATATCTACTACGCATTTCTTCCGCAGAGAAATACAATAGTAAAAAAGTCGAATATGAAATGATGCAAAAAGTTGCGGCACGTGGTGTGCCAATGTGTCAGCCTATTGAATTTGGAGTTTGTGAGGATGGCGTTTATTCTCTGCAAAGCTGGATTGATGGAAGAGATGCTGAAGAGACCGTTTCATTTATTTCTGATACAGAGCAGTACAGATATGGACTTGAGGCAGGTCGCATATTGAGAGAGATTCATTCAGTTCCTATTTCTCACTTGCAAGAGGATTGGGAGATTCGATTTAATCGTAAAATTGATCGAAAAATTGGGATGTACAATAATTGTCCAATAAAATACGAAAATGGGCAAGCTTTTATTAAATATATCGATGAAAACCGTCACTTACTAAAGGGGCGCCCTCAATGTTATCAGCACGGAGACTATCATATTGGAAATATGATGATTGACCAAAGTGGCAAGTTATTTATTATCGATTTTGACCGTGATGATTACGGTGATCCATGGGAGGAATTCAATCGTATTGTTTGGTGTGCGCAAAAAGCACCATTGTTCGCTTCGGGTATGGTAGATGGTTATTTTGATAATGATGTTCCGATGGATTTTTGGAGATTACTAGCTCTTTATATTTCAAGTAATACTCTTTCTTCCATTCCATGGGCGATTCCATTTGGACAAAATGAAATTGAAACAATGATTAAGCAAGCAAAAGATGTACTTGATTGGTATGACAATATGAAAAATCCTATACCAACTTGGTATAATCACAGTATTAGCATATGAAGAAACTTAAAGAGACTATAACAAAGGATACCTATCCTATATTAAATGAGGGCTAATCAATGAATAGGACATGTAACAATAATAGACAAGCAATCATTGTACTTCATGAAATCTATGGAGTAAATGAATTTATAACGTATCAATGTGAAAAATTCAGAGAAGCTGGCTTTGATGTCTTTTCTCCCAATATGATTGACAAGCTACCATTTACATATGAAGAAGTAGAAGAAGCATACAATTATTTTATGAAGAATGTTGGATTTGAAATCTATCAAGAGATTAACAATCTTGTCAATCAATTAAAAGAGAACTATGACAAGGTATTTATTATAGGGTTTAGCGTTGGCGCAACGATTGCGTGGCGATGCTGTGAGAACGCATTTTGTAGTGGAATTGTAGCTTGCTATGGCTCTCGTATCAGGGACTATACTCATCTGAATCCTAACTGTTCAACGCTTTTACTATTTGCCAAGGAAGATTCATTCGATGTTCATGCAGTAACTCGTCAACTTCAAGATAAATCAAATTTGTCTATAATAGAATTTGATGCAGAACATGGTTTTATGGATTCTTATTCGAAAAACTACAATATACAACAGGCAAAATGTGCCCAAGAAGCTCTGAAACAGTTTATAAATAAATATGCAATAATTCAATAAAAAGTCAATTATAGTAAGGATGGGAGGTTATTTCAAATGGAAAAATATGAACTTGGTCTTAACAAACAGTCTTTTTCACTATATTACAATGGTGGAGAGATATGGGCTGAACATTTAGATTCGTTGTACAACAAGAAGGAACTACTAATACAGAAATTCAATCAAGATCTAATTCAGATTAGTAGGCCCTCTACAAGTTCTTTTATTGCAATAAATCTTGATGAATCCGATGTAGATAGAGAAATTCTAGAATTAATCATTCATAGTTTTGTTATGTTAAAAAAGCAACTTCAAAAAGTAGTATTTGTTGGATTAAACTCAAAAATGAAAAGCTATGTCAAAATGAAAAATAAAAATACCTCGTTTACAATGACTTGTATTGATGATTTCGAAAAGGCAAAAGAATGGCTTTTATAAAACACGGAGGTATATTATGTATGAACTACCTGAAAGTATAAAAAATATCATTGGATCTCGAAGTTTTAATGTAGACACCATTGGTATGTCAGATGCCCAAGTGATATGCTTTGATGATATGGTTCTTAAAATAGAACCGTATAATGAAGAATCAGACAATGAATATCATATGATGGATTGGCTTTCTGATAAACTTCCTGTTCCTAATATACTTTGTTCAGAAAAAGTAAATGGTATTAGCTATTTGCTTATGAGTAGAATAAAAGGAGATATGCTGTGTACACCTGAGTTACAGACTGATCCTGAGTTATTGGTTAAGCTTTTAGCAGAAGGATTACATATGCTTTGGAATGTTAATATTGCAAATTGTCCATATGATAATACTTTAGATCATAAACTCAGACTTGCTAAGGCACGAGTATCAGAAAAGCTTTGCAATATAGAAGACGCTGAGCCTGGTACTTATAGTTGTAATGGATTTCAATCACCAGAACATTTACTGGAATGGTTATTGGATAATAAACCAGTAGAAGAACCAGTATTTTCACATGGAGATTATTGTTTGCCTAATATCTTTATATATAAGAATAAAATAAATGGATTTATCGATTTAGGTAGAAGTGGTGTAGCGGATAAATATCAAGATATCGCCCTTTGTTATAGGAGTTTATTGCACAATCTTAATGGTAAGTATAGTATGAATAAGAAGACTGAATATGATTGTAATATGCTTTTTGAAGAGTTACAGATAGAACCAAATTGGGAGAAAATAAGGTATTATATATTATTGGACGAACTTTTTTAAAACAATGTGGAGTTTTCAATATTTCGAGAGAAAAAGAAAAAAATCAACCTTTTTTATATACAAATTTCAGAGGAGGAGTGATATAGGATGATCATAGGGGAAGTATGCCTTTTAACAAATGACGTTATTAGGTTAGCAGATTTCTATAAGCAATTGCTTGGTATTGATAATGTAAGTAATGATACGGTTCATCAAACACTCATTGCAGAAGAAACAATGCTAACAATCTATAATGATGGAACACATAAAACAGATAATAATCTGAATATATGCTTAGCTTTTACAGTTCAGGATTTGAATTGTGAATATGTAAGACTTAAAGAGTTAGGTGCTGATATTATTACAGAACCTAAGAAACAGCCATGGGGAGCATACAATATGAGCTTATATGATCCTGATCGAAATATCATTTATTTAAGACAGTTAATCTAAAAATTCAGCAAAGTTGTTAGGAGAAGAATCATGATAATATTAATTGGTGGAAGCACACATACTGGAAAAACAGCATTATCACAACGTTTGATAGAGAAATACCATTACCCATGTATGTCACTAGATCATCTTAAAATGGGCCTTATTCGAAGTGGTCACACGAGCCTTACAGCAGAAGATGATGATAAAATGACAGATCTACTTTGGCCAATAGTTAAGGAAATGATAAAGAGTGCGATTGAGAATGACCAAAATATGATTATAGAGGGTTGTTACTTTCCATATGACTGGAGAGAATATTTTGAACCAGATTACTTGAAAAATATAAGAATGGTATTCTTAGTTATGTCTCCAAAATATATTGAAGAACATTTTAAAGATATAAAGAATTATGCAAGTATCGTAGAAAATCGTGGTGACGATTCTTACTGCAAAAAGGAACTATTACTTAGAGATAACCAAATATGTTTTGAAATGTGTAAAAAGCATGGTTGCGAATACATATTAATTGATAATGAATATAGTGTAGATATTAATATTTAGTAGTGATAAGTCTGGAAAGAGTGGGCATTACTAGGAAAGCAAAATATGACTTGCCCGACAAATGACCTGTTTTGGAGGTCGTCTAGGCAATTTGCACAAAACAGAAAAACTCATGTATATAAATAATAAACTAATTTTGAAGGAAGAGAATGAATGGTTACACAAATTAGGAAAGCAAATAGAAAAGACAGTTCAAGGTTAGCGGAAATACTCATATTTGCCAAAAGAACAGCTTATAGACCGATATTTAAGAATGATAATGTTTCATTTAATGAAATGCAGGTTTTAGACTTAGCATTAGAATTTCGAGATAAAGAATCGGTATTAGATAATATATATGTATACGATGATGGAATTGTAAAAGGCTTGATAAGATTTTATAAATGTGATAATGAATGCAATGAAAATAGAATGGAAATTGCAGAACTTTATGTGGATACCTTTTTTCAAGGTCAAGGTATTGGTAGTATACTTATTAAGAATTGTATAGAACAAGCAAAAAAGCATAATATCAGAACAATCTTTCTTTGGGTATTAGAAAAAAACGATACTGCTAGAAAGTTTTATGAGAAACATGGTTTTGTACCAGAAGGTACTAGTAAGATTGAGGATGGTACCACAGAAATGATTACAAGATATAAACTTGAAATGTAATTACATATTATTCTTTCATTTGAACTTATTACTATTACATGAGGATTGAGAATCGTTAAGAACTATCAAATATTGGTATTTATTAAATAGACCAGACCAGGAGATATTGTTATGATAGATAAAAAATCAGTAATAGGCCAAGATAGCAATATATTAGAGGAATCTGAGATAGTCGAATCAACACTAGGTTCAGAAGTGTTCGTCAATAAATATTCTAGAGTTGAATATAGTATACTAGGTGACAGAGTAAGGTTAGAGCGTAACAATCAGATAGTATATTCGAGTATAGGACGATATTGTTATACAGGTGCCAATACAGTAATAAAGAATGTTCAGATGGGTTCTTTTAATTCCATAGCATGGAATGTTAGTATCGGTGGAAATACACATGATCTGAATCATATTACCACACATAGCTTTTTGGTATATCCAAAATGGAATATGGGTGGCGAAGGAAATTGGAAATCTGCATATGAAAAATGTCAGATTGGAAATGATGTGTGGATTGGCGCAGGTGCTACTATACTTAGAGGTGTAACAGTTGGAAATGGAGCGGTGATTGGAGCTTCTAGCGTAGTAACAAAAGATGTACTGCCATATGCAATTGTAGTTGGCAATCCAGGAAGAGTGATTCGGATGAGATGTCGAGAGGAATGGATTGAACGATTGCAAGAATTGAAATGGTGGGAATTTCCGGAGCATATTATTAAAGAAAATATTGATTTGTTTAAAGCAGAATTATCTCTGGATATAATAAAACAGATGGAGGAGCTTATCTATGAACGAAATATATAAAAAATGTTCTGATCAATGGAATGAGATATTTAGCAAAGATACTATAAATATCCCAGAGAATCCAATCACAGGGAATCAAATCTTTGATGGCGGATTAAAATGGTTAACCACTGGTACTGAATCGGTATTAGACTTTGGTTGTGGTAGTGGAACAATTTTATTTTTATGCGGATTATATGGAACAAAGAATCACATCGGAATTGATTTATCAGAAACGGGAATTGAACATGCAATATTACGTTCAAAAAAGATGACAACTGGAACATATACATTTTATCATGGTGGAATAGATAAGATACAGGATATCGAAAATGACAGTGTTGATGCTATTATTTTGTCAAATATAATTGATAATTTATATCCAGTAGATGCCAAAAAGGTATTGGAAGAAGTACATAGAATTCTGAAATCACATGGTAAGGTATTTATTAAATTGAACCCTTATATAACAGAAGAGCAGATGAAAGAATGGAACATTAAAGTAGTAGATGGCAATCTACTTGATGATGGATTATATCTTTGGAATAACACGAAAGAAGAGTGGGAATATCTAATAGGTTCTTATTTTCATATAGAGCAGTATCAAGAAATATATTATGAACAATATGAGCAAACCAATCGCTTGTTTTTAGCCACAAAGTAATATAATTAAGGAGATTTTCTATGAAAACATTACTGTTATTAGCAAAGGGATTTGAAACAATGGAATTTAGTGTATTTGTCGATGTTATGGGTTGGGCGAGAAATGATTATGGATATGATGTTCCGGTTGTTACTTGTGGATTTCAAAAAGAAGTAGTAAGTTCCTTCAATATTCCTATATTAGTTGACAAAACAATTGAAGAAGTTGATGTAAATGACTATGATGCATTGGCAATCCCTGGTGGATTCGAAGAGTATGGGTTCTATGAAGAAGCATATGATGAGAGGTTTCTGAATCTAATCCGTGAGTTTGATAAAAAAGATAAAATAATTGCAACCATATGTGTTGCTGCTCTACCTGTTGGAAAAAGTGGTGTATTAAAAGGCAGGAAAGCTACAACTTATCATTTAAGAGATGCATATCGCCAAAAGCAATTAAAAGAATTTGGCGTAGATGTAGTAAATGAACCTATTGTCGTAGATAAAAATGTAATCACATCTTACTGCCCAGAGACTGCATCAGGTGTTGCATTCTTACTTTTAGAAAAATTAACTTCTACTGAGCAAATGGATATTGTAAAAAAAGCGATGGGATTTTAGGCGCGATAATAAAATACACATTTACATATGATAATTGATTATACTTAAGAAAGGAAACATTATGAAAAAAGGACTTTTCCTATATGGATTAAATTGTACTTTAGATATATGGAGCGATATGATACAAAATGGAGATATAGAAGGAACATTTATTGAATATCCGCATGAAATCACTCAGAATGCGCATCGTATATCGAATATTACGGAATGGGTTTATTCTGAATATGGAAAGAATCATTACGACTATATTGTTGGACATAGTATGGGTGGAATAATTGCACTTGAATTAATAGCGAAATTTCAATTTCAATGCAGTACAGTTATTTTTATAGAATCAAATCTACGTCCTGCTAAAGAATTTTATCGAAACCTTATGTTACCTAATAATATGATACAATACGGTGATAAAGTTATGAATATGATGCAAAATGAATCATCTTATTATACTGAAGATTTAAAAATATCGTTGAAAGAAAACTTTGACTATTCTTCATACATTAGTGAAATATCATGTAAAATATATGGAATCTATGGTGACAGAGGGATAGAAGAGTATAGTAAGAGAATTGAAGATCTATGTTTGGATAAAGAGATTGAAGAAAAGATTGATTTTAAATTTATTAAAAATTCATGCCATATGCCAATGATAGAAAATCCGAAAGAATTAGCAGAAGTTCTTGTAAACTGTATAGAATAAAAACCAATATTAGAAAGAAGTGAATAGATTGAACATATTCGTAAAAGAAATGTCAGACGTTGACTATTCTATATTGTGTAGTTGGTAATAAAGCAAGATTTCTATATGATAGTCTTGGCTTTAAAGAAATCTATATTGCTCAGTATGCAAGTAAATCTATTAATAATAAATAGGTCTAACCCACGTTTGATTTACATATTTGATGATTAATGCAGTCCGGAGGAAAAATAAATGGAGATTATTGGAGTCGGTAATACTGCTGAAATAATAGCTTACGAAGAAGGAAAGGTATGTAAATTATTCTTTGAAGGCTATTGTAGTAGTGCTATTGAAAAGGAATATAAGAATTCTAAGTTGATGAGTAAAATGAACTTACCAGTACCAAATGCATACGATATAATTCATATAAATGATAGAATTGGAATTATTTACGATAGACTTTATGGTGAAACAGTTCTAGAAAAAATATTAAGAAATGAAAATATTGAATACCAAATAAAGAATATAGTAGATGTACATAAGAATATATTAAAATGCCATACCAACGAAGGAATTTACTATAAAGATTTTCTTAAACAACTGATTAGTGATGAAACAGACGAAAGTAAAAAGCTTTATAATAAAATAGACGAATTACCAGATGGAGATAATCTTTGCCATGGAGATTTTCATCCTGGAAATGTATGGATTAATTTACAAGGAACAACGCTAATTATTGATTTTATGAATGTTTGCTATGGACCATGGCTATATGATGTGGCAAGAACGTATTTTTTAATAGCAAAAGGGTCATTACCAGATAATATTCCGAATAGGGAAGAAATTGAAATTATGCAAAAACAACTAGCTGACTTATACATAAGTTTTATGAACGTTAATATTGATGAAATCTCGCAGTATTTAACAGTAATTGAAGCTTGTAGAAATTATGAATAATAAATAATGATTGGAGATATGAATTATGTTGGACTTGCTCGTAAACGCTATCGTTCAAGTTATTGTATTTTCTATCATACCGCTCATATGGTGGATGATTACAACGAGAAATGATGAAAACTTTTTCACATGGATTGGACTTAAAAAACCAGTTTTAAAAGGTTCCATGATAAAGCTATTTCTAATAATGTTAGCAGTATCTTGTACCTATATATTTCTAATGGTCATGGTAATGACACAGTTATTAGGAGATATTAATACAGCAACAAGTCAGTTTTCCAATCAAGGTTTCAATGCTCTGCCCCGCATATTAGTTTATGCAATAATACAAACAGGACTATCAGAAGAAATCTTGTTTCGAGGATTTCTAGCAAAACGTCTGATTCATAAATTCGGTTTTGTCAGTGGTAATACAATACAAGCTTGTCTATTTGGGCTCATGCATGGATTACCATTTGGAATAGTTACAGGTAATATACTGGTTACAATAATACTTACAATATTACCAGGAACGATTGGTTGGGTAGAAGGATGGATGAATGAAAAATATGCTTCTGGATCAATTGTTCCAAGTTGGCTCATGCATTCAATCATGAATATTCTATCTGCTCTAAGTATAGCACTAGGATAGAACATAAGAACTTCATAAAATCTTAAATAGATAACAGTATTGAAGTATAATAATTAAATTAGAACATTTATATAAGAAAGGATATGCTTATGAAAAAATCAGATTACATTACGAAAGAAATGCCTTGTTCTTATGGAACAAATCTTATTTACGGGGTTCTTAATATTCCTCAGACAGAAAAGAAAAAACTACCTGTATTGATATTAAGTCATGGCTATAATTCATCTCATATGGATTTGCAGGATATTGCGAAAGAACTAGCGCAACACGAAATTATTACTTATTGTTATGATTTCTGTGGAGGTTCTACAGTTTCAAAAAGCAATGGGAACTCTATAGATATGAGCATTCGAACAGAGCAAGAGGATCTAAAAGCTGTTATTGAAATGATAGGAGCTATGGACATTGTTGATGAGAATCAGATCTATTTGTACGGTGAAAGTCAAGGCGGATTTGTCACAGCATTAGTTGCAACTGAACTTCAAAATAAAATCGCTGGTATGTTACTTTTGTATCCTGCTTTTTGTATTGTAGATGATTGGAACAAACGCAAGGAACAAGGCTTACCTGATACAATTGACTGTATGGGTATGGACATTTCAAGAAAGTTTTATGATGAGCTACCTCAGTATGATGTTTTTGAATATATACATAATTATGAGAAGCCAGTCATTATATTTCATGGTGATTCTGACTATATTGTTCCACTTACATATGCTAAAAAGGCAACTGCAAGTTTTAAGAATGCAAGCCTTCAGGTATATGAAGGTGAGGGGCATGGTTTTGCACCGAACACTAGACAACAAGTACTTAAGGAAATCTTAGAGTACTTCGAACAACATAGTTAAAGTTATTATGAAACGCATAGTGGGTATTCTAATGTTGATTTCAATTTTTTTAGTAATATTCAGTACTGTGAAATTGCAATCTACGAAACTTGAACAATGATTTATCAATGGAATATGCTTGAGTGAATATACTCGGATATATATTGTCTTATGACTATCTAGTTATAAATTTTATAAATCTAGATAACAAGATAATAAGATAATAAAATAACTATGACATACAGCTGTCATAGTTATTTTGTTATAATTAAGAAAATTAACCAAAACTAAAGGAGATTTAATATGATTTTATTAATTGTTGATACGCAAGACTCAATAGTAACAAAGGATCTTTATCAATATGAGCAATTTGTAAGCAATACGAAGCAACTGATATGTACTGCTAGACAGAACAATACAGAAGTGATTTATGTTAGACACGATGATGGTGAAGAATTAACCAAAGGTGTTACTGGATTTGAGATCTTTAACGAATTTGCACCTGAATTGAATGAAAAGATATTTGACAAACATGTTAATAGTGCATTTAAAGATACAGGATTGCTAGAGTATCTGCAATCTAAAAATGAGAGCAAGATTATGATTGCAGGATTGCAAACAGATTATTGTATTGATGCCACAATTAAATGCGGATTTGAACATGGATTCGATATGATAGTTCCAGCTTATTGCAACTCAACAGTTAATAACGAGTATTTGACAGCAGAGCAATCATATAAATATTATAATGAAAAAATGTGGAACAATCGGTATTCTAGATGTATAACTTTTGAAGATGCAATTACAATGCTATAGTATAAAAATATAAGAAAGAAGTTGATGAAAGTAATGAAGGATGTCTATGAACAATGCCCAATATTAGAAGACAAAGGGTATCTATTACGACTGGTAGAGATAGAAGATGCCAAGGATTTATTAAAAGTATATAGTGATGAGAAAGCAGTTTCATATTTTAACAGTGACAATTGCAATGATAATTTTTACTACCAAACGCTTGATAGAATACAAGAGGCAATTCAGTTTTGGATATGGTCATATCAATGTAAAGCATTTGTGAGATGGTCTATTATCGATAAAAGCACGAATGAAGCAATTGGTACTATTGAATTATTTCATAGAGATTCCAAGGATTATTTTAATGCATGTGCACTACTTAGATTGGATCTTAGAAGTGACTATGAAAATGATAATTGTATTGAATCAATTGTGTCAATCTTGTTATCGAATACATATGATTTATTTCACTGCAATTGGATTGCAACAAAAGCAGCACCATTTGCAAAGGAAAGAATTCAGGCTTTAGAGCTTATGGGATTTCATCCTTCTGAAGAAAAAGTGATTGGTCATGATGGGACTGAATATGGAGATTACTGGGTATGCACAAGGGATTGTAGGAATTAGTATGAATATAATACGTTACAAACATTCAATTCGTAAGTCACCGAAAGCAACAGATTGGAGCTAGTATGAAGATTGAACGTCTTTTAGGACTTACAATATATCTATTAAATCATGGCCGAACCTCAGCTAATATATTAGCGAAACACTTTGAAGTCTCTACTAGAACTATTGTAAGAGATATTGATACTTTGTGTTTAGCGGGAATTCCCGTAGTTTCTAATTGTGGGGTTGATGGTGGTTACGAGATAATGGAAACTTTTAAAATGCAACAACAGATAGCTGATGAGATTGATTATAACTATGTAATATGCGCATTACAGGGACTAGCATCTGCTTATGCAAATAGAGATATTGAAGCAACTTTGGAGAAAATGCAATATTTAAGTCCGAATTCAGACAATACCATATTCATGGACTTAAGCGTTGTTCATGAGAATCGAGATACGAATGAGATGTTATTTATTCTGAATCAATGCATACAGAAGAAACATAGGATTACCTTTTCCTATACTAATAGTAATGATGAGAATAAAGAAGTAGAAGTTGAACCAGTTGCCACTATATATAAGTGGTACAATTGGTATCTGATAGGATATAGCGTGAAGTATCATGATTACCGAATGTATAAAGTAATACGAATGGATCATCTTAGAAGTTTAGATAAAGAAAATACAAGAATTCATAATCTAGGGGAAGTGAATGCTATCCTAAAAGATTCACCTGATCATAGAAAAAGGATCACAATTCAACTATTATGTAAGGCAAATCTTATATCAAGATGTCGTGAATATTTAAATGGTACAGTTACGAAAGAATATGAAAATGGTGATTTTGAATATGAGATTGTTGTACCTGAGAATGAACAGTTTTGGTATGGAGTAATTCTTTCTTTTGGTAAGGATGCTAAGGTGCTAGCCCCTGTAGAACTTATTAATCGGATAATAGAGGATTATGAAGGTATCATGCAAATGTATCATGAGTAGTATGATGGATTATTATGGGCGAAACATATTATCGAATATTTACATATTTATTCTCATGAAACAACAGAAGCATGGTATCAATACTATTTAACTGGTAATCCGAACTATTATATGGAACTATTGTCAGCAAATTAGTTACGATTCTGATATATGATACTTTTAAAAAGTGCAATCAATGAAACCTCAAAAAATATTGAAGGTTTATTGATTGTACTTTTTATTATTTCATAATATTTATTGAAATAATTATAGAATGGATTATAATGGAATTTATCATATGGTAGGTCGAGCAGATAACGTTGAATTAACACTTGGTTTGAAAGCAATCCTAGGGTATAATTTAGTAATAGGTATTTAGAAAATAGGAGTGAAATCATAATGAAATTACATTACATGGGAAAGTATGATTTGAACCCAGAATCTCTTCCGTGCAATACGCACATGCGTGGAGCAGTTCCATTTAAAGAAGCAAAAGATATGAAAGAAATGGCTAAAATCATGAGTATTTTATCGGTAATCATGCTACTCGTTTTTGGATTTATTTTATATCTGCGTTATAGCAATTCTTTTATAGAATATATTCTTGTAGGCTCTATTTTCGCTCTATTAAGTTTGTTTCCACATGAACTATTACATGCCATTTGTTTTAAAGAAGATGTCTATCTTTATACTAACTTCAAGCAAGGAATGCTGTTTGTTGTTGGTACTGAAACAATGAGTAAAGGCAGATTTATATTCATGTCATTACTACCAAACCTTATATTTGGTATTATTCCTTTTGGGATAGGGTTAATCTGGCCTTCTCTTTCTATCTTAGGTGCGTTTGGTGTACTGTCAATCAGTATGGGAGCAGGTGATTATTACAATATATTCAATGCTTTAACACAAATGCCTGGAGGGTCAAGAACTTACTTATATCAATTTAGTTCTTATTGGTATATGCCAGATTAGATAGTTGCGAGTAAATGTACAAGTCTTTATTGCTTTATTAGAATTATTTATATAAACTTACAGAGGAAGGTGAAGTGAATTGTATTATCATGGAAGCTCAGAAAAGGGATTAGAAATACTCTTACCGCATGTATCAGAACACGAGGAACCATATATATATTTTTCTACGAATTCGGTAGTGGCTTCTTTTTATATGGTTCATGTAGTGGAAAGACCATTTAATTGGTTCCCCTATGGTTTTAGTCAGGCTGGTATACCTATTTATACCGAGTATTACCCAGATGCGTTAGCTGATGTGTATAGCGGAAAAACTGGGTATTTATATGAATGCAGCATGATTGATGTTCTTCATAATCCTACCAATATTAATTGTGCTATTACCTACCCAAAACCAGTACCAATTGAAAAATGTACGGTGTTTACTGATATTTATAAGATTCTATTAGAGTACGAGAAACAAGGTGAACTGATTATTCAAAGATATGATACGTTGGATACAAAGATGATATCTTTTATCTATAGAACAATACAATCAGAAATTAAAGATAATAGTTTGAAAGATAGTCCTGATTTAAGTTATAGTGTATTTTTAAAAAGTCGTTTTCCTGATATTAGGGATAGTGTATAGTAATTACATATTAAATGTTTCAATCTGGTAGTGATAGGTAGCCAAAATTTATATAATATATAATATAGAAATACAAATTTGATAAGCGGTGAATATAATGAATAATATAAATGAATTAGTCGAAGGTTTAAGAGATAAAGACAATAAATATGCATATCAGTGTCTAAAACAACTTGAAAGTGAAAGTATGAGTTCTGAACTAGTTTATCCATACTTTAATACTTTCGTAGATTTGTTAGCTGATCCGAACTCATATATCCGAACAAGAGGCATTATTTTAATTGCAAATAATGCCAAATGGGATAAGGATAACAAGATTGACGAGATAATTGACGACTATCTAAAACATATCATGGATGATAAATCAATTACAGCAAGACAATGTATTCAAGCGCTCCCTATCATCGCTGAATATAAACAAGATTTAATAGAATGCATAATAAAAGCTTTACACAATGCAAATCCTCTAGTATATAAAAGCAGTATGCAGTCACTTATCATTAAAGATATTCAGCATGTACTAAAAAAGATAGAGTTACTTAAGTAATATAATATGCTTAACGAATAGTAAACAAATCGTTTTGAAGTAGAATATTATATCTCAATTTAGATATTTACCAGATATATAACGATTTCCATTACAAATTGATATTGTAGTATAGTGTAGCTATTATTGTATCATAAAAGGCTGATGTTAAACTTATCTTAAAAGTTTAACATCAGCCTTTTTTAATACAAAACTAAAAACCTTATAAAATCCTTACAATTATCCTTTACAATATCAAAAGAAAGGATGATGATATGAACAATTATATATTACAAACCAAAAACTTAAGTAAAACTTTTAAAGGATACAAAGCTGCAGATAATATCACGATATCAGTAAAAGAACATTCGGTATATGGGTTACTTGGACCGAATGGGGCAGGTAAATCAACTCTATTAAAAATGATTACTGGGATGTTTATTCCCAGTAGTGGCGATATTTATTTTAACGACCATAAATGGAGTAGAAGTGATCTAGCTAATATTGGAGCATTAATTGAATCGCCACCTTTATATGAAAATCTAACGGCTAGAGAGAACTTAAAAGTCAGAACAATTATGCTTGGGTTAAATGAATCAAGAATTGATGAGGTGCTAGAGATCGTTGATTTAACCAATACAGGGAAGAAGAAGTCTGGTCAATTTTCTCTTGGAATGAAACAGCGTCTCGGAATAGCAATTGCATTACTTAATAAACCTAAATTATTAATTCTTGATGAACCAACCAATGGGCTTGATCCTATTGGAATTAAAGACCTAAGAAAGTTAATACATACCTTCCCAGAACAAGGAATAACAGTAATTTTATCAAGCCATATATTATCCGAAGTGGAGCTAATTGCAGATCATATCGGTATCATTGCAAATGGAAGATTAGGCTATGAAGCAGCAATTGGTAAAGAAGATGATTTAGAAACTCTTTTCTTACGTGTTGTAGAGAATAACAAGAGGGGAGAAGAGTAAGATGATTCAATATTTAAAAGCAGAACATCTAAAATATAAGAATACTTTGGTAAGAAGATTAATTTATCTAGCACCAATCATCACTATATTACTTGCTCTTAGCTCGCCACTTTGTTTTCAAGCTGAAGCTTTGAATTGGTGGTATACATTTTTAGCAGCTGGCTGTATCTCATTAATGTGTGCATTTGTACAGGAAAAGGAAGTAAAGAAGTTAAAATATAGAGCATTATTTTCCTTACCTATATCAATTAAGAAGATATGGACAGCAAAAATAATATTAGTTTGTTGCTATTTATTTATTGTTTGTATGTTAGTTTGTGTAGGATCTTTTAGTGGTTATCTTATTGCACCTCGTTCTATTGTTATTACATTTGGTAGAGTAATGATTGCTTCCGTAGTAATAGCAATTACTTCTATATGGCAGATCCCGTTTTGCTTATTATTGGTAAAGAGATTTGGACTTTTTGTTACTATCATGATAAATAGTATGGTAGGAGTTATGATTGGAGTATTAGTTGTTGATAAATCTCTTTGGTATCTATGTCCTTATAGTTGGACAACAAGATTGATGTGTCCAATACTAGGTATATTACCAAATGGACTGATGGCAAAAGCAAATGATCCATTATTAAATAAAAATGGTATGGGAATAACGCTTATCCTAGCTATAACGCTTTTTATTATTCTTACTATGTATACTTCACATCAATATTCCAAAGGGGAGGTTGAATAGATGGTGGTGTTATTAAGATTAATTTGCGCTGATCTATATAAATTAAGAAAAACGTCTCTTCTACGTATCCATCTATTCGTTCCAATGATAGGAGCAGTATCATTTTTACTGTATTATAAAACGGCTCCTAAAGATACTTTTAATGAAATAAGTGCTTTTTATGAAGCATTAGCAATTGCGTTTCCTATCTTGATTGGTTTATTATGTGCAATGGTAATGTCAGTAGAGGAGCAAGCAGGTAACTTTCAAGAGATGCTTACGAGAACAAAGAATAGAGCGCTTCCATTTATAAGTAAGATAATTACGTTATTATTTTTAGAAATTGGTGCATTAATATTAGCACTTGGTATTTTTGATGTAGGGATTCAATGTTTTGTAAGACAAAAAAATTTTCCAATAGTAACTTATATAGAAATCTTTTTCGTTCTATTTATTGGGAATGTTATGTTGTATATAATACATCTAGTTTTAAGCTTTAGATTTGGTAAAGGAGTTTCAATTGGACTTGGAATTGTTGGTAGCTTAATAGAAGCTCTTATGTTAACAGGTATTGGAGATAAATGGTGGAAGATCATACCATATAGTTGGAGTGCCCGTTTTGTTGATTATATATCACTTAAACAATTAAGTGTAAGTAACTATCTATTACTAAGAGCTGATTTTCATAATGGGATACTGATTGCAATTGTATCAAGTGGCGTAATATTGATACTTAGCATTCTGTGGTTTCATCATTGGGATAGTAAGAGTTCATTGGAATAATGCAAGAGGAGTTTGCTATCTACTAAGATAAAATAAATAGTTTAATTGCAGATGTATACCACTCCAAGTCATAGATATGTTATAATGTAAGTGCAGTTTATACATTAGCACAATATTTATAGATTCCAAGGAGAATATTTTGAAGATAAACGAAAGAAAATTAATAGAAGGGCTATCGTATGCACTTGATGTTGCTGAAAAGTCGTATTTTTCACACTCCAAACATGTTGCATATGCAGCTTATATGATTGCAAGTGAAATTGGGCTCTCGGCTGATAACAAAAAAGATTTGTATTATTCAGCGATGCTTCATGATATCGGAGCAGGAGATTATTATGATATACGAAAACACTGCCAAGCTGGGAAGAAAATAGTTCTTGCTTTACCAGTAGAGGATAAACTAGCTGAGTTTGTGTTGTATCACCACGAATTTTATGATGGAAGTGGACCATTTGGAAAAAAAGGAACCGAGATTCCCATAGAGTCGCAAATTATATGTTTTGCAAATACATTTGATATTCATTTCTCGTCTATTAGAAAGAATGATGTACTTCTTATGGATCAGATCAGTCAATGGATTGAGAGTAAGAAAAGATACTTCAGGCAGGAAATTATTGATGCATTTGTTTCATTAACTCATAAGGAGTTTTTCCTATTGGATTATTTTAATCATGATTTTAATCCTATTTTGAACGAAAAAATTAAAGTTGAATCAAGGTATTTAGATTATGATTTCGTAGAGAAATATGCTTATGCATTTTCTGAAATTATTGATAATCGTAGCCATTTTACATATCGACATTCTATAGGTATCGCAGAACTTGCTTTAAAGATGAGTCAGTTTTTAGAGTATGATGAGAATATGCAGCATGAAATGTATATTGCAGGGTTGCTGCATGATATTGGAAAATTAATTGTACCTACAGATATCATTGAAAAACCAGGCCCATTAACGACAGAGGAACGGTATGAAATAAATAAACACACTTATTACACACGTCTTATATTACAACAAGTAAAAGGGTTTGAACGTATTACTGAAATAGCTGCAAATCATCACGAAAAATTAAACGGAAGTGGATATCCATTGCATTGTACTGGAGATATGCTAGGACAACAAGAGCGTATCATGGGAATTTGCGATATTTATCAGGCATTAACTGAATCTAGGCCTTATCGAATTGGAATGGAAAAAAGCGATGTGTGGAGGATAATGGATACAATGGTTGAAAAGGGCGAGATTGATGCACAGATTCTATTAAAAGCAAAACAAATACTTTAAGGTGTTGCCTATTTTGCTAAATACAAGCTATTTAATAATATGAGCACTTCTTAAATCGAATAGAAACAAGGATAACCGGGTTGATATCAATCCGGTTTTTTCTATTTCGTAAGGTTGACGTTAGATTCTTGATAAATAATAAATTAAAAAAATGTAAGTAAATTCTTAATTATTACACAGATATTTAAATGATATAATGAGATGTAAATATATAGGTGTTACGCCACTAAAAGGATCTGAGGAGGATGAAAGAAAATTGATGAGAACAAAGTCTAGCAAGAAAACAAGTATAGTATGTATCATATTAGTTATTTTAGTAATCACATTGATATTGTCTTATATATTATATAGCAAGAAAATCACACCTAAGCTGCATTCGCCGATACCATTTACAGCCACTGAACTTCATATAAAGGAAATCAAATCAAGCCACGACGAAGACAAAGATGGCATAGATGATTACACTGATCTGTTCGAAGGTGCCAAATCTTATATCACCACAAAACCAATATATAAAAGCGCATATTATGAAGGTGGTTATCCGAAGAAGGGATATGGTGTGTGTACAGATGTCATATGGAATGCATTTGAGAACGCAGGATACCATTTGAAAGACATGGTAGATAAAGATATTAAAGAGAACCTAGATTCGTACAACATGATAGATAAGCCAGATCCCAATATCGATTTTCGAAGGGTGAAGAATCTAAAAGTCTTTTTTGATAGAAATGCGGAAATATTAACAACTGATTTCAGCAATCCCGAAGAATGGCAAGCGGGAGATATTGTAGTATTTACAAAACACATTGCTATCTGCTCGGATAAAAGAAATAAAGATGGAATCCCTTTTATCATACATCATAATGGTTCAGGTGCTAAGGAAGCAAATAATATTGATAATTATGAAATAGTGGGACATTATCGTTGGACTCAAAAGATTAATAAAAAATGATAAAGATGATAATAAAAAGATAATAAAAAGAATAGTTTACTGAGTAAATAAATGTTATCTATTCAACTGATAAATATGGTATAATATGGTATACCATGAATGATATTTTTAAAAAATAAGAGTGAGAACAAAAAGACTTGGAGTACACAATAACACAATTTAATATGATTTGAGTTATTATATATACGCCAAGTCATGTGGTGGTACAATTTTAATTAATGATAAAAACTTTTTTATGCTAGTACTTCCTTCTTTTTATAAGAGAAGCAACTTGCTACAGAACATGCTAGTATGATAGCTACTGTTGTTGTAGGAATATTGATAATGTTACATATACATCCAACTGTAGCTCCTGCTACTAATGCTCCACATAAGATAATAATCACTTTTAAAATTTTTGTTAATGTCTTCATAATACAATCTCCTTTAATATTTAATTTTTAATGTTTGTTTTTGTATCAACCTTATGAACTAATCATACAGGAATTCAAACTAGAGAACCATCGATTTACCTTACAATTAAAAGCTTAAACTTACAAATTGGTAAGTTTGCTTACTAAAGGAGAAATTAACATGGAAGGAGTTATGTATTCACCCAGTTAGTAATTAAGAACAGAAATGTCGTCAAGGACGTCAGATTGGAGAAAGAATGAAAAAAATCAATAAAATAACTGCATTGTTCACTGTTCTAGTTCTTATAATCAGTCTAGTTACAGCTTGCTCAAGGGGAAATGAGTCAAAAGAGGACAAGACTGTATCTACACAAAAGGAAAGTACATCAGTAACTGCAAAAGCTGACAGTGTAAAAACAACAGATGATAAAGAAGCGACAGAGACTACTAAAGAAAGTGATAAAGAAGCTACACCAAATCCAAATAAGAATGTAATGAGAGACATGACTACGATGGACCTAGTGAAAGATATGGGGATAGGTTGGAATCTTGGTAATACTTTGGATGCATGGATTCCTAAGACAAAAATAATGGATCCAAAATATTATGAGACCTCTTGGCAAAGTCCCATGATTACGAAGAAAATGATTGATGGTGTTCGTGATGCTGGTTTTCACTCCGTACGAATTCCGGTAGCTTGGTCAAACTTTATGGCGAAAGATTACACCATTAACCCTGTACTAATGAACCGTGTTGAAGAGGTAACTAATTATGCATTAGACGATGATATGTATGTAGTAATAAATATTCATTATGACAATGGATGGTTTAAAGGATTCTTCACTGGTGATTATGAGAATTGTATGAAAAAGTATCAAAGCATTTGGAAACAAATTGGTTCGCGTTTTGCAAAGTATGGAGATCATCTAATATTTGAATCCTACAATGAGGAAGGCGTGTATAAAGAGGTATGGGATCCTTATGGGAATGATACAAAAGCAAAAGAAAAGGTATATGATATTTTGAATAAGATCAATCAATCCTTCGTAGATGTTATCAGAGCTGCAGGAGGGAATAATGAAAAACGTCATTTACTCATTTCTGGTTGTGCAACAGATATTAAATGGACATGCGATCCACTCTTTAAGATGCCAAATGATCCAGAAAAAAGATGTGCAGTATCTGTACATTACTATACTCCATCTACCTTTACAATATTAGATAAAGATGCCGATTGGGGTAAGGCGCAGCCTACTTGGGGGACTAAGCAAGATGTTGCTGAATTAAGAAGCAATATGGATATGATGAAAACACACTTTATTGATAAGGGAATTCCAGTAATTCTTGGTGAATATGGTGTGAATAAAAAGAATAAAACGACAGATATGGTTCGACTATATTTAACCTCAGTATGTAAAGAAGCTTATGATCGTGGAATCTGCCCAATGATATGGGACATCCCAGGTCAATATTATGATCGTCTTACTTGTACATTTTATGATCCTTTATTACCAAAGCAATTAGGTGAGGTTCTAAAAAAGTAAGAAGGTAGTAGTAAGGGACCGTATACTTCTTAGTAAAAGAGAGTGGGTACTAACTATATATATTTATAAAAATATATAGTTTAATAACTAAATAAATGTATATCATCCATGATATAAGTGTGGTATAATATAGTTGAAATTTAAAATAAAGTACGTAATTTAGAGATATATTGTATATCTATTAAATTAATTATGAAGCAAAACATATGGAGGATTCGTTATGAACAATATACCACAAGTAAAATTAGGAATCGTAGCAGTAAGTAGAGATTGCTTCCCTATGGAGTTATCTATCAATCGTAGAAAAGCAGTAGTCGACGCTTGTAGAAAAATAAATCTTGATATTTATGAATGTTCTACAGCAGTAGAAAATGAACTAGATATGGAAAAAGCACTTCAAGAAGTAAAAAAAGCAGAGGTAAATGCACTTGTTGTTTACCTTGGT
Source organism: Anaeromicropila herbilytica (assembly GCF_016591975.1). Classification (GTDB taxonomy): domain Bacteria; phylum Bacillota; class Clostridia; order Lachnospirales; family Lachnospiraceae; genus Anaeromicropila; species Anaeromicropila herbilytica. The sequence continues at coordinate 2,519,449 of NZ_AP024169.1, read as the reverse complement.
AATTTTGGACCAGAGACAGCAGAAACTTTATTAGCCAAAAAATTTAATGGGCCAGTTATGTTTGTAGCTGCAGCTGAAGAAACAGGAGATAACTTAATTAATGGACGTGGAGATGCATATTGTGGAATGCTTAATGCAAGCTATAATCTAGCTCTTCGTAATCTAAAAGCATACATACCAGAATATCCAGTAGGAACTGCAAGTGAAGTTGCAGATATGATTAAGGAATTCGAACCAGTTGCTACTGCTATATTAGGACTTAATAATCTTAAAATTATCTCTTTTGGACCTCGTCCTCAAGACTTCTTAGCTTGTAATGCGCCAATCAAGCAATTATACAATCTAGGCGTAGAGATTGAAGAAAATTCTGAACTTGATTTATATGCAGCATTCCATGCGCATGCTAACGATTCTAGAATTCCAGAAGTAATTGCAAGTATGGAAAAAGAATTGGGAGAAGGCAATAAGATGCCAGGTATCTTACCAAAACTAGCACAATATGAGATTACCTTATTAGATTGGATGGAAGAACATAAAGGTTCTAGAGAATATGTTGTATTTGCAAATAAATGCTGGCCATCTTTCCAGACTCAATTTGGATTCGTTCCTTGTTATGTAAATAGCCGTCTAGCAGCTATGGGTATTCCAGTGTCTTGCGAAGTAGATATCTATGGTGCATTAAGCGAATATATCGGAACTTGCATAAGTAAAGATGTTGTTACGTTACTAGATATCAATAATTCAGTACCAGCAGATATGTACGAAAGTGAGATCAAAGGTAAATTTGATTATACTTTAAAGGATACTTTTATGGCGTTCCATTGCGGTAACACAGCTTCTAGTAAATTGTCAAGTTGTACAATGAAGAATCAAATGATAATGGCTAGAGCTTTAGAACCAGATGTAGAACCTAACATTACTAGAGGTACTTTAGAGGGAGATATCATACCAGGTAACATTACGTTCTTCCGTCTTCAAAGTAATGCGGAAGCTGAGTTAACAGCTTATGTAGCAGAAGGAGAAGTTCTTCCTGTTGCAACTCGTTCATTTGGCGCAATTGGTGTATTTGCAATTCCTGAGATGGGAAGATTCTATCGCCATGTATTAATTGAGAAGAGATACCCACACCATGGTGCAGTTGCATTTGGACATTATGGAAAGGCAATCTATAATCTATTCCGATATTTAGGCGTAAAGGAACTAGGATTTAACCAACCAAAAGGAATGCTTTATAAGACAGAGAATCCTTTTGCGTAAACTTTTGTAAAACAAGGATATTTGGTTAGGGTGTCAAAGTCATCTTTTAGTTTGTTGAGTGTATATCGATGTATAATTATGAATTTGGGCTACCTTTCCCTCAAGCATCATATTTTTTACAAGCCTCATAACAAGGGAAAATACTCACTCACGTTCCTATTTTCTCTTTGAGTCTTGACAAAATATAGACGATACTTTCGGCCGGACTACGCCAAAATTAATATTTATACATCAATATACACAATTTAGATTGAGAATGACTTTTGACACCCTAACCATATTTTTAACATAAAGATAATAAGTTACAAAAAGAGCTATGAAAAACGTATGATTAATCGTAATCTTATTTGTAATAAATAGTAGAACGTAATATGCACACTACATATACGAAATGCTCATGAATAATAACATACCTCAATTCATCATCTAATATTGATGGATTGAGGTTTTATTTTTTTGTATTATGCATCTTACAGTTGATTAATGCATTTCACTGAAACTTCATTGAAACCATATCATTTCTCGGCTATACTCCAGTGTAGAAAGGTGATTACAGAAAATATAACCTAAAAGAATATGGAGGAAATGAAATGTTAGGAGCTATAATTTTAATTTTACTGTTAGGAACTGAAATAGGATTTACCGTATATTGTTTATTAACCAAATCCTATCAAAAAGAAAAGAAGAGCATTGCAAAAATAGGAATATTTCTATTTCTATCGGTACTAGTAATAATCAGCATCATAAAATGGAGCTTTCGGTGGTATTTATTGTTCTTCTTATTATTCATCAAAGCCTTGATAGCAGTGGATTATCTTATTAGAAGTAAAGGCAAAATCAAGAAGACTTTCAAGAGAAAATATGTTATGATTGCTTGTATAGGAAATCTATGTTTCATATCTTTAGCAGTATTACCCGCGTTAATATTCCCACAATCTAAACCTATTATGCCAACTGGCAAATACGAGGTCGGTACTGTAAGTTATACATTAACTGATTCCAATCGATTAGAAGCTTTCTTAGATAATAAAGATAACCGTAAAGTAACGATTCAGTTTTGGTATCCTAAGAATGCAAACGGTAAATATCCATTAACCATATTTTCACACGGTGCGTTCGGATATAGAGGAAGTAACCGTTCTACTTATGTAGAATTAGCAAGTAACGGCTATGTAGTATGTAGTATTGACCATACCTATCAAGCCTTTGTAACAAAACAAACAGATGGCAAATCCGTATTTGCTAATAAGCAGTTTATCAATGATTCTATGGCTGTCTCCAATGATAAATATGATGAAAAGAAAACCTATGAGCTTTCTCATGAATGGCTAAAACTTAGAATCGATGATGTTAATTTTGTATTGGATGATATTCTGAATAAAACGAAAAAATCAGATTCAGATATGGTATATCACTTAATAAATGTGGATAAGATTGGGTTATTTGGTCATTCACTTGGTGGAGCGACTGCAGCTGAAGTTGCTAGAGAACGTACTGATATAGATGCAGTGATAGTGATAGACGGTACGATGTTAGGCGAAGGGATTGGATATAAAAATGGAAAAGAAATATTGAACAAAATACCTTATCCAGTTCCTATATTAAATATTTATAATGAGGAACATTATAAATCTGCACTTAAGCATGCTGATTCTTATGCTAATATGGTAGCTGCTAAAAATGCTACTGATGCAAGAAATATTGTATTTAAAGGTGCAGGTCATTTAAACTTTACAGATTTACCGATTGCTTCACCATTTTTAGCAAGTCTATTAGGAACTGGCAATATTAACAGTCGTTATTGTATACAGACAATGAATCAAGTTGTTTTGAAATATTTTAATTATTATTTGAAAGATGATAAAGAATTAGAGCTACAAGAACAATATTAATGAATCTTTGAGGTAACTATGAGAGTTCGTATTGAAAAAGTGAACAAAAAAGAAGAAGAACACGTTTTAATCAGGTGTTGTAAAGCAAATGAAGAAGTATTAGAAATAATAGATTTCATAAAATCTCGTGATGATACGCTTTTGGGATATGAAGATGCTAGGAAGTGTCAAATTCCTCTTAGAGATGTTTACTATTTTGAAGGGGTAGATAATAAGGTATACGCCTATCTCAAAAATAATGTATATGAAATTAAAAATAAATTATACGAGTTAGAAGAAATATATAGTACGAAGAAATTCTTTCGATGCTCGAAATCAGTTCTTGTCAATCTTCTGAAAATTGAAAGCGTTAAACCTGCACTGAATGGTAGGTTTAATGCGAAACTTTTGAATGGAGAACAAGTTATTATTTCAAGGTCTTATGTACCAGAATTGAAAAAGATACTACGTATTTAGTACATACTTTATTATTTTGACTCTTAATGTAGAACAGATTTTTAGCTGGTTTTTAGTACAATGAAAGGAATGAATGTAAAATTGAGTTTTATAGAATTTTCTAAAAAGTTACTTAAAAATTATTTTATTATTGTTACTGGTATTACAATGGCTATTGCTTTCCTAGGTATGAATATGTATCCTAATGAGAGGATTCCATATGATGCTTTTTTATCACCTCTTATATTAGGAATTGTTGCAATATTGCCATCTTACATTTTCTATTCTAAAAACGAACTTACTTTTAAGCAAATGCTATTTCGAAAAATCCTTCATTTTATATTACTGGTAATTACTCAATTAGGGTTTGCATATGTTACTGGATTATTAAAAAACGCAGAGGTTACGTTTTTATTAGCTATATCTGTATTTGCTGTATACTTATTTACGATGGGAATTAGTTGGATTATAGATAGTAAAACAGCAATTGATATTAACAGAGAATTGAAGAAAATGCGAGAATAACATTAAGTATACAATTAATTAGGGTAGTAGTCATATAATGATTTAAAAGTATAAAGAAAGAAATTAGATGGAATCTCCTAATAATTATTTTAATCGTATGTTTGCTATAAATGATACAACATACTTAAGCAATACCTCAAGTCCTACCAACTATCTAATTATGGTTAATCTTCAAGCTTTTAAAGTAAACATCTATACAGGAAGTCAAGGTAATTGGCAATTAGTGAAAAGCTATTTATGCACGATTGGAAAGCCTTCCACTCCAACACCTAAGGGGACTTTTTCCGTTGGAATAAAAGGATTATTCTTTGGAGTAGAGAAAGGATATAAGTGTTGGTATTACACTCAATTTAAGGGAAATTATTTATTTCACTCTATTATCTATAATCTAAATGGCACTGTTAGAGATGGAAGGCTTGGAATGCGCTTATCGGATGGCTGTATCAGATTAGCGAAGGAAAATGCAAAGTGGATCTATGATAACGTTCCAAAAGGTACCACAGTGAAGATATATTAGTTGAATTTATATAAATATATTTACAATATCATAACAGTATTATATATTGAGAATTGTTATCTCATATAATAATTAACGAAAGGTAAAGGTAGAAAAATGCAAAATAATAATATAAGAAGGGTTTACCTTTAATATTTTAATAGTTAATCTCTTCTTGCCATGAATTCAAGCTTAGAAATTCCTTTTCATACTAATTTAGCAAAAGGAGAAAAGGAATGAGCTATAAGAAGGCAGAAGACATATTACCAATAGAATTATTAAAAGAAATCCAAAAATATATTAATGGAGAGTGCTTGTACATACCCATAAAACTAGATGATAAGTTAGATTGGGGTACAAAAAGCGGGTATCGAAATGAGTTAATTGATAGAAATAACGATATATATCTTAGCTATGTAAATGGAATCAGTATCACAGAACTAGCAGATCGATATTATCTTTCAGAAAAGAGTATTTATCGTATTATATCTACGATGAAAAAAATATGTAATTAATAGTAAATAGTAAGTGGAAAACCGTAGTGCTAATGAGCCAACTCATTAGTATTACGGTTTTCTTATTTTTCATTCTAATTGTTTATGAGAATGTATTTCAGTATTATTTCTTTTATTATAAATATAGATACAATTAATTATTAACACCAGGAGGAAGTAAAAATGAGTGAAAAAGGAAAAATTATTTTCTTAAATGGAGTGACAAGCGCAGGTAAAACATCTATTGTTGATGAAATGCAGGCACGTAAAGATAGGATATTATATGTAGTTGCAAATGATTTGTTTGAAGAAGTGATTGGAGAGGAATATCTAAAGGAGGACTTTTGGAAGTATTTTAGTGAAGTAATTCTAATGATGTATCGCACTGCAAGATTATTCTCCGATTATGGAAAAGATATCATTATTGATGGAATCATTGTTGAACAACCAGAGATTAGACCTCATTATCTAAAATTAAAAGAGATCTTTAACGGCTATCCATTAGAAATTATAGAAGTATATTGTCCACTTGAGGTGTGCAAAAAAAGGAATATAGAGAGAGGTGATCGTTATGAAACACAGTCTGAAGAGCAATATCATATATTGGCGGAGGAGATTGAGTATTGCTACAAAGTAGATACAAGCCTACATACATCGAAAGAATGTGCGGATATGATTATAGAGTATGTCTTTGGAGATTAAATTGAAATTCTAATACAATATTTGTCATAGATGTTAAACTTGCAGAATATATATGGATAGATAGGTTTTGTTTAAAATAGTATCTAGATAATTGCAAACAAATAGCAAAACTATGGAGTTTCGCAATTACCTAAATGGATTAGAGATTCAAAAGTCATACATAGTTAAAATTCTGTATATTGATGTATAATTATATATCGTTATACACTCGGTACACTAAAATAGAACTTTTGATCCTCGAATCCTAAATAATATTCATCATGCGAGAGGAGAATTTGATGAACGAATATAGTAATAAAAGAGCATTATGCCATATCGTAGTTGCTCTCATTCTGGTAATCGGCATTATTACATCTTCCATAATTATGATAAATGGAGTTGTAAAGGTGAAAGCTTCTAAGACAAATATCATAGTTACAGGATCTGCAAAACAGAAAATTACATCTGATCTCATCGTTTGGACAGGAAGTTTTACTTCGCAATCGAAAAAATTACAGGATGCGTACACAAAGCTTGAAGTAAGCAGAAATAAAGTATCAGATTATCTAGTAAAACAAGGAATTGCAAAAGATGATTTTGTATTTTCATCTATTAATACTACAACAAACTATGTTATGAATAGTATGGGCAATTATACAAACGAAATTGATAATTATGTACTTAGTCAAACCGTAACAATAAGCTCTAGTCAAATTGATAAGATAACAGAAATCTCAAGAAATGCGACGGAATTACTGAATCAAGAAGTTGCATTTCAATCAAATCCACCACAATATTTCTATACAAAACTAGCTGATCTGAAAGTTAGCATGTTAGCAGAAGCAACCAAAGATGCGAAGAAGCGTGGTAAGATGATAGCTGAAAATGCAGGAAATCATCTTGGGGACTTAAAGTATGCTGATATGGGAGTTATGCAGATTACACCTCTCTATTCTAATGAGATAGCAGATGCTGGTGTTAATGACACTTCATCACTAGAAAAAGAAATTACTGCGGTTGTACACTGCCAATTTGAAATTGAAAAATAAATTTGTATTTAAAAACGCTGATGATAAGTCAGCGTTTTTTGTAAGTTACACATTATTTATAGAAATATCTCCATAATAATGATATAATTAGTTTATCAGCTAAACAAAAGAAAATATTACATTTATCAGGAGAATCGAATGAATAAGGATTGCTGTTGCCAGATTCCATGTAATTCACTTCCTATGGTTGGGGAAACAGATTTTGGACTTGCATTAAAACCCTATGTACATTGTGACAGAATTGCAGATTATCATGTATTAATTTATTTATTAAAAGGCGAGATGGAGATTATTGAAGAAGGAGTTACCTATCTATTAACACCAGGTACATTATTTTTCTTAAAAAGCGGACTGCATCATTGGGGAGAAAAACCATTTAAGGCAAATACAGCATGGTATTATATTCACTTTTATACCAATGAGATTGGGAGTAACATGCAACCACTTGAACTAAGGGATTCCATTACATATAACAAAAGCTTAAGCTTAGATCAGTTTAGGTATTATATAACACTTCCGAAAATATTACATCTTCCAATTGGAAATAATCTTGAAACAGATCTAGAAAAACTAATTGGACTCTTTCATGATTCTAAACAGACCAGTCTTGTTCGTATGAATCTATCTTTATGGAATATTCTTCTCAATTGCTTTGAATTAGGACAAGGAAAATCTGAGAATGCAAAAGAAGATAGTAGAACGAAAGAAATGATTAACTACTTGGAACATAATTACACAAGAAACTTTACGTCAACAGAATTAGAAGAAGTCATGGGACTTACATATAAATATGTGGGTACGTTTTTTAAAGAAAATACAGGAATGACAATAAAAGAGTATCAATTAATGCTTAGAATTGGAAGATCAGTAAAACTTTTATGTGAAACGGATATGCCTATTGCAGAGATAGCTGCACAAACTGGTTTTTACGATTCTTTTTATTTTAGCAAGATATTTAAAAGGGAGAAAGGTATTTCTCCACGTAAATTTAGAAATACTTATATTCCTAAGATCTGACCTTCTAATCTAATTATTCTAACTATCAGTAAATAAGTTACAGTTCAGCCATGCAATTTAAAATGTGCACAAAATACATATATTTCAGTAATTATATAATAGACTGTAACGAAAATAATACATAAACTTACGAAGATACTCCATTATAATTTAACTGTTACGTATGTATAATACAAACTAATAGGTATTATATACATGTATCACAAATAATTCTATTTTCAATTACATATACCAGGAGGATATATTAGATGAAAGATATCTTGAAGGATTTTACAATTAACGATGAGTTTTTCGGGCGTTATGAACATTTAATAAAGGATACTGTGATTCCTTATCAGGAAAAAGTATTAAAAGATGAGATACCAAATGTGGAGAAAAGTCATGCAATTGAGAATTTCAGAGCTGCTGCACAGAAAATAGAAACGGGTACTTGCGATGGAGAATTCTATGGTATGGTATTCCAAGACAGTGATGTTGCTAAGTGGCTAGAAGCAGCGGCATATTCATTAGCAATGTTTCCAGATGATGAATTGGAGAAAAGGTGCGATGATATCATTGATTTGATAGGTAGAGCACAACATAAAGATGGTTATTTGAATACATATTTTACAGTAAAGGAACCAGAGAAAAGATGGACGAATCTTCAAGAAGCACATGAATTATATTGTGCTGGACACATGATGGAAGCGGCAGTTGCTTATGCAAAGAGTACTGGTAAAACAAAGCTTTTAGATATTATGTGTCGAATGGCGGATCATATCTATACACATTTTATAGAAGAAGGAGCAGAAGGTTATTCTGGCCATCCCGAGGTTGAACTTGCCCTCATGAGAATGTATCGATATACGAATAATGCACATTATCTAGAACTTGCTACTCATTTTGTAAATACAAGAGGAGTAGATTCAGATTACTTTATAAAGGAGAGTAAGAAAAGAGATTGGAAAGTATGGGGTAATGATGCATCGGATAAAGAGTATACTCAAGCTCATCTACCTGTTCGTGAACAGACTAAAGCTGTAGGTCACGCGGTACGTGCGGTGTATCTTTACACTGGAATGGCAGATGTTGCTGCCAAAACCAAGGATGAATCATTAGTCAATGCATGTAAGACACTTTGGGATAATATCACAGAATGTAGAATGTACGTGACAGGTGCAATCGGATCTGCCTATGAAGGAGAAGCATTTACTAAGGATAATCATCTTCCGAATGATACAGCTTATGCCGAAACTTGTGCTTCCGTTGGACTCATCTTCTTTGCAAGGAAAATGTTCGAATTAGATAAGAACAGCAAATATGCAGATACCATTGAAAGAGCTCTCTATAATTGCGTGCTTGCCGGAATGGAATTAGATGGAACAAAGTTCTTCTATGTGAATCCACTTGAAGTAATCCCAGGTATCTCAGGAGAAGCAAAAACCCATCCACATACGTTACCACAACGTCCAAACTGGTTTGCTTGTGCTTGTTGTCCTCCTAATGTAGCTAGGCTATTATCATCAATAGGTAAATATGCTTGGAGTGAGGAAGGCAATACACTTTATTCCAATCTATTTATTGGAGGAACTCTTAAATTATCAGAGAAACAAGGTAAAGTAAGGGTTGAGACTAATTATCCATATGAAGGAAGGGTAGAGTACATATTCGAGCCTTCTGATAGGAAGATAGATATGAGTCTGGCTATTAGGATACCTTACTGGAGTGAAAGTACATCGATTCAGTTAAATGGTAAGAAAGCAGAGTATGTTGTAAAAGACGGATATGCATATATAACGAATACCTTTATAACAAATGATAAAGTTACGGTTGAGTTTGATATGAGTGTGAAGAGAATTTTCGCTCGTAGCAATATCAGTGACGACAGTGGAAAGGTTGCAATATCAAGTGGGCCTCTAGTATACTGTCTCGAAGGAATGGATAATGAAGGAGATGTTCTTGGTCTACGAGTAAAGAAAGACGCTGTGACAAGCGTAAAAGAATATGATAAGGACATATTAGACGGTATTGTTCCTTTAACGATAGAAGGATATCGTATCAGAAAAAGTCAATCTCTTTATTCTCTAGAACGTCCGAAAGCAGACGCATGTTACCTTACATTCATACCATATTATGCATGGGGCAATCGTGGGTTAAATGAGATGCGTGTATGGATACCGGAAATGGAATAAAAATCATTTAAAAGGTAAATTATAATATAGAAGAGAATATACAATTAAGATTAAAAATGTATATTCTTCAAGTTATGAATATTAGCATGTATAAAATGGTAAGGCAATCAATGTATATTTTGTCTTACCTTTTTTAAAATAATCATTTTTAATTTATTACGTTTAATCTTCCATGGAGCTTATATTAATACACTACAAAAGTACATTCTTTTAATTTCATATATATAATGATTTGTTATATATATGACTTTTCAATACAACACTCATGCATATAAAATATTTTATGGATTAAGGATAATTGACATCTTAATTTTAATAAAAGTACATACATTATATGGAAAAATGTAGTGATATCTGATATGATATAAGTATATATAATATCACATTAAGATATAGTAGAAATTCATATAACAAAGGAATGTACAAGTTTAATGTTACATGGGGGTGCAATATGAATAAGAAAATCCAAAAAATATATATACCTATGACAGAGACTGGTTTTTATATATTGTTCTGTCTTCAAGAAGAAATGCATGCTTATAATATCACGGAACGCGTGAAAGAAATGACGAATGATGAAATTGTGATTAGTGCAGGAACTATGTATACGAATCTGTCCAAGATGGAGAAGGATGGATTAATTCAATATACAAAAGAGACAAATAGTAGAAAACTATATATCATCACTAATTTAGGGCAAAACATACTAGATATCGAGCTCAAGAGAATAGAACGTTTATACAAAAATAGTAAGGGAGAGTTGTATAATGGAAACTAAGATCGAGAGAAAAAAATTTGGTATTGCAGATTTTAAGGAAGAAGAGAAATGGTTATTAGAACAACATAAGTCTGGTTGGAAGCTCGTAAAAACAAATGGTATAAAGTATTATTTTGAAAAATGCAATGCTGAAGAATGGATCTATCAGCTTGATTTCAATGAGAATACAGAGAAAGACGAGAGTTATATTCAGATGTTCTTAGATTATGGTTGGGAATATGTATTTCACTATGGTAAGTGGTTCTATTTTCGTAAGAAGAGAGAAGGTTGGGATACTGCCAATACCATTTTTAGCGACAATGCTTCTAAAATCGAAATGTATAAAAGAATCATCTACCATCTATTTGAATTATCCATACCTTTGTTTCTATTTTCTTGCATGATTCTATATCTTTTTGCTTTTACCACGATATTTCATGGTGATGACTTTTTGGATAAAGCAATTCCTTGGGCAGGAATTACTATGATGGTGGCAACTAGCTTTTCCTTTGGGCAATTTTTAAAACTTTTTAAGATGGTATTTGATTTAAGAAATCCTATTCAATAGGAAGATTTATAATATGAGTGTGAAAGGATATAACCACATCACTTTCACACTCATATTTTGTGTTTATAAAAGACTTGTAACACTTTAAATCTTGAATATAAATTATAGATACTATAAAATAAATGAAAGAGTGGATATAAGTGCTATATCAAGAGAAAATTGAGATATTTGGTTCATGATACTAGACGTTTGCTATTTAAATATTTTTAAGAAAAAACTAATAAAAAAAATGGAGAATATGAATGATAAATTTAAAGATAAAAAGTTATGAAAAAAATAATTTTGAAGAGGTTGTTGAATTATATAAGGATGCCGGATGGGCAAATTATATTAATAATAAACCAATGTTAGAAAATGCATATAACAATTCATTGAGAATTCTGATTGCTTACTCGGAAGAAAAGATAGTTGGAGTAATTCGAGTTGTAGGGGATGGCTATTCCATGATATATATCCAAGATATCATTGTATTAAAAGAATATCAACGTGAAGGAATCGGAAGTGCTTTGATAAAGCAGATATTAGAAGAATATTCAAATGTATATCAAACGATATTACTTACTGACAATCGTGAGGAAACTATTCAATTTTATAATCATATAGGACTTGTGCAAAGTAATGAATATGGCTGTGTCGCATTTGTTAGATTTAGCATGTGATAATCAATCGTATTTCGTTATAACTTATGGTTGATATTGATATTTATATGTACATATAATTCAAGCAGAGTCTAATGCTCTGCTTAACTTAATATATCGGTATGTCTTTGAGACTGAATCTGATTCACTTTTGTATCCTATCAGTTGACTTTGTATCACAAAATCAACTGTAAATCCATTTAAAATTATTTTAATTATAGTATAATATACTTAAGAGAAAGGGGGAACGCGATGAGTTATCTAAGATTATCTGATAATATCGTAATGCTTCGGCATAAGAAAGAAATAACGCAGGATCAACTTGCTACTTTTCTAGGAGTTACGAAAGCATCGGTTTCCAAATGGGAGACCAAACAAAGTTATCCAGATATATTATTATTACCCCAGATTGCAGCATATTTTGATGTCAGTATTGATGAATTGTTAGGTTATGAGCCTCAGATGAGTCCAGAGCAGATTAAGAAATGTTATCAGGATCTGGCATCAGATTTTGCCACACTACCTTTTGATGAGGTTGTAACAAGGAGCAGGCAATTTGTGAAGAAATATTATTCCTGTTATCCGTTACTAATGCAGATTGTAGTACTTTGGATCAATCATTTTATGCTAACAGAGGATAGAGAAAAACAAACAACGATTCTGAAAGAGGCAGTAGAGCTATGCAATCATATTAGAGCTTCATGCAACGAGGTAGGGTTATGCAATGAGGCTATCGCACTTAAAGCAGTCGCGAATCTTACACTGGGAAATGCAAAAGATGTAATTGAGGATTTAGAGCCACTTTATGAACTAAAGAAATTTATTACACAATCTGATTTGGTACTATTTCAAGCATACCAGATAATTGGTGATAATAAAAAGGCAGAACTTCATAGTCAGATCACGATATATACACAGTTATTAAATCTAGTGGAGAATAGTATCGCTATGATCGGATTTCATATTAGGGACCAGGAATTTTGTGATACCACAATTCATAGAATCGATCAGATCATAGAAGCTTATCAATTGGAGAGTCTGCATCCGAATACAACTTTAAAGTATCATTATCAATCTGCATTATACTATTGTGTACATCAACAAATAGAGAAAGCACTAGTAGAACTTACGGTCTTTGTAAATGGAAGTCTACATTTTATTGAAAGCGGATTAGTACTTCATGGAGATGACTATTTTAACCGATTAGAGGAATGGTTTCAAGGGTTTGATCTGCAAACAGATGCACCAAGGAATGAAAGAGTAGTATTAGATAGTTTAATCCCTGCGATCGAGTATCCGGGATTAAGTATCTTATTTGAACATGAGCAATATATTCATTTAAAGAAGCAAATTGAAAGAAAAAGAAATGTTTAACTAGTGTGAAATAAAAGACATTTCACATATTGAATTTATAGGTCGCCAAAGGCGACAGATGGGAGTTGTTATTATGGAACTATCAGAAGCATTACCATTTTTAATTCCGTTAGTGATTGCGGAAGTCTTATTAATAGTAATCACATTACGTCATATTCTGACACATGATCATTATAAAAGAGGAAACCGTGTCCTATGGATTATAATTGTTATTGTTGGTATGGAATTTGTAGGACCAATTCTATATTTCTTATTAGGAAAAGAGGATGCCTAAGATGGAGATGTTAACACTATCAAATGTATCAAAGCGATTTGGTAGTCATCAGATTCTTAATGATTTGTCATTTCAGGTGTCAGAGAATACAATCTATGGATTTATAGGAGAAAATGGTGCGGGAAAGACAACTACAATGAAGATGATTCTAGGATTATATTCCGTAGATTCTGGTGTCATTCAGGTAAATGGAGAACGTGTAACATATGGGCAAACAAATACAAATCGTTATATTGGTTATCTACCTGATGTGCCAGAGTTCTATGGATATATGACACCAACAGAATATCTAAGACTATGTGGAGAAATCACTGGAGTAGCAGAGAGCCAGATAAAAAATAGAATTCCGGAACTGCTAGAATTAGTTGGACTTGAAAAAGCAAATAAAAGAATCCAAGGGTTCTCAAGGGGAATGAAGCAAAGACTAGGAATTGCACAAGCGCTTCTTAATAAGCCAAAGATATTAATCTGTGACGAACCAACCTCAGCTCTTGATCCAATTGGAAGAAAAGAGATTATTGATATCTTACAATCGATTAAGAAACAGACAACAGTAATATTCTCTACTCATATCTTATCTGATGTTGAGCGTATATGTGATGAAATTGGCTTACTTCATAATGGAACACTTGCATTAAACGGTACCTTAGAAGAGATACGAAATATGCGAAAAAGTGATGGATTTATGATTGAGTTCGATAAAGTAGATGATGCGAAAAACTTCGCAAATATTTATATGGGATGCGAATTTCTAAGTGGAACAGAACTTTCGTTTAATGGTAAAACAAAAGAAGATATGATGGCAGCTATGAGATTGTTGTATGAAAATCAGATCTATCCAGTGAAGATTGAGATGCGTGAGCCAACGTTGGAATCCTTATTTCTGGAGGTGGTCAGCAAATGAGACAGTTAGCTGCATTTACCAAAAAAGAATTCATGGAGATTATTCGAACTGGAAAGGTATATATTCTACTTATTCTATTTGTCATCTTTGGAATCATGAGCCCTGCAATTGCAAAACTTACTCCTTGGATGTACGACATGCTTGCAGACTCAATGAAAGATCAAGGCATCACAATTGGAAAAACCGTTGTAACAGCACTTACTTCTTGGCAACAGTATTATAAGAATATGTCGATGGAATTTATTGCGTTCGTTGTTATGTTCTGTGGAGTACTGACTTTAGAATATCAAAAAGGAACTCTGATCAATATGCTAACCAAGGGACTTCCTAGGTGGAAAGTAATTGTGTCGAAGTATCTTGCAGTACTGATAAGTTGGAGCATATGTTACCTACTGTGCTTTGGAATCACATATGGATATAATGCATATTTCTGGGATAATAGCACAGCAAAACATTGTGTATTTGCTGCATTTACATCATATTTATTTGGATTATGGCTTATATCACTGATTATGCTGTTCTCATCGTTGTTGAATACAAGTACTGCAGTCTTGCTTGCGACGGGGTTAATGTATGCGGTTGTTTTATTACTTGGTATGATTCCTAAGTTAGTAGATCTTCTACCAACTAAGTTAACTAGGGGGGTGGAGTTGCTAGCAGGCGCTACTAAGATACAAGATTATACTTTAGCAATTGTCGTTACGATTGTATTGATTGTAATCAGCGGGATTGTAACTATTATTCATTTTAATCATAAAAGAATATAGGATGAAATGTAATAAATATATAGTGGCAGGGATGACCTGTCACTTTTTTTGTTTATTAATATAAACATACAAAGAAACTTCCTTCCCCTCCTATTACATAAATTTTACATAATACTTACGCAAATAAGATATAGCTATATGGCAATATAAGGTAATATTAAATTGCTACTGAAGTTAATGACCTATTATATTCTATAACGAACGGTTAACAATAGAAAATAGAGTAACCAACCAATAGGATCACATAACTTCGGAATCAAATCGTAAACATAAGTATAATAGGAGGGCAAAACATGAAATGGAGAAAAATTGTAGCTTGGATGCTAATCATGTTACAGGTTATCATGCTATTACCAGTAACATCCCTAGCTGCTACGTACAGTAAAACTGTATCTGCAAAATTAACTATGAATGCACCAATTATTGATGGAGAATTAGATGATTCCATCTGGTCCCTAGACAACCCTGTATCACTTTCTATGCTGGGAAATTCGTCTTATAGTGCCATTTATGATGTAAAATGGGATGCAAAAAATGTGTATTTTGCAGTAGAAGTGATCGGTGACACAGAATTAATCGATGGAGATTCGTGGATGAATGGTGATGTTGTGAGTATCATGCTTGATCCTACCTGTCATCAGAATTCCCCTTACGTGAAAGGTGATTGGCAGATTGGAATTGGCTATAATTCCGTAGATAACAATAAACCATATATTTTAATGGGGTCAGCAGTTCAAAATGATACCACCAAATTATATCAAGACATCTCAGCAGTAACGAAAGCAACTAGTAAAGGCTGGAATGCTGAATTTTCACTATCTTGGGAGAGTCTAGGTATTGATCCAAACACTGAGAAAGAGATGGGATTTGACCTTGCAGTTGACAATAAGCTATCCACCCATGGCACGAATGAATGCGACACAGTTGTTTGGTGGGCTGAGAATAATGCAACAAGTTTTTGGAATGATACTTCTGGATTCGGTAAATTAGTTCTATCTAACGATGTAGTATCCGCTCAAAATGAGCCTATTTTAAACGTAGACTTTACCGATGGAACAGAAAAAGATTCATCAACAGGAGCACACCAAGCAGTGAAGTATGGGTCACCTGCAATATCAAGTAATGATCATTTGGGAAAGAATATGGCAAGTTTTAATGGTGTTGATGATGCATATGCTTATCCTATGACTACTGATGATTACGCGAAAATCCAGAATGGATATACCATGGAAAGCATGATGAAATTGAATGGAACTCAAGGTGCGCCTTGTATGAATCTAGAAAATGGTGGACTGGGATACCAGCTAAATCAAGATGGTAAAACACTTGAATTTACGACTACCGTAAGTGGTAGCGCAATTACCGTCTCTTCTGATATATCATCGTTAAAGAATCAATGGATTCATACCGTATCAACTTATGATGGAACCAATGTGAATCTATATATAAATGGCGAACTTAAGGATTCAAAGCCTGCAAGTGGTGAACTTACAATACCAGCAGATTCGGCAAAGTGGTTTGTTCTAGGAGCGGATACAAATGCAAGTGGTAATATTGAAAATCCAATGGATTGCAATTTAAGCTTCGTTCGCATTTTCAGTGGAACAATGGATCAAAGTATGATAGCAAAGTTATATGCAAAAGCGAACGATATCCATATCATTGTCAATAGTAGTGAAGAATTAACAAGTGCCGTGAATGAAACTGTAACAATTCCTACAGCGAATGCTTATGATGCAAATAACAATTATGATGTAACAATAACGGTAAAAGATCCGAATAAAAATGAGGTAAGTGTGTCTAACGGTACATTTATACCAGAGATAGCAGGAGTCTATCTAATTACTTATCAAGCATTTAATAAAACTGTAGTGAAAAAAGTTACCGTTTCTCCAAAATCTGATTGGAAGCAACTAGGAAGAGATGGTGTTAAAGTTAGACTTGCAGTCGGTAGTGATATTCATATCGGTTCCAATGCAGCTGCTTCAACCAAATTTAGAAATGCTTTATCTGTATTTAAAACCATAGATCCGAATCTTGATGCACTTGCATTTGTAGGAGATATAACTGATTCAGGCCTGCCAACTCAGTATAATACATTAATGAGAATTGCAAAAGAAAGTGGTTTAAGTGATAAGATAAAGTGGTGTATGGGTAATCATGAATTCTATGGTTGGTCAAGTACAACAGACGCAATTAACCAGTTTAAGGCTAGTACAGGTTCGAGCCCAAATGAAGTAGTAAAAATAGGTGGTAGCAATGGAATTACTCTAATTAAACTTGGAGCAAGTGACGCAAATGCTGACTATTCTGGACAATACGAATTCTTAAAAAATGCACTAGAAACAGCAGCAAAAGAGAATCCAACAGCACCAATCTTTGTATTAGCTCATCATGGAGTTCCTAATACCGCTTATGTAACTGATGAATGGTACGGTACTTATGGAGATGACATGATTAAGTTAATGGCAAAATACCCTCAGATTATACATATTTCAGGGCATTCCCATTCAACGGTAGATGATCCAAGATCCATAGACCAAAGTGCTGGATTTACCTGTATTCAAGATAGTACTGTTGCAGCTTATTTTGAAAATGAAAGTGGTATGATTAACTCCGAAGGTTCTCATTCAACTTATCCAGAATATAGTTCCGAAGCCTCTCAAGCTCTAATGATTGATGTAGATAATAATAATGTTGTAACCATTCGAAGAATGGATCTTACAAGTGCAAAATATATCAACGGAGATGATCCATGGGTAATCAATACCCCTGATCTAGTAGCAAATAAGAACTTTACCTATACCAAAGAACTTGCAAAGACAAGTAAACCTCCAGTATTTGCAAGTGGTTCAACAGTTAAGGCCACAAAAACAAGTGCGAACTCTGTTAACTTTTCCTTTTCACAAGCTTCTGCTGCCGATGCACTTGATTCAATAGTATTAGGTGATTCAGATAGCAATATGGTACATTCATATAAGATGATAATTGAAAATACGAAAACTGGTGAAAAGGTAAGTGATAAGAAGTTTCAACGTGATTATTATTTACGTTTTTCTGATTATTACAGAAGTACACAATCACCAACACTTTCCGCAAAGATTAATGGATTAGAGCCTAAAACAGAGTATAAGATCGAAGTCTTTGCATTAACACCTTATAATGTGGAAAGTAGCAATAGCATTTCTACGACATTTACAACAGAAGCTGCTTCAAATAAGCCATCTGAGAAAATCTTAGATGTAGATTTTGCGGATGGTACTGCGAAAGATAACTCTGAGGTAGCTCATAACACAGTGGTAAAAGGTGCGCCAGTCTTATCGAACAACGAAGCTTTAGGTAAATACATGGCTAGCTTTGATGGGGAAGATGATGCTTATGCATACTATTTATCTTCGGAAGATTATGATAAATTCAAAGAAAGCTTTACTATGGGATGTATGTTTCAGTTAAATCAATATAAAAATAGTGATATCTTTATGAACTGCGAAGGAGCAGGTCTTGGTTATGAATTAAATGGAGATGGTCATACCCTAGAATTCTGGGCTCATATCAATGGAGAATATAAAGTAGTCTCAACTGATATATCAACTATTAAAAACAAATGGATTCATGCGGTAACTACTTATGATGGAACCGAGATGAAGCTATATATCAATGGAACATTAAAGGATTCCAAGAATACAAGTGGTACCTTAGATATTCCAAATGATTTAGCAAAATGGCTTATGATTGGATCGGATACTGGAAATGAAGGTAATGTTCAGTCACCTGCAAACTGTAATGTAAGCAATGCACTTCTTTTATCCGGAGCAATCAGTGGCCAGGACGTTTTAGCACTTTATCAGAAGGATAATCCAATTCGAATTACAGTAAAAGATGAAATAAAGTCAAATGGTACGGTGGGAGATCAGATTGTTATCCCAGTTGGAACCGCAAGAGATGCAAACAATAACTACGATGTTACAATTGACGTGTTAGACCCTGATGGTAAAGCAGTTAATATTGAGAATGGAAAAATCGTATTATCAAAAGCTGGAACATACAAGGTTCAATATAATGCAGGTAGTAGTAAGAAGACCTATAGCATTATAGTTGCATCAAGTGAGCCTTCAACACCAACGCCTACCCCAACGACTCAACCTACAGTAGCACCAACGACAGTTCCAACAGCTACTCCAACAACGAAGCCAACCACAGCGCCAACAACTGTGCCAACAGCGATACCAACCATAGCAACACCTATACCAACGGTAAAACCAACCATAGTACCAACACCTATACCAACGACAAAACCAACCACAGTACCAACACCTAAATCAACAACAGTACCTTCTACAAAGCCTACAGATACGCCAACCACAGCGAAGAAATCAAGAGAAGTAACTATGAATTTTAAATGTGATGATTCCAAAAATACTTCAGCTAAGATTACAATTACAAGAACAATACTTAGTGATGGAACCAAAAAGGATACATTACATTTAGACGAACACGCAATTACCAAAACTATTAAAGCATTAGTAAAACAGAAGAATACCCATCTTATAATCAATATATCAGATACTAAAAATGACTATGCTGATGAAGTAGAAGTGCAATTAACTAAAGATATCGCTAGTATATTAGTGAAGAATAATGCTACGCTTCAAGTACAAACGAAAAAGGGAAATATCGAAATATCAAAGAAAAGTCTAATCAACTCAAAAGGTAAAAATATAAGAATTACTATTTCGGATATAAAAGATAAAAAGATCATAAAGGATATGATGAATTCTCTTTCTAAGAAATCAAAAGGAACCACCATGATAGGATTACCAATTCATATTAAGATGAATCAAAACTATAATATGAAAGTAACCATTCCAATTGATACTAAGGTACTCCCAACGAATAAAGATAAAATGAAAGAGTTTATTTCATCACTCGTTGTTATGATTCAAGGTGATGACCACAAGATTCATTTGCAAAAAGGTACAATAATATATAATGAACATGGGGTACCGATTGGAATCACCATTTCTATTGATCAATCCTGTAGTCTCGCATCGATTAAGAAGTAACTTGTATTAAGAAAACAAAAAAAGCAGCTATATTTAGCTGCTTTTTTGTGGTATTTTATCAAAATGTGTTAATATGAAAAGTAATAATTATATTGTTATCTATTTCCATACTGGTTCATAGGAAATACAATAGTATTATAAGTATGTTTGAAGATAATAAATTTTTTGAAGAAATGATAATTGATATGTTCTATGTTATATGATTAGTTACAATGAACTATTGAAAGGATATTTGAGAAAACTTATCATTAATATAATCACATTCTTTAGCATTATGAAGTATATTGTTGTAGTTATATATTTTTATAAAAATGATTCACAGAGGAAAATAGATTACTAGAAATAGAAATTATGATATACAACTTAATTTATGTATAGGAAATTTAAAATGAAAGGTGCAAGTGAGGATGAATCTATTAAAGAAAATATTTAAAGACAAAGAACAAAATATAGAATCCAAAGTACTACCAATAATTCAACAATCAATTACCAATCCCATGAATACAGACGAAGAAAACCGAACCGAGGAAGAAAGAAATATACATAATAATACGATTAGTAATCGATATATTACACATTCTGATTATAGTGATCATGATTTAGACAAGCTGTCCATACAAGATCTATGTGTTTTAGTTAATAATACAAAATATGCGCTGAATAACCAGATATTTTTAGATGGAGTTGAACATCTAGAACTATTGTTAAGTAAATTTTATAACTTACTAGTTAGTAAGATTCAAAATGCTGATATTATCTATACGATTATTGATAATAACACGGGGTATCCTTACATTGATGAAAATGCGCAGGATAGTGTGTGGCTATTTTCTAGAAAGAAATATGCAGAGAATGCTGTTGATTTTTATACACAGCAGTATAGAAGTTTTAGTATACAAGAGATTAAAAATGAATCTTTTAAAGAGTTTTTTGCAGATCTATATTTAATTGGTGCCTATGGTATCTATATGGATAATGGCCTTGTCGGTTGTGCTGTTAAAAAGGAAGATTTATTAGAAGCACCGAATTGGGGAGATACTCCTACTATCAGCATTCCTGTAACGAATCCTGAGTTTATGCTTGCTCATTTAAAAATGTCACAGGAACTTGCTTGGAATGTCAATTATCCAGATCGTAATGAGGTGCTTGGTCGACTAGAATTAGAACTCTGCCGTAAGTCGTTAGAAGCAAGATTCCTAGTACCAACGAAAGGAATGCCACAAGGAGATAGTAGTGAAGCATCAGAGGTTACATTACAGAAAGATACGAATATATCAATCCCATTTCTAGAAGGGAAAGATGGAACACATGCCATACCAGCATTTACCGATTGGAAGCAATTTCATATTATTTATACTAACAATGATTATAGTGGCTGGATTATGACATTTAAGGATTTAACAGAGATGATTAAGTCAAGTAACCATAATGCTTTTGTAATCAATGTTGGAAAATGCCCTATGGATGTAACCTCGAAAAGTCTTGACAGAATAAAAGAAGTATTGAATATCACAGAGGTATAAAATATGTTGAAATTTATTGGTAGTGGTAGTGCCTTTCATACAGCAAGAGGCAATACAAGTGCGTTTGTTAAAACGAATAATAGTTTACTTCTAATTGATAGTGGGGGAACTGTTTTTCATCGATTACAAGAACTGAATTTATTTGATGGACTTGAACATCTATATATTGTTATTACGCATACACATCCTGATCACGTAGGAAGCCTAGGAGAAGTAATCTTTTATTCCTACTATATTTTGAATCATAGGCCAACTATTTTTTTTCCACGAAAGGAACTGTTGGAAGTATTCTTAACTAGTATAGGCGTTACACCTGATATGTACCACCTTAATAGCAATGATAGGATAAGCATAAATGATAAGAATATTGGAGATTTTCGTATCATTTTTATTCCAGTTTCTCATGTAGATACGATACCTGCATATGGATTTACAATAGAATTGGGTGGGCAAGTATTCTATTACAGTGGTGACTCTAATGATATTAGTAATACAATCATTGAGAAATTGAAAAGTGGACAGATTTATAGCATCTATCAAGATACGTGTGGACTAGACTATGAAGGCAATAACCATTTATCATTAAGAAGACTTTGCGATATCATTCCCAAAGAACTTCGAGAGAAAGTCTTCTGTATGCACCTCGATAAACATATAACAGAAAATGAAATTTACGAGCATGGATTTCACGTGGTAGAACATGTGATTAATAATTCATTCTAAAAATATAGAATATATGGTAGAATCTTATTATTACGATAGTAAATTTTAAGATTAGAGTCCTTAAAGAAAATGTGGCCAAAATTACTAATTAATTTAGAGATTTTAGATAGCATTATACACTTAGTTAACTTTTATAAGACTTTTGTTACTCTAATCTTATATAAAAATTATAGTTAGAAAGGTTAAGATTCAATTTGAAGAAGGTTATAAAAACAAAGTTATATAAAGAGTTTCGATGTATTGCAGATCAATGTTCTTTCTCCTGCTGCGAAGGCTGGGATATAAATGTTGATGAAGATACCTATCATAAATGGAACAATGAGCAGGGTCCATTTTCTAAGCTATGTAAGAACATATACAAAGAAAAAGAAGAGGAAGAAACGGTATATAAGATTCGAATGGGTAAGGAGCTTCATTGCCCATTTTTAGATGAACATAAGTTATGCAATATTATTAAGGATTATGGAGATGACTATCTTTCTAATACCTGCAAGAGTTTTCCGAGAATTGAGAATGATATGGAAGATGCAATTGAGTACTCCGTCTCTTGCGCCTGTCCTGCTGTAGTAGATATGATTTATTCTAGAAAAGAGAAAATAGAATTGCCTCATACAATAATTAATAGATTTAATGATAAGAAATTACTCACCTATAAGATAAGGCAACACATGTTATATCTTATCGAAGCGAAAAGATTCAATCTACAGGAGAGAATCTTACTTATTTTCTCTATGTTACTTTCTCTGACAGAAGAATCAAGTGAAATTGAAGCAATTCTTGAAAAATATAAGGAAGAATCCTACTTAATATTATTGTTAGGAGTGATAAAGGATACCGAAATATCGAGGGAAGACTCATTTATTGAAAAGAATGAATTATTTCTTGATATTACGGAGGATTACAAGAAAGAGTTTCACTACCAACCTTATCTTGAAGACATAGCACGATTAGCAGAAGATATTGATTACTCTGGCAAAACTTTGTTTGATTGGAGAAATTATGAGAAGTTCTCAATGGAGTATGAAGAATTATTCGGAGCTTGCTTAGCATATAAGATATATAGTAACTGTATCGACGAAGATGTAGAAGATATAATTATGTCCTATCAACTTATTGTAACCGAATATATTATGGTCAATTATTCAGTATTCTTAAAATGGCTATTAAATAAAAAAAAGAGAATACCTTATGAGGAAGTAAGAAATCTTATTGTAACCTATTCAAGAATTATTGGATATAATCTAGAAGGAATGACAATGTTTTGGGAAGATAGTTTTGACGATGCAATCTGGGAATTTGGTTACGCGGTAGCATTATTAAAGGATTAGAATAGGCATCATACGTTACATGACCTGTTTTATATATTTTCCTGGCAATTATTACAAAACACATGAAGCGAATATACCTTTGAATATGTATAAGAAGATTTGAGAACTAGAACTTCTTATACATGTTCAATGAAGTATCAATTTTTCTGCTTTGTGCAAATTGCCTAGACTCCCAAAAAAATAGGTCATTTATTACACAATCATTTTGTATCAATCAAATTTTTTCATCAATCTACACCAGAACGTCCATAGATTGCTAACTTAAGCATTAACTCAGCAATCTCACGAATTGGTTTTTCCATTCCATCCATAAGCCATTTCTTAATAATTCCGATACAACCATTGGCAAAGAATAAAAAGATATATTCATCCTCCCTGGTACTTTCTTTATCAAGATTCATAGGAATAAAGTGTTGTTGCCCTATAATATTCGTGATTTCTTTCTGGAATCTTATATCACCATTATTCAATAGTAGATTAAATATTTCTGAATTATTCTTAACAAATTCCAAAATTTTAATAATCATTTCAATCGGAGCATCGGATGGGTCAGTTAAATTGTAACTGGAGATATAATGATTTATTTCATCTATAATCCCAGTCTCTATCTGCTGAAATAGATCATATTGATCCGTATAGTGAGAATAAAAAGTAGCTCGATTAATATCCGCTACTTCGCAAATCTCTTTTATCGTTATTTTAGATATTGGCTTTTGTTGTAGTAGTTTTATGAAGCTTTCTTTAATAACCATCTTAGTGTATATCACTCGTCGATCTACTTTCTTTTCTTTCATGGAACCGCCTTTCATAAAAATATCTCAATCTGCTGAAGCTATTATAAACGAAGTATAGTAGAATCACGAAAAATAGTCAACATTTATAAGGAATCTGTTGATTAACTTTCATTTTCAGATTATCTGATTGTTGTATTCACTCTATTGTGAAGATACACTATATTATGAAATATAATCAACACGATGTTTACTAACGGAGGAACAGAAATGGCATTTATTGAATTTAAAAACATCAAGAAGGAATATAGAACAGGTGATGTGACAATTACTGCAGTAAGGGATTGTTCTTTCTCTATCGAAAAGGGTGAGCTAGTTGTTATCTTGGGACCATCTGGAGCAGGTAAGACAACAGTATTAAATTTGCTTGGCGGAATGGACAGTCCAACGGATGGAGCCATCTTAGTAGATCAGAAAGAGATTCATAACTATGGTAAAAAGGGTCTTGTAAATTATAGAAGAAATGATATAGGATTTGTATTTCAATTTTATAACCTCGTGGGTAACTTGACTGCACTTGAAAATGTTGAGTTAGCATGTCAGATCTGTCCAGACTCTCTTGAACCGAAAGATATATTAGATCAAGTTGGTTTGTCCGAGCGTATTAATAATTTTCCCTCTCAATTATCCGGTGGTGAGCAACAACGTGTAGCTATTGCAAGAGCAATTGCCAAGAATCCTAAGCTGTTATTATGTGATGAACCAACTGGCGCACTCGATAGTACCACAGGACAACGAATTGTTGAATTGTTACAGAAGACTTGTAGGAATATGGGGACAACCACCGTATTAATCACCCATAATGCTGTAATTGCTGATATTGCTGATAAAGTTATCAAAATCAAAAATGGGACGGTCAGTGATATCGTGATTAACGAGAACCCTAAAAATGTAGATGAGATTGTGTGGTGATTCCATTGATATATAAGAATACATTAATTAAAATAAAACGATCACTCGGAAGGTATCTATCGTTATTCATCATTGTACTGATTGGTGTAGGGTTTTATTCTGGGATTACCTCTACTTCTCCTGATATTATAGCTTCAGCTGATCAGTATAATAAAGAACACAAACTGATGGATATGAAAATCATCAGTGCCATGGGACTAACGAAGAAAGACGTTACTGCATTAAAAGGATTAGATCATATTCAATCCGTTATTCCAAGTTATTCTCTGGATGTATTAGCTAATGGTAAAGCCATCAAGGTCCATGCATTAGAGAATTCACTGAATACGGTAAGCATTATAAAAGGTCGAATGCCACAAACCAACACAGAATGTTTAGCGGATAGTAATAACTATCGTATAGGCGATAAGATTACCATTACAAGTAATGTTAGCGGGCAATTAAAAAATAAAGAATATACTGTAGTTGGAACTGTAGATTCACCATTATATCAATTGAAAGATTATGGTTCGACATCGATTGGGGATGGAAAATTATCTTCCTTTCTCTTTGTTAAGAAAGAAAATTTTATTCTCAAAGCTTATACAGAAATCTATCTAACTCTTACAAAACCTAAAGATATTGCATCATATTCCGATGCTTATGAAACAATTCTATCCAAGGCCAAAGAAGAAATCAAAGGAATAAGTGAACAGAGGAAAGATGCACCATGGTATGTCTATGATCGTGATGCAGTTATAGGATACAATGACCTTAAACTGGCAACGGATATGATAATCTCAGTATCCAAAGTACTTCCATTGTTCTTTATCTTAATTGTCATGTTAATGACTGCAAATACGATGGCTAGAATGATTGTAGAAGAGAGAAGTGAACTTGGAACATTAACTTCCTTAGGGTATCGAAATACTAGTATCATATCATCGTATCTATTTTATGTATTATCAGCTACCGTATTTGGTGCAATTAGTGGATTTCTCATTGGTTCATATGTGATTCCACGCATTATCTATTCCACATTTGATAAATTTATATTACCAGATTTAATCATACACTATGATATTAGAAACCTGGCTATTATTCTTGCTATAGCGATTTCATTAATGGCAGGGGTTACTATTTTCTTCGCTCATATGGAATTGAAACAAGACCCATCAACGTTGATGCGTCCCGTTCCACCAAGAAAAGGTCAGACAATCTTATTAGAGAAAATAGGTATCATCTGGAGACATCTTTCGTTTACTTGGAAAGTAACCCTTCGAAATATATTTCGATATAAGCAAAGAGTCTTAATGACCATTGTTGGTGTAGCTGGCTGTACCGCTTTATTGCTTACTGGCTTTGGATTAAGAGATAGTATTAACGGCGTTGCCGAGAAGCAATATGGCGAGATTTTTCGATATCATGCAATAGCAATACTTAAAAATGAAACTAACAAAATGAGCAATGACTTAAAGAGTCTATTTGCAAAAGAAAAGGTAGAAGCACCTGTTTTGATCAAACAAGCATCGTTTCATGCATCAACAAAGAATAAAACAATGGATTCTTATTTAATCGTACCGGATGATACCGATGTATTTCAAAAATATTTCGATTTAAGAAATAAAAAGTCAGGTACATCAATTTCGCTTATGAATCAAGGTGTGGTAATTACAGGGAAGCTAAGCGATGTCTTACAAATAGAAAAAGGTGACACTATTAAGTTAAAGGATAGCAATGATAATACTTATAGTGTTAAAGTTGCTAGCGTTACTGAAAATTATATGAAGAATTACATCTATATGAGTAAAGATATGTATCGAGATGTATTTCAAAAAAATGTCTCTTTTAATATGGCGGTGTTTGATTATAGTCAGAATAAGGACACCTTAGCAAAGCATTTAATTAATAGTAAGCATATTGTAAATGTTACCTATCAAGATGATATCTTACAAAAAGCGATTGATGGTAATAAAAGTCTAAATAACGTAATCGTATTAATCGTTGTCGTAGCTTCAATGCTTGTAATCATTGTTCTTTATAATTTAACATCAATAAATATCAGTGAACGAACGCGTGAGATTGCAACACTTAAAGTACTTGGATTTACAGATAAGGAATCCAATCAATACATTTACCGAGAAGCTTTTATTCTTACTCTACTAAGTACAGGAATTGGCTTAGTCTTAGGAATATATCTCCATGGATTTGTGATTGGAGTAATTGAAGGAAATGAAAGTTCTTACTTTAGAAGTATCCATGGAATGAGCTTCGTATGGTCTGCCTTGATTATTATCGTTGTGAGTTTCATCATGCAGATGGTAACTTACTTGAAAATGCAGAAAATTGATATGATTGAGTCGTTGAAGTCTGTAGAGTAGATGTAAAGAAGTCCAATAATTCCAATTGAAATAAGAAAAGATACAAAAAATGGTAGATAACTTTATTTTTTATGTTAAAATAAGTATACCAAAAAGAAATAATTTAACATATGTAATTATGATTATTGAGATTAAAGGAGAAAATCAATGAAATATTATGTAATAGATTCTTTCTCAGAGCAACTATTTACTGGAAATCCAGCAGGAGTGTGTTTACTTGAGCATGAGATTCCTAATAGTGTTATGCAGAAGATTGCGTTTGAAAATAATCTTGCAGAAACCGCTTTTTTATTAGAAAAAGAAGGAAAATACCATTTACGTTGGTTTACACCAGAAGTGGAAATTGATCTATGTGGCCATGCAACATTAGCGACAGCTTTTGTTGTGATGAATTATGTATCACCAGATATAAAAGAAGTTAAGTTTGAAACAGTAAGTGGAACCTTAACGGTGACTCGTAAGGAACAGCTCTATTACATGGATTTTCCAAATAGAATGCCAACCCCAGTTGAACAGCCATCATTACTTGAACAAGCGATTGGTTGTAAGATACTTGAAACACATTTATCGAGAGATATGCTTGTCTTAGTAGAAAGCGAAAATGATGTTAAAAATTTGAATGTTGATATTGAATTATTGAAACAGATTAATAAAGACATTGCATTTGCAATTGTAGTTACAGCCAAAGGGAATAGTTGTGATTTTGTATCCAGGTTCTTTGCTCCTAACGCGGGTATTTCGGAAGATCCAGTGACCGGATCTTCTCATAGTACACTGATTCCCTTTTGGAGCGAAAGGCTTGGAAAAACTACCATGGTTGCAAAACAATTGTCATATCGTGGTGGAACGTTATATTGCGAATACTGTGGAGAGCGTGTCAAGATAGGTGGTACAGCTGTCTGTTATTTACAAGGAGAAATAATTTTATAATACTAAAAAGTATCTTCTATCTACAACTAGATACAATGCACTATTGAAAGTATATCTTGGTAATTTTAGAATAGATATCTAAGGAGGAAAAACATGATAATATTAAACTGCATGGAAAAAGCTAGATGGGAAAAGGTGAGAGAGGAAATAACATTTGGCAAGACAGAGATTCAAAAAGAAGGATTTATCCATTGTTCTCCAATTAAATATTGGTGGAGAGTAGCACCGTATTTTCAATCCGTAGAAGAAGAACTTGTGCTATTATGTATTGATACTGAGAAGTTAACCTCGCCTGTTAAGTGGGAAGATGGTGACAATAGTGGGCGAGAGTATCCTCATATATATGGCGAGATCAATGTAGATTCTATAATACAAGTATTACCTTTTAATAAAGACAAAGATGGTAATTATATTAAAAATATAGAGTTTAAAGAATATAAAAATGAATAAAGTGTTCTAGTACGAATAATATACATTAGTGATCTTCATATAGAGTACATTCATTTTTAATCTATAGTAGAAATGCAATTTTTTAATAATGATAACAACACAAAAAGGAGCTATAAACATGAAATTAAAATTAAACAATTGGGTGCGAGTAACCGTTCTCTTAAGCTTTTTAGCATTATTATTGATAATCAAACCCAATACTATTAAAGCTGCACAATCAGAATCAAAGCCAAATGGTATTACTGAGCTTAAAGCGAATACCAAATATGAATATGATTTAAATGGTGATGGCAAGACAGAAGAAGTCTTATACAAATTAACTACAAATGATGATAAATATACGGTAACATTAAAACTTTATATCAATGATAAGTTATGTCTTACAAGAACAAGCCACGGTTTCGATTATACCATCAATATCTGTGATCTTAATAAAGACGATAATTATCTAGACTTATATGGATCCGCACGAATGGAATCAGATTGCATCAGTGATTCTTTCTTTACACAATATAATGGCGAAAAACTAATTAATTTGATTAAATTTCAACCAGAGAAGATCTATAAAAAGTTTAATGCAGCTCGTTATTCTCTAGGAAAAATAGATGGTAATGGTAAATTCACTCTAGTAACGGATACTCCAATCTATTCAAATGCTATCGGTTGCTACTATTGTAATGTACCATATCAGATAAAAGACAACAAAATATCTAAGATCTCAGCAAATACATATACTTTAGCGAAATTCTCCAAGGATTATACATATAAAGCCAAGAAAAGCTTTTCCGTATATAGCACTGTCGGAGGAAAGAAGGTTGTATATACTGTTAAGAAAAACGATAAAGTAACCTTCGACCAGATCTATGTAACAAAAGCTGGTAAAGTATACTGTAGAATAATAAACAACAAAGGGATTAAAGGATGGATTAAATCGGATCAAGAAGGCTTATTTATGAATACACCTGCTTGGGGTTAAATATAAAAATCATACTGTGACGTCATTAATGAAGCACTAGAAAACTATAGATATGTAGTTTTCCAGTGCTTTTTCTTATTTATTATTGAAAATTATGTTTCACCTAATTTAATTCAAAATTTATACTAAGTAAAATATATGTACTATGTCTAACATGATTATGCCAGTCAGATATTAACGAACAAAGAATGAATTTATCATTTATTACATTATTAATTACCGAATTATGTAGAATAATATCTTACTAATCCAGAATGTAAATATATGGTATATATGTTATAATAGAGATACCGAATGCTACTTTATACAGCAATGTGACTAATTCAAAAATGTAAAATGGGGTTATGTTTTTGTTATTTTAACTAATCAGTGTTGCTATTTTCTTAAATATAGTGTTATTTTCTATAATCAAGGAGTAGGCAATATAGATTAAATAAATGTATGGAGGGTATGTAATGAAAACAAAGAAAAGACGAATGATGTCATTACTATTAATTCTAGTAATGATGTGCACCTATGTTGTGGGGCCTAATTCCTTCACAGCATATGCTGCAGATGAGAACACAGTACAAGATGGGGTGGCAGAAGAAGTGGTATTATTTGAAGGGTCTAATACCTCGACGAATTGGGGACAAGCAGTCACGTTGTATGCAGGAAAGGGATTTTCAAAGAGTAATCTGACATCAGATGCAGAGATAGCGGTAACTTATCAGAGTGACAAAGAGCCAATCATATCTCTACAAAGCTGGACACATAATAATATCTGGCAGAATGTACCTGCAAAGTATACGAAAGGCGGTGTAGCGTATTTTAGCGTATCGGATTTAATGGATGCATACGCAAGTGCATATGGAACTGGTTATCTTACACCATTTCAAGACCTGGATGCAATCAATATCTCGGACGCAGGTGTTGACTTAACAGTAACCAAAGTAACGATTACCAGTAAAGGAATCAATAATAATTGTTATACACAAGTAGGAGAAGTAACGAAAGTAACTGCTAAAGCATATGCTCAGAATACGACCAATGATTGGACTTGGATGGGAATGGACAATGTAGTAAATCTATTATATAAGACGAATACTTCACTTGGTGCAAAGAATACCAGCAATATTTTTGCTAATGTTAATAGTTCAGCTAACTTTGGAATACAGATATCCGATGAAAAATTAGCTGTAGGTGATGGAAGTAGGTTAAAGTTCCATATAGGTACTATAACTGTTAAGGCTGAGGGTTATGATGACTTAGTGATTAATCTAAATAAGGATTATAACGAGTCTTATCTAGCAGAGAGTGTATCTTGGGGATTAAATGGAAATAGTACCATGATAACATTAAATAGTTATCTACCATCCGATGAAAGTGGGAAGACAGAATATCTTAAAAAGGTAACTGATGTGATAGCAGATATTACATTAACAGATTATGAGTTTGTGAAAGCACCAGCTGAAGAACCTGAATTTCCAGCTGATTACACTTATCCAACCTCTATGCGTGATATCTCTTCAATGGATCTGGTAAAAGATATGAAGGTTGGCTGGAATCTAGGTAATACGTTAGAATCTACTGGTGGAGAAACTGGATGGGGTAATCCAAAGACTTCGAAAAAAATGATAGATATGTTAAAGTCTGCTGGATTTAATACCGTTCGTATACCAGTTCGTTGGGATGAACATTATATCGACGATCATTATACTATCGATCCAACGTATATGAAACGAATAGAAACCGTAGCCAATTATGCTCTTGCAAATGATATGTATGCAATTATTAATATCCATCATAATGCATTACAATCTCAAGCAAATGCAGAGAATAAGGCTAAAGTATTGGATGAATTAGAAGTGGTATGGTCACAGATTGCTAACCATTTTAAGGATTACGGCGATAAATTAGTATTTGAAACAATTAATGAACCAAGAAATGGTGAGGATTGGAATGGAAATCAAGCTTCGTATCAGATCGTGAATGAATATAACGCAAAAGCTCTAGAAGCCATTCGTTCTACTGGTGCTAATAATACCAATCGTTTAGTTCTACTTCCAACTTATACTGCAGGTGCTGAGTATAACAAAATAATGTCTATGGTAGTTCCAAATGATAAACATGTAGCAGTGTCTATCCATGCATATTCACCATATAATTTTGCTCTTAATACTGCCCCTGGATCTCAATCTACCTTTGGAGACAATGATAAGGCTTATCTAGATAAGCTATTCAAGTTATTAAATAAAACCTTTGTTGAAAAAGGTGTTCCTGTTGTTATTGGAGAATTTGCAGCTAACAATAAAGATAATCTAAAAGATCGAATCGAATATGCTTATTATTATGCTCAGAATGCAGGTCATTATGGAATGCCTTGCTTCTGGTGGGATAATGGAACTTTTACAACAGGAGAGTCTATGGGATTATTGAATAGACGTACTCTAACGTTTGAATTTCCTGAGATTGTTCAAGCGCTATTAACTGGTTGGAGCACCGAAAAGGTTATTCCTGAAACAGATCCAAATGTAATGTTTAACGGAACAGGTACCTCCTCGAACTGGGGACAGGCGGTTAACTTATCCCTAGGATTAGATTTTGTATATGATGATTTCAAAGATGGCTCAGTAATAGCTGTAGATTATCAAAGTGAAAAAGCTCCTGAATTAATTCTTTCTGGCAGTGCATCTGGCGTAAATTGGGTGAAGGTGAATCCTACTAAAGTCTACGAAAAGGTTGATTCTAAAGTAGCTTATTTTACCTTAACTGATATGGTAAATGCATATAAAAACGCTCTATCAGACTATGATAGTTATGGTACTATATTCCCATCACTTAATACGATTTATATCGGAGATACAGGTAATAGCTTGACAGTAACTAAGGTATATAAGACAGATACCGATGGAATGAAGTTACCATCCGTAACTGCTAAGACAACATATAAAGATTCCTTCATTGATCAATCATATCGAATTACATCCGAACAAGGGGATATTGATTTATCCAAAGTAAAGATTGAATATTCAGCTACAGGTATGAGTAGTGAAACACAAAATGTATACTGCGATTACGCAGGATTGTTACCAGATAAGGAACCATGGTTTACTGAATTTACGAAATCTGTAACAGGTACAATTGCTGATGGAAAGTTAACTATTCAGATTGAAAAGAGTGCCATCTGCCCAGAGAAAACTGGATATGCTACAATTAACATACGCTTTGCCAATAAAGATTGGTCAAAATATGGAGATATTTCTAATCCAGTGCTAAAAGTATATTATAACGGAAGACTTGTTCAGTAAGGATAGGAAGATTAAATAGCATATAGGATAAAAAATTAATTACACTATTGACATGAAAGGTTTGCGGTCATAATACATTGGTTTAATCCCTTAGTATGGATTAGTTTTTATCTAATGGTCAAAGATATGGAGCTTTCTTGCGATGAGTCGGTTATTCGCGAAGCCAAGGAAGATATTAGAACGGAGTATTCTAGGACACTTCTTAATGTATCCATGCAGCAGAGTGGCTTGTTGTTACCGATAGCATTTGGAGATAGTAATACGAAGACAAGGATTAAAAATATTTTGAATTTTAGAAAACCAAAAATGTATATTAGTATCGCGGGATGCATCATTCTAATTGTTGCATCAGTTACACTTCTTACGACAGAAAAATATAAAGAGACTAACGATAGCTCCACTAAGCAGTTAAAGCATTATGAAAAGGTTAATACAGCAGAAGTGACTAATATGCTACAGGAATTAGTAAATTACCGTACTCCCTACATTGGAGATAACAGCAAAATATCAGCTCTCTTGAATGCACTTGAAGTTCCTGAGAATCTAGAATACGATCATATGGAATTACAGACCAAGAAAGAACCCTATGAACTAACGGTCTATTATCAATTAAATAAAGGAGTTACCTTAACTGCGAAGGCTAAGGATACGTTAGTGTTGAATGCTATTTTACTATTTTCAACAGTTGAAAATATGGATGTCTGCCGTTTTCATATTACTACAACAGAAGAAAATTATAATTTGGTATATGACAGAACAGATGTAGAGAATGCGCTTGGCAAATTGTATCCTAGAACAGCACATATGAATGACATGTATGCATTAAAGGACATTATTACAGATTACGTCCAATATCTCAAACTAGATGATAGTATATCAAAAGCAATTTTAGAATTTAATAAAGATTCCTATAAACCTGGTGAATTCTGTACAGAAGCCCATTACCTAATGAGTGTAGAAAAGAATGAAAACACAGTTACTGCTTATACAATGATTCTATATCAAGAATATGGTTATGAAGATGGTGAGTTCAAAGATGTCTCAGGTTGTAGTATGCCAGTTGCAAATCACTTTCACAAAAAACGATTCTGGTGAATATATTTTGAAAGAATATTGGATTCCAGAGGATGGTTCATATTATGCATCTTCAATACGCAAAAAATTCCCTGATGATATTGAAGAGGGTGCAATTGATACGCAGAGATTTATTAAAAAACTTCAAGCAGAATGTGACGCGAAAGCGAAGGAGTATCTAAAGAATAAATAGAGTAAATGAGGAATAAAAACCAAGAATGTTACAGTCCATTCTTGTGGGTGAATTGTAACACCAGAATATCAAATAAATAAAAACAGGCTTGACGAATTAACGTTTATTTTATAGAATATAGAAAAACAAATATAATATAACATAGTTCGGTTGGGTAAATGATTTCTATTTACTTTCAAGCAATTAGTTTCTGGGGTGGGAAGCTCTTTTAGAGTATTCCACCCTTTTTGTCGTGTTTTTATTTAATTTTAACAATTCATTTATTATATACATGAATGAAAATATTTCTAATTTCAAAAAATAGACATGACAAATGATTAGATGTTATATTTTGTTTAAACAAAAGGAGCTAAAATGAAAAAAAGAATAAAAATATATATTCAACATGTATCAGAACTATTCAAATGCGAGCCTGCAAGTGGTATTTTATTATTTATATGTGCAGTAATTGCTATTATTATAGCGAATTCTTCTTATTCAACGGTATATAGTGAAGTGCTACATACTAACATATCTATTGGTTATAAAGAGTATTATATATCAATGTCGCTAGCACATTGGATTAACGACGGATTAATGGCTATATTTTTCTTTGTAGTTGGAATGGAGATTAAGAAGGAAGTGCTAATTGGAGAACTTAGATCTTTGAAAACAACCATTCTACCAATCGCTGCAGCATTGGGTGGAATGATTGTGCCTGCTATCGTGTATCTTGCATTTAACTATAATCAAGGATCAATCCATGGCTTTGGTATTCCGATGGCAACTGATATTGCATTTGCCTTAGGAGTACTATCATTAGTAGGTCAAAAAGCTCCAAAGGGAATTGTAATATTTTTAACAGCATTAGCTGTTGTAGATGATCTAGGAGCAATCATCGTTATAGCAGTATTTTATACGAATCAAATATCATGGTTCTACCTAGTATTAAGTGTGATAATTCTGCTTGTTCTTATTCTAGCTAATCGTTGTAATGTGCAATCACAGACCGTTTTTATACTTTTAGGAATAATGTTGTGGTTTACCGTATTAAAAACTGGTATCCATGCAACATTTGCCGGTGTTTTATTAGGTCTTATTATACCAGGATCAAAAGATAGTAAAAACTATAGTAAGACTATGCTTTATAAACTAGAGCATACCATATCTCCTTGGTCTTCCTATGTAATCATGCCAATCTTTGCTTTATCAAATGCAGGAGTAATTCTAAATAAAAGCAGTTTTTCATCTATTATGTCAACACCAGTTAGTCTAGGAATTATATTAGGACTTATTCTAGGTAAACAAGTAGGAATCTATTCGGTTTCAATCTTATTGATCAAGTTAAAGATTGCTAAGTTACCTTCTGGAGTTAACAAAAAACACTTATATGCAGCCAGTGTACTAGGAGGTATTGGTTTTACAATGTCGATATTTATATCTTCATTAACGTTCACAGAGGAAGCAATATTATCGACAGCCAAGATCAGTATCATAGTTGCGTCTTTAGTATCAGCGATATTTGGCTATATTTTATTTCGCTGTATGAAATCCGATAAGAATACTTAGGATGATTTTACTTATAATCTTGGTTAAGGTGTCAAAAGCATTCTCAATATTCACTCAGTAAATAATAAATGACTTTTGACACCCTAATCTATCCTTTATTCTTTTTTATAATAGTAAATTTAACACAAGGGTGAGATATATCCGAGCTTGATTGCTTTCGTAACAGCTTCGACAGAAGATGAAACATCTAACTTATCAAAGATATGTTGTAAGTGATTAGTTAAAGTTCTTTCACTAATATATAATTCCTCTGCAATATTTTTTCGCTTTGCACCACTGCATACAAGCTCTAATATCTTTTTTTCCATACTAGTTAGATCCTCAATGATTAATTCATTGATTTCATTAGGAAAACAAGTATTTCCATTATATACACGGATTAATGAAGAGATTAACTCATCTGGATTGATGTTCTTATTGAGAAATCCATGAATTCCTTTTTTTCTAGCTTCGTGTCTATAAACAGGGAGATCATATCCAGTAAGTACTATTATTTTCACATTAGTATTGGTTCTTAGTAAACTAGAGGCAACATCTAAACCATCTGAATTACTTAGTTTCCCAAGATTAATATCCATTAAGACAATATCTATGTTTCTTTCATTAATGATATGGTCTAAGTGTTGAATGTCCTGAGTTGAATAGAAATTTTGAATCTCAGGATATTCATCTAATGCAATTGATAAGCTTTTTGCGAATAACATATGGTCATCAACTAACAAAATGTTGATAGGAATCATCTCCTTTCATTAAGATTCTAGTCTGAATACATATTCCACATGGTATATTATTCGAGATCGATACGCTGCCCTCCATACGATATACCTGCTCTTTGATAGAAGCGATACCTTTATGTGTTACTGTATCCGCTGTGATTACGCAAGTCGCATCAGCTGTACCGTTATCACTAATCGTTAGTTCAATCTTTCCTTTTTCTTGAGATAGCATTATCCATGCATGATTTCCGTTTGAGTGTTTATATACATTGGTTAGGAGTTCTTTCAGCAATCGATATACTAATACATTGTATGGCTCGACGAGAAATAAGGTATCGGAACATTCAAAGTTTACGTATATATCACGTTCTGGAAATGATAACGAAATTGCTTCAATCAAATTAAGATAATTATCTTTTATAGTTAGATTTTTCAAAAGAATAGGGTGGTAGTCCTGCATTTGTTGCCTAATATGAGTGTTTAAGCTTTCAAGTGTTTCAACAATAAGATCTTGAACCTCAGGACGGTGAGCTTTCCCCATCATATTTTTTACCGAGAGCAAATCTTGTAATACATCATCGTGTAGGAAGTTAGCGAATTCATTCTTTAGTTTTTCTTCTTGTTGTAACTGTATTAATGCAGCAGTAAAGTTATTATCTTTAATCATAGGATTTATCCCTTGCTTAAAACTCTGCGCAAGGACTATATTGCAGAGGAATATTAGGATAAATAAAGTATTTACGGATATAACTAACTCTAAGTAGCCACCACCGAAACATAATACCTCTAGACTAAGAACTGTAAGGATAGAAGTAAGAATAAGTATCATATGCTTTCTATTTAAAATAGTAGATAGAGGTAAACTATTATGCTCTCTTCTTGATATACTATGAACACTAATAAAGAAGATTAGTAGAGGTAAATAGATTCCAAAGTTTTCAAGATGATTCGATATATTTTCAGTAGCATAGTAATAGATGAGAAAAATTGACACGGTTACAGCTATGGAAAATAATAAGCTTTTCTTTTCACTGATTAATACAAAATTAACTCTTTTATGATGATAAATGACTATAAATAGAAAGCAAAGTATATTTATTACGAATTGTATTCCATACAAGCAAGCAAAAGCTGTACTTGAAATAACAAAGCCAATCAACGAACCAATACAAGTCATAGTTAATAAGATATCCGTGGTCTTTCGAAACTTATACCCACTACCTTGAAATAGAAACAGAAATACAAACTTTATAGAAACATAGCCTATAATCGGACTGAGTAGACGAAATATTACTGTAGCAGATGGTGTGGATTCAAGTGTTAGTAGGATATACCAACTGTCTAGAGCCAACAGCCCGCAGAATAGAGAAATCACCTTGTTTTCCCTAATATTACAAGAACTTATATATGTTATATCTATAAGCATAAGCGATAATAGGATAAATGGAATGATACTATGTATATTAAGCTCTGTACCAACATGAATAAACCAACTCATATGAAGGACAATGATAATGTAATTAATCAAAAACATCAGTTTTATAGCCATATGCTTCATTCGTCAAACTCCTTAAGATTTTCCCTTATTATAACATCCATAAGTTCATAAATAAAGGATAGTACTTATTTATGAACTCAGAAATTTGTGCAGTAATAAGTCTGATTCGGTTATTTATTTACCTAGAACATTTTTACTGCAAGTATGAATGGTAAGAAAATAGTATAGTAAGTATATCCCTGCAGTTATAGATAACGAGATAACAACAGGTACATACTGTGCAAACGAATTTCCAAGTAGATTCTGCATTAACCCTACCTTATATACTAATGTAGCAAAAAGGCTATCTAGCAGTCCAAGTAGAAACGGAACGCAAAAAAATGTTGCGACTTGCTTTCGAATAATCTTTCGAATTATGTTGTCTGTATAGCCCATTTTTCTAAGTATTTCGTAATCTTCCTTGGAGTCTGAAATAGCTGAAACATTATTAAAATATAGAATGCTCCCAGTAGCGATAAAAAATAATACCACAAGAAAACCGATCAACAAGAAAGTGGAACTATTTGTCCAAAATAGATCATTTATTCTATGTGAATGCCCTTGTAAATAGGGGCTACCTTTTAACAGTTTGTCAATCTTGTGATACAAATCTTCATTATTCTTGATTCCTGTTCCATTAATGCTTAAAATGCTGGTTTTAGGCAAATTAGAGGATTTAATCACATCATATACATCATCCTTTACAATAAGTGTTCCTACGCTATTTGCAAAGGATATTGGATTATTAAGCGTCGTATTCTTAACCGTAAGAGATATGGTGTTATTATGGACGATTAAGGGATATACTTTTCCTACTTCATTTGTCGCATCACTATTTGGCTGATATTTCACTAAGATAGCTTCGTTATCCCTTAATCTAGATAACTGTTTTATTGCACCCTCTCTACCTTGAGCTTGTAAAAGAGCCTTATAGTTGTTGAAGGACATACACTCAAATCCTTTTTTCCTTAAAAGCTTTTCGTTATCAGCGTCGCCTTTGGCTGTTCCTATACCATATTCTATAGGAAGTTGCTTACCTTTGGAAGTCACCTTATATAGATCCGTCTGAATATACGATACGTTATCTTCTTTAGAAGTATATTGTTGAATTAGCTTTTTAACCTTGTCTACTTGACTTGCATCTTCAATTCTGAATTCAAGTTCAGAAGGAGCGATTCTAGAAACTGCTGCAATCGGATAGTATAATGTCAAGGACATTACATTTGATATAGTTAAAGTTGCAGCGGATAATAAGGTAAGCATAATCAAAGTTCTAGAATTAGAGCGAATTCGGTATATAAAATTAGGTGTAGTTATGATTTTATCTTCTGTATAGAAAGCCTTCTTGTTCTTCTTACTTATCTGCATCACATATGGAAGAAAAGAAGTTATGAAGAGAAATGTTCCAAGTACAACAAGTATCATTGTTAACATTCCGATAGGAGAAAAGCCCACTTTAATCCATAGCGATTTCGGTCCCCGTAGTATATCTATAGCGATAACGTATCCTAAAGCTATCATAAAGAGACCCATGAATGCTGGGAACTTTCTAAAATTCATCTTCTTTTCTGCACTTTTATCAAAGCGTACCATATCCATAAGTGATGTCTGAATAAGAAACTTACCATTGGATATTGTCAAAACTAGAACAACAAATAGGATAAACACTGCGGTCTTAGTAATTGCATTTACATTGAAGAGAGGAATACTAGATCCATCGATTGACAGTTTTAAGAGATCAATAATTCCATAGATAATACCCTTATGTAGAACCGCCCCAAAGATTAGACCTATTACAAATGCTCCTCCACATATTATTATATTTTCGATAGTTAATAGAAATAATACCGTGAATTTTCGATATCCCAATAATGTATATATACCAAGTTCTTTTGTGCGACGTCTTAAAAAGAAACGATTGGAATAAAACATATAAAAAATGACAAACACCATTAAAAAAATAGAAATAGAGTGGCACATCAATTCAACTCGCCCGTCCGTGGATATTTTTTGCAGTATAATTTCATTCATTGAAAATGATGTAAACGTAAAAAATATAGTAATAACAAAGGAAACAGAACATAAATAAAGAGTATAAAAAGAAAAGTTTTTCTTAAGATTGTTAAATGCAATCCTACTAGTGTTCATTCTGTTGCCTCCTTTGTGTATCCAGTTTTGAGATTTCCTCAACAATAGACTCATAAAAATTATGCCTGCTATCACTTTTGATTAATTCCTTAAGGATACAACCATCCTTAAATATCAAAATACGATTAGCAAAACTAGC
Source organism: Anaeromicropila herbilytica (assembly GCF_016591975.1). GTDB lineage: Bacteria > Bacillota > Clostridia > Lachnospirales > Lachnospiraceae > Anaeromicropila > Anaeromicropila herbilytica. The sequence continues at coordinate 2,478,449 of NZ_AP024169.1, read as the reverse complement.
AGCATAAGCGTCGTGTGTTACCATTAGGATCGTAGTATGGAGGTCCTCATTTACTTCTTTCAATGTTTTCAGTAATTCCGTAGCTGAATTGGAATCTAGTGCACCCGTTGGTTCATCTGCGAATAAAATGCTAGGCTGTTTTACAATAGCTCTAGCAGCTGATGCTCTTTGACGTTGGCCACCAGACAACTCAGTTGGATATTTATCCAACTGAGTTGCAATACCAAATCGTTCCGCTAAACTTCTTACCATACTTTCAATCCTTTGCGGTGAATATTTCATAATTGTAAGAGGAACAGATATATTCTCCAGAATCGTAAGGCTATCTAATAAAAAATACTCCTGAAAAATAAATCCAAGATTATCTCTGCGAAAATCTGCAGCTTTAGAATCATTAAGATCTTTTAAATGTATACCGTTAATCAGAATATCTCCACTAGTTGGAGTATCAATCGTTGATAATACATTAAGTAGTGTTGTTTTACCAGATCCTGATGCTCCCATTATGCCAATAAATTCTCCCGCACTCATACAAAAAGAAACCTTATTTAAACTTGGACTTTCTGCTTTTGGATATGTTTTCGTTACTTCTTTTACATCTAATACTGTTTTCATGTGTTTCACTCCTTTTTCATTTATGAGTTTATTGTATAGTACCTTTTTAAAAAGCGAATGAGTAAATTAGGCAAGATTGATTGAGTGAATTATTCAGAGAAATACAAACACCTTATAATGATTAAAGATATTAATTTATGGAAATGTGAGGTATAATATGGATATCAGTAATGTGAATTAACAGACAATTATAATATAGCTACTTACCAATATATGAATTAAATGAGTGGTGGAAGAATCAGTGAAGTTATTTGATTTTATTATATCAGGTGGTGATTAAGTGTCTCAATCTTATGAAAAAATGAATGACATTAAAAGAAAGTTAAGAGAACTAAAGAAACTTGAGATAAAAGTGCGCTTTCCTAATTATGATATACAAAAGAATAACAAGAAAAAAGCCAATGATTATAAAAATATTGAGCTTGTATGGGATAAATTTTTTTCTTTAAAAGATATAGGCACAAAAAATGTAAAATATTCCATCAACCAATTATCATCAATGAATAAGGATGAATTTAAAAATGTAATTAATGAATATTTCTATCATGTATACTATTGTTGCTACAAGGGTGGGATAACAGATCATTCATTCATTGATGAAGCAATTCTAAGTCAATTAGGACTCACCATTAACGCGGATAGTTCAGAAATAAAGAGGCAATTTAAAGAACTTGTGAAAATATATCATCCTGATAATGGAGGAGATCCAGATAAATTTGCAGAACTAATTGAGAGGTATAAAGATTTAAGAAAATAAGAGTGAAAGAAAAATGCTTTCACTCTCAACATTTGTGATTTCACCCTTGCAAGCAAGTGAAATCACTACAATAAATTATGATGAATGGAGAAATATAAAATGATAAAAGCTATTTTTTTTGATCTATTTTTCACATTAATTTGCCCACAATATAATGAAGAAGCAAATGAAAATGATATACTTAAGATAACTGCAGAAGAATGGGAACATTATGCAGAAAAAGATGAATTGTATATGGAACGAGCATTAGGTAAGATAAAAGACGAAAAACAAATAATAGTTAAAATCATTGATTCCATGCCCTACAAAGTTAGTGAACAACAAGTGTTAGAAATACTTACCTTAAGGCAAAATAGAATGAAAAATGCCTTATGTAAAGTCGATGAAACAATATTACATACACTCAAAGAAATTCATGATAAGGGCATTAAAATATGCCTTATTAGTAATGCAGACGTTATTGACAGTAAGTATTGGAGTGAATCACCACTCGCTGATTATTTTGATGAAGTAATCTTTTCCTGTGATGTTGGTATGATGAAGCCAGATGCAAGTATCTACGAATATGCGATTCGAAAAGTTAATGTAGCAGCAGATGAGAGCCTATTTGTAGGAGATGGAGGTTTTGATGAATTAGCTGGCGCAAAAAGAGTTGGTATGAAAGCTGTATTTACGGAGTATCTTGATATAAAAGAAGGTAAGAAGAGAGCAAGGTTGTTAGAGGAAAGTGATTATTATATTAGACAATTTGATGAACTATTGAAAATAGAAGGAATTTAAAGTGCGTACCATTTAAAAATATTTGACTGATTTGTCCATGATGAATATATTTATAAGCTAATATATTCATTTGTGATCTATCAGATATTGTAATAATTTATCAGAAGGAAATAGTAGAATGAAAATGTGAGGTAAATTACATGTATGATAAAGTAACAGAAAAAGATATCAAGAGAATGGAAGAAGAAATCGAATATCGTAAACTTGTAGTTCGTAAAAAAGCGATTGAAGATGTTCAAGAAGCGAGAGCTCATGGAGACCTAAGTGAGAATTTTGAATATAAAGCAGCGAAACAATTCAAGAATCAGAATGATAGTAGAATTAGGTACTTAGAGAGAATGATAAAAACAGCAAAGATTATATCCGAAGATTCTAACATTGACGAAGTTGGATTAAATAATGTAGTGACCGTCTACCTACCTGAGGAGGACGAAGAAGAGACTTATAAGATAGTAACTACCGTTCGAGCTAACACTCTAAAATCTATGATTAGTATTGATTCCCCTCTAGGAAAGGCTTTATTACATCATAAGGTAGATGATAAGATTAGTGTTCAGATCAATGATACTTATTCTTATGATGTAATTATTCGAAAGATTGAAAAATTAGAGGATGATGGAACGGATCAGTTGAGAAAGTTCTAAATATATTTGTGAGGAGGAGTATCTATGAGAAATAGCATGAATATTGAAATTAGAGAATGTAATATAGAGGATGCTCGTTATATTTATGAATTAAATCGAGATGAGATGGAATATGATTATCCTTTCGAACAGACAATAGACAAGTTAGAACGCATATTAAGCAGTAAGAACGATAAAGTCTTTGTTGCAATTATTCAAGATATCGTAGTTGGATATGTACATGCTAATGATTACGATGTTATCTATACACCACATATGAAAAATATTATGGGGATTGCAGTCTCTAGTAAGTATAAGGGAAATGGTATAGGGAAAGCATTGCTAACAGAAGTTGAAAATTGGGCAAAAGAAACGGGCGCTTATGGTATTCGTTTAGTTTCTGGAGAAGAAAGAAGCGGTGCTCATGAATTTTATCGACACTGTGGTTACATAGAAAATAAGCGACAAATAAATTTTAAGAAAATAGTTAAAAATTGATATACCAGTTTTATGATACATAACGATAGTATTGAGATATATGGAAAATAGATAATATTGTCTAGAATATAGAGAGGAGAGTATGATATTTATCTTTAACAAATATCATCTGAGAACAAATGATTTATCTAAATTATTTCAAATTTCCTACTGCTGATATGGAATTTGACTATTTACTAAAAGTACAAAGAACATGTTATGATTCATTTTATCCTTTTAAAGTAATATCCAAACATGGTCTTGAAAGAATTGACTTTGAGCCAATTACTATCCTGTATGGAGGGAATGGTTCAGGGAAATCAACAGCTTTAAATATCATTGCGGAAAAGTTAGAACTTAAACGAGATTCTATATTTAATAAGTCAAATTTCTACCCTGACTATGTAGATATGTGTAAGTTAGAACTTGAAAACAATATTCCTGGCAATAGCAGAATTATTACTAGTGATGATGTATTTGACTATATGTTAAATATACGAAACCTGAATGAAGGAATTGACGAAAAAAGAGAAGATATATTTAAAGAATATTTGGATGCTAAGTATTCACATTTTCAGTTAAAATCGGTATCCGATTACGACCAATTAAAGAAAGTAAATAGATCAAGAAGTATGACACAATCACGATTTGTGCGAAATGAGCTGATAGACAACGTAAGGGAATATTCAAATGGTGAGAGCGCATTCAAATATTTCACTGAAAAAATGGAGGAAGATGGCCTATATATACTAGATGAGCCAGAGAATAGTTTATCTCCAAAACGCCAGATTGAATTGAAGCATTTTATTGACGAGTCAGTCAGGTATTTTGGATGTCAATTTATTATATCAACACATTCTCCATTTCTGCTAGCCATGCAAGGTGCAAAAATATATGATCTTGATGAAGATCCTGTTGATTTGAAGAGATGGACAGAGTTGGAAAATGTACGTACTTACTATGATTTTTTTAAATCATATGAGGATGAATTTTGAGAATGATATGCGAATAGCACCTACATATAAGCGATTAACAAATAAAGAGATCGTGATTCGATGATAGAAATTCAATTAAATGAAAACTTAATTATATATAAAGAAGGAGATGCCCTTTTCCCGCGGCATCTCCTTCTTTTGATGTTAATAACATTGAGGTCAATAATAATTGATTTGAAAAATACAAAATATATTGATGGTAAATAATAGAATAACATTTGAATATCTGTAAATATGAGGGTATAATCTTTATAGGCTTATGCCAAATGATTACAATTAATTAAAGTGGATATCTAAATAAACATTTCAACATTATTAAGGAGAGCTAATTATGGATTTGAGAATGGTTTTTGATAGAATACCAGAAGAATTTGATAAATGGAGACCTCACTATTGTGATGAGCTTTTTGCTGATGTAATAGAATACTCAAAGCTTACATCAGACAGTACAGCACTTGAAATTGGCCCTGGAACAGGCCAAGCCACCGAACCAGTTTTAAAAACAGGCTGTTCATACTTAGCAATTGAACTGGGTGAACATCTTGCTTCGTATACTAAGAATAAATTTTGTACATATGACAATTTTCATTTAGTAAATGCAGACTTTGAAACCTATGACTTTGCACAAAATAGATTTGATTTGGTATACTCAGCAGCGACCATTCAGTGGATACCGGAGGAAATAGGCTTCCCAAAAGTATATGAGCTCTTAAAAGAAGGTGGAACATTTGCAATGATGATGACTCATACTGATGAAAGAAGCTCAAACGAAGCTTTGTATTCGAAGCTGCAAGAGGTGTATGATAAATACTTTATTACAGAAAACAAATACTCATGCAAGTTGAACTACAGTAACGTTGTAAATTATGGATTTATTGACTTCGAATGTAGAGAATATCACCAAATAAGAGAATTTACTGCAGATGAGTATGTTTCCTACATTGGAACACATTGCACTCATATCACGTTAGAAGAACCTTATAAATCATTATTTTATAATGGAATTAGAGACACTATATTAAGCTTTGGTAATAAAATTACCCTCAATGATACAATTGTTCTATATTTAGCTAGAAAGCAATAACATCATAACTACACAAAAAAGGCACTAACGAAAGGTAAACATTATGAGAACAGAGAAAGTATTGACTAGAAATGCTACATATCAGAAATTTGAAGTGTTAAAAACCAATAGAAATAAACGTTATAAATATCAAGAATTTCTTGTTGAAGGAGTTCGTAATATCAATGAGGCAATCAAAAATGGTTGGAAGATTAGTTCTTTTCTTTACACTAATAAGAAAAATCTATCTGACTGGGCGAAAGGAATTATTAGTAATACCCCAACCGAACTTAACTATGAACTAGATGAAGATCTAATGAAAGAACTTAGTGGTAAAGAAGATACCTCAGAAATAATGGCAATTATCCGAATGCGAGATGATGACTTAAACGCTTTAACCTTTTCAAAAAATCCTATAATAGCATTATTTGATAGAGCTTCCAATAAAGGAAATCTAGGAACAATCATCCGTTCTTGCGATGCGCTTGGAGTGGAGTGTCTTATTATAACAGGACATGCAGTAGATTTATATGATCCTGATGTGGTAGTTTCATCTATGGGCTCATTCTTCAATATGCAAGTTGTTAGAGTTCCTGAAAATGGGAAAATATTAGATTTTATTGCGGATATGAAAAAGCGCTATCCAACATTTCAAACTATTGGAACTACCGCACATAAAGAGCATCCTATCTTTAATCTAGATCTGTTTCATTACCAATCTTATTCATGATTGGTAATGAAACAGATGGTTTATGTAATACATTTAAAGATTCTTGTGACATTTTAACAACCATTCCGATGGTTGAAACCTCCTATGCGTCATCGTTTAACGTAGGATGTGCAGCAACCGTAATGTTTTATGAGGCAATGAAACAAAGATATCAATATTTAGAAGTATAGAAATATCCATGCAAAGATTATATAAAATACATAGAAAGATTACCAACCCTTTTTATAAAAATATGATGAAATGGAGAAACTCTCATGATTGGAATATGCCCGAATTGTGGTAATTATGAATGGAATAAGGAAGTATCAGAGGATAAGAAATATATCCAATGTCAACAATGTGGACATCAATGGAGCTATAAAGCAATGCCTCTTTTTATCTTGACTGGATGTTTCACTTTTGAATATTTATGTATCACCCCATAGAAACAACTATAAGTTTATGATACAATCGTAATGCATCAAACTATACTTTAATAAATCAAAGATATCATTATTTAGGAGATAAAACATGGAATATAAGTTTACACCAAACGATAATTATGAAGATTTTGCAAGTGGAAGAGTCCTATATCATGTAGGTGGAGCACCTACTTTTCCTGTAAGACTAACCTTAGAAATATATGAACGATGTCTACAATATTCCAATAAGAAAACAGATATATCACTTTACGATTGTTGTTGTGGCGGAGCCTATATGTTAACAATATTAGGATTATTAAAAGGTAATACCATATCAAGACTATATGGAAGCGATATCGATTCAGGTAGTATTAAATTGGCGAAAGATAATCTAAGCCTTTTAACAACGACTGGTATCCAAAAACGAAGAGATGAATTAACTACACTTTATGATACATACAAGAAAGATTCTCACAGTCAAGCATTACAAAGCATTGACAGGATAGAGAAACTATTATCTAAAGAGATAAATACAAGTATATTCCATCAGAATATACTTGAGCTTTCTGACCTTCCCTTCATTCCTGATATAATAATCACTGATGTACCTTATGGAAATCTAGTAGAATGGGGTGACGGCAATAGTGATATTAATCAAATGATGGATGCCATATCTAAAGTATGCAGTCCAGAAACAATTATTTGTGTTTGTATGGATAAAAAGCAAAAGATACAAACCGACACCGACATCTATCAAAGACTAGAAAAACAATCGATTGGTAAGAGAAAGTTTGAGATCTATAAGTTAAAGTAGGAGATCTAATAATTAATTTTGATTATGTGAGAGCAGTGGGAGATAATTTAATGGCGCTTACTTTACCACCAATGTTTATATCATTTGGAACGAAATAAACTATATTAATATACGATAAAATATGATAAAAGGTTGGGAATAATAGTTCCTAGCCTTTTTAATTTGGCTCTTTGTCAAGTGTTGGGGTGCGAGGTGCATTGCACCCGCACTAACATTGACAATAGAGCTATTTTTATGACTAGGTTCTATAATAGATGTTTTTTTGCATGACAAATAAGCCTCTTGAAAACCGACCATTTTTTTACATAGAACTGTGAATGATACGTGTACGAAATCTTTCAAAATTACGTACACCATAAGAACTTCTTTTTAGTACTTTGATTTTATTATTAAATCCTTCCGTAGGCCCATTTGTATATCCATACTTAAAAGCATTAAGTATATACTCAGACCAACGTCTATATGTTTTTGCACAAGCTTCAAATTCGTGTAATCCAGAACTTTCAGCATTCTTTACCCATTCCCAAAATTCAGTTCTTTGATATGTATAGCTGTTACTCTGACATATTTCATAGAACCATTCTTTTAACTTGTGAGCTAGTCGTAAATCATCACTGTATAGTAGCATTAAATCACAGGCTTTTTTGTTTTCGTCTTTTAATTTAGAATATCGAGTCAGTATAAGTTTTCTACTTCGTTTATAGTACTTTCTAAGAGTTGGTGTCATGGATGCTTGTAAACGTTTACGAACACTTTCAATTGCCCAAGAAACCTGACGGATGTAATGATATTTATCTACGATGATTGTAGCATTAGGAAAGAATGTTTTGGCAAGATCAATATAAGGTTGCCACATATCAGAAATAAAAAATTTAACACGATACCTTTCGTCCCGACTGCAAGATTTAAAATAATCAATAAGATGAGACTGAGTACGATCCGGTAAAACATCAAGAATACATTTTTTCTTTGCATCTACCAGAATACATTGATATTTGGAATTACCAGCATTCCCTTTAAATTCATCAATTGAAATACATTGAGGAATAGGTGGTTTATCATACGAGAGTGTGTCAAGAATACGTGTTACAGTATTCGTAGAGACATTAGTTTGTGAAGCAACATATTTAATACTGTTGGTTGAACGAAGCAATTCAACAATCTTATAGGATAGTCGTGTTGTACGTTGCTGATATTTAGCGATAAAGCTATATTTCTCATAAAAACGTTTGCCACAGGAACACACATATCTTCGTTTCCTCAACATTAAATAAGCATTTGATAACTGAAAAGGTAAGTCTTTAATTTTCTGCCAACGATAATCGTGTATTTTAGAAGTTTCAGCTCCACAACAAGGGCAATTTTGAGGTTTGGGATTGGTTTCAATCTTGATAATAATCCCCTCTAGTGTGTGTTGCACACTTTTTAATTTTACACCTTCTAAATTTAAAAGATTTTTGTTACAATTAGATTGCATCTATATAAAATACCTCCTTTAAAATGTTTACTTTGGTCGGTTTGCATGTTAAGAGGCTTTATATAGATGTATTTTAATATAAAAACAAAAATGTTGGAAGTGTTTTTAACACACCCCAACATTTATTATAGAACCTTTAATTTATAAAAATTGCTTGAAGTTCCTATAAATTAAAAGCAATAACTGATATTGGAATATTCTTCTTGACAATATTAAGTCACTTTGGTAAAGTAGGCGGGTGAATTTTCACCCGCCCCTTATCAAACCGTACGTGAAGTTCTCCTTCATACGGCTTTCCGACATTCTTCTTTCTACAGCATTACGTCATACAGACATTTTTCGCAACCCTTTATCGTATATGATAGTTCTGACTTTTCCCACCTGTGACAAATAACTCCGTTTCTGATGTTTCTTGTTGTACCATCTTGTAAAAGTACAAATGATGTACCAGTCCAGTGCCTGCATCCACTTGCCATCTGTTTTAGTCTGATAGTAGTTCCTCCATCCAATGATTTTAAGATTCATTGCTTTTATCAAATCTTCCTCGTTTACTACCAGTAGACTTCTGCTATTAATATTTGACTTTATGACTGATTTCATCTTTTTCATGGCTTTCCTACTTGGGTACTGGAATGTTTCATTAAATGTTCCACCACTTCTTGTTTCCGATATCATTCTTCTATGGTGTAGTCCAAGGAAATCAAATCCCTCTTTACCATCCCACATACAAACAACTTTCGTTTTTATTGGGTGTAACTTTAAATCCAATTTTCCCATGATATACTGTAACAGTGTTAGCGCATGGTTTGCACTTTTCTTGTTTTTACAGATGATTACTGTGTCGTCTGCGTATCTTACGAGTTTCCCATGGGTAAGTCCATACTTTTCCCATAAGCGGTCTAGTGTATTTAGATAGATGTTTGCTAAAAGCGGTGAAATGACCGAGCCTTGACTTGTGCCGAGTTCGCTGATTTCCAGTATGTTTCCATACAACACTCCCGCTTTCAACCATTGTTTAATCAGCTTTAGTATTCGTCTGTCTGATATTCTCTGTTCCACCAGTTTCATCAATTTATCTTGATTGACATTATCAAAGAACTTTTCAATATCGGCATCCACAACATAATAACCTTTGTTATTACATGCCTTTCTTACTACTTCAAGCGCCTGCTTTGCACTACGTTTCGGTCTGAATCCGTAGGAACAGTCCTGAAAGTCCGCTTCGAATACGGGCTCTATTGCTATTTTCGTAGCCATCTGTACAATTCTATCTTTGATTGTTGGTATTCCAAGTGGTCGTTGGCTTCCATCTGCTTTTGGTATCATAACCATTTTAACTGGGCTTGGATGATAGATTCCTTGTATCAGTTCTATCTGAATCTCATTCAGATATTTTTCTACCCCTATATTTCCTATATCCTCTATACTGATACCATCAATTCCACTAGAACCTTGGTTTGCTTTTACTCTTTTCCATGCTTCCAATAATACATCTTCTCGATATACTTTGTCATAAAGTGCATGAAATCTTCTGCTACTGCATTTCTTGGCTGTTAGATATAGTTTGTTTTGAAGTTGTCGTACTTTTTCTTTGGAGTTGTTAGTCGTCATGACATTCCCTCACACTTACCCTCTCTGCAAACTTGAATGAAGTAGGGTTCCTTTCCTAAATAATGTTTTGTTTCATTATCATTTTCGGTACTATAAACCCCTCCGACTCCCTCCTGCCATGATTACGATTTCACTTTCGCTTATACGCATCATTTTTTTACCTTTTGGTGACAGGTAGGGTCTCTCCAGTTCCGAACCACACTTTTCATACATACCGTTTCCTCTATACCGAGGGATTCCTCAGTGGTGCATCCCAGTATCTTCCCACTTTCCATGGTCTTCGCCCATATACCCGAGGCTCGACTTCCCTTTGTTCTCTTTTCAGAGACCTTTTTTAACGATACGGCAGAATTCACTTAATGTTGCGGTCTGCATGATTGCTCGCACTTCTTACGAAGTTACTTTACCCACTCGCTTAGCACCCTGCATTACTGCAACGCACCGAGTTTGGCTACACGGCTCACTGGCGATTACCGTGACCGGACTTACACCGGCTAGTGTGGTCCAGCTTCGCTGGACACACAATATAAAAATAGTTAAACAACTATTCAACTATTAAAAGGAGGGATAATATGATCCAAAGCATTGGACTTCTAGAAGTATTCCTATTTTATCTAGCATATTTTTTCAAACTCATTAATCAAAAGATGAGAGGCATTAAAACAAATCAATTAGGTAAAGGTAAGAAAGAGGCAAAAACTGTGATAGTTGAAAGCATTTTGAAATATTCAAGTGCTTTTATTGTAGTAGTTATATTAGCTAGTACACTACTTAACACTTCGTTTTTCTCTAATCAGATACTTCGAGCGTTAGGATTAGTAGTATTTGGTATAGGAACTTTCATTTTCATCATAGCCATGGTTACTATGAGAGATAGTTGGAGAGCAGGTATCCCTGAGAATGATAATACATTGATGGTTACATCTGGAATCTATAGAATATCAAGGAACCCCGCCTTTTTAGGTTTCGACTTGACTTACATAGGCGCCTGTTTAGCATTTGGTAATATCGTACTAATCATATTTGCGATATTCACACTAATAATGATGCATTTACAGATACTAGAAGAAGAGAAATTTTTAGAGACTACTTTCACAAATGAGTATCTTATTTATAAGAACAAAGTGAGTAGATATTTTTTATTTTTTTAAGGAGGAAAGTTTTATGAATAATTACGTATTGTATAAGGGAATGTCGAATATATATGATTTACTTGATGTAATATACTTTAGGAATAAAAATCGTAGTCCACGAACTTTAGTAAATAGTTATATCAATCAGCCAAATGCTAAGATACTGGATATATGCACAGGTACAGCATCTAATGCAATCGCCGTAGCAAGTAAAAATAGCGATGCAAGAATTATAGGAATTGATATATCCAAAGAAATGTTACAGATTGCAGATAAAAAAATTAAGATACAAGGCCTAAATAATATTAAATTATATAATATGGACGCTACAGAAACCAAATTCAAAGATAATACATTTGACGTAATCCTAATATCTTTGGTATTGCATGAAATATCAGAGGAACTTGCTGAAAAAATATTATTAGAAGCAAAACGTATTCTAAAGCCAGATGGCAAGTTATTGATCATAGAATGGGAGGAACCACAAAGTTTGTTAAACAAAACACTGTTTTTCCCTATAAGAAAATTAGAACCAAAAGGGTTTGAACAATTTTTAAAGCTTGATATGAAAAGTTATTTTGAAAGATTTGGGTTTAAAATATCCAGAATGAATCATGCTGATTATACCAAAGTTCTGTGTTTAAAAAAGCTATAGAATTATAGTTTGGAACTTATAGAATTCTATACAATCAATAGCGACTTTGGTGGAAATACTTTTATGAATTAAGATAAATAGTTATTCAATTTATAGAGAGAAGGTAAAAATAAATGAAAGATACGGATATTAACTATGATTGTGACGTTATTCATCCTGATATAGTTGAAAAGGTCAAAGTGGTTATGCCTGAAGAAAGTGAGCTGTATGATTTATCAGACTTTTTTAAAGTATTAGGTGATAGCACGAGAGTAAAGATCTTGTGGGCATTAGATGAAAGCGAAATGTGCGTATGTGATATCGCAGTATTATTAAATATGACTAAATCAGCTGTATCACATCAACTGAAATCATTGAGATCAGCAAATTTAGTTAAAAATAGAAAAGAAGGAAAAGTTGTATTCTACTCCTTAACAGATAATCACGTAAGAGAGATTGTAGAAATGGGACTGGAGCATATAAGAGAAAAATAAATCATGTTATCGATATGATAAATAGTGAGAGTGTGATTACAGCGTCTATCTATGCTCATTCATGAATTAATATCTTATGAATATTCTTATTAATATCATGAATATCTTTTTATTACATACACTTATATTATATTAATTATTAAAGGTGATTTTATTGTTTACCCTCCCAGAATCTAAAACCTGCATAAAATATATCTTTATCCTTATTATCTTTAGCTTATTATCTTTCAGTATTATAAAAGATTTAAATGGAATTTATGCAGTGACTTCAATGGAACAAGATACCATCTGTGTACCTATCGTTATGTATCATCATGTCAAGAATCACGGACTTGGTAAAGATGTCATAAGCCCTTATGAGTTTGAAAGTGATTTAAAATATCTATCCCAAAATAACTATCATACAATAACAATGACGGACTTGATTAATTATGTATATAATGGGGATCCACTGCCAGAAAATCCGATTATCCTGTCCTTTGATGATGGATATTGGAATACATATAAAAATGTATTTCCTTTGTTAAAGAAGTATAATATGAAAATTGTACTATCTATCATTGGTAAAAGTGTAGATGATTTCTCAAAAGTGAAAGAAGAAAACATTAATTATTCTCATATAACATGGGATGAAATTAAGGAAATGCAGCTGTCCGGACTGGCTGAAATTCAAAATCATTCTTATAATATGCATAAGATCAGTAACATAAGATATGGATGCGGTCAGAAACCAAACGAATCTCTATCAGACTATGAAAAAGTCTTAACTGATGATGTCATTACTTTTCATAATCACATGGAAGCGATGATAGAAACATCTCCAAATACATTTACATATCCATATGGAAAATACAATGACAATACTGATGCAATCCTAAAAAAATTAGGATATAAGGCAACTTTATCCTGCGGATATGGTGTTAATCTTATTAAAAGGGATCCTGATAGACTGTTTGGATTAAAAAGAATTTGCCGTTCCCATAATTATAATATGTGTAAATTATTAAAGGATGGAAGAGAGACTTTAAAATATATTAAGACGCAATAATAAGATTAATATTACAGTCTCTATTTTTATATTAGAGTAATAATAAAAATCAAGACAAATTAAATAATAAATGAATAATATAAACCATAAAACTTTAAAATCATTAAAATCTCTTTAACCACTGTGTTTAAAGGGATTTTTCATATGTTACATTATTGCATTTACTATATTGGTAATATAAGGTATAATTTGGAGTGATATAGTAACAACTATCTTATCATAATCCTTATATCCAATATCTACATTTAGCGAATAAGTGTGGATTTGAAAAGACCTATGAAGAAGACGAGTTATGGTGGCATTAAGATAAAGAACAGATAGAGCAATATCTTAAAAAATATAATTATATAAATTTATCTATATAAAGGATACCTACCGAAATGAGAATTGCTACATATAATATTTGGAATTCCGAAAGTGGAGTGCCAGCAAGAAATGAATACTTAATTAATGAAATTAAGAAAACATCAGCAGATATAATTTGCTTACAAGAAGTTAAGAATATCCAGCAAGCAAAATCAATTGCTCAACAAGTTCAATATAACTTTATGTTTTTCGATACCTATAATCATACGGATGAGGGACTATGCATTTTAAGTCAATTTCCATTTCATCAACAAGTATCTTTGCTAAGAACTATAAATATGATTTATAGTTCAGTATTAGTTGAAGAAAAAATAATTGGAATTGTTAATTTACATTTACCTTGGGATAGTACTATATCACGAGAGAAACAAATCGTTTCAACCATTTCTCAATTAGAAAAAGAAAAATGGGATTACACATTTATGATGGGAGATTTTAATTGTAGCGACAATTCCGATGTTCAAAGATATTTATTAGGAGAATGTACACTTTATAATTCAGAGGTTAATCCTTGCTTTTATGATTTAGCTGATACATATGCTGAAATAACAAATACAAAAGTAGAATCTACTCTTAATTTTAGAGAAAATCCCAGATTCCAAAAGAATTCTATAGAGAAGAATCAGCGCTTTGATAGGATTTTGTTAAGAAATCCATATCCCGTTGAATTTCCTGTATTAAATAATTGTTATGTGTGGGGTAAGCAGGTGTATGAAAATATTGCATTAGCAGCAAGTGACCATTATGGAATACTAATAGATATTAAATTTGATTAATGAATGTATATCTTGGTTATACATATTCAGGACTTGATAGAATGTTTTATTGATGTATATGTAATGAAAAATTTTTGGTGGTGGTAAAAATGTATTTATATCATTATTTTGATAAAACTATCGGGCCGTTTGTTAACTTGTCAGACTTGCCGATTGATGAGGCAAAATCTGTTCTTGAAACAATAAAATTAACAAAACCCAATTCCCAAAGTGCTCAAAGACATGATAAATATGTGGAGTATAGGCATAATTGCGAGAATATACTCCGGACAGAGTTTGCCAAAAAAGGGGGCACTATGAATAGGACATCGCCACATTATATGGTGATAGAACATAGCCCATGGTTAAGTACTTGGTTTGAAAACTGTTCCTATATAAAAATTCCTATTGAGGAATTCGATCTAAAGACTATTTCATTTACTTACGGTGATTCCATGCCAGCATTTAGTCCAACGATTAATGATGGAAAGGAATATCGCAAAAAGCTTTATACATATGATGAAATATTAAAAGTGATTGAGAAATATGGTTTGCCACAGGATTGGAATGATGATGGGAAATACGGTCCGGAACGATATATTGAAACTCATATATGGAGCGACGAAACAATAAATAAGTATCGTTATCAAGAGGAAAACATTTGAAGAGAGTCACTATTATTGAAAATCTAAGTAATTAATGATTATTTTAAAGACAAGAGATAAGCTATTTACTGAAATTAAATTTACAATCGATAGAAATGTTAGTTTCATTACTAGTTATGATTCAATTGATATGAATATTGCAAGAAAGCCTTAAGCAACTTTATGTAAGATAGTAAATTAATCAAAAATTAATGACATGTTTTAGGAGTGATTGTATATGAACATAAGATGCATTTGGGAATATAATGGAACTGATACAATATTATATTCTGAAAATTATATAGGTGCATTTACAAGAGGTGCTACATTAGATATAGCACTTGATAAGATGGCAAAGGAAATAGAGTCGTATCTGCTTTGGAAAAAGGAAGACATTCCAGAACTACTGATACCAGAAATCGTTCAAAAGAAGGAAAGTAATCTTCAAATTTGTGATGCAGATTCAGATATAATTTTTGATACAGAAAAGATTGCTTTATCACAAGATGAGTATTATCAACTAAAAGAACTTGTATTGAAATCAGCAACTGATTTTCATGCGTTATATGAAAAGGTACCAAATAAGGATAAGAGTTATATACCGAAAAGAAAAACTTTCTATGGGAATATTCCAAGGACTGCACGAGAAATGTATGAGCATACCAGAAGTGTTAATTCGTACTATTTTGGTGAAATTGGAGTACAAGTTGATCATGATGGAACTATTTATGAGTGTAGGCAAAGAGGCTTTGATTTGCTAGAACAATCTCCTGATTTTTTGACCAATCCAATTTATCACGGAAGTTATGATGAAGATTGGACGCTTAGAAAGGTAATCCGTAGATTTATATGGCATGATAGAATACATGCAAAAGCTATGTATCGAATGGCAAACAAAACATTTGGAATGTATTCTGTTGATAATGTATTTGGGGTTAATGATTAAATACAATAATAATTAGAGTAGGATGGATTAATGAAATATATAATACCCTTAAGCTCCATGCGATTCTGTAATAGGTAAATACGTGTGGAGCGTATATATATTTGCCAATTCATTTTGAATAGTACAGAATCCGCATTCTAAATAACTACTAGAATAAGGAGCAAGTACCAAATGAAATATTTAAATGCATTAAATGTTTTTCCGGATGAGTTGCTAGTTGAAATTCGGAAATATATCTCAGAAGGCTTTCTATATATTCCAGGAACGGACACCCGAAAGGAATGGGGGGAGCATTTCTGGTCAAAAATATGAATTAACAATTAGAAACAAGTTAATATATAAAGATTTTCAAAACGGGAAAACTGTAGTTGAGCTATCAAAACAGCATTACCTATCTGAAAGCTCGATTTATCGAATACTTACAAATTATAATTAATTCTTTCATTGGGATTTCACAAAATTAAATTACCTTACCACGGTAATTCTCAATTTTGTAAAATCCTTATTTTATTGTAAATTATTTAGTGAGATCTTGCAAAGGGGTTATTTACGTTATTGATGCATTTTCACGTTGGAGCGGTAACATTGACCATTAAAGCTGACGAGGAGAAGTACCATAATACTGTTTAAAGGACTTATAGAAATTGCTGCTATTGCTGTATCCAAGCATATCAGCAATTTTTTCAATGGAAAGATCCGTATGATTCAATAATAGCTTGGCTCTTCGCATACGTGATTCAGCTAGTAGAGCAGAAAAGGTCTTCCCTGTCTTTTCCGGCAAAAGACGGGAAATATAGACAGGGTGATATCCGAAATGGGATGCAATGTCATTTAATGTTACAGAATCAGAGTGTGATTCGATATATTCCATAATTCGATCAATCAATGTCGTACCAGTAGGTAGATTCTGACGCTTGTATTCATAGGAAAGATACATTGCAAGGGACATGACCATAGGTTTTAAAATTTTCTGTGAGTCCTCTGTTTTATGAGCATATTCAAGAATCATGACATTCAGCAGCTGCCAGATAGGCGAAGAAGCTGGTATTTCCAGATGAATGAACTCTTCTGCATATTTATTTTTCTGTGGTTCCAGAAAAAAATTAAGCATTGAGTTATCTGCTGAGAGCGCATTTAGGTATTCCCGGAAAAATGTCTCTTTACGAATCAGTACTCCAAGAATAATACATTGGTGATCAGAATCCCGCTTAACAGCATAGCCGCTGTAGGGCTGACCGATATAGCAGTCTCCTTCTTTTACCGTGATCCGATTGTTATAGTTGGCACTTAATGCGTCATAATCTCCGTGGTAAGCAAAATGAATGAAAAAAAAGTCCTGGCGGTGAAAACGCTCCTCAATTTTTTTCCCCTTAAATACACACACCATAACTTCCTCGGATTTCTCTCCCAACCAATGCGAAATCAGTTCGTTATTTTCTGAGGACGGATCCGGGCTAAAGTCCCAATTGAGGTGCGGAAAGTCCTGACCGAGTTTTTCTAATGCGTGATCGATTTCGGTATCGCAATTCCAAGACATAACAACGTTCCCTCCTTCGGATTTCTGAGCAATTCATACAATCATTGCAACATTTTTTATTAATCAGACATTTTTAAATCTAATTATAGGTTAAAATTCGCCATAATTCAAGTTAATATTTAGCGCTGATTTGTAAGTTGAAAATCTATATGATGGAGTAGCATGAAAGTTCAAATTGAAAGGTTGGAAAACTTCCGGAACTGCATACAGAAGTTCGGATATCTGGAATTACAATTATTCGGTATACGGATGATAATGCATCGGATAACTGTAATTTATTGTATAATTTAAGGAGGATAAATATGTCTAGAAAAAATATAGGAGCAAAGCCATACATCACACCGATGCCGGTTTTAATGATTTCATCCTATGATGAGGCTGAAAAGCCAACCGCCATGTTAGCAGTATGGGGCGGAATCACGAATGAGACAGAAATTACTATTACCGTAGCATCCCAGAGAAACACGTTAAAGGGAATCCTTGCCAGAGGTTCCTTTGTTGTAAGCATGGCGGATGTGGAAAATGAAGTTGCCTGTGATTACCTTGGTATAACAACAGGAAATAAAGTGGAAGGTAAGTTTGAAAAGTCCGGATTCCATACAACAAAGTCCGAATTCGTAGATGCACCGATTATCGATGAGCTTCCTTTTGCTGTTGAGTGCAGAGTTAAGTGCTATGATGAGGAAACCTGGAGACTGGTAGGCGAAATCGTCAATGTAAGTCTGGATGAACGCATTCTTGGAGAAGATGGCAAGGTATCATTAAAAATATTCCATCCAATAACGTTCGATTGGATGAATAAGTCATATCTGTCCGTTGGTGAAAAGGTCGGTGATGCTTACCGCGACGGACTTCAGTTGAGAAAGAAGAACTAAGAGGAGTTTGTTTATTATGATGAAAAATTTAGGTCCAAACGCTTTTTCATATGGTTATCCAGTGCCGGTTTTAATGGTTGGCACTTATAATGATGATGGAACAGTCAACGTAATGAATTTGCATGAGTGTACAAGGACAAATGCCGGTGATCTCGCATTATGTATTGGTCCACGTAGTAAGACGCATGAGAACATTGAAAAGAGACGCGCATTTACTGTTGCACTTGTAAATCAGAATTTGATAAAGGAAGTGGATTACTTTGGAATTGTAACCGGCCATAGAGTTCCTGATAAATTTGCAAAAACAGGCTTGAAGGCTGTAAAGAGTGAATACGTCAATGCCCCTATCATCGAAGGCAGTCCACTAGTCATCGAATGCGAACTCATTGAGGTTGTAATAGCAAATAATTTCACTACTGTACTTGCCAAAATTGTCAATGTAGTGGCAGATGAGTCAGTGTTAGATAGAACCGGCATAATTGATGTCAAGAAAACAGGAATGTTATTTTTTGATTCGTTCAGCAACAGCTATTTTTCATTAGGTGAGAAAGCTGGAAATGCATGGGGCGAAGGAAAAAGATATCTGTGAATTCTTGTTTTTCACGAGATTACATTTAGGATTAGAAATACTGAAAAAATAAATAAACAAGTATCGTATAAAAATAAAATAAATTGACAGCGCAAGTTGAGTGTGATAGAATCGATCTAACTTAAAACGAAAAGGCTACGATGAGAAATTGTAAGTATTAGTGATTTCACAGAGAGAAGATGGTTGGTGCGAATCTTCATTGATCTAATAGTGAAGCAGTCTCGGAGCTGTGAACCGAACGGAAGAATCTTAGTAGGCTTCAACGGAGTTCCACCGTTATTCAGGAAACAATATCGGAGATATCCCGTATTGATAGAGAGCAGAGAAATCTGAAATTAGGTGGTAACACGGATGTAATAATTCGCCCTAAGTTGACAATAAATATGTCAGCTTAGGGCTTTTTGTTTTGGGAAAATAAATTAAATGGAGGTATTGAGCATGATGAAAATGACACCAGATGAGTTAAGAAAATCTTATATTGATTTTATGAAAAGAATTGGGGCTAGTCAAGTACCTTCTTCTAGCTTGTTACCAGAAAATGATCCCTCAACATTGTTTACAGGAAGTGGAATGCAACCTATGGTTCCATATTTATTGGGAGAAAAACATCCAATAGGTAATGAGCTAACAAATATTCAGAAGTGTTTAAGGACAGTGGATATTGACGAAGTAGGAGATATGTCGCATCTTACATTTTTTGAAATGATAGGTCGATGGGAATTTAAAGCAAATGAAAATAACTATAAGAAAAAGCAAATCGATGCAATATGGAATTGGCAAATTAACGAATTAGGAATTGATCCTAGTAGGCTATATATCAGTGCTTTTAAAGGAAGTGATGATATGAATATACCAAGAGATACTGAAGCAATTCAAATCTGGTCAGAAAAATTCAAATCAGTTGGTATAGAACCTATTATTGAAGAGGATCCATATAAATATGGATCCTCTAGAGGTGGTAAAATATTCTTATACAATGAAGAAGAAAATTGGTGGAGTAGAGCCGGAAGTCCATTCGATATGCCTGTTGGTGAACCGGGTGGGCCTGATAGTGAGATGTTCTATGATTTAGAACCAGACGGTGATTCACTGGATCATCCCGCTTCTGAAAGCGAGAGGTTTTTAGAAATTGGGAACAATGTATTTATGTGTTACAAAAAAGAAAACACAGGTTTTGAAAAAATGCAAAATCCCAATATTGATTATGGAGGCGGATTAGAAAGAGTTGCAACAGCCCTTAATGGTGATAGGGATATTTATAATACGGCTTTCTTCCATAATTCCAAGAAAAAACTAATGGAATTGAGTGGTAAAGAATATACTGATGATTTAAAGTCTTTTCGAATCATACTTGATCATGTGAGAGCTGCAACATTTCTAATTAATGATGGTGCCGAGCCAGCTAATAGTGATGCAGGGTATATAACAAGAAGGTTATTAAGAAGGGCGATTCGTGCAGGTAAAAAAATTGGTATACAAGGAAGTTTTGTGGGTGCGTTGTCAGAAGTTTATATAGATGAAGCAGCAGCTTATGAAGATCTGATCCGAAATAAAAAGAAAGTCATTGAAATAATAAATAAGGAAGAGAATCTTTTCTATAAAACACTACAACAAGGAGAAATCGAAATACAAAAACATCTTAAGAATAAAGGTAAAGTTACAGGTGCAGATGCATTTTATTTTTACGAAACCTATGGTTTTCCTTTGGAATTAACAAAAGAGTTCCTAACTGAAAGTGGATATAGCATGGAGGACGAGGCATCTTATGTAGAGGCTGCAAAGAAACATGCCGAAATGAGTAGAACGGCTTCCGCAGGTAAATTTAAAGGAGGATTAGCTGATCAATCAACGGAAACAACAGCGCTGCATACTGTAGCTCATTTATTACTTGCTGGTTTACGGGAAGTTTTGGGTGATCATGTTCATCAAAAAGGAAGTAATATTACATCAGAACGATTAAGGTTTGACTTTAACCATGATGAAAAACTTACGCCAGAGCAAATAGCTCAGGTGGAGAAATATGTGAATGATGCGATTTCATCAAATGCAGTTACCTATATTTCAGAGATGCCTAAAACAGAAGCGAAAGAGAGTGGAGTTGAAGGGAACTTCTGGGATAAATATCCGGATGTTGTCAAGGTGTATACAATCAAAGATAACGAAGGGAACGTATGGAGTAGAGAAGTATGTGGGGGACCTCATATAGAAGATACTACAAGTTTAGGAACGTTCAGTATTAAAAAAGAACAATCTTCTTCTGCTGGAGTTAGACGGATTAAAGGAATCATTTGTAAATAATATTATTTTCAGAAATTTCAATATTTAAAAAGGTAAACAAGTAAATCAATCTGATCATATCTATAAGCTTTATTTTTCAGTAATTTTATAAAAATAGTAAAAAAGCTGCATCTTACTCATACATAGATGTAGTTTTTTTATTTTGTATTGTTATGAAATTCCTTAAAATTTTTTTCAAAATAATCAAATTATAAATAAAATTATACCAATATAAGCTAAATGAAATAGAAGAGAACAATGAATTTATATATCAGAAAGATAATCCAACCTTAATGGATATTCCAGCGTATATTATTGTTTCAAATAATATGTATTTTGCTATTTACGAAATTGATTAGGAGAGAGCGGTTACTCCTACTTTTTATTTTTTAATTATTCATAATACGACATTTTTCTCATGCTATTTATGTTACTATAATGAGAATTTGATTAAATAATTAGTTAGCTTTATTGCGAAAAAGCTAATTAGGATAATAACTAAAATTAAAATTTACTGGAACGACAAGGGTTATGAAAGGTGGAGATTATTTGAAGGAAGAAAGTATAAATAAGATTATAGAAGCTTATGAAAATAACGAATTGAATGAATGTAGTGCTAAATTATTTCTCTTAGTACTACTATACAACACTGACATTATGGCGGGCGAACCTTATGATCATGATTTAAAGCATATTTTATTTAAAACGAATTGTATTCGTAATCCGATAGGCATGAAGTACAATTCTAATGATTATAAAAAAACAAAACAGATATTAATGGATGTATTTAATATGTCGAAGGCAATTAATGATCCTAAAATTAATACGCAAGATACTTTTCAAAAGGATCTTGCCATTGATGATAGAATTATTAAAGATATTATTAACATGGTGGTTTACACAGATTGCTTTTATAAGATGAACTCGGTTAACACCAAAAGAATGGATGAGAGTGAGACTAGTAAAATTTCATTTGTGGAACAATTAATTACTGTTTTACTTTTTTATCAAGATCAAACACGAATTTTTAGAGAAAATTATCAGAATTTTCTTAGTAAAGATTGTGTTACAGGGATGGAGTTATCAGTGACAAATAGACCGGTTGATTATTATGATAATTTGAATGTTTCGATATCGGATAACTTCGAATCAACACTAGAAAGCATTAATGAAATAGTTCATTACTTATATTATCAATACGGAGAAAATTTGGCTACACAAGTAATAGAAACTGGCATAAAATTCGAACTTATTCAACCATATAAAAATGTTGAATTTGAGAGATATTTATATATAGCTTCACAGAGATATCACCTATGTAGAATAGAGGAAGGCATTCGATATGGATACTATGAGATAGGACATATGAATACAACAGAAGAAGGACTTCAGGTTTATTCTTATTCCTTAGAAAACGATGAAAAATATAAGGCTCGTAGTATTGGAATATTTAGAAGGGAGTATCAGGTTCGAAATCATACAATGTTTGATTATAGAAATCAAAAAGATTTAGCTCTAGCATATGAAAAGTTACCGATCTTAGCAGATGATCTGATTAATGTTCAAGCAGAAGAAAACGTAATATTGGATTTTAGTAAGTTTCATCCTGATAAGGACTTATTCCAAAAAGCAGAAGGAATTGCAAAGAGTAAAGAGCGTATTGTAGAATCTTTGACTAAAGATTATTACTTAGAATGTAACGTGAAAGGAGTGAAAATACGTGATTTATTGTGTACTTATGAATATTTAAATACTCTTTCAGAGATTTTGTATTTTGCATCTATGAAGATTATTATTGAAAATGAACAGAATACATATGTAAAAGAATTGAGTTTGATTGATCTTTCGTATCTAAGCATGGAATTATCAAGAATTCATAGCTTTGATATTAGTTATGCCCAAAAATTGATTGATAGATTTGTATTTCATGAAAAGAAAAATAGAGACGATGATATATTTGCTCAACCACTTCTAAAGATTAGTAAGACTCAAGTAGTACTGAGTCAAGCTCTGCTTGATCAAGTAAATCTCGATAGATTTATTGAGCGTCAGTTCATTCGTTATAAGAAGGATGTGTCAGAAATAGGACATATTTTCGAAAAAGAATTTATAGATAGATTGAAAAAGGGTTATTCAGAGAGATTTTTTGATTTTAAATATAAAGTAATCCCAAATTTTGCAGTTAATACAAATGAAGTAAAGTATGAAGCATTTGATGGTAGAGAAATTGAGTTTGATGTAATTTCTGTTCTTGGAGATTATCTTATCCTTACAGAATTAAAAGCTGTAATGACATCATATGATCTAAATGATTTAGAAGAACGAAAAAGAAATGTCAAGAAAGCAATAGTGCAACTAAAACGTCGTGCGGAATCTGTAAAATACGATTGGGAAAAAATTAGAGAGCTCGTATCGATAGATTTACCCGATCAACCTTATGATCAAGATCATATAATTTTAATAGCATGTACTGATACTTATGATTATACGCCACTTAAATATGAGAATATTTTTATCACAGATGACTCTTCATATCTAAAATATTTTACAAATCCATATGTTGATACAATTGAGTTAAAACCAGGGAATGTAACAGTACGAAATTCAAAAAATATATGGAAAAGAGGTTATCCTGATGCACAAGAATTTATTGAATATTTAATGAATCCAGTTACTATACATCCGTTTTCTGATTATATGAAAAAGAGATATATTCCAATTCCGGTTATAGATGAGAAGGACTGTGCAATATTTTGTGAGGAGTATAACTTAGTTGAAGATCCTATTAAAGCTGCAGTTTTGAGTGGTGACAAGGATGGAGAGCAAACGGTTAAGAGAACTGTAAAGAAAATATATCCTAATGATCCTTGTCCGTGTGGCAGTGGTAAGAAATACAAGAATTGTTGTAGAAACAATGCAAAGTGATAATTAACTTTACTCTCATTAAGCTCATTACAATGTTGGATGTAGGAGAGCAGGATTCATACACTATTAATATTATAATGATGACCTACATACATTACAGTTACCTTGTGATGTACGAAGTTTACGAAAACCTATCCATATCTTAATTGGGTGAGTTTTCGTAGATTAATTTATAAATTCTTTGTTATTATAGTTCGAAAACATGATTAATATATCAAAAGTAATAACTTATTGTGTAAACTTTATGTCCTTTCTGCGATTTTGTAAACTTTGTGTTTTTAAATATGTGGTTTACCTAGATATCTAATACGTACCAATAAAATCTAATATCGCAAAATTCAGTTTTTGGCTTATTATGTGTTAATAATTATATCATAATACTACGCATATACTCTAAGAGAGTACATTTTGTAAGTTATTTGAGCAACATTTTGTAAACTTTGTGACCACCAACATTAAGTGGATACAGCAGGTATAATTCAATAAAATAGTACTTACTCAACTATTCGCGAAACGCAAGTTTAACGAATAGTTTGGTGCCATTTTATTCGAGATAGCCTTAACCCCTATATAAATATATTATTTTTCTATTTCTCTTTTTAAATAATGCCAAGCCCACCATACACATACTAATTCCCAACCTTGCTGTCCATATACTGTTAATGTTCTTGATGCTTTCTCTGCACCGAATCCAATATAAACACATTTATACTCGTATTTTTTCATTTCAATACCTCCAGTTATTAATTTTTATAAATTACAATCGTTTAATTAATTATAATGAAAATCTGACCTAATTATAACAATATACTCTAGATATTTTATATAAATCTATACAAATTCACCTTATTATTTAATATAATGTTTGTCTATCATATATTATCTTTATACTTATAATAGATCTTTAAATGCTTTTCTAATATATAATATATCAATCAAACATTATTTCTTAATTATTATAATCAATTATTATTTGTTAACATAACTATATTATGTTAACTTTAAACCCCAACTACATCCCTTAGTTAATTATTTATGAATGAATGTTCTCCATAACGTATCATCTTTATTTAACAAATCATAAATTTTATCTTTCTTTAGATCAAAACGGAATTCTATGAATCCGGCAGCTCCACAAGCCACTACATACGGATCAAAACATATCACAAGCTGGTTATCTTTGATATAGAAGTTCGCATCTTCTAAGTTGATATCAGTTTTTTTAATTAAGAACGACTTTCCGTATTTGTTCACGATCATTTTTGTTAATTTTTTAACATCCGAATGATGAATCAGATTTGTTAATCTAACTATCTGTCCTGACTTACAATCAAAGCATAAAGTATGTCTACTAAAATTATTAAAATTCGTTCTACCTTGAACATCAATAATTAACTGTATTACACTACCAGTTCTCCAACATTCATAGTAGACATCATATCCTGGTCTATCTGATGCAGCATCGCTATTATCTTCTAACGACTTGAAAATTTATTCAACTCATTGGTAAATCTATGATTAAAATCATTATATAATTTATGAATAGTATGGTTTATCTTCTCTTCTATTTTTGGATTTAACCCCGTAAATACGGGCATATGAGCTTGATAGGTATAATCAGAAGTAAATATCTTGATATTACAATTAACTCCATTTCCAAGATTCTTATTCATATCGTTACTTTCCCAAATAATATTGCCGTTTTTATCATAATAATGCCAATCATATAGTGTCCAACACAGAGTAAGTTTTTAAGTGGAAAAGCCGTTTTTCCTTTATCATAAGGATATTCCCCCTAATAATTCAATTACAATAACCCATTAATATATAATTCATGTTTCAATAAGTCTCTACTTATCCTCTCCTAAAGTATACTTTCTGGTATATGGACATACTTCAATACATTTGCCGCATAATGTAACTTCTTTATCTAAAGTATTCGCTGCAATCTCTCGTGCTTTCAACCGACAAGCCATCGCATTGAAGAACTCGTCACGATCAAGCTCTAGACTCCAGTTACGACCTGAAATTGCTTTTCCAGGACATGCATTGGTACATGACATACAACTACCGCATCTAGATTGTGGGATAGATTCATTATATTCCAATGGTGCATCAGTCAAGACAGAGCTTAATCGAATTGCAGAACCATAATTTTCTGTCAGAAATAACGCGTTTTTTCCTATCCAGCCCAAGCCAGAATGGACCGCTACGGTTTTGTGAGGCATAATCGTTCGAAAAACACCATATTCTTTTGTATTAGCAACTGTTTGGGGATAAGCATTATAACCTTGTTCTTCAATATACTTAGTGCACAATATAGCCAATTCATCTAGTTTATCATTTAGGCTATGATAAGCGTTATAATAATCCATCGTTGGTGAATCGCTTATGTTTTTGATGATATCTTTTGGATATGCAAGAATTATTGATATTCCATACTTATAATGCGGTATATGTATTGGTTCAACAACTGAATCTTCACTTCTAGGCCCAGTCAGATTCACCTTATTATATAGATTTTCAATGTTTGCAAAGCCTACCATTGAAGCTCCATGTTCTAACAACATTTTCTTTATTGTATTATTCATAAATACCCCCATCTTTTTATTTAGTTCTTTATATTTGTTAAATACAACTACAGTAAGTTAATTACAATATGCTATATTTATACAATATGGATATGTTTGTAATATATTTATTTACATAATTATATTATGTATACCTTAAGTAAAAAAATTAAAATTTATCTATTTTTCAATTATCTTTACTGCATATCTATTATTAATACTATCATATTATTTGGAAAAATCAAATCAAACCACCATAATTTGTAATACATACTAATTATGGTGGTTTGATATTTTAATTATTATAATTTGTATTATACATATTCGGTTTGGAGTGTTATAAGAAATTGATATTTAATATACATTTAACGAGTCCTACCTAAAAATTCTTCCTCATTTAAGAAACGAATCCTTTGCCCCATAGCTATCAAGTCAGTAGCTTTTCGATATTTATTACTCATCTCTTCTCTATTCAAACCAACAAGATCCTTCATATTCGTTACTAACATCGTCGTCTTTTTGGTAACGGAACTGCCTGTAGTTCCTCCATTTTTATTGACAAGATTCATCGCTTCATTTCTGGACATGGAAGCTAATCTTCCAGTAAATACAACTACTTCATCTTGAAAAGCATTCACTCTCTTATCTTCAATAATATCATCTTTCAGTCTATTAGCAATACGATTTGATGTCTTAATGACATTACCCTTCATTGAGGAAGGCTGATAACCATTATGATTTACCGTTCCTATCGTTACCCCTAATAATCTAGATATTTCATCAATATCGTCACACTCTAATTCTTCGCTGATATTACTTAATATGTTACTACATGCAAGTGCGTCAAATAACGCATCATGATGTTGAAACTCATATCCTAAGAAGCTATTAACAGTATTCAATTTTGCATTTTCAATATCTGTATAGAAGTTCTTCGCTAGCTTCATCGTACAGATATACTTAATATCAGGAAGTGTAATATGATAGAGTTCAGCTGTATTTCTCAAAACGGAAATATCAAAAGCTGCATTATGAGCAATTACTAAATTTTCACTAAAATAGTGTCCAATCTCTTCCCATATTTGATTGAATTCAGGTTCACCTTGTACCATTGAAGGTCTGATTCCATGAATTCCAATATTAATAGGCATAAATCGCATTTCGTTCGGCTTAATAAGTCTATGTATTTTTTCAATCACTTGTCCATTCTTTACAACTACAATACCTATGGAACATGGACTGTTTCGCTTTTCATTTGCTGTTTCAAAATCAATTGCTATATAATTCATTCAATTTCTCCAATAATTCGTTCTTATATTATGTATAGTACTATTCATTATACAGAGTTGAATAAAGGTTTTCAAGACGTACAACATAAATCCAAGCTACCAACTAATTCTAGCTAGTAGCTTGATACTTTTATTATTTCTATACTATTTTTTCTTTTTATGTAACATTTATTTTATATGATACTTATTAGTTTGGCAAATTAGTCAATATCTTAGCAATGTTATAATATTGTTCTTCTAAAGTACTGCGATTATTCTTCATTTGAACTACTTCCAAATGATCTACATTATCAACTTTCCCTAAGTAATTCCACGTTCCTATCTGAGGTGTTCCATTATAATCAATCCATTGATCAGATGCGCCAATTGGACAGATTGCAGATTTCACACTAACAACACCATCATTCTCCCACCAACTATTATCAATCGTGACTTCACCAGGTGTATCATTTGTAAATAAACCCATAAAAATCGAACTCTTCAATAGAACAGCATTCATATTCCTATTTGGAATCTGAAAATGCGTAAGTACACTTTCGTGAGTATCGGAACATGCTAGTGAAAAATAGTAAATATCACTTTGCGCAGGAGCAAATTCATTTAATTCCAAAGCGCCTTCTGGTGTTAGATCCCATATACTTAAGTCTTTTGTCTTATACCATAATTTACTATTGATAACTCGATTATAGTAATCGTAATAAGATTCACCTTCTTCTCTCTTAAGTCCCCATTGATCCATTTTCAAATCAAGGTTACTACTACTTGATACTCCTGTTGCTGCTGCAAGTGTAGTAAACATATTGTGGGCAAATGGTTCTAGTTTATATTGGGAGTATGCTTCTTGGCTTCCATTATGAGGTGTAGCTATTGAGGTAACACTAGCAACCCATGACTTTCCACCAGTAAAAAGAGTGTTAATGCTTCCATCTGTAGTCGCAGCAACCTCTTCTAGACTTCCATTTTCTAACAATTGAACTAATACGCGAATCGTCTGTCCACCCATACTGTGACCCATTAGATGGATCTTTGCAATATTTCCAGCGGCATCTTTACTACCAAATTGAGGATAGACACCAGGATATGTTCTTCCATACCTCGCATGACCGTATTTCTCAGAATGGGCTTTTCCATAATCAACGGTTCCACCTTTAATATAAGCATATAATTCGCAAGCTCTATCCCAATTACTAGAGATTGGCCCAACAGACGGTGTATAGACTGTATAACCTTTTGCTGTCAAATCTTCTCGTAAGCTTTTTGAACCACCCCAGTAATTAATATCTGCAAGTTCATTATTACCCCATCCAAATAAACCATGTACCATGATGATAGGATAGTTATTTCCTGATTGATTTGAATTATCAGATGTGGAAGCCTTGCTATATTGAATAGGCTGTAGAGCTAAAATGATGCATAAAGTAAGTAGAAAAGTAATTATTTTTTTCATATTATGTTTATTCATATTTCCTCCATTCCTGCGCCCTTATGACGCATTTAAATTATTTTAGGAATACGAAGGCATAAAAATCTGAGTTGAAAGAATCTTTATGTACAACTTACACCTATATTCCTAACAAAATTAGATATATAGCAAAATATAAAAATGTCATGTTATTGTTTGTTTTTGTAATGTTTAGTTTTTATTGTTTATTATTAGTAAATTTTTATGTAATCTGAATTCATACACATCGCCTATTTCTATTAATTATAGTTTTTTACTTTCATAGTTGTGTAGTATATCACTTCCCTTATGTACATATTTAGAAATTAGCCAGTTAATGAAGTTCACGTTTAATTGTATCTTTACTTTATGGTTTATTCATAATAGCTTATTTCTTGACTTATATTACCACCAAATCAACAAAATGTCAATTTTTGTAATATTCAATTTTGTCTTTTTTCATTTAAATATAAAAAACACATTGTACTTATTATATATTAATAAATAAGTGCAATGTGTTTCCATTTTAGAGATTATCTTGTAATTATTATTCTAAATGATTAATATTGATCTATAGAAGTTAGTACCCCATTTTGGAACCATAA
Source organism: Anaeromicropila herbilytica (assembly GCF_016591975.1). Classification (GTDB taxonomy): domain Bacteria; phylum Bacillota; class Clostridia; order Lachnospirales; family Lachnospiraceae; genus Anaeromicropila; species Anaeromicropila herbilytica. Next base: position 2,447,978 of record NZ_AP024169.1, on the reverse strand, counting down.
ATAAACTAATTTACTTCCAAAATGATATCCCCATTGTTCACATTTCTTGCCTGCTACAATTGATTTAATAACTGAGTCTGGCTTACCATAATATGCTGTATGTAATACTTGATTTTGAGTCATTCCAAGCTTAACTTTTGTAGCATAATATACTTCTGATTTATACCATTCTCTTTGTTGTCCATGTTTATTGTATAAAGAAACTGTAATATATTGTCCAAATTTAAGGTTCTTTACAGAAACAGAGTATTTTTGCTTTTTAGCTTCTTTTAAAGTTGTTTTGTAAGTTTTATTTCCAACTTTTACGGTAATATAATCTCCTTTTAGAGCACCAGTTACTGTACCAGTTACTTTTGTTGTACTTTTTAGAAGATCTTGACTAGAGCTTAATAAACAATTAGGATTACTAACAGTAACATTTTTTGTGCTATAGTATCCCTTTTCATTAATACTCTTTACCACAATCGTAGTATCTGATTTTTGTGCAGGAATTTTAATTTTATAGTTACCACTTGAATCTGCTGTTGCTTCATATGTTTTACCTTCAATTGTAGCGGTAACTTTTGCATTAGCTTCTGTTGTACCTGTTACTGTGGTTGAAGTATAATTTAAAGAGTCTACGCTTAATTGTATTGGTTGATTTGCAATTAGGTTATATGTTTGAGTAATTTTACCACCAAGTCCATCGGTTACAGTAATTATGACATCTGTGTCATTTTTCTGAATAGGATAACTAACGCTATAATTATAATTATATCTTGTTCCTGCAGATATTATTGTTCCATCATAAGATGTTCCATTAATGGTTGCAGTAACTTTAAAATCAGGATTATTACTATCTGTAGCTTTGCCTGATGTCAGATATGCAAAGGAACCTGTAATTGAATCAGGGCTTATTTTCTGTCCATCGTTAAAGACTAAGAATCCTGCTGCTTGCGCTACTACTCTTGGTATACTAACTAATGATAGAATCATAGTAAGTACAAGTAACTTTTTCATAAAACTTTTCATTTGAGTTTTCATAAATTTCCTCCTAGTATATTAGTCCTGGTAATTATAACATAATATTGGTAAAAATTAAAGTTTTTTACATAATACATTATAATTTCCTGTTATTCATCGAAATACCATTTTATAAGAGTTTCTTAATCTCAAATTGTGTATTTACTAAATACCATAACTGTGTGAAAAAATACATTACATTCCATACAGAGCCACCTTCAAGATTAAATTCTAGAATTAATTTTAATAAAGTATTTATGCTTCGGCTATCTTTAAACCAAACGATATGTAACTGTTTATCATTACTTGTATAGAAATAATAAGGTGCTTCGGCAGTTTCATCATATTGAATAGTAACGCTTTGTATTACAGCTAAATCGATTGCAGCTTCATGAGTAATCGCATTTGCTTTTGTTTCACCAGGTATGTATGGGAGTTTCCAATCATAACCGATTATTGGTATCCCAAGTAATAATTTAGACGGTTGAATGATTGTTGTTATATTAGATAGCATTTGTTCCAAAATATTTATTGGTGTTGCCGATGCAGGTGGTTCATAAGAATAGCCCCATTCGTAAGATAATATTAAAACTGAGTCAACTACTTTAGCTAGATTAGAATAATCAATCTTTTCATAAGTAACTGAAGTTCTTTCATAGAGTATTTTAGGGTTTACTGTTATATTAATTAGATATCCTTCCTGATGCATTCGATAGGCAAATCGACTTATATATTTTTCGTATATTACACGATTATCATTATCTAGATGTTGAAGATATGCATTGATACCATAATAACCTTTCTTTTTCAGTATTGATATAATCTTATCAATATGGGTATCTTGAAGAGATATATTGCTTACAATATTTAATGCAGTTTCTCTACTGCCTATACCACTCGGTGATAACGTAGAAATCAACATCATAGGTGCTACCCCATACTGTTTGGCTAGTTGGATTAACTCCATATCATCTACCTCGATAATATTTCCTGCTCCTGTAACTTGATAATTAAAAACAGTAAGGTAGGTAAGAAAGGGGAGTGTCTTTTTTAATATATCTCTATTAATATGAGGATATGCGAATCCACTTATCTCAATCTCACGAACTTTTTGAGTATCAAATTGAATAATTACGATTTCTCCAGGATAAAGATCTCTATTCGAAAGATGAGGATTATTTCTTAATAATTCCATTATACTAACACCATATTTATTTGCAATATTAACCAGTGTATCTCCTTTTTGAGCAGTATAAGATACTTTCGGATTAATAATAATAATTGATTGCCCGGGTACTAAGTTATTCGGATTAGTTAATCCATTTTCCTGAATTAAAGTTATAATAGGTATTCTATATTTTTCTGATATTGATTTAATAGTATCGCCCACTTGTACTACATGAATTATCATAAAACTCCCATCTGTCGCTCATAGCGGCTCAAAGTCAAACAAATGTTCTTATTATATTAAAACTATTATAAAGATCAATAATCCCATATCCCCATTCTTCATTAGGATATTTCGTTTTATCACTTCTTTTAGCACCTCGAAATAGAAATTTTTTAATACTTACGGTATCTATACCAGGATAATTACCTCTTACGATACACCATTCTAATATTAATGCTGTAATTCCAACGGTATGAGCCGTTGCAGCTCCTGTACCAGAAATACTCGTGAATTGATGATTTAATGTAGGACATCTAAGATTAACCCCAGGTGCTGCTAGATCTGGATTTATTATATTAGAAGTCGAAAATCCTTTACTTGCGTTAGGATATAGAGCATTGGTACTTGAATTGTATGCTGTAATAGTTAATGGAGTAATACTATTGCCTGGGGATGTTACGGTTGTATATGGGTTAGGATTTATAAACGTAATATTGGGTGATATTAAGTCTCCAGAAGGTAACCAAACATGAAAGGCGCCATCTAGGTCTCCTCTTCCATATACTAAAAACCTCCATATCCCTTTTGCTGGATTCCGAAATCGTAGAAAAATAACTTGTTTACCCGTCTCTGGTTCTATCATAAAATATTCAATATTAATTATGGTTTTCTCAAAAATGAATGATATTTCACGACTTACTTCAAGATTCTCTGTGATACTTTGTATATATTCACCACTTGGCGAAATAATATCTAAAGTATATACCATTGGAGGGTCTCCCCAAAATTCCATAGAAAAACCTATTTCATTTTCTCCAACATTTAATTCAAAAGGAATTGATGTAGATGACGATTTAATAGAACTATAATAATGTCTTTTTGTATTTCCTTCATTTCCAACTGCTACGCTAAGGGATACACCCGGTATATCAGCTATAAGTGACACGATATTATTTAATGGACCACTATTGTCATGTGGACCTTGAGATGTTCCGAGACCGATACATATGGCAACTGGTCTTCGTAATTCTCTAGCCATATATAGAATATACTGAACTCCCCATATAAGATCATTCTCTTGATAACAAGGCACCGTTGTTGGAATAGCATAATAATTTCTTAAGTTTTCTTTTGCCTCTTTTAATTTAACAATTACTAATTCAGAATCAGGTGCAACTCCACTAAAATTATTCTCTTGGCTTTCAGAACCTGCTGCAATCCCTGCTAACATCGTACCGTGACCATTTTCATCTTTACTTGGAACAATATCATATGGATTCGAGCTTTTTAAGGCCTGGTTAATCTGATCTTTTCTATATTCCACTCCATAAAAAGGAGGATTCTGGCTGCCTGCATAGGGTTCCTTACTCTCTATCGTTTGATCCCAAATAGCAGCTATTCTACTTGTACTATCCGCATTCTGAAAAACAGTATTTGTATAATCAATTCCCGTATCAATCAATCCGATTAGCACACCATTTCCACGTAAATTGACAGATGGTAGATTACGTATTTTATTCACACCAGACACTTCTAAACTTTCCATACTAGCTAGGGAATAACATTTAGGCACTGCAGAGTAACCAAAGTCTATGAATAGTTGACTACTAACTTGAGATATAGGAATATATATTACTGCATAGTAATCATTCAAAATATGTATTGAATACTCTTTGTATTTATCTAGCGAAGCAATGTTACCATTATATGAGATGATTAAATCAAAATACTGATTACTCGTAATCTTATATTGCTCTTCTTGTGTCATAAAATCACTCCTTTCTGTTATTTTATTTCACACTATACTCCTCTTCTAAGCATTTTGAAGACATTATAAATATCAACTACGCCGTATCCCCACTCTCTATTTGGATATTTAATATCTGGTTTTCTTCTAGCACCACGAATCATAAATATCTTCATATCCTGAGTACTCATTTTCGGATAGTTACCCTTCACAATTCCCCATTCGAACATCATGGCTGCTATTCCTGCTGTATGGGCAACTGCTGCACTACTTCCAGTAACAGGAACAAAAGTATTATTAAGAGTTGGACTTAAAATATTAACCCCTGGAGCTGATATATCTGGTTTTATCACATCGATACGTGTATATCCTCTACCAGCATTAAGATAATGGCTTTCATCATCTACATTATATGCTGTTACAGTGATTGGATTTCTTGCACAGGACAAGGAAAGAAGTGTAATATTAGGATCGGAACGTAGAAAAAAGGTATCGGCTGTTATCCAGTTATTCATTGGAAGCCATACATTATAATTCATTGGGAACAATCCTTTCCCATATATATTAAATTTCCATAAGCCAGGAGTAGGTTTTATAAATCGCATAAATATTAATTGATCACCACTTTGTGACTCAATTGCCTGTGAATCAAGATAAATGATTGTTTGCTCAAAGATAAATGTAATCTCTCTTGTCTCATTCAGACGTGTATAGATTCTTGGAACGTATTCGCCAGATGGAGATGTTATATCCAATGAATAAACATTAGGCGAAGCTCCCCATAACTCCATAGCGAATCCGTTTTCATTAGGTCCAACATTTAACTCAATCGTATCCTTTCCTACTGCCTCATTAATTACTCCAAAATAATGTCTTTTATTATTCCCCTCATTTCCTACGCAATTAAGTACTGCAATTCCAGGACTACTTGCGATAAAGGATAACCACATACTTGTTGTACCTCTTCCATCATGGGCATATTGCGAAGTATCTACTGCATTACATATAACAATCGGTTTATTTACTTTTGCTGCATAATTTAGTATATATTGAATTCCATTAATAAAATCATTTTCTTGATACGCATGTGCATCCTTAGGAATTTGAAAAAAATTCTTCAAGTAGGTCTTAGCTGGTTTTAATTTTACTATAACTAATTCTGCGTCGGGTGCAACTCCTGTAAATCCGCTCTCAGGAACATTATTACCAGCAGCAATTCCAGCTACCATCGTTCCATGCCCAATTTCATCATGCGAAGGAACTACAAGAAAAGGGTTCTCATTTTTTAATGCCTCATTAATCTGATCCCTAGTATATTCCGTACCGTAATACATACCTTCTGGGACCTCATCACTGATAATTTCTTGGTCCCATATACTTACAATTCTAGTTGTTTTATCTGCATACTGGAAAATAGGATTGGTATAATCAATGCCCGTGTCAACTATTCCAATTAGAACTCCTTTACCTGTCAGACTAAAATTGGGAATATTACGGATTTGTGATATTCCAGATGCTTCTATACTTGACATACTGCATAAACCAAACAATGAGGGAATTGCACTATATCCAAGTACTGATACTATATTAGATGACATTTCACTGGTAGGTAGGTATATGGCAGCTAGAAAATAATTTATGATAGTTATCTGATCATCTTTATATCTTTCTAATATAGCAGGATCACCATAATAATTAATAAGAAAATCAGCATAATCGTTACTATATATTTTTTCGATTGAATTACGATTCACTTTATCATTCCTAAGATATTCTTATCTTATTATATTAATTATCAATATGTATCATGTTATATTTATTAATTAAAAAAAGCTAAGATTATCACTTAGCTTTTTCTGAGGATTCATATGCGATTAATACAACATCTTTCTGAACTTTTGAACTAATAGCTTTCTCAAGCTCTGTAATATTATTAAGTTCATCGTCTTTTAACTCTGCTAATTTATAGCTCTGGTACTTATTTCCTTCCATATTAATTCCTCCTTATTATGGTATAATTATTGCCAAATATATTCCTCCTATTCAGTACTAGGTGAATAATATTCTTAATTCTTCAGTCACAAATATTGAGACGGACGGATGCAATTTTCAGTCTAATACATATTATAAAATAACTTATATTATAGTTATAGGAGTACGGATGGATTTTAAGCAGAGTAAAACCTATAATAATTTATTAACAGCATATGAAAAGGAATTAGAACTAAGTGCAAAGTATCTTATATATCGGGATATTGCAAACAGAGAGGGCTTTATTGAAATAGGAAATATCTATGAAGTTACATCGAGAAATAATAAAGAACATGCAAGAATATGGCTTAGGAGACTGAATGAAGGTAAATTACCAACTACTCAAGAAGCATTGACCGAATCTACAGCAGATGAATTAAAAATGGCGAGTGAAATGTATCAAGGATTCTCAACCATTGCTAAGGAGGAAGGATATGATGATATTGCAGCATTATTTAATGGAGTATCAAATATAGACTTTAATCATAGTTCACGATTTGAGAAACTACGTACAAACGTAGCGAATAACCAAGTATTCTGTAAACCAGAGGAGACTCTTTGGATCTGTATGCAATGCGGTAATATTATGTCAGGACTATGTGCTCCTGATATCTGTCCTGTATGTGGATTCCCTAATAGTTATTACCGTTTGTTTGATGAGATGATTGATTATTAATGAGAAAGGCCTACTAAACTGCCCCTACAGTTATTCTTATAGAATGAAAGATATATAAAAAATAAAAAACCATAAATATATTATGGTCTTAAATAGTAAAAGCATGGTATGTTTCTTAGAACACCAAATGCCAAAGTTACAATTAATATTATCGTTAGAATATATTTATGATATTTTTTGTATTGATAAATTTCTCCATTAATCATTATATATCCATAATGTCTTATAAAAATAAAAAAGCCATATGGTAGAAGCGGAAATACTAGTCTATTACTATGATATGCTTGTGTAAATTTAAATTGAAAAAGCGCGAGAAACATTCTTGTAATACCACAACCCGGGCAATATAAACCTGTAATAAAATGAAATACACATGGAATCCCTATCTTTGTTAATCGGTACCATATGCAATATATGATACCGATTACGGCTATGATACACCCTGTTCTAAATGATTTATTAATATGCAAAGATTTATGCCATTTTATTAATTTCATTTTGAATAAGTGCATAAGCAATAATTCCACCTAAAAGATAAAGAATTAAGTATAAAATTCCACCATTGCTAGAAGCGATGCCACGGTTTTGTTTTGCAATGTCAATTTTTTCGCCACACTTATATGCCCAATACAAACCATAAATTCCACAAGTTATTATAGTCAATAATAAGACCATTCCTCCACTTGTGTCTTGGACACCAGCTACAGTATTAACATCGTTTGCTAAAGAAACATACCAGTATAGTCCATATATACCACATGTAATAAATGTTAATATAATACAAACTACAATACTTCGATTGCGAACCATACTATCGTCCCCCTTTCCTTTTTCTCATTAACGACTATAATTATACATTAATAGCTAAATATATACAACCATTATTTGTATTTTTTATCAAATATTGACACTTTATTATATCATGTCTTACTACTTGCAATTCCTTAATACTTCAATAAATTTCTCCACCTTATCTTCCCTAGTTGCCCAAGAAGTTACAAGACGAATCGCAGAATGATTCTCATCGATTTTTGCTTGAAAAGAGAATAGAAATTCTTTTTCTAATTGTATAATTACGTTATTTGGAAAGATAGGAAATTGCTGATTGGTTTGAGAATCTACTAAGAAACGATATCCTAATGATGTTATTCCTTCTTTCAGTTTATAAGCCATTTTATTTGAATGTTCCCCAAGTGTTTCATATAAATGATTTGTAAATAACGTATTAAATTGAATCGCTAATAAACGACCTTTCGCTAACATTCCACCCTTTTGTTTGATATGATAACGAAAATCCTCTTTGAGATTGTCATTACAGATTACTAAAGCCTCACCAAATAAAGCACCGCTTTTTGTTCCTCCAATATAGAATGCATCTGTATATTTAGCGTAATCACTTAATGCAATATCATTACCGATAGCGGTTAGTGCAGATGCCATACGAGCTCCATCTAAATATAGGAATAATTGATTTTCTTTGCAATAGCAACTGATTTCTTCTAACTCAGCCTTTGAGTAAATAGTTCCAAGTTCTGTTGGATTTGAAATGTATACTAATTTGGGTTTAACCATATGTTCATCTGTATGAGCTTCATAACACTCACGGATGTGATTAACGTTTAATTTACCATCGTCTGTTGGGTGAATGATTACTTTATGTCCAGTTGCTTCAATGGCACCAGTCTCATGAACGGCAATATGAGCTGTTGAAGCTGCTATAATTGCGTGGTGAGGTCTTAAGAATGCAGATAATGCAGTTAAATTTGTTTGCGTTCCACCAACTAACAGATGAATATCTGCGTTCTGACAGTTAATTAGATTTTTCATATTATGGATGGCTTCTTCAGTATAAGTATCTAGACTATATCCACCCGTTTGTTCCATATTTGTTCTCATTAATGCTTCCATTATATCTGGATGTGCACCTTCACTATAATCATTATTAAAGCTATACATAATCTTTATCCTCCTGTAGAATAACATTTTTGTAACAGATATTCATCGCAATATCTTACATACATGACTGATGACATTGTTACATTTTTAAAATATTATAAAACAAATCAACCATAAATGATAGACTTGTATATGGTTGATTTGTTTTATGTTTGTTAATTATTTTATTAATTTATTTTTCTTCATATTGCTTAGAATTGATTTCTTCAACTGTACTAATTCAGGAAATTGATCGAAGAAATTGATTCTCTCTTTTTGTTTCAATGTTGCATTCTTAGGTGGTAATACATAATAAGAAAATGATTCTGAAAAATCTTCTGCTACACTTGTCGCTGCATATTCAGATACAAATTCATCATAATGTCTACAGAAAAATAATTGATTTAACGTATTTGCATTACGATCAAATGCGTATTCCTTCCAGAATGTATTGTAGTATCTATTTAAATAAGAATTTTTATTTGCAATTAAGGAAGTATCGTAGTAATCATCTTTGGAAGGATTAATTATTTCATCTTTTTTGATGTATTTTACTTGAGTATTATTCAAAGATACATAATGACCAAATTCATGAATAACAGTATGATAAAACTCATTCTTATTACTCATGTCAGCTGGATCAACGCTAATTCTCCAATACCTACCATCATTATCTAGTTGTTCAACAAATGCTGCTACTCCATATTTACCATCACTTGAGATATCAAATTCTGCAAAGGCACCTAAATACTTTGTAGGTAAGATCTGTCTAACTTGTGCCCATACTCTTTTATATTTTGCTTGATCAGCTTTACTTAAGTTAGATAATCCAGTTCTAGCTGGATCTTGATACTTTACAGTATAATCATCTTTAATTGTAAATCTTGCTTTTGTTCCATATTCAACAGTAAATATATTATACAGTACTTCGTCTGATTCAATTTTGTTACTGTACTTCTGTAAAATACTATATATTTGGCGTGCCGCAGCGTCTGATTCTATTGTATTATCAACATACTGAGAATAAATAGAATTTATTTTAGTATAATCAAGATTCGAGATTTTGCTTTTAATATTTTCAATTACTTCGTTATTCTTACTTAATGTTACTGGACCAAATGCATCTTCTAGTTCTTTTGCATAACTTTCAGCTTTTGGGAAATATTTAATAGTAAGTTCATTCAGATATGTATTAAAATCCTGAATTAGTGATATTTCCTCTTGAGTTTGAACATACGTAGTTCTATTGTTCTCTAAATTACTTAAGCGGGTAAGATAATCTAAGGATTTTGCTTTTTCATCACTTGTTAATTTTGCATCTAAAACACCTAGAACTTTACTTAAACGTTCCTCCAAGGAATTCACAACTGTTAATTGGATAGAATGTGAATAGTCACTCTTAGAAGTACTAATAGTTTCTGCGTTTACTGGTTTTACCAAACATACAATAGATAAAATCATACCTAAGCTAAAAAGGAATGAACTACGTATTAATTTGGACATTACTGTGTTGTTGTTTTTCATTTATGCTCTCCATTTCTATACCAACTAATTTCACTCATTTTTTATTGGTACTCTATTATTATAACCAAATGAATTTAAAAATGATATGGTAAATATGGAGGAATTGTATATATTACCATTTTGTTATTTATTACATCTTAAAAAAGTCAGTAAAATCAAGGTTTTTGGAAGATTGATAATATATAACAATACAAGTAGATTAAGTCAGAGTGCAATGAACTTCCATTTTCACTACTAATAGTAAATATACTAAAAATTTATGAAATAAAGGTTCTATAATAAATGTTGGGGTGTGTTAAAAACACACTTCCAACATTTTTGTTTTTATATTAAAATACATCTATATAAAGCCTCTTCACATGCCAACCGACCAAAGCTAACATTTTAAAGGAGGTATTTTATATAGATGCAATCTAATTGTAACAAAAATCTTTTAAATTTAGAAGGTGTAAAATTAAAAAGTGTGCAACACACTTTAGATGGAATTATTATCAAGATTGAAACCAATCCCAAACCTCAAATTTGTCCTTGTTGTGGAGCTGGAACATCTAAAATACACGATTATCGTTGGCAGAAAATTAAAGACTTACCTTTTCAGTTGTCCAATGCTTATTTATTGTTAAGAAAACGAAGATATGTATGTTCTTGTGGTAAACGTTTTTACGAGAAATATAGTTTTATAGCTAAATATCAGCAACGTACAACACGACTATCCTTCAAAATTGTTGAATTGCTTCGTTCAACCAACAGTATTAAATATGTTGCTTCCCAAACTAATGTCTCAATGAATACAGTAATACGTATTCTTGATACACTCTCGTATGATAAACCACATATTCCTCAATGCATTTCAATTGATGAATTTAAAGGGAATGCTGGTGATTCCAAATATCAATGTATTCTGGTGGATGCAAAGAAAAAATGTATTCTTGATATTTTACCGGATCGTACTCAGTCCCATCTTATTGAGTATTTTAAATCTTGCAGTCGTGATGAAAGATATCGTGTTAAATTTTTTATTTCTGATATGTGGCAACCTTATATAGATCTTGCCAAAACATTCTTTCCTAATGCCACAATCATCGTAGATAAATATCACTACATTCGTCAGGTTTCCTGGGCAATTGAAAGTGTTCGTAAACGTTTACAAGCATCCATGACACCAACTCTTAGAAAGTACTATAAGCGAAGTAGAAAACTTATACTGACTCGATATTCTAAATTAAAAGATGACAACAAAAAAGCCTGTGATTTAATGCTACAATACAGTGATGATTTACGACTAGCTCACAGGTTAAAAGAATGGTTCTATGAAATATGTCAGAGTAATAGCTATACATATCAAAGAACTGAATTTTGGGAGTGGGTAAAAAGTGCTGAAAGCTCTGGATTACACGAATTTGAAGCATGTGCAAAAACATATAGACGCTGGTCTGAGTATATACTTAATGCCTTTAAGTATGGATATACAAATGGACCTACGGAAGGATTCAATAATAAAATCAAAGTACTAAAAAGAAGTTCTTATGGTGTACGTAATTTCGAAAGATTTCGTACACGTATCATTCACAGTTCTATGTAAAAAAATGGTCGGTTTTCAAGAGGCTTATTTGTCATGCAAAAAAACATCTATTATAGAACCTAGTCATAAAAATAGCTCTATTGTCAGTGTTAGTGCGGGTGCAACGCACCTCACACCCCAACACTTGACAAAGAGCCGAAATAAATAAATGGAATAAATAAAACCCAATCACTAGATAATGTTGGCTTAACCTTCATTTACTAATAATTGGGTCTATCTTATGATTATGGTTACTTATTTATTTTACCTACCAGTTGGATAAGTAGTAAAGATAGAAGATGTAATATCATAGATTGCTTTTGCAGTTTTTTTCTGATAATCAGGATCTGTTAATTTTTCATAGTCAGCGCTATTTGATAAGAAACCAAGTTCTATTAGAACAGCAGGAACCGAGTTATTTTTAATAACATAAAATCCTGCGGTCTTTACTCCACGGGTATTATTTCCAAGAGTTTTACATAATCCATTTTCAAATTTCGTTGCTAAGATATTACTTGTCAAACCAGAGCTAGCTTTATAATTATTATTCGTGGAATAATATACTTCTGTTCCATTTGCAGTAGTTGAGCCTGAATTCATATGAAGGCTTATAAATAAGTCTGCACCAACTTTACTTGCGAATGCAGCACGATCAGATAATGTAATAAAAGTATCATCTACCCTTGTATAATATACTTTAATATTTGAGGTCGATGAATTAAAGTAAGATTTACCGTATTTATAGAGAATATCAAAAGCAATATTTTTCTCATAGGTTCCATGATTCGTAGTACCAGAATCATGTCCACCATGGCCAGCATCCAATACGACTATATTTTTATAAATACTTTTTGGCTTTCCTACCGTCACTCCAATATAGCTACCTTTATTCGCTAACTTATAGCCTAATATAGAAGTTGTATATACGGAGATTCTAGTATTTCCTGCTGAATTCAAAGCTACAGTAATTTTACTAATTGAGCTGTTATTTTTGGTAATTGGATGACTCTTATAATAAGAGATGTAATCACCAGGAATTGTAATAATGAATTTATTTTTATAATAATAATCGCCATTGGATATAGAAGCATAGGAAACTTCAGATGGCTTCTTAATTGTAATATCATAACTGCTTGTTAATGACTCAGTTAATACTATACTCAAGGTATTCCCAATCGATTCTGTATAATAGGAAGCACTACTCTTTTTCTTAATAGTAATTCGAGTGGAATTATTCGTTGGTTGACTAACTGTTAATCCTGTTAAACTAACACCACTTATTGATGTGGATTTTGCACCAGTTGAAGCAATTGTATAAGGTAAATCAATATAAATATTGGTCTGGTCATTTGTAATCTTAGCAGCAGGTAAATAGATTCCTGATATCGAAACAATATCTGCAGCAGATTGACGTTTTGCCACAACTTGATTGATATAATTATTATATACTTGTACTACTATTGTTCGCTTGTCTTCTGACATTTTAACTTCATATTTTGCAGTTGTAGTAGTTAAATTAAATTTTATGTTTGTATTGGAAGTTGTCGAATCGTATGTAGTTATTACTTTTCCAACAATACTATTAGAATAAGAATCCGTCTTATTGACACTAACGGAGTTACTTATATTTAAACCAATTACATTACTACTAACGTAAGAAGTCTGAACATTTTGAAATGGATTAGCGGAAGTAATTGTATATACTTCATTTTTCCCTTCCATTGTTCTAGTTATTGATGATATCTCTGCTTTTGTATTCGTACTAGCAGAAATAATATCACTATTAACAATACTTGTTACATGTTTATATTCTTCTGATAAAGAACTAGCAACACCTAAGCTTAGATAAACTTTATCCGTATCATTGATCGAGCTACTTGATGTACTTGTTGCAGTTGAAGTACTTGATGAATTAGATGTTCCAGATGTACTTGTTGAATTTGTCTTTTTTGTAATCACAGAAGTCTTAATCGCGTTACTCCAACTATAGTTATATCCTAGGTTAGTAATTGTAAAAGAACCTGGCACCATAATATAACTTGAGGCAGTATCTGTATTTTTAACAATTCTAGCAGATGTTGGCATTGAATATTTTTTACCATTCACATAGGCATAGTTACTGCCCATCGTAAATTTGATTGTGTTACCGTTCTTTGATACTGTAAGAACTTTACTAGTTGAATTATAATTATAAGATGCATTAATACCAGTTGATTTCAATACTTTATTGGCACGAATTAAAGCTGTGTCATTTAATACAATACTAGGCATTGTTGAAAGATTAAGGAGCGTTCCATGTACGGACACTTTCCCTTTTGTTCCTGTATAAGCATGATTTTCACCATCGTAAAATAAATGCAATGGTCCAGTAATCTCGGAGGATCTTGTTTGGCTATTCCATGTATATCCTAGTTTCAGACTTTCTGTTACAAATCGTGCTGGCACTAAGATCTTAGTGGCATTAACATTATGATAAGTAACCTTTACTGGTACACCATCCATTGTTTTTTTAATACCATTTACATATGCAATTTTACTACCAAGAGTCATTTTTATAGAGTTACTTCCAACTTTTATTATAATTATTTTATTTGTACTAGAGTATGAAGCACTTGCTTTTATCACTGAATTTTGAAAAACATCTTGATAGGAAATCATTGCAACATCATTAATTACAATCCCAGGGGTACTATGTAGGTTAATCTGTGCACCATTATATGTTGCTGAGACTTTAGTTCCCGTATAATTAACATTTTTGCCATTATAAGAAATAGATAAACCAGAAGCTGCATTGGCTATATTTGCAGGCATAAGTATTATAATAAGTAATAAAAGAAATACAAGTGTAGATATATAACTTTTATAACTCCTATTCTTTATTTTCTTGTCAACGTCGTTAGTAAATTTATATTCAAACGATTGGATTACTGAATAATTTGGTTGTTTTTTCTTGTTTTCAAACATATTTTTTCACCCTTTTTTCCCATGATTATTCATTTCTATATTTTTTTTAAATGAATAGTCTTTTTACGTAGTATCTATCCCATCATATCTACGAAAAGTGATAGAATTGTGTCAATTTATATGTAAATTCTTCTAAATTCTTAGTAGAAAATTCATTTATACTTATAAATCTACGATTAATATCTTAATTACTATAATAGTCTCTGTTATATTTATAATAACTATTTCTTTAGGGAAAGCATTGATTTCAAACCATATATTTTTGTTAACACTTTTTAGGGGAATATATTTCATTTTTACGCATCTAATTGGTAAACTCTATGAATACCATGTATTTGATGTTCAAATATCAGATTGTCTTGATGGTAATTTTTCAAACTAATTTCATTAGTAAGGTACTTAATATATTACGTTTAAATATATAGAATTAAAGTATCTTATTGAAAGAGAAAGAATTGTTTAGTACAATAAATCATATGATAATTAGTAAAAATTCAAATCGTATTATTTTGAGACTATTAGCTAGATACAAAACATCTTATTAATAGCCTCTAACCGTTCACATAAATCTAGTTATTAAATCAGTTATATATATTATATTAAAAGTGAGGAAATTTATGAAATTACAACGCTTATTAAGCCTGACGCGAAAAGCCATAGATGATTACCAGATGATACAAGATGGAGATCGTATTGCTGTTGGGATATCTGGTGGCAAAGATAGTCTTACACTATTAATAGCACTGACTAATCTGAAACGTTTTTATCCAAATAAATTTGAATTAGAAGCAATATCCGTTAATCTAGGGTATAACGAGTTTGATTTATCAGAGGTAAGTAAATTATGTAAAAAACTTGAGGTTTCTTATACTGTCGTGGATACTGATATAGCTCACATAGTATTTGATGAACGCAAAGAGAAAAATCCATGTTCGTTATGCGCCAAATTAAGAAAAGGTGCCTTCAATGAAAAGGCTAATTCATTAAATTGTAATAAAGTTGCGTATGCTCATCATAAAGATGATATCATGGAAACATTAATGATGTCTCTATTATTTGAGGGAAGGCTAAGTTCTTTCGAACCAGTAACTTATTTGGATAAGACAGGCCTTACAGTCATTCGACCATTGATGTTCTTAGAAGAAAGAGATATTAGAAGTTTTGCTTTAGAGAATCATCTACCTGTTCAGAAGAATCCATGTCCTGTTGACGGGTATACCAAAAGAGAATATGCTAAAAATCTTATAAAGCAATTAAATAAAGAGAATCCAGGGGCTAGAGAACGTATTTTTCATGCCATAACAAGCAGTAATCTTCCTGGGTGGGGTGAAAGTGAACATGTTCGTACTAGTAAGCAATAAGAATAGGAACGCTCCTTCTTATTTTAAATTTATAAAGACTGAAAATGAGTATGTCATCTTAATTAGTAAAACTATTAGAGATATGTACTATTTCTCTAGTCCTATAAAAAAATATAATCCTATAAATAACGAAAGGAACAATAATAGATGAAAGAACAGAATTACCATGATAAAGTGAATATTGAGAATGCAGTAAAATTAAGAGAGCTAATTAAATCTCTTCCACATTTCTGTTCTGACTTTTTTAGGGGAATTGAACCTACTACTTCTTCTAGAACAAGAATTGCATATGCCTATGATCTTAGTGTTTTCTTTGAATTTTTATCGAAAACTAATGCCGCATTAAAGAACACGCCAATCCCTGATATTCCTATACATACATTAGATCAAATAAGAGCAATTGATATTGAAGAATACCTTGATTATCTGAAATATTATCAAAAAGATGGAAAAGAGCATATTAACGATGAAAGTGGAAAGAAAAGGAAACTAATTACTCTTCGAACGTTTTATAATTATTACTTTAAGAAAGAAATGATAACTACCAATCCAGCCATCTTAGTGAATATTCCCAAGCTGCATGAGAAAGAAATCGTACGTCTTGATATTGATGAAATTGCACGTCTACTTGATGAAGTTGAATCTGGTGATAACTTAACGAAGTCTCAACAAAAATACCATAACAAAACGAAAGTTAGAGATCTTGCAATCATGACTTTACTTCTTGGTACTGGAATTCGTGTATCTGAATGTGTAGGGCTCGATATCCATGATATTGATTTTAATAATAATGGAATTAAGATTATTAGAAAAGGTGGAAATGAGGTTATTGTATACTTTGGTGAAGAAGTTGAGGATGCATTGACCAATTATCTTATAGAACGTAAACAAATCTTGGCATCAGAAGGTCATACCAATGCCCTCTTCTTATCAATGCAAAATCGTAGAATTAGCGTCCGATCTGTTGAGAACCTCGTGAAAAAATATTCAAGCACCGTAACTAAGTTAAAACGAATTACTCCACATAAGCTTCGCAGTACCTATGGTACTAGTCTTTACAGAGAGACAGGTGATATTTATCTAGTTGCTGACGTATTAGGACATAAGGATGTTAACACCACCAGAAAGCATTATGCAGCGATTGAAGATTCTAGAAGGCGGAGTGCTGCAAATGTAGTTAAGCTTAGGGAGAAGGAGTAACATGACACTATAAAAAATATCCCAAAACTTCCACTGTTTTGGGATATAAGCTCGTCCAATTAATTAAATATTATGTTAGCTTTCAAAACGAATTAGATCTCTCCATATTGCAATTTCATTCTCAGCAGCCTCTACTGATTCTGATCCATGAACTGCATTTGCTTCGATCGTTTCTCCGAACATATAACGTATTGTACCAGGCAAAGCCTTTTGTGGATTCGTAGCACCATTGATTTCTCGCACAATGTCAACAACATTTTCACCTTCAAGAATTAGTACTACTACCTCTGATGAAGACATAAACTGAACTAGTCCATCAAAAAAATCTTTGCCTTTATGTGCCTCGTAATGTTTTTCTAATACTTCTTTTGTAGCTAACACTCTGTGTGCATGTATTATTTCTAGTCGATTATCCTCGTAAATTGAAATGATTTTACCAACTAACTTCTTTGCTACTGCTTCTGGCTTAATAATAACAAGTGTTCTTTCCATACAACCCCCAGCACCTTTCGATTTCATAATTTTTATAATTCATTTACTTATAATGTATATAATAGAAGTGTTAGCTATTACCAGTAGTCTTATACATTATAGCATATGAAATAATGCCAGAATAGTACTTATTTAGTTAATTCATCCAAATATTTTCTCATATTACGATTAATTTTAACATTTATCACAAATAAAAGACGAGTCAGCTTTTATTCTACTATTTTTTATTATGATTCGATTAATATTATATTACTAATTTATTTATTAAAATATAAATCTAGAAGGTTACAAGCTCCTCCAAAAAGTGCTAGAATTGAATTAACAACAAAAAAAACACACTCTACTATTTGCCCAGTTTGATTTAGTCATATATGAGTTATTATTTAAGTTGTTACATAACAAATCATATAGTCAAATAATACAATCGGGTAGGAGGTAGATAATTAATTTATCTACCGACCTCCCACACCACCGTACGTACCGTTCGGTATACGGCGGTTCTTTAGTTTTCACATATTTTCAAGTAAAACTCAGAGAATGTGGGATAACCCCATTCTCTGAGTTTTTCATTATTCAAGGCAAACTGTACCATTCTATTGTTGCTACAGTTCCATATTCCTTGGCGCATATTTGCGTGCCATTTTATAAAGGCTTCGTTCATACCTAGTTCCTTTAGTTTTCGATATTTCGTTTTTGTCTTCTTCCATTGTTTCCAATAGATTGCTCTTATTCTATGGCGTAACCATTTATCTATCTCCACTAGCATTTTATTCATATCTGCTAATCCAAAGTAGTTTATCCACCCTCTAATAAACTGTGTCAATTTCAGTGCTCGATATTCATTTCCCCATCCATTATGTCTGTCAGTAAGCTCTCTGATTTTATTCTTCATCTTAACTACTGATTTTGGGTGTATTCGAAATCTGCATTTTCCCTTGTATCTATAGAAGCTATATCCAAGGTATTTGACTTTGCTTATATGTGCCACACACGTCTTTGAGTGATTTACTTTTAGGAATAGTTTTCCCTCAATGTATGACACTATGTTGTTCAAGGTTCTTTCTGCACTTTTCTTACTTTTGCAGAAAATCATACAATCATCTGCATAGCGAACAAACCTATGTCCTCTGTTTTCCAGTTCCTTATCCAACTCGTTCAGCATTATGTTACTTAGAAGAGGACTCAATGGTCCGCCTTGTGGCATACCAACTTCTGTCTTTTCGAACATCCCTTTGCTAATAACACCAGCATTAAGATATTTGTGGATAAGCGATATTACTCTCCCATCCTTGACAGTTCGTGATAGAACTTCTATGAGTTTGCTTTGACACACTGTGTCAAAGAACTTTTCCAAATCCATATCTACCACATATACATAGCCATCGTTGACATTCGTTTGGCATTGTTTCAGTGCATCGTGTGCACCCCTGTTTGGTCGAAAACCAAAACTGTTTCCAGAAAACTGTTTCTCGAAGATTGGAGAAAGTACCTGTGTAATCGCTTGTTGAAATACTCTGTCAACTACTGTTGGTACTCCCAGTTTTCTAAACTCGCCTTTTGTTTCTTTGGGTATTTCCACCCTACGGACTGGGGTTGGTTTGTATTTTCCATCTTTTATCTGTTGGATAAGTTGCCTTTGGTTATCTCTCAGAAAGCCTAGAAGTTCATCCACGCTCATTCCATCAATACCGCCTGCTCCTTTGTTTGATTTCACTTTCTTGAAAGCCTTGTTAAGGTTATCTTTGTGTAAAATCTGTTCCATTAGATTGTCCGTCTGAAAATCTGTGATGATGTCGTTGTTTTCAGCAATCCTTTGATGGGCAAACACTTCTGCATACTCTTTCTGTTCCGCAGATACCGTTTGCAGATAGTCCTCTCTATGAAGTTGTCTGTTCTTAAATCCATCTTTGGTTACATTCATTTACTCACATCTCCTAAAGTTCAGTCCTTCCTACTATGTTTGCAACCACAGTAGTACTATGACCTCTGCTGACTTCTCGCCATTCGTTGTTACTACAGATTTCATACTCTGTTTCCATCTGCTGACGAGACCTCCCTAGGTACCACACGTTTCTTTCTCTCCATCCATCTGCCACATTTACCACAGTTAATTCCGAGTAGTTATAGGACTTCGGTTTGAGTAGCAACCTTATCCTTAACTGTAGCCTGATGTGATTTCTATTCGTCAGACCAGAGATTTGCCTCCACCTTCCTTCGGATTCCACCTCACGATGGACACCCTTGGTTTTGGCTGTATCCTTCCCACTACTAGGGCGGATTAGGGACTTTCACCCATTAGAAACGTGCGCCGCTAGGCGCACTACCTATCTTAAGTTTACATAATATCATTATGTAAACTTATTGATTGAGTGTAAAAAAGGTATATATCCTATAACCAAATAAAAGGATATATACCTAATAGAATTTTATACTATCATTTATTTAAAGCCTTAGCCAACTTTGCAACTTCCAATATTGCCTCGCTATCCTGATTAGTTGGCTTCTTATCTGTTTGAAATGAACAAACGTCTCCAACAATCTTTGCATTTAATGAACTTAAGATTATTTTAGATGTATCATAAGCTTTATCCTTTACACCATTTCCTCCAACAAGGATAATTCCACCCTTTTTTTCTTTTTGAATAGGCAATGTCTTTCTGATATATTTACTAGACCAAAATGTTTGAAACCTACTCATGACAGATAAAAGTTGACCTGTCAATTCTGAAAAATAGAGGGGTGATGCAATAACAATATTATCACAATTCAAAATATATTCATAGATTTCTTGCATGTCATCTTTGATAGCGCAACCTGGCTTTTTCCAACAATATCTGCAATCGATACAAGGCTTAATATTCTCATAATAAGCGTTTACCATCTTTATATCACCTTCTAGCTGACTTGTTAACTCATTTAATAAAAAAATGGTATCTCCATTCTTTCTTGGTGAACCATTAAAAATCAATGTTTTCAAATAAATTCCTCCTTATTGTATACTTCGATACATTTATACTCTTAGTTACTTGCTGTTATTAGTATAACTTAAAATTATTCAGAATCAAGAGTTAACTTATATATTATCTCATCTTGTATAAAGTAAAGAATTTATTAATTATGCACATTCATATCCGTTCCTACACAATAGGATTGATTGTCATGTAACACAATGTAAATTACTACATAATTATATTACTCATAATATGGAATAATTAAATGTTCCCCTACATGAATGGTATCAGACATTAAACCATTACTCTGCTTTATCTCACTAATATATTGATCTACATTATCATATTCACTTGACATATAACTAGTTGCTATACTCCAAAGAGTATCACCTCTCTCAATTGTAATGCTAGTAACTAATTTAGGAGAAGTCGCTTTTGAGTTGGAAGCAAAAACAGTCTTAGTAACAAAAAAGAATGTAAAGAATAATACAAACACTATTAACAATAGTATAAAAAGCTTTTTCTGCTCGTAAATTGATTTAAATTTATTCATAAAAACCTCCTGTATGATATGTATAATTTCAGTTTCATATAATCTATTTATGCGTTTCATCAAATCGAACACATGTTTATATTTTGATTATAGCGAACAGTTGTTCGGTTGTCAATAGATAAAAGAATGTATTTTCCGAACATTAGTTTTGCAATTTCATTTTCTATATGATATAATGGAAAAAACAAGACGATTGGAGGTTGGCACCTAGTGGATTACGGTAAAATAAGTGCGAAACAACGAGAAATATTAGATTACATAAAATCGGAAATTATTAATAGAGGATATCCACCAGCAGTACGTGAGATTTGTGAAGCAGTTAAGTTGAAGTCAACTTCTTCTGTACATTCCCACTTAGAGACATTAGAGAAAAATGGTTATATTAGAAGAGATCCAACAAAGCCTAGAGCAATTGAAATAATAGATGATAATTTTAATTTAACCCGTAGAGAACTAGTAAATGTACCTATAGTTGGTACTGTTACAGCTGGACAACCAATTCTTGCAGTAGAGAATATTGAGGGTTACTTTCCTGTCCCAACTGAGTATATGCCTAATGAAGAGACTTTCATGTTAAAAGTAAAAGGTGAAAGTATGATTAATGTTGGTATATATAATGGAGACAAGATTTTAGTAAGAAAACAGCCAACTGCTGATAATGGTGATATTGTAGTGGCTCTAATAGATGATTCAGTTACTGTGAAGACCTACTTTAAAGAAAAAGGTTATTACCGCCTACAACCTGAAAATGATACGATGGATCCAATTATCGTAAATGAACTTAATATACTTGGTAAAGTAATTGGTTTGTTTCGTATGTATCAATAAGAATAGAACATATTATTTTAATAGAATTGCTTGGATAAAGTTATATCAATATAATTTATTCAAGCCTTTTTTATTTATTATTTTACATATCTCCCACTTCTTTATCAAATTATGTGAATTGTATATTAAAAAGGCAATTATTTATGTAGAAATAAAACGAATTTTACATTATACTAATAGTAATAATATACTTATTAATTATGAATTATTATATTAGCATAGAGGCTATAAAATCTAAAATAGGACATATATCTTTCTTAATTTTCAATTTATTTTATTAAATTTTAAAACAATACTTATATATTTTACATTTTATACCGATATATATTATAATTTGTAGTTCCTGAACATAATTTTTGTGATTTTTAAAATTATATAATGTTAATCTTTTTGTTGATGATAAAAATATTATTTTAGTAGTCGCATTAATTAATAAGTATGCTACAAAAAAGTACTAATAAGAGTTGGAGGATGGAGAAAAAAATGAATTTATCTTTTATAGCTAGTTTGATAGTTGGATTGGGAGCACTGATTTTAGCTTTTATTGTTGAAGGTGGTACGCCTTCTGGTTTATTGCAACCAACAGCTGCTTTGATTGTATTTGGAGGAACATTGGGAGCACTTGGTTGTTCATTTCCAATATCAAATATTAAAAGACTTCCAAAAATTTTAGGGGTTTTAATGAGTAACCAAAAGCAAGATAAAGCTGCTGTGTTAGAAACTTTTATTGAACTATCAAATAAAATTCGTAAAGAAGGACTTTTATCTTTAGAAGTTGTTTTAAATGCAGGGGATTACGATCCATTTATGGTTTCAGGACTTCAATTAGTTATTGATGGCATTGATGGTGAAAATATAAAGAAGACGATGGAAATTAAACTTGAGAATATTATGGAACGCCATGAGAAAGGTTACTCCATGTTTGAGGCAATGGGTGGATACCTTCCTACCATGGGTGTAGTTGGTACCGTAATGGGACTTATCAATGTAATGGGTAGTTTATCAGAAGCTGCGGATTTGGGTCCTAAAATTGGTGTTGCATTTATTGCTACTTTATATGGTGTAGGATCTGCAAACTTAATATTTTTACCAATTGCAAATTCACTAAAAAGTATTGATGCAGAAGAAGTGGCATTAAAAAGCATGATAATCGATGGTGTTCTAATGATACAAGAAGGAGCTAATCCAACATTAATACGCGAAAGGTTAAAAGGATATTTAGAGGATGAAAAGGAAAGCCAAGAAATCAGGGAATAATGAAAGATGGTTATTAACATATTCGGATATGATTACTTTACTTGTTGCTCTATTTGTCGTTCTGTACGCTATGAGTAATGTAAGCGAAAGTAAGTATGCGCAATTAGCAGAATCGCTGAATTCCTCACTAGGAAATGGTGTACTATCTGGCCAGGACTCACTATTACCTGGTAAGACAGGGTTATTAGATGGAGGGAAACTATTAGAACAATCATCTGGTGATACTAATACTGCCACAACGGGTGCTGATAAAAATAAAAATGGTATATCTACAACCACACAAACAGGTAAGGATAATAACACTCTAGAAAAAGAAGAATTTGAAAAGCTACGTGATCAAATAAATCAGATAGCGGAAAAAAGCAATATAAAAGGTAATGTTACAATGACAACAGAAAAAAGAGGTCTTGTCATTACATTTTCAGATAAAATCTTTTTCGATAGTGGAAAAGCTTTAATCAAATCTAATATGAATAAAACCTTAAAACAGATTGCAACATTATTAAATAGTACTGATAACAGTATTGTTGTAGAAGGACATACAGATAATGTGCCAATTAAAAATGCGTACTACTCTTCTAACTGGCAATTATCTTCTATTCGTGCTACCAATGTAGTTGAGTATTTAATTAGCAATTGCAATATTTCACCTAGCCGTTTACGTGCTGTTGGATATGGTGAATATAAACCAGTAGCTTCAAATAAAACAAAAGCAGGACAAAATAAAAATAGACGTGTAAATATTGTATTACTTTATAATAACGTTGAATCTGAATAAAATATAGGAAAAACGCTTAAGATTAAATTACATCAATCCTAAGCGTTTTTCTTTATTTCTCTTTTTATGAATATATTATAGTTTATC
This sequence comes from Anaeromicropila herbilytica, assembly GCF_016591975.1. GTDB lineage: Bacteria > Bacillota > Clostridia > Lachnospirales > Lachnospiraceae > Anaeromicropila > Anaeromicropila herbilytica. The sequence goes on along the minus strand of NZ_AP024169.1, from coordinate 2,423,641 downwards.
TTTATCGATAGTTTTTCCATCTCTCCATATTCTTTCTAGATCATAGAATAAACGATCTTCTCTAGAAAAAATATGAACAACAATATCACCATAATCAAGAAGAATCCAATTAGTTGTTCCAATTCCCTCAATTCTTTTTGGTTCATAACCAGCCTTACCCAATCCTTCTTCTACTGCATCAACTAAAGCAGAAACTTGAGATGAGTTTGTACCATTTGCAATTACAAAGTAATCTGCGATAACTGTAATATCTTTCACCTCGATTACTTTTATATCTTCTGCCTTTTTATCATCTAAAGCTTCATAAGCTATTTTTGCCATTTCTTTTGATAAATTCATATTGTGCTCCCTTCTAATTCATGTACTTATAAATAATATATTCCTTGCTAGTAATTTTGTTTTATATATTTGTATTTAAAATTCTATTTGTATCTATCTTTTATATATGGAAATAATCATTAATATTCAGAATCTTGCAATTTCTTATAATATTCATATGCATTTTCGGTCATTGGGTCAATCAACTTGTCCTTATTTTTCTTAAGATAATTAAGTGTATTTTCTAATATCATATAAACAGCCAAATCTATATTCTGGAATGAAACTTTACGAATTTCATCTAATTTAGGAATCATTCTTCTTGACGGTTCAATATAATCTGCTGTAAAAACAATCTTTTCCAACATTGACATGTTTGGTCTTCCTGTTGTATGATACGTAATTGCATCTAGAATTTCTCTATCTTGAATACCAAACCTTTCCCTAGCATAATATGCTCCTAATTTGGTATGTAATAAGTAAGGACTTTTTGATTCAATTTCTGTTATATCAATATGAAACTCTTTACATTTAAGAATCATCATATTATCATCATAACATTTTGCGTAATCATGAAATAAACCTGCAATCTCAGCCTTTTTTATGTCATATTGATAATTCATAGCAAGTGCTGCACATATATATTGTACACCGAGTGTATGAAAATAACGCTTTGCAGTCATATTCTCTTTCACTTTGTCTTGAAATTCCATTATATTATAATCCATTTCAGTTACCTTCATTCCTTTCCTTCAAGGTATTCTGACAATCTGATGTCATTTAAAAATGATATTTAATTAGCGTAGATACTTATAAATGATACAGATTATTTTTCATGATATAGTCTTCAACTTCTTTGGACACGTAATATTTGATAGACTTATGATTTTGCAAGCATTTTCTTATATATTCCGAGGAGATATCCATATTAGGAACATGCAATAAAGATATATCCGCATTGAAATTATCATGTAATTCTTTAATTCTATTATTCATCTTGTCATCCGATATGGCATATCTAGTAGCTGCTAATATTTTTGCCATTGACATAACAATATCTGGATTTTTCCACATATCTATCTGATATAGGGAATCTGCACCTATAATAAAATGAATATCCCAATCAGGATGAATTTCTTTTAAACAAGTTAAAGTATCCGCTGTATAAGTAATACCTTCTCGATCAAGTTCTACCGTAGAAAGTTCAAAATGTGGATTATGCTGAATGGCTAATAAAACCATTTCTTGTCTAACAGAGTCTGGTAAAACATCTCTTCTATTTTTGTGCGGTGGATTTTTAGAAGGCATAAATAATACAGTATCTAATTGAAATTGTTCATATGCTTGTTCTGCAAGGATTAAATGTGCGGTATGAATCGGATTGAATGTTCCACCCATGATTCCAACTTTCCTTTTCTGTCTCATTTACAAGCTCCTTTACATGTCAAAACACACTTTATTTTTTACTTCTATTAAATCTTATTTTAAATACTATAAAATCTTATTAATTACCATTATTCTTATTTCTTACTACTGGTAATTCAATCTTTTTATGTTCCTTTGATTCTCTGTATAGAACAATTTTCTTTCCTATTACTTGAACCACATCGGATTTGGTTCTTTCAGCGATGATACTGGCAATTTCTCTTGGATCATCCATACAATTTTTTAAAACACTTACTTTGATCAATTCTCTTGCTTCTAAGGCTTCATCGATTCCTTTTGTAATCTCAGGTGTAAGACTTGATTTACCAACTTGATAGATTGCATCAATATTCATAGCTAAGCCTTTTAAATAAGCTCTTTGTTTACTTGTCATATCTATTGTATTCCTCCATATTTTCTATTCTAATGATATGAAATTTATATACACAAATGATGCGAAGCGAAAGTTAGTACCATAATAAAAGGTAGCCTATATTACGCTCCACATCTGTTCTGTTTATTTATAATAATCAAAATGTAAATTATACATTTTAACAGTATCGCCTTCTTGGATACCCATATTTTCTAATTCTTCTATAATATTGTTCTCTTTTAAGAAACGTTGGAAGAAATCAAATCCCTTTTCAGTATCAAGGTTCGTATAACCTAACATTCTTTCGATTCTTGGACCTTCAACTGTAAATACGCCTTCTTCTGGATTTTCAATTGAATATGGTTCATTTGAGAGATCAATTTGTTCAGGGAAGAATTCACGTTCAAATACAATTGGTGCACTATCAAGTGTTCCAAGTAATTCATATACATGATATAATAGATCCTTTAAACCCTCTCCAGTTACAGCTGAAATAGGAAATACTTTAATTCCCTTAGGTTCAAATTCATCTTTTAATCTCTTGATTGCTTCTTCTTTTTCTTCGCCATATAATACATCTAATTTGTTAGCACCAATTACTTGAGGTCTGGATGCTAACTCTTCGTTATAAGCATAAAGTTCAGCATTAATTTTATTAATATCATCGATAGAATCTCTACCTTCTGTCGAAGCTGCATCAACCATATGAATAATCACTTTTGTTCTTTCAATATGCTTTAAGAACTCATGACCTAAACCAATACCTTCGGATGCTCCTTCAATTAGTCCAGGAATATCAGCGATTACAAAACCATCTGTTCCTTCTAGGTCTACTACTCCTAGATTAGGGTTTAATGTAGTAAAATGATAATTTGCAATCTTTGGTTTTGCATTCGTAACTCTTGATAAAAATGTAGACTTACCTACATTTGGGAAACCTACTAATCCAACATCTGCAATTACTTTCAATTCTAAAGTAACATACATTTCTTTGTATTGTTGACCTGGTTGTGCATACTTTGGAACCTGCATTGTTGGGGTTGCATAATGTTGATTTCCTTTACCACCATTACCACCACGTAACAATACTTCTCTTCTATTATCATGAGACATATCTGTGATAACTTTGCCAGTTTCGGAATCTTTGATAATGGTACCAGCTGGTACTTTGATAATTAAATCTTCACCATCTGCACCATGACATTTCTTCTTACCACCATTTTCACCATCGCCAGCACAGTATTTACGTACATGTCTAAATTCGTTCAGGGTATTTACACCATCATCTACTTCGAATATTAAATTACCACCACGGCCACCATCACCACCGTCCGGACCACCGTTTGGTACATATAATTCTCTTCGAAAGCTGACATGACCATCGCCACCCTTACCGGATCTTATATATATTTTTGCGCTATCTGCAAACATTTTATCACCTTGTAGCCTTTCTAACTCTACGATATGAAATCTTACATAAAAATTTGAATCTAAATGATTTGCTCTATACTTACTTATCATTATTATTACAAATTTTTAAAATATAAAACAACTTTTATAAAATCTATTTTTAAATAAAATCAATAAATGATTGATCTATATGATTCATTATTATTTGTTCTTAATTATCTTTAATTTCTTCTATATTAATTATCTTTTTATATTATATTCAAACCATATTATATTTACCTAAATATCAATCTAATAAAATATTCCAATTCTTAGATAAGTAAAAAAGCCCCAAATCAATGAATCAATCAAAAATTTGGGGCACCCTAGCTTGGGAATATCTAGATTAATTACTTGCTACAACTGGGTAAATAGAAACTTGTTTCTTGTCTCTACCTTTTCTTTCAAAACGAACAACGCCATCAACTAAAGCGAATAATGTATCATCGCCACCACGTCCTACGTTAGTACCTGGATGAATCTTAGTTCCACGTTGTCTATAAAGAATATTTCCAGCTAAAACAAATTGTCCATCAGCTCTTTTCGCACCTAATCTCTTAGATTCTGAATCTCTACCATTCTTAGTAGAACCAACACCTTTTTTATGAGCGAAAAATTGAAGGTTCATATTTAACATAGCCTTACACCTCCTTGAAATCTTGTCAATAGAATTACTTCTATATGGATAGTTTAATAAATTCATTTCCATAACCACTCTCAACGCCCTTTAAACCAAGAACTAATGAGTCTAATAAAAGAGTTGCCTCTTTACTAACTGGTGATGAAAATTTCAATTCTATTAAACCAGATTCTTCGTCAGTTTTGATATCAAACTTATCAGAAGTAAACTGTTCTATAGAATTCACTGTATTTATTACTAAGATTGATACAGCAGAACAAACAATATCTTCACCATGATCGGCAAAACCAGCATGTCCTAAAGCACGTAATCCAGTATAAATACCATCTGCATTTTTAAATATTGATACTTTAATCATATCATGATCCAATCTGTTAACCAAAAGAAATAAATAGATTCTAAAATATTTCTAATTGAGTAACTAGTTGATTAGAAATTAATTATGCATTAATTTTTTCGATTTTAACCATAGTAAATGGTTGTCTATGACCGTTCTTTTTGTGATATCCTGATTTTCTCTTGTATCTGTATACGATAACTTTCTTGTTCTTTCCTTCTTTAACTACAGAAGCAGAAACAGAAGCGTTAGCTACAGTAGGATTACCTACTACTAATTCTCCGTTATTTACTACAAGTACTTGATCAAATGAAACAGTTGCTCCAGCTTCTAAATTAAGCTTTTCTACTCTAATGATATCGCCTTCGGCTACTTTGTACTGTTTACCACCTGTTGCTATAATTGCGTACATATGGCACCTCCTATTATCATTACTCGCCAACTATGGTGTCTAAAAAAATAGAACTTGAACCTCGTTGTGCGGCACACTTAACTACTATAGCATAAATATGTAAGGATGTCAATTATAAAATATATTTGCTTGAAATTCAAATATACGAATCTTTAATTCGAACTATATGTTACTTCATATTCAATCTATATGTTGTTTTAAACTCAATATATATGTTGTTATAACTTCAAATAAAATATTACTTCCAATTGAAAATATATATTATTTTAAATCAATTTGATCAAGGATTCCGTTCAAATAGGCAAGTGCTACACCATAGTTAGTCATTGGTACATTCTGTACTCTTGCTCTCTCAATTCGTGATAAAACATATTTTCTATTAAACATACAAGCACCACATTGAATTACCAATTGATATGAGGATAAATCCTCGGGAAAATTATTACCACTTACAATATCTACCTGTAACTTCTCACCAACTTTTTTACGAAGTAAACGTGGTAATTTCTCTCTACCAATATCTTCTGGCAATGGTGCATGCGTACAAGCTTCTGCAATAAGAACTCTTGAATCTTCTGTAAGTTCTGAGATTATTTTAGCACTTTTGGTATAATAATCGATATCGCCTTTATAATTAGCAAATAGTACTGAGAAAGATGTTAACTTACTCTCTGCTGGTTTCTTATCATATACTGTTTTGAACACTTGTGAGTCAGTAATGATTAATTTTGGTGGATTCTTAAGACTATCTAACGCTTCCTCTAATTTATCCGTTGTTGCACTAAGTACAATGCATTTTTTGTCTAATAAATCTCTTAATGTCTGGACCTGTGGAAGAATTAGTCTTCCTTTTGGAGCTTGAATGTCTTGAGGCATAACGAGTAGAATCAGATCACCCTCTTGAACAAGATCACCTGTAATGCTTTTGAATTCATAATCTTCTGGTAACAAACGAATAATCTCTTCTCGAATCTTGAATATCCCATCTTTTGTTTTGGCACTTACGATAATAGGAGTTAACTCACTATCAGTCGATTGAATCCTTGCAATGATGTCTTCTGGATTCTCTAGAATATCAGCTTTATTAATAATTGGTACAATTGGTATCTCCTTTTCTTTCAGTATGTTGATCCATGATAATTCTTCTTCAATATCATGATCTGAAAAGATTAATAAAGCAATATCTGTCTTGTCTAATGCCAATTTAGTTTTGTCAACACGCATCTTGCCAAGTTCACCAACGTCATCAAAACCTGCTGTATCAATAAATACGCATGGACCAATTCCATAGATCTCCATAGGCTTATAAACAGGATCTGTCGTAGTTCCTGCTACATCAGATACTAAAGCCACATCCTGATTTGTGATAGCATTAACAATAGATGATTTACCACTATTTCGTTTTCCAAAGATACCAATGTGAAGTCGATTTGCTCTTGGTGTATCCATTAAGCTCATAAAGTTATATCCTCCTTATATTAAAAGCGAAAATCTCTTTTGCCTTCTCTTATTTCTTCTAGATGCTCCGATGCTATATTTTTAACTTTATCATTTGGTATTTTTGTGACTTCTTCTCTAATAAGTGCCTCTCCCCTTTGCTTCGTATCAACTGAGGCATAATCTTCAAGATATTCTTGTAACGTCATAAGTGCATTAGGTCCGCAGCAATTTGCTATCTGACCTGATTTGACTAAGGACATAAAACGGTCTCCGGTTCTACCTTCACGATAACATGCGGTACAGAAGGATGGAATGTATCCTAGCTTAATCAGCCAATTCACTATCTCATCTAAAGTTCTATTATCATTTACTTCAAATTGTGCTGAATTATCCTCTTCGTCTTCGGGTTCTACATAGCCGCCTACACTTGTACTAGAGCCTCCACTAATCTGAGATATACCCAATTCTAAGACTTTTTCCCTCGTTTTCTTTGATTCACGAGTGGATACTATCATGCCAGTATAAGGTACTGCAATTCTAAGAACGGCAACAATCTTCTCGAAGATCTCATCTGATATAGCATTGCTAAAATTCTCTGGATCAATATCATCTGCAGGACGGATACGAGGTACACTTATAGTATGTGGTCCAACTCCTAGAGCTGCTTCAAGGTGTTCCGCATGCATTAAGAGTCCTACAAAATCGTATCGGTATAAATTAAGCCCAAAAAGAACACCAACACCTACATCATCAATGCCACCCTCCATGGCTCTGTCCATAGCTTCTGTGTGATATGCATAATCATGTTTTGGACCTGTTGGATGTAGGACCTCATATGCTTCTTTATTATATGTTTCTTGAAACAATATGTAGGTTCCTATTCCAGCTTCTTTTAACTTACGGTAGTTTTCTACAGTCGTAGCTGCTATATTAACATTAACACGACGTATTGCCCCATTCTTATGCTTGATGCTATATATCGTCTTAATGCTCTCGAGAACATATTCAATTGGATTATTTACTGGGTCTTCCCCTGTTTCTAGAGCCAATCGCTTATGCCCCATGTCTTGAAGAGCAATAACTTCTTTTTCAATATCTTCTTGGGATAATTTTTTACGACTAATGTGCTTATTTTTCATATGATATGGACAATACACACACCCATTGACACAATAATTGGACAAATAAAGTGGAGCAAACATTACAATTCGATTTCCATAGAACTTTTGCTTAATCTCTTTAGCAAGATGGTAGATTTTTTCATTTTCTTCTTCTAATTCACATTCCAATAGGACAGCTGCTTCGCGATGCGTTAGTCCCTTACATAACTTAGCCTTTTCTATAAGTGAGGCAATTAGTTCTTTGTTTCCTTTTTGTTGTTTCGCATACTCTAGGGTTTCTTTGATTTCTTCATCATTAATGAATTCAGAAGCCACTTTTGACATAGAATTGTACATAGTAACATCTCCTTATATTTTAGCACCACAGATTTACATGAAAGTCATTGAAAATGTTAAAGGATCATGCATAGGTGTTATTGTTTAGATTATATAAACTTTAAGAACGATAATCTCCTCTATCAACTACAATTTGATAGCCGATAGAACCTATTCTATTTCTAAGACATGTAATGCACTCTGCCGCTTCTTCACCAGTGCAGATCTTGTTGTCATATAACGTATACTTTTTACGCACGTTCACTGGAGATAAATTAGGCATTACAACATTAGCACCTGCTAATATTCCTAACTCTCTTCCTTTTGGATGAATCGTACCCAATGCCGTAGTTGCAGGAATTAATGCATTAGGAAGCATAAGTCTTAATATTCCAATCAGAAAAAGGGTAGTTTCTAAAGTACCAGAAGGCATTTTTGCAAATGGTGTATCCTTATGTGGGATAAACGGGCCAATACCAACCATTTCTGGATCTAAATCCTTAATAAATAACAAATCTTCAATTATATTCTCATTCGTCTGAAAAGGAGAGCCAACCATAAATCCGGTTCCAACTTGATAACCAATTTCTTTCAAATGATATAAGCATAGCTTACGGTTCGATAATTCTTGCGACTTAGGATGCAGTTTACGATAATGTTCATCCGTAGCAGTCTCATGACGAAGTAAATAACGATCTGCACCAGCTTCATATAATTCTTTGTATTCGTCATATGTTTTTTCACCAATAGAAAGTGTAATGGCGCAATCAGTATAAGAGCTACGGATGATACTAACAATATCAACTAGTTCCGAATTCGTATAATAAGGATCCTCGCCTCCTTGTAATACAAATGTTCGAAATCCCAGAGAATGTCCGACTTTACAACATTCCAGAATCTCCTCTTTACTTAGGCGATAACGATCGCATGATGAATTACTCTTACGTATACCACAGTAAAAACAATCGTTTTTACAATAGTTTGTAAATTCAATCAAACCACGAATATAGATATCTGTATCAAAGTGATTCTTTGATGTCTCTCTAGCTTTATGAAATAAATATTCGCTGGTATCGTGGTTAATGGAATTAAGAAGCATTAAAAATTCATCTTTTTCTAATATATGCTCGCACATTAGTTTATCAATTAATTGGTATACCATAGCAACCCCCATTCTGCCAAAATACTATCTGATTTTCTTATTACTATTATACCTCTTTTAGATGTTATTTTGCAACATTATTTACCATTTTATCCCTAGGTTATAGTGCATTATATTACAGTTATATCACACTCTGTAGCTTCAATATATTCGATTAATTCTTCCGGATTTAAGATCAATTGACAACCTCTCGTTCCTGCACTTACACTAATTTCATCAAATAATATTGCTGTTTCATCAATAAAAGTTGGATACTTTTTCTTCATTCCTATCGGAGAACAGCCACCACGAATATAGCCTGTTAAATTGAGTAAATCCTTAACGTGAACCATTTCAATTTTTTTATCCTTAACAATATTAGCTGCCTTTTTGAGGTCAAGTTCTGCATTCACTGGAATACAAAAAACCATAATTCCATTCTTCTCTCCTTTGGCTACTAATGTCTTAAAGCATCTTTCATATGGAATTCCTACAATATCAGCTACGTGTTCTCCTGCAACGTTGTTCTCATCAACTTCATATTCAACAGTTTTATAATTGATACCAGCTTGATCTAATAATCTCATTGCATTTGTTTTAATTTTCTTCATATAATCTACCTCTTTCGTAACTTTATATGCATTTCTTATATTTACTATTATTAATTATACCTTTATTTTATCAAATAGTATAATTAATTCGCAAGTAAAACTCTCCTTTTTGTTAAATACTGAATAAAATATAAAAAAAGCAAATAAAAACCTTATTTGAATATTAGAATTGTAATTGTCGAATAATATGTTAAAATAGTATTTTGGATGGCTAATTATGGCCGGATAAAATTATATATTTATTAACAAGTTTTTGTTAATTATAAGAAAGAGGTAATATGGATAATAAAAAAGAACATTATGGCATTATCACTGCTATTACAATGATCATCGGCATTGTAATTGGCTCAGGAATTTTTTTCAAGAGTGATGATGTGTTATTAAATACTGGTGGTAATGTAGCTTTAGGTATACTTGTTCTTTGTATTGGAGCATTTAGTATAATTTTTGGAAGTTTATCATTAACAGAGCTATCCATCCGTTCTCAAAAGAAAGGCGGAATTGTTGGATATTACGAAGAATTTATTTCGAGAAAAACTGCATCTTTTTTTGGATGGTTTCAAACATTTATCTATTTCCCTACTCTTAATGCGGTCATAGCTTGGGTATGCGGAATATATACTTGTTCACTTTTTAATTTTGGTAATACCTTAGAGAACCAAGTGTTGGTAGGATTTATTTATTTAACTTTTTTCTTTTTCGTAAATAGTATTTCTATTCGATTAGGAGGATACTTTCAGAACTTAACGACAGTAATCAAATTAATTCCTCTATTTGCAATTGCTATTTTAGGACTTTTCTTAGGAAGTAGTCATCCTGAGGTTCCAGCAGGTATTACCATAATAGCAAACCAGGATGTGGGTTTTAAATGGATCACTGCTGTAGTTCCAATTGCTTTTTCATATGATGGTTGGATTGTTGCTACTACTATTACAGATGAAGTTAAAAATCCTAAGAAAACAATGCCATTGGCTTTAATCATTGGTCCACTTATTGTATTAAGTGTATATCTATTGTACTTTACTGGAATCACTAACTTATTAGGAACTGAGTATATTATGTCAACTGGTAATGAGGCAATTAATCAAGTTGGATATCTTATATTCGGCGAGAAAGGTAGTACCATTTTAATTGTTATTATCATAATATCCATTCTTGGAGTATTAAATGGTTTAGTATTAGGTAGTATTCGTATGCCACAAGTATTAGCGAGTAAAGAAATGATACCAAATTCAAAAGCAATAGAAAAGATTCATTCCAAATATCAAATATCATTATCCTCTTCTATGTTATCTTATTTGATATCTCTTGTCTGGTTTGTTATTCATTATATATCGCAAAAAAGCGGTGTATTAGGTAGCGGTGATATCAGCGAAATTGCAATTGTATTTAGTTACGGATGTTATATTGTGTTATATATTAGAATTATTCTTATGTATAAAGAAGGCATTATTACAAGTATGTTAAAAGGAATTCTTTGCCCTAGTCTCGGCATTATTGGATCTCTTATTATCTTAATTGGAGGCTTTGTTGCAAATCCAATTTATGCGACTTTATTTATGTTGCTATGTGTTATAATCGGCGGTGTTGGTTATTCTTATTGTCGAAGAAATAATTAAATATACGAATTAAGAGTAGGGAGTGTTTAAAATACCACTCCCTACTCTTAATTTATAGATTGTTTTTACTAAATCATGTATTAAAGACTAAATTGCATCATTGTATATTACATCGGTAAATTCTTTCGAATCTTATTCCATAACTCTTTTTGAAAATAAGCATAAGCATAATCAAAAATTAATATTCCAACTTGCCCACCAAAGAATAATGCTAGGTAGATCATAAGATTTATTTTACCAGGATAGATTAAACTAGGTAATAATACAAGAATTAATACGTACATAATATTAAACGTAATGTATTTAATTATCCAGAATAACACAGTTCTATTCTTGCAAGACTTTAGCTTCGCTATTTTCTCCCATGAGAATTCGACCATAAAGATATAGACTGCAAATGCGGTATAAGTAATACAATATATTTTATTCGGTGCAAGGATAAAACTTAGTAATATAGACGCTATTAAAAATCCAAACCCTAATCGTAATCCATTTTCTCTAATAGCTACACCTACAAGAAACGAAGCAGCTGCAAGTAGAAATAAAGTATTGAATTCAAATATTCCACTTAGAATTACTATAATAACTGTGAATGCTAACAAAAGGCCCAGAAAGGCAATTCTTTTTGCATTTACATACATGAAATCAAATCGCCTCCCATACATTCGCATAAGCTATCTGCACACCATAGATCACAACAAAGATTACCAGTACCAAAACTACGATTATTTCCATAATTATAGCTTCTTGTTTGATATCTTTGGTTTCTAAACTGCATTTGATTTACTAAATCACGATATTCTCGATTACCTGGTTCCATATTCGCCGCTTGTTGTGCATGATTAAAAGCATCAATATTATTACCAATTCCTTCGTTTGCGATTGCGCTTAGATAGAACCATCTTGCATTACGATTAGGTATACCTGCTAGGACATTAAGTGCTTCACGGTATCTACGATTACTTAGATAGTTGTACGCAGCTTGAAATTCCATTGCATCATTTCCATTATAGTTTGAATAAGAATTCGTATTAGTATTATTTGAATAAGAGGAACCTGATTGTTGATATCCGTTTTCTCTATCTCTCATAATCTGATCATAAGCTTCTTGAACCTCTTTAAACTTCTCTTCTGCTAATCCTGATAATGGATTATTGGCATAAGAGTCCGGATGATACTTTCTACTTAATTCCCTGTAAGCTCTTTTTATTTCATCATTGGATGCACTTGGTGAGATACCAAGTACACTATATGGATCATTTATCATATTTTTGTTCCCTTCTTTTCACTATTTTTCATGATTTCTTTTACATTTCTTTGTTTTGTTGTTTTCTTTACTTTCCTTATTCTCAGTTTGGATGGTATCATATTTCGTCCAAACGCCTTCATATAATATATTTCTTAATATATCGATGTCATTTACGAGAGGCAATCTCTCGAATGTATTGGTACATTCTGCTAACATCATATTTAACATGGTCTTACAAGTAGCTTCGTAATCTTCTGGTTTACACTTCTTATAAAGAGCGGATAATGGATTATAACTGCCTTTCTCTAAGTCTTTCTCTAGATCTTCATAGGCATCCATAATATAAATATATTTTCCAAGATAAAATCCCATTTTACGAAGGTCATCTTCCCAGCGATCTTTACGATATACAAAAAGCTCAGACATAATCTCTCCAAAAGTACCTGCGACAAGATCGATACTATATTCCTTTGCTGATTCATAAGTACTTAACTTTACTAAGCTAGATTTAATTACTTTGCATTGCCTTTTGTACTTGTTATTAATACGCTTATAATCGCTTTTTATAAATTCAGCACCTAAGAATCCAGCTACGCTCTTCTCATCTTCCCAATCATCTCTGAAATTATAATAAGTAAGGACAATATTCATATCCGATACGTACTCGGTAATTTCATTAATTAACATATCATGTTTCTTCACTGGGTGCACAATGCATCGGTGTAATTCATGCTTCGTACGTTCTTCATATAATGACGTTAATAATATGATAAGAAATGTCATATCATATGTCAATGTCATTTGACCAAATCGTCCATGCCTTTCTTTTAGTGTTCTACACAAGCCACAATAATAAGCCTTGTATTTTGAAAAATCTTTCATTTTTAATTCTGGTTTAAATACTTTTACATAGCCAAACATGCACTCCTCCATTTGTAGGCATTTAGGTTTATTCACTATATTTTTCATTACTTATACATCACAAATATGTAATGGTAAATTACATAGACTATCGTACTACAAATAATATAGATTTTCCACAACGAATTGTATATTTCATTAATTTTTAATCTTTTTTTAATATGATAAGATGAGAAAGTAAATAAAATAAATGGACTCTGTAATAGTCTTACAGAGTCCGTTTTATTCTATACTATGATTAAAAGATCAAAAGGCTTTTTTAACATGTGAAACACTTTATTTCACACTATTTAGCTTGCAAAGCTGCCATAGTAATATAATTGTATGGTTGATTGAAATGAGGTAAAAAGAATATATCTAATAATTTCAATTTATCTATAGTCACTTTCTCCTCTATAGCCAAGGAGAACATATGAATTGCCATGGACACATCATAATCAGAAACTATTTGTGTACCAAGGATTACCCTAGATTCGCCATCATATACTATTCTAATCTTAACTTTATTATTGTTTTCAATAAACTTAGGTTTTTGATAGTCCTCATAATCTGTGACCACTGCATTAAATCCATAAGTTTTTGCCTTGTCTAAAGTGAGACCAGTAGAGATCATATTAAGACCCCATATACTAATTGCATTGGATCCCTGAACACCTAATGTTTCTAACTTCGTACCACATACATTATGTGCTGCTATAATACCGGAACGTACCGCATTGGTAGCTAATGCTATATAATTAATATCATTTATAGAATTATCATATACTGTGGCACAATCACCGATGGCATAGACATCTTTCATACTTGTTTGTTGCATTTTATCAACTAGAAATGCTCCATTTCTATATAACTTAAAGGAATCAGTAGCTAACCTCGTATTAGGTCTAAAGCCAATTGCTAATATGACCATATCAGCAGGATACTCACCTTTATCAGTAATTAGTTTTTCTACTTTCGTATCTCCAACTAATTTCTCAACAGATTGATTAAATGCTAATTCAATACCATTCTTTCTTAGATGTTCTTCCATTATTGCAGTAAATTCTTTGTCATAATAGCTACTCAAACAGGTATCTGCTTTATCAATAAGAGTTACTTTTTTATTACATCTTGCGAATGCCTCTGCAAGTTCTACTCCAATATATCCAGCTCCAACAACAACTATATTTTTCAAGGAATCATCTTTCAATTTTTCAATTACATCCTGAGCATTTTGATATAATTTTACTAACTGAACATTATCAAGATGAATCCCCTCAATATCAGGAATAATAGGCAAGGAACCTGTAGCTAGTATTAACTTATCATAATTTTCTTCATATGATACACCGTCTTTCCCTTTGGCATACACAACTTTTTTATCATAATCAATCTGCTCAACAGGCGTTTCCATATGAATTACTGCACCCTTTTCTTCAAGCATCTCTTTTGTTGCATAGAACAAACCTTCTGGACCTTTGATCTGTTTGCCTATCCATAATGCCATACCACATCCAAGAAAACTAATGTTTGAATTTGCATCAAATACAACTACATCATGACCTTTATAATTATCTAATATTGTATTAATTGTCGCTGTTCCTGCATGATTTGCACCTATAACCACTATTTTTGACATAAAATATTTTCCTCCTGATATTCAAGATATAAGATTTATTCTGATCTAATAGCTTATGAAAAATTTAATCAATTTATTTCTATAAACTAATATTACAGAATAAAGTAAAAAATATCAAGTATTTTAGTAATTATTATTGTTATTATTACCGTTTAATATTTTATAAAAGAAGCTCACTAATAAGAAAAACTTATATATAAAAATTCGCCCAACAAATGACCTGTTTCAAAAATCTAGCCTGGTCATTTGTCGGGCGAATCATATCAAATTATATTTTCAACTTGCCTGTACCATGACAAGCAATACATTCTTTCATGCATTGTTCATGAAGCGGTTTACGTACTTTTTTTCTTGTAATTTCAACTAAATTTAATGCTGTAATATCCACCAAAGTTGTCTTGATTGGATCTTCTTGTAATAAATGTATTAAAGTTTGCTTTAATTGCTCTCTATGTTCACTACTTTCCATATCTATAAAATCTACAATAATGATTCCTGAAAGGTTTCGTAAGCGTATTTGTTTTGCAATCTCAATTGCAGCTTCCATATTTATCTTAAAGAAAGTATCCTCAGATTTTTTCTTACCACTAATTGCTTTACCAGTGTTTACATCAATTACAACAAAAGCTTCAGTAGGCTGAATGATAATAGATGCTCCAGACTTTAACCATAATTTTTCACGAAGTGCACTCTCTAATTTGGTTTGGATGCTATATAGATTGGTTAAGCTAATCATTGGGTCATTGTATAAACGTAATTTTTCGATATCTTCCTTTTGATACTTTAATAAATAATCTTTCGTCTCATCATAAATATCTTGGTTATCAACGATAATTTCATCAAGATTACTTGCAAAACCATCTCGTATATCACAAATATAAGAAGGTGGTGTTGCATGTAATAATGAAAAAGCTGTTCTATGAATTCCATATTCCTTAATTTCATTATATAATTTAAGTAATGAATTAATTTCAGATTGGATTACTGCTTTATCTGCATGTATAGCATTGGTACGAAGAATAAAGCCATAGTCTTCATTCTTATATTCATTCACAATGTTTCTTAAACGCATTCGTTCTGTGTCATCACTTATCTTATTAGACACACCAATTAGTGTCTTTCCATGCGTTAGTACAGAGTATTTCCCCGTCAGATTTAGATTTGAAGATACTACAGGTGCTTTTGTTTTAATATTTTCTTTGATTACCTGAACAATAATATCATCCCCGATGGTTACTTTTTCGTTATTCTTAGGATTAACGAAAATAGGATGTTTATTTTCTTCTAAAGAATAATAACACATAACATCTTTTTGTATTTCGATAAAAGCAGCATTGATATTTTTAACTATATTTTTTACTTTTCCCACATATATATTTCCAAGTAAGCTCGTATCATTATTGGGAGTAACATTAATTTGAACTAGATTATTTTCTTCAAATAAGGATGAAACAATTCGACTCTCTTCACACGTAATAATTAATTTCTGTTTCAAATTCTCTCCTCCTTTCTACTCTCACTTATATTTTATAATTAATTGCGAACTAACTTATTCTAAGTATCCTAAAAACTAAAAAACATTGTTCTTTAAGAAACCTTTATAATAAGTAGTTCGCAATATACTCAGTTAATTAGCGCATCAAATGCCTATTCCAAATTTTGGCACCACCCTGAATAACACAAGGTTATTGACATTCTAATTTGATCATTCTATTTCAGTACCAAGATCTTGCAATGACACTAATTTTCTTTCTGATTCATCACCTAGATCTGCATATATCTCAATACGATGCACTTGATATGCAAATGGATTATACTCAATAGAAATGGAATTGCAAAAGGCTTCCATCACCAATTCTGGTTTTAGATTATTTACACTTCCTGTGGCTAATTGCATAAAAATGACCCCAGATGATGTCGGTTTATCTTGTTCTACTGATGTAGAATTTGAATCAACTGCATCTTTTTTTTGTTCTACTGTAATAGAATCGCAATTTCTATCTACCATTTTGTCAAATGAAGATCGATTATAAGCTGTATGATAGATAAATGGCTTTATATCAACTTCTTTTTCACTTTTCTTAGATTTTTTCAGAATAGTGATCTCATCTTGCATAACAAATTTTTTGAATTGGTTTGCAAAGTCATCACAGACAATGTATCCTTCTTTTACTGATACGCTATAATCTGCAGCAGCTACAATGGACATAGCATTTTTACTATCATCAGATAAAGCGCGAAATCCCTCAACGTTTATTCCTTCTACCATTGTCTCATTAATGATATCTATCATCTTTTTCGAGGATAAGCTTTCTGATAATTGCATATCAAGGTATTCAGCTTCACTTGTTAAACCTACACCAAGTGGAGCAGCAAATGAGATTAATTGATGAGGACTATATCCCTGAGAATATTCCACAGCAATCTCAGAACGACGGAATGCCTTTTGGAAATACCTCATTATATCTAAATGTCCAATAAATTTCATGGATCCTGTTTTGGAAAATTTTAATCTAGCCTTCAAAGCATACCCCTCCTTCAAATTGTTTTGCACCACAGTTAACACACGCTTGTCTACAATTAGGAGTGACTTTTTCTTCTACTGCGCGTTTATATTCTCTTTGTAAGAAATCTTTTGTAACACCTACATCAATGAAATCCCAAGGTAGAATTTCTTCAAAATCACGTTCTCTACTCGTGTAGAATAATGGGTCAATTCCATTATCTTCAAATACTTTTACCCAGTTATCATATTTAAAATGTTCAGACCAAGCATCGTACATACAACCAGAGTTATAAGCATCGTATATAACCTTGCTTAATTTACGGTCACCTCTAGCAAATACACCTTCTAGTTCGGTAAGTTCTGCTTCATGCCAATTGTATTTAATACTCTTTTGATTTAACTGCTCTCTCATCTTACCATTTAAGAATCTTTGCTTTTCAAGGAATTCTTCACTTGTTGCCATCTTCACCCACTGGAATGGAGTGAATGGTTTTGGTACAAAGAAGGAGGTACTAGATACGATACTAACTTTTCCGTTACGTTGTTCTTTTGGTATCGTATAATATTCTCTTGCTATTTTATCTGAGAGAATCGCGATTCCTTCAATATCTTCTTCATTTTCTGTAGGTAGTCCTAACATGAAATATAGTTTTACACGGTTCCAACCAGAATTAAAGGCATCCATTGCTCCATTTAGGATTGCTTCTTCGGTAAGACCTTTATTAATAACATCACGTAACCTTTGTGATCCAGCTTCTGGCGCAAAAGTTAAGCTACTCTTCTTAACATCTTGTACTTTACTCATAACATCCAATGAGAAAGCATCAATACGTAAAGATGGAAGTGAAATATTCACGCCATCTTTGCGGAATTCATCGATTAAGAAATAAGTAAGCTCCTTAAGTGCAGAATAATCACTTGAACTTAAGGAACTAAGTGATATTTCTTCGTGTCCAGTTGATTTGAGCATATTTCTTGCATATTCTTTAAGCACTTCAACATCACGTTCTCTTACTGGGCGATAAATCATACCCGCCTGGCAGAAACGACAACCTCTGATACAGCCACGTTGAATCTCTAGAACTACACGGTCTTGTGTTGCTTTAATATGTGGTACCAGTGGCTTTTGAGGATAATAAGTGTCACTTACATTCATTTCAATTTCTTTTTTGATTGTTAATGGTGCATTTTCATTAATTGAAGTAAAGGATTCAATTGTATTATCTTCTTTATAAGATACTTCATAAAAGCTAGGAACATAGATTCCATCAATTCTTGCAGCCATTTCTAAGAATTCTGATCTAGAACCACCGTTTTTCTTATTCTCTTTATAAGCGTCTAGAAGTTCGGAATACTTCGTCTCGCCTTCTCCTAAGTAAAATAAATCAAAGAAATCCGCGATTGGTTCTGGATTATAGGAACAAGGTCCGCCACCAATCACAATTGGATGTTCCTCTGTTCTATCTTTCGTATATACTGGAATCTGTGATAAATCTAATACCTGTAGAATGTTGGTATAACACATCTCATATTGGAGTGTAATACCTAGGAAATCAAAATCTTTAATCGGATCCTGTGATTCTATAGCAAATAGAGGAATGTTCTTCTCTCTCATTATTTTATCTAAATCAACCCATGGTGAATATACTCTTTCACAATACGTATCTTCTCTTCTGTTAAACATATCATATAAGATCTGAATACCAAGATGTGACATTCCAATCTCATATACATCTGGGAAACACATACAGAATCGAATGTCAATCTGGCTAAGATCTTTTTTAACCATATTCACTTCATTACCGATATATCTGGCAGGTTTTTCAACTGTTAGCAGTATTTCATCTGAAAGTGCTAGTTTTCTCATTGTTAATTCTCCATTTCTTATGAAAATAGGAAGCATATCATAGATTATATGGTTTCTCTTCCTATTTATAGTATTCTTAAGTAACGAATTGTCTTATCCTTCGCGCTACTAGTTTTTCGCAACATTTAGTATATCATACTACTATAAAACAAGTCTATGAAAAACGTTTATTTTTTTTGTATTACCTTCAATATCTTATCTTGTGTAAAGGTTGCCACAATATCAACCGCCCTTTTAGCACTTGCATTGGTATGTATCGCTTCTTCTATTACAGAACTGTTGAACTTATTATAGGTAAATTTCGTCTGATCAATTAAAACAACACTGGCAAATAGAATAACTGCGATTATCATTCGAATTGCAAAAAACCTTATTCCATTTAATCTAGTATCTGTATTAGAAACGCTGCTACGCCTGGCAATTGGTATAAGCATAGTTGCTCCATCTAGACTATCTCTACGAACAGAAGTAAGTCTCTTATTCGAACTTTGATTATTTCTTGAATTATTCGAATAAAGATTTTTCGCACAACTTTCTCTTGCAATCTTAATTAATTCCGCACGATTTGCACTCATCATCGTTTCATTCTCTTGCATATAATAACATCCTTTCTATCCTTTATTTCAGTATTATGTATTAAGATGAAAGCTTGTTATAATATATTGTTTAATGATAGTTATTATGAATAAATTCGCTGATTCGAGGGGCAAAAGCCTTTCATTACATACATTGTGTATATTGATGTATCATTATGAATTTTGGCGTAGTCCGGCCGGAAGTATCGTTTATATTTTGTCAAGACTCAAAGTGAAAATAGGAACGAGAGTAAAGTTTATAAATAAACTTGTCACTTGTTATGAGGCTTGTAAAAAATATGATGGGTTTGTTTTTTTAATTTTTCAAGGGAAAGGTAGCCAAAATTTATAATTATACAGCGATATACACTCAATAACCAAAAATAAGGCTTTTAAACCTCAATATATAAACATGAGTTACCAGGCAAATGACCAGTTCAACACCTTGCCTGGTAATTTGCACAAAACAGAAAAAGCGAATGCGCCTTTGAGTATGTATTAGAAGATCTTGTTCTCGGGTCATTTAGTGTTATATGCTAGGACAGATCTGTCTGAGCGAAGCGAGTTATCTGTTCTAGCATATGTTTTACACAAAATGAACTGAGAACTAGAACTTCTTATACATATTCAATGAAGCATAAGTTTTTCTGTTTTGTGCAAATTACCTAGACTATCTCCCAAACTGGTCATTTGTCGGGCAACTCATAAACATATTACCAACTTTAGGACAGCACAGGCTTGAATTAAATGCCATGGTGTGTTAGGATATTTTAAGGAAAAGTGACTGTTAAGTCTTAACAGTCCGCCATAAGAATTTTAAGGAGGAACTATAATGTCTACGAATGTATATGATATTTTACTCGAAAGAGGATTTATCGAACAAACTACTCATGAACAAGAGATTAAAGAATTATTAGGTAAGGAGAAAGTTACCTTTTATATAGGCTTCGATGCAACTGCTGATAGTTTAACTGCTGGTCATTTTCTAACAATTATGGCAATGATGCATATGCAACAAGCTGGTCATAGACCAATCGCTTTACTTGGCGGTGGAACTACCATGATTGGTGATCCAACTGGTAAAACTGATATGAGAACCATTATGACAAAAGAAACCATCCAACATAATGCGGATTGCTTCCATAAACAATTATCTCGTTTCCTTGATTTTAATGATGAAAACGCGATCCTTGCAAATAATGCAGATTGGTTATTAGATCTTAACTATGTTGAATTCTTAAGAGAAATCGGTGTTCATTTCTCAGTAAATAAAATGCTAACAGCTGAATGTTACAAACAAAGAATGGAAAAAGGACTTACTTTCTTCGAATTCAACTACATGTTAATGCAATCCTACGATTTCTGGGTACTAAATAAGAAATATAACTGTACGTTAGAATTAGGTGGTAATGATCAATGGTCTAACATCCTTGGTGGTGTTGATCTTATTCGTCGTAAAGAACAAAAACCTGCTTTCGGTCTTACTCTAAAACTTCTTACTAACAGTGAAGGTATTAAGATGGGTAAAACAATGAAGGGAGCTGTATGGTTAGATCCAGCGAAGACATCTCCATATGAATTCTTCCAATACTGGAGAAACATCGAAGATGTTAAAGTGGAAGAATGCCTTTCTCTTCTAACTTTCTTACCAATGGATGAAGTAAGAAGACTTGGTGCTTTAAAAGACGCCGAAATCAACCACGCAAAAGAAGTTCTTGCTTTCGAGATCACTAAGATTGTACATGGAGAAGAAGAAGCTACAAAAGCTATGGAAGCTGCTCGTTCCCTATTCGGCGGAAGCATGAAGACTGAGGATATTCCTACTACCACTTATACTAAGGAACAATTTGATCAAGGAATTGATCTAATCACTCTATTAGTAGATGGTAAATTAGCAACTACTCGTTCTGATGCTAGAAGAACAATCACTCAAGGTGGAGTTACTGTAAATGATGTGAAAGTTCAAGAATTCGATAAAGTATTTACTACAAATGACTTCAATAGTGATGGAGCATTATTAGTGAAAAAAGGTAAGAAATCTTATCATTTATATAAAGTTCAATAGTTATAATTACTATGCTTCTTATCAACGTAAGTTCATATAAGAACTAAGAAAGAGGGGACGTATTATGCCTTGGTGTCCAAATTGTAAAGCTGAATATGTAAATGGTGTAAAAGTATGTGCTGATTGTGGCCATGAACTAGTAGATTCTTTGGATTCATCTTCCGTTACCGAAGATTCCGATTCTAATTCCGAAGGTATCCTATTAGATGAAATCAAGCAAGATCTGACCAATAATGACACGACAGATAATATCGATAAAAAACTTTCCGGTCTTGCAGGCTATAATGAACTAGAAATGAAAAAGGCAGCAGAAGATTTTATTAACAGACCTTCAGCAGTCTATGTTAAAAAAGCAGATAAATACGAAGATCTAAAATCCACTACTTCTACATTCCTTGTATTTGGTGTATGTGGCCTAATCTTTGTAGCTTTAAACTTATTAGGAGTTATTTCATTCTTAAACGGTATACTCTCCTTGATTGTAATGACTATTCTATTCATCATATTCATTGCAATTGGAATCAATAGCTATATAACAAGTAAAACAATAAAAACCCAAATCGAGAACGAAGAAAATGTAACTGTTCAAATTAAAGAATGGTTAAAAAACAATATGACTAAAGAAGAGTTAGATACGATTCATAATCCTTCTGAACCAGATGAAGTTAATTTCTTTCATAAGATTGAATATATGAAAGGAAAGGTGTCTGAGATTCATCCTAATGTATCAGAGGCTTATTTAGATCAATTAGTGGAAGAATTCTATAATGATAATTTCTAGTTAGATACGAAATGTTGAAAAGAAGCGCAATTTTTGGCTCTTTGTCAAGTGTTGGGGTGCGAGGTGCATTGCACCCGCACTAACATTGACAATAGAGCTATTTTTATGACTAGGTTCTATAATAGATGTTTTTTTGCATGACAAATAAGCCTCTTGAAAACCGACCATTTTTTTACATAGAACTGTGAATGATACGTGTACGAAATCTTTCAAAATTACGTACACCATAAGAACTTCTTTTTAGTACTTTGATTTTATTATTAAATCCTTCCGTAGGCCCATTTGTATATCCATACTTAAAAGCATTAAGTATATACTCAGACCAACGTCTATATGTTTTTGCACAAGCTTCAAATTCGTGTAATCCAGAACTTTCAGCATTCTTTACCCATTCCCAAAATTCAGTTCTTTGATATGTATAGCTGTTACTCTGACATATTTCATAGAACCATTCTTTTAACTTGTGAGCTAGTCGTAAATCATCACTGTATAGTAGCATTAAATCACAGGCTTTTTTGTTTTCGTCTTTTAATTTAGAATATCGAGTCAGTATAAGTTTTCTACTTCGTTTATAGTACTTTCTAAGAGTTGGTGTCATGGATGCTTGTAAACGTTTACGAACACTTTCAATTGCCCAAGAAACCTGACGGATGTAATGATATTTATCTACGATGATTGTAGCATTAGGAAAGAATGTTTTGGCAAGATCAATATAAGGTTGCCACATATCAGAAATAAAAAATTTAACACGATACCTTTCGTCCCGACTGCAAGATTTAAAATAATCAATAAGATGAGACTGAGTACGATCCGGTAAAACATCAAGAATACATTTTTTCTTTGCATCTACCAGAATACATTGATATTTGGAATTACCAGCATTCCCTTTAAATTCATCAATTGAAATACATTGAGGAATAGGTGGTTTATCATACGAGAGTGTGTCAAGAATACGTGTTACAGTATTCGTAGAGACATTAGTTTGTGAAGCAACATATTTAATACTGTTGGTTGAACGAAGCAATTCAACAATCTTATAGGATAGTCGTGTTGTACGTTGCTGATATTTAGCGATAAAGCTATATTTCTCATAAAAACGTTTGCCACAGGAACACACATATCTTCGTTTCCTCAACATTAAATAAGCATTTGATAACTGAAAAGGTAAGTCTTTAATTTTCTGCCAACGATAATCGTGTATTTTAGAAGTTTCAGCTCCACAACAAGGGCAATTTTGAGGTTTGGGATTGGTTTCAATCTTGATAATAATCCCCTCTAGTGTGTGTTGCACACTTTTTAATTTTACACCTTCTAAATTTAAAAGATTTTTGTTACAATTAGATTGCATCTATATAAAATACCTCCTTTAAAATGTTTACTTTGGTCGGTTTGCATGTTAAGAGGCTTTATATAGATGTATTTTAATATAAAAACAAAAATGTTGGAAGTGTTTTTAACACACCCCAACATTTATTATAGAACCCAATTTTTTTAGAGAATTTGCGCTTCTTTTTTACATACAATATGTTTCATTTTGGAATGGACATCGCAAAGCTCATATCTTTAAATATATTAACCCTATAGACTTTATCATCACCAAATATTTTATACTCATAAAAATCTCCTTCATAACAGGTAAAAGCATTTATGATTTCTATCTTATTGCCTTGCCAAATAAATATTTTTCCGATATCTTCTTTCATTTTGTCCTCTATCATAATATCTCCTATTCAAAAATTATATTTTTCTAACATGTTGCTATATCATTATCCTTTTTCCACATTTCTTTGTCTTTTTGGGTTATCTGAAACGTTTTACACGCATTAATATATGTATCTCCATAATCAACCTAAAGGCTATATTCATCTCCACCATATTCAATATATATACTTTTTAGCCATTCTAATGTTGGAAATGCCTCCTCTTCTATTTTCTTGAAATAACCATCATTCGGTATCTTTTTATCGACTAGTACTCTAATAGCAAATACTTCTAATGATTCTACAGCTTCCTTTCCATATAATTTATTAAACATTGCAAATGTTTTTGGAAGAACCTCGTACAGCTACGCATCATATGTACGTATTTGACCATTCGCATCTATTCCAAAAGTGTTCCATTGAATACAGGACGAGTGACCTCGCAGTCGGATTGCATTTAAAGAGTATTAGAAGTACTTAATGGATAAGAATCACGCCAATAAAAATAAGGAACTATGTCTGAGTGTTCTGAAAACGAGTTAGTTCCTTATTTTTATGTTATAAGTGATTCTTATCCATTTAGTACTTCTTATACTCCTTTAAGAGTAATCCAACCGCGAGGCCACTCGCCCTGTATTCATCGATACCCTACCAAGGAGACTTTTTTTATAGCCCCCTTTGAATACCTACACTTATGAAATAATGAGTCAACAAAAACTAACGTTTATGAATAACCTAAGAAAATCTAATAAACCGTCCTCTTAACAGTATATACCCTATCGTATTTCTCCTTCGTATCCTTAAAGATAACATGACTAACATTAATCACTGTAATATCCTCTAGCGCCAAGATTGTCTCCTCAATCTCCTTCGCTCGTTCCATATCGAGAGAGGCAAAAGCCTCATCCATAAAAAGTATACTAGCTTTATTCAACAATGCTCTTGCAATTACAATTCTGCTTCTTTCTCCACCAGAGATATTCTTACCATTATCATAAATGATAGTTGATAAACCATCCTTGAGATTTCTTACAAAATCCGTTAAACCAGCATGTTCTAATGCCTTTTCTATCTCTTTATCACTATACTCTTTATATAAAGTAATGTTATTCTTAATGGTATCCTCAAATAAGAATACTTGTTGCTCTACATTCGCAACCAAAGAAAAATATTGCTCTTTCTTAATATCACGCAATGGTTTACCATCGATTAGAATCTCACCACTTGACTGTTTAAAATACTTACGAAATAGTTTTAACAAGGTTGATTTACCACCACCACTAGGCCCAACGATTAGATATTTTCCATTCTTACGAACAGACAGATTCACATCTTGCAGTACGATTCGATCATCATCTTCATATTGAAAGGAAACATCCTTGAATTCAATTGCTTCTCTGAATTCAGGTAAATCAAGAGTTTCCTCATGGTTATCAGCATTTTCTAATGTTTTCTCAATTTTCTTAATTAGGTCACCAGAAGTAAATAACTTTGGCAAATTTTCACTAATTTGAAATAGTGGATCTGCCATTCTCTCCATTGCTTGAACAATTAAAAGAACACCGCCTGCAGTGATCGTTCCTTTGACAGCAAAGTATCCAATTACACAGATTACTCCATATAATGAAGCATTCATAACAAAGCTTTCCGTTGCATTAATAAACGAGAACATTCTCTCAATTATATATCCTTTATGTTGAATCTGCTCACTCTTTTCATAATAATCTTCTGTTACTTTATCTTGTAGATTATTATTCTTTACAATATGAAATGCGGATAATACTTCTTTAATATAAGAAGTGTAGTTGTCAAATAAATCACTTCTCTCTTTATACGCTTTCTTCGTTGGTGAAGATGTAACAATTGATATAGCTAGGTTAATTAGAATAACTATAATCGACAAAATAATTAGCTTTGGATCAACTGTCGATAAGAGCCATACGCCTACTCCAAAATTCGCTAGAGCAACTACAACAGTATATATCCCTGTAATTAGATTAGTCTCTAACGTATTCATATCATTTGTTAAGCTTGATATGTACTTTGCATTATTTTCTTTTTGAAATTCTGCAATATTTTTATCAAATACTTTATTTACATAATATTTTTTCAATACTAAGTTTGCTCTTCTTTTAAATAAACTATATGTCATTGCAACAAGAATACCAAGTGGCACTAGAAATAGTGAAACAATAATTAACATTGGTGCACTTTCTTTTACTGATGTCATATCTTTCTTTAACGTAAAATCAAGAATATCCATCATTTTCTTTGTTACATAACCATCAAGAATGCAATTAAAAACCGCTACTATAATAGCAAGTAAAAAATAAGGCAAGACTTTATATAATTTATTTAGCATGTGATCACCTCGTCAAAATAATCTTTTGCAGGATATTTATGAATATGACCATTCTTAAGCTCTAAGACATAATCATAGCAATCCGTTACCCCTTCATAGAATCTATGACTAATGGCAATTACCGTATTATCTAGTTCTAAGAATACTTTTTCAATTTCTTTTCCTAGCTCTTCATTTAGACTAGAAGTACCTTCGTCAACAAATAAGATCTGTGAGTTCTTAGCAATTGCTCTTGCAATCGAGATTCTTTGTCTTTGACCACCGGATAGATTCTTTCCATTCTCCGTTAACCTTTCCTCAATTCCATTTGCCTTATCAGAAATAACGGCATCAAGACCACATACTTTTACAGCATAATCTATATATTTTTCATCAATATCTTTATATAGCGTAATATTATTTCTGATTGAATCCTCAAAAAGGAATACATCTTGATAGATAAATGCGACATTTTCATTAAAAGATTTTTCAGATATTTCTTTATAATCCACACCATCTACCTGAATCATTCCTTCATAGTTATCATAGATCATTGCCAACAGATTCATTAACGTAGATTTACCTGCTCCACTTACTCCTTTTATTAGATATTTCTTTCCTTTTTCTATCATGAAGCTAGCGTCTTTAAAAATGGTTTTATTATCATAAGAGAATGTCATATTCTTCACTTCAATTTTCGTATCAAATAAGAACTCCTTATTTCCTAAACTTTCACTCTCTATATCATCCTCTGGTATTGCTATCTTTTCGTAAATACTCATAGAAGCCTTACATTGATTCCACGTTGGAAATGCGCTAATTAAGAACATACTCATTGAACTAGATAGTTGGAATAAGAAAGTTGCAACTCCTAAACCCATACCTTGATTCATTGATTTTGATAAATAAAATAACACAAATACCATAATAAGATAAGCAAAGATTCGTATTACATTTCTTTGTAATTCCGAGAATACATTGGCAGCATACTTTTTCTTTTCCACACGATCAATGGACTTCATTGCTTTTAATAAAAATTTATCTTCAATATTATTTAACTTAAGGATCTCAATTCCATTAAACGTATTCGAGACATCAGTAGTAAATGTCTCATTGGTGCTAGAAAGCTCTTGCTCTAAAGAAGTTGACTTCTTTGTGAAAAAATTAGCCATCACAAACAAAAGCAAAGAAGATATTGTCATACATATCGCAAGCTTATAGTCAAGATATACTAAAGCAATTAGCGATAAGAAAAACATTCCTACATTAATCAGAAAGTTCAATAAACTTATAAAAAACTTATTCTCAAAGGTATTAATATCATTAATTAAGTTCGATATGTAGATTTCCTTTGACTTTTGCGAATATTGCTTAAATGATAGATTAATAATCTTATCAAATGCTTGCTTACGAACATCTAAGATAGTATCACGCATATATCCGATCCTTAAAAGCCTGGAAATCAAAAAATTAAGTGGAGAATAGATTACAAATATAACCGTAAGAATAACGACATATTTATAATTCTTAACATCCCCTTTCTCGATAGCACCTAGAATAAGGGCAAACAATACCATTCTAGCGAAATGATCGACGATAAACATACAAGTTGCAATTAGATACTGAATAAATTTTGATTTTCGTTTTAATAATAATTCCTTCATCTTTACTCCCTCGTTTTATCTTGTTTACTCATTTACTGTTTCATAATAATTTACAATATATATTATAAAATTAATTTAATTCCTAGAAACGTTTATTAAATACTTGATAGATCAGACATTAGACAATCTAGATATATTTCTGTAATTAATTGCCTATTCGTGTGTATTTAGAAAGTATAGAACATCTATAACTAGTAATTTAAAGTAATTTCTTAATAAAGTTATATATATAAAATAACAGCGTCCATTATGTAAGACGCTGTTATATCCATATATTAGTATATTATAGAGCTATATTAGAGGGATGTC
Source organism: Anaeromicropila herbilytica (assembly GCF_016591975.1). GTDB lineage: Bacteria > Bacillota > Clostridia > Lachnospirales > Lachnospiraceae > Anaeromicropila > Anaeromicropila herbilytica. The sequence goes on along the minus strand of NZ_AP024169.1, from coordinate 2,394,844 downwards.
AAATATAAAAATCATAACAGTTCGATATATATCTACTTTATCATACCTTTTATATAATATTATTTCCTTGGTAGGAACCTACCCCACCAATAACATTAATCACCTGATATCCTTGCTTCGTCAAGTGATTACATGCCATGGAACTTCTACCGCCTGAATGACACACAATGTAATACTCCTTCTCTTTCGAAATATACTTCTGAGGAGTTGCTAATAACTGGTCCATCGGTATATTCTTAGCAGATTGAATTGCACCTGTGTGATATTCATAGGGCTCTCTAATATCAATAAGTTCTATCTTTCCTAATAATTGATCAATTTCGTTTACATTAACTGTTTTTGTATTTTGTTTTAAAAATGAAAACATAATCTATCCTCCGTGTGATTTTTTAGAAAGAAGGTTCTTTATCATTTTCTGTTTTAGAGTGAACAAAATCCACTCATGAGATAAAGTGTATGAATGCTTGCTTAACTTCTTTCGCTAATCCTTATTATATCCAAATAGATAAATATATAAGTGATTAAGTCACACGAGATAAATACGATTAATCCTTTATGAAGTCTCAATGATATAACTATCCTTCGAATTCAAATGAATAATCTTCGTAGCTATTTTCTTGGTAAATACAGTATCATGCTCTACAAAGAGCATGGTTGGCTGATATTCTAACAATAGCTCTTCAATCTGTATTCTTGATAGAACATCAATATAATTAAGTGGTTCATCCCAGATAAACAAATGAGAAGGAGAGATTAAGCTTCCTGCTAAGAGTACCTTCTTCTTTTGCCCTTCACTATATTCCTCCATATTCTTTTCAAATTGAATTCGTGGAAAATCTAACTTACGAAGTAACATCTTAAATGTACTCTCTTTAAATCCCATAGATTCTATATGATCCTTTAAGGAACCTTTCAAAAAGCTTGTATCCTGTGGTACATAGGATATAACAACGTCATTGGTTAATTTGATATTACCTTTATACTGATATAAGATGTTAGAGTTCTTATTTTTCTTATCATGATCCAAAATAAATTTTAGAATACTTGATTTTCCACAACCATTTTTTCCACTTAAAGCGATGCGTTCTCCAACATTCAATGTAAAAGTTAGATTTTTGAACAGGTAATTGTCAAATAAATCATCATTTTGTTCATTTAAGTAACCAAGTGTTAGATCCGTCACATCCAGAACTCGATTCTTCTTCATCTCTAACAGATTCATTTTTAAAGATTCCGTTGTATCAATATCCTTTAACAATTTTGATTTTTCTTCAATCTCTCGATTCTTTCTATGCTCAATTGCTTTCGCGCGTTTCATCATCTTGGCTGATTGCGCTCCAATATATCCACGATCCACAGGTCCTGCACCAATCTTCGTACTTTCAATCTTATCCGACCATCCTGCTGTATTACGAACTGCTACCTCAAGGTGTAGAATACTTTTCTCTAGCTTTTCATTTTCTGCTAGCTCAAATTGATCCCTTCGGTTCTTATTTTCTTGCCAAGTAGAGAAGTTTCCTTTAATGACCTCTATTGTATTTCGATTAATTGATAATATATGATCAACTACATGATCTATAAAATCTCGGTCATGGGATACCAATAAGAATCCCTTTTTTGTTGCCAAGTAATCTTTTAACACTTCTCTTGCATCCATATCAAGATGATTGGTTGGTTCATCGATTAATAGAAAATTATTCTTCTTTAGAAATAGCCCTGCCAATAATAGCTTAGTCTGTTCCCCATTACTTAATGTAGAGAAAGGACGATATAGTACCTCTTCCTTAAGTTTCAGTTTTGCAATTTCTTTTTTGATCAATTCTTCAATTTGATATCCATCATGTAACAAATATTGATTCAATATTTCACTATATTCGTTGTATGAATCACTCTCTTCTAAAAGATCGGCTTTGAGTTCAAATTCTTTCTCATAGTCTCTCATTTTCTTATCCCACTCTAAGAATGGAGCTATGATTGTTTTGATGATCTCTAATGTGATTGTATCCTTCTCTTCTACCTGAAAAGGAAAATAATCAAAAGAAACATTACTTACAATTGTTCCTCTATAATCATATTTGCCTAAGAGTAGATTTAGAAATGTAGTTTTTCCTTTGCCGTTTCTCCCAATGAACCCCAACTTCCAATCGGTGTCAAATTGAAAACTCGTATTTTCAAAAATATTATCGTAACTCGTTTCATAAGAAAAAGTTAAATTATTTACACTAATTTCTGCCATATAAATTCCGCCTTTCGATGTACATCAAAATAGCATCTTTCCTAATCTTAGTAAGGTTTTCTTAATCAGAAAAGCCAATATAAGATAAAAAAAGCTATAGGACCTCTCTATCCCATAGCTTTCAGTAATTTACAAACTCACGATGTATCAATATAATAATGATAATTGTATAGCACTATTGATTACTAGCAAACAGTATAATTGATCTAAGCATTAATCTAAGATTAATCGAAACCAAATAAACTAGATGCTAAATAAGAACGCGCATACAATAACATCATATTCAATACAACAATATTATAAATTAGGTGATAAAATAGGATTGTCAATTGCTATTTCAATGTGTATATATTATAAAAGTAATATAGAAATAATATAAAAATAACGCGATCCTATCTTCGATAACTATTCATAAGCACAAGAAAATAAGCAGTATCTAAAATTACCAAACTGCAATTAAGCGCTACTATGTAAAACTAGTTATACACAAAAACAAGTCATAACCTCTGACCTACCGATATTTTATTAATTATCTCTATACAAACACTTTGAAATTGTATTCTTTTTGAATTAGCAATTAACTATCATATTTTAGCCACCTTTCCTATTGATTTTTTATATACTAACATAAATACTTGACGAACGCAAGCACAACATGTAATTTATGGAAAACTTATATAATACCCTTTCTCCAACATTGATAACATAATGCAATATATTTGTCATCTCCACCAATATCAATGGAACTGTCCCCACTATATACAATCTTACCATCCGCATATCTTGCATTTATGATTGCTTTTCTTCCACATTTACACATAGATTTTATTTCACGAATGGTGTCTGATACTTCCAATAGACGCTTGCTTCCCTCAAACAGATTCCCCATAAAGTCCGTTTTTAATCCGTAACACATTACTGAAATACCATTATCCACAAGGTCCCTAAGTTCATTTACTTGATCTTTCGACAAGAACTGTGCTTCATCCACTACAATTAAATAAATATCTTTTTCATCATTTAAAATTGCTTTAACACTTGAATCTGGATGAATTAGAACCGCGTCAGCATCAATACCAATTCTAGACTTCACTGTATGAATTCCATCCCTATCGTCAATACTTGGTTTCATTAGTATGACTTTTTTTCCATGCTCTTCAAAGTTAAATTTCGTCATTAGTGCATTTGCTGTTTTACTTGAGCCCATTACGCCGTAATAATAGTACATTTTCATGTTAATACCATGCCTTTCAGTTTTAGTGACTTCTTATCCCCTGATAGTCCCAAACCATTTTTTATCTTAATTTTTTACAATAATATAAATAACAATGTTATGAATAATCTGTTATTTATAACATTTTATATTATAGCATGGATTTCAAAAAATTCATGCCCTAAATTATAAAAATTTTATTTTATATCCAAGTTTCTTCAATGGCCTATTAGGATTAGATTGGGAATAATTAATCCACTAGAACAATATCTCACCAACTATTTAATACATAAAATTAATCATCTATGCCATACTATTATAGCAACGATTCTTACTAAATTTATATGACAGAAGGGAGTTGATTATCTATGGCAAAGGCAGGAATGAGAAGACCTGATCCTAGTGATCCACACGGTACAGAAAGTAATAAGAGAATGCATACTCAAAAAAATGAAGTGCCACCAGTTCCAGAATTACAAGGAAAAGCAAAACACGGTAAAACAAAGGCTAACCCAATGTAAGACTTTAGTAGATATCTTATAGTAGAATTGAAAATATCATCTAACTTTTCATGATAGGAGCAACCACAATAAGTGATATGCTCCTTTTGTAATAATAAAGACCAACAGCTTATAATTGTTGGTCTTTATTATTAATTACTCAGACTTCATAGCTAGAAAACAAATATTCAATAAATTTACTATTTGCGAAGTTTATTCAAAGTTCCTAGTAAATATATCTGTATTTTCTAACAGACTTTCAATAGTATCAAATCCTAGGCGATTTAATAATTCAATTACATACGGATTCTCGATTGGAGTTGGATATGGAGAATCATCTCCATAGATATCTACTTTCTTAGTAGCCTCTTCTACAGGAATAACTGCTTTGGGGCCACCCACGCAACCACCTCTGCAGCCCATGCCCTCAAAGAAGTTCGCATCTGTCGTCTCCTCTAGAATCTCATTCATCATAGCCCTACAAGCAGGGACACCGTCTGCTCGCTTGGTTTTGATGGTTATCTTACGATGAGGGTTAATCCGTGTTAGTGTCTTTTCAACTGCTTCGCTAACTCCACCAGCTCTGGCATAGATTCTACCAGCTCTTGAAGAGTGATCTTTCTCACTATCTTCCATCTTACTAGGGTCAATTCCTAATGCATCAAAAATATTCTGAACCTCTTGAAAGGTAAGTACATAATCTACTGCATCTGCAATATCTTTTTCTCTAGCTTCTGCTTTTTTGGCCATACATGGTCCAATAAATACGGTTAGTGCATCTGGATGTAGTATCTTGATTGCCCTTCCAGAGGCTACCATCGGTGATACAGAACCTGGTACATGTGGCATTAGTTCATGGTATTTTTTGCGAATCATTCCAATCCACATAGGGCAACAGCAACTTGTAAGCTGATAATCACTTTCCTTAAGAATTTTTTTATCGAACTCAAGGGCTTCCTTTAATGTCAGAATATCAGCAAATAAAGCGACTTCAATCATTCCATCAAATCCAACTTCTTTTAATGCATTTCTTAGTTTTCCAGGAGTTACATCTTCACTGAACTGTCCGAGAAAAGCTGGGGCAATTAATGCATATACAAGACCTTTCGAGGAGCGAATTGCCTTAAGTGTTGGAATGATATCCGTTGTTGCCCTCAACTTTTCACTACCACAACCATGAATACATTCAGAACAACCAACGCATAACTCTTGATCTATTATTACTCCTACTTCTGGGTCTATTTTCATTGCATCAAAAGGGCATTTCTTTATACATTCTGTTTGATCTTCTGTAGAACAACTACACTTTCCAGTATTTAGTATCAATGGATGCTTATGTGGATGTAATAAGCAGTCAAGGTGATCCGGTTCGAACTCACCTTCTATTTGTTTAATTCGATCAAAGTCGTTATTTATTGCTGATTCTAGTACATAATCATATAATTCTTTAAAGGTCTTCATGACAATTTCCTCCGTCCTTTTTAAAAAGGTAATCATATTGCTTTATTATATACTTCTGAACATTTATTATTCGCGGCTTTTTGCTTAGTTGCTATGAATTAGCAGTTGCCAACTTTTCTTTTATCTTTTCATTTAACTTACCTTTCAATCTTTCTGTTTCTTCTGCAATTTTTTTACTATCAATCCGTTCAAACAATATATGAGTCTTTGGTATAACATAATCCTCCTCTACCGTTTGAAATGTCCACTTTTTATCAAGAGAAAACCATTCTATTACTTCGTCTGATGAGAATGGAAGGAAAGGAGATAAAAGTACAGAGAGATTAGCAATTACTTGAACACAATTATATAAAGTATTCTTACAATGATCGATATCACTATTTCTAGTCTCCCAAGGCTTATGATAATCAAAATATTTATTTGTCAACCGAATCATATGAAATAAATGATCAAGTGCCTCCTTTAGATCTCCGTTTTCAATTTGAATTCCTGTATCAATATATAAATCCTTTAACTTCTGTTCGATTTCTGTATCTAGAACTCCAGAAGGAACCTTTGAATTAAAATACTTCTGAATGAATACGATAGTACGATTAATTAGGTTACCATATGCTCCTAATAACTCACTATTATGACTTTGAATGAATTCTCTGTAAGTAAAATCCGTATCTCTTTTCTCTGGTCCATTTGTAATTAAGAAATAGCGAATGCTATCAGCTTGATACTTATCTATAATATCCTTCACCCAGATTGCATAGTTTCTACTAGTTGATATTTTATCACCTTCCAATGTTAGGTATTCGTTTGATATAATCTTATCTGGAAGGTGATAATTGACATCTGAATTATTTATTTCTCCATGTGCTAATAACAAGGATGGAAGGATAATGGTATGAAATGGTATATTATCTTTCGCATGCACATAATAGTGAATTGCATCCTTACCCCATAATTTTTCTATTTTCTCTCCTCGTAACTTTGCTACTGCTTCACTCATGGATAGATATCCTAGTACATTTTCTGCCCAGATATAGATCTTCTTATCTTCATATCCCTCTTTTGGAACATCAACTCCCCAATCTAGATCTCTTGTTATTGCTCGATCACGAAGTCCTTCTTTGATATATCGATTGGTAAATGAGATAGCATTCTTTCTCCACTCAGGATGGGTATCTACTAATGATTGCAACTCCTTTTCTAGCTTAGAAATAGCTAAATATAAGTGTTTTGAAGTTCGAAATTCAGGAGACGTACCACATATTTTACAGGTTGGCTTGATTAATTGTTCTGGTTCTAATACACTACCACAGCTATCACATTGATCTCCTCTTGCTTTCACCTTGCATTTCGGACATATTCCTTCTACATAACGATCCGCTAAAAAGCTATTACAATGAGGACAATATGCTTGAGGAGCCTCTTTCTCATACACATATTCACTTTGATAAAGCTTCTTATGAAATTCTCTAACAAAATCATTGTGTTCTTTCATTGTTGTTTTACCATATAAGTCATAGCTAAAACCTAACTTTTTAAAACACTCTTTAAACTCTTCATGATAATAATCACTGACTTCTAATGGAGTTTTCTTCTCTTCTTTTGCACGAATTGTAACAGGAGTACCATAACAATCGCTTCCTGATACATAATATACGTGATCTCCATTCGCTCTATGATATCTTGCAATAACATCCGCTGGTAATAATCCAGCAATATGGCCTATGTGTAAAGAGCCATTGGCATATGGCCATGCTCCACCTATTAATATATTTTGATTCATATTGATTCCTCTTTTCTGAATTTGATTTGGTATACACGTAATGAAATTCACACTAGCTCTCATCTATCGCCTCAAGCGACGTATAAATCAAGGGTGTAAAATGTTTTTAATTTTACACTCATATCTCATAATTCTGCGTGCTAATATAAAATAACATAAAAAAACTCTCACCTCCGAAAATTAAATTTTCGAGGGCGAGAGTTCACTATATCAACTTCGCGTTACCACCTCAAATTCATCTATATCTCACGATACAGACCTCATCAGCTACGGATTATGGAATGACATAATTGATAGCTTATCACGATAACGGGTGCGTCCGTCGCAGCCTAGATTCTAAAGTTAGAATCGTCGGTACGAAGCTCCAAGACCATGTTCGACAATAGAGGTCTCTACCCATTCTCAGCGCACTGGGTTCTCTGTAAAAGTTCTTATCGTCTACTCTTCTTTTCGTTGCCTTTAATTGTTATATATTCTATGCCTTAAATTTATATTTGTCAATTATCTTTTGATTTATTATATGATTTCTCTATTAATTATTTAAAGTGTCATTTCATTTTTATAGAGTGGAGATATCAGATAATGGTATATTATGTTAACTCAGATGTTTACAACCATCCCATTGGATGGTATAATTTTTTCATAGAGTTTATCATAAAAGGAAGTTATGTAATGAACGAAACAAACATAAATACAACTGAAAAAATCACTATCAATATCAATACGATTGACCTTGGCTATATAGACTTACTTGTTAGTGAGGGTTATTATTCAACAAGAACAGAATTTATAAAATCAGCAATAAAAAAACAAATTGAGAAGCATGAAGATGACACAAAACAGCTTTTAGAACAAAGAAAAAGTTATGGATACCAATTCTCAATTGGCGTTGGAGGATTTTCTAAGACAGAACTTGAAAAGATTATTAAGAATAAGGAAAAGAAAATAAAAATTATTTTTGTAGGTTTATTTGTTTTATCCAAAGACATAACACTGGAGCTACTTGAGCAAACTGTTGAATCAATTAAAGTATACGGGGTATGTAGATGTTCTCAAGAAATCAAAGATAAATATAAATTATAATACTAAAAATCTGCAATATAGAGTATAAAAGGAGGGATTTGAATCCCTCCTTTTATTACTCTATATTGATTATTTATAATTACATTCAATAATTTCGATAAACTTAAAGACTAAGGTCTTTTACCTTACTTTCTCCAATCACCTTAATACCTTCTTTTGCTAACAATTCTGCAGCCTTACCACTTCCATCTACTAACTTTCCTTGAAATGTCCCATCATATACTTTACCATATCCGCAAGATGGACTTCTTTCTTTTAGAATAGCTAGTTCACAGTGATATTCTTTTGCAATTTCTAAAATCTTTCGCGCACCAGCTTCAAACTCCTTAGTCACATCTATCCCCATCTTAGAATAAACTTTACCATCTCTAATTTCTGATGGATCCCTTGGAGTTGTTAGCCCACCTAGTTCTTCTGGACAGATTGGAATTAAGTTATGTTTCTCTTTAAGATTAACTACATCTAATATCTCTTTATCCGAACCATCATACCTGCACGGAATTCCTAATAAACATGCACTTACTAATATATTCATTGAGCTACTCCTTTTGATTGCTGTCTATAAAGTTCATAATTTTATCTACGACTATCTTTTGTTGTTCTTCTCTCGTAATGCTAGCCTTTCCATCGCCTTTTTGCTCTCCATAATTGCCGTAATAAGCGTGATTTCCACCTGATATCTCGAACTCATTCTTATGTGTAAGTTTCGATTTATTTAATACCTTATCTTCACTTCCATAAAGCGTTAATGAAGGTACCTCGATATCACCAACTGGATAAGCTCCCAATAGAATAAGCCCTTTCCAAATAGATGATGTACCATCACTAGCGCATTTGCTAGCCATCGCGCCACCTAATGAATGACCACCTATGTACCAATTCTCAATCTCAGGGTAATCCTTATATATTTTATTAGCAGCGTTACTATGAAATACAGCTAATTTAAATGGCATTTTTGCTAAGATACAAGTAATACCTTCATTGGATAATTTCATCAATAATGGCGAGTATGCTTTTGGTTCTACTTTACCACCTGGATAGAAGATAAATCCCGTTTTTAAATCTTTCTCTTTCTCTGGGTAATAGATAATTCGATTATTTTTCTCAACCATTCTTGAGCCCATTTCTTTAGATACACTCTTTGCAGTTTGATCTGCTTTATAGTAGTTCAGAGTATATATAAAGAATGCGCTAAAGAGTGCTAATATTACGATTAATACTCCAATTCCTATTCTTTTTAATATTTTTCTTGACTTCATATAAGCTCCTATTCTTTATAATGATATAAAAAAGACTTTTGACCCCAACATCATTTTATACGCTCCCCGACAAATGACCTGTTTCAAAATCTTGCATGGCAATTTGAACAAAACAGGTCATTTGTAGGCAACTCATTTTATAATACTATAATCATAACAGTCTTCAATGATTTGAAATCCAATTTTTTTGTACACTCGGTTTGATATTGGATTGGTTTTATCAACAAATAGTGTTACAAATTGATTGCCATCCTTTAATAGTTGATTGCATAGATGATACATATTCGTCATTGCATAATTGCGACCACGGTATTTTTTAGGTGTATATACATAGTTAATACAGGTTCCATGTATTAGTTTACGGGCAGGCGCTGCCATGGATACTATCTCATTTTCTTCATTTTCAAATAAATAGAAAACCTGATGTTCAATCTGACGTTCTACTTTTTCTAAAATACGATTCGGATCGATTACTTCACCTAATGCTTCAAATGCAAATTCACTTTCCCACTGTGCCATTAAATCACGATCTTTCGCATTAGCAAGCCTAGAATGACCCTTAGTTAAATCTACAGATGAAAGTTCTCTTAACTCCATTATGTCCATCGCAAGAATTTGCTTAAATTCTACATTTGTTAATTTTCTGTATTGTTCAATGAACGCAGTAGTATATATAGAATTCGAATTCACGCCATTAATCTCTATGTTATGTTCTAGAATATAACGAGCTAATAATTCCATCGCATCTTCCTTTACTTCTTTTTCTTCGGAATAGATTAAAAGCTTATACGGAAGTATGTTACAGAATACAATCAGTGCATCATCTCCATTTACTATTTTTCCAAACAGATAAGAATCTTGATTTTCTTCTTTTGCCTTTGCCATTGCATTAAATAATATGAGTTGAGATACAGATTCCCTTTTCAACAGATAATCTTTATGTTCTCCTAAGAAATCTATTGCATTACTTATTACTAATTCCATTTATTGATCCTGCCTTTCTAAATTTATATGCAAACTTACATAAGCTTATATGTAAAATATGATAATTACATTCTATTATTATACAATAATACCAATTAATGCAATAAATACCCCTGTATATGATACTAATTTACTAATTAGAAATTCTTTTCTGTTAAACCCTCATTTGTTATAATGTGGAAGTCGTAATTATTCTAATTAAATATTTCGATTACGATTCTTGTAAGCAAAAGTTAATATTTGTCGTTAGAATCTAGTTATAAAGCAATCGTATTTGCTAATCTAAGGAGGTATTCATTTGAAGAAGTATTACAAAACCTTATCAATAATTTTATTAATCATTCTAATCGTACAACCATTTCAGAATACAAGTATGGTTGACGCAGCTAATAAAGAAATTATTCCTATACTGCTAAACGATATCAATGATTTACAATCTTATATTGATACAAATGGGGATTATTCTTCACAAATCAATTTAAAACAAACAGATAAAGTATATAAAGTAACCGTTATCGAAACCGGAATTTTATATATAAAATCTTATTCCACAAATAGTAAATCTAACATATCTATTTACACCAATTCTTTATTAACGAGCTGCATCTCATATAAAAAATGTATTAAACAAACTGGTACTAATATCTATTTATCCATCGATCCTGGTACCTATTATATTAAACTAAGTAATACCTCTAAGACAAATGATAAAATAACAAATTATATTGGATTTTTACCTTCTGAATCCATAATAGATATTAAGAGCATATCCATTAATAAAACTAAATCTACAGCAACTGTTAATTTTGGCATCGGACTAGATACCTATAATGAGGTTCGAGTGGTACCAGGTGAAGTACTATATACCGATATTGCCAATAAGAGAACATGGAAGACCTCTTCTAAAGATACACTTGTAACACATGAACAATATAAAGTATCTAAAAATGGCTTATATACAGCTAGATTGATATTTAATAATGGGCAAAACATGGTAACTACTCATTTTGAAGTTACCAATCTTAAAGATATCAAGCCAAGTATCCCTACCGTTAGAACTTGTAATGCAGGTACTGATCTAATCTCTGGAACTGCCCAGAAATATTCAACCGTATATATGCAGATTGGAATCATACAATACAACTCAAAAGTAAAATCGAATGGAACTTACTTTGTTAGAACATGTGAGCTGTTAAGAGGAATGAAAGTTAAATCTTGGATCATTAATACCAACGGTCAAAGGAGTAATATGTCCTATCATGTAGTAAAATAATAAATATGATTCGAAGGTCAAAAGCCTTATTTTAGTTTAGTAAGTGTATATCGCTGTATAATTATGAATTTTGGCTACCTTTCCCTCAAACATCATATTTTTTACAAGCCTCAGAACAAGCAAAAATACTCACTTACGTTCCCATTTTTACTTTGAGTCTTGACAAAATATAAACGATACTTTCGGCCGGACTACGGCATAATTAATAATTATACATCAATATACACAATCTAGGTTAAGAAAAGCTTTTGACTCTCGAATCATAAATATATATATGTAATTTAAGTAAGATAAAATACTTAATGATTTTATCTTACTTAATGTAACTGTGAATTACGAGAAGATATCTTCTAGTTCTTCTTTCGATAGTTTGTTTATAAACACTTCTTTAGACTGTATTACTGATTCCGATAAGGCTTTCTTACTTTGTTGAAGTTTATATATCTTCTCCTCAATAGTACCTTTCGTGATCAGACGAATAACTTGTACTGATTTTGTTTGACCTATACGATATACACGGTCTGTTGCTTGCTCTTCAACAGCTGGGTTCCACCAAGGATCATAATGTATAACTGTATCAGCACCAGTTAAGTTGAGTCCTGTACCTCCAGCTTTTAATGAGATTAAAAATACGCTATTTTCGCCAGCATTAAATCTCTTAACATAATCAGCACGAACATCCATCGGTGTTGATCCGCTTAATATAAAATATGAAATACCTTGCTCAGCGAATTCTTTCTCTATGATTTCTAACATGGATGTAAATTGTGAAAAGATTAATATTCTATGTCCGTTTGCAATGGCATCTGGTAATATCTCCATTAAGAGCTCTAACTTCCCGCTTCCACCCTTGTAATTATCAATAAATGTTGCTGGATGACAACAGATCTGTCTTAATCTAGTCAACGCAGCTAATATCTTCATCTTACTCTTTTCAAATCCATTTGTTTTGATCTCACTTGATATCTCGGAACGAATATTCTCAAGAAATGAAAGATATACTTTCTTCTGTGAATCTGTTAAATCAGTAAGCATTTTAGTTTCAACTTTTTCTGGTAATTCATTTAATACCTCTTTTTTCATACGTCTTAATATAAAAGGACTAATATGTTGCAATAGGTCATTTAACGCAGATTGATCTTCTTCTTTTGTAATAGGCTTTTCATATCGATTCATAAACTTAGTATGGCTCAATAAATAAAATGGCATGACAAAGTCAAAGATTGACCATAATTCGGATAATGCATTTTCAATTGGAGTTCCGGTCAATGCAAATTTGTGTTCTGCATTAATTAACTTAACGGATTTTGCATTCAAAGAATTGGCATTCTTTATAAACTGAGCTTCATCTATGAACATCGTATCAAATTGAATTGGCTCATAGAATTCACTATCTCTACGAATTAATGGATAAGATGTAATTAATACATCAAGTTCTTTATAACTTTGGATAATCTCTTGTCTTAGCTCTGGTGCACCTGATACGACTTCTGCTTTTAAGAATGGAGCAAAATTCTGAATCTCATCCTGCCAATTGTATACCAAAGAAGATGGACATACGACCAAGTATGGCTTCTTATCTTGACTTTGTTCCTTATCCCTTTTTAATGCTCTTCCTGCCATATATACAATGGATTGTAAGGTCTTACCTAGACCCATATCATCTGCGAGAATTCCTCCTAGATTATTATCTGCTAAGGTACGTAGCCATTTATAACCAGTAACTTGATAACTTCTTAATTCTGCTTGAATCTCTGTAGGTATCGAATAATCAGTTGTACTAGGGTTCGTTATTTTATCTACAAATTTTGAGAATTCTTGATTCTTAATGACAGCTAATTCTTCACTTTCTTTTAACACCGTATTAAGATATAATGCATTCTGTTTTGGTAAAGAAAGCGTACCATCCTTAACATCTTTGCTTGTTAAGTTCAAGTATTCCAAGATATCAGCAATATTTTCAAGATTCTTATCATTGAGATCTATAAAACTTCCGTTTTTCAAGCGATAATATTTTCTCTTAAGTCGAAAGGAATGTAACATATCCTTTAATTCATCTTTTGGAATGTCCTCATATTCAAATGTAAAGTCAAAGAAATTACTATCTGATTTGGTAGCTAAATTGGTGGTAAGATTACCAGGCTTTCGTATCGTAATTCCTTTAAATGCATCAGAATAGAACAACTCACATTTCTCATTTAATTCATGAATTCGATCTGTCAATAACTCATAGATATACTTTTCATCTTTCATGATAAAGACATTCTTGTATGGTTCAAAATGTAAACTATCTAAGAAGTCAAAAATACGTTCTTCCTGTTCTGGCTGTCTTACTACGATAATACCTTCTGTTTTCATTTCCTCTAAAGGGTTAAACTTATAATCACCATATTGGAATAGTAATTCAGCTTTAATATTTGTTTTATATTTATCAAGATAAATCGTAGTCTTTAAGTCAGAAACTATATATTTCTCCCTAATTGATTCTGGCAAATCAATCTTCATGGTATTATTTATCTTAGGAAGTACAACTTCTAGGAATTTTTCTTTATGTTCCCCTTTAAAGACTAGCGGTTTTTTATCTTTCCCTAACGTATTATAAAATGGTACATAATTCTTGATAAACTGTTCTTCCGGTTTAAACAGAACGCCTCTTGAATAAAGTAGCTCTCCATTATCCGTAATCGGTACAATTTCTTCATTCTGTCTTTCTGTTATGATAATAGAATCTTCTTCTATATCTAATTCGTATTGAATCTTTGGATTGCCATTTTTGAATATGATATCTTCATATTCTTTTCCATAGAGCTCTAAGTTAAAAGGTAGATCATCTAATATACTTAATAACTTCACTAACATATTTTTAGTAAAAGCCATTTGTGTTTTATTAAATAAATTGGAATAATACACTTTACCCAATGCTTCTTGAATTTCAAAGATTTCTAACAAATAATCTAGTACATCTTGTGATGTCTTATCAAATCTACTTTCATTTGCGATATAGTTAAATTCTTTACCTAGAGCAATATTTTCATGATTATAATAATCGGTTAAAAATTTCTTAATAGATTGAACTTTATATAGTTTATTACTTCCAGCATGAATGGAAAGATATATTTTACCAGATTCCTTTTTTAATAAAGAAGGTATCGTTATTGTTGGTTTAATATGAAATGTCTCACCGTATGTTTTACGGGTCTCTTGGTGATTGAAATAATCAATAATTTGATAAATCTTCTTCTCTTCACTATCCATTGGATTTAGATTTTCTTTTCGATCTAGATAATCAGTGATAAATAATAATGTAGCTACTACATGCTTACAAGCACCCTGATACTTCACGGAAGCAGGGCAATTACAACTATAAGAAAAAGAACTATCTGGTTTAACATCGACTGTAACGATATAATTCGATTTTCCTTTTACGATAGCTCGATACTGTTTATTTATATTTGACCAAGTAACATTGACAATTGCATTATTCTTATAATAATTAAGACCTCTAGAATATACCATTTCATCAATTGCTAATTTTCTTATTTGTGCTTTGTTGATTTTTAACATACTTGGACTCCTTATTGTATAGCTAATTTTATAACATCTTATTATTATAACACAATTTTTTTATTAATGCCTTAAAAAGCTAACAAATTTTAATTTTTATTTAAAATTTGGTTAGTGTGTCAAAAATCATATTTTAATTTACATGAGTATATAAATATAAGTCAAAAGAGTGCACAATTTCATAATAATATGAGTATTATATACAAATTCTTTATGATATTTTTATCATATTTTATAATAATTTTATAAAATTATAATATTTTATAATATATACTTGAAAAATATATAGCGAGAACATAAAATTTTATTTGTATGTTTCTTTATTCAGTTCTTTAAGATATGATTCAATGATTATATTTGTGTTGTTCCCTAACAAAGTAGTTATTATTTACCATATATTTTGTTACGAAGCTGCATAATGAAATCCACAGGAGAACATTTTTCCTCGTGTTGAAGTGATTAAGGTTACCTTTTGAAATTAATAGACATACACTGTACGTTTGATAACAGAATAATGAAAAGGAAATCGTTGTTAGTCAAACACTAGACAAAAAAGTGGAGGTCATATGTAACATGGAAAAACTAAAGCCAAAATTATTTTCCGTTCTAAAGCACTATTCGAAAGAGCAACTGATAAAGGATATTATTGCTGGTATTATTGTAGCTATAATTGCTCTCCCTTTATCGATTGCATTAGCAATTGCATCAGGTGTTAATCCAGAAAGAGGTCTATACACTGCAATAATTGCTGGATTCTTTATCTCCTTCCTAGGAGGTAGTAGAGTACAAATTGGCGGTCCGACAGCTGCTTTTGTAGTAATCATCTATGGTATTATCGAGCAACATGGTGTAAATGGGCTTATCATTGCAACTATCATGGCTGGTATTTTATTAATCATCATGGGTTTATTGAGATTCGGTAGTTTAATCAAATTTATTCCCTACACAATTACAACAGGGTTTACCTCTGGTATTGCTGTAGGTATCTTTGCTGGCCAGATCAAAGATTTTCTTGGGTTAAAAATGGGTAGCGTTCCTTCTGAATTTATTGAAAAAATGAAGTCTTATGGCGAACATATTTCAACAATTAATGGTTCAGCTTTATTAATTGGAGTAATATCATTACTTATTCTTATATTCTGGCCAAAAATTACAGATAAGATACCTGGTTCACTTATTGCTGTAATTGTAACTACTATTCTCGTTAAATTCATGGGAATGCATGTAAATACGATTGGCAGTGTATATGGTGAGTTATCCAGTCAATTACCAACACCACAAGTGCCAGATTTCAGTTTTAAAGTAATTAAAAGCTTAATCTCGCCTGCATTTACCATTGCTTTATTAGCAGGTATCGAATCCTTATTATCGTGTGTTGTATCCGATGGTATGATTGGAAGTAAACACCGCTCTAATATGGAGTTAATTGCTCAAGGTGTCGGAAATATCTTCTCCAGTTTATTTGGTGGTTTACCAGCTACAGGTGCAATTGCAAGAACTGCTGCTAATGTTAAAAATGGAGGTAGAACTCCTATCTCTGGAATGGTTCATTCTATTACTTTATTATTAATCTTATTAATACTAATGCCACTTGCAGCTTTAATTCCTATGCCAACACTTGCAGCTATCTTAATCATGGTAGCATATAATATGAGTGAATGGAGAGTCTTTGTAGACCTTGTAAAATCTGCACCTAAAAGTGATATTATAGTTTTAGTAGCTACATTTTTATTAACTGTAATCTTTGATTTAGTAGTCGCAATTGAGATTGGTATTGTATTAGCTGCTTTTCTATTTATGAAAAGAATGGCAGATGTTACTGATATCAAAGGTTGGAAGTATCTCGAAGAAGAAGATTATGATGAAGACAATGATCCAGAGAATATAAGCTTGAAGAAAGTTCCTAAGCATACCTTAGTATATGAAATCAATGGCCCTATGTTCTTTGGCGCCGCTGACAAGTTCATGGATATTACAAACGAAAGTGAACGTAAAATAAAAGTTATTATCCTAAGAATGAGAAGCGTTCCTGCTATGGATGCAACAGGACTTCATACTCTTCAAAAAGTAGAAAAAATATGTAAGAAGAAACATATTACTCTTCTATTCTCCCATGTACAAGAACAGCCATTATCTGTAATGGAAAAGTCTGGTTTCTATCAAGAGATTGGTGAAGCTAATTTCTGTTCCAGTATTGATGATGCGCTTGAAAAAGCTGCTATGATTCAAAGTGTGTAGTAAAAGATTATAACTATGATGTTGCCAGGCAATGACCTGTTTTGAAAGCAGTCTAGGCAATTTGTATAAAACAGAAAAACTCATGCTTCATTGAGTATGTATAAGAAGCTCTAGCTCTCAGTTCATTTCATGTAAAACATATGCTAGGACAGATAACTCGCTTCGCTCAAACAGATCTGTCCTAGCATATAACACAAAATGATCCGAGAACAAGACCTTCTAATACATATTCAAAGGCGCAATCGCTTTTTCTGTTTTGTGCAAATTGCCAGGCAAGATTTTGAAACAGGTCATTTGTCGGGCAAGTCATGATTATATCGCAATAAAAAGAGGAATCCATATCACATATATGAATTCTTCTTTTTTATTTCCTCTAGATGAATTTTTTTAAATTTCATGCAATGTATTTATACATCTATTTTTAATCACGTTTTTACCATTAATTGTTTCACTCAAATTGTTAACGCTACTAAAATCATATTTTCTCAGTATAATATTTTTTATATAAATAATAAGAACCAACAATGCTAACGATTACATCAATAATTATTATTGAAATTGTATATACAAACGCATAACTACCTGAGAATATCAAATTGCTAATAATAGTTAAAATACCCGATATCACAAAAACTATTCCGCCAAGTCTTTGAGACTTCATCCATACAAGTTCATTTGACATACTCCAAGTTGTTCTAAGACCAATATAGGAATTCATCCTACATTTTGGCATTACATTTCCTAATATAATAATTGCTATACCAAGAACAATAAACATAATCTGACTAGTATTAATTCTAATAGTTTTATTATGATCAGCGATTGAGTAAAATGCATCGTATATAAATAAGATTGTCATCACATTGAATACAAGTAATGTTGCAATACTAATGATATTAGATACCTTTTCATTGGAAACACTTGAGTTATCATCATTTTTTCGAACCACTGTTTTAGCAACAGTCTTTAAAAAAGTACCAATAAAAATAGTCATTACAGGAAATATTAACATCTCAAGCTTACTTCCCCAACGATTGATCTCCCCATTTATATTATAATGAACAGGTATTCTATCAGGTAAAAATATAAAACTAATAATAACCAACACCAAAGGTAAAAACATTAAACCATAATATAATAAATGTACCTTACTTTTCATTTGAATCTCCTCCTTTAAATTGCTCAAACCATAATAATACTTCTTCAAACACTGAAGTATTTAGTTCATAATAAATATAATTCTTATATTTACTTTCAATGATTAAATCTGCTTTTTTTAATTGATTTAGATGATACGAAATTGCTGCGCCCGTTATCTGAAAATGGTCTCCAATCTCACCTGCAGTTAATCTCCCATCACGTAACATTACCAGAATCTCTCGTCGTATTGGATCT
The DNA here is from genome assembly GCF_016591975.1 of Anaeromicropila herbilytica. Lineage (GTDB taxonomy): Bacteria > Bacillota > Clostridia > Lachnospirales > Lachnospiraceae > Anaeromicropila > Anaeromicropila herbilytica. The sequence goes on along the minus strand of NZ_AP024169.1, from coordinate 2,375,858 downwards.
GATAATGCTTTGAATGTTTCGGGGAATCCCATTATTTACTCCTTTCATCTATTTAAATTTTTATTTAAATAGATTCTACTACCTATTAACAAAAAAAGGGTTCTATAATAAATGTTGGGGTGTGTTAAAAACACACTTCCAACATTTTTGTTTTTATATTAAAATACATCTATATAAAGCCTCTTCACATGCCAACCGACCAAAGCTAACATTTTAAAGGAGGTATTTTATATAGATGCAATCTAATTGTAACAAAAATCTTTTAAATTTAGAAGGTGTAAAATTAAAAAGTGTGCAACACACTTTAGATGGAATTATTATCAAGATTGAAACCAATCCCAAACCTCAAATTTGTCCTTGTTGTGGAGCTGGAACATCTAAAATACACGATTATCGTTGGCAGAAAATTAAAGACTTACCTTTTCAGTTGTCCAATGCTTATTTATTGTTAAGAAAACGAAGATATGTATGTTCTTGTGGTAAACGTTTTTACGAGAAATATAGTTTTATAGCTAAATATCAGCAACGTACAACACGACTATCCTTCAAAATTGTTGAATTGCTTCGTTCAACCAACAGTATTAAATATGTTGCTTCCCAAACTAATGTCTCAATGAATACAGTAATACGTATTCTTGATACACTCTCGTATGATAAACCACATATTCCTCAATGCATTTCAATTGATGAATTTAAAGGGAATGCTGGTGATTCCAAATATCAATGTATTCTGGTGGATGCAAAGAAAAAATGTATTCTTGATATTTTACCGGATCGTACTCAGTCCCATCTTATTGAGTATTTTAAATCTTGCAGTCGTGATGAAAGATATCGTGTTAAATTTTTTATTTCTGATATGTGGCAACCTTATATAGATCTTGCCAAAACATTCTTTCCTAATGCCACAATCATCGTAGATAAATATCACTACATTCGTCAGGTTTCCTGGGCAATTGAAAGTGTTCGTAAACGTTTACAAGCATCCATGACACCAACTCTTAGAAAGTACTATAAGCGAAGTAGAAAACTTATACTGACTCGATATTCTAAATTAAAAGATGACAACAAAAAAGCCTGTGATTTAATGCTACAATACAGTGATGATTTACGACTAGCTCACAGGTTAAAAGAATGGTTCTATGAAATATGTCAGAGTAATAGCTATACATATCAAAGAACTGAATTTTGGGAGTGGGTAAAAAGTGCTGAAAGCTCTGGATTACACGAATTTGAAGCATGTGCAAAAACATATAGACGCTGGTCTGAGTATATACTTAATGCCTTTAAGTATGGATATACAAATGGACCTACGGAAGGATTCAATAATAAAATCAAAGTACTAAAAAGAAGTTCTTATGGTGTACGTAATTTCGAAAGATTTCGTACACGTATCATTCACAGTTCTATGTAAAAAAATGGTCGGTTTTCAAGAGGCTTATTTGTCATGCAAAAAAACATCTATTATAGAACCTAGTCATAAAAATAGCTCTATTGTCAGTGTTAGTGCGGGTGCAACGCACCTCACACCCCAACACTTGACAAAGAGCCAAAAAAAGCAACACCTATTTAAATTTTTTTTTAAATAGGTGTTGCTTTTTAACGCTCCAAGTGAAAAAACAATTTAAATCCTTATATTAGTTATATAGTGTATAGATATAATAACTATTTAATTTCTTTCATAGCCTTCTTATATGTAAATAACAAGAAGAGCATGCATACAAGCCATGTTGAAGGTTCCGCTATACTCACACCTAAGTATCCTAAATGTGATACCAAGAAGAAAGTAGCAAAACATTTCATGATTAATTCTATACTGCTAGAGAAAAGAGGTGCTATTTTTCTACCAATTCCTTGTAGTGAAGTTCGAAGAACCAGTAGTACTCCAAGTGGATAATAAAATGGCATGTTGATTCTTAGATTCATTACAGCATTTGTAATCACTTCATGATTCGTAGAGCCAGTAATTGCTTTTATTATAAATGGTGCAAATAGATAAATAAAGACCAAAGTAATGGTTGACCAGATAAATCCACATAGACAAGTCTTCCTAATACCCTCTTTAATTCTATCATATTTGCCTGCACCATAATTCTGGCTAACAAAGGTTGCATTTGCTGAGGATAGAGTAGATAAAGGCTGCATACAAAGTTCAACAATTTTTCTAGCGCCCGTATGTCCGGTAATAATAGCAGTTCCAAGACCATTTATCGCACTTTGTAACACAACAGAACCAATTGCAAAAATGGAATACATAAATCCCATTGATATTCCTGTGGTAAACATTTCAATAACTAATTCTTTCTCAAATTGAAAATGTCTTTTTGACAATTTCAATTCTGGGTATTTTCGAATTACTAAGCTAAAACACAAAATAACGGATAATAATTGTGATAACATAGTCGCTAGTGCTGCTCCACCTACCCCTGTTCGTAATCCTACTATAAATACAAAGTCTAATATAATATTTACCACACAAGAGATAATTAGATATATTAGTGGTGTTCTACTATTACCTATTGCTCTTAATAGTCCTGCAAACATGTTATATGTAATAGTTATCACAATACCGAACAATATGATTATAATGAATTCATACGCATCTCCTATGATTTTCTCAGGAGTATGTAATAACTCTAAAACTGGCATAATAAATATAGCTGACAAAATTGTAAATACTATGGATGCACTAATATTAAGAACAATCATAATTGCAAATGATTTTCTCAGTTTTTCTTCATTTTTCTCTCCAAAGGCTCTAGCTACTATGATAGCATAACCATTATTTAAACCATTTGCCATATTAATGATCAGGCTATATATTGCAGTTGTTGCTCCAATTGCAGCTATTGCATTATCACCAAGAAAATGTCCAGCAATAATTGTATCAATTAAGTTATATAATTGTTGGAAGATATTTCCTATAAAAATAGGTATCGCAAACTTTAATATTATTGTTAACGGCGTACCTGTAGTCATATCTGTAGTATTACTCTTTGTCATATGTGTATTGTACCTCCATTTCGTATTCTCTGGAATATATCCCTTCAAAACCCTTAACAAGTTTAAATCAATATAATTGATAAATCAATATTAACGGGAGAAAAGACATGATAATTATAAGATAATACATATATCATAAATATTAGAAATTTATGTATTAGAAATACCTGTTAAATATAAATTATATTGATTTTTAATACCGTTGTAATTACAACTCTCCCAGTTTATTACACGCAAAAAACATCTGACAAAAATCATATTGATTGCAATTATCAGATGTTTTATAGTTATTTTGTAAAGTATTTTATATTATTTATTCTATTTGTTCTCTTTATTTGTTAACATTATTTCTTAATTCTATTAATATCTAAACTATTAACTTATTTTATCTATCTAGCATTTAATTCTAATACCGTTTTAGCAAAATAATCATATATTTTTTGCGTAGTTTTTTTATTATAATGTAAACCATCATATAAACCATTACTGCGCTTTAACCAAAGATTTGATGATGTTGAATTATCACTAGCTTTAATTCCTATCACACTAGTTGTATTAATCCAGGTAATATTAGAATCTAGTTTTGTTTTTAAATATGTATTAAAACCTTTAATACCGTTAATTGGTAATCTATTGGTGATTGAGGAAATGTTAGATCTATTGTCTTTACCATAGTAATTAATAATTCTACCACGATCAACATAACCTACTCCAGCTACACATACTTTGCATTTTGCCCAATCAGTTTTTGCTAATTTATTAATAGCCTCAGTATAGAGCTCCCATGGGGCTTTCTTATATTTGCTATAAAGAGAAAACATGTCATAATCATTCACTCCAAGCCAAACAAGTATGGTATCGCCACTTTCCGCTATACTAGTTGCTTCAGCTGCTCCCTCACTAATAAACCAGTCATAACCTTTCCCTGGTTTTGATACGAAACGAGTCTCAATGTCATTTGTTTTAACCCATTTGCACATATTTCTCGTTCTTGAATCACCTACAATAATTAGCTTACCACCATAAACAGTTTTTTTACTTGAGGTTTTTGCTGAGATATCTGTTGAAGTTCCAAAGATACTGCTCAGTAATAATATTGAGATAATAATAAATATTGATCTTTTCTTAAATTTCATTTTCCTCATATATTCCTCCTTTACTTCTTTATGTAAACTTTAAGAAATAATATTCGGAAATTATGGCAAAATTAAGTCAATATTATGACGAAAAATTAAACTCTTACATTTCTGCACATTTCAGCTATTTTTACTGGATATTAATGGATCATACATCATGAATGCATGATTCTCCGCTACTACTTCATCCTTAATTAATTCACCATTAAGATGATATATTTTTCTACAAATGATATTATTACGGCTATACTTACTAAATAGTTCTTGTTTAAAATAGTGATCTTTTTCATAAATCTCATAAGTCTCAATAGGTGGTTTATTCGAAAGAATACAACCATAAAGTTGTGAATCTGTTAACCACAATTTCATTTGAAATGAAAGCCCCGTATTATTCTTTATCATGAGATCACGGTAATTATATACGCATGTAGCACCACTTCCAAATGGAAGTATTCGATTGCTATCTGGAAATACATCATAACTATGTCGATAACGTTCTGTAATTGTTAAAGGTGTATGTAGGGCCATCCAATATAGCATATTGGTTAGCTGACATAGCCCTCCACCAACTCCTTTTCTTAAATGACCTGAATCCAGAATAAGACCTTCTTTATATCCTTTTGCCCTAGTCGGCTTACCAAGCAATCTCCAGAATGAAAATGTCTCCCCTGGATGAATGACTATATTATTTATCTTAGAAATTGCTATTTTAAGATTCTCAACTTTATTATATTGAAGGAATAGTTCAACGTCTTTTAAATCACGAATTAGTGGCGTATGATGAATAATATATTCATAGTTGCAATCACTGGATAATGGCTTATCTTTTGAAAATATGTCAGGTCCTAGTAACCAATATAAATATCTTTTACATGTATAATACTTTTTTCCAAAATAGATTCGTAACCTTGAACGTCTATTGAATTGAAATGAATTCTTAATCATAATAATTACAATATTCGAAGCATTCCTTTAAATTAGATAATGTCAATTGTTTCACTCTTGTGTAATTCAAGTAGTGCTGTATTTTCTTCAAATAATTTTTGAGAACATGTTCGAATCATTTTCCCCTTTCTTGACCATTTTTGACTGTCTGCTTCATATTCATTATGAAAAATCATCTTCGATAAATTCTGAACTATTTTATAGGATGCATAACTATGTGAATTATTAATATTACAATCTGCTTGTGCTAAGAAATTTTTAAATAGTTTTATATTTGGATATTCTATCAACTCTGTAAGTTTTGCACGGTATTCCATATCTTTAGGATGCATTTTCTTGTACATTAGATTATCATAGGCGTGTTGAGCTTCATGTTTTAGATAAGATATCTCAAAATCAGGTTTTCCAAACTTATTCTTATATCCTTCTTTCACACAATATAGCGTTCCATTGTCTGTTGTCCATCCTCCAGTCGAAATCTTACCAAATGATATATAACTAAGCCATCCCTTTGAAATAAAACCATCTAACATATTAACACATATTAACAGTAAGTTCAAACGGTCTATGATGTAGCATTACTTTGTATGTAATAGGTGTTGTATCCTTCCATATATATGGCCCAAGGTATTCTTGTGTATATCCTCCTAAAAAACAATATCCTACATCGTTGAAAATAGATTCTATATGCTTCTCGGCTTCTTCAATTTTTTTACAAGGAATCATCAACGAATATAATCTATTGAATGTATCTATTAAATTACTTTCTGCAATAATAGGACTCACTTCATCGATGAACACTTCCTTGTAATATTGTTCATAAACGGAGAGTATATTCACTAATTCTTTATCTTTGGTATAAAACAAGCTTTTGTGACCTTGTGATTGAAATAGTCTATCATACTTTCTGACTAAATCCTTTTTTTCTTCAAATTGTTCCTAAATATCTTATAGCTTTTTTTAGCTGTCCCTTAATTAGATAACCCACAAAAATCTTTTTATTATATTGAGCATTTACCACAACTAATTCCTCTTTTCATGTATTTATATGAAATATTATATACATGCTTAAGAAGATAGACTATCAATCATTTGTTGAATTAAGCTCAACAGATAGTTGATGTGAAGATTCTCCTCGTTCCTTAATCAAATTTGCATCAAGAACCAGTCGATTTATAATGCCTTACTCCGACTTTCCAAAATATATAACAAGGAACTAGAAATAAGGATGCAAGCAGTGGTAAAAACATATACCAATTCTTCCCTCTACCTAGTAAATACAGAAGTGGATAATACTGAATCAATGCATATGGAACGATAAATGTACAGATCTGCAACATTCTTTTTCCATAGATACTGATTGGATATTTGCCATACTCTCTTGCTCCATAGATAAATACATTCATAAATTCTAGCCCCTCTGTAGTAAAAAAACAAAAAGCTGCAAAAATCAAAAAGATTCCTGTAAATACTAAGGTTCCTCCAATAAGCATAAAGAGAACCGTAAGTATCTTTTTATAATCCCATATAATATCACTACGAAGGATTCCATAGATAAACATTACAATTGCCTGTAGGATATGCCCAACTCTTGTGAATTCGATTTTACTACCTAATACTTGAAAGATCTCATTTCGAGGTCGAACCATAATTCGATCAAATTCACCATTGCTAATGGTACTAGAGAATGTGTCAAACCCTCTTGCTAAAGCTTCTGCTAAGCTAAATTCCATTAACATGATGCTAAAGCATAATAAAACCTCATGGAATCGAAAGCCGTTAACACTATGAAACCTTTGAAACATAAAATAGACACCTAAAAACATATTAAACGATACTAAAAATTGACCAATACAAGTTAAGAAAAAAGACGTCTTGTATTGCATTACCTGTCAGATCACCTGAATATATTCGAAGAGGAACATTTTGCATGGAGGCGAAAGGAAGTAATTCCATCCATCTTCTGATAGGATTTGGGAAAAACGGTAATGGGATTACTGCACCCGCAAAGAATTCTACCAGGGACATAGCTATCATTTTAACTCCCATAGCTGAGATAGTAAAAAAAGTTAACATATATATTATCATGCAAAATGCTACTGCTACAGAAAGTCCTAATATTAAAGTTAGTAAAAATAACAAAAAGGTTGTCACTGTTTTTGGAATCATTAAGCCGTATGGCTTAGGTATAAAAATTGTAATAACAAGAATGGGCATACAACGCAGTACCGCCCTTGACAAGCGGTGTGCCACACTTCTGCTAAACCACATGTTGTATATATCAATCGGACGACATAATTCATAAGCAATATCTCCATTATTAACCGATAGAAAAATCTCATTCTCCATAAACGTTACCATAAATAAAGCTAAAAATGCTTCTTGTAACCAAATATAGGAGGATGTTGCTTGCATTGTCATCGGAAATGCATTCGAATCAGATTGATAAAATGCTCGAAAAACGAGTATCTCCATAATCCCCCATATAAATTGAGTAAATATACCTGCGAGTGCTGCAGAGCGATATTGTAATCCCATAGAAAATCGAAGACGAAAGAAAGATAAGTATTTTCTCATATGCTTACCTCCTATATCTGATATTCATGATAAAGGTTAGCAACTGCTTCATCCATATTATCGCCATGAATTTTAATATCATCAATTGTACCGTCCATTAATACACGTCCCTTACCAATTAAGATAATTCGATTTGTTAACGCTTCAATGTCCTGCATATCATGAGTTGTTAGAATAACAGTAGTTTTATGTTTTTGATTCAAAGATTTAATAAATTCTCTAACTGCTAATTTAGATACAGCATCTAGACCAATTGTTGGCTCATCGAGAAATAAAATCTTTGGGCTATGAAGCAGTGATGCAGCAATCTCACAACGCATTCTCTGGCCAAGTGATAACTGCCTAGTTGGGGTCTGTAAGAGGTCTGATAAATTCAATAGGGAAGTTAATTCTTCTAGATTATCTTTGTATGTTTTCTCGCTAATACTATAGATGTCTTTTAAGAGTTGGAAAGAATCAAGGACAGGAACATCCCACCATAACTGAGAACGTTGTCCAAATACAACACCAATTTCCTTAACATGTGCAATTCGATTCTTCCAAGGAATCTGTCCATTAATCTTTACGATTCCTTCTTCTGGAGTTAAGATACCACTTAAGATTTTAATGGTGGAACTCTTACCAGCGCCATTGGGGCCGATATAGCCAACCATCTCACCATCTTCAATGGTAAAAGATACGTCATTTAGAGCTGACACTAGCTCGTACTCCTTATGGAATAGAGCTTTGAATGCGGACTGAAAGCCTGCATCTCGTTTAAAGACCTTATAAGTCTTGCTTACATGTTCTACTTTTATCATGTTTGCTTCCTCCTGGTAGTAATATTTTTAGAATATCTTTCCAAGTCGGTCCGCCTTCTTTGGATTTTGCCAAAGAAAACCGAAGGTTTAATATTTAATTGTGCAGGAATCATTATAATCCATATATTTGGAAAAAGAAAGTAATTTTTTGTATTAATTCATAAACAATAATTATTTGTAGAATTCAAAACATGGTTTTTTAACATTTGGACCTAAAATCCCAAGTATGATATTTTGTTATACAAAAATAAAAATCATACTTGGGATTGTCATTTTCTATCTCTATTCATCTATCAATTAGAATGTTGCCGCCTAATGTAATTGTCTATAGGTTAGCATATTCATCTCTCGAATAGAATTGTCTACCTTTTAGGTATTGTGGAATGTTCTTCTCTTCACCGTTTATTGTTATTTTAGCGAATTTTCTGGCTATTTCTAATGTGTATACATTCGAATCATACGATAATTTACCAATGCAACGAAGTCTAAGCTTAAGATTCTCAGATAATTCTGTTATATGGAATAAAGTAAGAAATCTCTTGCATCTTCCTTTGAAGGCTCTTTCAGGATCTAGATTATCTAATTCTTCATTATCAAATATAAAGTCAATATTAAATACTCCATCTTCCTCAGACAGATCCGTTCTGCAGAATTCTGCAACATATTGCCTATTTTGATTTGCTCTTGATATTCTTGAAAACTCCTCAAGTTCATCAATAAAGGTAAGAATAGCCTCATTGTTTGCTAAATCATCGATTCGATAGTTGCTATTTGTATGACTTGTAATAGAAGTTAGAATCTTCATCTTAGCGCTAGCATCAGCGAAATCTATATCATAGATATCAATATCAGATTTATTTCCATATGTAAATCTAGAATTGGTAAATGCTTTTAGCACTCTAGTTAAAAGAAATGCACTCATAATTCCGTGCTGATATTCTTCAAAGTCATTACAATAAGAAATGTATTTACTACGAGATTTCTTAAGCTTTACAATAACCTCTGAACTATTCTCTAATTTACTTATTTCATCTTTATTAAGATTTTTGATTCCTTCTTCATTGATTCCAATAAGATTATCATTCTCCAGCTTTAATACTTTGGACATAATTTCACCAAAATCATTTGAATTATCTTTACTACGAGCATTTACAGTTATATCATCCGTTAATATCTCAATAAAGCTATCGATATTACTTTTTTGTATATTATCATACTGAAAATTAAATTCATTAAAATTATTAATAGAAAAATATGGTAGTATTGTACGTATGGACTTATTAATTTTATTGATCTTCTTTAAAGGATAGCCTAAATCATGTGTTAATGCTGATATACAGTAAATAGAGTCTTGATATAATTCAGTTTTTAGAATCTCTCGAAGGGCATAGTCAAGTTTTTCAACTTTTTCATTAATTCCAGTCTTTTTAAATACTTCAAGAATTGATTTGAACATATTTTCATTTTTATAAACATTTTTAAATAAGAAACCGTATTCCTTTGATTTCATTACATATTCACCAAGAAAATAGACCCATAGGCAATGAAAAGTATGATCTCGGTAAAAAGAATCAGAAGCAAATATTAATTCCTCGAATTCCACATATTCATCAAAATAATGAAATAATTCATCATACCCCCTTTTATCTGGATCAATGTAACTCATAGCTGACTCAAATAACAATTTCCATAAAGCTTTTGATATTTCTATTTTTTCACTTAAGTTTTGGGCACTTCTTAAATTGATAATACTCTCTTTGACATTTGATTTAAAATAATCTTTACCCTTTAAAAAAGATATATTATCCTCATCAATTTCTTTTAAATAAAAATCTAATACTATAGTTTCATTAACGATTGACAAATTTAGTTCCTCCTTTAAGTATGTTGATTAGTTCACAAATTATAATACATTTTACCATATATTTCACTTATTTCAATTATTATGTATTATATAATATTATTTTTTTAATTGGAGGTTCAAAAGTCTTTCTCATTCTTTTTATAATAGAAAAAAGGGTGAACTAGTTATTCCACTAGCTACTTCACCCTTCTTACTTCTATATTAATAATCTCATTCCACACGAAAAGATAAATAAGTACTAAATAAATCTAAAATACCATATCCCCATTGCTTATTCGGATACGATATCGTCGGGTCTCTCTTAGCTCCTCTAATTAATAAATTTTTTGCTTCGGGTGAACTCATAGTAGGTAAGTTATTCTTCACAATGCCCCATTCTAGCAACATGGCTGCTACACCTGTTGTGTGAGCTGCTGCAACCGAGGTTCCAGTACTATATTGATAAGTATTCTTAAGTCCAGGACTATATATGTTAACACCTGGTGCTGCAAAATCTGGTTTCACAAGATTGAGTTCAGTAAATCCTCTACTTGCATCAATATATATGGAACCTGTCTGATGATTATAAGCAGTTACCGTAATAGGAATCAATGCATTACCAGGTGATGTAATTGTTGTATCAGGATTTGAATTTAGAAATTGTGTATCACTTGATATAAAAGTACGAATTGGTAACCAAATATTATAATACATTATTTTATTACCTGATCCGTATACACGAATTTTCCAAATGCCTTCTACTGGATTCACAAAACGAAAGAAGATAAGTTGCTTACCAGTACTTACTTCAAAAAGGACATAGTTAATTAGAAGTGTGGTATTCTCAAATAAAAAGTTAATTTCCCTTTTTTCATTAATCCTTGCTGGTATTCTTGAAATCGTTTCACCAGAAGGCGATGTTATCTCTACCGAATATAAATTAGGAATATAGCCCCATAATTCCATCGAAAAACCGCTAACATTTTTTCCTACTTTCAGTTCCACATTTTCAGATCCAACATTTCTATCAATCGTACCATAATAATGACTTCCTGCGTTACCTTCATTTCCAGCAGCGGTTACTACAACAGTACCTGGAGAATCACCATAATAGGATAAGACATCACTTAAAGCACCCTCTCCATCATGTAATCCAGATGAAGTACCAATTGCAATGCAGATCGCAATTGGTTTATTTTGAATCTGAGCTAGTTTCGTTAAGTATTTCACCGCGAACATAATATCCGATGCTTGGTAACAGACTGCATCTTTAGGAATTAAGTAGAATTCCTTAAGATAGTCTTTTGCAGGTTTTAATTTCACAACTGCGATCTCAGCCTCAGGTACAATTCCATAAAAATCATCTTTTTCAATTCTGTTTCCTGCAGTAATTCCAGCAAGCATTGTTCCGTGACCATTTTCATCTGTACTAGGAACAATCTCTAGTGGTTTGTCACTTGCAAGAGCTTTATTAATCTGTTCTCTTGTGTATACCGTTCCAAATGGAACATCTTCTGAAGTGGAATTACTCTCGATATTCTGATCCCAAATCGAAACGATTCGCGTCGTATTATCCGCATTAAGAAACACTTGATTGGTATATTCAATTCCAGTATCAATAAATCCTACTAAGGTGCCTGATCCGCGAAGTGCTAAACTAGGAACATTTTGTATCTTCAATATACCAGAAGCTTCAAGACTTGATGAATCGAGTAAGCCATAGCATTTTTGAGTGCTAAACCAAGTAAATCGATTGAAAATTTCATTTTTAAATACATTAACAGGAACATGAACAAGTGCATAAGTAGAATTAATAATGGTATAACTTTCATTTGGATCATATCCAGTTAATAGATTTAGATCATTATTATATCGAACTATTAGATCGGCATAATCATTACTTGTAAGCCTATTTTGTTGCCCATCACTCATTGGCTATCATTCACCTCTTAAAGTTAGAAAAGTATTATATAAATCTAATATACCATATCCCCAATCTCTATTAGGATAAGAAGAATTAGGATCTCTTTTAGCTCCTCCTATCAACATTCTTTTTATAATTAAGGTATCCATTCGTTCATAATTTTTCTTTATAATTCCCCATTCTAATAATAATGCTGACACACCTGCTACTTGAGCTGCTGCTATACTAGAACCAGTACTTCTTGTATATTGATTATTTAAAGTTGGACAATATATATTAACACCAGGAGCTGCAATTTCAGGTTTTACTTGATTTAATGCTGTAAATCCTCTGCTTGCATTTGTATATAAACTATTATTTGTATGACTATAAGCTGTAACAGTAATTGGATATGATGTATTGCCAGGAGATGTAATGGTAGTATATTGATCTGGTTTTACAAAAAAAGTATCACTATCTAGAAATTCTTTAATCGGTAACCAAATATGATAACTCATTGATAGATTGCCTGTTCCATAGATTCTTATCCTCCAGATTCCCTTTGTTGGATTTTTAAATCGAAATAAGATTCTTTCATTTCCAGTCTGTTCATCTAATATCTGAAATTCAAGATAAAGAACTGTACTTTCAAATAAAAATTTTATTTCTCTACTTTCTCTTATCTTCGCTGAGATTCTAGGAATATATTCACCAGATGGTGATAGAATATCAACCGAATATAAATTAGGAGGTGTCCCCCATAATTCCATAGTAAAACCTTTTGAATTCTCACCTACATTTAATTCCACAACGTCATATCCAACATTCTTATCAATCACCCCATAGTAATGAGAGCCTCTATTACCTTCATTGCCAGCAGCTATTATTACACCTGTTCCAACTTTCCTAGATAAATAACCTAACGTTCTAGCAAATGCACCTCTACCATCATGCGCTCCTTGTGATGTTCCAAGTGCAAAAAGAATTGCATAAGGTCGTGCTAATTTTTCAGCAACCTTCGCTATATATTGCACTGCAAACATAGGATCTGTTGTCTGGTAGCATAGGGCATTCTCTGGAATAAAAAAATAATCACGATAAACTTTTTTTGCATATCTTAGCTTCACTATAATAAGTTCTGAATCCGGTGCCACCCCTACAAAATCAGCCTTGGCAACAGGTGAACCCGCTGCAATTCCTGCTACTTGGGTCCCATGTCCATTATCATCTCTACTTGGTACGATATCGTAAGGATTTGGATTCTTTAATGCATCATTAATTTGTTCTCTTGTATATTCCGTCCCATAATAGAAACCTTCTGGTTCTTTTCCAGGAGTTTGAATTGTTTGATCCCATATTGATACAATTTTGGTTGTATTGTCTGCATTTTTAAAGACTTCATTTGTATAATCGATACCAGTATCTAGGATACCAATTAATGTTCCTTGACCGCGTAGTGATAATTTCGGTATATTTTGTAGTTTTGTAATTCCAGATGCCTCTAATGCAGTGGTATCTTGAATTCCACCTAGATATGGCAATGACGTCCATCCGTATTGTCTTATAAATTCTTGAGTTATTTCATTACCTGGAAGATGAACCATAGCAAATGTTTCATCTATAATTGTATAATTACCTTCACCAAATTTTTTAAGATAATTTAAATTACCGGAGTATTCTACAATAATATCTATATAATCATTGCTTAAAAGCTTGTTTACTGAAGATTGATTTTCATTCGAACTATTATTTCCATTGCTCATATGATCACATTCATGCAGAGTACTGTTATATCTATAATATGAAACATAAGTCTACTTATTACATTTATATTGAAAAATATAGGAATCCTATTTCTAAAATAAAAAATAGTGAAGATCGTCTTCACCATTTTTTATAATATTTTAATTTCTGTTAATAATTTTCGCAATTCATTTTATAATAACCTTGTAAATGACCACATACTGGGCACTCCTCTGGAGCGCACTCATCATATATAAGATTTCCGCATTTCATACAGATCCATATTGTTTTTTGTGGTTTACAGAATACCGTATCCGTCTTAATATTATTGGCTAATCTTTCATATCGATAGTCATGATGCTTTTCAATATTTCCAACTGAAGCAAATAGCTTACTGATTTCTGTATATCCTTCTCGCATTGCTATTTCAGCAAATTTCTTATACATCTGAGTCCATTCATAATGTTCTCCAGCCATTGCATCCTTTAAGTTCTCGTAAGTATCCTGTAGCTCTCCACCATCTAATACTTTCATCCAGATCTCTGCATGTTCTTGTTCATTCCCAGAGGTTTCATTAAAAATATCAGCTATTTGTTCATATCCATCTTCCCTTGCTTTATTCCCATAGATTCGATATTTTGTACTAGCTTTCATTTCACCTTCTAGTGCTTTTAATAAATTTTTATAAGTTTCACTATCTTGAAAATTCATAATGATCCCTTCAATTTTTACTTGTTACTATAATATGCGGTATATAATAGTTAGGTTACATGATCAAGTCTATCTTATTACATTGAATTTTGATTGATAAAATAAAATAAATTCATTCTCCCATTCCTCTAACTCTTTACTAAACTGTAATCTCTCTGAGATTTCATCGTATAGAAACTTAAGTTCTGCTTCCTGTAAAAGCCAGAATACTTCAAGATATTCTCCAGTAAAAAAAGCTTCTGAAAGTAATTCCTTTAAATCGCTTAAGCTATGGATATGCTCATTAACTAGAGATAATTTATCAGATATATAACGGCATTCTCTAACTTCATCAATAAGTTTTCGTAATTCTTCATCATTCATTTGTATACCATCTTGATACGTAGAGATATTCTTTTCATACTGTTTTATTCTTGATGGAAAGACTTGCTCTAGATGTTTATATTTTAAAGCATTTAATATCTCAACCGAAAAATCATGAAGATCTGATCTAAAGTATTGATAATATATATCCGAATCTATCTCAAGTGTTTTTAGGACTCTTTCCAACTCATTATTTAATAATGATTCTAGCTCTACTTGACTTTTATCTGACAATATACTAGTCAAATATTTTAGGTCATCTTCCGAAAAAACTAACTTATAAATATCTTTATTAATCATTGACAACCCCAAAGCACACCTAAGAACAACCTTACACAAATTATAGATTAATTCTTGATAATCTTCATCAAAGCTATATAACATATCTTTTACTTTACTTTGCTCAAAATGACTCATTAATTCTTGTTCTATTTGAATGCGACTTAAATATTCATAGATTAGATCAATGCCACATAGTCCGGTAACTTCTTGATACAAAGGATAATCCAATGTCAATATGTGATTCTCAGCATCATATTGTATGTCATATCTCTCAAAGAAACATGGAAACCCTTTTCTTATTGTTTCAAGATAGCATCGATTATTCACATAATAGAAATTGTCCATGATATGGTCATATAACCTTTTTGTATAAATAATTTTTTCTTTTTTAGTCTTCAAAGCATTATGATAGACTTCGTTAATATTCAAATCATTTGTTACCAACTCATTCAAAGTTTCATCAGTATGATTGAATGCTTTATCATCTAGACAATAGAGAATCGATCTGAGTAATCTTTTTGCCGTATCGTTACGTACAGAAGTACTTTCGTTACTTGTATATTTTCTGATATTCTCTTCTAATAATGGAAGGATTTCTTCTAGTGCGTAATTAGTCATCTTCGTACTCTCCCCTATTTATATGAATTCTAAGGTTACCTTCTCTTAAGTTTCTACAGTAATCTTCAAGGCAAGTATCTGCAAGATAGTCTAAGGATCCTTGGCATTCTTCCTCAAAATGTTCTTTCATATATTCTAGCAATTCATCATCTGTTAGTTCATCCAAAGATTCATTTTTATATAGATAAAAGATATCTTGAAGGCCCTCTAACATCTCAAGATAGTTATCTTGATAGATATAGGCAGAATCGCAAAATTGAAAGATTAGTTTGGGTAAGATACTTCCTCCTAATTCAATTCTTTCTTGTTCTATTAAAGCATCCTTTCTTGAATGATATAATTCTATCACATCTTTTTCACTCAGTATGACCCCATACTTTTTCGTATACTCATTACATTCAATCACTTTTTGTATTTCATTCTTCTGCTGTATCTGAATCAGTGACCATATTTTATTATCATCCATAATCATTCCTTCTTTCTCTTTCTTACGATAAGCTTGATATATACTATATACAGCGAATTCCATTCATTTACAAGTCTTGAAAAATAACTGATTTTGTGGTAATATAAATACATAAATTAAAAGAAAAAAGATAAGTGATGGAAAGATTCTCTATCACTTATCTTTTTTCTTTTACACTACTTCTAACAGTACTTTTTCTTAAGATACTGCCTCGACAACCTTTTTCATCTTTGTCGTTTGTCTTTGTGCCATAACTAATTTATAATATACTCCTTTTTTCTGCATTAACTCATTATGTGTTCCGAATTCTGCAAGTTTTCCTTGATCTAATACAATTAACCGATCTGCATTACTTAACGTAGAAAGTCGATGGGCAATTGCAATTGTAGTTCTACCTTTTATCAAACGGTTTAGTGCTTCTTGAATCTGTTTCTCCGTTTGAGTATCCAAAGAAGCTGTAGCTTCGTCAAGAATAAGAATCCTAGGATTATGAAGAATGGCTCTTGCAATAGCAATTCTTTGTCTTTCACCACCTGATAGTGAATACCCCTTGTCACCTACTCTTGTATTATATCCATCTGGAAGCTTCACAATGAAATCATGTGCATTTGCAACCTTTGCGGCTTTTATGATTTCTTCAAATGTCGCATCTGGCTTCGCATAACTTATATTATCATAGACACTTCCATCAAAAAGGAAAGTTTCTTGTAATACAACTCCAACTTTTGAGCGAAGACTTTCTCCAGCAATATCTTTTATATCAACTCCATCAATTAGGATTCTTCCACCAGTGCAGTCATACAAGCGTAGGATTAGGTTAATCATTGTACTCTTACCAACACCTGAGTGACCAACAATTCCAATCATTTCGCCTTCCTTTATGTTGCAATTTATTCCTTTTAGAACCGGTTTATATGCTTTATATCCAAAATACACATCATCAAACGTAATATCTCCATGTATATCCATTGAAATAGCATCTGATTTATCCTTCACGTCGGATTCTTCGTCTAGAATCTCAAACACTCTGGCCGAGCTTACTGCAGTATCTGCTAGTAATCTTGGAATCTGTAACATCCATGTTAGTGGCCCATAGATCATTGCCACATATGTCGTATATTGAACTAATTCTCCTAATGATAATTGTTCATTCAGAACCATTTTACCACCAGCATATAACATTAGGAAGTTACCAATGGTTAATAAAAACTGTGCAATTGGCATAAAGACACTCCATATTACTTCTGCAGATATTGCACTTTTCATCCATTTTTCTGAGGCATCTTGATATTTTCTAATTTCCATTTCTTCCGTACCATATGATTTTACCACTCGAATTCCGTTTAGAATATCATGGAGGACAGAACTATATCGAGTTCGATATCTCCACACTCTCCCGTACCTAATATGTAACGTATTAAATAGTTTACTAACGAATAAAGCAACAAATGGAATAGGAAGTATTACTAATAATGCCAATTTAAAATTCATAGAAATTAATATAATTCCTAGTATAACAACTGATATCAATTTTACAATTGCATCTTTTCCATTTGCAGTTATGAAATCTTGAAGTTTCATTGCATCATGATTCACACGATTAATCAATTCTCCTGCAGTCCTTTTCGATATCGAAGTCATGGACAACTGTTGTGCTTTGCTAAACACATCCTGTCTTAGATCTCTTCCCACAGATAATGCAACCTTAAAGCTTGATTTCATATTAATGTATTCGAGACCCCATACGAAAAATACAGACAAAATCATTGTTGCAGCTATCATAATAAATCCTGAGTCCACGTTTTTCATTGGAGTAATATACTCGTCAATTAGAATACGCTGTAGGTAAGGTAGAAATACCCATACCGCTTCTGTAACAATAGTACATATCACTGCCGCAATGAAATACCATTTATATGGACCAGTACGCTTTATCAATCGAATGAGATAATCTGATTTTTTACCACAGAATGGGCACGAAGGTGCACCATCGAGTGGTAGACCGCATTTTGGGCAAGTAGGCTCATCTTCGTCATTCTCTTGTAACAACTCTCCTGTTCTTTTATAGTAATCAAGAAGCTTACTAATCTCCGCATAGCGTAAAAAGAACTTTTGAGAAAAGGCACATAAAAACTTTGTCTGTTCCCCTTTCTTTCCAAGTAACATACTCGAACCAATGAGTTGTTCACAAATTATTTCATCAAAATCATCAATGTGATAAGTGTGAATCTTCTCGTTGTTACGGTATATTTCAATCTGTGTCGAAGTAAATACACAATGTCCATTTACTTTTCTACATTTTTGATCAATATCATATGGCAATGAATAGATAACATCATCTTTTTCCCTTCCATCTGGATATGCCAATAATAGATTCATTGTAATCCCCCCTTTATTTCTGATAATACAAGTGCTTTAAAAAGACTTATGCATCATAATCTTATCTATTTTCCTTATACAAACATTTCAATACACTGTAGGCTCTTTCTATCAAGTTCATAGATATCAGGAGCATAATATTTATTACCATCCGCATCTACCACATAGAGCATTTTATCATTTAGCATTTTAAAATTAGAATACCAATCCCTAATTGCTAAAGTCTTTTCTCCTGATGTTGTATTTACTGTAACAAAAATATAGCCTCGGTTATTGTCTTTAATCGAATGTACCTTAGTAATCTTTGGCATATAATATTTGAATTCTAAATAGTCTTCTATCATTTTTCTTTGCTCTTTTATAAGATCTTTTGTATCTTTTATAACGCCAATTTCATGAAAATTCTTTTCTTCATCTTCATAGGATACACTGATATATGTATTTTTTGAATAGAAGGGAATCAGCCTTGTTAGGATTACTTTCTCATATTTCTTCTTTTCAAATTCTAAGGATAGAAAGCCACTATCATTCTTAATAAAATTCAAGCTACTACCATGTAGCATATTTAATCTCTCAACTTCATATGTTTCTTCCATTTTTTATACCCATTGCATATTGCAGGCTGGCCTACAATACTGCCACAAATAAAAAAGAGTGAAAGTATCCATATGTGGCATCCTTTCTTAATTTAATTTCTTTCACTCTTAATCTCCTTCTGCTAAACATCTCAAACTAAGGATGTCTGCATCATTATCTTAGGATGCTTCATCAAATCCTATAAACTTTAATGCATCTGCTTGCAATTGATACAATTCATAATACTTACCTTTCTTATGAATCAATTCATCATGAGTTCCCATTTCTTTCAGTTCACCATTTTCTATCACACAGAGCATATCAGCGTCACGAAGAGTGGATAGACGATGAGCAATGGATATTATGGTTCTTCCCTTCTTTAACTCATCAATGGCGGTTTGTATCTTTCTCTCAGTTCTAGTATCCATGGAAGCGGTTGCTTCATCTAAGATTAGGATATTTGGTTTCTGAATAATTGCTCTCGCTATTGATAATCTTTGCCTTTCTCCACCAGATAAAGTTACTCCACCAGAACCGATTTTCGTATTGTATCCTTCTGGTAACTTTACAATAAATTCATGCGCATGTGCTGCTTTTGCTGCTTCGATTACTTCTTCCATCGTAGCATCTTCTCTTGCATACTTAATATTCTCTTCGATCGTTCCCATAAATAAATATGTTTCTTGTGACACGATACCTATATTTTTTCTAAGATCTTTGATTGCAATATCTTTTAACTTAACGCCATCGATTAGGATCTCTCCACCAGTTACATCATAAAGTCTTGCCATTAGGTTGATGATGGTAGATTTTCCTGCACCAGTCTTACCAACAATTCCAAACATATGCCCCGCTTTTATTTGAAAGGATACATCTTTAAGAATAGGCCTTCCTGCTTCGTATTCAAAAGAAACATTTTTTAACTCGATATCGCCTTTCATTTTCTCAATATGTACAGGGTTCTCTTTTTCTTTGATGGAAGGGGTTGAGTCAAGAATCTCGAACATTCTAGAAGCAGCGTCCATACATTTAGCCCATCGATCACCAATCCAAGTAAAGAAACTAATTGGTTCATATGTCATATCAGTATAAGAAAGCAAGGCAGTTAAAGCACCTAGAGCTAACTGACCCTTTAATATTAAGATTGCTCCAAGAATACCAAGTACATTACTGATTAGACGACAAAACATCCAGATTGCAGGTACTGAGTTCGCAATTCTTTGATTTATCATCGTATCTATTGTAAACATCTCATTGTTTTTTGCACCATAACGTTTGATCTCTTGATCTTCTTTCGCAAATGCCTTTACGACTCTTTGTCCATTCATCGCGTCGGATAGAACAGCTGTACTTGCACGTGTTGCGACATTTAACTTTCGATAGAGCTTTCTCTGATTCCCGTAGAACTTACTTTGAACCACTTGTATCACTACAATGATGAGCAATATACCAGATGATAGTACTGGGCTTAGCATAAACATAACAACAGCAATACCAACAATCTTAGCGAAATTCATGAGTCCATAAGGCACGATATCCACGAAGAACCAATAAATATTTTCTGAGTCGTTATCAACACGAGTCATAAGAGATCCCGTTTGTTTGCTCGTAAAGAATGGCAGCGATAAGGTCTGCATTGCAGAAAATATCTTACATCTTAGTTTATGTGTTACGGTAGGGATGACATAAGCTAGGATTAAACTAGAACAAATGTTTAACACCCTACCTATTAAGCTAACACCCGCCATTAAAAGCACTACAAATAAAATCTGACCAAAATATTTACCATTCTTGGCTAAAACATCATCATATAATAACTTTGTTCCGAAATATGGTGACATGACAGTAAATACACCACTTAGGGCAATGCAGAAAAGAATTCCAAACATTGCAAGACGGAATTCCCCAAACATCCCCATAAGACGGCGAAAGACCGAATGACGATCCATACAATATGGGCAAATTGGACGGTTTGGATCTGGAAAAGGCTCACCACAGGTTGGGCAATGCGTCTTTACCTCATCTAATAAGGTATCATTAATTTCTTCGTCTTTATGAGTTAGGTTGACTCTCTCGGCAAATTTCTCGAATTTATCAGAATAGCCAATAGATAACCTAGCAATTGCATATTCTTTATCACCTTCCGCTACCATCAACCTTGCTGTATTTTGGTGTCGATCCAGATAGATATTCTCAATTTTACTCATTGGAATTTCAGCATAATCCTTAACCTCATACGTCATGGAATCCATCGGTTTATAAGATTTACGAGCTCCCAATAAATGAAGCTTACTATTTCTATTCATCATTCTCCCATAAGTCTCATAACCACTTATGATATGTAGGGTTTCTTTTGTGAACGTTATATAACAATCATAATAACAACCTTCACCATTCATATCCGCTTTTACGCAATATAATAAATCTTCAATTATTATACCGCGCTTCACCAGTTCATTTTCAACTGAACTAGGTATCTTATCAAAATATTTCATTCTCTTCCCTCTCTTTCTAGCTCTTTTATTGCTATATCATTGCAATACCAATTCTATAATTCAAAGCTTATATAATTGTGTATTAGTTTCTTCATTTTTATTTATTATCTTACATTTCTTTAGAAAAAGAAAAAGCCTCTGACCAAAATCAGAGGCTTTTTGAACACGTAAGTAGGATAAAATAAATACGACTACTTTATATAATAAAGGTGGACAAAATAACTACTGATTTTTGATATATTGTATAGATTTCTCATGTTATCCACCTCCTTCTTTAACTAATATTTACAACAGCGACTAACATAGTTTAACACCTTTGTAAATATTAGTCAACCTAATATTGTAAATTAATTATTAAATTATTACTTAACATTAATTACTTAAATTACTTTATAATAATAATAACTAAATTAATTGAATACTTATAAATTCAGACTTAGATTATCCAAATTATCAATATCTAGCTCATGCTTTCTTTAAAAAGTAAATCACATCTACACAAAAGTATCCCTCATTATGGCGTAACTCGGTTAATATCTCTTGGAAATAATGTGGCATACCTTACATTCTCAAGTTCAAGAAGTCTTGCTGTAAACCTTTCAAGCCCTAGCCCCAATCCGCCATGAGGTGGCATACCATGCTTATGCATCATCAAGTAGCTTTCAAATAATTCAGCATTCATTGATCGTGATTTTAGCTTCATCATCTGTTCTTTATAATTATGAATTCGCTGCCCTCCTGTTGTAATCTCAAGACCTCGAAATAGCAAGTCAAAACTTAATGTGGTATTCTTATTATTCTTATCATCCATTGCATAAAATGGTCTCTTTTCGCTTGGATAATGAGTAACAAATACGAAATCACTTCCTGTTATCTTCTTGATACATTCTGACAGTAATTTTTCTTCTTCTGGTTCGAAGTCATAGTAATCTTGAATATCTCTACGATATTCCTTAGCTATTAACTGTTTTGCCTCCATAAATTTGATTGTAGGTATCTCGGTAATGGAAGGTATATTCACTTTCAATAATTCAAGTTCGTAACGATACTCTTCTTTTAAGAGCTCTAGCGTCGAATAAATCATTCTTGTCTCCATCTTCATTATGTCAACATAACTTTCTATAAAGCCCATTTCAAAGTCAACGCTGGTATATTCATTTAGATGTCTACTCGTATCATGTTTTTCCGCACGAAATACTGGAGCAATCTCATATACTCTTTCAAAAACTCCAACCATCATTTGCTTATAAAACTGTGGACTCTGCGCTAAATAAGCTTCCTTCTTAAAGTACTCAATAGGGAAAATATTCGCTCCACCTTCTGCTCCCGTTGCTACGATTTTTGGTGTATGAATCTCCGTAAATTGGTTTTCCTCTAGAAAACTACGAAAACCTTTGCATATTCCAGCTTGAATCTTAAATATTGCTCGCTCCTTTTCATTTCTCAATGTGATAGGACGAGAGTTAAGAAGTGTATCTAAAGACATCTCCATTGATTTATTATTAATCACAACTGGTGACTCTTCATTAGGAGTTGACAATATTTCAATTTGTTTCATCTGTATCTCATATCCAACTTTTGAACGTGTATCAGACACGATAGTTCCAATAACATTAATACAAGATTCCTCCATTAATTCTGATAATGTGAATTCTGAGAATTCTTCACTGTAAATGCATTGTACTAACCTACGACTTGTGCGTAATATGATAAAAGCAAATCCCTTCATTTTTCTAATCTTGTATACAAAACCATGAATCTTTACTGTTTCTCCAATGTGTTTTCTAAGCTCTTCTATTTTCAATATTTCTTCATGTTCTATTCCATTTATATATTCCATAATTGACCCTCCTAATATTTAATCTATTCTATTAGTTATTTCGAGAATCCATTCGGGCATAATCTGTATGTCCCATCGTATCACAACCTTTCATATCAACAAAACTTTTAGGATTACTCTATTTAATGACTTTCTGAAAAACAAAAAAACCACAATGGTTGTTGCATCAAATACGTTAAGTACTTGATACTACCAATGTGGTTATCTTTCATCATCTTAAGAAATTAGTTTAAGTATAATAAGATATAACAAAAAAATGTAATCTATCATTCTTTCACTTTTCCTAGAAATGATTCTATTATTATGTAGATCTACACTAATAAAATTCATACATAACATTGCCACATAGGTACAACACAATTAGCGCTTACACCTATGTAACCATAGTTGTAAACGCTAAATATCGTCGTCCCTATTTAGAATGTTATGTTGAATTGTACGCATATTATCTACCTTCTTTTTATATTTATAATTTGTTTTAATTTATTGGTATTCTATAGCAACTATATGATTCTGTCAATACCTATTTACAGTCATTTTTACTTTTTTCTTTTATACTTACTTTTCTTTTTTCTAAAAAGGCTATGTTACAACATATGGTTGATTTTTACAATAAATAGTGCATAATAATATTAGGAAATAGTACATCAAAAAGGAGTTGATTGGATGTATTCATGTAGTCCGTAATGGACACCGTAAGGACGGCACACAGCGATATGTATGTAATTAATGGAGGAGAAATGAATAAAAAAAATTTAATTAGAAATGGTGTTTCAGCAGTTACTTTTGGAGCTTGTTATGCTTTGATTTCATATCTATTTGATAAAACTGTCGATGTTGCTGAAATCGTTGTATCTATTGTCGCATATTTTGTAATTATGAGTCTTCTATATCTCATTGCACCTAAGCTAAGAAAATAATTGGCCATAACAAGTAGAATAACAACTTCCAGTTTGTAGGAGAGTTTTAAGGCTCTCCTACAAAAAAATCCCATTTATAAACTATTTGTTGTAACATAGCCTCTTAAAAAAAGGTTAGAATGTCCAACTTCCATGTTCCATTTATATACATAATAGCGCTAAGAAACTTGGCATGTGAATTTGGCATCCTAACCCAAATTGAATATATCATTTTATTCCTTACATTGATATTCAAAATAATCAAAATCAGCATATTTTTCATGTAGTAGTGCATCAACACAGCCTATTCCTACAAATGTCCCTGTAAACTCACCATTTTTACAGAACTCATCAGAGAATTCGGAAGTGTCATATGTACCTCCAATGTGATGGAACTCTTCCCCGTCCATAGACCAGAAGAATTCTGTCTCTCTATCTTCAATTCTTATCTGAAAATATATACTTTCATCCGATACAGAAACTGCTTCTTCTAATAGTTCAATACGTTCTCCATTTTTAACACGAAGCAAGTCTATTACGGAGCCATCGTCTTTTTCACTATAAGTCTTTCGTAGCATGATGTAATCCATATTATCATAATAGATTAAGATTCCTGCATATTGTTGATATACTTCCGGTTTAAAATCCATTTTAGTTGTAACTATAGCATGAAGTGTTGTTAACTTATGAGCAACAAGACTGACACGGTTTAAAGAAGACATAGATTCTTGTCCACGAATGCGAAGGTATCCTTTTCTATCAGTCAAAGAGGTGAATTCTCGATAATCAATTCTAGGGGAATAGAAATGAATCGGCATATCAACTGAATCAAACTCTTCTCTTTCAGACTCATTTTCCCATATATGCTCAGACAATTCACTTGGAACTACTTCTGTTCTAGCTATATTTCCTCCATCAAAAAGGCGTAACCATCCGTCCTCTGTCCAATACATCTTTTGAATACAAGTCTCTCTACCAAGCGTACATCGTAGATCTGGAAGTAATGGTCTTCCGCAGTGATGTACCATATATACTTCATCAAGACTTGTCATAACAATGCTTCCATGTCCTGATTTTTGAAGATAGCTCTCTGGATTATATCGATTCAGTTTTACAGCATCATCATTATCCATCTCATTAAAGTCTGGTGTTGAAGTTAAAATCGGATTACATGGATCTGATTCATACGGTCCAAGGATATTCATGGAACGCCCTACCGTAACACTATGTCCATATCCAGTTCCACCCTCTGCACACATTAGGTAATAGTAACCATTTCGTTTATACATATGAGGACCTTCAATACAACCTCTTTTTGTTCCACCTCTCCAGATTCGTTTTGGATTCCCCATGATATGTTTTTTCTCTTTATCGTATTCAACAATGCAGATTTCACCTGGTTTATGATAACCATCTCTAGTCTCCCACTCTAGGGATGTGATCCACTTTCTTCCATCCTCATCATGAAGCATAGAAGGATCAAATCCAGCTGAATGAATGTATATAGGCTCACTCCAAGGTCCATAGATACTTGGCGCAGTAATTAAATAATTATCTACATCAAAAAACCTTGCATTCATGCTATTCATGATACTGTACATCAGATAAAACAATCCATCTTCTTTACACCATGTAAGGCAAGGTGCCCAAACTCCTTTTGCTGATGGAAGTCTTCTTAAATCAGCAAGAGCATTATTCTCTAGACAATGAGTAATCAGTTTCCAATTCTTCATATCTTTTGAATGATAAATAGGCACTCCTGGAAACCATTCAAATGATGATACTGCCATATAATAGTTATCATTCTGTCTACAGATACAAGGATCTGGATGAAATCCTGGTAAAATCGGGTTTTTAATATGCTCCATATATTCTCACTCCTTTGCATTCAACAAAGTAATTTTCTCATACTTGGTAGTTAATAAGCTAATAGAATACTTTATTAATTAAGATATTTAGGTTATCTAATTTAACCTAATTCAAACTTTTATACCTTTTAATCCGCTTCCTTCAAGATTCTAACATCCCAATCCTTAAGAAATATTCTTTCACCCACTTTATAGGTATCACCCGATAACAGATCTATTACTTTATCATATGGACATATGACTTCTCTCTCATCAGAGGAATAATTCATATAAAAATACAACTGCTTTCCATCCTTACCAATTCCTTTTCGTATAATAATTGGCCATCTCTCCTTCTGAATATTATGTCCTAAATTATATTCCTTAAATGCCAATTTATATACTTCTTGTAACACTTCTTCGGATGTATAACAGCCAATATAAATAGCTTTTCCTTTGCCATAACTATTTTTCGTAATAGCAGCGTAATTTCCCCAATATTTATGATTATAACTAGCCATTACTTCTGCGTTATTTGGCTTTAATAATTCCATCCAATACTTAATATTTGTGTCCTTATCTGGTGCGATTCCTGATATTGTTACATTTTTAGGCTCCACAAATTGATTATACGTAACACCAAAACATTCATTCAGAATATGTGGTTGATCATCATGGTATACGGTTACATGTTCATCTGATACTCCTGTTTTAAAGGATGCAATTAATGCCCCACCGTTCTTCACAAACTGTAACAATCGATTTA
Source organism: Anaeromicropila herbilytica (assembly GCF_016591975.1). GTDB lineage: Bacteria > Bacillota > Clostridia > Lachnospirales > Lachnospiraceae > Anaeromicropila > Anaeromicropila herbilytica. The sequence continues at coordinate 2,348,669 of NZ_AP024169.1, read as the reverse complement.
ACACTGTTTCACTAACCGAATATAGCGCAGGTACAATGATTGTTTCATACTGTTCAAAATCATCAGACTCAGTAAATATCACATCACATTCTATATTTAACTTATATAAACTATCGTACATCCATCGAACAACGTCATTATAAGTTAAATCCTTATCGATTGGAAACCATTTCAGACTCGTTAATGCTTCATTACTTACCAACACTGCTACCTTATTGATTTTCTTGATATGCATTAACTCATTCTTTAACTCTTTTAGCTCTCTTCCAATTACTTTCGATTCCTCATAGGTTGGATTCGATTTTAAATCATGGCTTAATAGTCCTTTCCAATATGTCTCATAACTATTATGGATGGAATGCCAATTCCAATACATGACGCCGATTGCACCACTAGCGATATGACTAAAGGCTTGCAAACGAAGTTGTCCAGGGTAAGGAACCCAATTCTTAAAAGCTTGGGCTTCTGTCTCTAATACCAGATAATTATCCTGCTTTAAGGAACGAATGAGATCTCCACCAAAAGCAATCTCTGCACCAGTCAGTTCATCCTGAGTCATATGATAGATATCTGTTCCAGCAATTGTCAGGCATTTTGCAGCTTCATAATGATTCACATCTGGCTGAACACCATAGGAATAGCCATCTTGAGCAATACTAGCCCCGAACTTCTTCCATTCAAAGTCCAAGTTATGAGTAATAAACTGATCTTCTCTCTTATATTCTCTCACTATGGAAGCTTGCCAAGCTAAATATTCAGACACAAGTTGACGTTGGAACTTTTCGAATTCACATGCATAACTTGCATTAATTGTTCCCCTAACATCAGGCAGATCATCCCAACTACCAATCGAATTGCTCCAATAAGAAAAACCAAATTCCTTATTCAATGCCTCCACAGTATCAAATTTTTCTATCAGATATTCTTTAAACAATTGCTGCACATGGGTCCCAGCTGTACCATAATGTTTGGTTTCATTATCAATCTGAAATCCTATAACACCTTTACGATTCGCAGTATGTTCTATTAGTACTCTAATTATCTTCTCAGCATAATATAGAAATGTCTTATTGGTAATGTCCATATTCTGTCTTCCGCCATATAATCCATCACCATTTTTCGTTCTAGCTAAGATATCCTTGTCTTTTTTAGCAAGCCAAGAGGGTATCGCATAGGTAGGCGTTCCAATAATCACATCAATATTTGCCTTTTCCATCGCATCTATAACCCTATCGATATGATAAAAATTATATTCTCCTTCTCTTATCTCCAAGGTACTCCATGTGGATTCTGCAATACGTACTACATTAATATTAGCTTCCTTCATCATTGCAATGTCTTGTTCTAATCTATCATAAGGCATATACTCATCATAATAAGCTGCCCCAAATAAAAAATTCTCCATATGCTCTCCTTTTATCTTGACTAGTTTTAGGATGATGTTTGGTCAAATAGCTTTAATTTAGTGTACTGAGTGTATATCGCTGTATAATTATAAATTTTGGCTACCTTTCCCTCAGACATCATATTTTTTACAAGCCTCAGAACTAGCGAAAATACTCACTCACGTTCCTATTTTCACTATGAGTCTTGACAAAATATAAACGATACCTTCGGCCGGACTACCAATGTCGTCAACTTAACACTTGTAGTAAAAAAGGTTACAAAAAATTGTACAAAAATAAAACATCATATTTGATTATTTATAAAAATAGTGTAAACTATATGAGCGAGCAGTTTTTCATTTTATAATGTATATTATAAAGTGGATTTTGTGTTCTGGGAGAACTTCATCCTGCTTCGCATTTTCTTTCGCTCATAAGAACGGTTTGTACGTACTTGTGAGCGATTTTTTATACCTATTTTTATCAAATTATTAATAACCTTTTTAGCAATACGATAGTTACAAATCAAAGTATATAGCTTATTAAAAAGATAGTTTACTAGAATATTTCTATTTGTTTTATAACATGTTGTTTTCTTTGTTTCCTGTTGAATATTAGATATTTCTTCATTGCAAACAGAAGCAAACATTGATAATAGGTTTGAAGCAAACATCGCAGCATAAAATTCCTGTTCAATTGCTTCCGGTTTTATGCCCATAAAATTTTCTAGCTTTAATATCGATTTGACTTCACGATATTTCGTTTCAATCCCCCACCTTATAAAATATAGTTCTTTAAACATTTCAACAGTTATATTGGGGTCAAAAAGATTTGTAACAAGTGTCTCTTGTAAGCCTGATGGCAAATCAAACTTTATAACTCTTAGCGGATAGGAACAGTCGTTATGAGAATACTGTATTGAAGTATCACCATAATTACATTGATATACCGCTTTTAACGCACCATGGGACTTTGTTTTATGTCTCATTACAAAGAAACATTGCTTTTCTTGAAGTTGCGCATAGAGTTTTCTAGATGGATAACCTCTATCAAAAATAATAATTGGTGCTTTCTCTCCGTGAACTTGATTTAAATTAAATTCATCGATTAATGTTTGGGCTTGAACTAATTCAGAAGTACGATAATGAACGAGTTTTGTATTAAGTAAGTTATCATTCAAAACATCATACAAAGCCGAAGCAGAAGCCAGAGCGACAGGGTCATATTGATTTTTTTTAGAACCATAATAAGTTTGATTTTCTTTTGTGTTAGGAATCTGCAATGAAGTACCATCAATCGCTAATACAGGGTGACCATTCCAAGTATTAAGGTTTGATCTTGTTTTATTAACATCAGTAGTCATTAGAAAAATTTCACGAAAAGCATCAGGTTTAATTTTAAAGCGAGCTTTTGAAAAAGCCTGTTTTGAAATTGAGTCAATTGCAAGGTTTGAAGAATCTATGTAATCGGAAAGAGCCACAGATAAAGATTTTTGTGGCTGACTTAAAAGGAATAAAATAATATCCTTAAAAGTTAATTTTCGATTACGATTAAAGCTTTTTTGATTAATCCTATGTTTTTCAATAAACTCTTCGCTAGTAATAAGGTTATTAACTGATTTTAATAAAGATGATATTTTTTTAATCATAATATGAAGTCCTCCAAAATTTAATAGTAAAAATGTATCTATTAAAATTTTGGAGCAAACATTTGTTTGTCAATTTGCATTATAAACAAAATTATGTTTATTTTTTATACAGTATTAAATTGTAAATTCTTAAGTTGACGACATTGGCCGGACTACGCCAAAATTAATAATTACACATCAATATACACATTTTACGTTAAGAAAGACTTTTGACACTCTAATCTTTTTAAGCAATTACCATAACTATCAACCATCAAACAACTACAAATTAATCTCGCATGTTGATATTGACTGAGGTTCCATTGTAATATCCGCATATTCACCATTTAAGCGAATTACCGACTGCATTGAATGTAAAGTACGATTTAAAATTACAACAACAATTGATTGATTGGTATTCTTAAATGCTGTAACTTCCAATTGATCTGTATATTTGGTATATGCGATTCGAACTGCACCTGGCAATATATAGTGACTAAAATGATATAGATAAGCTAATGTATTTTGCTCGATTAATTTCATTTTTTTAGTATCATATAGAAATGGAGCATCACAATAATTATGTACGTGATTTGGTCCTCCCTTTTCATCAAGTAGTATATTCCAATCATAGAAAGCATTCATACCATGATTTAAATTGCCAATGATATCATGGGCATATTTTTCTGCATTTGCTAGATAATCTTCCTTATTGAATTTGTAATATTCAATGCAGGCTTCAGATAAGATTAATTTTTTATCTGGATATTTCTCTTTAATTAAACTTAATCCTTCAAAATGATCACCACTATACCAATGAAACGCGATTCCAGCTACCATGTGATTCGTTTCTTCATCAATAATCTCATTTGCTCTTTCATATACTCTTTCTTTATTATGATCCCATATGAATATCTCAATATTAGATAATCCATGTCTTACTAATGCTGGATACATATAATCTCTTAAGAATTCTTTTTCCTCCTTCGGAGAATATACACAAGAATCCCATGTTTGTGTTGCATTTGGCTCATTTTGAAGGCTCATTCTTGTAATCTTATATCCTATATTTGCAAGTTCTTTTATATATTTGCATATATAGTCAGCCCAGAACTCTTTATATTCTTCTTTTAGTTTTCCACCATGATTTCTTTGTTCATTTGTTTTCATAAAAGCGGGTGGAGACCACGGACTTATCATAACCTCAAGTGGTTTTCCTAACACTTTTTGTGCATCCTCTAATAATGGAAATATATATTTTTCACTTCTAGATAGAGAAAAGGATTCCATGTTACGATCCATACAATCTGACATTGCTTCATAATGCTCTAAAGAGAAATCGCAACTATCGATATGAATGCGTGCGATACTGTAATTCATCTGTTCTTTGGTAAAATAAGTATCTAGCATTTTTTTCTTTTCATCTTCCCCCATTAACGAATATACATATCCAGAAGAATCGGTTAGTGCACCACCAAAGCCCTCAAATTGTTGATACTTCATATCTGGATAAAGATTTATTACATTATTTTCTATTCCATCATCTTTCTTGAATTCTATGGTATTACTTTCCACATGCTTTTTATTATCTAAGAAGATAGTGCTAATATACTCTAATCTCATCTTTCGATACCCTTCTTTCCTACATTGTTTTCCGATATTGTGATGGACTTAGTCCAAGAATTTTCTTAAATACTCTTGTAAAATATTTTTCATCATGAAATCCAACTTTATAAGCCACTTCATATGTCTTCAATTGATTGTCATGTAGAAAATTACAAGCTCTATCAATTCTTATTTTATTCAGATAATCTATAAAACCACAATCTAACGTCTGAGTAAAAAGAGTCGATAAATACGCTGATGTAACACCTACCTTGTCAGCAACCACCTTTAAAGTAAGATCACTCATGTAATTTTCATTAATATAATCGACTGCCATAGTAACAAAACGATTTGCTTGCTTTTCCTTATTAACATTACCTACGTTCGCTGTTCCTTCTTCTTTTTTATCTTCCCTATCTTTCTCTTGTATCAGATTCTCTAATTTTGATAAAATATCGGTTGGACGGCTTGGTTTCAGCAAATAATCCAATGCTCCATAGCGTATCGCCTTTTGAGCATATTCAAACTGGTCATATCCACTTAGTATTATCGTCTTTGGACAGACTCCCGCTGCTTTTGCTTCTTTCATTACGGTCAAACCATCCTTATGAGGTATCTGAACATCAATTAACATAAGTTCTGGCTTATACTCATATATCTTTTCTAATGCCTCGGAACCATTACTGGCTGTATAGATTTTATCTATACATTTACTATTCAATCGAATATATGTTTCAATTCCATTACGAATATTATCTTCATCCTCAACTATAAGTAATTTTACAATGGATTTTGGCACGTTGTGTCCCCCTCACACTTATTCATAACTTGCTGGTAACATAATCTTAACGGTTGTACCTACACCTACACTGCTATCAATCTGTAGATTAAAATTCTCGCCATATTTAATACTTAGTCGTTCATTCACATTCTTAATAGCATACCCACCAATTCTTTGACTCTTATATACGTTTTCTTCTTTCTCTTCAAAAACATCTCTTAATTGCTCTTTCGTCATACCTATTCCATTGTCTTTCACCACAAATACGATTGATTCCTGTTCCATCTTACCTGTTATTTCAATCATACTGTGTTCCCCTGTGCATTCTAGTCCATGGACAATAGCATTCTCAACAAATGGTTGTAAAATCAACTTAGGTATTTTGTAATCTAAGATTGCATTTTCAAAATCTATTACATAATTTAATTTCTTATCAAAACGCATCTTTTGTATCTGGAGGTAGTGATAGATTAATTCTTTTTCTCTTGCAATAGGGACCATACTCTCCCCCTTATTTAATACTAGTCGAAAAAGCATTGATAGAGAAAGGATATCTTCTGCTAACTTATCACTATTTGCATTTAGCGCCTGCCAATACAATGAATCCAATGTATTATATAGAAAGTGTGGATTAATCTGTGCTTGCAATGCATCTAATTCGCTTTGTCTTTCCCGAAGGACCATAACATAATTTTTATCGATTAACTCTTTAATTTCTATAACCATTTGATTAAAACAATTGGTTACTTCACCAATCTCATCGTAATCTATTACTTCAACCTGTTGCTCAAAATCACCTTGTTTAAACTTTACCATAGATTTATAGAGTCTGCTTAATGGTTTTGATATAATAGTAGAAGCAAGCATCGATAACGGCCAAAGACCGATTAGCAAGGATCCCCCAAATACTATCGGTATCACTTTGGCATTTTGAATTTTCGAAAGCCAATTAATCTTTGGAATCATATACCAAGTAATATTACTGTCCTTTTCTGATTGACTACAGAAAATATAATAATTGTTATATTCAAAATGATTTTTTTTCGTATCACTATTTGCTACATATTTTTTAATATTATTCTTTAGATATTCTAATACTCCCTCATTTACTTTACCTGCCCGGGTAAGTTCGGTTCCATCTTGGCTGGTTATGATGATTCCTTCATTCTTTTTTTGTAATACTTCTTCACAAATTTGCTTATATTTATTTGCATCAATTCCTATTGCTAGATAACCAATCCTCCTCTTTTTTGCCCAGTCAAAAATCACTCTAGATATAATTATCTTATCTGAATTATTTTGTAAGAATAATCCCTTTTCCCCTTTTTTAACTCTTGTCCATACTTGATCACCTTTTGCCGTTAAAGCACTTTTATATATCTCCAAGGTATGAATCGCATTAATATCATTATTGTATACGCTATTATCTCTACTTATATAAAAAGGTCTAACACCATTTTCAGGATACAAAATTAGTGTTTTGATATGACTCTTGATTGAAATCATATCTCTAACAAAATCAGTAGGTGCACTTTGTTCCCATATCAGTGGTTTATTTAAAAAACCTTTTTTCGAGCTTATGATATAACGTATATCACTATTAATCGTTAAATATGTTGTTAGATCCATTAAATCTGCTTGGAGATAATCAATATTCTCTTCAACTGTATGCGTCAGATTATCATATACATTCGTCATATCATCTACTATTTCTTTGTAATTCTTAAGATACATATAACTACTTGTTATAAAAAGAATTGGAATTATAACTAGATACATCGATAAGATAATTTTATATTTAATTTTTAGCCTAGAGAATCGTCCTTGGATCTTAATCATGTAAATTAACCTTTCACTGCTCCCGCTGCAACACCTTTTGTTATATGTTTATTAAGTAATACATAAATGAGTACTGCTGGTAAGGCAGTCAAAGCCATAACTGCAAATTGAACTGCGTAATTGGAGGAGTATTCACCAGTGAATTCAAGTACGGAAAACGGTAATGTCTTCCATGTATTACTACTTAAGTATGTGCTAGCCATCATAAATTCATTCCAGTTGTTCAAAAAAGTCATTATAGACACTGTTGCTATAGAGGATTTCATAAGTGGTGTTATAATAACTGCTAACATACGATATATATTACAACCATCAATTAGAGCTGCTTCTTCAAGTTCTCTTGGAATTGAATCCATAAAGCTGCAAGTAAGGAATACCCCTTGAGGAAGTGAAAAAGCTACATATGGTATTAAGAGTGCCCATATTGTATCCGTTAATCCTAATTTATTATATATTTGATAATTAGGTAGGATTGTTGCATGGATTGGAATCATCATACCTAATAGTAAGATATTTCGTACCACAGGACTTAATTTCCAGCTCATCCTAGTTATTGCAAATGCTGCCATAATTGATATGATAAGTACTATTATAACCGCTAATGTATTAATCAACAAACTATTCTTAAGATAAAGCAAAAAGTTACCATCAACAAATGCTTTTACGTAATTGCCCCATTGGATCTTTTTAGGAATAATTAATAATCCATTCGTAAATAATTCGTTACTACTAGCTAAGGAAAAATCGAAAAGCCATACTAATGGGAATATTTGAATGATGGCAACAAAACTTAAACAAGTTATTTTAAATACATTACCTAGTGTTTGATTTTTTCTTTTCTTACCTACAAACTCCATATAATCCCACCCCCTATTTTACTTCCTTTTCTTGAAACATTTTATTTAATGCAACAGTTATTACTAAACATATCACGATAAATACAACGCTAATTGCATTACCATATCCATATTTAAATGAACTAAATGCTTGCTTGTATAGATAGTTTGCTAAAAATTGCGTTTCGTTACCTGGACCACCATTTGTTAATAAATAAACTGTCTCCATTTGTTTTAAGGCTGCAATAATAGCAAGCGTTACATTAACTTGTATTACTGGTTTCATAAGTGGTAACGTAATTTTCATGAATACTGTCCTTGTATTTGCACCATCAATCGCTGCTGCCTCATAAAGAACTGGATCAATGTTTTTTATTCCTGTATAATAGATTAACATTCCCCAGCCAAATCCATGCCAGATTAGAACAACAAGTACTGACCAAATCGCCATCCCTGAACCTAACCAATTTACTTCTTTGTTATATCCAAATATTTTTAAGATGTTATTTAATAGACCAAAATTAGGATTATAGATAAATTTCCAAAGGTATGCAATAATCGCTACCGATATTACGTTAGGAATAAAGTATACACATCGAAAAAATCCTTCTGCTTTTCCTTGTAACTTATCTAAGATTGCTGCTGTTATGATTGCTAGTGGATGTTGTATTAATATAAATCCGAAGGCTAACAATATAGAATTTCTAAGTGCGGTCCAAAAAGCTGCATCGCTCATTAAGTTTTTATAATTTTCTAGCCCAACATATGTAGCGTTACCTAGCCCCGAGAAATCCGTTAATCCATAGTAGAAGCTCAAACATATTGGTGCTAAAATAGCAAATATAAAAGTTAAAAGTCCAGGAGCCACTAAACTCAAGATAACCCACTTATTACTATATAATTTTTGCATAACACTTCTCCCTTCCTGCCTTTTTTAAATATGGTTGCCTTTCAGATATAAGTATCAAGGCAACCATATAATATAGATATTACTAGTAACTATTCAGTCACTACTATTATTTTGTAGCTTCTTCTAAATTTTTGATAAATTCATCTGGTTTAATTGAACCAATCGCTAGCATTTGTGATAAATCTTCACTTAGTGATTTAAATTCAGAAGTTCCAAGATCATTAAATGTTACACCTGTAATACTTGTAGAACCTGTCACTATATCTGTAAATGCTTTTTGTGGTGCTGTTTCTTTTCCTGTTAAATATGCTGAGTAATCTTGTGCTGACATACATACACCATTTTCCCAAGCTAGTTTTGACCAGTTATCTTGTTTAAACATATAGTTTAATAACTTTATTGCTTCATCCTTCACTTTTGAATTAGCTGTAACTGCATAGCCACCACCATTCCAAGCTGCGATATCAGTAACTTTACCTTTTCCACCATCTACTACAGGCATCATGAATACACCGATGTTGTCACGAACTTCTGGAATTACGTCTGGATTGGTTGCCATAGACATTTCCCAACTTCCCATGTAGTACATAGCCGCTTGACCATTTGCAAATAAATTCAGAGATGTTCCATAGTCACTAGTCTCAAAACCACTTTGGAATAAACCAGCTTTTACTGCTTCTTGTAACAATTCAGCAGCCTTTTTATAGGATGGATTGGAGAAATCTCCGCTTTCAATCGATTTTCTATATTCTGTTTTGTAATCACCTTCTAATTTAGCAACTAAATCATTCATAAAAATAGATAATGGCCATTTATCAGAACCATCCATACTACATGGAATCAATCCTTTTGCTTTAATTTTTCCTGCAAGTGTAATTAAATCTGCATAAGTCTTTGGAACTTCCCATCCATTCTTTTTGAATATTGCTTTGTTATAATAAAATGCCATAACATCTGTATTTCTAGGAAGTCCATATAACTTTCCATCTTTACTAAAACCTTCTAATGATCCATCAATAAACCCATAATCTTTGTAGTCATCCTTATTTAATTCTGCAAGTATTCCAGCATCTATTACTTCATTTAAGAAAGATGGCTGTCCCCAAGCATTCACTAGATCTGGCAGACTATTTCCTGATGCATATGCTTTGAATTTTGTTTTATATGCTTCATCATCTAATGCTTCTACTTCAATCTTTACATTAGGATTTTCTTTCATGTAATTATCGAATAGTGTTTGTTCAATAAGGCCCTGACCTGTTTTTCTGTCTGTCTGATTAGAGAATACCTTAATTGTAGTTGTACTTGGATTTTTCTGATTGTTATTATCAGAATTCTCTGCCTTTTTACTTGAGCATGCCGTTAATGATGCCACCACAGTTAACGCTACTAGTACTGATAAAATTTTCTTTTTCATAAAAATACCTCCTCAATATCGTTTGGTCCACCCCATGGACTGTTACGTGGTTTGTTTTTTAGTTACTTTTTTGTTATATTCAAATTATAGCACTCAGTATTTGTGCATTATAGATAACATTATTCGAAAATAGTGTATTATTTTTATATTTATATTATTTTTGCATATATTGTATATATTATTTTGTCTTTTTTTATGCAATATATATATTGTAACTTGAATTGCTGTAACATACAAAATAATTTGATATAAAATAATTTACTTATAATCTTCTTTCAAAACACAAAAACAGACCATAATCCAAAGAATTATGATCTGTTTTTGTGTTTATGAATACATACAAATATCATGAATCGCACTAACACTACTATTTATGTTGTTAATCATGTAGTATCGTATTTTATTATAATAAAAACGTAACTCGCTTATTTCTGGTTGATTTTGGCATTTATATTTTCTATACTAAACATACTAGCTAGCAAAATTATCGAAAAGGGGGATTCGTTTGAAATTAAACATTCATCAGTCATTTGAATATGAAGAGACTGAGATAACTATTCATTGTAATACCATTAATCCAGAATTACAAAAGATTATTGATCAGATTAGATTACTCTCCTTTTCTATTAAGGGGCGAATCGATCAAACCATATATCAAATTGCATTAGAAAATATCTTATATTTTGATTGTGTGGATAATAAAACTTTTATCTATTGTGAAGATAAGACATTGGAAACAGATGAGAAATTATATGAGCTGGAAGATAAACTTAAAAACACATCCTTTGTTCGTATAAGTAAATCTTGTATAGTCAATACGAGTAAAGTGGTTTGTATTAATCCAATCGCCAGTGAAAAATATGAAATTCAACTAGTCAATAATGAAAAAGTTATTATTTCTAGGCATTATATGCCTTATTTTAAGAAAAAAATCGGATTATAACAAGGAGGTTAATATATGAATCGTATACATGAAAAAATATCTACTATTTGTATAGCATTTACAGTAATTATGGCAATTTATAGTCTTATGTATTTTTTTAGTAGCGGTGATTTTAACATTGTATTACAAGATTTAGTTATAATTATTCTATTCGTTGTATTAGATGATCTAATTACTCAAGCTCACGATTTTAAATCATGGAAAAGCTATTATCTAACAGAAGTTGTTATTTTGATTCCAATCAATTTAATATTCGGTTATCTTTTTCACTGGTATAAGATAAATAATTTACAATCGATATTCCGTTCTCTATTAATAGGTATTATCATTCTCTCAAGTTCTATGTTTTTCTATTATAGTAAGAATAAGTTAGTTGCTAAAGATATTAATGAGAAAATAAACGAGAATCAAAAGGAAGAAAATAAAAAATAAAAAACAGATAATTTAATGTGTATTTTAGTCAATTGAGTATATATAGAATATCTATCTAAATCTTGAAATATAAATGAGTGCGCAATTCTATAATTGAATAACGCACTCATTTTATCTATTTCTTTAACAATTATCAATTAATATTACACTTAATGAACTATAGCATTTAACTATGAATTATTCATACTTAACAGTTAATAAGTTTATTGATTTACTTGTTAAATTCATAGTTTATGTTATCTAATTACCATGAATCACTTAATAGTAATTTAATTATTGTGCCTCTACCATTTCACCAATATAATAGAATCCTTTACATTCTACCAACTTGACGTTAACAATTCTACCAATAAGCTCCGTGGAACCTTTAAAATGAACCAATAAATTATTACTTAATCTACCAGTTACTAACTCAGAATCTTGCTCATTAATTCCTTCTACTAGTACTTTTTGAACTGTTCCTGTTTCTCTTCCAGTTAATTCCGATGAGATAATCTTAACTTCTTTCAGTAAGCGGTTAAAACGATCCTTTACTACTTCATCATCTACTTGCTCTTCCATATTGGCAGCAGGAGTACCTGTTCTCTTTGAATATACAAAAGTAAATGCACTTTCATAACGTACCTTTCGAATTACATCCAAAGTCTCTAAGAAATCTTCTTCTGTTTCTCCTGGGAAACCTACAATAATATCCGTTGTTAATGAAATATTAGGAATAGCGTTCTTAATTCTATCTACAAGATTAAGATATTGTTCTTTCGTATAATGACGGTTCATAATCTTTAAGATTCTTGAACTTCCTGATTGTACTGGAAGGTGAAGATGGGTACAGATCTTTTTCGAATCCTTCATTGCATCTATTAAATCATCAGATAAATCTTTTGGATGAGAAGTCATGAAACGAACACGTTCTAATCCATCAATTTTCTCAATTTCTCTTAGAAGTCCTGCAAATGTCATTGGTTCTTCAAGGTTCTTCCCATATGAGTTAACATTTTGGCCAAGAAGCATAATCTCAACTACGCCATCAGCAACCAAATCTTTAATCTCTTTGATAATATCTTCTGGGTTACGGCTTCTTTCACGTCCTCTTACATAAGGCACAATACAATATGTACAGAAATTGTTGCATCCAAACATGATATTAACGCCAGCTTTAAACTTGTATTTTCTCTCACTAGGTAGATCTTCAACAATTTCAGTAGCATCTTTCCATATATCAATAATCATATCCTTAGAATCTAATCTTGCCTGAATCAATTCAGCCAATTTAAAGATATTGTGCGTTCCAAATATAATATCAACAAAACGATAACTCTTCTTAATCTTATCAACTACTGCGTCTTCTTGCATCATACATCCACATAATGCAATTAGCATATGAGGATTTTTCTTTTTAAGTTGGCTAAGATGTCCAAGTCTTCCGTAAACCTTAAGATTTGCATTTTCTCTAACGGTACAAGTGTTATAGATTACAAAATCAGCTTCTTCTGTATCCACTTCTTTGAATCCTATTTGTTCCAAAGTTCCAAGAATCTTTTCGGAATCTCTTGCATTCATTTGACACCCAAAAGTGGCAATATGACAAGTGAGTGGCCTTTGAAGTTCTTCTGATTTTTCTGTATAATAATCTCTTAGATGTTCAATAAATCTAAGTTGTCTTTGTGATTCTTTCTCAGTAATATTAATTTTAACTTCTTCTTTCATACTTAATCCATGCCTTTCTAGAATGTAGCACTATTCCTAATACGAACAGGCTCATTAGTCTACATGATATTATATCAACTTCTTTTAATTGTTTCAAGAAAGAATAAAGAATCAAACGAAACATATGAGTTGCCAGGCTAGATTTTGAAACAGGTCATTTGTCGGGCAACTCATCATATTTCAATATAATTAATTGAATTAAATTATATGAAATGCACTTAAAAAAATGAGAGAACAACAAGACTCTGCTGCTCTCTCAAAATACTTAATAACTTTAAACTACATAGACTTAAGAATACTACGTGCAACGCTAATACCATTTGCAGACGCTTGTTGTAATCCTCTTGTCACTGATGCACCATCGCCAATTGCACGAAGTCCTTTTACACTAGTTTCAAATTCGCGATTCACCACTACTTTATTTGAATAGAATTTCACTTCAACACCATATAATAAAGTCTCATCACTTGCTATACCTGGGGTTACTTTATCAAGTGCAAGAATCATTTCTTTAATATCCACCATGATTCTATGAGGGAATACTAATGATAAATCTCCTGGAACTGCATCTTTAAGAGTTGGAATAAGATTATTTCTGCATAATCTTTCTTCTGTTGTTCTTCTACCTCTTTGGAAATCACCAAAGGTTTGTACAAGAATCTTACCATCGCATAACATATTACTTAATTGTGCGATATGCTTTCCATATTCAATTGGAGTCTTGAATGGTTTTGTAAAGTTCTTCGATACAAGTAATGCAAAGTTCGTATTATTTGTCTTGTACTCTTTTGCTTTATATGCATGTCCATTGACTACAGCTAATCCATTCTCATAGTATTCTGTGGCAACCTCACCAGATGGATTGGTACAGAAAGTACGTACTTTATCGTCAAATGTTGGTGTGTAATATACTAATTTTGCTTCATAAAGATTCTTATTTAGGAAATCCATTACTTCATCTCGTACTTCCACACGAACCCCTATATCAACAGTTCCAACCGCTGTTTCGATTCCATGTTCTTTACAGATATGACTAAACCATTCAGAACCTTCTCTTCCAATCGCGGATACAATTTCATCGGCATAATATAACTCACCTTTATCTGTTTTAATACCAACTGCTTTATCGTCTTCTATAATAATATTATCTACCATTGTATTAAATATCATTTCTACCCCTTCGGATAATAAATGATCTTGTAAACGATTATATATTTTGTAACCTTCTTCAGTTCCAAGATGTCTGATTGGGCATTCAATTAACTTAAGATTCGCATTTATAGCTTTTCTTCTAATTTCATGTATTTCTTTTTCTTTGTCTACGCCATATACGTTGGTATCAGCTCCAAATTGTAAATAGATATCATCAGATTCCTTTAATAAATTCACTGTTTCATCATAACCAAGAATATCAGGTAAATTACCTCCAACATCTGGAGATAAAGATAATTTTCCATCTGAAAAAGCTCCAGCTCCAGCAAAACCAGTCGTTATGGAACAAGGTGAACATTTAACACATTTTTTAGTTGTACGTTTAGGACATTTTCTTTGTTCTATCCTTCTTCCTTTTTCAATCATTAATACTTTCATGTCTTTTCTTTGTTTTTTAAGTTCATATGCACAAAAAATTCCTGATGGGCCTGCACCAATAATAATTACATCATATTTTTGCATAGTATCACTCCTTTCGCCATCTTCCATTTTATACAATTTATTTATATTTTGCACTATATTTTTTATTTACTAAACTAATATCACTTTTTTTGCTAACAAATTACTTAACTTGCCGTAAACTATATTGTATCATTTGTTGATATTTGTTAGATTATGTAACGTGATTATTTATTTTGCATAAAATATAGTGTAATAAAAAAAAACTCATTTTGAAGGGAGTGAGCACAATGCCAATCAATGCATTATGTGATTATGTAGTTTTTGTTGTATTAGGAATATGCCTTTGTACTGGTTATGTAATAAAAAATAGTCTAGATTTTATACCAAATAAGTACATACCGCTAATTATGCTATTTATTGGGGTAATTGCCAACGTTGCATTTCAACATTCTATTAGTGCTGAGATTGTCTTAGCTGGTATGATTACTGGATTAACTAGTACAGGAATGCACGAAGCATTTCGAAATTTAATTGAAAATGGCAGTAATAATTCAAAAGGAAATAATAATGATAATAACGCTACTAATAATCATAATTCTAACAATAACATAGATAAGAAATAATAAAAAGGAGCGTCGCTCCATAACTAGTTTTATACTTCTAGTTATTCAACGACACTCCAATAATTTACTCTATACTATTCTATGGCTCAATTCCCCACTGTAGGCTACCATTAATATAAGCTGTTACCTTATTCCATGAAGCATAAGTTTTATTCAAAGCACTAAAGGAATAATCATTAGCTTGTGAATAGCTACTCCAATCAGCTTTTGAAATTCTAGTTTGTACAAAAGCACTTTGACCAGCAGCTATAGTTCCTGCACCACTTGTAAACCCAATTTCTAAATAAGTATCTGCCGTACTCGAACTATTCTTCATCGTGATAAAAGCTCCTTGGACATTCGATGTTCCAACAGATGACCAATCACACCAGAAACTATGTGCGCTAGCTCCATCCGCTGTAAAATAATATCGAAGTGTTACATCGGACAGATTGATTGATGTAGAACCAGTATTAATAATCTTAAATAGTGGTGATAACGTATTGCTCGAATCAGATGTACCAGAATTATACATCTGTATCTCAAGGTTTCCTACCACTACTACTGTTGAATCAGTTACTGTAACCGTTACTACTTGATCCTTTCCAGCACTAAAATCAAAAGTAAGATTTGTCACACCAACAGCTAGTGAACTTAAATAATCTTTCTTTATAATAACTTTATTATCTGATATTGTATAATCAGTATTTAAAGTTAAAATTGAGCTACCATTTTTAATAGCTGTTAAAGTATTACCGTTCAAAGCTACATCAACTATTACATCAGATTGCATAGCTACATTTTTATCAAAAGATATAGCTGATGGAGATACTGTCGAATTTACTTGTGAACTAGAATCTGTAATGCTAATTGCTAGAACTGGATCAACACCAGCACTAAAATCAAATGTCAAATTGGTTGTACCATTTGCTTGCTGTGCTAGATATTCTTTTTTAATGGTTACCGTATTATTTAATACCATATAATCAGTGCCAGATACTAATTGATTCGTACCATTACTAATAGATACTAAAGTATTACCATTCAATGTCATCTCAACTGTAACATCTTTTTGTTCTGCTACGTTTTTATCAAAAGATGCTGTTAAAGGGCTTACGATTGAACTTGTAACTGTACTTGTCGTATCTCCATAGACAATACCTCTTCCATTTGTTCCAACATATACACGACCATAGATTCTTGGGTCTCCTGTAATACATGAATTTAATCTTCCATATTGATGTTGATCATCATTAATTCGAACCCATGATGCTCCACAATCATCTGAACGAAAGATTCCTCTTACTCCATTTATTTTTGCAGAAGTGTAAAGTGCCATATAGCTTTGTCCAGGTGCTGCTTTTCCGAAACCGATTACATCAGCCTCTTGAACATTAGATAGTTTAGTAAATGTCTTACCTGAATCTGTGGAATGCCATAAACCATATTCATAATCCTTATATCCACCAGCTAACCAGATGTCACCTTCTACTCCTGGCATTGCTTTTAAGCTTGCATTTGAAGCTGTTGGTAATCCAGTAGATACTGTAGCTGTAAAGTTAGCGCCACCATCTGTGCTTACATAGAATGTTCCATTGTAAAATGCATAGAATTTCTTAGGATTTACTCTATCCGACGCAATTGTCGCGTGGCTTGGAATACCTTTTGATTGATTCCATGAGTTACCAGATGATGAGGAATAACATACTGGTTGATCAGTACCATTTGGAGCCCAAACGATGGAATTACCATCTGCTGACATTGCTACATTACCGCCGCCAGTCTCATCAGTACTGCTACTTGACCAACAGTTCTTTACTGAATACCAGTTTTTTCCTGCATCATATGATAGTGCTATTCTTGGATGATCTCCCTTGTCTGTATTACCGACTCTAACAAACTTAGATGGACTTAATTCTGCATAATCCATACCTGTAGTTGTACTGAATGTTGGAGATCCCATCATTGTTTTTGGTACCTTTGTAAGATCTTCATGAACGAATCCACATACATCACCAAGACCACTAATTAGATGCGCTGTTCCAGTTGTAGGACTAATAAGAGATTGAACGGCTGTTTGTTCAATACCAAGTGACTTAACAGTGATATTAACTTTTCCACCTTTTCCAAGGTCTGTTAAGTTATCCGTTCCATATACAGTTGCGCCAGTGCCATAGAACATGCGGTCTGAATTGAATGGATCAATGGATACATTACCAATCATCCATCCAAGTACTGGTGATGGAATTGGTGGTTCTGCTATTTTGTTAAAGGTTAACCATGGTGTTGCTGAGATATCTTGGGTATATCTTAAAGTACGGCTTGGATATCCATTCCAATCCCAGAATCTTGTCCAAGTTGTACCTCCATCTGTTGAATAGAAGAAATTTGCTTCTGGCCACCAGGAATTAAATGTACTAACGAGTATTGTATCTGGATGTTGTGCATCAACAGATATTCCACCATAACCAAAATAATCATCCTCACTACTTGATGCTACAGGGCTAATTTGGGTCCATGCCTTCTTTGTTGTATTATATTTCCATACTTCACCTTTGGTTCCAACGTATGGTCCAGGGCCATTGCTATAAGTGATGTATAAATTACCATTCGATGATAATACACCATGTTGAGGTAAATATCCATTTTGAGGTTGACCACCTAGAGCACTCCAAGTCTTACCTCCATCTTCGCTACAGAACACTGTATTCTCTGCAGCAGCACCGCTTTTTGCTTTATTAGCAACTCCAACATATATTTTCTGGCAAGGAGTACCTTTCGTACTTGAAGTTGTATCAAACGTAACCCATACAACACCAGTTATCGTGTTATCATAAGAAGTATTATCGAAATCGGATGGTATATAGTCACCTACTTCTGTAAATGATGTTACTTTATTCCATGTTACACCATAATCCGTACTCTTCCATAGACCATTACCACTTCTAGTTCCCATATATAAAACATTATTGCTATTAGGATCGACAACTAGTCTTTCACCCATGGAACGACCTAACATATTGGCTCCAACTTTAAATGGTAACTTTGTTATTTGCCAAGTATCACCCTTATCTGTAGATCTTAGAATACATCCATTGGCATCTGTCCAATTATTTGTATAGGTTCCCGCTTGGATATACACACGATTCGTATCGACTGGATCGGTTGCTAAGCTGTCGCATCCAAGATTATTCCAATCATCATTACCGATCCAATCGGTAAGAGGAATCCAAGTATTTGTTGTCTTGTCCCATCGATAAGCTCCCCCCATATCTGTTCTAGCGTAGATAAGGTCTTTTTCTCCGTTGTTAAATATTACATCGTCAACATAGCCACCTCCGCCGATCTGAACGTTCTTCCATGAATAGTTTTCCGTTGCTACTGTTGATGTCGATGTGGTACCCGTTTCATTTTGTGCATTTACTATTGTGTTATTAGGTATGTAAGTAAATAATGTCATTGTAAGTAAAATACTCAGTAATCTCTTCCCTCTTTTTACTTTCATAAAAAATTCCTCCTTATTAATATTCTGTACAATGGCATATCTAAATAAAGTCCTCCTTTCTGTAATTTTTATTATCAAATGGCATTGCCATTATCCAGATCATGTTAAATATGTTACATTCTAATAAGTAATTCGCACATTTGTTTTGGTTATATTTTACATTTCTTATATATAGTTTATTCATAAAACAAATAAAATGCAACAATTTTCGCTCATCTTTTTCTTTCCTATTTCGACAAAAACAAACCAAGAAATATATCCCATATAGATATATTTCTTGGTTTCGTAACATTACCTCATATATTAATTTTTCTTTTACTATTCTTACTATTCTGATGCTTTTATCTATTCTACCTATAAATATTTAAGCGCTAAGTCATCTAACTCAGATTTTAACTTTAGATTCTCATATTTTGCAGCGATTGGAGAAAATATATCTAAGGTTTCTTTCGCTCTTTCTTTATATTTATCTGGTGATGTATATTGAATTGTTCTCATATTATGGAGGCGATCTGCCAATTTGACCATAATTACTTTTTCATTCATATCTTCGATTTTGCATCCCCTAGAATAACTTTCATTAAATAATGTAATTTGCTTAACCAATCTTGCAATGCTTTCTGTAAAATCATTTTCAATCGTAGATAACTCAATATTTGAATTCATTTCTAATACATCATGAAGAAGACCAACAAGAATTGTTTCCTCATCTGCTTCCATCTCTGCAAGAAGAATTGCTACATTCAACGAATGAGTGACATATTCATCCCCACAATATCTCTTCTGACCTTCATGTGCTTGGCATGCAAAATCATAAGCTGATCTTAGATGTTCACTATTAGATTCGATTTGATTCTCTGATACAATATTGCATAGAATATCATATAGTTCCTCCTTAGTAGTATGGATTGATGGTTGTTTTAAGAATATACTCATATAAACTCCTTTCTGACTATCCGTGTTGTTTCCAACTGAATTATTTGTCATATCACTATTGGATTCATTACTATCTAATTCTTCATATGTGCTATTAATATAACTATTTTGAATCTGAAAGGCTTTAATTAGTGTTGGGGAGAATCCATAATGTTTACGAAAGGCTTTTGTAAAAGCACTATGTGTTGAATATCCATAATCTAAAGCTACATCAAGTATTCTACTCCCATTCATAATATCCCAAGAGGCTTTGATTAACCTTCTCTCCTTTACATATTCCATTGTTGATATTCCCATACAATCTTTAAACATTCTTGCAAAATGACAGGTCGAATACCCCATTGCATTTGCTATATTTTCGATTGTAAGATCCTCTTTTAAATGCTTTTCAATATATTCGAAACATAGCATCTTGATACTATCTTGTTCCAACACTAACACTTCCTTCCCACGTGGTAATTATATTATAGAATATCTATTTAATTATTGCTGTTCCATTCTTGATATATCATTAAGATACTTATATAATATTAAAAGCTGAATTCCACACTTGGAACCCAGCTTCAATATTATCTTTTTATTCCAATTTATTAAAATTATTTGTGATTATTTACGCTCAGACATCTCTTAGTATAACCACTTGAATTTACTCAAACGCTTTCATTGCATCTCTCTCGCGACATAATTCATGATATAACTCGTATGAATTCCACACTTGATTATTCGGTGTCATGATTGCTCTTAAGGAAACGGAATCAATATGAGTTTTTCTGTATTCTTTGAGGAATTGGTCCAATAAGGAATCAGTAAAATTCACCATAATGAACATTTCATCTTGAAAAGCTTCTTCTGTTCTACCATTTAACTGGTTATCTTCCTTCTTTTCAAGCGTTCCAGCTAGATTACCGATAGAATTAAGATATTCCTCTTCAACAACATGTTTCACTTCTATGGATAACCTTTTACATAGTTTTTCGATTTTACTTCCCTTTGCACTTTTTAAGTTATATAATAAGATTTTTGATTGTTCCATAATACCCTCCTTCTTAAGCTGCTCTAGTTATTTACTTATTCGATATTCTAATCTTTCGAACCTTGCCCTTTATCGTTTTCTTCAGTAACTCTTTTAGGACATATTTTCCTTTACCATTTAATATCTCAACAAACGTTGAGATATCTACTATCTGAATAATTCCAATATCTTCTGCTGTTACACCTTCAATGCTACAGATTGATCCTACAATATCAACTGGACGTATCTTTGCTTTCTTTCCAGCATTTATGTGAAGTTTCAGGATATTATTATTTAAGGACGAGCCTTTTTTTTCTTTTAACTCCGGTTTATCGCCATTCTTAAGTAAAAAAGCTTCTTTATATTCTAACACCTTTTCTCGTAATGGAGCTTCTCTTACTGGAATCTCTTTATCTATATACTCACAAATGGATTGTAACAATCTCATGTCCCTATCTTCTACTAACGAAATTGCTTTACCTTCTCTATTAACGCGTCCTGTTCTACCAATACGATGGACATAATTCTCCTTGTCCTTTGGTAATTCATAATTAATAACCAGTGATATATGATCAATGTCGATTCCCCTTGCTGCTACATCCGTTGCAATTAGATAGCGAAATCGTCCTTCACGAAACTGTTCCATTACATTGGTTCTATCGCGTTGCTCCATACCACCATGAATCTGATTGCAAGAAAGGTGATTCTTCATCATTTTATAGGCAACTTCATCAACTGTTTTCTGGGTATTGCAAAATATAATACAACTATCTGGATTATTCAGAATCATGATATCTTTCAGTAAAGAAAATTTCTCCTGTTCCGATGCAATATAAGCTTCTTGATCAATACTGTCTACTGTTAGATTCTGATCTTCCATTGTAATGAATAGAGGTTCCTTCATATACTGTTTACATAAACTTTCAATATTGTCTGGCATTGTTGCCGATAAAAGTAAGGTTACTCTTTTCTTTGGCAAACTCTCTATAATCTTTGCTACCTGTTCAATAAATCCCATTCGAAGCATCTCATCAGCTTCATCAATGACTAAATATTCTATCTTTGAAGTATCAAGTGTTCCTTTCTCAAGATGATCGATAATTCGTCCAGGTGTTCCTACAATGACATGTGTCTTTTGCTTTAGTTCTTTTACTTGATTTATAAAAGGAGCTCTTCCATATACTGCTGTAGGTTTAATTCTTTTAAATCTACCGATATGAAAGATATCCTCTTTTACCTGTAGTGCGAGTTCTCTTGTTGGCTCAATTATAATCGCTTGTGGTTTGTTCTCCTCCCATATGATTTGTTCACAAATTGGGATTGCAAAGGATGCTGTCTTCCCACTTCCTGTCTGAGATTTGACTATTACATCATTTTTATTAATTATTGCTGGAATTACTTGTTGTTGAACCTTTGTTGGATTCTTATATCCTAATAGATCAATTGCTTTTATTATCTCATTGCTTAACGTGTACTGCTTCCATTCTTTAGAACTCATATTTATACCTTTATTTTTCATAATTTTAACTTTTCCATTATACCAATAATTATGAACCAATACTACTTATAATTTTAATTTCCAAACTTGGCAGTAATTAGTTAAGGATAAAGTGGTAAGTTCATAAGTCCTATTTGACGATGCCAATGTGAATAGATGCTTATTAAAATTTAATAATATTTATTGAATTCCCTCATGCAAAGTTCAACGCATTTGTATACTAAAAGGTATGATATTAAAATTAGGGAAGCCGTAGCTTCCCCAGATAAAGTATATTAATAGTCTAGCGCCTTTTCGTATAGTGAATGGCTTAAAAATACTGTGTTTATGCCATTTGATTATTGTAATGCAATATAAATATGAATCTCATTACAATTGCCTTCCTCATCCATATGATATTCCTCAAAGTCACTTGTATATTTACGATTCAGATTCATGTTCCATAGCTTCATCCAAAAATCAGAAACTGCATTCTTAACATCGCCTATTACAATAAACTTTGCATATGTTCCTGCAGAAATTATCTCATATTCTAATTCTGTATTCGTATTTTGATTATTCTTATCATCGATTTCACAACATACGAGCATATCATACTCACCTGCTACATCATTTTCATAATTGGTATAAAGTCCGATTGTACTATCATTTACCTTATGCTCGATAGATTGGTATACTCCATCTCGAAAGAACTTTTCCCACAGACTTGCTATGTCTTTTGGCGTATCTGGATTACCATTACTTGTTCTAATTCTTAATCCTGCAACTAATTTTTGTTCTAATTTTACAATATCATAATTCATATTAACTCCCATTTGTCACTGTCTCCTCTTTTCTTTTAATGAAATGAGTATAACATTATGAACTTGACATCTGTATGTCATATTATAAAATTATCTAATTAAAAGCATTCAAATCCTTTAAGATAAAGCATATACATAATTGTTTGATGTGCTTTCCACCAATTCTTACTTATATTCCATTCTTCTTGAAAGTCATCCCAGTTCCAGTTAATATTCCAGCTACCGTCTGGATTCATTGATTTCATAATGTATTCAAGTTCAAATTCGGATATTTCAATATTGTCTTGATAAAATATACTTTTTGGAGATATGAAGAATTGAGATGGCCTGCATACGTAATCTGTCTTCCATGCTTCTTTATTTGTAGTAATTAAAGATGTCACATTATGAATCAGTTGATTTCGCATCACTGGTACATCAAAGATCTCCGTAATTCCTGCTTTCATACAATAATCATAGAATCGCATAAAGCAAATCTCTTCATGCATATTTGGCTTATAATCCGTACTAAGATAATAGGAAACTGCCTTTTTCGCTATCTTTAGTGCTAAGTGATAAAGTTCTGAGTTGATATCTGCAAAGAATAGAATGAACCCAACTAGATTAATGGTTGGATTGTAACTCCACTTTTTCACCTCATTCACGTCAAAGGTCCACCAAGGTGCTCTTGGATATTCATTATTAGATGGAACTTGTGCTAGCCAATAACCATCAATGAAATCCTTTTTACTTTCCAGATAGGCCAATATACTTTTCACCATAGTATTATTTTTATGAGTTATCCTTAGTTCATACAGAATCTCTGTTGCACACCACGTCTGAATAGGTGAGGAATTAGGGTTTAGGCTATCTGCTTCTAGTCCATGTCCAAAGCCACCATCCTCATTTTGGTATGCAGATAATGCAGTAAGTACATCTAACCTGCTTCCATTTTCAAAGTGAAACTTCCATCTTGCAATATCTAATGGTCTTGCATATCGATACATCCATTTACGAATCACATCGTATTGATCTTTTGATAATTTCATTCCTATACCTCCTTGAAACTTTCAAAATAACGTTCTTTTTCAGTTCTATATCCTATCATTTTGCATACATGAATCATTAATATTGATATTATTTTCTAGTATTTAACATTATAAGTTAACTAGATCCTAACGTCAAGAAAACTATAGGTAAAAAATGTGAAAATTATTCACTACATTTTTGAATAAAATATGCCGTATATTCTTTGTCAAAATGATATCCAAGTTTTATAGCAAGATCTAATGATCCCTTATTTGCTGCATCCCAACTAGGATAAAGATCACGTGATATACATTCTAGTATAAACCTTGCAGCACAGGCAATCCCTAGTCCTCTTCTTCGATACTCTGGGTGTGTATCAATCTCTATTTCAACACCGCCTTTGTAATAGGTATAAGTTGATACTCCACTTACTATTTTGCTATCTTTAATCACTACATATCCAACTGCTGCCTTCTCTAGATAATCTTCAAAACTTGAGAAAGCACTAACAAGATCATAAGACCAATCTTCGCACTTAATAACTTGAAATATTTCTTTATCTATTGGAAGAATCTGATATTCTTTTGGAAGTGCATCTACATATGACTGCAAATGTTCTCTATTGAAGGCATCTTTCTCTTTTTTTAATGCATATCTTTGAAATGAAGTAATTGATCTATCACTTCTACTAGCATATACCTTTTGAATTAACTTACCACACTCTGCATCCTTAGGTACGAGGATTAATCGTTCATAATAATCTGGAATATAACTCGCAACAACGCTAGCTTCAACTGAGTCTACATCTCCAGCCAAGAAACCAAAATCTGAAACAATGATAAGTGCGATACTAGGATGTTCTATTTGATCCGCCCATGCTTGGCCCATACACCCATCAAGACATGACCATATCATTGTTTCTTCCCAACCTTCAAATAATGGAGCTATGTTAACCATTTGGTTCTGATTTACTTTTACCACACTTTTTACCTCCTCGTATACTATCTATAAATATTATAGCAAGGTATGGTGTATTTTTCCATACTAATATATTTCATAAACTTTTCTATAAGTGCATGTTCAAAATAAAGGTAATAATCGGTTGCATTTTTTAATACCTTTTTCATCCCTGATTACAGAAAGCGAGACTATCCTGTTGGTTAGTCTCGCTTTCTGGTTGATGTATATTTTATCAAGATGTGTTTTATCTACTTTTTCAAATCATATTATATCATTACAGTATTCTATCCGACCTACTCATAAAGATTTGCACTAAAATATCGATCTCCTCTATCAGGAAATACAACAACTACGTTTCCTTTGTCAATTTTATTCACTAGTTTTAACGTTGCTGCCATTGCTGCACCTGAGGAAGTTCCAGCAAATATTCCTTCTTTTTTCGCTAACTCTCTAGACACCCTAAATGCTTCCTCATCATTAACCTTAATTACCTCATCCACAAGGCTCATATCCATTGTGTCGGCAATAAAATCATTACCTATCCCTTCAATATTATAGTCTCCATGTTCTCCTCCTCCCATGGTGGAACCTACAGGATCTGCGAGAATACCCTTAATTCTAGGATTCTTCTCTTTCAGATATTTTAAAACACCCGTATAAGTCCCACCACTTCCAGCTCCAAGAACGACATAATCAAGATTACCTTCTAGGGCATCGTATATTTCAGGTCCGGTTCCTTCGTAATGTGCCCTCGGATTACTCCTATTTTTAAACTGTTCTAACGATATAGAATTAGGTATTTGTGACTTTATTTCTTCTGCTTTGGCAACAGCTCCAAGCATTCCGTCTTCTCTAGGAGTATTTATAATTTCAGCGCCAAGTGCCTTCATTAATTTCTGTTTTTCAATGGAAAACTTTGTTGGTACTACAAAAATTATTCGATATCCCTTATTTAAAGCTGCAAATGCTATACCAAGTCCTGTATTTCCTGCGGTTGCTTCTACTATGGTATAACCTTGCTTTAATCTACCTTTATCCTCTGCATCTGCAATCATATATTTACCAATTCTGTCTTTTACACTTCCTGCTGGGTTATATAATTCAAGCTTTGCAAAAATATTTATATCTTTTCTATCATCTATATTTTTATCATAGATATAATTTAATTTTACCAATGGTGTATTACCAATGAGTTCTTGCATTGATTCAAAATATTTCATAAACTTAATTCTCCCCAGCTAATTGAATTGCATGATCCAGATCTGCAATGATCTCGTCAACCTTTTCAATTCCTACAGACAATCGAATCAATCCATCTGTAATTCCAACCTTCTGACGAATATCATATGGAATGGATGCATGAGTCATGCTTGCTGGATGACATACAAGTGATTCGACACCTCCAAGACTTTCTGCAAGAGCAACAAGCCCTAGCCCATCAAAGAATTTTCTAATGTCTAAGTTATCATTTAATTCAAAGGATAGCATAGCACCACCGTTCTTCGCTTGTTTTCTATTCACCTCATATCCTGGGAAATCTTCAAGCCCAGGGTAATAAACCTTTTTGACTGCTGAATGATTCACTAAATAATCAACTATTTTCTCAGCATTTTCCACATGTCTATCAAGGCGAACCCCTAAGGTCTTTATTCCTCTAATTAAAAGGAAAGAATCAAATGGTTGTAATATTCCACCGGTTGCATTTTGAATAAATGCAATTCTTTCTCCTAATTCCTTATTATTTACCACGACAAGACCTGCAATTAAGTCACTATGACCTCCTAGATATTTTGTAGCACTATGCAGTACAATATCAATACCGAATTCAATTGGCCTTTGTAAGTAAGGAGTCATAAAAGTATTATCCACTATGGATAATATTTCATGTTTCTTTGCTATATCAGCAATAGCCTTTAAGTCTGTGATTGTCATAAGGGGATTGGCTGGGCTTTCGATATAGATGGCCTTTACATCTTCCGTAATCTTCTTATCAAGACCTTCAAGATCCGTTGTATCTTCTATTGAATAGAGTATTCCAAAGTTCTTGAATATCTTATCTAGTACACGAAAAGTTCCTCCATATACATTACTTGATATTATAATTTTATCGCCTGACTTAAATAAGGATAAAACCGCTGTAATTGCTGCCATACCCGATGCAAATGCAAAGCCAGAAGTACCACTTTCTAATTCAGCAATCAAAGCTTCAAGCGCTTCTCTGGTTGGATTACCTGTTCTAGAATATTCATATCCTGTATGCTTTCCAAGACTAATCTGCTCATAAGTAGACGTTTGATAAATGGGTACATTTACTGCTCCTGTTCTTTCATCTCCATAGATTCCCCCATGGATTAATGCTGTTGATATATCGCTATAATTCTTTTTACTCATTCTTATTCCTCCTGATCTTATATGCTCTATAATTTATGATACTTTATCTTCCTCTTTTCAAATACATATGCCCAATTTATCATTTCGCTAATTCTGCGGTGATAAAATGAACATTTTCAAATGCGCGCAAGTTATCTTTTCTATTACGGAAATAATGTTCTTGAATCTTCTTAGGTGATTGATAGTCAACAATCTCGTATTCACTACTTCTAAGGGCTTTTTCTAAATCATGATAATCGAATCCATCTGTCATCTTTTCACCTAGTTCTTCTGTTAAGGCTTTTATTTTCTTAATTCGAGTACTTCCTATATCATTCTTCCAGGAATTATCATCTGGATAGTCAAACACAATTAGGCTCCCAGGTGATGATATATTAGATGCACTTAAAAATGTATCTCGCAAAGTATCCAATGATAAGTAATAAGACACACCTAGTATTCCAAAGAAAGTCTTTTTATCGGAAACAAATCCAGCTTCTAACAATGTCTCATCAATCCTCTGATTCAAAAAATCGATTGGTACAAAATGTACATTTTCTGGAATCTTCCATCTAAGACTTTTAATTCTTTCAATCTTATGCTTCTGCGTTAATGGATGGTCTAGCTCAAATATTTCAATACTTGGATTATCATTACGAAATGCAAAGGTATCTAATCCTGCTCCACATATCACATACTGACAGCTACCATGTTCTTTGGTAAATTCCAGTAGTTTACGTTCTGTATAACATATTCTTGATAAAGGTATGGGAGAAATATATTCTTCCATAAAATGATTCAACTGTTGTAGTTCTTCCCTTTGATTGGTTATTCTACTGAATCTTTGTTTGGTTAAAGCTTTCATATGTTCGTACTCATCATCGCCTAACAAGTCAAACGCCAAATAATCATCAAATATTTTATCTCGATTATAATAGGAGTGATGTGCTCTAGCAAAAGCACATATTTTTGCGGTTATGCTCCCTTTGTTTTCAAGCATCTTTATTTTCCTTTCTTTTATAACTATATCAATTCACATAACATTAAGTCTTATGCAACAACAATATTATCCCTAGAAATACAATAACGACTCGTCTGTATCTTCTCTTTTTTATATTCTTTGTTTTATCATGATTGTATAACTTTAAGTATTAAATTTTATATATCATATAATTCCTATAGTTTTAATATGATTTAAGTTTATCATATAATTTACTTTTGTCAATATAAATTATACTTTCAAATTGTCCTTTTATGAATTAAAGTAATACATAAGGATGTTTTTAGCCTATATTAAGATTTCTTTGTATAGATACTTCATAAAGAACCTGAATTATAATAGAAAAAAGAATCACACAAAAAGATTTGTATGATTCTTTTTCATTAACAAAACAGATTAAATTTATAATTTTATCTTTTTTACATCGCTATATTTTCCATATAGCTTCTTACCATCCACTATTTTATAAGAACGAATCTTCACAAAATAAGTTTTTCCCTTGGTTAGATTTGATATACTCTTTGATGCTGTTTTACTTTCTTTCACATCAATTGTCTTTTTACCCTTAGAAAAGTCATTGTTTGTTGCATAAGTAATCTCATATCCTGATACATTGTTGTCTTTGTTCCATGCAATATGAATCGTTTCTTCATTTCTCATAGTAATATCAGATAATATCGCTTTTTGTGGTTTTACACGGAGAGTTATCGTTTTTGATGCACTAGTATAATTATTTGTTTCATCCGTATTCATAGTTATCACTGCTTTTCCACAACCTTTTATTATTATATTGCCTTCTTTGTTCACTTTTGCGACTTTTGTATTATCGGATTTATAACTAATCTGTCCTTCTCCAGTAACTTGTGCTTTTAATCGAAATGCCTTATCACCATATGTCTTCGTTATATTAGATTCTTTTGGTAATAAGAATGTGCCCTTTGCCTTATTCACTGTAACTTCAACTTCGATTCCTGTTACAACTTTATATTTCGTTGTATCCGAAGGTGTGTAAGTCACTTTAAACTTATGAATTCCTACATCACCAACTAAGGTTGATGCTACCTCTTCAAAGGAAAATCCAGCTGGTAAAGTTACATCTGCTAAAGTTTTACCATATATAGCAGTTAATCCATGTGGTACATTATAATTTGGTTTTAACTTCTCTTGATCTGTAGACTTATTGGTAGGTATTGTAGATGTTGGCTGATATGAAGATGGATCTGGAGTCGATGGTGTTGGAGTTGGATCTGGCTTAGTAGGTTCTGGTTCTACTGTTGGCATAAATACGAACTCACTTACATCCCCTCTAGTAATTAGATTTTCGTTATTCTTAATCGCTGTATACCAACCATACTTCGAATCTTTCACAAGTCCACTCCATTCTATTTCAGCAGAACCATTTGCGCTATCGGTAGAACCTATTGCGTTATTCGTATATAAAGTTGCATCCATTGATGTTGTTACTAGGGAATGTTCTACGTTATTAAAATCAACATTTAACTCATAGATATCCAAATCAGCTTCGACTACACCTGGAGCGTAGGAACTTAATTTACTTTTATCAAAAAAATTATAATCATTTAATTCCTTTGAATAGGAATTCATATATATTTTATTATTTGCCAAGTCAAAATATAACATCTTGACGTAACCACTGCCACCCTTATCTGCGGATTGATAATCCGTACATATCTGGTATACCGTACGCTCTTTGATTCCATCATGATTATCGTCGAATGCAGTTACATTAATTGCAGCTCCATGATAATGTCCATCAAGAACTGCAAATACATTAGAATTCTTAGCAACTACTTCTTTTTGCACCAAGTCACCGGTATAGTCTAATTTTCCTTTCTGGTCTACATAACGATGTAAGCATATAATTGCTTTGCGATCACTGTATTTTTGTAAAATACGATTCATCCATTCCACTTCACTATTATATAGATCCCAACCCATATATAGAACGATCATCTCTTCTCCATCTATCGTTAACAAATCATAGTGTCCGAGATTATTTTTATAAGAGCCTCCATAGACAGGGCTATCTTTAAAGCGATTTTCACTAAAATACTTCAAGTAATATTCATATAATTCATTTCCTGCTGCTACATCATGATTACCTGGTAATACTCCATAAGGTAATCCTGCATCTTCAAAAATCTTCATGTTTTTATCAACGCATTCCCATTGATAGCTCTGTTCAAACTCATCCACTAGGTCTCCAGTATGAATTGCATACTTGATTTTTTGTTGATTCATCTGGCTAACAATCCAACGATTCATAGTATCAAAAGAATCATTCCAAGTCTCTGTATAATACTGCGTATCGGTTATCCAAGCAAAAGAGAAATCATACTGTTCTGGAATTCCAGTTCCATCCCACACATAATTATTTTTGATTGTTTTATCATCTGCAGGCTCTATAGAAGGAATTGTTTCATTTCCTCTTGCTTGTACTAATACTTTAGCTATATTATTTTGCACATGGTTTTCTAGAGTGAATTCAGCTTTTTTAACGTTATCCTCATCAATTGTTTTCAATAGTTCCCAACCATTTTTGCTAACATTATACACGTATAATTGAATTGGTTTATTATAAGAAGCCTTTGCACTTATTTTCACTTGCAGAATATCCGAAGGATCACCCTCTGCTTTCATTTCATAGATTTGATAAGGGTACGCTCCATCTTTCGTGGTTACAGTACCAAGTGCTCCAGGAACACTACTTCCTGTATTATCACCACTGCCCTGTAATACATTAATCTCATCACCAATCTCTAGAGATTTTCCTTCGTAAAAAGTTACTTTTGTATTATCTTTCACATTCTCTCCAAGCATTGCCTTAAGGTGAATACTATCCTTCTTACTTCCTGTTTGTGTCATGTTACTTACAACAAGTTTTCCGTTATTGTATGTGAATGCAATGGATTGAACTCCTTCATTACCATTTAAGTCCATTGCTTTAACAACAAGCATATTCTTACCTTCTATTAAATCCGATCCTTGGAATGTGTATGGAGCTTTTAATATCTCGCCATTTAAATATACTTTTGTTTCATTCTCATTTATTCCAGTATCATCCGATAAAGAGATTAGTGCTGTACACTCGTTATTCAACTTTTCATTCTTATGAATACTAGTAGTAATCACTGGTGCCGTATTATCCACTCGAACCTGAATCTTTTTCGTCTCTGTGGCTGATTTTATAGTAACATTATGTAGTCCGTCCTTTTCTAACGTGGTATCCCATACGTAACCAAGAGCATCAACTTTATCTGCTGGAACTGTATAATGAATATCCAAGCGTTCGATCATCCCTTTACTATCCCCCATTTTCTGAACTACATTGGGATCAATTCCATTATCAGGATTCAGTACGGTTCCATCAGTTAGAACTAAATGAAAACCTGTTGCTTTATAATCATCATTATTCTTATCGTTCCCAATCTCAAAAGCACTTCCTTGGGTGCCTGCCCACACTGATATCGTTATTTCACAACTACCATCCTCGCGGTAATTAAAGTTCGATTGATCAACGAAGATAGCTTTTGATTGCATTACATTTGACCATTTCGCGATATAAGAAAGAATCTTGTTACCAACAGAAACACCATTTTTGTAATAACTATCATTTCCTGTAAAACTAAAGGTAAAGAACGCTCCTTTTTCTAATAAGTTCACTTTCTTCATCTTAGTATCGTCAATTTCGATGGAGACATTTTTATCTTTTTTGTCCTTTGCAGTTATTAGAATATTGCCCGCAAGACTTTGCCCTTCTGTTAGATTTGTTCGAATACCTGTGAAATCGTCTACTTTATTTATCTTAATCTTCTTTATAGGAGTCTTCACACTACGATATAAATTGTATCCTTCGAGATAATATTCTACATAATCTTGATTCAATAATTCATTGGCAGGAATCATTGCGAAATATTTACCTAGAATTCTAAATGATGTTGTATCGATTGATTTATATTCTGTCGCAGAGGAGGTCTTATAATAGATGGTTATTTTTTGCATTCCCATATCATCTTGATAAGAATAATGAATATTTAGTTCTTCCCCCTCGTTTATACTTGTAATGGAATCATCTAAGCAAGTAAGAATTGGTGCATTCTTTGTATCTTTGATATTTACTGTTACGATATATCCATTTTTATCGGCAGGTAACGTGGATATATTTCCAGCTTCATCGGTACCACTAACTCGAATGTGATACTCACCTAATTGATCTGGTGTAACACTACCTTGATATGTATATACTCCATTGGACTCCCCTACATATACCATTGCTACTTTTGATGCGGTTTTCTCTACTCCACTCACTACGTTGCTATAAGATATTTCAGAACTTTTCAGTTTTTCGTTTGACTTCAAAAGAACTGGAATGCTATCTCCAAGTTGAATCTTATCCGAGATTGACTCGATACTAAGTTGTGGCGCTATTGTGTCTTTAACATTTTCATTCGTATAGGTAAGTTGTTCTTCTTCAATGACACCCGCTGTTGGATCTGCCTTTTGCTTATATGCGATCATTGTGCTACCTATGGAGGATACTCGAAGGTGAACACTCTTTCCTTTCTCAAGATCGGCGTCAGTATATTGATATCTTGATACTGATACTCCATTTTTATCAATAACATCCAATGCACCGGATGTATGAATCCCATCAAATCCTTTTAATATGTAAATAGGTGTATTGGCATCGACATGATGTGCACTCCGAAAATCCTCTTCCTTCATTGCCAATTGGTTACTTGTGGTGCTTGGATTATATATCCATAATAGTACAGCACTATTTTTAGGGATGATGACATTTCCTCCTGTAAAACTATCTACAGATAGAGTATTCATTGTAATTGCAGTACCTGTCACACTTTTTATTGAATAATCCTCGTTAAATTTTATATCTTCATTCGTACTATTATATAATTCTATATACTCCATTGGATCATTTTCTATTATTGTACTACCCTTTGATATGCTGGTACTATCCCCTGAGTTAGCCTGGGTATTACTATAGATCTCCGTCAAAAATAAACCAGTCGCTTTTGTCGTAATTGCAGGTCCTGTTACTGCCTGTGCTTGTGTATTCGTCATACTTTCATTTGTAGTAATGTTATTTAGTATTCGCTCTAACTGATTAGAATTACTCGTATATAGATTACCGCCTATACTAGAGTTTGAAAGAATTGCATTCTGTATCATTTTTGCATTTGCATTCACTATACTATCATTACTAAATGTAGTGCCAATAACAATAACACCAGAAAGAATCGTTGCTATAGTTCTTTTACCCTTACTTTGATATCCTTTTAACATAATAACCTCCCATACTGCCAATATGCTTTGATTTGGCTTAAAATTATACTTTCGTTATATCCTTATTTTGTAAAATAAGTATGTGAGTATTGTTAGTTTATGGTAAATTCGATTTTCCATTTAGTTTACTAGTCCAAAGAATGAAGTATTTTTCATATCCTATCGTATTGTAAAACTATGTAATCAGATGTATAAAAAGTATCCGTTTACTTAGTTTACCTCACTCCATCGGATAATCTGATAACACTATCCCCCTTAATTATGCTAAATTCGATTTTTCCATATCATTAATAGGAAATGTATAAATGATACTCCGCATGATTGATAATAATCCATTATTTACTTGGAATATTTACATCTTATTCCATTCTGATATTACACACTCTAGAATCGCGTAAATATTTGTTACAAAAGTATTGCGGAAATATGCATAAAATAAAGATTTTACGTTATAATTCAAATTATTTTTTATATATTTTTGTAAGTAATATGTAAAAAATCTTCTACTAATAAATAGCAAATAAAAGGAAATAAAATGTCCCATTGATTATATATTCAATTGCTACCAAAAATAAGGCATAGCTTATGCCATCCGACCTCCGTTATAATAAGCATATGTCACAAAGGAAACATATGAAGCCAACCACAAGGAGGTCAATATGAACAAAAACATGAAAGCAACAATATTAATCATGAGCTTAATAATATCTACACTATTATTCTCAACGACATCTTCTGCTGCGAAATACAAAGTAACCGAGACAGATTCTCTCTATAAAATAAGTACGCTATTTAAGATATCCGTAAGTAAGTTAAAAGCAATGAATCATCTAACTTCCGATGAAGTATATCCTGGACAAACATTAACTGTCTCAGCTAAGACTTACACGGTTAAGGCAGGGGATACTCTTTATAAGATAGCAAAAAGATATGGAATCTCAGTTAATACATTAAGAAAAGCAAATAATATATGGAATGACAATTTAGTGGCTGGTAAGAAATTAATTCTTCCAGGTGTAAAACCACAAAATACTACTCAAACTACTACAAAATCAAAAACAACTTCAACAAACACATCAATCGCTAAAGAAACATCTTTAAGTAGTAACGCTGTTATCTCCTATTCAAAAGAAGAACTTGATCTATTAGCAAGACTGATTACAGCAGAAGCTTCTGGTCAACCATATCAAGCAATGGTTGGAGTTGGTGGTGTAGTTGTAAATAGAGTTCAAAGTAAAGAATGGCCATCAACAATTAAAGGCGTTATTAATCATGTATCTGGTGGTTATTATCAATTCTCACCAGTTAAGAATGGATACATTAATCATCCAGCCACTGATATTGCAATTAAAGCTGCAAAAGAAGCATTGAATGGAAGTGATCCGAGTAAAGGTGCAACGTTCTATTTTGATGATAGTTCTAAAAATACATGGTTATGGTCAAAGCCAATTTTTGCTCGTATTGGAGCCATGGTATTTGCTAAGTAAATAAAAAAGAATAAATTTAAGGGATGTGAACACGCTATCTGGTGTTCACATCCCTTTTTTAAATTATCTAATAAGCAACTCTTTTTCACGTTCTATTTCAATTGGTAACCTTATTTACACTAGTATTATTGTTAATTCTACTTGATTTTCTATTCTTTTTCTTGTTTCTTTACTAACTGAATAAACTCTTCAATATTTCGTTGAATCGTTTCTTCCTCTCCTCGTTTACGAACAGATATGGAATTACATTCTTCCTCTTTTGCTCCAATAATCAGCATATAAGGCACTTTATCCAGTCTTGCTTCTCTAATTTTATATCCAATCTTCTCATCTCTTTCATCTAACTCGCATCGTATTCCATTTTCCTTTAGTTCCATCATTACTTTCTTAGCGTAATCAGAATACTTGCCAGAGATAGGAAGTAATTTCACTTGAACTGGAGCAAGCCAAATAGGGAATTCACCAGCATAATGCTCAATTAATATCCCCATAAATCGTTCAATTGCTCCAAATACAACACGGTGTAACATGATTGGTCGATGTTTCTCTCCGTCTGGACCAATATATTCTGCCTCAAAGCGAATTGGTAATTGAAAATCCAATTGGATTGTTCCACACTGCCATGTTCTTCCGATTGCGTCTTCTAGATGAAAATCAATCTTTGGTCCGTAGAATGCACCATCCCCTTCATTGATCACATAATCCATATTCAGACCTTTAAGTGCATTTTGAAGACCTTCTGTAGCAAGTTCCCAATCTTCATCACTTCCAATACTATTTATCGGTCTAGTCGAAAGTTCTACATGATACGAGAATCCTAATCTTTGATATACTTCATCAATTAAGCGAATCACTCCTTTTATCTCATCCTCTACCTGTTCCTTTGTCATAAAGATATGTGCATCATCTTGAGTAAAACAACGAACTCTCATCAGCCCATGTAGAGCTCCAGATTTTTCATGCCTGTGAACTAATCCTAGTTCTCCAATACGCAGAGGTAAATCACGATATGAATGCATCTGTGATTTATATACTAACATGCCTCCTGGGCAATTCATTGGTTTTATGGCAAAATCACTCTCATCAATTTGAAGTGTATACATATTATCTTTATAATGATCCCAATGACCAGAAGTCTCCCATAACTTACGATCTAAAATCATTGGTGTGGATATCTCCACATATCCTTCTCTTTCATGAAGTTTCCTCCAATAATCAATTAACAGATTCTTAAGTATCAATCCTTTTGGTAGGAAAAATGGAAATCCAGGTCCCTCTTCCATCATTGTAAATAATCCAAGTTCTTTCCCTAATCTTCTGTGATCACGTCTCTTTGCCTCTTCTAATCTATCTAGATATTCCTCCAAATCTTTCATCTTGGGGAATGAAGTTCCATAGATTCTAGTAAGCATCTTATTCTTCTCATTTCCTCTCCAATAAGCACCTGCAACAGCTGTTAATTTGAACGCTTTTATATATTTTGTGTTAAATAAGTGAGGTCCTGCGCATAAATCAATATATTCACCTTGCTCATAGAAACTGATAATCTTATCTTCTGGTAATTCTTTGATTAATTGAACTTTATAATCTTCTTTTCGCTCTTTCATCAGTTCAATTGCTTTTTCTCTTGGTAGTGAATATCTGCGTATCTCTAGCTTTTCTTTTACGATCTTCTTCATTTCTTCTTCTACTGCTAGTAAGTCTTCATTCGTAAATGATCTCTCAAACTCAAAATCATAATAGAAACCATCTTCCACTGAAGGACCTATCGCTAGCTTTGTATCTGGATATAATCGCTTGACTGCTTGAGCTAAGATATGGGAAGTTGTATGCTGAAATGCTGCTCTTCCTTTCTCATCTTCAAATGTTAAGATAGTCAAATGACAATCTTCCTTAATCATTTCTCTTAGATCAACAATCTTACCATCCACTTCTCCTGCACATGCAACTCTTGCAAGATTCTCACTGATTCCTTTTGCAACATCAATAACTGAGATTGGATTCTCATACTCTTTTATTACACCATCTTTTTGTTCAATCTTCATATTCTACATTCTCCTTTACCGATCAATATTTTGATTTTTCACTTAGATTGCTACTTTTCTTAAGAATAATCACTTTTTGTTCACTTTGTGATTATTTTGCATTTCGAAATACACATTCAAGTATTCTTCTGTATTCAATCGTACGATAAAACAAAATTACAATTTTGGCCGAAATTGTAGTAATATAAGAAAGCACCCCTAGATTCATGACATAAATATCATGTAATCTAAGGGTGCATACTATTAATGAACGCACGGTTCCACCTTAACTTTTTACTTTCAGATTCTAACAAATCCTATTCTTTAACGCAGACATACGATAATACTTCTTATAGCCAATCATCATGATAACTATATTCGTATTATAGCTCAGGAGCGGTTTTCACTCATCATTCACATAAAGAACTCCCACCATGTGTTCTTCTCTCTGGATGCTTCCAATCAGTTACTCTTTCCTTCATAGCTTTTCTTATATTGGTTTTGATTATAATCATTAGTTTATGATATGTCAACCCCAAATATTGGTTCTATATATTGAAGTCTATCCCAAGCAGCTTATCATATAAAAGTTTTAAAGGATTTTTATCGTAATAATAGCACTCTCATCTTTTGCAATTCTGAAAATCCATCAATTAACTCCACAATATAGTTGACTAGTCAACTATTCTGTGGTATCTTATTTATCAGACTGTAAATACTATACTATAAATCATGAGAAACTAATGCTATTTAATAATTCCTTTACTTATCATTAACTTATAATTGGCAGTAGAATGGAGATTAATATGGAGAACAAGATTGACAAATTAACCTATCTAATGAAACTAAATTCAAATATTTATCGATGTTCTCAGGCCTATATTGATAAACATCTTGCAAAATATAATCTAAGTATGAGCTCATATCCGTATCTACTCGTCCTAAAAAGATGTTCTGGAATCAGTCAAAATGATATCAGCAAAGAACTGAATGTAGATAAATCGATGTCTGCCAGAACAATCAAGAAGTTAATTGAAGAAGGATACATTAGAAAAGAACAAAATAAAGAGGATATTAGAGCTTATCAATTATATTTGACAGACAAAGCAAGAGAAATCATTCCTGAGATCTTAACTATAGTTCAAGATTGGATTGATATTATTGTTCCAGAAACTATGTATTCCGATGCACACTTAATCGAAAATGGGCTTTCATTTCTTGAACAAGTTTTAACAAATGGTAAAAAGTATAGACATTATTGTTCTGAACATACGAAAGGGGATGAATAACTTGGAAACACAAAACGATAACAATTCCTACAATAAAGATAGTAAAACCTATAAAAATAGATGGATCATGCTAATCACGATTGTTATGGTAACATTTATGGCTACCCTAGATGGTAGTATTGTTAATGTAGCTCTACCAAATATGTCAGATGAACTACATGTGAGTATGGCAGAGATCGAATGGGTCGTTACTAGTTTCTTAATAGCGATTGCTGCTACTATCCTTATATTTGGTAGACTTGGTGACATGATTGGTAAAGTAAAAGTATTTAAATTTGGAGTAGTTCTATTTACTCTTGGTTCCTTATTATGTGGCTTTACGGATTCTTTAACCATTCTTGTCATTGCGAGAATCATTCAAGCAATTGGTGCATCTGCTACCATGGCAAATAATCAAGGGATCATCACACATGTTTTCCCACCCAATGAAAGAGGTAGAGCACTTGGTACTCTCGGTAGCTTCGTTGCACTTGGTGCAATGACTGGTCCTCCTTTAGGTGGTCTCATTATATCTTTATTTAGCTGGGAATATATTTTCTTAGTAAACGTTCCAGTCGGAATTATAGTATTTATCTTAATTATAAAACTATTTCCAAAATCGAATACATCACGTGAGGAATCACTAGACCTTTTTGGTGCTTTATTATTTACTATTGCAATCGTATCTTTATTTGCTGCAATAGTCCATGGACAAAGAGTTGGTTATAATAATCCATTAATGATATCTGCATTTGTAATATCTGTAGTATCTTTTATTGCATTCCTTCTTGTTGAAATGAAATCGAAAGAACCTCTACTTGACTTATCCATGTTTGGTAATAGCTTATTTACGATAAGTATTCTTTGTGCAATGGCTTCCTTTATCGCAATTAGTGCTTCGAATATTATATTACCATTTTATTTTCAAGATGCCCTTAATATGACCCCTGGTAAAGCTGGTCTATTTATGATGGTATCACCAATTGTGCTATCCGTAGTAGCTCCTTTTAGTGGCTACATGTCAGACAAGATTGGTTCAGAGATCTTAACATTCTTGGGGTTAGTTTTTTCAAGTATTGGACTTCTTCTAATATCAACCTTGAATCATAAATCCAATGTATTAATTATAATACTATTTATTGTAGTCATGTCGATTGGAAATGGTATGTTTCAATCACCAAATAACTCACTTGTTATGTCGACGGTTCCAAAATATAAACTAGGTATCGCAGGTAGTATTAATGCTTTAGTCCGTAATCTAGGAATGGTGCTTGGTACTTCTCTTGCTACTTTGATTCTATATAATCGAATGAGCGAAAAAGTTGGTTATCGTGTCGTTGACTATGTAAAAGGTAGACCTGATGTATTCAACTATGGAATGAGTCATGTCTATCAATTTGCTGCTGTTATTTGTATCATCGGTGCGCTTATGACTGCTTTTCGACTATATAATCATCGTAGATCAAAAAGAGCTACACTGTAATATCGGATAGATGATTATACTTAACCCTTATAACATAATAAAAGGTATCTACTTGTAAAATGGATCCTATAAAATAGTCAGATAAAAATAAAGATATATCTCTAATTTTATCTGCCTCTATATTATAGGGTCCATTTCACTGTAGATACATAGGCATTCTAATCATGATTGAATGTATCATAACGTTCAAGATTCTTTTGAAATTTCTTTATGATATCATCTTCTGCCCCCAAATTAAGATTGAGGAAATTAGTTCCACCTCCCGCACCAATTGCAATAATTGATATTTCATCATTATGTTCAACCATAGTTAAAGTAAGGCTGGCATAATTGCCACTTCTTATATAATAACGTTCATAGACACGAGTTAATACAATGACATCATCATACTTGCATTCACTTTCATCTATTAACTCAAGACCATGTGCACCAATATTTTTTATTGCCTCATCCACTGCAGATAGTACAGATTGATAAGTCCCCTTAACCTTTTTCTCATATTTAGCCATTACATAATGCCTCCAATACAGTTCAGTACTTATTATAGATTATGCCATTAACATAATTTATAATCATGTCCTTCTACTATATTGTGTGTATATTATTAGAACATTTATACCTATTTTAGAACTATTTGCAATGCGTTTACTATCTTAACGTTCAAAAAGCATCGTTAACTCTTTCATGTAATCTAAACATTCATCCGTAATTTCCTTCCTTAACAATCTCCACTTCCAGTTATTACCCAATGTAGAAGGGATATTAATTCTAGCCTCACTTCCTAATTCGAGGAAGTCTTGAATTGGTATTATAACAAGATTAGCTACACTTTCATACGCAAGACGAATGATTTTCTTACAACTATCTTCTTCCCCCTTAATATCAGCATATGCATTGGCATATTCTTTATCTTCCTCAATCAGAATGCGGTACCAACCTAACAAAGTATCATTGTCATGTGTTCCTGTGTATACGACACAATTTTTATCGTAACAATGAGGCAGATAATTGCTTTTCTCTCTTGAATCAAAAGCAAATTGTAATACTTTCATACCTGGATATCCAGACTTATCTAACAATTCCTTAACACTATCCGTTAAGTATCCTAAATCTTCCGCAATGATAGGTACTCCTTCTAACTCTCGATTGAATGCTTCAATCAAATCATACCCCGGACCAGCTTTCCATTCTCCATATTCTGCTGTAATATGGCCATATGGGATAGCATAATATTCATCAAAACCACGAAAGTGATCAATTCTAATTACATCGTAAAGCTTCGCACAATGTTTCATTCGTTCAATCCACCAATGATAATTACTTTTCTTATGTTCCTCCCATCGGTAGATTGGATTTCCCCATAATTGTCCGGTAGCTGCGAAAGCATCCGGTGGACAGCCTGCAACTACGGTTGGCCGAATATTATCATCGAACATGAATAAATTACTATTTGCCCAGGCATCAGCACTATCTAGTGCGACATAGATTGGTATGTCGCCAATTATCTGAATCTGATGGTCGTTCGCATAACTTTTTAGCTTAGCCCATTGCATAAAGAATAAATATTGAAGATAACAATAGAATTCGATATCTTGAGCCAATTCTGTTTGGTAATATTCCATTGCTTCATCAGAGCGTATCCGAATATCCTCTTTCCATTCTTGCCATGATAAGCCATCTTTTTGGACTTTGATTGCCATATATAGACTATAATCATCTAACCAAGAAGTATTCTCTTCTTTGAATTTATGATATTCCCTATTATTAGATAAGTTAACTCTATCGTAAGCTTTTCTTAAAAGATCATATCGACTTAGATAAACCTTCTCATAATCTACATATCTTATGTTATCTCCCCAGTCACACGCCTCACATTCCTCTTTTGTTAGTAGCCCTTCTTCTATTAATTGTTCTAAATCAATATAATAAGGGTTACCTGCAAATGTCGAAAATGATTGATATGGAGAATCTCCGTAACCCGTTGCACCTAAAGGTAGTATCTGCCAATACTTTTGATTTCCCTTTTT
Source organism: Anaeromicropila herbilytica (assembly GCF_016591975.1). Taxonomy (GTDB): domain Bacteria; phylum Bacillota; class Clostridia; order Lachnospirales; family Lachnospiraceae; genus Anaeromicropila; species Anaeromicropila herbilytica. The sequence goes on along the minus strand of NZ_AP024169.1, from coordinate 2,306,265 downwards.
TAGTTGATCTACAAAAAGATAAGCTTCTTTTGAAAAACAACCAATTCCATAGGCTGATGGTAAGGATGCGATTGGTAATAATATTCCGCTTGCTCTCATTCTTTCTCCTCTTTCCTATTTAATTGCACCATCTACAACACCTTTGATTATTTTCTTTTGTGCTGCTAGATAGAATATTATTATTGGTATGATTGACATAATTAATCCAGCTGATGCATAATCCCATCGACTTGAGAATTGTCCGAAGAAAAAGAATGTCTTAAGAGGTAGAGTATTCCATTGTACATTTGATCCTATTACTAAACTTGGTAACAAATAATCATTCCATATCCACATAATATTTAGAATAGCTACTGTCATTGTGATTGGTGATAGTAAGGGAAATACGACTCCCCAAAAAGTGCGAAACATACTACAACCATCAATTGCAGCTGCTTCCTCTAATTCAGCTGGAATTCCTTTTATAAATCCATGATATAAAATGATTGACAAAGGTGAACCAAACCCAAGATACGCAAATATTAATCCTTTTGGATTTAAAAGATCTAATTTACTTAATGTACTCATAAGAGGTAACATAACACATTGAAATGGTATCAACATGGAGATTGCGAATACATAAAATAATACCTTTGATACACGAGTCTTATATCTTACTAATACCCAGGAAGCCATAGAGGTAAATATGATAATAATAATAGTTGCAACTATGGTAATCCATAATAAATTCCATAATGCTGATCCATAATCCATTCGTTTCATAGCTTCACCATAGTTTGTTAAAACTATTGGCTTAGGCCATCCAATTACATCTAGGAATATATTCTTCTGAGATTTAAAAGAAGCTAGAAGTAACATGAACATAGGAAATAAAAATAATGCTGCAACGAATAAACCTATTATGATTTTAAAGAACTTCGATATTTTTCTTTCATTACACATGATAACACTTCCTTTCTTCTATGCTTCTATCTCTCTTTTCTTTGAAAAATACAATTGTATGATAGATATGATTGCTACTGATATAAAGAAAATGATGGCCTTTGCTTGTGCCATACCCATATCATTTGCACTAAAAGCAGTTTTATAAATATTAAGTGCTAACATTTCGGTAGCATGGTTTGGATCACCATTGGTAAGAGCTAAATTTTGATCAAATAACTTAAATGAATTTGATAAGATCAAAAAGATACCAATTGTAAACGCTTGAGACACCATTGGCATTGTAATGTCTTTTAATCTACGAAAGCCTCCAGCACCGTCGATTGCTGCAGCTTCTAATATATTATCTGGAATATTTTGAAGTGCTGCTATGTATATAATCATCATATAACCACTCATTTGCCAAACCATTACGATTAATAGTGCTGCAAAACCTGTTTCTTTATCTGTTAACCAATTTTGAAGAAACGGTATATTCGTTGCTGGAAATATCTTAGTAAAGATAAATTGCCATGCGAAACCTAATAAAAGCCCACCAATTAAATTAGGCATAAAAAATACGCCTCTTAATAAATTTGCTCCTCTAAATTTTTTGGTTACCAAAAGCGCAAGGGCAAATCCAACCAGATTGATTAGTATTACAGAACATATTGCAAAGGCTGCTGTGAATCCAAAACAACTCCAAAACATCTTTTCATTGGTAAATATATTCTTAAAATTCTCTAGTCCTATAAACTTTGGAGTTGCTGATATACCATCCCAATCCGTAAGAGAATAATAAAAACCAGATAGCATTGGATACAGTTCTACTACACTAAAAGCAATTAAACAAGGAGCTAAGAAAAGCCAAAACCCTAACTTTGAACGTCTCATTCAATCTCTCCTCTCTATTTCATAAATTCTGTATTTATTTTCCATTTTATTTATAAAAGATAATATTATTTAAAATTAATTCGTACGTCAAAATCAATGAATTATAAATCAGTAAGGGCCGCTGGCCTTCCTATATTTCCATAATCTCGACGTACGAATCTATGATTTAATCATTATTCTTATATACTTGTGTAGAGTGTTAAAGGTCTTTCACGATCTAACCGAGTATATTGATTTATTATTTATTTCTCATGCTATTCCATTCTTTCGCTGATTCATCAAATACTTGATCCCAAGTTAAATCTCCAGTTAAATATCCTTGTACTTTAGATCCAAATACTTGTTGTAACCAATCTGCACCTGGTGCACCTTTAAATACAGCGCTAATTACTTTTCCAGCTTTCATGTAATCTAAGATACCTTTTGATAATGGATCCTTTGGAGCTAAATCTCCATAATTATCAAATACTGGTAAGAATCCAAATTTATTTACAACGATATCTTTACCTGCATCTGATTGATATAACCAATTTAAGAAGTCTTTAGATGCTTGCTTAACCTTGGCATCTGATTGACTGTTTACACACCAATAGTTTGCAACTAATGTAAAGATGCTGTCTTCTTTGTAACCTTTAACTGGTGCTGGTAAGAATACAAGATTCTCAGCAATCTTTGGATCAACTGTATTTACATCATTATAGATCCAGTTACCTTGTTGAATTACTGCAACTGATCCTAAAGCTAAAGCGCCTTGTACTGCATCACTATAACCAACAGATACAGCTCCAGCATGATCCTTTGCATTTGCTGAATATTTTAATTGTAAATCGATATAATCTTTATAAGCGTCTTTATAAGAGAATTGAATGTCTTTTGCATTGTATGCTGCAAATACATCTTCTTTAAATTCTGGTGCTAAAGCAACGTTAACTGCATGATCTCCTAGTACCCATTTTTCTGCACCTTGAACTGCTGTAACATTTTTAAGCATTGGCCATTTATCAGCTAAAGAACCATCATCAATCTTAGCTTGTAATGCTGCAAATGCTTGATCTAATTGATCATAAGTTGTGATGTTAGAAATATCAACACCAGCATCTTCGAACATCTTTTTATTAGCGATTAAACCAAATGCTTCAGTACTAACAGGAAGACCATATACTTTACCATCAATCGTATCAAGATCTAACATACCTGCATTAGCATGTGATACCCAAGGTTGATCTGATAAATCTTCTAAGAAATCTTTGTATCTGCCACATTCATCTGGTCCAATACAGTTAAAAATGTCAGGCATATCTCCAGCTGCTGCTCTTGATTTATATGTAACACCAATATCTTCTCCACCACCAATTGTCTGAAGAGTAATCTTAACATTAGGATTTTCCTTCGTATATGTATCAATTGCTGCTTGTAATTGATCATTAATCTCTACTTTATATTGTAATATTTCAATATTTACTGGTTCTTTTGACTTATCTGTATCTCCACTCTTATCCTCTGATTGCTTCGTAGAAGTGTTAGTTGTTTTTTTGTCTGATTTACAACCAGTTAAACTTGATGCTACTAGAACTAGAGCTAACATTAGAGCTACAACTTTTTTCACTTTTTTCATTTTTTTCATAATACATCCTCACTTTCATATTTTACTCAGAATTACCGATTATCTGATTTTCCAGATTATTTCTCGTACTTCACAGCCAAAAGTACAAGTCCCCTATTCTAGAAACCTCTCGATACTTTATTAAGAATGCATCCGTTGATATTACTTAATTAATGAATTCTTTGGACAAGATTGGTATCGTTATCGGTAACGTTTCCAAGTTCATACATATATTACCATATCTAGTTTTGTTTTACAATATATTCCTGTTATATTTTTACATATATTTTATTTATTTCTTCATCATGATTCGTGATATTGTCTCTTTTTTAATGTAATTTCCTCTTTCTATGGCAATTATATATAAGCGATAGGAAGTAAATTGATTATTTTGAAATATCTACTTGTATAATATTATGAAATATTTTACAATATGATAATAAAAAGATGGTGTAAAAACTGTCTTTACAAAGTATATTTTAAAATTCATGCGCTACCGTCTCACAGCCAAATGGCGGATCTTGCAATTGATATGAAGGAGTAATGTATATGGATTCATTAAATATCAAAGATATTGCAAAGTTATGTGGAGTAGGCGTTAGCACCGTATCTAGGGCAATTAATAATCATCCTGATGTTAATGCTGAAACAAAAGCAAAGATTATTAAGATAATTGAGCAAAATAATTATATCCCGAATAATAGTGCTAGAAATCTAAAACGTAACAACTCCAAAACGATTGCTGTCTTAGTAAAAGGAATCACCAATCCCTTTTTCTCTCCATTAATAAAAACGATTGAAAAAGAGATTAATCAAAGGAACTATTCCATGTTAATTCATCAAATAGACTCCTTTTCTGATGAAGTTGACATTGCTGTAGAATTAATCAAAGAAAAGAAACTCCAAGGAATCATTATTGTAGGTGGTAAATTCACCCACAATACAGAGAAATTGTGCCGTATAAACGTTCCATTTGTATTGACTACATCAATAGCACAAAATGCCAATTTAGATAGTTATTCCTCTATCAGTATTGATGACTATAAGGAAAGTTATAAAGCGGTGGACTATCTTTGCAGATTAGGTCATAAGAAAATCGCAATTATCACAGCGAAGGAGGATGAAAGTATTGGTAAATACCGTTTAAATGGCTACTTGAATGCATTAAAAGATCATGGTATTCCAATTAATAAGAATCTGATCAAATATATGCATAAAGATATTGATGAGTATTCTCTTGAGAATGGTAAAATCTGTACATATGAACTATTATCCTCCAATGAGGATTTTACTGCTATTTTTGCAATATCAGATAATCTAGCTATTGGCGTTTGTAAAGCAATTCTAGATTATGGTAAATCAATACCAGATGATTATTCCGTACTTGGATTCGATGGAATTGAGCTAACCTCCTATTTCAATCCCACCATTACTACAATCAAACAACCCGTTGTAGAAATAGGATTAGAGAGTACTAAGATATTATTTGATTTAATTAATCAAAAATGTGGTACAGTACATAAAATATATGATGGAGAATTAATTGTCGGTGGCTCTTGCCGAAGTATTCTTTAATGACTCTTTAATTTTGTATTAGGCTAGTACGCTATATGAAGTTATATTAAATGTTCATGATGATAAGAATGCAAATAGCATCAACTTACTTTTTTAGAAGTTGATGCTATTTGCATTCACTGATCTAGCTATTATAAAGTGTCCAAAAGAAAATTAGTATTCATTCCAATATTATCATTTTTTTAAAACTTAATCTGATAGAGATGCTTTACTTTGACTGTTTTAAACCCTAAAGATTTGTATAATGAAATTGCAGAAGTATTATCTGTTTCCACATCTAGTATCAGGCTCTTTCTATTCATAGCTGCATAATTCATAACTCTTCTTATTAATTTATGTCCATATCCATTCTTTCTATACTCTTCTTTTACCCCAATTTGCTGAATATAGATATTATCTTTATTCATTACTAAGATGACATAGCCAATTAAAATATCCTGATTGTTTTCTAATATTATTTTCCAATCATCTAAGCTTTCCAAAATACGTTTCGATGACCAATATATATCTGGAAATAACTCATCATGCATAACTGCAAAATCCTCTTTGAATTCTTCAAAACTATCTTCTTGTTTATTCTCTTGGATATATGAATTGATAAATGAATCGGAATATGTATCTAACACTAATGTCATATCTTTCCCTAAATCATTGACCTTATAATAATCCTTTAATTCTTCAATATGTTTATTCTGTTCATTTACATACAAATAATAACTTTTACCCTTTAAAGTATCTTTCACATATTGAAACATGCTCATTGCTATATCTTTAAATGAAGATGTAGTAAAAATACCAATACAGTCATTCTCTATGTCATTGCAAGGCAAAAGAGCAACACCATTGATATTTTTCTCCTCATAAGATACAATTATCTTCATATCATTTTTATCAATTGCTTCCTCTAACAATTGTTGAATACCTTCCATTTCATTCGGACATGTATCAAATGCATATTCAGCAATAGCATTCTTTTCAAAAATATATTTGATTACCTTGTTAAAATCTTCTCTTCTACATTCACGTATCATAATAACCTCTCATCTAGCTTTATTACAAGTTTATATCAACTCATATAATTTCTTAAATTATCCTCTAACTTCTTCTTAATCTCTATTCTTAGCGAATCAGGAGAAATAACAGTTACATAAGCACCAAAAGATAATATTAATCCATATACCCACTCATCAATCTGATAATCCAAAGAAATTAGATAGTTACCATCTTCCCTTAATTCAATATTACTTTCATCAAATATATCATATACTCGATATGCTTGAGTCTTATCAATAAGAAGAGTAAATGTCTGAGATTTCTTGATTTCCTTCTCTTGATTGTCGTTTGCCTGATTATCACTTGATTGATTGCCACTTAAATGATTATCACTTATCTTATCCTTCAGGGTATAATCCCTTTTCTCAAAGAATTCCTGTAACACTTCTATTCTTTGCATTCGATTTAGTTTAAAGACACGTACATCTTGCTTTTCTCTACAATACGCTCTTAAATACCATGTATAACTCTTGAACCATAATTGTATCGGTTCTACAATACGCTTCGATGCTTTCCCGCTACGATTATAATAATCAAACTGTAGTACTTTCTGATTCAGTATTGCAGATTTAATTATTTTATACACTTCTTGCCTTTGATTACTCCAATCAGAAAAGTCAATCGAGATCCAATCTGAGTACTGTATGTTAAATATACTATTTAGTTTAGTTAATATTTCATCGGAGTTGTCCATATCTACCGCTTTCATACTTTGAAGTGCGGACAATATTTGTAACTTTTCTTCATCGGATACTAATACTTTATTAAGAACATAATTATCTACGATTGAGATGCCACCATTCTTACCCTTTTTCGTATAGATTGGAATTCCTGACATACATAAAGTGTCAATATCTCGATAGATAGTTCTTTCCGATACTTCAAAATGATTAGAAAGCTCCCTGGCGGTTATTGTTCTTTTCTCAATCAATAAATATAAAATCTCAAATAAACGATTCATGAATCTTTTCCTCTTCCCTTGAATTCATATTATTCGTTGAACTCTTACTTGTACTAAATTATATCGAATTTTTATTCTGTAAAGATCAAAAGCCTTTCATAACATACATTGTGTATATTGATGTATAATTATGCAACAATATACACTCAGCAAAATTAAATAAGGCTTTTTAATCCAAAATCAACTAATATAAAAGAGCTAACCATTCAATGTTAGCTCTGATTTACAATATACATATTTTTTTGTTGTCTTAGAATTCTTTGGATACTTTTCTCAGATAAAAAATATTTATCTGCAATACTATTTACTGATATACCCGATTGATAATCATCAAAAATAGACTCATTTCGATTTCTTAATTCACTTCGAATTGTAGTATTCGTTCCCCAAGATTTCTTTTTTTCATCTCTTCTTGGAATATAAACATATTCCCCATCAATATATTGTTGTATTTGTTCTACCAACTCAATAGGTAGCACATTGATTGCCTTCTGATAGCTCATTTTGCCCTCCTAAATTATTCTTCTTAGGATCAGGTCGATAACAATCGACCGAGCAAAGGCCAAACAATTAAGTTTTATTTTGCATAGCCCTTGCTAAGCAAAACTAACTAATTTTAGAGTCATAAATATTCCCTCCTATTTATTCCATATACTGATATTTTTTACAATATCTGCTTTATATATTATACTATAAAATTGTGAATATTCAAGTACTACAATTCATTATTTTTGGGATGATTTATATTTGTAGTAGCATAAAAAACATGGAATGGACTTTGACACTCTAATTTGATGATGTTGGGGTCAAATAGCCTTTTATAACTTACAATGTGTATATTGATGTATAATTATTAATTTTGGCGTAGTCCGGCCAAAGGTATCGTTTATATTTTGTCAAGACTCATAGTGAAAATAGGAACGTGAGTGAGTATTTTCGCTAGTTCTGAGGCTTGTAAAAAATATGGTGCCTGAGGGAAAGGTAGCCAAAATTCATAATTATACAGCGATATACACTCAGTACACTAAATTAAAGCTATTTGACCCCAACATCATTTGATTTAAAAGAATTAATTTATTTAATAATCTTAACAAATTTCTTCTTTCCTATTTTCAATACGTCTTCACTTGATAAGACATAATCTAAATCATCCATTTTTTCACCATTTATTTGTACTCCACCTTGTTTTAGCAATCTGCGAAATTCACTGCCTGATACAACATATTGATTACTTACAAGCAATGGAATGATGTCAATTAACTTATCATTTTCAAGTTCGATTAACAATTCCGGAATATCATCTGGAATCTCTTTTTTTGAAAATGCTGTGTTGTAGAATTCCATAGCTTTCATAGTATCTTCTTCTGAATGGTAAAGAAGTGTGATAATTCTTGCTAGCTCATATTTTACATCTCTAGGATTTTTACCTTCTTTAAGTTCTCTTTCTATTACAGTTACTTCATCTGGGTGCATATCTGTAGCTAAATTAAAGTATTTCATAATTAATGCATCTGGTACTTCCATAACCTTTTTAAACATAATATTGGCATCTTCATTTACTCCAATGTAATTACCAAGGCTTTTGCTCATCTTCTCCACACCGTCAAGTCCTTCTAGAATTGGCATGAATAAAGCAACTTGTTGGTCCTTCTCCATACTCTTTTGAAGATTTCTACCCATTAGAATATTGAAGGTCTGATCGGTTCCTCCAAGTTCAATATCTGCATCAATTGCTACGGAATCATATGCTTGCATTAATGGGTAGAAGAATTCATGTAATCCAATCGGAACATTATTACTGTAGCGTTTCTTGAAATCATCACGTTCTAATATTCTAGCTACTGTTGTAGATGCAACAAGCTTTATAACATCTTCGAAGTTAAGCTTACTTAACCACTCTCCATTAAAACGAATCTCAGTTTTATCTTTATCAAGAATTTTAAATATCTGAGTCTGGTACGTGATTGCATTTTCCTTTACTTGCTCTTTGGATAAAGCTTTTCTTCCTTTTGCCTTTCCAGTCGGATCGCCAATCTGACCTGTAAAATCACCAATAATAATGACGGCTTTATGCCCTAGATCCTGCATCTGCTTAATTTTTCTTAAAACAACCGCATGGCCTAGATGGATATCCGGAGCACTTGGATCTAACCCTAACTTAATAATTAAAGGTTTGTCTTCCTTTATGGAACGCTTTAACTTTTCTTTTAGTTCTTCTTCATTAACTAGTGTATCTACTCCTTTGGTGATTATTTTAAATTGCTCTTCTACTGATTTCATCATAACTACATTGTCCTTTCATTCTTCCTTTATTTTTTGTATCTGCAAGTACCAACTTCATACCTAATGTTTATCTAATATTTCATTAAAGATAAGAATATGCACTGTTTTCCAACTTCTCTACAACGCAAAAAAACTCCCGTCCTAATAAAAGGACGAGAGCATAATCTCGTGTTACCACCTTAATTCATAGACAACTCACATTGTCTACCTCTTCAAGTACAGTAAATTGCAAACTTTACTACAATTAACGATACTCTAGCACTATAACGTGTGCGGGAATCCGTCGCAGCCTACTTAATAGATTCAGTGCGAAGCTCAAAGATGTATTCATAATTAGTTTCCCATGCTCCTCTCATCGAACGGCTGCTTTCTGTATGTTTCACCAATTACTACTTATTCTTATCATTGCTTTTATAAACTTATTTATTTTACGAAATATTAAATATTTTACTAATTATAAAAAATATCACATGATTTGTCAATGATGGATTTTATAATCTTTGGTTTTTTTCATTCTCTATTCTTATCCTATTATCTGTGTTCTACAAAATTCGCATTCCCCCACTGTATCTTTAACAATCTTATTAATTGTGCCACAATAATTACATGTAACATTAACATATTCATGCGTTTGCTGTATCGAAGTTTTATCTTCTTCCTGGTTTAAATTAGCTTGATTCTTAATTTGATTACCGTTTAATGCAATACAATTTTTTTGTTCATCAACATATGCATGTTTAAAATACTTTAGTTTTATCATCTTTTTCAGATTCTTTTTTACAACTTCCTGAGAAGTTCCCACAACTGATGCTATATTCTCAATAGAGCCAGATGCATCTGCTTCTAGAATATTGTAATAAATATTGAATGTGATTAATAATTTTTTTCTCTTATTTCCAAAGTACGTCATTATAATTCCTAAGATCAAAAAAATTAGTATTCCAATTAATGTATCGGATGTTATTCCTTCGCTTATTAGTACAATGACACCAAGAATGCCCATAGATAGCATAAAATAACCTATCAGCAATTCTATTATATACAAAAATTTATTAGCAATGACTATTGCATTTGATTTTCTCATTATCTCCCACCTAGCTAATATTATATTAATTTTAATTGTATTTTTTTGATTATATACTTATTAACTACCCTTCATATATATTATCGGATGATATACGAAATGCAATCTTCCATAATATCAGAGTTGCGATAGAGGATATGATAAGATTAATATATATTCCATAAGGAATACTCAAAAATCCCAAATGAACAAGGGCTATTGCAGCAAGTGCGAAGATTAAGACGAAATTTATTCCAGCATCATTTTGAGCTGAATCAAAAGCGACTGAAAATGGAAGAGCTTTTTTAATTAACATAAAACATAGGGTAATATATAACATCAAGTTTATAAATACAAGAAAAAGATCTGGTATAATTCTTTCTCCAAACAATACTCCAAAAAGTATTGCCTCCACTAAGAAAATTGGCAGTAGTATTTTACATAAAAGCGCTTTAATCGTACCTTTGAATACCGCTTCCATATTATTAATTGGAATCACTTTATAGATCCATGCGCCTTTATACTTCTCCGAACACTGCATTAATGTAATAATTGATGGTATCAAAAGTCCGCAAAAGTAGATAAATAAATAACATTTTCCTTTTGAGATTTCTTTAAAGGTATTATCAGAAAGTTGCTGAAATAAGAATATAAAAGGAAATATGATGGAAAACCCTATACTTGGATAAACTTTTAATTTAAAATCTCGTTCCTGCTTCATAATATCAGATGCAAATCGGTAGAATATTCTTTCTTCCTTAGTTCTGCATATTATCTTTGATAGGAATGGCACTTTTCCCTTTCTATCAATTTTCTTATTTTGATAATGATTGCTTAATTTATTTAAGTTCATCTCAAATTTAGACATCTTATTAATAAATAATACCATAGCAAGGATAGGCACAATAATTGCCATTATTGTGAATATAATAAAGTTAAGGTTAATATCTGATTTCTTTAGCATTTCAAATGGAGCTGAAAACCATATTGGTATGATTAGATATTGCCACCATTTTGGGACAAATTCTATTTTTAAATCTACAATATCAAATAGCCTTCCTATAAATTGATATCCAATCATTATCACCAAACTTAGTATAATTTGCACATAGTTTATTATATCTTTTAATTTTTCCCCATCAAAAAACTTTAGTATTAAGGCATAGACTAAAGAAGTCAACACAATGCAGAATAAATCTACCAGTATAATTAAAAAAAGAAATATTAAGAAGAAAGCAATTCCTTGCGTAAATAAACTAACAACAAGAGCAGGCCCTACTAAAGCTGCCGTAATAAAAAACATATATATCGTAATATGAATTGTTTTTGCAAATCGAATTGTTTTAAAATCAACAGGCCTTATCCCAATAATATTTTTATCTTTTGTATCTAAGATTACATTTGAAAAATCAGACATTAATGAGCTCATTACAAAAAACATGATAATACCGAATACAATACCCATCTGATAAATATAATTATTCTTCATAATGACAAATGGTATTAATATAAGTCCCATTAAAATATACACCCACAAAGATGCCAAAAAGCGATTGCTATCTTTCTTCGCTTTCTGGTTATTACCAGAGAATACAGTCGGTACTCTTCTACCGTCAAGAAGAAGTTTCATCTGTATGATCTTTCTCATCACTTCATAGTCAACACCCATTTTATGAAAGATAGGTTTCAATTTATCTAAGAATTTTAGTGCCATAAAGTCTTCCATTGGCTACACCTCTTCAACTATCGAAACAAATTCTTTTGCAAGGTTTTCATATTCATCAAAACCAGTGATCTGATTAAAGATTTGCTCAAGTGTTCCTTCTTTTGAACTCTTTTTCAACTCATTAAAGCTTCCATCAGCAACCACCTGCCCATGATTAAGAAGCACAATTCGATTACTGATTTTCTCAACTACGTCCATAATATGAGAAGAATAAAATATTGTCTTACCTTGTTTCGATAAGGTAGCAAGAATCTCTTTCACTATCATAACACTATTGGCATCAAGACCACTTAACGGTTCATCTAAGAATAATATATCAGGATTATGAAGAAGACTTGAGATAATTAGTACCTTTTGTTTCATACCTTTGGAATAAGAATTAATTCTCTCATCATAGGATTCGCTAATTCCGAATATCCTCATTAATCTCTTTGCTTTTGAATCAACTACTTCATAATTGATACCATATAACTCACCAATGAATGTTAGATATTCTCTCGCTGTAAGATTATCGTATATTTCAGCAATCTCTGGTACATATCCTATTCTTCGTTTATATTCTAATTTATCTTTTGATATATCTTGCCCAAATACCTTTACTACTCCAGTATAGCCTTCTACGATGCCTAGCATTATCTTGATTGTTGTACTTTTTCCTGCCCCATTCGTTCCAATGTACCCTATAATTTCTCCTTTATGAACTTCAAGATTTATGCCCTTTAGGACATCCTTATCTCCATAGCTCATATACAGATCTTTTATTTCTACTGTAATCTCTCTTTCCATTATATTTCCTCCCATAGCAACTACCAATTTTCTTAATTTGTGATATTTGTAAGATTTCATATATCTTTCTTTCATTACTATACCAATAATTGTATGGGTTGTAAACTGATTCCATTCTTAATAATCAAGTTATATTTTAAGACTTTGATAACTGAATAAGACAACTAGTTATTAATTCTAAGAAAAGTGTTTAGATAAAAATAAAAACTCATAAAGAATCCTTTTAGATTCTTTACGAGCTTTATATGATACAATTATCTAATCTAATTATATAACAATACTATATAACTTATTTAACCTTTACACTCATAACTGTACTGTAATCACCAAAAAGAACAGTTTCAGTAAAGTCTTTTCTTAATGCTCTAACTTTTACATAATAAGTTTTCTTGCTCTTTAAGCCAGTTAAAGTTGCAACATTCTTATCTGTAGTAATTGTCTTCACATCGTTAACAAAATTCTTATCTGTTGAATAAGAGATTTCATATCCTTCTGCTTCAAGCATATCATTTAAAGTTACTACTGCTGTTTTTGCTTTTTTACTCTTAACACTCTTCATTGTAGCTTGTGCAGGAGCTGCGATTGTTACATATTGTGCAATGTCAGCCTTTGTTATTGCTTTAACATTTGGAGTTCTTCCATCAGCTGATACTGGTAATGTTATTTTACCTGTATTGATTAATTCTGCAGCTTTTTGATGCAAATCTCTATTCCATGTGTTACCTGTAACTTTCCAGTTACCACTTAATTCAGGTTTAATTACACCTTTTTTAACGTTAGTAATATAATCTCTAATTAATTCTCTTACACCACCAATATTACTTTTTACATCAGTCGCAAGTAATTTAGGAAGTGCTTCACCTTCTTTGAAGATTGGTCCATAAGATAATAATTGAGAATTTGCACGGTAATTATTAACAGCTACGATAAGAACATCAGTATCTTTAATTGCTTTACCATTCATTCTTCTTAAGTTTTCAATTCTACTACCTGGTTCTTTTGATACGTTTACATCATATTTTACACCTGAGAACATATCGTAATTGTAAGCACGAACATCTGGGTTGAAAGAAATTGTTAAATCACCATCTTTGTATGTATTATAGTAAGTTGCTGACCATTCCATATATTTCTTTAATTGAGCACCTGTCATCTGTACTTTATATAAAGTGTTAGCATATTTATAGATTAATGCAGTATCGCATTTTTTAATATCGCCAGCTTTCATATTCGCATTTGAATTGAACATAGCAGCTGCTGATACTTCTGCACCAGTATAGTACATTTGTACTTGATTGATTAAGTTAATCATTGCTGATTCTTGTAATTGAGCTTGTGGAATACCATTAATTTCGTTAGCAGGAACTAAGTCTCCATCCTTTAATTTACCAATAACAACATTAGCATCTGCTTTTGCAGTTGTATCATATTTTGCTAAAATATTAGTCATATCAGGATCTGCTTTATAAGTAGATGTAGATATTAATTTTGAGTTACGGTTTTTTACTACATATTTTCCATCAGCACCTTTTTCTAAAGTGATATCTACTTTAGAAACTGTTTGACCACCGCTTTTATTTTCTACAGTAAGTACGTTATTATAATAAACGCCTTCTACTCCTTTATGTTCATGAGCTGCAACAATAAGATCAATTTCTGGACAAGCTGCTGCTAGATCCTTAATACCTGAATCAGCAACATCATATTCATTACTTTCACCCATATGTTCTGCAGCAATGATAACGTCTACTTTATCTTTGATTTGATCAATTACTTTTTTTGTTTCTTTCACTGGATCTGTTACTTTATATGATTTTAAATTTTGAGCATCCCATTTTGTAATATTTGGAGTAACCATACCTACAACAGCAATCTTTACTCCATTTTTCTCAAAAATCTTATATGGAGCTGCAATTGATGTTCCATCTGTATTATATACATTACCGCCAAGAACAGTTGCTTTTGATTGTTTGATTACTTTCTTTAGAGTATCCATACCATAGTTGAACTCATGATTACCAACTGTCCAAGTATCATATCCTAAAGCATTCATTCCAGCAATCATAGGATGTAAGTCATCTTTTAAGAATAAATCTGCTGAATTATCTTGGATTGTATCCCCTACATCAAGTAATAACGTATTATCATTACGTAGGCTTTTTACAACGGATGCAACTTGAGCTAAACTACCTGAGTTGTCAACTGCATTAATTGCATAGTCATAAGGTACAAATCTTCCATGTAGATCACTTGTAGATAATACTTGAATTGTAACGCTATTTGCATCACTTGTAGTTGTAGTTTCTGCTGATACCATTAAAGAATTACCAGAGAACACCATAGCTACTGCCAATAGGATGGCAAAAACTTTTTTCATACTGTTTTTCATGTTTCATATCCTCTCTCTTTTTGGTATAAAACTACTTAATAAGTTTAACTAAGAACTGAAAGAAATAAACACCTAATCTACAGCCCATAATATCCCTTATAAGTATTTTTTATCCAAAGTGAATACTACTTCATTTTCTTACAAAAATCAAGATGTCTCTTGTAAATTTCTTATTAATTAAGTAATTTATTTGTAATATTTATTTTATAAGGAATAGCTACTCCAATTCCTTTTGAAATTCCTTCATTTTATTCATCTGTTCTTTTAAACGATTGAAATACTCTATCTGAAACGATATTTTATCACGCCACATCCTTGTTGCTATTTTGGTTGCGCACTCGATATCCCTATATTCTGTATAACGACTTAATCTTATATCAGCACATTCTTCTAACGCATCTCTTGTCATTTTCTCAATCACCCAAGATTGAAGATTAATATATAAGCGATACGCGTCAAATCGATCAATATTATCAGCATCTGCAACACTCAATTCAAATATTGTTGGCTTACGTGTAAGATTCTCTGTCTCTTCTGTATGTATCATAATTCCATAACATATTGTCTCAATGCGTTCTTGCTCTAGATCAAGACTTTCAAGAAATTCTCTTGCAATGCGCTCTGAGATTCTTCCATGATGATTGTAATCTTCCTCTGTTTTACATTCTTTGTATCCAATATCATGAAGAAGGCAGGCGAGGATTAATCCTTCTTCGTCTAGCCCCTCTTCTCTAGCAATCGTTTGTCCAATCGAGGCTGTTCTAAGGGTATGTTCGTAACGGTATCTATAATCCTCATTATCTGAATTACCGTAGAATTTTTCTTTTAAGAAATCATTTGTTTTTCTAATATTCTCTGTCATTGGATGCACCTCTTCTTTTAATATATAAATATTTATAGAATTCATAAAAACAATAAGACACTTTCTTCTTAGACTTATGTAAATATACAAAATATGATGTATGTTTATTAGTTAATTAATTAATTAATATTATCGACATCTTCCTATGTATTCCATTATTGTATATATTTAGCTTGTGTTGTATTATAGCATTGGAAGTAAATCTATGTCAACGCAAATTAAAAGTTATAATTATCAACTAGATTCAAGATTCTTCCTTAATAAAAACTAATACAAAACAAGAAGTCTGAAAGGATTAAAATGAAATCAATAATTAACGATCCATGGTTTACAATAGAAGCAATCGATTCTAACACCTATGCGATCAGTGAATATGGTCACTGGGAAAAAGTACATTCTTATTTATTAATAGGAACTAAAGTAGCTATTCTTATCGATACTGGACTTGGAATATCAAATATTAGAAAGATAACCGATCAACTCACTACATTACCTATCACAGTTATAACGACTCATGTTCATTGGGATCATATTGGTAGCCACAAAGAATATGATTCCATCTATGTTCATGAAAACGAAAGGGATTGGCTAATTAACGGCATCTCACTTCCTTTAAGTGTTGTTCGTAAAGATGTGATAAGAGATATTACGGTTCCTCTTCCAGAAGAATTTGATATTAATAACTACACGATATATAAAGGAACACCTACCAGAATACTAAAAGGTGAAGAGATTCTTGATCTAGGGAACCGAAGTCTTAGAATCATTCATACCCCTGGACATTCTCCAGGACACATCGTTATCCTAGATCAGACAAATGGTTATTTATTCTCTGGTGATCTGTTATATGATACTACTCCGATCTATGCATTTTATCCAACTACCAATCCGAATGATCTAGTAGAATCTCTTGACAAGATTGCTAATCTAGATAATATTACCAAGATATACCCTTCACATAATACGTTACCTTTGGATCCTAGTATCCTTCTTGAAGTAAAACAAGCAGTACAATATCTTCGTGATAACGATCTCGTTCGATTTGGAACAGGTATTCATAAATTTAATCATATTCGGATTCAGTTTTAAATATAAAGGACCGATATTCAATGCCTAATATTCACTTGGATACATTATTTTTACCCCTTGAATTTCCTACCATCTGAAAATATCACGCACCATCTTTTAAAATCTACATATTCTAATACAAAAGGAGGTTTTTCTATGCAAAATCATTATGATATTGCAATTATTGGTGGTGACTTACGACAGGTTTATATGGCAAACCTTTTGTTAGAAAAGGGAGCCAAAGTGATTGTTTATGGATTATGTAGTGAGATATTATCTGATTCCATTTGTAAAGCCTCATCTCTTTTGGATGCAGTCCAAAAAAGCGATACAATCCTAGGCCCTATTCCATTGTCAAGAGATCAGATTCACATAAATAGTACAGAACCACATGAAGATCTAACAATTGAACATTTATTTGAGACATTAACATCCAAACATGTTTTCATCGCTGGTGACATGTCACAACGTATTACGAAATATTTAAATGAAAATAAGATTGAACTCCATGATTTCATGAAAATGAACGAAGTAAGTATCTTAAATTCTATTTCAACCGCAGAAGGAACCATCTTAGAAGCAGTTAAAAATAGCACTATTAATCTGCATGGAAGCAAGTGTCTAATCCTAGGCTTTGGAAAATGTGCAAAGATTCTAGCCAGTAAATTAAAAGGTCTTGATGCTTCTATTACAATTGCAGCACGAAAGAATGAAGACCGTTATTTAGCCAAAGCTTATGGTTACTCTGCCCTTGCAATCACTGATTTAAAATCTGAGATTCATGAATATGATTTTATATTTAATACAGTACCTGCTCTTCTTCTAGATTACAATTTATTAACCTTAGTGAATAAATCTGTCACAATTATAGATATTGCCTCAGCGCCTGGAGGGGTCAATTATGGTGCAGCAAATGAATTGAATATCAATGCCAAACTTTGCTTAGGCCTTCCTGGAAAATATGCACCAAGGACATCCGCTAAAATACTTGTTGACGTAATAACCCACTTTAACCGAGAAGAATTTTCCTCCAATCAATCACATGACTAATTCGCTTAATTACAGATAAAAAGGGAAATGTAACGAATAGAACAATTCATATTTTAATGTTTTATGCCAATATGGCAGATAGGAGTAATCATGAAATTAGAAAACAAGAAAATAGGAGTTGCTCTTACTGGTTCATTTTGTACTTATGAAAAGGTATTTCCTCAGATTGAAAATCTAGTGAAAGAAGGAGCACATGTTACAACGATCTTTTCCTTTAATTCTCAAAAAATAGATAGTCGTTTTGGTAAAGCGTTAGACCATATCGCACGTGCAAGAATATTAACCGGTAATGAGCCTATTTTTACAATCGAAGACGCTGAGCCACTTGGTCCAAAAAATTTGTTAGATATCTTATTAATTGCACCATGTACTGGCAATACTACCGCCAAATTAGCAAATGCTATCACTGATACACCTGTTCTAATGGCAGCAAAAGGCCACTTAAGAAATGATAAACCAGTCGTATTAGCAATTGCAACGAATGATGGACTTACCAATAGTCTTAAAAATATTGGTCACTTATTAAATACCAAGAATATATACATGGTTCCTTTTGGCCAGGATGATTATAAGAAAAAACCAAATTCATTAGTTGCTCAAATGGATTTGATTGTCCCTACGTTAGAAAGTGCTTTGGAGGGTAATCAATTTCAACCTTTAACATTACCACCAAAATAATAAATAAATAAATAAATAAATAAATAAATAAATAATAGTTCGATAATAAATAATGGAGTGGTAGGAACTGATTGAGATTAATCTTATCAGTATTCTACAACTCCATTTATTTGTACGTTGGTTTATATAAGTTATCTAAGGTATATAATCCATATCATTTATTCTCATTCCAATCTATCTATAATTCTTTTCCGTTGTAATCAATCTCAAGATCATCTTCTTTTGACATACGAATCATATCTTTTACTTCCTCTATATCAATTTCCATATAATCAGCAATTTCTTTGATTGTAGGCTTTTTACCTAGATCTTCTTTTAATTCCTTTATATTATGATTTAGATTCGTTAAACGCTCTGCCATTCTCTTTGCAAAACTCTTAGAATTATTTTGTTCCCAAATCGCTTCCTTGATATTATCTCGAATACCATTTGTAATAAACTCTTTAAAATTACTATGATTCACTTCTTTCTTATAAGAATCAAGAGATTGCATCAGACCTATATTACCTTCTTGAATCAAATCAGCCACAGTAATTCCGTGATTACGATATTCCTTTGCAATTGTAACAACTGTTCTTAAAAAACTTTCAACTAATTTACTCTTTGCAATTTCATCGTTATTCAGAAAAGAGAGAACCAATTTTTCAATTTCATCGTTTGTGATATCTGGTATAGCCTCAATATCAGCGAGGTACATGTCTAGGAATTCTTTTTCTTCCTCTTCTTCTTTTCGAAGTTTATCATCACTTTTACTATCATTTGTATATTCATTTGATAAATCTTCTATGTCAGAATTATTAGTATCCTGAGATGCCTCATTACTCTCTTTATTCTTTATATCCTTCGAATCGTTCCAGTTATCTTGTGCATTGTCTACATCATATATGTCTTGATTCTCTTCTGTTTTATGAACCGAACCTAGGAACTCGTTCGTTGGATTAATATATCCTTTAATTTTTACTTTGTTAGCAATTAAATAATCATAAACAAGATTAATTTGTTTTTCATCTAAGGATAGTCCATTTAAGAAACTTTTGATTTCATCCATAGTTAGCTCATTACTTTTTGTCTTAGCAACTTCAATGATATCGTTTAACATTTCTAATAATTTATTCTTATCTTCCATCTTAACTCCCATATGCGACCTTAAGTCGTTTAATAGTCTGTAGAATGAAAGAATTTGAAAAATTTATTTTCAAATTCTTTCGAAATACTGCTTTATTTAATTACAGTTTGACCACCCATGTATGGTTGTAATGCAACTGGAATATTAACAGAACCATCTGAATTAAGATTATTTTCTAAGAAAGCGATAAGCATTCTAGGTGGTGCAACAACTGTGTTATTTAATGTATGCGCGAAATATTTACCTTTTTCACCAACGACACGAATCTTTAATCTTCTAGCTTGTGCATCTCCTAAGTTTGAACAACTACCAACTTCGAAGTATTTCTTTTGTCTTGGAGACCAAGCTTCTACATCGATTGATTTTACTTTAAGATCTGCTAAATCACCAGAACAACATTCTAAAGTTCTTACTGGAATATCAAGTGAACGGAATAAATCAACTGTATTTTGCCATAATTTATCGAACCACATCTTACTATCTTCTGGATCACATACTACGATCATCTCTTGTTTCTCAAATTGATGAATACGGTAGATACCTCTTTCTTCAATACCATGTGCTCCTTTTTCTTTACGGAAACATGGTGAATAGCTTGTTAATGTTTGTGGTAAAGATGTATCTGGAAGGATGGTATCAATAAATTTACCAATCATGGAATGTTCACTCGTACCGATTAAGTATAGATCTTCTCCTTCGATTTTATACATCATAGCATCCATTTCAGCGAAACTCATAACACCTGTAACTACGTCGCTACGAATCATAAATGGAGGTATACAATAAGTGAATCCACGATTAATCATGAAATCTCTTGCATAAGAGATAACTGCTGAATGTAATCTGGCAATATCACCCATTAAGTAATAGAAACCATTACCAGCTACTTTTCTTGCACTGTCAAGGTCAAGGCCATTGAATTTTTCCATGATATCTGAATGATATGGTACTTCAAAATCTGGAACTACTGGCTCTCCGAAACGTTCTACTTCAACATTTTCACTATCATCTTTGCCAATTGGAACGGTTGGATCTATGATATTTGGAATAGTCATCATAATTTTAAGAATCTTTTCTTGTAATTCATTTTCCTTTTGTTCTAATTCTGCAAGACGCTCAGAATCAGCAGTTACTTGTTTCTTTAACTCTTCTGCTTCTTCTTTCTTACCTTGAGCCATTAATCCACCGATTTGCTTGGATATTTTATTTCTTTCTGCTCTTAGGGTATCTGCCTCACCTTTTGCATTTCTACTTTCCACATCTAAAGCAATTACTTCATCTACTAAAGGTAATTTTTTATCTTGGAACTTATTCTTAATATTTTGTTTTACGATCTCTGGATTCTCTCTGACAAATTTTAAATCTAACATGATATTTTCCTCCTAAATTAACTATCTTAATATAATAAATACAAACATAGTATAAGGTATCAAATGAATTCTACCTTATTGATTCTGGCTATAAAAAGCATAAAAAAAAGCCTTCATTCCATATAAATAAAATACGAATCATATGATTCATATTCTATATGGGACGAAAGGATTCCGCGTTGCCACCCAAATTACTAATTCTATTCTTATGAAGAACTAGCCACTCGATATAGTAAGATAAAGGTTACTACCCTTTCGGCTCTTCGCCGACTGCTCCGAAAGTGGAGAGATTCAACCTAACACCGATTCGCACCAACCATCGGCTCTCTGAAGTTATTTATAAATCGTAGCTTTCATCAACACTTTTTCCATATTTTTTGTATATTTTCTCATTTATTATATACTTATGTCTTATAAAATGCAAGCCTAAATTTACTATCTCTACATTATCTTATGTAATATAGTTAATATTATACTATTTATTTCTATTTTATTTAATTAATAAAGCAGATGATTGATGAGATCTATCATCAGTGTATATTATTCTACAAGACTGTATTTCCTATTATCTCATCAATAGCTGCTTTTATATTTTTCAAAGCTTCAAAGCTTTCTTTCGCTTCGTCAGAGTCTTTTACATATTAAGCTCTTAAATAAAGCTCGGATGTTCTATCTCATAGAATATCCAAGCTTTATTTCCTTCTATTCTATCCAACTACAATTTTATCTGCACATCATAATGCTCCAACCAGAAATTAATCTCAATCAAATAAGCATACATCTGTGGTGTCGCCATTAACTGACCAAACCATGGTCTTCCAAGATCCGACTCTTGATTCATAAGTGCTTCAATTCTAGCTTCATTAACTAACTGATGAATTGGAGCATCTGGATCTCTTAAAATACCTTTTAAAGTTTTCTTTAATAGATTCTCATACGCAGGATCATAGGTCTTAGGGTAAGGACTCTTTTTACGATAAAGCACTTCATCAGGAAGAATGCCCTTAGCAGAATCCCTTAATAGACCTTTTACTTCCTGTCTTCGATACTTATATTCCCAAGGAACATTATATAGATATTGAATTAATCTATGATCTCCAAATGGTACTCTGACTTCTAATCCACTTGCCATCGTCATTCTATCTTTACGATCAAGTAGTGTAGTCATAAACCATGCGGTATTCAGATAGCTAATTTCTCTTTGACGTCTTACTTCTTTGGAGTCGGATTCCAACTTAGCTACAAGCTTTAAGGTGTTTTCATATTGTTCATTCACATATTCTTCAAGTGGAAGTTGCTCTAAGACATCCTCATCTAAGATTTCTTTGCGGAAGTCAAAATTCTTAGACCATGGGAATGCATTTCTATCATAGATCTCTTTATCTCGAAACCATGGATATCCTCCAAATACCTCATCTGCACATTCTCCAGATAGACAAACAGTATGATTTTTCTTAATCTCTCTACAGAAGTAGAATAGAGAAGAATCTACATCCGCCATTCCAGGAAGGTCTTTTGCAAGTACGGCATCTTTTAGATATTCTGCTAATTTAACAGTCTCACATTCTAGATATTTATGATTGGATCGAATTGCATTTACCATAATGTCGACATAAGGCCGATCTTCACTTGGTTGAAAATTCGATGCTTTAAAGTATTTCTTATTGTCTACAAAGTCAAAGGAATAGGTATCAAGAGTTAGTCCCTTCTTCCTCTGATAATTCGCTGCAACTGCTGATACAATACTTGAATCTACTCCACCAGAGAGTAAGGTACAAATTGGTACATCAGATACTAGTTGTCTCTCAATCGCATCAAATAGTAAGAATCTTGTTTTTTCTACGGTTTGCTCATAATTGTCCGTATGTTCTTCTGCTATTAAGCTCCAGTAACAATAGATGTTACTTCTATTTCTATCAACATATGCTGCGTATCCTGGCTTCAATTCATGAATTCCTTCATATACACCACAACCTGGAGTTCTTGCTGGACCCAAGCCAAATATCTCACATAACCCATATTTGTCAATCACAGGAGATACTTCTGGGTTGGCTAGAATACCTTTGATCTCTGATGCAAATAAAAATTGATTGTCCTTTTGCATGTAGAATAAAGGTTTTACACCAAAACGGTCCCTGCATAAGAAACATGCTTCTTTTACAGGATCCCATATCGCGATTCCATAGATTCCATTGAATTCATCAACACATTTTTCACCATATTCTATATACGCAGTCAAGACTACTTCTGTATCCGAAGTACTAAAGAATTGATATCCTTTATGAATTAATTTATTCCTTATTTCATCCGTATTATATAGCTCTCCATTATATACCAAGACATATTCGTATCCATTGATCTTTTTCTTCATTGGTTGTGCTCCACCAGCTGGATCAATTACAACTAATCTTCTATGTGCAAATGCAGCGTGATTAGTAATATATTCTCCATAGCTGTCAGGACCTCTATGCGTTAAAGCATTACCCATTGATTTTACGATCTTATAATTTTTCTCATACTCATCACTTAGATTTCTTGTAAAATCGAGGTAACCAGCTATTCCACACATGATAACACCTCCATATCATATCCTCTTTTATTATATGGATATTAAAATGGAATGTTCATAATACCAAAATTAGAGGACAAATAGCTTTAATTTAGTGTACTGAGTGTATATTGCTGTATAATTATGCATCAATATACACATTGTAAGTTATAAAAGGCTATTTGACCCCAACATCATCTCGAAGAATACTATGTAATCGCATGTTTCATCCATTTGCTTCCATGCAATCGTCGTATATACATCGCTCCCCGAACTACCCAATCAGAGTACATGCCAAGCCACACACCAAGTACTCCAATATGTAGCGTAACTCCAAGAAGATATCCTACAACAATACGGAATAACCACATACCAATCAATGCTGTAATCATGGTATATCTCGTATCGCCTGCTCCTTTTAATCCAGCGCTTAATACAAAGGAAGAAGGCCATGCAAACATAGCAAAACTATTTACTACAAGTAATGTGGTTGCAATTCGAATCACGTCTTGATCATTCGTATAAAGTGCAACGATATGAGGAAGTATCGGTATAAAGATAAGACCGAAGGTCATCATAAGTCCTGTTGCAAATGCCGTCATATACTTTAGATTATTTTTCGCTCCCTTTATATCTCTTCTACCAACGTATTGCCCTACAATTGTAGTCGCGCCAAGTGCTATCGAATTACCTATTACATTCATAATATTGGCACACGAGAAACCGATGGTATTCGCAGATATTGCATTGGTACCCATAGCAACTACAAAGATTTGAATGATAAATTTACCCCCATTAAATAAAAGTGATTCAACTCCTGCTGGAATACCAATCGAAAATATCTTTCCTTGAATATTATGATTCATACGAAAAGAAAAGATATTTTTTAATTGAACGATTTTCTGTCCCTTAAGCAATACGCGTAACACAAGAATTGCTCCATAGACTCTTGCAATTGCAATCGCTAGTGCTGTTCCTTCAATTCCAAAAGATAGAGTGTGAATTGGGATCCCCATCGAAGTCAGATTGATTCCAAATATTAATATGTATCCTAATATTAGGTTCACAATATTCATCCTAATTGTAATGGTCATCGGAGTTCTTGTATCACCGCTACCTCTTAAGATACCATTCGATATTTGCTCAATTGCAATAAATGGATAGGATATCAACGTAAATTCAAGATATATCTTCGCATTTTGTTTAACCAGATCTGTAGCTTCACTAAAGCATGTCTCAATCAAGTGAACTCTTAAGATCCATAGAATCACACTTAACGTAATCGATACAGCTAAACTAGCAAATAACGCCTGCTTTACCGTTTCATTTGCATCTTCAATCTTCTTTTGACCAATTTGTTGCGCAACAACGACAGTTGCTCCAACGGAAAGAGCAGCAAAAAAAGAGATAAACATATTGTTAACCGAATCCACTGTTCCAATCGCTGCTACAGCTGATTTTCCAATGTGCCCTGACATCATCGTATTGATGACACCAAGCAATATGGTAAAACACTGTTCCACCATAATCGGTAATACTAAATATATTATCTCTTTTCTTATTAATATCTCTTTATATTTTTTTACAAAAGACTTCTTGTGATTACATGAATTCTCTTTACTGTCAGAACCTGCGATCTTTTGATAGCAAGTGCCCACTTTATATTCTTCACTACTTGCTTCATTACCTTCTATATTATCTTTTCTATTATCTTCCACTTCAATTTCTTTATCTAAAACTTTATCATTGTTATTTACTAATTTTTTTTCTTTTACTAGTTCCTTATCATTATCTATTACTTTTTCTTGAACATCTTTTACACAGTCATCTTTAGTAAACATATCATCTTTCCTTTTTACCGATTGAAAACTCAACCTTTTTCTTTCTCTATTTTATTATAGCACCCTGCAAATAGAAAAGAAAGTGATTATTCAATCTTCCTTATCAATAAACTATATTATACTTGATAAATTCAGTCAACACAGAATATTAATTACCATGATTGAAATTTTTACATCGTCGTGACTTTGACGAGTTTGTGAAGATACTTATGTTTTATCACTTTGGTTTAGATATAAAAAGTTCACTGTTTGACGAGCAAAGTGAGGAGTTTGAACTTTTTATATCTGCTTTTATCAAAGTGATTAAACATTAGTATCTACCAAATGAGGAAATGGAGCGTAAGATGTAAAAATTTCAATCATGGTAATTTAGATAACCTCACCTTTGAATTTATCAAGTATTCAATAAATTTATGTTAGGAAGTATGAGTAATTCCAAAAAATCATTTTCTAATTTGCCCTTCACCAAAGATGATATACTTCGTAGTTGTAAGAGCAAGTAACCCCATTGGTCCTCTTGCATGTAATTTCTGCGTACTAATACCAATCTCTGCGCCAAAACCAAATTCATTACCATCGGTAAATCTTGTAGATGCGTTTACATATACAGCTGCTGCATCAATTTCATTTAAGAACTTCATAGAATGATTATAATTTTCCGTAATAATAGCTTCGGAGTGCTTAGTATTATATTTATTGATATGCTTAATTGCCTCTTCAATACTAGATACCACTTTTAAAGATATCATCTTATCTAAATACTCTTTGCCCCAGTCTTCATCTGTTGCCTCTTCCATATTACTGCATATCGCTCTCGCATTTTCATCTGCCTTAAAAACTATGTCCTTCTCAGTTAATCTATCATAAACAAGTGGAATAAATTCCTTCGCAATCTTCTCATGTACCACTAAGGACTCACATGCATTACATACTCCAAGCCTTTGTGTCTTAGCATTATCAATAATATCTAATGCCATCTGAAAATCGGCGTATTCATCCACATAGATATGACAATTTCCAGTACCAGTCTCAATAACAGGAATTGTACTGTTCTGAACAACAGATTGAATTAAGCCAGCTCCACCTCTTGGTATTAATACATCTACATATTGATTCATCTTCATAAATGCAGTAGCTGTCTCACGGCTGGTATCTTCAATTAATTGAATAGCATCACTTGGTAGTGCGATTGCCTCTAATGCTTCTCTTATTACCGCTACAATTTCTTTATTCGAATATATTGCATCACTTCCACCACGAAGTATGACTGCATTTCCTGTCTTAAAACATAATCCAAAAGCATCTGCAGTAACATTAGGTCTTGCTTCATATATAATTCCAACAACACCAATTGGAACTCTCTTTTGACCTATTAATAGTCCATTTGGTCTCTTTTTCATAGATATTACTTCACCAACAGGATCATCTAGTGTAACAAGCTGCATAAGCCCGTCTGACATTCCAATAATGCGTTCGTTGTTTAAAGTTAAACGGTCAACTAATGATTCTTTCATCCCATTTTTCTTAGCATTCTCAACATCAATTTGATTCGCTTTCATGATTCTATCTCGATTATTAACTAAAGACTTAGCAGCTGCAGCTAAACCTTTATTCTTCTCATCTAAAGTCAATAAATTAAGGCTAGATGCTGCCTCTTTTGCGTTCTCACCTAATTGTTCTAAACTTATCACCAGAAGTACCTCCTTTATTGTTGGAATTAACGTTAATCAGTCTTCTCGAATCATATGAGTTGTTGGTGTAATAATCTGATCTACTTTTACATCATATTCACTATGTTCGAATTTTTCTAATATTTGAAAATCGAATGCTAAGGCAATCTTGGTATCATTCATCTTAGCACTATTCCTTGAATTCAGGAAATAGTCGTAAAAACCGCCACCATAACCAATTCGATAAAAATCATTATCAAATGCCAACCCAGGCATTATAACAAGAACATTTTCATCTGTTGCAAGTTGATCATTTGTTGGTTCCATGATTCCATAATAGCCTTTTTTCAGATCATCCTTTGAATTAATATAATAAAAATTCATTATCTTTTTCTTATTCCAATGTTCTAATATAGGATTCTCATCGGTAATATCATCGATTCTAGGAACAGCAACTTTTTTCTGATCCTTTAATGCTCTCTCAATAATTTGATCTGTCAATACTTCTTGATTAAAAGAAAGATAAATATATATTACTCTACTATTTTGGTATTCCTTACTACTCAAAAACTTATGAGTAATCATATCACTATATTCTTCAATTTCGCTTAAAGATAATTTTTCTTTTATACTTTTGATTTGTTGTCTAATTTCTTTCTTAGTCATAAAGAAGCTCCTTGACAAATAACTTATATAATTCGGTTTAGGTTACTTTATATAATATATTTAGATATATATAATATTGTGCAATATCTTAATGCTTATCCTTTTTACTTAGTTCTGTAACACTTCCATCAGGATTTAATAAAGATACATTATTAAGTGTTCCCCTTAAATTGTTACGTACAGAGTTAATGTAATCAGCACGTAACTTTGCTTGTTCTTCTTTTTCTTCTGGTGTTAAACCTTCACCTTTTGCTTTATGATATAGTTCATTAATTCTTGCAATTTGTAAATCATCCATTGTAATATATCCTCTCTATCTGATGTTATTCCTTATGCTTATTATGGTTTCTCATTTTTACAGTTTAAGTACCTATACTATACTTGTAATTCAATTCGATGAAAAGTATGTATTCCTACGCTTCTCACTCAATATAGGGTTAAAATTAGATATCATGTTACACTATTTTGATTCTTATTTCAATACTTTCCTTTAAGAAAGTATTCTTAATTTAAGATTATCTTGTCATAATCCTTTCTCAACTTAACGTGTGTATTATGATGCTTGAGGGAAAGGTAGACAAAATTCATAATTATACAGCGATATACACTGGATAAACTAAATAAGCCTTTGACGCTCTATTCCAAAGTATACTTTATTATGAATATTGCTCTGTCTTAATATAATCAAGTAACTCAAAATTTTTATTTTTATGTGCTTTAAATAAAGTACCTACTGGCTCTCCTTCCATGACATCAAGAATCACCCTAACATCCTTAGCATTTGCTATGACCATGTCAGCTCCAGAATCAGTTGCTATCTTAGCAGCTGAGATCTTCGTTGCCATTCCACCAGTACCAACACTACTAGCAGAACCTTTTCCCATACTTGCTAGCTTTTCATCTATCACTTCAACACAATCAATAAATTTAGCATCTTTATTTTTGTTAGGATCATCTGTATATAATCCATCTATATCGGATAATAAAATAAGAAGATCTGCTTGTATCAGAGCAGCAACAATTGCTGATAGTGTGTCATTATCTCCAAATTCAATTTCATCCGTTGATACTGTGTCATTTTCGTTTACAATTGGTATCACACCCATACTTAATAGTTCATGAAAGGTGTCCATTGCATTTGACCTACTAATATCATTTATCATTGTATATTTTGTCATCAGAATCTGAGCTGGTACCTGATTATATTCTGCAAATAATTTCTGATAGACCATCATTAATCTTGCTTGCCCTACTGCTGCACAAGCTTGTTTTATTGACAATGTTGTTGGTTTCTCCTTCATGCCAATCGCAGTTCGTCCGACTGCAATTGCACCAGAAGATACTAATACGACTTCCTTCCCTTGGTTTCTTAGGTCGGTAAGTACTCGAACTAACTTCTCCATCTTCTGTAGATTCAATCCGCCCGTATTCGCATGAGTAATCGAGGATGAACCAATCTTTATAACGATTCGTTTCTTATCTTTAAGTAACTCTCTATGATTTGACATACTGATACCTCGCTATCCTTTTTCTTTATTTCTACACATTTTATTCTTTTAGGTTGTTTTAGTGTTAATTTCCTATACCTCATTTATATTTATAGAGTGTCAAAAACTTAGCATAGAAATATACTATTCAGATTTATCTTTATACATGCTTATACTTACATGCAATAGCTTCATATACTTTAATTCCATCCATTCCTGCGGAGGTGATTCCGCCTGCATATCCCGCGCCTTCTCCACATGGATAGATTCCTTGAACATTACTTTCCATATTATCATCTCTTATGATTCGTACTGGAGAAGAAGTTCTAGTTTCAACTCCTGCTAAGATAGCCTCTTTATCTGCAAATCCGTGTATTTTCTTATCAAATGCTTCGATTCCCTCTATTAAGGTATCAATAACATACTCCGGCAAGCATTCTCTAAGATTCGCAAACGAAGTATCACCTTTCATAATTTGTTTAATCTTACCATAGTTCGTACTAATTTTGTTCTCGCATAAATCACCATATAGCTGTACTGGAATCAATCCTTTTCCAGCTTGATACGCTAACTCTTCCCATCTTCGTTGAAATTCAACTCCAACCAAAGGATTATCGCTTGTTATCATTTCATTTTTCCCATGATTTATTAATGGAAGTATTGCATCAAAATCCTCTGGAGTAACTGTTACAATCATTGCACTATTCGCATTGTCTTCTGCTCGGTCATGATTACTCATACCATTGACAACCAGTCTTTTCTCTTCCGATGAGGAATTCACTACATATCCACCAGGGCACATGCAAAAGGAATAGACTCCTCTACCATTGCCTGCTTGATAAGTTAATTTATAATCAGCTGGCGGTAGTTTCTGATAGGAATCACCGTATTGTGATCTACTTATTAACTCTTGGGCATGTTGAATCCTCACTCCAATTGCAAACGGCTTTTTCATCATTGTAAGTCCTTTTTTATAAAGTAAGGAGAAAGTATCTCTAGCACTATGTCCAATTGCAAGGCATAAAACATCACATGGTATTATTTCTTTATTGTTAACCTCAATGCTTACAATTCGATTATCCTCCACATGAATATCTGTTAATCTTGTCTGAAAACGAAATTCTCCACCTAAGCGAATGATTTCATTTCTCATATTCTTTACAACATCTCTTAGAAGGTCAGTTCCTATATGGGGTTTATTTAAATATAGGATCTCCGATGGAGCACCGTGTTCAACAAATACTTCAAGTACTCTTTTGTTTCGACCAAACTTTTCTTTTACCATCGTATTTAACTTACCATCAGAAAAGGTACCTGCACCACCTTCACCAAATTGAACATTACAATTCGGATTCAGTTCATTGTTCTTCCAGAATCGATTCACTTCTTCTACTCTTTTATCAACCTCGTCTCCACGCTCAATTACAAGTGGCTTGTACCCTTGTTCAGCAAGTTGATAAGCACAAAATAATCCAGCTGGTCCACTTCCTACTACAATTGGTCTGTGTAACATTTTATTTGTTCCTGTAGGGGCAAACGTATATTTACTTTCTTCTGCAATAGAAATATTAGCATCATTTAACCGTTTAACTACTTTCGTTTCCTCATTTACCTCTACATCTATTGTATAAATATACTTAATATCATTTTTCTTTCTTGCATCAATAGACTTCTTTATAATCGTATACTTCTTTACTTGTTGATCATTTAGCTTTAGTTGTTTACTTATTTTCTTTTTTAATTCATCCTCTGTATGTCCGATATCCAATTTTAATTGTGCAATTCTTATCATTTTACTTACTACCTCCAACTGCTAGTCCCGCTAGATATCCAGTAGTCCATGCCCACTGTAAATTATAGCCTCCGCAGATTCCATCTATGTCGATTAGTTCACCTACGATATATAGGTTTTTTACTAATTTTGATTCCATTGTTTTCGGATCAATATCCTTTGTCGAGATACCGCCCGCTGTAACCTGAGCATTTGAGAATGAGTTCGGTTCTGTAATCTCTACCATGAACTCTTTCATTCTTTTAACTAATTGTTGAATTGATTTCTTATTTAATACGTTCACTGACGCAATGGGATCTAGCATTGCTTCTTTTATAATGACATAGGATAATTTTTTATTCAATAGTCCTAACAATAATTCCTCAATTGTTTTGTGCCTCTCAAGTTCTGTTCGTTCTAATATATTCTGATATAATTCGTTTTCCGAAAGTTGAGGTAAAAAGTCTATGGTAAGATGAACCGATTTTCTCTCATCGATTGCTCTTGCTGCATATCTACTTAACTGAAAAATAGGAATTCCAGACACACCATAATTCGTTAATTGTAGTTCTCCATATTCTTTCCTTATGAATTGATCCTCTATGTAAAGAGAGATACTTGATTCATTTCGTACACCTGCAAGTGTCTTAAAATAGTTTCCCTTTGCTTTTAATTGTACCAATGCTGGTACTGGCTTTATGACCTTATGTGAAAACTTTTTTAACAAATCATATCCACTACCATTTGAGCCTAGTTCAGGAGATGCGCAGCCTCCTGTTGCCATAATAAGTGACTTTGCATAATATTTCTTACTACTTGTTGTAACGATGAAATCTAAATCCTTACAATTGTTTGCAGTCTTCTTACTATTTCCTATTGAATTATTCTGTTCAACTTTAATTACTTCTTCCTCTGTTACTACATTCACTTTTAATCGCTCTAATTCTATTCTTAATACATCTAGTACCGAGGAGGCTTGTTCTGAATTCGGATAATAATACCCATTTTTAATCTTAGGGTATATTCCTAGCTCTTTAAAAAATGTAACCGTTTCTGATACGCCAAAAAAGGATAGTACTTTAAACGCATAAGAACTATCTTCTCCACGGTAACAATCTTCTGTTTGTAATGAATTTGTATAATTACATTTACCGTTTCCAGTCGCTAATATCTTCTTGCCAACACGATCCTTTTGTTCGATAATTGTAACATTCTTGCCACACCTAGCAGAAACAATAGCTGCAACAAGACCTGAAGCTCCACCACCAACTATGATAACGTCTGTTTTCAAATCATATCCTCCACTTTATCTATCTCTATTGTTTCTATTTTAACTATTCAATCCCTTTATTTCAATATTTTTTTCATAATCCTAATAAGTACCTATAAAAACTGCTCATTTTAGTCCATTATACAAAATAATTCCCATGAGCAATTTTTTGATTGCACATGGGAGGGTATTTTAATCTATTACAATTCGTTCAATCATAATGAATAGGTACATTCAATACTTTATAATAAAATATAAATAACTAAGTATCCTATCACTAACTTGAGTAGCTTTCTAGAACACCATATAGCTCATCAGCATTTTTTATATATTTACCATGATTTAATTCAATTTGATCTTCTTCTGACAACTTATTTACTTCAATTTCTGTATATTCATAAACGGTCTTCTTATCACTGTAATAAACTGTAATTAGACCATCTTGAACCGCAAGGTAATATTTATATTGAACTAAGTCACTATTAAAGCTTTTACGTAGAACTACCTTATCTTTGGAAAAAGATATTAATTCAAATGCCGTTAGGCCTTTTTCATAGTCTGCCAATGGTACATCTGACATATATTTCGCTAAGTAATTAATTACTTCCTCTCTCGTTAATCCAATCAAATAATCTGGTGTATTCAAGTTATTTGTTATTAAAGAACCCTTTTTTATATCATACTCTTGTAATTCATATTCTGTGGAAGGAGTAACATAAGCATTCTCTGATGAATCAACCGCTACTGTATTATCGTTCTGATTCATTTCTGCTTCTACTTGATTCGTATTAACACTTGTATTGCCCTTTGTACTATTCTGAATGGATTCTTGATAGGATGATAGAAGATTATCCTTTCCAACTGCATTCTTATTAAACTGATATAAAGCTGATTTAAAACTTAATAAGTAGCATATTGAAAATAGGATAGTTAACGAAAAAAAACTAATTAAAATAATATATGCTTTTTTCATTTTCATGAAACTCACTCCTTTTGCATATATTATTAACTAGTTTTTCTTGATTATACATGTATTTCCTTGATTTTTTAATAATTCCATATTTTACTTTGTTTTGATTAATATTTACTGATTAAAGTATCAAATTCTACTATACTTGAACTATGCCTCACGGAATAGATGTAACTTATTCGCCGCTCTAACTAATAAAGCTCCCTTTGGGAAACTATATAATTCTTCTTTGGTAATTCCCTTTAATAGAATCATACTGCAGAAATAACATATCATTGCTACGATAACTGCAAATAAAGTACTAATGGAATTACTATGGATGATATGAATGAAAATCTCATAAGTGATCCAAGTGCATACCCCCATAATTAAAGACGCAATCAATGGCATTACAAATGTATTCTTTATCTCTTGTTTATATCCGATATGTTGTTCTATTGATATCCAATTAAGGACACACACAACTAGTGGGAAAGTTACATTACCTATTACAAGAGCATATGTAATTAAATTTGTAAATTGTAATAAGATAAATACTAATACAATATGAATCCCTAACGATATTGCGGAATGAATAACGGGTTTTCTCATCAAATTAATTCCTTGAAGTACTGCATTACTTACTGTCGATAATGCAAAAAATATAATCGCTATGGAGCCTAATCTAATTAGATTCGCTGCTAATTTACTACTATCACGGAATAATAATTGTAATATTGGGGAAGCTAATACACCCATTCCTACTGCGGAAGGTATTGCAATTAACATATTAAATTTTACTGCTGAATGTATCTTCTCATTCACTTCTTGATGTTGCTTTTTCACTCTTGCAACTACAATACTTGGTACCATTGCCGCTCCAACTGCTGTTGCTATAGAAACCGGTACATTTGTTAAGGTACGGTATTTTCCAGAATATACTCCAAGGAACTCAGAACGTATCGTTTCTGATACACCTTTTCCACTCATAATATTTCCAAACATCATATTATCTAAAATACCACTCGCTTGGTAAATTGTAGAACTAACAATGACTGGTATGATCGTAAGAATTAGAATCTTTATAATCTCTCGATAGGATTCTAATTCCGATGTGGTATCTCTTTTCCTTTGTTTTTGCAATGTTGGAAAATATAGTGCAAATACACTCCCAACAAACACTAAACCTACAAAAGCACCTACAAATGTTCCAAGTGTACCACCTGCTGCTCCGTAAGCTGCCATATCATCCGATAAATTATGGGCACGCATAAAAACAGAAGCAGCGATTACACTTACGAATGCATTCACGATTTGTTCTAATATTTGCGATATAGAAGTAGGAAGCATGGTATTCTTACCTTGAAAATATCCACGTAAAACACCCATAACAGCAAAGATTAGGATTCCTGGTGCTAATACTTTTAAAGGGATTGCACTTCTAGGACTTTTTGAAATGACGCTTGCAAATATATCAGCACCAAAGAAAACTACTAATGACATAATGGTTCCTGATACAATTGCAAAAGCCATAGATCCTAAGAAGATACGAAAGGAATTGTTATATTCCTTTTTTATGTTTCTTGCAGCAACTAATTTTGAAACTGCAAGTGGTAAACTATAGGAAGATAATATCAGTGCGATATTATATAACTCAAAAGCTGTACTGTAATATCCATTTCCTTCATCTCCAATAATACGTGTCAACGGAATACGATAGATTAAACCTATCATTCGCACTATAATAGAAGCTGCGGCTAAAATAGTTCCTTGAACTAAAAAATTATTACTTTTCTTTTTTTGTACATCCATAAAAAACTCCAATCGCTAAAACTTTGCATCTATTTAAATACTACACCAGAGGTTCGATTATTTGGAAAGATAGCAATATACGTTTTTCCCGCATTTATCTTGAGTTCCGATCCGTCTTCACTGTAATATCTCATTTTTCTTGTCGCTTCATTCTTCTTCCATGTAATTTTCATTGCTTTACCGTTAGTAATGTAATATCCTTCTCCAGACGCATTTTCAATATCCATTGTCTGATATCCTTTTCTGTCAATATTCCATTCCCTAACTAATTGTATAATAATATTTTTAAACTTTAATTGTTTTTTTGTATTCGCATCTATATGTGGTACTCCAAATTGATAGCGAAGATAACATTTATTTTGCTTGTCATAAGTAAAATAAGGAGATGTGTAATTAGAAAAATTAAGGATTAATTTATTTACTACTTTATCACTTGTAAGATCGGTATCCGCATCATAGAATTTAAAATGTCCTTCATATGAACTATTATATTTTGTACGATACCCTAAAATCCTGGTCCCTTTCAATAGTCCTTTGAGGCTAGTAAATGCATTATGTGGTGCTTTTATAGAAGGATCACGGTAAAATACCGTAGTTCCAATTCCAGATAATCCACTCAAATCATTAATACCTAGTTTTTTCATCTTCGCAGTTGCATATTTTGTCTGACCAAAATGTACATAGATTGCATCATATTCATCAGCAATACTAACAAAATAATGTCTTGCACTACGAGTTGAACCGATACGATCTGACTTTGCTTGCTCAAATATCCCCATCAATCTAGTAATTCCACCTTCAACAATTGCTTCATACAGTATATCTGCTTCTGATGTTCCACTTTGTGGAGAAGCAACCTTAATATTATTGAACATGATTGCATAAGGTCTTTTACTCGCTACACTTTTTGAAACATAGAGTCCTGTTAATTTACTTTCCACTTCGTCTCTATGAGGATCAGTTGTTGGAGATGGAGAAGGCTCCTCTGTAGGTGTTACCGTTGGTGATGGTGTATTTGTTTCAATGATAGAATCCTCTTTTGTAATTAATTTTTCTTTTTTCTTACATCCAGACATAACAAATACTATAATAATAAAAGCTAAGAACCATCGAAATCTCTTCATAAATTATCCTACCTCTCTTGAAATAACTTCAAATCTATGATCTCCCAATAAATGATATATTTTCTATAGAGACTTTTAAATTATACCAAATCTAACGCTTTCTCATACATATTACGTGTATTTTATCTATTGAATTGTTATGATCTTAATTCTGTATTTACTTATTCTTTTTTCAATATCTATTTCTTGTTCTTTTTTTATTCTAACTTCATTTCTTTTTTGACAATTCTAATTTTATTACCTTTATTTTACTCCACTTCATTCATAGCTTTCTGTAACTAATTAATAACTTATCTTAGAATACTTAGATTCTTAAGGATTTCTTCTTGCTTTTTCTCCATAACAACTCTTTCTTCGTCTACCATATGGTCGTAACCAAATAAATGTAGCATGCTATGTGCTGTTAAAAAAGCTAATTCTCGTAATTCACTATGACCATAATTTTCTGCTTGCTCTATCACTTTCTCAACTGAAATAATGATGTCGCCAAGCATAAGTTCTCCACTATCAAGATTAAAGAACTCTTCAACAGCATCTTCTACAACATCAAAATTTGAAGGTTCATTATAATCAATCATAGGAAAGGATAACACATCGGTTGGTTTATCAATATCCCTATGTGCTTGATTAATCTCTCGTATCATTTCATTATCTGTAAGAATAACATTTAACTCAATTTCATAAGGACAATCTTCATAATCGATTGCTTCATTCACCACTTTTGTCATGATGTCCTCATAATCAAATGCTAATTTAATATCTGTCTCATATTCAAAATTAATTGTCATACTAGCTCCTATCTGCCGCCTATGGCCATTACTCCTTCTAATTACTGGTCTTCCTTAAAATAATCAAGATAAAATTCTTTTAATCTTTTATAATCCTGAACTGATAAAGTAAGATTATCAAAGAGCCCATTCGTTAGATGGTTGTTAAATACATTTTCGATAATTCTACTATGTTTCATATCCTTTTGACGAGCATTTTGCTTAAGATAATCAATGGTAGTAATAATACTTTCAGAAAGAAATACAACAAGAGCTTCCATTGATTTAGGCCTTTTCGGATTCTCATATTGTTGTAATATAATATCAACAGCCGGCTTTGGAAAATCATATTGAAACATCAAATTCGCTCCCCTTGTTCTATCTTCCTTATCAATAATCTGGCAAAATTCATGATAAAGCCCAGAAACTTTAGCCAGGTCCTTATCTATGTTCAGATAGTTCGCCACTTCATAGCATAACTCACTTACTTCTAATGCGTGATAATAACGCTCTATCTTCATTTCTCTCATTTTTAGTAATAATACAAAGTCATCTTGTAGTATATTACCATAGTTTTGATTTTTTTCAATCGTTTCTTCAAAATCGGATTGTTCATATTCATGATCAATTTCAGCTAAATTATGATTACTATCTTCTTTCGTTGCAGCATATAAAAGTGAAGTAGCTTGTCTAATGTAATGATTCTTGTTATCAACTTTTATGTATGTGGTAAATATATACCCTAATAATAAGATCATTAATATACCAAATCCCGACCATGCAGAATCTTCTATCACTGATATATTAAAAATAAAATCATTATTAACTAAGTTTATGACTATATTAACGGAACACAATACAATAAAAAGATACCCCATATTAACGACACTCGTAATGCGTGTTATAAATATACATAGTATAAAACCTAAAATAAATGAATATAATACATGTTCAACTTGGATGGATTGAACCAGGCTTATCATAATGCAAAACATCATATGAAAGTAAATGCTAATAAACGAATCCCAATACATAGCAATAAATATACTTCCAATCATCCAAATCGGTAAAAAGTGTATTCGATTACTTATCAGAATTAAAATTAATGACACACTATAACCGATAAGACACAGTATAATGTTTCCTTTTTCATTAATAATTGGTAACTGATATTCACGTAAAAAAGCAAAAAAAGTAAATAGAAAAAGAATCCCAACCAAATTCACTTTAATCACTACATCAATTGGACCATGTAATAACATTTCTGTTACTGTAATTACACTAATTGTTACAACATATAGTAGCACAGCTAGTTGCGTAATTCTATTGTTATACTTGTTATCTATTTTTCTATTTACTTTCATAATTGCTCCCATTATCCCATAAACCTAATCATGCTCTTTTGTGTGAACTACTATTTATCCGAATCTTTTTTAACTTTTACTACTTTCTGAAAACCATTTTTTCTAGGCATTCTATCTTTTTTCTTTGCACTGCTGTTCGGATTTTTGGATTCAAAAGCATCATATGCTTTTACAATTTTTTGAACTAATGGATGTCTTACAACATCTTGACTAGTAAGGTATGAGAATCCAATATCATCAATCTTACCTAGTACTTGAATTGCTTCATCAAGGCCTGACTTTGTCCCAGATGGAAGGTCCTTTTGTGATAAATCACCTGTTACAATAACCTTTGAACCAAAACCAATTCTAGTTAAAAACATCTTCATCTGAGCTGGTGTTGTATTCTGAGCTTCATCTAATATGATAAAAGCGTTATCTAGAGTTCTACCACGCATATAAGCAAGTGGTGCAACTTCAATTAGACCTTTTTCAGTATTTCTTAAATACCCTTCTGGCCCCATAATCTGATATAAGGCATCATACAAAGGTCTTAAGTACGGATCTACTTTACTTTGTAAATCACCAGGTAAAAATCCTAACTTCTCACCTGCTTCAATTGCTGGTCTTGTTAAGATAATCTTACCCACTTCATCATTTTTAAAAGCATTAATTGCCATCGCCATAGCCAAATATGTTTTACCAGTACCAGCTGGACCTACTCCAAATACAATCATTTTTTTGCGAATCTGATCTACATATGCTTTTTGTCCCAAGGTCTTTGGCTTTATTGGTTTGCCGTTGATTGTATGACAAATAAGATCATCATCAATCTTTACAATGGCTTCTTCCTTGTCTTCAAAACATAAGGATAAAGCGTAATTTACATTCTGTTCTGTAATGGTATTTCCTCTTCTTGAGAGTTCTACCAATTGAATAAATACGCTTTTCGCTTTTATTACATTCGCATTTTCTCCAATTACTTTTAATTCGTTATTTCTTGAGACTATTGTTACATTTAACGTCTTCTCAATAATCTTTATATAGGCATCATATTGTCCAAAAATATTCTTCTCATGTTCGGCAGGTATATCTATTATTGTTTCAACTATACTCATCTGTATCAATATTCCTCCATTTATCTTCTATTCTAGAACATAGTATATCCCAATTATACTAGTTCTACGACTGGGTAAAAGGAAATATAAAATATGAAATAGGCTCTAAAAAGATCAATTTCAAAATAAAAAGATGGATTACCGAGTCATAGATTATTCTACCACTCCAATCCATCTTAATCAATTATTATTTCCAGTTATTAAAAACGAGACAATTCATTAAATCTAATAATAACGTATCGTCTTATACTTTTGCTTCTCTTCTTCCAATACTTTGCTTGTTTCTTGTGATGCAACAATCTTTATCGGTCTATTAGAATCAATTCTTTGGTAGAATAAAATAACATAATTTCCTTTATCTTGATAACCTTTTAAATATAAGTCACAAATATTGTACTTTTTAAAACCAATATGTACTAAGTTCTCTTCAAATAGTAGATAACATCTAGATAGTAGTTCCACCATACATATAACCATTAATCCAATGGTATAAAGAATATACATATGATGCGTTTCAACTAAATCAAATACATTAAGAATGCTGACACCCATCAATAGATAAATTACAATAATATTACTCTTCGGCGAGATACGAATGATTTTCTTATTCGCTTTATTTTTATAATTAATAAATTTAAAAAGTAATAAAAGTAAATATACTACGTAAATGGTAATGATTGATGCAAACACAATGTTAAATATTGTTTCTACCATAATGTCATCCTCTCACTTTATTGATAATATGTTATTAATTAAACTGTTCATTATGTATAGTTTAATTGTTCTAATTATATCATAATTCATGATAATATACTATGCATTGCTTGGTGGTAAATATCGACATGGTTCTATCTTTTTCTTCATTATTTTCTATCTTGACGTGACCGAAAAAGAAGCTTAATACCATACCCGTTGTTGTATAGAAATCTCTGTAAATAAAACAATTCAATGATGATTTAATATTTGCAATATTATATGTCATTAAAATCAATGATGTTCCTTTATTACTAGGTAATTTAATTTTCTTTAATTGCATAATGAAAACATGAATTATAAAACATAAAAAACTTATGTTATAACTGATTGATAGAAAGAATCTCAAAATAGAACATCTTTCCTTATCAATCAACATTATAACATAAGCTTTTTCTCTTTAACTAACTAATTTTACATCTATCTAATTTTTCAACCTTCTCAGATTTTTCAGTGAAAGATCAAGCACTGGTGATGAATGCGTCAACGCTCCGCAGGAGATATAATCAACTCCTAGATCCATCAATTCCTTAATTCTTTCCTTTACTACATTTCCAGACACCTCTGTCTTTGCTCTATCTCCAATCATATAAACTGCTTCTTTTATCATTTCATTATCCATATTATCAAGCATTATGATATCAGCTCCAGCCTCAAGAGCTTCTCTTACCATATCTAGATTCTCAGTTTCTACTTCGATTTTTCTTACGAAGGGAGCATATTCTTTCGCTAACTCGATTGCTCTTGTTACACTACCAGCAGCATCAATATGATTGTCCTTAATTAATATTCCATCCGAAAGATTATATCTATGATTATATCCGCCTCCAACCTTTACGGCATACTTTTCAAAGATTCTCATATTCGGAGTAGTTTTTCTTGTATCTAATAATTTGGTTTTACTATTAGACATTAAGGAAGCGATACTCTTCGTATGTGTTGCTATACCACTCATTCTTTGAAGATAATTAAGCGCAGTCCGCTCACCTGATAGAATTATTCTTATATCAGCTTTGATTACACCGACTAACTGCCCCTTTTTGACATAGTCCCCTTCCTTAACGGAACAATCAAACTTACTATCTGAATCAAGCAATACAAAGACACGTTCAAATACTGGTAGTCCTGCAATCACACCGTCCTGCTTACAGATAAGTTCTGCAATTCCTGGTGCTTCTTCTTGAATAATTGCATTTGTAGTGATATCTTCACTTGTTATATCCTCCCGCAAGGCAAGTAAGATTAATTCATCCATATTAAGCTTCCTTGTTATGATATCGTTCATATCGATTAGCCCTTTCTATTTCATGTAATACTAATTCTTTATATTCTTGTTCTATCTTTTTCTTATTACTATAAACGGATACATCCAACTCTAACTCATCTATTTCATGTACACTGTAATTATTTTCAATATGTTTAGCAGCTCTTTTTGCAAATACAAGACTTTCAAGTAAAGAATTACTAGCAAGACGATTCGCACCATGAACACCATTACAACTTGTTTCTCCAATAGCATACAGATGATCCATTGATGTCTTACTGTCAAGATCAACTTTGATTCCACCCATATAATAATGTTGAGCAGGTGTCACCGGAATACATTCCTTTGTGATATCATATCCTTCTTCTAAGCATCGCTTATAGATATTAGGAAATCTTTTTATAATAACATT
The DNA here is from genome assembly GCF_016591975.1 of Anaeromicropila herbilytica. Lineage (GTDB taxonomy): Bacteria > Bacillota > Clostridia > Lachnospirales > Lachnospiraceae > Anaeromicropila > Anaeromicropila herbilytica. Next base: position 2,264,062 of record NZ_AP024169.1, on the reverse strand, counting down.
AGGATCAAGATGTTGTACTGATAGCCATACATATTTCATATTATCTTTTCTCATCTGTTCCTTGATCTTATTACTTAAGATATCTCTTGGCAATAATTCATCTACGAATCGTTCCATATTTTTATTATATAGATAAGCTCCTTCTCCTCTTACTGATTCTGAGATTAAGAATCTTCTACCTGGCTTTTTTATGTAAAGCGAGGTTGGATGAAACTGAATATAGTTCACGTTCTGTAGCTTTATACCGTGTTTTATCGCAATAGCTATACTATCACCAGTAAGATGTGAAAAGTTGGTTGAGCTATCATAAAGGCCACCTAAACCACCCGTTGCCAAAGTTACATAAGGAGCTTTTAAAAACGCGATTTTATTGTATTGATTTCGAATAATGACACCCACTACTGTATCTATTAATATTTTTGTTTCATTAATAAATCTGCTCTTATTTGCTTTATTGTAGCTTGCACTATTGCAATGTTCCCCATGACTAATTGTTTTATAAATATTAGGCTTATCTTGATCTTTAGCTACCTTTTGCGTAATAATATCAATCATTGAAGTATTTTCAAGAATCATAATATTTTTTCTTAATCTTACTTCTTCTAACAATTTACTTGTAATCTCTTTTCCTGTTAGATCTTCATGATATAGAATTCTCTCAGTTGAGTGAGCTCCTTCTCTTGTATAAGCATACTCACCGTTTTTCTTTTCAAATTCAACTCCATAGGTAATTAGATCTTTAATAATCTCTGGTGAAGTTCTAATCATAGTTTCTACAGAATCCGTATCATTCTCATAATGACCAGCTCTTAATGTATCTTGATAGAAACTTTCGTAATCACTTTCATCTTTTAATACACAGATACCTCCTTGAGCCAGATATGAATCACTTTCTTCGACCTTTGATTTAGTAAGCATAATAATTTTCTTGTCTTCTGGTAGATTTAACGCATGAAATAGTCCTGCTGCTCCTGTTCCAACAATAATAATATCAGCAGACATAGGATATTGTTCCAAGTTCTTAACCGAGTCTTCCATTCGATTCACCTCTTATTCTGCTAAAGTTAACATTCTAGCTAATGGTTTATTTGCTTTTTGTCTAAGTTCTTCCTCTAAAGTTACTTCATTACTAAGGTTTAACAAAGCTTGATACACTTTTTCTAAAGTAATTCGCTTCATATTAGGGCAAAACTGTCTGTGGCCAACGGAATAGAATTTCTTATCTGGATTTTTCTTCTTTAATTCATATAGAATTCCCATCTCTGTACCAATAATAAACTCTTTCGTATCACTATTTGTTGCATAATCTATAATTCCAGAAGTGCTACCTACATAATCTGCTATCTTTACAACATCTAATGTACACTCAGGATGTACAAGAATTAAAGCATCTGGGTGTGCTTCTTTCGCTTTCAAAAGGTTATCTTTTGTAATACTCGTATGAACATGGCAGAATCCATCATTAAATATGAAGTTCTTTTCTGGAACTTGTTCTGCAACATATCTACCCAGATTTTCATCTGGAATAAAAAATATATTCTTATTAGGCAGATTCTTTACAATCTTCACTGCATTAGATGAAGTTACAATAACATCGGAATAAGTCTTAAGTTCTGCAGTTGAGTTAATGTAGCATACGACAGCTACATCTTCATACTCCTTACGAACTTTATCTATCATATCAATATCAGCCATATGAGCCATTGGACAATCCGACGCTAAATCAGGCATAATTACCAACTTATCGGGATTTAGTATCTTTGCACTTTCTCCCATAAATGTTACACCACAGAATAATATCGTCTTTTGCGTAACGGTTGTTGCAATCTTACTTAGATAATAAGAATCTCCTATATAATCAGCCACATCTTGTACTTCATCATTAACATAATAGTGAGCTAAAATAACTGCATCTCGTTCCTTTTTTAACTCTTCAATTTTTTGAATAATATCTTCCATGCCTCTACCTCCACCAATTCCAAGCTATTTGTGTATACTTTATGTCTACTATTTCCATACTTAGCCTTTAAATAGCTAAAACTTTATTTTATATGGCTGGAATTGTTTCTCTGTCATACTAATCATTAGAAGTATACTTCATTACTTTACAGCTGTCAAGACAGCTGACCAATCTAATAGTATTAACCTATTTCTGATGATTTATTACTTTATATTGAACATAAATATTTTCAACATAGTCTTGATAAAGCATCTTTCTAAGTACTTCATCAAATAATATTATATTATTATTTTAAATCATTCTCTTAATACTATTCAGAATTCTATCATATACAGTAATTCACCTAAGTTAGAATACTTTGACATTCATTGATTATGTTTTAACCCAATTAAAAATTTTTATACTATTTTTTTTAACTTGGACATAATATATGTTTATTAACAATACACGAGACATAAATAAAATAACTTATTTAGAATGTATAATTTTATTTATCACTCAAAGAATCAATTCTAAGTCAAAAGTTCCTCTTAGACGTAAAGAAGTCGAATGAATCCTAGAATATCTAGTTCCTTCATCCGACTATTTTTACCATATTAATAATATAAATAATTTTTATATCTCACTTAATTTTTCTTCAACAACTTGACTACTTAATCCAATCTCTTTCCTCTTGCAATTAGCACTAAAGATAAGGTATCCTATCACAAACATAATACAAATTACAAATACTCCTGCTCTAGAATTACCAAATATTTGTGTGGTTAATCCCATGAGAAAAGTTCCTGTAAAGGAAGCTCCTTTTGAGAATATATCAAAGAACCCAAAGTATTCACTTGACTTATCTTTTGGTATTATCTTTGCAAAATAGGATCTTGAAAGTGCTTGAATTGCACCTTGAAATATAGCTACACAGACAGCCATCAGCCAGAATTCCCATGCCTTATCTAATTGCAAAGCAAAGATTGCAATAAATAAATATCCAATGATACATACTCGTATAAGATCTGTATTTTTGAATTTCGTTGCTAATTTTCCAAAAAGAATAGCAAATGGGAAAGCTACAACTTGAGTAAGTAATAATGCAAATAAAAGATTATTATCACTAATGCCAACATCCTTTCCGTACGAAGTTGCCATATTAATGATTGTATGTACTCCATCGATATAGAAGAAGAAAGCAATCAAGAAACCAAATACTTTTTTATGTTCTTTCCTTTCTCTAAATATATCTCCAAATCGGTGAAATGCTTTTTTTAGAATTTCTTTTTCTACTTCAACATAATGTATTTGTTTATAACTTCGGATTAAAGGTAGTGTTATTACCAACCACCATATAGCATTTAATAGGAATGCTATACTTGTTGCTGTTTTCGTGTCCAAAGATAATCGATCAGCAAATAGGATAAGTACTAAGCTTATGGTAAAGGGGATACAACTTCCAATGTATCCGAGTGCATACCCGAGTGAAGATACCATATCCATTCTCTCATCCGTTGTTACATCGCTTAACATAGAATCGTAAAAAATAAAGCTTGCAGAAATACCAACTTGTGCAAATACAAATATCATTAAAAATATAATCCACGATATAGGCAAAGCCAAACTAGCACATCCCAATACCCCACACATCATAAAAAATGTAAACAATGGTTTCTTAAAACCTTTTGTATCAGCTAAAGTCCCTAATATTGGCCCTAGAATCGCAACAATTAATGTTGCAATTGATGCTGCATATCCAAAGTATGCTGTCGAATCAGCACCAGATATTCCACTTCGGCTCGCGCAATTTTTAAAATAAATTGGAATAATAGTTGATACCAATAATACAAAAGCTGAATTACCAATATCATAGAAGATCCAATTGCGTTCAAGTTTCGTCAACTTATCTTTTTTACCCATATTATGTATTCCTTTCTCATCCCTACTATATTTTATTTGGAGATATGTACTTCAGTTGCATTCATTCACCAGAATGCTTGCAACTGATAATCATCCTAAATTCCATAAAAATCTTAATGTTAACTATATGAATCGTTCAGTCAAAACTTTTTTGAAACCTCTGATTCAAACTTTCTAAGTCAACCCTCTTAGTAACTAGCTGTTCCATATTTTTATAATATTCCTCAATTATTTTTACCGTAGCTCCAATTGATTTTTGATATAGCTTTTCTAGTACTAGATTACTATCGATACAGGCTGGATTCTCTTTTCTTGTCATGAACAACCCACTAACTTTATTCTGGTCTATGGGCTTGGTTATAAAATGAAGTATGTTTCCTTTCCAAATCCGAGGTGCATTAAATAAGTCAACATAAAACTTCATTGATTTAATCGATTGCATAATTTTCTCAGATGATATTCCTGGGAAAAAGTTCGAAATACATTCTGCATATCTTTCATTAATCATTAAATGCTTTGTTGGTTTGTAAAACATGGGATCCAAATGATTCTTAGCCATCATATAACGCTCAAATTCCGTCTCAATCTCACTATGCGATATTTTACTCAATTTTTCTTTTTGATTAACGTAAGGATGACATTCACTATCAAGCATATAATGGCATACGAAACCAAATAAGTACGCTTTTGCAGAATCTGATTCCTTTGCATTCTTTAGCATCTTGTTTGCTTTTATAAAGAACTCGTTTCCAGATTTTTTATGAAGATTCATTCCTCTTTGATTCACATAATTAAAAGTGTATGGTTTATAGAAAAACAATATGTCTGGTCCATGTAGACCTATATCATATAACGTGTGATTTTGTTTAATTATACTTTTCACTTCACCATTCAGATTGTTAAGCACTTCTTCTCCGAATGTATAATGCGCATAAGTACCTGGCATATTCATACCTCCGTCTATTTATTTATTCTTATTATTACAGCATTTCATTAATTAAATATGAAAGCATTGTAAATTATTTAACATATATGCCCATATTATTCATAGTTTTATGAATCAGTCACATGAAAGACAGAAAAATAGAAAAAAGAAAGATTGAAACACTATATTTCAACCTTTCTTTTTTCTATTCTAACGCAGGCTCTTCTTTTTCTTCCTTCTGCCACTCTGAATCTTTAATTGTTCTATACTTAACAGCCTTCTCATTTACAATAATTTTGCCAGAAGCAATGCATTTATTATTCTTAAATGAAATACGCACATTATTCTCTATAATCTGATCTCCTTTTTCCTCAAGCTTTTTAATAAAGAGATTTAGACTTTTATTGGCAATTTGAAGTGCTTCCTCCTTGGTATAAGTCTTATTCTCTTCTACATATTCTTTGTATGTAATATTATAATATTTAAAAGGCAAGAAGAAATTCTCGCCAAGCTTTACATCCTTCTGATCTTCGATCGTATCATATTTATCAAAATAGTGAAATGGTTTATAGAGAGCTACCCTATGATTGAATAAGGAGATGACAAAAGAAGATTTTTCTTTCTCAGTATATACTTTGTCAACATAATCCATGTTGAATTTATTCTTATAATTATAATACGTTTTTAATATGATATCTGCATCTGCAATATCCACTTTGGTATCAATTAGTAAATCACCATCACCATAGACATCAATAATACCAGAAACTAGGATATCTCCTTTCTTAACAACACTACCTTTTGAAACTTGAGGAGTACCTTTTCTCGTTATAATCGATGTAACAATTCCATCCTTGGTTGCTACTATATGAGAAGGTTTTGTTACTACTTTTTTCACTTCTGGAATATTCGTTTCTACTATTTTAATAATTAATCTCGTGCCCTTCATCTCTACCGACACCCAACCGATATCTTCATATTTTTTTCGTATCAGTTCTTCCATATTCGTACAATTTATATTGTTCTTTAACGCACCGGAATGGATATTATTTTTATTCAAAAAAGCAGTCAATTCATCCGTGGTATGAGTATAATTGCCTTCAATATGAATATCCCAAATAAAAAGAGAGAAAGAGTAAATCATAATTGCAAATATTAGTATCCCCAATGCAAAGAATTTTCTCTTCTTATATCTTTGCAGTAAAAAAGGAAGACCATATCGTTTCTTTATTATTGGTCTTGTATGCGTTTTTTTTATAATTGGGCGTAAACTTTTAAATCCTTTGACTGAAATAAAGAATTCGTAACCGCCACTCACTTGTCTAAGATTCCATATTAAAATATTTCTACTACTACATAGGTTAATAAATCGTTCCGGTGAATACCCCCTTATTGTAACTAAGAGATATCCACGAAACCATTTTAGTAATCGGATAAGCAAGTTCTTACCTCCTCCTATATATAATTAATTGCTTTTATGCAACCTGATATTTTCATTTCATCATTGGTGAAATAATCAATATTTAAATTTGTACCTTCAACACATATTTTGCATATCTTAGTCTGAACTTTAATAATAGAAGAATTATATTCGATGATACCTTTATAATTTTCAATACATAATACGTTTCTACCTGTTGCTGTTATAATTGGAGCTCCTGCAATGATATCGCCTGGAAGATTGAGATGGCTTGATAAGGCTGATAAGATTGGTTCTTTTTCTTCCTCCTTATTATCTTTTTTCTTTGTAGGCTTTAACTTATCATAGATCGTTTTTTTATTCTTTTTTTTAAATTCTTGATGAGTGGATTTATATTTACGATTCATAATAGCCTCACTTTTTATGATACTACTATTAATATATGAAGTGATACGATAGATATGTGAACTTTTTCGATAAGAGTTACCGAAACGATTAAAAGGTCTTAATCAATTGCTTGATTAAGACCTCTACATTTTGTAAGCTACCTAAATTACTTAAATTTACGTTTTCTAGCAGCTTCTGATTTCTTTTTACGCTTTACGCTTGGCTTTTCATAATGCTCTCTTTTGCGGATTTCTTGTTGAATACCAGCCTTAGCACAGTTTCTTTTGAATCTACGTAGAGCACTATCTAAAGTTTCATTGTCTTTTACGATAACATTTGACATAGTCTCACACCTAACCTCCCTCCAGTTGTGTATTGTGCCTATACAACTGTTTGGGTATTTTTTGAATAGCACTACTATGATTATAGCATAAATTTCAATTTCGTCAACTATTTTATTAATATTTGTTTACGAAATTGAAAAAAATATTGCTTTTTCGGTAAAATTGTTTTATTTTGTATCAAATGTTAAGCATTATTTATACAACTTTCACATTAAAAAAAGTAAAGTAATCTTATATAAAAAGAACAATTAAAAATAAGGTTGAATATATGTTACTTTCAACCTTATTTATCATATAAAATTTTCAGATTATAACTATTTTATTTGGCTTGATAATACTTCGCTTACTTTTTCGATTGCAGCATCTATACCTGCAGCGTTTTTACCACCAGCCTGAGCCATATTTGGACGACCACCGCCGCCTCCTCCAACTAAAGCAGCAATTTCTTTAATAAGGTTACCAGCATGAGCACCCTTCTTCATAGCTTCATCAGTTGCCATTGCAAGTAAACTAACTTTATCACTTCCTTGAGAAGAAGCTAATACGATAACACCTTCTCCAATCTTATCCTTTAATTGATCACCTAACGTACGTAATCCATTCATATCAACATCTGGAACTTTAGTAGCTAATACTTTCACTCCATTTACTTCACTGATTTGATTGGTTACATCTTTAAGAGCGCCAGATGCTAACTTATTCTTAAGCTTTTCATTTTCAGAATTTAAAGACTTAATTTCTTCTAATAATGCTTCAATTCTCTTAGATAATAAAGCTGGTTCTGTCTTTGCTGCTTTCGAAGCTGCATGCAATTCATTTTCTAATTCTTTATAATAATTGAATACACCATTTGCAGTAAGAGCTTCAATTCTTCTTACACCAGCTGCTACACCAGTTTCAGATATTATCTTAAATGCAGTAATACTTGCTGTATTCTTAACGTGAGTACCGCCACATAATTCTTTACTAAAATCACCCATAGATACAACACGAACATCATCTGCGTATTTTTCACCAAATAACGCCATTGCACCTGATTTCTTAGCTTCTTCAATGTTCATAACTTGAGTTGCAACCTCTAAACCAGCAGAAATTTGTTGATTTACTAAATCTTCAACAACTTCTAATTCTTCTGCTGTAAGCGCTTGAAAATGAGTAAAGTCAAAACGTAAACGTTCTTCTGTTACAAAAGAACCTGCTTGTTCTACGTGGTTTCCTAATACTGTTCTAAGTGCTTTTTGTAATAAATGTGTTGCACTATGGTTTTTACCAGTAGCAAGACGTTTTGCTTCATCTACAGATAATGTAACCTTTTCTCCTGATTTAAGTGAACCATATACTACGACACCAACGTGTCCAATCTTACCACCTTGTAATTTGATGGTATCTTCTACTACGAATTCAGCTGAATCAGTCTTGATTACACCTGCATCAGCCACTTGACCACCGCTAGTCGCATAAAAAGGTGTCTCTTCTACAAAGATAGTACCCATTTGTCCAGCTGTTAACTCAGTTACAATCTCATCTTCAGTTGTAAGTGCTGTAATAGTTGAAGTGTATTCCAAGTTATCATATCCAATGAATTTAGAAGTTAAACTAGCATCTAATGATTGATAAATCGTAACGTCAGCACCCATATAATTTGATGTTGAGCGAGCTTTTCTTGCTGTTTCACGTTGAATGTTCATTGCTTTTTTAAAGCCATCTTCATCCACGTTCATACCTTTTTCTTCTAAGATCTCCATTGTTAGATCTAATGGGAATCCATAAGTATCATATAATTTAAAAGCATCTTCTCCAGATAATGTCTTCTTACCTGATTTCGCCAATTCTTCTTGCATTTGCATAAGAATTGCTAGACCTTGATCGATTGTCTTATAGAAGTTATCTTCTTCTGTTGTAATTAACTTGATGATATAGTCTTTCTTTTCCTCAAGTTCTGGATATGCTGATTTTGATGTTTCAATTACTGTATTCACTAATTTTGCAAGGAATTTATCTTCAACACCTAATAATCTACCATGACGGGCTGCTCTTCTTAATAATCTTCTAAGAACATATCCTCTACCTTCATTTGAAGGGATAATACCATCGGAAGTCATAAATGTTACAGAACGAATATGATCTGTAATTACACGGATAGAGATATCAGTCTTTGGATCTACTAAATAAGTTACTCCAGCTATTTCGCATACTTTATTACGTAACGCTTTAAATGTATCAATATCATATACTGACTCTACGTCTTGTACTACAACTGCAAGACGTTCTAATCCCATACCTGTATCAATATTCTTTTGTACAAGTTCTGTATAATTACCTTTTCCATCATTCTCAAATTGAGTGAATACATTATTCCATACTTCCATGTAGCGGTCACAGTCACAACCTACGGTACATCCTTCTTTACCACAACCATATTTCTCACCACGGTCATAATAGATTTCGGAGCAAGGACCACATGGGCCTGCGCCATGTTCCCAGAAATTATCTTCTTTACCTAGACGGAAGATTTTTTCTTTTGAGATACCAATCTCTTTGTTCCAGATATCGAATGCTTCATCATCTTCTAAATAGATCGATGGATATAAACGATCTGCTTCTAATCCAACAACCTCAGTTAAGAATTCCCATGACCATGCAATTGCTTCATGTTTGAAATAATCTCCGAATGAGAAGTTACCAAGCATCTCAAAGAAAGTAAGATGTCTTGCTGTCTTACCTACATTCTCAATATCACCTGTTCTCATACACTTTTGACAAGTAGTTACACGATTTCTTGGTGGAATCTCTTGTCCTGTAAAGTATGGCTTTAATGGTGTCATACCTGCGTTGATTAATAATAAACTTTTATCGTTATGAGGAACTAAAGAGAAACTATTCAGTCTTAAGTGTCCTTTACTTTCAAAGAATTTTAAATACATTTCTCTTAATTCATTTAATCCATATGCTTTCACAATATTTGCCTCCTAGGTATCTGTTTCCTATTTTTTCATTTTGAGTATAAATAAACTTTATTATACTTAAAATATGCTTTCTGCACAAAAACATAGAAATTACACTCAAAAATAATATTACTCATATATTTCATTATTGCTAAAATATTAGCAATTCTACTAGTTATTAATTATAAGGAAAAGAGGAAGGTTTGTCAACAAATGCAACTAATCTACTTAATGTAAGTTATTGATTTTTTGAATATATCATACTTCCTATTACAAAAGCGCTACTGCAAAGGAATCAACTTCCTTAACAATAGCACTTTCATTTACTCTTATTTTACAACTAACTTATATTTTACAGTCTTTCCATTAACTTTCGCATAAATATAAACAGTTCCTTTTTTCTTTGCTTTTACTTCACCTTTTGAATTAATTACAGCAACGCTCTTATCGCTTGTAGACCAGGTAACTTTACCAGACAAACCATTTAGTTTGACATCAAAATCATAAGATTTTCCAACTTTTAAACTATCTATTGAGTCTGTAAATATTATACTTGGCGCCTTTACTGTAATCGTCACCGTTAAATCATAACTCTTATCCTTATCTTTTACTTTAACTGTTATTGTTACAGTACCAGAAGCTTTTGCAACTACTTTACCATTTTTATTAACTGTAGCTATTGATTTATTAGATGACTTATAAGTAACTTTTGCATCTTTGGATAAGTTCTTCACCTTGATCGTATAGTCTTGACCTTCGTAGATTGTTTTTGTCTTAGGTGTTGCAGGTGCTTTTGTTGTATTTGTTGTATCTGTTTTCTTATCGTTATCTTTTTGTGTTCCAGTAGTAGTATTATTGGTTGTATTACTAGAATTATTATTTGTATTGTTATTCTGAGTACTTGAATTATCTACTGAACCTGTAGTACTAGTTCCACTACCGTTTCCTTGATTTGGTGTACTAGAATCTACTTTATATAGATATGCATCTTCAATCGATCCCCAAGTTTTTGGACCACTTTGTAGAGAAATACCAACTGTTACTTTTTGATTATTAACTGGAATATTCGTAATCTCAGGATTATTCCAGTTATGCCAACCATTTAAAGTCGTCTCAACACTTTTATATTCTACACCATCTAATAATACATATATCTTAATTTTCGCATCAGCAGATGCATCGCCACCTTGTATAGCTAGGTTGAAATTATAGTTACCAGGTTCAAGATTACTTAAAGTCTGATCTAACGTAAAGTTAAGGCTTTGATCTGAGTAGAATTTAAAGCAATTTGATCCATTTTTCACATTGGAGGAATCATTCATACGACCTAATTGACCAGTGGAATTCGCTATATTATTGAGCTTCCACATACTCATATCCTTATCTTCAAAACCTGGATTCTGTAGATAATTCTTTGGCAACACAGTAACTGTACAATTTACCGTAAATGTGTTAACAGTTCCACGTACGATGTAAGTTCCCTGTCCGCTTGTTTTTGCCTTATTTAGATCATCTTGATTCCATATAACAGCTTCATTTGTTTTTGTATTGTTATTATAAATTGCTTCAACCGTTGATGGTAATACAATTTCTTCTCCTAATGTATACTTAACATTGATATCTTTTATACTATCAATCTTAATATCAGTAACTGCACCCGTATCAACATATTTAAATACATTAATAGAAGGTAGTGGATACCCCTTATTGTCAAAGAATCCTTGATTATCTACCGCACTTCCACCATACCATTTTCCAGCATCATCTGGATCATATTCATTCGCATAACTTGATGCCCAACCTGCACCATTTGCTTCCCATAATGCTTTTCTAGCATCTAATGTATCTCCTGGAACACTAATCCAAGCTGGCTCCCAGTAGAATACGCCAATACCAGCGGGACCTACTTTTGATACTGCATTAATTACATTTCGAACGGAATTTACTTGTCCTTGCACTGTAATTGGATAATCTAAAGTCTGACCATCTTTTGGAGAAGTATTGCCATGTCCATCTGCATCCAAACTTGTATTGGTATAGGATGTCTCAGCAACCATAACCTTTTTGTTATATGTATTTGCCACATAAGAGAGAACATTTGTTAAATTATCTAATGTACCATGCCAAAATGGATAATAGGAAGTTGCAAAGACATCATAATCAACACCATTATCATTTAACACTTTACTATAATCTTTGTATCGATCCGTAGTTTCTGGATTTGTAAAATGAAGTGCAATTAGAATATTTTTATCAACTTCTCTTATTGCTTTACTTCCAGCATTATATAATTTACAGATTTCAGGCCAAGTAATTTCACCACAGAACTTACCGTTTGTTTCATTACCAACTTGAACCATTCCGATGTTAATATTTTCATTCTTCATTGCTGTCAAACTATCTTTGGTATATTCATAAAGTTTTTGTTCTTTCTCTGCAAAGGAAAGATTCGCCCAAGCTTTAGGCGCCTTTTGCTTTGCTGGATCTGCCCAAAAATCCGAATAATGAAAATCTACTAACAACTTCATTCCATATTGTGTCGCGCGCTTTCCTATCTGAATTGCTTTGGCTAAGTCATTATTACCACCACCATAACCATTGCCCTTACTATCATAAGGATTATTCCATATACGTACACGAATATAGTTAACACCTGAATCCGCTAGTGTTTTGAATATATCTTGTTCTGCTCCATCTTTATTATAGAACTTAACACCACTATTTTCTAAAGAGATTACGCTAGAGACATCGACACCTTTTATAAAGTCACTACTAAGATTATCAACTTTCTCTACGAAAATATCAGCGTTAACAGGATTTACAACACTAGAAGTGTCTTTCTTTAGTAACTTAAAACCGTCAAGATAACCATAGGAATTTGGAGCACCTTCTGTTTTTATTGTTAAACTGATTGCTTGCCCACTAACCACTTGGATATTATCACAATTGACACTATCCCATGTATTCCATCCAGTTAATGCTGTCTTTGTTCCACTATATGTTTGCACAACGTTACCTTTAGAATCTAGCGTACTTGCAGTTAAGGTAACATTACTATTTCCCATTGCACTTCCTGAAAAAGAGTAATATCCTTCTGCTAGACCTGTTACTTGTTGGGTGAATTCAATTGCTTGATCTTTTGTTGCCGTATCCTTTACCCAATAATTGATTGTTTTAGTGCCTTCATTCACATTTAAATCTGCTTTTTTAGCATATGTAATCTCACTTATTGATACATTATTGTAATCACAACTTGGAATCCAATTTTTATCACCCCAAAAATCGCCTTCAAATCCACCATCTTTTAAATAATTAGTAGTATCAGTCTGAGCTTTCACAGAAAAGCGATTCACTGGTAAACAGCTAATGATAAGTGAAACTATTATTGCAACTGCTATTAATTTCTTATTAAATCTTATTGTCTTTGATTTTTTCATTGCATATCCTCCTCTATTGTTTAGATATCAAAAGTCTTTCATAACCTAAATTGTGTATATTGATGTATGATTATTAATTTTGGAGTAGTCCGGCTGAAAGTAACGTTTATATTTCGTCAAGACTCAAAGTGAAAATAGGAACATAAGTGAGTAAAGTTTATAGATAAACTTGTCACTTGTTCTGAGGCTTGAAAGAATATATGTAAAGTTTATCGAAGATAAACTTTTTGAAGGAAAGGTAGCCAAAATTCATAATTAATTTATTAATTTTCATACAGCGATATACACTCTTTAACCTAAACAAGACTTTTGACCCTCTAATCTTATTAATCTAGACGAAATTGTTGAATTGCTTCTTCTAGATTATTTGAATTATTTCTCAATTCAATCGCTGACTTCGTTAACTCCTCTACTTCTCTTAACTGTTGTTCTGCAATAGCACTAACCTCTTCGGATGCAGCTGCCGTCTCTTCTGAGATTGCTGAGATATTTTCAATTGCTTGTAAGGTATCTTCTTTAGTCTTCTCTATACCTTTTACATCCTCGGATACTGACTTTAAGCTATTGGACAGATTTTCAACATTTTGATTAATCTCATAAAACATCTCTATCGTACGTTTTAAGGATTCTTCTTGGAGTTTAATCACATCTTCTGCACTTCTCGCAGTCTGAATTGTATCTTTTGTTTCATTTCTTATTTCGCTTATAATTTCGCTAATTTTATTTGCTGCATTTACAGATTGATTTGCTAACTTACGGATCTCATCTGCGACAACAGTGAATCCTCTACCAGCTTCCCCTGCTCTAGCTGCTTCAATCGAGGCATTCAGAGAAAGTAGTTCTGTTTGTGCTGCGATCTCATTAATTACGCCAAGAATATCCCCTATTGCTTTTGATGATTCATTCATTTTCTCAATTCTAGCTATTACATTCTTGGTTGTATCTTTTGTTGTTTCAGATTTTTGGTGTAGATCTTCTACATAATGAACTCCATGATTAACTATCTCTTTCGTTCCGCCTGCATATTGTTCCATCTTTTCTGTGTTTTCATATACAATATGAATCTTAGAAGCTAATAACGACATTTGATTTAAGCATTCATTGGAATCATCTGCTTGCTGAATAATTCCCTTTTCAATTTCACCCATAACTCTTGTTATATTTTTGGAAGAACCCAATAACCGAGCGGAAGATTCATCAACTAGTATTGCAGAATCATTTAATTTACCACCAGTATGACTTACCTTTTTAATTAGATTTTTCATTCCGTCAAGCATACTTGTAATGCCATCGGAAAGATTTTGAAACTCATCACTTCTCTTGCTATGACATACAACAGTTAAATCTCCTTCTTTGGCTTTATCAAGAACATGATTTGTATTCTTAATTACCTTACTGATTCCAGTAGCAAATTGCATTCCAATCCATACAGCAACCATAGAAGCAATCAAAACAACTACTATTGTAAACATCTTAATGCTATCTACTTGTTTTAAAATAAAGCTTTCAGGTATTAGGCAAGTTACCATTGCAGCATTATTATCTAACTTAGAATACAGATAAAGGTATTTTTCACCTTGATAGTTAACATAACTCGAACCACTTTCTTTACTATCTTTTAGCGATTTCTTATAAAATGAAGCTGAATGAAATACCTGTTCTTTTTTAGAGTTAACTAAGATTTCTCTACCGTCAGAAGTTACAAACCCAATAATACTATCTTTTGATGAAGCTAATGTTTTTAGCTCTTCTATCACTTTATCTTTCTTTACATCTAGAATGATATATCCATTACCTTTGATGAATTTCTTGGTTAATGACATTGCATAATCATCTTCTGAAATATTTAATTTATCATCAAGGAACTTATGATAGCCAGACCAATTCGTAATGTCTTTTGAAGCAGCAATTATTTTACCTTCATCAGTGGTAATATACTCATTATAAGCTGTAGTATTAAGCTTTCCATTCGATGCAAAGTTTGTACCGTAATCCGAGAATATACTAAATGAATTGATAAATTCATTTGATGATACGATGGTTACAAAATTCTTATATAAAGTTTTATAAGCCTCTTCTTCAGTCTTTATATCACCTAAGCTTCCCGAATAATAATTTGTTAGATTCGTATCTGTTAATAGCTTAACCGCTTCGTTATCTATGCCTTTAATACCAAGAGTTAAGTAATCGCTTTTGCTATTGACTGCATTCAACGTTGAGCCTTCATAATTATGTATGATTGCATTAGAAGCTTTTTGATAAGTAATAATCCCCAATAAAATAATAAAAAGTACAGGAACTAAAAATGCGCCAATAAGCTTGTGCTTAATACTGCGTACTTTTTTCTTATTATTTTCCGTATTGCTGTTTTTCTTTTGTCCTAATAATTTAATTTTTTCCTTCATTTTTATTATTTCATTACTACGAAATCTAAATTTACCTTTATCATTTTTTACTTTTTTATTTATTTTAGTTTTTCTATCTTTTTTAACTTTAATCATGAATATTCCCCTTTTCATGTACAAGAAAACGTATACTTAATATCCTTACGTCTTACGTAGGGTGGCATCAGTAGTAACTTTTTCCTTAATCATAAAAATGGATTCAATCATATCGATTCAATCCATTTCTATTGATTTCCTCAGATGTTTATCTATTATAATATTATTTCTTTATAATACTCTTATATTCGATCTCAACATTAGCCTCGAATAATTCCATCGCTTTACCGTCTTTCATCTGTGGCCATTTTTCTAGATACACCTCTGCATTTTCATACAAAGGATATATTTCAAGTCTTAATTTCGTTGGGAAGCTATAACCTTTTAGGCCAATCTCCCACGTTCTACTTGTATAAAAATTATCTGCAATCACTTCATCATTAACAAATAATTTTGCTGAATCACCGCCATAATTTAAGCGAATAAAGCAATCTTCAACTTCATTAGGAATCTCTATATTTAGTTCGTATACTTGTTTGTCGTTCGTCCTTTCAAGTTGAGTTACCTTAATTTCAGCGACTTCATTGCATTCTACGCCTTCATAAATTGTAAACTCTTCTTCTGTTCTAACTTTTCTATAACCATCTGGTGCATTAGTAAATTCTGGATACACCTTTAATGTAGCTTTTTCTCTTCCGATTAATTCAACGCCTTGATCTGTTTGTACTGCTGCACAGTTACTAATAATTAAATATTCTTTATCTAAAGTTACTTTCCATGCATTCTTTGCTTCTTCTTTCGTAATTGTAAGAAGTTTTGTATCACTAAGATCTCCAACGATATCATAAGAAGGAGTCTTATCAGTGTAAAATACAAAAGCATTATCATTGATCTTACATAATGGTGTTGCTAATGCAGATTTTAATACTGCATTATTTAATTTCATATTAAAAGGTAAGAAGAAATAATCAGAATCCCTTACTGAAATTGTTGGATAGGTAATAGTTTCTTCATCCAATTCAACTTTTAATTCAATGTTCTCATGATCTGCCATCTTATACTTTCTCTGATAATTGTTAACAAAGATATAACCCTTATTATCTTTTTTACGGATAGATGTTCTTAGATCCTTAAAGTTCGTTGGAAATAGTGGATTTGATTCTGGTATTGTCGCATCCATCTCACATAATTCTTCACCGAACTCTTTTACGAAATAAGATAATAATTTAATTTCTTTTAACGTCTCAGACATTTGTCCGTATTCTCTAATAGGAGCTCTAAAATCATATGATAACTCTGGAAGATCGTTAAGATATCCAGTTGCTCTAGACTCTTGTAACGTAGATAATTTACCCTTAGGATTCGTTCCACCATGATACATGTAATATCCTAATAGATTTACACCACTACCTAGTTTTACCATTGACATAGCGCCGATGTCTGTAGATGTTGCAATTGGTCTTCTGTGGTGTGTCACTTGTAGTCCACCACCAAGTTCAGCTGTTAAATATGGGAACTCTGAAGCATCAAATGTGATTCCTTCTCCAATACCGTGGTCACTACCGATGTTATGATCATTTCTTTCATGGGTAAATATATAATTACCACTTGGTTCAATTTCTGTAAGTCTTTGATCCCAAGGTGCTTCACAATATCCACCCATTACTGGAATACAACCACCTGTTACAGCTCCACCCCAACCAGTTGCAGTATAGATTGGAACATCATAACCGATTTCTTGTGCCATTTCTTTCAAGTGAATCATGTGTTTTTCACCTTCTTCACCATCAAGCCCGCCACAGTGACCATATTCATTTTCAATCTGAATACCGATAATAGGGCCTCCATCTTTAAGAAATAATCCTTCTACTTGTTCATAGATCTTCTTAAAGTATTTCTCTACTTCTGCAAAATATCTAGGATCATTCGTTCTTGGTTCAAATTCCTTTTGTAGCAACCAGTCAGGGAATCCACCATTTCTTACTTCAGCATGAGACCAAGGTCCAAATCTTAAGATAAAATGTAATCCGCATTCCTTACATGTCTCTACGAACTTTCTTAGATCTTTATTTCCAACGAAATCATATTCGCCTTCAATTTCTTCATGGTGAATCCATATTACATAAGAAGATACTACCATGACACCGCCAGCCTTCATCTTATATAAAGACTCTTTCCAATATTCTTTTGGATATCTTGAGTAATGCATCTCTCCCATGATTGGAAACCACGGCTTATCATCTTTTGTTAAATATCTATTGTTAAAATCAAACTTTGTTGTAGTGTTGTCCATAAAATATCCTTTCTGTGCGTTAATTATGCTTTATTTCTATAGTAGCCATTTAGTACCGTAGCGAATAACGGTACTAAACAGAAACTTTTTATTCTTTTACTGCTGCCCCTCCAAGAGAAGTAACAAGTAATTTTTGTGTAAATACAAAGAATATAATAAATGGAATTGAAACTAATAAAGCGCCCGCAGCAAAGTTGGTAAATTCACTTTTTTTCTCTGTTACAAAACCAAATAAACCTAATGCTAATGTTTGTTTTTCTGCTGAACGTAAAACTAATTTTGGAAAAATAAAGTCCATCCATGGAGCAGTAAAACTTGTAATACCTAAAAATGTAATAATTGGTTTTGCTAATGGCATAACAACCGTAGCAAAAATTCTTAAATTCGAAGCGCCATCAATTCTTGCTGCTTCATCAATACTTTTTGGAATCGTATCCAAATAACTCTTTACTAACCAAGTATTATATGGAATATTACCTGCTAGATATACTAGTACAAGTCCCCATAATTGATCTAAACCACCCATTCTTAATAGGATTACATAGATTGCAATCATTCCTACGAAGGAAGGGAATATTTGAAGTATTAATAGTGACATTAGCATTCCTTTTTTCAAAGAGAATTTAAATCTTGAGAATACGTATGCACTTAATGAACATACAACTATCGTTAAACTTGAAGTACATACTGCGATGATAAATGTATTCTTAAACCATGTTACATAATTCGTTTCGTCAAATAAATGTTTAAAATGCTTAATAGTAAATCCATCTTTAAATGGAACTATATTCAATGATGCAATAGAACTTCCTGGTGAAAAAGCCGCGCTTACAACATAAACAAGTGGATATAATACAAAAAAAGAAATAATTATTAAGACTAATAGCGTTACACCAACATTAATCTTTTGAACTAATTTACGACTCATTAAATTTCACCATCCTTAAATGATTTTGTACGTCTAAAGTTAAATATCGCAAATGGAGCTAATACTAGGAATACCATTATTGCTAATACCGAAGCATAATTGTACTTCATTAAATTAATTGTTAAATTATAGATCCAAGTTACGATAATATCTGTTCCACCAGCACTAGTTGTTGTTGTATCTGAAACAACTGGATTTCCACCAGTTAAGAAGAAGATTGCACCAAAGTTATTAATATTTGCCGTAAATGACATAATGATTAATGGTACTGTTTGATATAATACAAGTGGTAACGTAATTCTACGGAATGCTTGGAATTTATTAGCTCCATCGATGGAAGCCGCTTCAAAAACATCCTGAGAGATTGAGGTCATTGTTCCTGTGATTAGTAACATAAAGTATGGGAAACCTGCCCACATATTCATTAGTATTGAAGTAAATTTAGCAAAAGTAGGATCACTTAGCCATGGTATTTCATGATGAATAATACCTAGACTCATAAGCGTTCGATTAACAATACCAAATCTACCATTAAGCATATTCTGCCAGATTAACATACTTACAACTGATGGAACTGCATAAGGTAAAACAAAGATAGCACGAAATACTGGAGCAATCTTAATTTTACTATCATGTAATACTACCGCCATAATTAGTCCGCCAATATAACATGTAAATGTTGCTAGTGCGCCCCATGCTAATGTCCATAACGCTACTCTACCAAGAGCTGATGTCCATGTTGCACTACCGCCAAACATATCAAAGAAGTTTTGGAATCCTACCCAATCTACTGTATTATTTGGTGGAATATTTTTTGGTGCTGAATAATTTGTAAACGCTACTAAAGCAGAGAAAACAAGAGGTACAACAACGAAAAACATAATCAATATTACAGATGGCGCTAATCCCAAAATAGGAAATGCTTTACCAAGCATATTTGAAAAAAAGTTTTTGTTACGAGGTAATTCTTTTGAAATACAATAATCATGATAAGTAGATAATGCACTCTTCACTGATATAACATATGTGATTAGAAATACTGCAACGATAGCAAGAATAATAACTCCATCGATTAGCATAAATATTGAATTATCTCTTTCAAGAACTGGTACCATTGGATTTGGTGTACCAAGTGTAATCAAACCGTAAATTTTATCTACTATTTCTGGAAGAAAGAATAGAAAAATAATTTCAATTGCTGCAAAAAGCATTCCTTTTAAATACTGTTTTAGATAGATTATATGTCCTAATCCCATAAACAAAATGGACGCTAATCTTATCTTACTTTTAGAAGTTCCATCTGAACTTATTGAAGTCTTCATTATTTCACCTTACCTTACGTTATTTTTATAAAGGATGTGCAAATAATTTTGCACATCCTTTATATGAAAGCTTCCTTGTTTATTTACAGTCGTTCGCTACGAATAGACTCACTTCTGTTATTGTGCAAGGATTGCAGTGTTACATGCATCAAGTTCTTTTTGAATATCTGCTCCATCCCAGATGTTAGCACTTGCAGCATTCATTGCATCCCAATATTTACCCATTTGTGGAATAGAAGGCGTTGGGTATGCATATTTAAGCTGTTCTAATAAACCTGCAACATATGGACTATCAACTTCTACGTTAACTGATGGTAAAGCACCTGTAACTTCAAAACGAAGTTTTTGCATTTCATCAGATAATAAGAATTGAGCAAATAAGTTAGCTTCGTTTGGATGAGTAGAATAAGCAGATACAAACATAGTACGTGTTCCTGCGAATGAAGCTGGTGGTGTATTTTGTCCTGGTAAAGTAGGAATTGGAGCTACGCCAAAGTTAAGACCTGCTTCTTTAAATTGAGATACATTCCATAATCCAGTAATATACATAGCTGCTTTTTTATTTAAGAAGGCAGCA
Source organism: Anaeromicropila herbilytica (assembly GCF_016591975.1). GTDB lineage: Bacteria > Bacillota > Clostridia > Lachnospirales > Lachnospiraceae > Anaeromicropila > Anaeromicropila herbilytica. The sequence continues at coordinate 2,243,181 of NZ_AP024169.1, read as the reverse complement.
TCACAAGTTGCAGTAGTTAAGTCTGCTGAGCTTATATCTAGTACGCTTCTTAAACTTTGGAAGAATTTCATACCTTCAACAGAAGCTGCTGAGTTGATATTTGTATTCTTTGTATCTGTACCATTTGCACCAAATAAACGGTTGTTATCAGCTGTTGTAAAGATAATTGTATAATAGCCACTTGATACGTCCATCATGAAACCATATCTATCTTTTGTATTGAATTCTTTGCTGAATTTTACAACATCATCAAAGCTCTTTGGTGCTTCTTTAATATAATCTTTGTTGTAGAATAATGCATAAGTTTCTGCTGAAACTGGGTAACCATACATTGTATTATCATAAGTTACCGCTTTTGAACAAGATTCAAGTACTTTGCTCTTAATATCATCAGGATTAACAGTTGGTAGAACATGTCCACCAGTTACTAATTCGCCAAGTTTATCATGAGGTGCTGCGAATAAGTCTGGTCCAACTCCTGCTGGTCCGTCTAATGCGATTTGGCTTGTTGAATCACCAACTTCAACATTAACAAACTCGATTTTGATATTTGGATATTTTTTTGTAAATGCATCACCAGCTTGTTTAATAAATTTGTCTGGTCCATTTGCTGATTCCCATACTTTTAATGTGATATCGTCTTTTGTAATCTTTGATTCAAGATCTACAGTTTTAGAATCAGTGCTTTCTGTTTTTGTACTGCTTGTTGAATCTTTCTTGTCATCGCTTTTCTTGCCACAGCCAGTCATCATAGTCCCTACTAGAGTAACTGCCATTACTACTGATAAAATTCTTTTTTTCATCCTTTTTTCCTCCTTAATATAAACAAACATTTTCATCATTAGAGTTATATTACTTAATGTTTGATAAAAACATTTTGTTACTTCGTTGATTTTTTAAGAACAATTTCATAATTAATTAGTTCTTTTTGCTTCTCTTCTTCTCCTGCAATCAATTTAATTAGTCGCTCCCCAGCGGCTACGCCTAATTCTTTGACATTGATATTGATTGCTGTGACTGGTGGATTATGATTCTCCAAAAATGTACTATTGTAAAAGGAAGCCACTTTGATATCTGCTGGAACTGAGTAATTTAACTCGTTTAATCTTGCTAGAACACGGCTACAGATTAAGTCATCAGTGCATACGATACAATCAACTTGATACATCATAATTCGATCAATTGCTCGATCAATCAATGCCTTATTATTCATACCTGTAAAGATCAAATTGTCATTCGCCTTCTTGCTTATATTCTTATGTCCTTCAATAAAACCTTTCATTCGATTCTTATTAACAATATGTTCTTGATTACCTGCTAATAAAGCCAAATTTTCATTGCCTGATACTAATAATATTGAAGTCAATTCAGCACATGCGGCGCTATGATTACTATCAATTTGAACTACATCTTCATCTTCTGTAGAACCAACTACAACAAAAGGTATTTTATTCTCCTTTAAAAATTGTACTGGTAAATCATGTGCTAATGATCTTGTAAGAATAACTCCGTCAACTTTATGATTAAAAATAATCCGCTTTAGTAATGCGATATCATCTTCTGTAACAGTAGTTACTACTACATCATAATCATGGCTTGCTGCCACCTCACAGATTCCCATTAAACAACTTTGAAAGAACGGCGTTTCTGCTAGATTCGTATCCGAAGGAAGTACTACACCTAAATTAAATGTTTTAGATTCCGCTAGACTCTTAGCAATTAAATTAGGTCTATAATCATGTTCCTTAATATATTCTTGTACTCTTCGTTTCGTTTCATCGCTAATTCTGCCTTTTCCAGAGATTGCTCTGGATATCGTTGTCTTAGATAACCCTAATTCATCGGCAATATCTCCAATTGTGAGTTTTCTATTTTCATTATTTTTGTCTATATCCGCCATATTATTCTCCTTAATTGCTGCGCAATCGGTTGTTCTATGTGTATATAATAACATCATATTCTATTGTTGTCAATGTATATATTTCGTCTTTTTATAACTTTTATCTTGTGCATATTTTACATTTTCGTTCAAATGTTTCGTAAACGCTTATAAATAAAGGATTTATTGCGCAATCGGTTGTCTAAAATAGAATATAAAAATAATATATTATGATTACCAATATAATTTTTTATATTCCTAATTAGCGACCAATTGACAATATTCATAAATAAAATTATCTGTTTATACAATAGAAAAAGCTATAGTCCAATGCTCAATTTGCATTATACTACAGCTTTCCACTCTTATTTTAGCATTTGATTTAATAATAAAGGTATTCTATGTAATGGTACCATTGCTTCTACAGCCCCTAATTGATATGCTACTTTCGGCATTCCATATACAACACAAGTTGCTTCATCTTGTCCAATTGTTCTTGCACCCTCATGATACATTGATAACATTCCTTCTGCTCCATCATTTCCCATACCAGTCAATATAATACCAACGGCATTGTTCTTAGCTTCTTTCGCAACAGAATGAAATAGGACATTAACCGACGGACAATGCCCATTTACTCTTTCGCTAACAAAACACTCAATTCTATATTCTTCTCCAACTTTTTTTATTCGCATATGTTTATCTCCTGGAGCGATATATACATGCCCTTTTTTAACGTAGTCCCCAGTTTTGGCTTCTTTCACTGTTAGATTTGTCTGGGCGTTAAGCCTATTTGCAAACATCTCAGAAAAAACAGCTGGTATATGCTGAACCACAACAATTCCAGGCAAATAGGACGGAATATTTTTCAGTATATTGAGTAAAGCTTCTGTCCCACCTGTGGAAGCACCAATTGCAATGATTTGATTACTTTCATAGTTGCGGTATTTAAATGTTTGTTTTTCGAGTTCGATTTCCTGCATATTCACTTTGCTATTACGGGATGATTTAATCTTTGATATTAGTTCATAGAAAAAGTATTCAACCTCTTGTATCGTATCTACATTAGGCTTTAAAATAAAGTCAAATGCCCCAACATGCATTGCATCCAAAACTCTTTCACTCATAGCACTTACAACAATCACCGGTATACTATATTCAGGAAGCAATTTCTGTATAAACTCAATCCCATCCATTTTAGGCATCTCAATATCGCATATCATTACATCTGGTCTAAATTCAGCAATTTTATCAATTGCCTCGTATGGATCACGTGCCGTCGCAACCACTTGTAGTGATTGTTCTATTGAAATCGCTCTAGTTAAAATCTCACGAAATACAAGGCTATCGTCAACAATTAAGACTTTTATTTTATCATCGCCCATAAATTACACCCCTTAAGATCTATATTTTTCTGCACACTGATGGCATAATATATTCAAAACGATCATTTGAACGATCAAAAGATTCCGAATGACCGATAAAAAGGTATCCTCCCGTATGTAACGATTGATAGAATTTATCAATTAATTTTTGCTTTTCAACGGAATCAAAATAGATCATTGCATTTCTACAAAAAATAACGTGAAATTTTTTACGAAACGGATAGCGTTCTGTAAATAAGTTAAATCTTCGAAAAATAACTTCTTCTTTCAATCGGTCGTCTATTCTATAATTCTCGTCATCATACACATTAAAATAATTCAATTGCCAACTCTTGGGAAGACTCGAAAGTTTCTCGCTATTGTAAATACCCTGCCTTGCAACCTCTAACACTTGGCTCGATATATCAGTAGCAAGTATTTTTGCATCCCAATCCTTTTTATTAAGTCCAAAGTATTCATCCGTAATCATTGCTAACGTATAAGCTTCTTCTCCTGTAGAACAAGCAGAACACCAGATTCTAAGATCTCTCTCAAGCACTTTTCTATCCAACTCTGGCAAAATAACATCTCGATAGAAATAAAAATGTTCTGCTTCTCTCATATAAAAAGTATGATTGGTAGTAATTCGGTCTGCTAATACAGATACTGCTTTTCCTGACTTATCGTGAATAAGATATTCATAATATTCCGAAAAACTTGTAAATCCAAGATTCTCTATTTCAGTATGCAACCTTCCCTCTATTAAAACCTTCTTCTCGCTTTTCATATGAATACCATAATTTTTCTTAATAAAATCAGCTATCATGTGAAATTCATTATCTGATATACTTATCATTATTCACCATTCTCATCTTCTGTTGATAATCATTTAATGGGTTAAAATCGTCGGATTTAATATTTACCAAACTCATTATCGTTTAAGAAAATTCTCGTTCCATTTCTATCAATATTGTTACTCTCTAAACTATTTTTCTTTTCAAAATTGTTTAAAGCTTTTAGTACATTATCTGGTATCTTATCACTATTTTCATATTCATTTCTGTGTCTTTTTTGATTTCGTAACTTAAAACGCAACACTTGTTCTTTTAAAAGTTCAGCTTGGCTTGATAATTCTTCACTCGCAGCTGCACCTTCTTCAGAACTTGAAGAATTTGATTGAATGACTGACGATACTTGAATAATACCTTGATTCACTTGTTCAATACCTTGAGATTGTTCATTTGATGCAACCGCGATTTCCTCAACTAATCGCGCTGCTTTTTGTACTCCATCAACTATTTTCTTTAGAGATTTAGCTGTTTCATTCGCAATCTCAGTTCCGTCTTCTACCTTTTTGATTGCACCCTCAATCATAATTGTAGTTTCTTTTGCTGCATCTGCAGATCTTGCAGCGAGGTTTCGAACTTCCTCTGCTACTACTGCAAATCCTTTTCCATGCTGACCTGCTCTTGCAGCTTCTACTGCAGCATTCAGTGCCAATATATTAGTCTGGAATGCAATTTCATCAATAACCTTTATAATTTTAGATATGTTATTCGATGATTCATTAATCTCTGACATGGCATATTGCATATCACTCATCTTATTATTACCAATCATCGCATTCTCTTGTGCTACATTTGCTAACTCATTAGCAGTAGCTGCATTGCTTGCATTTTGACGTGTTTGCGCTGCAATTTCTTCCATGGATGCAGTTAATTCTTCAATTGCACTTGCTTGTTCCGTAGCACCTTGAGAAAGTGATATCGATGAATCTGATATTTGTCTAGCACCTGTAGCTACTTGATTTGATGCTATGCTAATATTACCCATAACCTCATTTAAATTGTCTGCCATCTTGCGAAATGCATGTGCTAGATTACCAATCTCATCTTTTGAGTTAATATTCACTTCCACATTAAGATCTCCATCTGCTATTCTTTCAGATAAATGTACTAATTTTCTAATTGGTTTACTAATTGACTTTGAGATCATTATTCCTAACAATAATGCCATTCCAATACCTATGATGATAATTATAATCGCTGTTCTTGCAACAGATTGTGCAATTTCTATATTTTCTTTCGAATTGCTTTTCGCTAGATTTTTCTTTAACTTAACAACCTCAGATAAGCTTTTTTCGATTTTCGATGCATATGTGGTAGCATTCATATATTCATATGCTTCTTTCTCTTTACCTTGATTGATTAATACAATTACACCTTCTATTTTCTTTACATATTCTTCTTTATTGTTAATTAATTCTTTTACATGAGTTTTTCCTTCACTTGTTAACAAAGTAGTTGAAAAACTATCAACTGTTTCATCAAAATCATTACTGTACTGTTTAAATTCAGCAATTAGATTTTCTTTTTCTTTTGTTGGTTTTAAGAACAAATCTCTTGCACTAATTCTCATACCTTGAAAATCATCTGTTAAAGTAACTAGTTCCGCAAATGGTACCGTCATATAGGTATACATTTTTTGATTTAAATCATCCACTTTATCAATACCATATATACCAACAGCACCAGTTACTCCAGCTATTAAAGCAAGAAATATAAACCCTGCCAATAATCTTGTTCCAATCTTTAAATTATTTATCACTTTCATAAACTCCTCCTATACATTAAAATCACTTATACTGCGTGATTCTTCCTCATTAAGTAATCGGTCACAGTCAATAATTAACCTCACGCTATCGCCACATTTTCCAATTCCTTTAATATAGCGATATCCTTCCGAAGTAATGCAAGGAGGTTCCATAATATTTTCATTCGGAATGACAGCAACCTCAGCTACACTATCAACTATTAACCCTACCATTACATTATTTGTTTCAATAACAATAATACAAGTTCTATCACAGTATTCACGATATTCCTTTTCGAAACGTAACCTAACATCCATCACAGGTATGATAGTACCTCTTAGATTAATTACACCTCGAATATAATCAGGTAGTTCTGGCACCTCCGTGATTGGCTGGATTCCAATAATCTCAATTACTGTTTTAATATCGATACCATAATAATTTGTATCAATTGAAAATAACAGAAATTTATCTTTTTGCGTATCTTCTTCTAACTCTTCAATTTCTTCTATATTTGTCATCTTCTATCCTCCTTATTGATGCCAAGTAGTTGCCTGTTGTATTAATCAGACTAAAAATATCTTAACTTTAAGATACCTTCACATACTATTTCTTCTTAACATTTGCCAGGTCAAGGATTAAGCTAATTGTCCCATCCCCCAATAAGGTACATCCCGCAAGATATTTCATTTGGTTCATTCTTCTTAGATAACTTGGTAGCGCCTTTACAACAACTTGTTGTTGACCTAATAAAGCATCACAGAAAATACAGATTTTTTGATCATTTTGCTCTACCATAATCATAATTCCTTCATGCAAATCCGTAATTTCTGTTTTAATATTAAGAATATGGTGAAGTCGTAATATTGGATATACCTCACCTCTTACCATAATCATCTCATGATTCTCTTCCTTCATTAATGCATCATTTGATTTCGGCCTAAAAGACTCCTTCACAATACTAGTTGGTATTGTAAATACTGAAGCTCCTACTTTAAGATTCATTCCTTCAATAATTGCTAGAGTAAGTGGTAACTTAAGATAAACGATCATTCCTTTGCCTTCTTCGCTATCTACAGATACACTTCCACCAATATTCTCAATATTCTTGGCAACAACATCCATACCTACCCCGCGTCCACTAAATTCCGAGATATTCTCTTTCGTTGAGAATCCAGGCTGAAAGATAAAATTATAGATTTCTTTATCCGTAAGTTCCCCTTCAGGTTTTACAATCAATCCATTCTTTTTCGCTTTTTGAAGGATCTTTTCTTTATTTAAGCCTTTTCCATCGTCTTGAATAGTAATTAATACATCACTTCCAACATTTTGCGCTGATAGTTTTATAGTCCCAGTGATTGGTTTACCAATTCGTTGCCTCATCTCCATTGTCTCTATTCCATGATCCATGGCATTTCGAACAAGATGCATAATTGGATCCGAGATTTTTTCAATGATATTCTTATCAACTTCCGTTTCTTCACCTTCTAATACAATTTCAACATTCTTATCTAACTTTTTACTCATATCTCTTACGATACGATGCATTTTCTGAAAGGTAAAAGAAAGTGGAAGCATTCGTATTGACATCACAATTTCTCTTAATTCTCCTGTTAGTTTCTGCAATTGAGTGGCTGTTTTATTAAAATTAGGTAGCTTAAGACCTTCTAAATCAGGACTTTTCATTACCATTTCTTCTAACATGACTATTTCTCCCACCAAATCCATTAAAACATCCAATTTATTGACATTGACGCTAATCATCTTCTGGTTTGGCGCTTGTGCTTTATGTTCCTCAATATTGCATTCTTCTATTTTGCTCTTATCGGCTTTATTCTCTTCTACTTTGAGTTCTTCTATTTTTATACAATTTGATTCATCCGAACAGCTTGTGATATCATCATGATTAGAACTTATCACAAGTTCCTCGCATAAATCTTCTACAAATTCAAAATTCCTAATAAATGGATTTTCAGCAAATATCTGTTGTATACTGCTATATCCTATATTCGTTAAAAATGTTATTTGAAATCCTTCTTTACGCATTATTTGAAGCGCTTCTTCATTATCAAATAATTCGTTAGGAGTATATACCATATCATTTGTAATATCCTCCAATTCACGAATCAAAGTAAACGCTCTCATATTTTCCATCTGACATGCCTCATCGAAAAATATAACAACCTTATACTGTTCCATTGAATTGACTTCTTCCATCTCCATATTATCCTGTTTGATTTTTTGGAGCATTTGATTCATTTCATTTTTTATCTGTTCAGGATCAGCATCAGGCTCTAATCCCTGTTCTATTTTCTCTAATTCTAATTTAATAAAATCTGATACCTCTAATACTAGATCCGTCAATCTAGAATAATCAACAATTTTAGGATTTTCTTCCCTTAGACAATAAAACAAATCCTCTAGGGAGTGCGCAACACTTGCTATATGTGTATAGAACATCATGGAAGCTGATCCTTTAATCGTATGCATTATTCGAAAGATTTCATTTATCTTTGCTAGATCAAGACTGTCTGACTTCTCACCAAGAAGTAAATCCTGTTCTAATTCATTTAATAATTCTTGCGTTTCAAATAGAAACATATCAAGCATTGGTTCATTCTGTTTATCTGACATATGCTACCTCTTGATTATTTTCTAAAAGGTTGATAATACTTTTAGAACGCTTTCTTCTGTAAATGGTTTCACAATAAAATTCTTTGCACCTGCTAAAATAGCATCTCTAACTTTTGTTTCTTGTCCCATTGCTGAAACAACTAATATTTTAGCATCTTTGTCTATTTTCATAATCTCTTTTATCGACTCAATACCATCCATAACAGGCATAGTCAAGTCCATTGTAACAATATCAGGTCTTTCTTTTTCATAGAGGTCCAAAGCCATCTTACCATCAGCAGCCTCGCCGATTATTTCATATCCATGTTTCCCTAAAAATGTTCTCAAAGAAAGTCTCATAAATTCCGCATCATCAACAATTAGTACTTTTTTCATAAAGTTTATCCTCCCAAATATACGTTATTATCCTTCCAATACGTGAAGTAACATAGGCACTATTACTCATTGACATATCATACTATATCTATCTTAACAAAATCTTAAAGTAACAAACTGGTAAAAGGCTCTAGATTGCTTGTATTTCAAGACAATCCGAGCCTCTTACCAATTTTAACTATATTTTAACAGATAATTTATTTATTTTCTGTGTATTAATTCATTTTCAAATAATATTCACTAAATTTATCCAAGGGAATCTCATTAAACTCATTCATTAATATTTCTTTGTATATTACATATTGCTTTCGGTACATATCGAATTTTTTTCTCTCAAAATATAATTCCAATAACTGAACCATTGCCTGAACGGAGAGAGGATTGTTAAGTAAGATACTATGTAATATTTTCTCATATCTCTGGTATAGCGATTTTTCTTTATAGAAAAATGCTAATGAAAATAAAGTTTGCTCATATTTTATATCTAAATGTTGTCTAATTTCATGGCACCATGCATATTCTTCTTCCTCCAAAAATAATCCTTTATATAATAAGAGTTTACGTTCAATTTCAAATACATTTGTTTCATCTATAAAAGAAAGTCTTTTAAAGAAACAGTCAAAATCAATATAATCACAGATACCCTCAGCCATCGTAAGAGAATAATCTGCATGAATTTTCAATTCACTTCTTTCAATTTCAAACTCCTTTAACTTTTTTCTTATTCCAGACATAGTAACATAAATATTATTCGATGCTTTCTTTTTATCAACACCATTATATAGAATGGATGCCAATTCATCCTTGCTTATATTCTTATCATAATTATAGATTAGAAAAGCTAGTAATTCCTTCTCCTTCTTTGTTCTCCACTTATATTCCGATTTTTGATCTTCCTTATTCTGATATATTTGGAATTTCCCAAAACATTGAATGCTCAGTTTATTCTTATATTCTATATCTTTAACTACAACGGAACACTTCTCTTTTAATCTTGATACTGTAATATCTAACCGTTTTTTATTTATTGGCTTTGTGATATAATCCAATGCGTGTATTTCAAACGCTTCAAATGCTTTACTTTTTTCTTTTGAAACAAATACAATTTGAATATTAGAATTGGTAGCTTTTATTTCTTTCGCAATCTCTATCCCACAAATATCTTTCATATTTACATCTAAGAAAACTGCATGTGGTGAACTTTGTTTAATAAATTCAACCGCTGCTTTTGGACTTGTATAGATACCTACTATACTTAAAAAATCATAATCCTTAAACTGATATGCCATTCTTTCTAAAACCCTTATATTTTTATCTAATAGTATAATTTTAATCATTTGTATAATTTCCCCTCTATATAGCTCCTCTATAGTATATTCTCTTTACTATTCTAAACGATTTTGTTCTATAAAAAAAGTTCCATTTTCTACATCTAAGTAGGAAACGAAACTTTTTTCATTTATTTATTAAAATGTATGATATTTATTTTATTATTTAATGAAGGTACATTAAAACAAGTTATAAGTATATCTTATCTTCTGTGGGCAAGTTCTTTCGTTATATCATCCCAATCAAGACCACATTCCGCCATCAAGACCATCATATGATATAAGAAATCAGATATCTCATACTTTAATTCTTCAGCATCTGGATTCTTAGCTGCAATGACTATTTCCGTTGCCTCTTCACCACATTTTTTGAGAATTTTATCAATTCCTTTATCAAATAAATAGTTGGTATAAGAGCCCTCTTTTGGATTATTCTTACGATCCATAATGATATTATATACATCACTAAATACGGTTAGTGGATTCGTATCATCATATTCTTTCTTCACAATCTCAGTATAGAAACAAGTACGATTGCCAGTATGACATGCCGCACCAATTTGATGAACTTTTGCTAATAATGTATCGCTATCGCAATCAATAGAAAGTGATTTTACATATTGATAGTGTCCAGAAGTGTCACCCTTTAACCATTGTTCTTTGCGGCTTCTACTATAATAAGTCATCTTTCCAGTTTGAATGGTATTGTTATAAGCTTCCTCATTCATATAAGCAACCATTAATACTTCATTTGTTTTATAATCTTGAACTACTACAGGAAGTAATCCATCACTATTAAGCTTAAATTCTTTAAACTCTTTTTGACTATCAAATGTATTTACATTGATATTTGCATCTTTCAATGCCATTTTAGCTTTTAAGATTTCTTTATGCTCAAAATAATTGGTAGATACACTTTCTACATTAGGAATATTCATCAATTCTGCAAGATCATTTCTTGTTAAAGAATCACGAATTAGAATAGGTAATACAGATTCTTTTATACTTGCTCTTAGATTATCTGATACATCTACATGCTTAATCATTATCGTATCTATACCTAACTCTTTTAATTTCTGGCTAAAATCTTTGGTAAGCTCCGTTACTTCATCAAGTTCAACGACTAATTTATCATTGCCAAATCGTTCACTTGCTTCCTTTATCACTTTATCATCATTTGTTAAGGAGTATTTGATTAATACTTTATTACATCCAGTATAAAGTGCCTTCTTAACATCCTCAAATCTTTTAACAAATAAACCTAATGTAACTGGGATATCAACAAGTTTAACAACTTCTTTCCCAATTACAAGTAATTTTTCTAGAGCTTCTTCATTCGGAGCATAATCATAGATAATAAGTTCATCCGCTCCACTATTCGCATATTCAAATGCTAATGAAACTACATTAGATTTCACTTCATTCGATGCATTAATAAATGGAATAATCTTCTTATACGACATCGGTTATTCTCCTTTTTCAAATAATTCTACTGCATTTTTAAGTTCGATTCGATTCTCATATAATGCCTTACCAATGATTGCACCATGGACAGAAATGTCATCAAGCATTTCAAGATCTTTTAATGAAGATACGCCACCAGACGCTATAATATCTAGTCCTGTCGCTTCCACCATTTCTCTTGTATGCTCAAGATTAGGTCCTTGAAGCATTCCATCTTTGGATATATCAGTGTAAACAATTGTTTTAACACCAATTTCCTTCATCTGTATTCCAAGCGTCACTGCATTGTAATTGCTAACTTTTTCCCAACCTTCGATTGCAACCATTCCGTTTTTAGCATCAATCCCAATAACAATCTTATCTGCACCAAATGTGCTGATAGCTTCCTTAATAAATGCAGAACTCTCAACTGCTTTTGTACCTATTATCACTCGTGAAACACCAAGACTCAACTTATTATCGATGTCTTTTATGCTTCGTATACCTCCGCCAACTTGAACTGGTATATTTACCGAAGCAACAATTTCTCGAATTGCCTCTTCATTCACTGAATGCCCTACTAAAGCTCCGTCTAAATCAACAATATGAATAAAGGAAGCCCCTTGGCTCTCCCATAATTTTGCGATCTTTGCAGGGGAATTGGAGTATACTAAAATATCTTGGAATTGCCCCTGTCTTAGTCTTACGCATTGCCCATTCTTTATATCAATTGCTGGATAAAGCTTCATTTTGTTCCTCCTAAAGACATAACTTTCTTGTATTTTATATTAACTTACAGAGCACCTTTTGTAGATAGAACATCTGTAATGCGCTCATCATATTTTGTAGCCTCATCTAATGCTTTCGCAAATGATTTGAAAATTGCTTCTATAATATGATGATTATTCGATCCTGACAACATTTTTATATGTAGGTTCATACCAGCAGAATACGATATCGCATAGAAAAATTCCTTTACCATCTCTGTATCCATATAACCCACTTGATCTACAGTTAGATTAACATCATATACGAAATACGGTCTACCCGATAAATCTAAGGAACAAAGAACTAGTGCTTCATCCATAGGTAGAATTACTGAACCATATCGTTTGATACATTTTTTATCTCCAACCGCTTCTTTAATTGCTTGCCCTAATACAATTCCAGTATCTTCAATTGTATGGTGAGAATCGATATAAAGGTCACCTTTTACTTCAACATCCAAATCAAAGATACCATGTTTTCCGAAATTGGTTAACATATGATCAAAAAAACCAATCCCTGTATCGACTTTTGTGACACCTGAACCATCTATTGCAAAATCAACACGAATATCTGTTTCACTTGTGTGTCTTGTTATATTGGAGATTCTTTCTTTCATCTCGTTGTACCTTCCTAACTGCAGATATTATGACAATCTGTCACTTTCTTAATTGTTAAGAACAAATTTAATATTTAAATAATAGTTTAATTTGTCCTTGCCTTTATTATACATAATTTATCCAAAAAACAAAAGATTATAAATTGAATTATTTATTCTTTTCTTCAAATCGGACAGCGATAGAATTAGCATGCGCAGTAAGTCTCTCCGCATTAGCAAACTTTATAATATCTCTGTGAATTGGTTCTAAGGCTTCTCTTGAAAAAGAAATGATACTTGACTTCTTAATAAAATCATCAACACTAAGTGGAGAAAAGAACTTCGCAGTACCATTCGTAGGTAGTACGTGATTTGGTCCAGCAAAATAATCTCCCAGTGGTTCACTACTATATTCCCCTAAGAATATGGCTCCTGCATTCTTTATCTTAGTCATAATATTAAAAGGATCTTTGGTTACTATTTCAAGATGCTCTGATGCAATCTCATTCGCCACATCAATTGCTTCTTCTATATTCTCAACAAGCAAGATATATCCATAATTATCTAACGATTTTCTCAATATCTCTTTTCTAGATAATTCTTCTACAAACTGTTCTACTTCATCGGATACCTTATTAGCAATTTCTTCACTTGTAGTCACTAAAATAGCAGAAGCTAATTCATCATGTTCTGCTTGTGATAGTAGATCTGCAGCTACATATCTAGGATTTGCTGTCTCATCTGCAAGGACTAGAATCTCACTAGGGCCTGCAATTGAATCAATACTAACATGACCATATACTGATTTCTTTGCTAAGGCAACATAGATATTACCAGGACCTACTATTTTATCAACTTTCTTTATGCTTTCTGTTCCATATGCTAGCGCAGCAATTGCTTGTGCTCCACCAACTTTATAGATTTCTGTTACTCCTGCTTCTTTGGCTGCTACTAATGTAGCACTATTTACTTTACCATCTTTCCCTGGTGGAGTTACCATTGCGATTCTTTCAACCCCTGCAACTTTGGCAGGTATCACATTCATTAACACAGAAGATGGATAGGCTGCCTTACCCCCTGGCACATATACACCGACACTTGACAAAGGAGTAACCTTCTGTCCTAGAATAGAACCATCTGGTTTACTATTGAACCAACTATATTGTCTCTGTTTTTCGTGATATTCCACGATATTAACAATTGCTTTACGTACTACATCAATTAATGATGCATCCACATTTGCATAAGCTTCGCTAATTTCATCTTCTGTTACTAATATATTATTTTGATTTAATTCTGCTCCATCAAATTTTTTAGTATATGCAAATAGAGCTTCATCTTTTTTTACTTTTACATCATTTAATATTGTATTCACAGATTCTTGATAGCTATCATAGTTGTTAGGACTTCTTTTTAGTAGATTTTCCAATATATCTTTCTTTGATTTTGTATCTAATTTTATTATTCTCATGAAATAGCCTCCTTATAATACCTGCTTTAGATCATTAATTAACTTTGTAATTCTCTCATGTTCCATCTTCATACTCACTTCATTTACCACCATACGTGCGGACAAGTTGCATATTTCTTCAAGAACCTCTAAGCCATTTTCACGAAGAGTAGAACCTGTTTCAACGATATCAACGATTACTTCGGACAGTCCAACAATTGGTGCTAATTCAATTGATCCATTTAATTTTATTATTTCAACCGTTTGATGCTTTTTATTATAAAAATAATCTTTGGCTATATTAGGATATTTGGTTGCTACTCTTATGAGTTCACCGTGTTCTAGATACTTCGAAGCCTCTTTAGGACCAGCTACACACATTCTGCATTTCCCTAATCCTAGATCAATCACTTCATACATCTTTCTTCCTTCTTCAAGAATCGTATCTTTCCCTACAACTCCGATATCTGCAGCTCCATATTCAACATAAGTTGGAACATCCGTTGCTTTTGCAAGAAAGAATTTTAATTTAAGTTCCTCGTTTATAAAAATTAATTTTCTTGAATCTTTATCTTTCATTTCTTCACAAGTGATACCGATTCGCTCAAGTATCTCAAGTGTTTTATTAGTAAGACGCCCTTTTGCTAGTGCAAACGTAATATACTTCATACCTAAGCTCCTATCTGATTCACTAATTCACTAATCTTAATTTTATTTACATTATTAGTTTCAACATCTATATTTTGTACAAAATCCTCTTCTTCCAGATAATAAATACTACAAATATGATTTTGTTTAGCATAAGCTTCATAGTCTTGTAAATTTTTATTTCCTGTTTTGCGAAGCAACTCGGTATTAGCTCCTTTACTTCTTAGAGAATTCACCAAAAGAATTGCATTATTTCTAATCGCGGTTGAGTTAGCCGTAGAATCATATAAAATCAAAGTATTTTGCTCTTCTATTATGATATTAATTTTTTGTCTTGATAAGGCAATCATTAATTGATCGATTACAATTGCTAATCCAATAGCTGGTGCATCTTTGCCAAACTGTTTAAGCAAATTGTCATATCTTCCACCATTAACAATTGCTTCCCCTGTTCCATAGGTATATGCTCGAAAGATAATGCCTGTGTAATAATTATATTTACTTAACATACCTAGATCAAACGTAATATATTTTTCAAATCCATATTCTGTTAGTATCTCATAAAGTTTCTCAAGACGTTCAATTGCTTTTCTTGCTCGCTCACTCTTAGTCATGTTCTTTACATATACCAATTTATCTAATGAACCAAAAAGTTCTGGCAACTTCAATAGAATATCTTTTAGATTCTTATCAATTTCCTTACTTGAGACAATCTCCTCAACGCCAAATAAATTCTTGCTTTCAATCAATACACGAATTTGCTCTGCTTCTTCCTCATTAAAATTTGCTTCTTCTACTAATCCTTTGAAGAAATCTGCTTGCCCAATCTCAACTTGAAATTCTTTTAAACCCGATTTTAAAAGACAATCAATTGTCAATGCAATCATTTCCGCATCTGCATCTACAGTATCATCTAAGATTAATTCAGCACCTAATTGCGTCGATTCTTTTAATTTTCCTTGATAACTATTACCATTAACGAAAGTATTACCTACATAGCATAAACGAATTGGTAATTCTTCCTCTTTATAATATTTCGCTACACATCTAGCGATAGAGGGAGTGATATCTGGTCTGAGAACAAGTGTATTACCTTCTCGGTCAATAAATCGATACATTTCTCGTTCATCCATCGTCCCTCGTTCTTTTTTATATATATCTGCAAATTCAAACATAGGCGTTTGTATATCATGAAAACCATATAATTTTAATACTTTATATAAACTGTCCTGTAAAAATAGTTTCTTCTCACATTCTGCATTATAGATATCTCTTACACCTTCAGGCGTATGTAATATTTTCTGATTCATAAAAAGCTCCCTTCTGTTGCTTCTAACAACGTACAATCAAGGGGTGTGATACGCTTTATTTCACATTAGCTCCCGTCTGTCTCCTTTGGCGACATATAAATCAGGGTGTGAAACATTTTCTTTCACATTAACACCTCTATCTTATTTCATAATCTTATATTCATACTAACAAAAGCAAAACTAAAAATATTATTTTATTATACTTAAAGCCTTAACTTAACGTTCTTATATAAAGTCTACTCATTTTTTATTCTTTCATACTAGCTCCCATCTGTCTCCTTTGGCGACATATAAATCAGGGGTGTGAAACGTTTTATTTCACATTAATTACATCACTAGCTATTTCGTTGATCATACGCAAATTAATCATCTGAAATATTGATTTAGAAAGAACTTTTTTAATAAGCAATATTAATAAAGTTATTATCAGTCCGACGCTTTATTGTGGTACAGTGATAATTCGCTACCATACGAATACAGATATTATAAAGTATAGAGAAATAGATGTCAAACTTTTTTTGATTCTCTTCGTTCTAAGTCTTTGTTTAAAAGTTCTAAATAATGCACAAAAACACCGTTGTTAGTTGAAATCTGAAAATAAGGGTCTAATTCATCATATCGAAAACTCTTTCTTCCTCCATTCAATCCCCGTTCGTAAAAAAGAATTAAGGTTTCAAAAGTTAAATAATAAAACACATCAGGCTCTGAAAAATAAATAAGTAAAAAAGAGATTCCACCTTGCTCTTCAAATTCAGTCATAAACTTAATTTGATGTTCATGAATATTTTGAAGTGGAAATGTTTTCGTATTGCATTCTTTCGCATCAAAACAAACTGGGATTCCTTGTACCGTTCCAATATAATCAACCGTACTTTTTTGTTCAAAATAGGCAAGTGTAATGTGTCGATTCGTTTTATCAATATTAATCGGCTTAATTGGTGTAGGAATCTTCTGAATTAAAGCTAGTTTATTAACTCTATATTTATCATTTGTCAAATTAATAAGTTCTTCTAACGTGGAACCTCGAAGGCCCCTTGAATTCCATGACGGCATCCACTCACCCCCTAGAATATATCTTTGATTATCTTTTCAAAATAATCAGGTAATTTTGCCGTCATTTCTTTACCTGAAAGATTACTAAGTTCACCTTCTAGTTCAGGAAAAATAATACGATAGGAATGCAAAAGCTGATGCTTTAATTTATAATTCTTTCGAAAGAACTCATTCGTGGATACGTTTCCGTATTTTGTATCACCTATGATAGGATGTCCTATGCTTTGTAAATGTGCACGAATCTGATGAGTACGTCCAGTTATTAGTTTTACACTAAGTAAAGTATAATTATCACCAATCTTTACAGGCTCATATTCTGTCTTAATGTAGTTCGCTCCCTCTGAATCCTGTTCACTTATACTCACTTTATTTGTTTTCTCGTCTTTAGAAAGATAACCTTCTATCATCTGCTTCTTAGTTATTACACCTTTCACAATACAATAATAATACTTATGAATGGTTCTATCCTTGAATATCTCAGCCATTGTTTGTAATCCAATTAAACTCTTACCAGCTACTACAATCCCACTCGTGTTACGATCAAGACGATTGCTAATTCCAGGCTTAAAGCTTTGTAACTCCTCCTTTTGAATCTGATTTGTATCTAATAGATAAGAAATCAGATATTCAACTAAGGAAACATCATTCGCTTCTGCTTTCTGAGATAACATTCCTGCTGGTTTGTTAATAATTAATATATTGCGATCTTCATACACAATATCAAGATTATGTTCCACCTTCGTTACAATAAGCTCGCTAAAGTTATCAATTGTCTCATCTGATAAGAATAATTTGATTTCATCGCTTAATTCAAGCTTTTCAGAACCTTCTGCTTTCTTTCCATTTAGCGTTATATTTTTTTTACGTAACATTTTATAGATAAAGCTCTTCGGAGCCTTATTCAGATATTTCACTAATAACTTATCCAGTCTTTGACCAGCTTCGTTACTTGATACTATTATATTTTTCATAAGTATCGTATCCTTTCTAATTTTGGATTCAAGAGTCAAAAACTTTATTTAAGTTATTGAGTGTATATCGCTATATAGTTATGAATTTTTGCTACCTTTCCCTCAAGCACCATATTTTTTACAAGCCTCATTACAAGTAAAAATACTCACTCACGCTCCTATTTTCACTTTGAGTCTTGACAAAATATAAACGATACTTTCGGCCGGACTACGCAAAAATTAATAACTATATATCAATATACACAATGTAGGTTAAGAAAGGCTTTTAACCTTGAATCATATTAGGTATTTTATAAATATAAAGGAAAGGAAACAAATCAACTTATATCTGTTCCTTTCCTTATCTTTATATATATTTAATTATTTACTTTTTGATTTATGGACATTACGAATAGATTTTTTCTTTCTTCCTGCGCCATTTCCTTCATTCCGATTACTTCGGTCTGTTGACTTTCCGTTTTTCTCATGAAATCTATCTGTCTTCTTATTATCTTTATTATCTTTATTTTTAGTATTGTTTGGCTTATAGTTAGTATTTCTACCTTTATTTCTATCACTACCTGATTCATTGGAATCCTTATGATACTTAGCATTTTGTCTCGGTCTGATTAGGCAGTTCTTATCAAAGCCTATTAAATCCGTTCTATGAGCCTGTGTTAGAGCTTCCACTACCAGATCATAATTCTTTGGATTACGGTATTGAATCAATGCTCGTTGCATTGCTTTTTCATGTGGTGATTTTGGTACATATACTTTTTTCATTGTTCTAGGATCCAATTCTGTATAATACATACAGGTTGATATCGTAGATGGTGTTGGATAAAAGTCTTGTACCTGTTCTGGCATATATCCAAGATCTCTTAAATATTCCGCTAAAGCAATTGCTTCTTTTAATGTGGACCCTGGATGAGAAGACATAAGATAAGGGACTACGAATTGTTTTTTTCCAACCTCTTCATTTGTCTTCTTATATTTATTTATAAATCTTTCATACACCGCATTTTCTGGTTTACCCATTAACGATAAGACTGGGTCTGCGATATGCTCTGGCGCAACTTTTAACTGGCCACTAACATGATGTTCACATAATTCTTTGATAAAAGTATCATCCTTATCATTAATCAGATAGTCAAAACGAATACCTGAACGAATAAATACTTTTTTTACATTTGGTAATTCTCTTAATTTACGAAGTAAACTTAGGTAATCACTATGATCAATCTTTAGATTCTTACATGGTTTTGGGAACAAACATTGTTTATTAATACATGCTCCATGTTCCTTTTGCTTATCACAAGCTGTGTCTCTAAAGTTAGCAGTTGGTCCACCAACATCATTGATATATCCCTTGAAGTCCTTATCCCAGATAAGAAGTTGTGCTTCATTTAATATCGATTCGTGACTTCTTGTCTGAATAATTCGTCCTTGATGGAAAGTTAATGCACAGAAACTACATCCTCCAAAACATCCACGATTATTAACTAAACTAAACTTTAATTCTTCAATTGCAGGTATTCCACCTTGCTCCTTATAGATCGGATGAAAATCTCTCATATAAGGCAAGGAATATACCCTATCCATCTCACCTTGTGATAATGGCTTTGATGGGGGATTCTGCACAATATACTCATTTTCCTTGTATTGCTCTACTAATCTCTTGCCCGTAAAAGGATCTGTATTACAATATTGCATATAAAAACTCTTGGCAAATACTTCTTTACTCTCTACTATTTGTTGGAAGGTTGGAAGCGTTACCGCATCATATACAGAGGATAAATCTTTGGCTTTATAGGCTGTACCATTAATAAAAGTAATATCCTGTATTGCAATTCCACTATTAAGGGCATCTGCTATCTCTACAATAGAATGTTCTCCCATACCATAAGATATGATGTCCGCTTGCGAATCAAGTAAAATTGAACGTTTTACACTGTCACTCCAATAGTCATAATGCCCAAGTCTTCTTAAACTAGCTTCAATACCCCCAATGATGATTGGTGCATCTTTATATACTTTTCGAATAAGATTAGAGTATACAATAGTCGCACGATCTGGTCTTTTTCCCATCTCACCACCTGGTGTATACGCATCCACTTTTCTTTTCTTCTTCGCTACGGTATAATGATTAACCATCGTATCCATATTACCACCACATACTAAGAAGCCAAGTCTTGGCTTACCTAGGATTGTGATACTATTCTTATCTTTCCAGTCAGGTTGTGCAATTATACCAACCTTGTAACCATTTGCTTCAAGAACCCTACTGATGATTGCAGGTCCAAAAGAATGATGATCTACATAAGCATCTCCAATGATGTATACAAAATCAACTTCCTCCCATCCCCTTTTATCCATGTCCTCTTTACAAATTGGTAAAAAATCTTTTATCATGTTTATACCTTTGCCTTTCAATATGCAATGACCTATCCAAAAACTTTAATAGATCTATAAAAAAGGTTAATAACATTATTCCATCTTTATGTTATCATCCTCTTTACCAAATCACTTTTTCAAACTCAATAGTTCCTCTTTCGTAAGCTCACGATATTCACCTACTGCTAGATTCTCATCTAATTTGAGAATCCCCATCGATAATCGTTTTAGATAAATAACCTCTTTCTCTACCGCTTCAAACATTCTCTTAACTTGGTGGAATTTTCCTTCATAAATTGTTAGTTCTATCTCTGATATCTCATCTGATTGTAATATCACAAGTTCAGCCGGCAAAGCCTTAAAATCTTCAGATATTACAACACCTTCTCTAAATATTCTAACATCTTCTTCTGTTACAACACCTCTTACCTTAGCATAATATACTTTTCCAACATGCTTTTTTGGTGATAATAATTGATGTGTAAGCGCTCCATCATTAGTAATCAGTAACAAGCCTTCGGTATCTTTATCTAATCTTCCAACTGGAAATAAATCCTTACGAGCTGCACTTTCAATTAAGTCTATCACAGTGTCACAAGTATTGTCTGACGTTGCAGATACAACTCCAGCAGGTTTATTTAACATATAATATTCATAGCTAACATATCCTACCTTGTTATGATCAAACGTAACAAGATCCTTATTAATATCAATTTTCTTTTCGGGTTCTTTGACAATCACATCATTCACTGTGACTCTTCCCTTTTTCATATAAGTCTTCACTTCGCTTCTGGTTCCAATACCCATATCGCAAAGATATTTATCAAGTCTCAATACTTCTTTCATTATAGCCATCTCCAGCCTGCTTGGTACTTATTCTTTAAAGTTTGTCCAATTACTTTGCCCCATCCAAGTGGGTAACCTTCTACACAGATTAGATACCAGCCATTTTTATGTTCTTTGTTTAACTCTATTGTTTCACATTTTAAGTATTTGATAACATCATTTTCTTTGCTATCCAAGTCAATGATATTATTAAAATCTACCTTACTTAATCCCATAGCAAAAGATTGGCTAGGTTCAAACCGTTTTTTTTTAATTTCTCCGAGAAAGAATCCACCTCGAATGATTCGAATTCCCTTATCCGGTATATTAACATCTGGGTTGTAATATATTTTATCTTCTCTAAGAACAAATCGATCCTCATCAAAATCAAAATTAATATCCTTAAGAAATTCATAAAATTCTTCTGGTAATTTTACTTTCTTACCTATATATCTATCCTCTGTCGCTTCTATAAGAGAATCCTTTTTTTTACGAAGCAATGCTAAGAAATGGCCCTCTCCCTCAATCTTATGCGGCCATAGTCTCACACATCTCTTTAAATCCTCTCTACCATTAATCCATTCTGGTCTTCCTGTTGCAAACCCTTCCTTCATTGGTATCTCTTCAATGCTAAAATCAGGTCTTTCATTCAACAAATGTTCAATTGTAGCCTCATTTTCTTCTGGTGAAAAAGTACAAGTTGAATATAGCAACATACCTCCTGGTTTTAACATATCAGCTGCATTCAGAATAATTTCTTTTTGAAGTTCGCTATAGTATTCAACACCTTGATTCTCCCAGTTCTTCACGATAGTAGCATCCTTACGAAACATACCTTCACCAGAACAAGGCGCGTCAACAAGTATTTTATCAAAAAACTCTGGAAAGAATTTCTTTAACTTAACTGAATCTTCATTCGTTATTACAGCATTTCGAATTCCATATAACTCAACATTCTTAAGTAGTGCTTTTGCTCTTGAATTACTTATATCATTCGTTACCAATATGCCTGTACCATTTAATTTTGCAGCTAATTCCGTGCTCTTCCCTCCTGGGGCAGCACAAAGATCAAGTACTTTATCTCCCTCTTCTATCTCTAATATACTAGCTGGGGTCATGGCACTTGGCTCTTGTATATAATATAACCCTGCATAATAGTAGGGATGTTTTGCTGGTTGATCACTTAAATTATAGAAATATCCATTTGGTATCCAAGGTATCTTTCTAATCTCGAATGGACATATTTTCTCAAATTCCTCTGTTGATATCTTAAGGGTATTTACTCGTATACCACCATAACGTGTATCTTCAAAAGTCTTTTTATATAACGGGAATTCCTCTTTTAGTAATTCCATC
This sequence comes from Anaeromicropila herbilytica, assembly GCF_016591975.1. Lineage (GTDB taxonomy): Bacteria > Bacillota > Clostridia > Lachnospirales > Lachnospiraceae > Anaeromicropila > Anaeromicropila herbilytica. The sequence goes on along the minus strand of NZ_AP024169.1, from coordinate 2,220,216 downwards.
ATACGGTCTTCGAATTTCTTTGGTAAATTCAATTCTTCTTCACTACTTTCTATATTTAATGTTCAATATAACGATATTTTGCCACTTCCTTATGCCTATTTGCGATTACTTAACACAGAACGTTTTCCTAACTTACTAATTTAAACTTTGTGCTCTATAGCCTTCGGATATAATATCTAATTGTTTACTAAAACGTTCTAACTGCTCTAAATCACCACTTTGATATATCTGGAAGAATTCATCTTGAATCTTTACTACTTCACGTTTATTCGCCATTTTATATAAATTCTGAATATTGGTTAAGATATCAGCAACAATATTTGCTTTAATCTTAAATGAGTTCTGTGCATCCATAATTTCATCACGGACAACAGACATCTCTTCATCAAGTACTATAATTGCATCAGCTGCTTTTGATAACCTTGTCCGAATATGTTCCGGCATGTTACCCTTATATTTATATTGTAATGAATGTTCAATTGTTGCCCAGAAATTCATAGCTAAGGTACGAATCTGTATCTCGGCTTGTATTTTCTTAACTCCATGAAGTGTATTTACATTATAGTATATAATCAGATGATAACTTCGATATCCACTTTCTTTCATATTGGCGATATAATCTTTTTCACTTTTAATTTCCATATCACCGCGTTTTTTAATTAATTCAACAACTTTATCGATATCTTCAACAAACTGGCATATAATTCTTATTCCAGCAATATCCTCAATCTTTTCTTCAAAATATTCAATATCAATTTTCTTTTTCTGTGCTTTTTCTAATATACTAGAAATTGATTTTACCCTTCCATCAACCTGCTCTATTGGCGAATAAGCACCAGCATTTCTATACTCGGATATAATATGCCTAAACTTAACTACTAGCTCATCAACCGCCAACACATAAGGATCTAGTATCTCTCTCCATAATTGTATCTCCATATAACCTCACTCCTTACACCTAGAATTCTCTAGCCTAGATATTATACCATAAAAACTAGAGAATTGGTGAATAATTTTCTAATAGAATTAAGGATCAAAAGTCTTATTTAATTTATTAAGTGTATATTGCTGTATAATTATGAATTTCGGCTACCTTTCCTTCAAGTATCATATTTTTTACAAGCCTCAAAATAAGTGAAAATACTCACTCACGCTCCTATTTTCACTTTGAGTCTTGACAAAATATAAACGATACTTTCAGCCGGACTACGCCAAAATTCATAATTACACAACAATATACACAATTTAGATTGAGTAAGACTTTTTAGTTCTATTTCTAATAATAATAACTCAATTTATATGAAGACAAATATCGCAGTATCCAATATGGATTTACGCTTACTTCCTGGTCCTTATAGTCAAAATAGATTCCGACATGCAAATGTACATCAAAGTTACCTACCGTTCCTTCTACTTTGCTATATCCTGTATCACCCATAAAACCTAATAGCTGCCCTGGCATAATGGTATCTCCAATTTTTAATTCTGGAGCATAAGAATATAAATGAGCATAATAGAAATATGCTCCGTTTTTTGCGCGAATACCAAGACGATAACCGCCTTGTTCGAGCCATCCTTTTTTCTCTACAATTCCTTGCGAAATACTTAACACTGGGAAATAACCTCTCACATTGTTATCACTCATAATATCAGTTCCTTCATGAAATCGTTTTCCACCATATGTTCTTGAGTTCTTCCATGAATCATCAAAATTAACATATATCTTATTTTTCTTATTAATTGGAATAGGAAAATAGGAAAGATCAGAAAAGACGCATTGGTAGTACTGGTATATTTCTTTAAATTTCTTATTTTTCAAATATTTATTATATGGTTTCAAATTAGTAATTATATGTGCATTTTTGTCAATATGATAATGATGATATATCATATTAAAAGTTAGTAATTCTATAAAATCTACATTCTTATCTTTCGCTTTCTCTTTTATGTATTGTATTTTATTATTTGCGATATCTATTTCACGAAATTCCTCTAGTTTGAATTCTATAGCTATGAATCTGCTATGAATGGATTGATTTCTCTGTAAATCTACTATCAAAGTAAGAATGCAGTTGACGAAGATTACTATTCCCATTATCATAACTACTGATTTCTTAATATTAACTTCTGTGTTCCTCTTATTTATGTTTTTATTTATATTATAATTTCTTTTTCTCTTTTTTCTGACAGAAGATAATTCATTTTTCATATACAGATCACCTTTTCTTTGCATTATAAAGCTCTGTAATTATATGCTTTGTAATTATATGCTTTTAGGAATTCGTACATGACTTTCGGCGAAAAACAAATAATTAAAAAAGCAATAGGATACCTTAATATCCTATTGCCTATCGTTTATTCAAATATTCTATATTTAATATCTTTTCTTACAAACAGTGTCCGTTCATTAATGTCCTTGACCTTCTAATACTTGGCCATCCGAACTTGGTGCTTCTGTTTGTTGTGGAGCTTCTGTTGCTGGTGTTTGTGTCTCAGCGGGAGCTTCAGTTGGTGTTGGTGTCTTAACTGGTGCTACAGTAGGTGCTGCAGTCTTGGTAGGGGCCTTTGTTGGCTTAGCAGTAGCAGCTGGAACCGTAGTTTCAGGAGTATCTGTTGCTGTTGGCTTTGCTGTTGCAACAGGTTTTGTAGTTGGTCTCGCTGTAGGTGTCGCAGTTCTAACAGGCTGAGGTGTTGATGTAGTTGTAGAAGTTGTTCCACTTGATGAATCATTATAATTACTTGAATCATTAGAACTTGGAAGTACTTTTACATCACTCTCACCAAATAAGAATTCATGAAGTGCTTTTACATTATCAGCAACGGTATCCATCATTAATACAGACATGCTTCTAACAGTTGCTGGCTTGTAACCATTATCAATTGGTATTCTAAAAGTCTGTAATTGATCTACACCTAATGTTGCTAAAGTAGAAATATATCCAATAATCTCGTCCTTTGTTAAATCAGTAGTAACTAAAGGAAGAATCTTTGGTAACATACCCACCATATCTGTAGCACTTAACTTTTTATATTTTTCAAAGATTGCATTAAGAACAATTCTTTGTCTTGATGTTCTACCAAAATCATCTCTAACATTTTCACCAGTCTTAACATGTCTAACTCTAGAATAACCTAATGCTTGGTTACCATTTAAAGTTTGCAATCCTGCCTTAACATGACGATATTGCTTTTTAGAAATATAATTTGTATGATTTAAATAATGAGCCTCTTCTTGTGTAAGTGTTATATCAACACCACCTAATTCGTTGATGATATTTTCAAAACTCTTAAAATTAACGAGTACGTAACCATCCATCTCAACCTGGAAGTTCTGTTTTAATGTTTCATAAAGTAACTGAATACCACCAAATTTATAAGCTGCATTTAATTTATTATCACTATATCCTGGTATCTGAACATAAGTATCTCTCATTAATGATGTTAATGAAAGTGTTTTCTTCTTAACATTAATAGTAGCAATCATCATGGAATCGGATCTACCACGACCATTATCAGCAATTGCTTCCTCACCAACTAAAAGGATATTAACAACTCCTTCTTTTCTTGTATTTGCAAGGATTGATTGCCATTTAACATCATTAGGGTCTACCACTTCATTATCTTTCGATATATTATCTTTATCAAACGATTCTGCGATTAGTTTTGCATTCTTACCATCATCATAATTTATTAATCCTAACAGATTATTAAAATATAATAATGCTCCGATAATAACTACTAGTAGAACTCCTCCAATTCCACAAGTTATCTTAGCCCACTTAGGAAATTTCTTTTTTGGTATATGATCTAAATCCTCTGTGTCATAATCATCATCCAAGTCGTCTTCATCATCTAATTCATTGGATACTTGTTTTGCTAAAGATGCATTTATTTCATTTAAAGCATCATCCTCATTATTAATAAAGTCATCTTTATCAATAAAATCATTTTCATCTATCTTGTTGTTTCTCATTCTTATGCTCCTACTTTTATGATATTTTAATACAATCACGACGGCTCTACTTAGATTATTTAAAACTTTATTATAAAACCATGAATAAAATTCTAGTTCATTATATCACAATTTATGTACATTGGTAGTGTTTTTTGAACTCAGATAGCAATTTTAAGAATTTCTTAATTTTTCTATATTTATTTTGTAATTATTCTAAATCATGTACCTTATTTATTTCTGACTATATGGCCATTTTCATCTATCGTAATGTGATAAGACAAATTTGTGATATATTTATAAAAATCTTCACGCATCTTTTTAAGCTCTAGTTCTTTGGTCTTAGCATTTTCTGCAAAGCAGGGTACTATAGATACCACGATATCATTATCTTGATCTATATTCATTTCTAAAAGTGCCGTTTTCTGAATCGAACTATAAAATATAAAATTACCTAAACTGTAGATTATTGGTTTATTCTTATAATATTCAATTCCTTGTAATACATGTGGATGGCTTCCAATAATAACATCTGCACCTGCGTCAATATACTGTTTTGCTAAGCGTCTTTGGTAATCTTCTGGACTAGTCTTCCTTTCAATACCCCAATGAACATAGACAATTACAATATCATTTGACCGCTTTGCTTCCTGAATAACTGAAAGCAATGTGGTTGGGTCATAAGTAGTCAATAGTCCAGGACTAGTATAAGTTGCATTCCATTTAGCAACTGGAATTACTCTAGATGCACCAATGATCGCAATTTTCTTGCCATGAATATTATATTGTTGATATTCTTTCGCTTTACTTATATTCGCTCCAGCTCCAACATGCCTAATTGATGCAGCATCAAGTGTATTTATACTATCTAATAAAGCTTCTGTTCCGTAATCGAGAGAATGATTATTTGCTAATGTTACAATATCAATCCCCATGTCTTGAAATATCTTAACATAATGTGGTGCAACTCGGAAGGTGAATTGCTTATTCTTCATCTTAACTCCGCGATTACTAAAGCTAAATTCCTCATTTGCCATTGCAATATCAGCATTCTTTAGTTTACTTAGTAATTGCTTCGATAAGATACCTTCAATTCCACTCTTATTATATTGACTTAATACATAATCAGATAAAAAAATATCCCCTGTAAAGACTAGATTAATATCATTTGCTTTACTTTTTGTATCTTCTATCGTAGCCTTACCTATATCTTTCTTCTGATTAACAACATCGGTAGTATTCTTATTGAAAGAATTATTATCTTTCTCTTTTTTAATATCTTCTCTATTCTCATTAATATTTAAATCAGAGGTTGAATCTTCTTGTATCTGGCCATTTTTTTCCGTTTCGTTAGAAAATACAGCCTGAGACCTACTCTCAAAGGCTGTATTTTTCGTTTCGTTTGATTGAATGAATATTAATAAAACAATAATTACAACTATTAGACTACTGTTTAATAGTGCGAGAAATATTATTTTCTTCTTCATTCTTCTATTCCTTTATTCCTTTAAACTCCTCCAAAACCTTTAAAACGTAGTCATAAACTCGCTTCGTTGATGTTATGTTTAGTCTTTCCTTTGGTGTATGAACATCAAACATATCTGGTCCTAAGGAGATAATGTCAATCCCGTCTAATTTTGAAGCAATGATACCACATTCAAGTCCAGCATGAATTGCTTGAATCTCTGGTTTTTTACCATACATTTCTTCATATACTCGAACTGAAAGTTCTCTTAACTTGGAGTCTTTTTTATATTCCCATGCTGGATATTCTCCTGATGTTGAATAAGCACCACCAAGCTTAGTAATTAATGTTTCTAATTTCTTACTCATAAATTGTTTGTAAGAATCAACAGAACTTCTAACTGCATAACCAAATACTGCTTGATTTTTTTCAATATGAAAAATACCAAGATTTAATGAACTCTCAACTAATCCTTTAATATCAGCACTCATTGTCTGAATACCATTTGGTGCAAATAAGATCATGTGAAGGATTTGTACCATAGATTCAGCTGTGATTACATTTTCCTCACTCTTATCACCTACATGATAATCGATTTCCAAGTGTGGCTCACTAGTAGCAAGCTCTTTTTTATAATGATCAATTTGTTCCTTCAATGCACCTTCAAATCTTGCTTTGTCACTTTCTTGAATTAATAAAGTACAAGAAGACTCTCTTGGTATTGCGTTATCTTTACCACCACCACATAAGTCTATTGCGTGAAAAACGATATCTTTTTCTAATTCAAATAATAATCTTCCCATCAATAATGTAGCATTGGTACGATTTTTATCAATCTCTGAACCTGAATGTCCACCCAATAAGCCTTTGATTGCAATTGATACTTTAATACCAGTCTCTTTGCTATATTCTAACGGTAACTTTGCAGTCGCTGTAAGTCCACCTGCTGCACTACTTAAAAGAATACCTTCTTCTTCAGAATCAATATTAAACATGTATTTACCACGAAGTTCCGTAGTATCAAGGCCGATTGCTCCATCCATACCAATTTCTTCATCTGTTGTAAATATGGCTTCAATGCGTGGATGCTTGATCTCATCCGATGATAAAATGGCTAACGCATATGCAATTGCAATGCCATCATCTCCACCTAGGGTAGTCCCATTTGCACTAATAAAATCATCTTTTACAACTAGTTCAAGCCCTTGTGTTAAAAAATCATGATCTATATTGCTATCTTTTTCACATACCATATCCATGTGACCTTGTATAATGACAGTTGGACATTCCTCATATCCACTAGTTGCCTCTTTTGTAATAATAACATTAAGAACTTCATCTTGCTTATAATTAAGTCCATGTTTTTCTGCAAAACTAACTAAGTAATCACTAATCTGTTTATTATTTCTTGAGCCTCTAGGAATTGCACTAATTTCTTCGAAGATTTGAAAAATTCCTTTGTATTCAATATCTTTTAACATTGAACTCATATGGCACCTCGTTTCTCACAAAATATGTGACTATATTCTGTCACTATGATTCTAATTAATTTTTAAAGCTATGAATTGGAGCTGGTATTCTACCACCACGGTTAACAAAATTATCGCAACTATAAGGATTTACAGGCATTACTGGAGCATATCCAAGTAATCCTCCAAACTCTACCATATCTCCTACACCTTTTCCGATTACTGGTATAATACGCACAGCAGTTGTCTTTTGATTAATCATACCGATTGCCATCTCATCAGCAATGATTCCTGAGATTGTAGTTGCTTTAGTATCTCCAGGAATTGCAATCATGTCTAAACCTACAGAACATACGCAAGTCATTGCTTCAAGCTTTTCTAAAGTTAATGCTCCAGCTTGCACGGCATTAATCATTCCTTGATCTTCACTGACAGGTATGAAAGCTCCGCTTAGACCACCAACATAAGAGGAAGCCATAACTCCACCCTTCTTAACTTGGTCATTCAATAAAGCTAATGCCGCTGTTGTTCCTGGTGCTCCAGCATATTCTAAACCGATTTCTTCTAAGATTTCAGCAACACTATCACCAATTGCTGGCGTAGGTGCTAATGATAAGTCAATGATACCAAATGGAATATTAAGCATCTTAGAAGCTTCTTCTGCAACAAGTTGTCCAACTCTAGTTACTTTAAAAGCTGTCTTTTTAATAGTCTCACAAAGAGTTCCAAAGTCCGCTCCACGTACAGATTCCAAGGCAGTTTTAACAACTCCTGGTCCGCTTACACCAACATTAATAATAGCGTCAGCTTCTGTCACACCATGAAATGCTCCTGCCATAAATGGATTATCATCTGGTGCATTACAGAATACTACTAGCTTCGCACATCCTAGGGAATCATTTTCTTTTGTATTATCAGCTGTTTTAAGAATGATTTCTCCTAATAATTTTACCGCATCCATGTTAATTCCACATCTCGTAGAGCCTACGTTTACGGAACTACATACTCTCTCAGTTACTGCAAGAGCTTCAGGAATTGATTTGATTAGGTATTCATCACTTGTTGTCATTCCTTTTGATACAAGCGCAGAATAGCCGCCGATAAAATTAACTCCAACTTCTTTAGCAGCTCTATCTAAAGTTTTCGCAATTGTTACATAATCTTCTGGTGATTTACATGCTGCTGCACCAACTAGTGCAATTGGAGTGATAGATATTCTCTTATTTACAATCGGAATACCGAATTCTCTTTCAATTTCATTACCAGTTGAAACTAAGTTCTTTGCTACTCTTGTAATCTTTTCATAGATTTTACGATTTACTTCCTCTAGATTATCGTCGGCACAATCTAATAAGCTTATCCCTAACGTGATTGTTCTTACATCCAGATTTTCTTGTTCAATCATTTTATTTGTTTCAATTACTTCATGTAAATTAATCATAAGACACGTTTCCTTTCTAAGCTAATTATAGACGATGCATGCTGTCAAATATATCTTCACGTTGTACACGAATGCTAACTCCGATTTCATCACCAATTTGTTCCAGTTCAACTAATAATTCATCAAAACTTTTTGGAGCTTCATTAATATCTACAATCATCATCATATTAAAAAACCCTTGAACAATAGTCTGTGATATATCAAGGATATTTACTCTATTATTTGCTAAGTACGTACATACTTTTGCAATGATACCTACACTATCTTTTCCTACTACTGTAATAATTGTTTTCTTCATTTAAAAAACCTCCTGAAATTGTGATATTTTTTAACTTTGTCATATAGAATTGAGAACTCTTTATAAAATATTATTTTAAATGTTATTATATATTAATAAATCTATAAACATTTATACATCATAAAACAATTTTTAGACATTATGAAACAGTTACGAAAAGAGAAGGTTCCTCTCTATTAGCTACGCTTAAGTGAAATGGATTACTTGAGTATTCTGTATTTTGTTCCAATTCAACTTTAACTGTCTCGTAAGCTAGTTCTGCATAATTATTCTCTTTACTAAGATGTCCAAGAAAAACATGCTTTAAATTCGAATTCATAATCTTGCTGATTAATTTACCAGAATTCTCATTCGATAAATGTCCTCTGTTTCCAAGAATTCTTTGCTTTAGGTAATAGGGATAAGCACCTACTTGCAACATATTAATATCATGATTTGCTTCTAACAATAATGCCTCTAATCCAGATAATTTTTCTATTATATACTCATTATAAGTGCCTAAGTCCGTTGCCATTCCTATACGATGTCCATCCTCTTCAAAAGTATAACAAACAGGATTGGCTGCATCGTGTGATATTGAAAAAGGCTCAACTTTAATGTCATCAATAAGAAATGGTTGATCTGGCTCTATCATATGTAGTAATCCATCTGGAATTCTACCTACACTCTTCGTTTTTAATATCGCATTTATCGTTTCTGCAGTTGCATAAATTGGTGTTTTATACTTTCTTGATAAGACACCTATTCCACTAATATGATCAGAATGTTCATGTGTCACAAGAATTGCACTAAGCTTCTCTGGATTAACATCAATGCTTGTTAAACCATCTACAACTCTCTTACCACTAATACCAGCATCGATTAAAATATTTGTATCTTGATTGCCTACATAGATACAATTTCCACTGCTTCCACTTGCTATACTACATAAATTCATCGTTATCTTCCTTTTTCTGATAAAATCTCAAATCATTATATCATACCTATTTCTAATTATCTATAAAAAAATGAAATGATCCCTATATTATTTATAAATATACATAATAAATACATATTTATAAATAAGAACCATTTCATTTATTAATTACTCTTATTATTCCTATACTAATATTGGAGTTTTACAAAAATTATCCAATTAGATTATATATAATACATTCATTACATCCAATATTTTTTCAGTATACAATCCTATTAAATATTCCTTTTTTGATTTACTTCCAGAATAATTCAATATTATCTTTATCCTTCACTGGTGTTGTAAAATCTGCATCCTCACCATTTACTCGTATCACCAATGAATTGCCACCGGATACAGACATATCAAAATGATAGAAATCTAATACATCCACTAGTATATATTGCTTTTTAGTATTCATCAAAACTGCTTGACCATTTACTACAACCACAATTTCTTCGATTTGCTTTAAAGATTGTTGATTCACATCTTGCTTCGTATCATTTTTCGATTGTTGTATATCTTCTTGTAATACATTTTGATTTGTGGCTTCAGTTTGATTAGAATTATTTTGATTATAGTCATCATAAGTATAAGAGCCTTCTTCATAGGCAAAATCTTGTTCATAAGATATACTTTCTACATCTACTTTTTGAAATGCCTGATTATCTATCTCATATTGAACTGTAAAATTGGCATAAATCTTATCTTCTAGATGAGCCAAGGTATTATTTACACGAATGGAATCATGGTATGGAATATCCATAAATGAAAGAACCTGTTCTAATGTATAATAATCTAGAATCTCAATAGCGTCCTCATCTTTGATTTGATAATATTCAGAGACAAGTTCTTCATTTGCTTTAACAAACTTAGGACATACAATTTTCTGACTATTAAAGATAAATTCAATCGTATTATTCTGATATTCAGGTAATTGAAGAACTTCATAAGTTGCATCCTTACCAACAGTAGATTCAATCACTTCAATTTTATCATTTTGCTCAATTGGCGAACTTATTCCTACTACTTTATCATTGCATTTCACAATTGCTGCTTCTCCAAGTTCACCACGAACCAATCTCTTTTCTCCATCAAGTGTAAAATTAATTGCTTTACCTCTTCTTGGGAATAGAAGTTCATTACTCATACCAACACCGATTACTGCATCTGCTACGGTTAATCTACTGTTGTCATATAATTTCACGCGTTCTCCGTTTACTTGAACAAATATAAAATTATTTTTCTGATCATAATAGTTTAGACAAATACCAATTGGAGTTACAAGTAAGGAGTCTTTTTTAACTTTTGGCTGCATAAACTCTATTTCTTTAAGAACCTCTTCACCACGTAATGCAACTCTCTCATTTGGAAGATTAAGATATTCTGCTAAAGACGATATAAATCCTGTCATCTTACCACCGCCACCAACAACAAATACAGCGCTAACAGACTTATCCCCATTCAATTCAATAATTTTATCTGCTATATTTTGAGTTATATTTCTTACAGTAGCATTCACAGTTTCATTGATCTCGGTTGACATTACCTTATGACTTAACCCCATAATATCCTTATATGTAATCGATTTTTTCTTAATGCATGATTGTTTCATCTTCTCAGCTGTCTGAAAATCGACTAAATACTTCTGAGCAATTGTTTCGGTAATCTCATCTCCGGCAAATGGAATCATACCATATGCAATTATACTTCCGTCCTTTGTAATACAGATATCTGAAGTTCCAGCTCCTACATCTACTAATGCAATATTAAGCATACGATACGCTTCTGGAATCGCAACAGTAATCGCTGCAATCGGTTCTAACGTTAGATTAGCAACTACAAGTCCTGCACGTTCTACCGCAGTATAAAGACTATCTATAACTTCATCTGGCAAAAAGGTAGCGAGGAGCTTTGTAGCAATTTTATTCGCTTTGTGTCCTTCTAGATTGGTAATTGCATATTCGTTCAAATAATATGTTATTACAGAATAACCAACACAATAAAAATTAGTATTCTCATTTTTAGTTAATTCACGAATCTCATCATATGCCTTTTCAACACCAATCAGATCTAAAGAATGAACATGTTCGTCTGTGATAATTGTTTCATTCTGAAATTCATATTCAGCTTCTACGGTAATAGTCTTAAGCACACGTCCTGCTGCTGCAATACATACTTCAGTTAATGGTCGATTGATTTCTTTTTCTAACTCTTTTTTGATAAAAGCAATAGTTTCTGCAACCTTAGGTATGTCATGAATCTGCCCATCTAACATTGCTCTTGTTTCGTGCTCTTTAACATATTGAGCAACTACCTTGAAACCATTCTTATTCTCTTTATACCCTACTGTTCCTACAATACTTCTTGTACCTATATCTAAACCAAACACTAAATGCTCCGGATATCTTATATCTTCCATCCTCACAATCCTCCAAAATCTTATGCTAATCTATGATAAATCCAATTTGTTAGTATCAATGACAAATATGGGTAGTTAGCTAAAATTTCTCATTAGCTTAGTTTTCTCCCTCTGTATTACGAAATTTATGTTTTCCTGTCATCTATTAGGGTTATTATATCATATAGCTATTTATTTCACTAGTAAAAATTGAAGCTCCTTTATTAGGTTTTCTTCTTTATCATTATTACTGATAACATGCGTACTTCTTTTTTTGTATTCCTCTTCTGTCATTTGATTTGCTAGAATACTATCAATTTTCTCATCCGTATAATTCCTATTCTTCTTGAGACGAATTCTTCTAATATGGTCTTCGGCATTCACATACCACACTTCATCACAGAATTCTTGATAGGATACCTCAAAAAGGATTGCACTTTCTACTAGTACAACAGCATTTGGTTCAACTTTTTTGAGACGTTCAATCTCATTTAAAATATATTCTTTTACATATGGATGAATAAAAGAATTCAGAATCTTCAATTTGCTTTCGTCTTCAAAAACAATACTTGCTAATTTCTTGCGGTCTAATTCCCCATCTTCATCTAATATATTAACACCAAAATAATCAACAATATGATGAAAGCTCACATTCCCTTTCTTCATAAAATCTCTTGCAATATCATCTGCGATTAATAAATGAGCCCTATAATGCTCCCCCATTAGTTTTGCAACCGTTGATTTTCCGCTTCCCACACCACCAGTTAATCCAATGATCTTCATTTATTATCCTTCCCTTTTTCCTTCTTATTTTGCTTCGTACCAATTCATCCCCTGATTTACATCTACATCTAAAGGAACGCTTAATGAGGTTGCGTGTAACATCTCATCATGAAGAATCTTTGTTACTTCGTCCACTTCGTCCTTATGTGCTTCAATTAATAATTCATCATGGATCTGTAATAGTAATCTTGATCTTAATTTTAATTCTTTCAATCGCATATTTACTCGAATCATCGCTATCTTAATAATATCCGCTGCTGTACCTTGAATAGGTGAGTTCATTGCGATTCTTTCTCCAAAGGAACGACTCATAAAATTACTTGAACTAATCTCTGGAATCGGACGGATTCGACCAAATAAACTTGTTACAAAGCCATCTTTCTTCGCTTTTTCTACTAATTCATCTAAGAATTCTTTTACTCTTGGGTATGTTTCAAAATACTTACTAATATAGCTTTCTGCTTCTTTTCTAGTAATATTAAGATCCTGACCCAAACCGAAGGAACTAATTCCATACACAATTCCAAAGTTAACAGCTTTAGCATTACTTCTTTGTAAGCTTGTAACTTCTTCAAGTGGTGTATGAAATACTTGAGAAGCTGTTATCTTATGAATATCTTGTTCTTCTTTATACGCATTAATTAGCATCTCATCTCCAGACATGTGTGCTAATACACGCAGTTCAATCTGTGAATAATCGGCATCTAAAAATACATAATCTTGTTCCGGAACAAATACTTTACGAATCTTGCGCCCAATCTCCATACGAATTGGAATATTTTGAAGATTTGGTTCCGTACTACTTATTCTTCCTGTCGCTGTAATCGTCTGATTAAACGTTCCATGAATTCGATTATCTTCTTTAATATAATTTGCCAAACCATCTGCATAGGTTGATTTCAATTTAGTTAATTGGCGATACTCTAAGATTTCATTAATTACTGGATGCTCGCATTTTAATTTGTCAAGAACATCTGCGCTAGTGGAATAACCTGTCTTAGTCTTCTTAGCAAATGGTAATCGTAATTTTTCAAATAAAATAACTCCTAGTTGCTTAGGTGAATTAATATTAAATACCTCTCCAACTAACTCATAGATGCTTTTCTCTAATTCATCAATTCTAACAGATAACTGATTGGAATATTCCTTAAGTTCTTCTTTATTCGCTTTTATGCCTCGAACCTCCATATCATAAAGCGTATAGATAATAGGCATCTCAATATCATAGAATAAATCTAGCATCTCTGTCTTCTTTAATTTCTCGCTCATCGTAGAAAACGCTTGATATGCTACATAAGAACTATATCCACAGAAGATAAGAAATTCCCTTTCCTTATCATTCATTGCCGAACTTAAGCCTAATTTACCTAGTAAATCAGCTCTGGATGGCACAGTCATCTGTAAATAATCCCTTGCAATGTCGTCATAATAATAAGTGTCCTTAAGAGGATTCAATAGATACCCTGCAATAGCAGCGTCAAAGATTAGACTGCTCTCATCTGCTTCTAAGAATCTTAGATCATCTTTTAACCCAATCATAGATATCACAACATCTTCGTGAATTAAGCGATTTACCTGTTGAAGTAAATATTCTAAGGTTATGAATCCTTCTACTTTTATATAATAAATATCTTCTTCGGAAAATGAGAGTGCTATTCCATATACCTCATTGTCTTCATGAATAATGGAAAGACCTACATGGAAACAATCGCTTACTTCACTTAGATTACTAATCTTTCTACCTTTATCTATCTGAACGTTAGTATTATCTTTTGCATTTTTATCAAGAATCTTGTTGAATATTGTTTCTGCTTCGGACATATCTGTAATCAGTTTAAAGTTATCTTCAATTTTATTATTGTGATTCACTTCAACGTTAAATTTTGATAATATATTCTTGAATTCTAATCTTTTAAATATTAAATATGCATTTTCATTATATAGATTTCCTATTTGGGCGTCTTCAATGGAATAATCAAGATCACAATCTGTCTTAATTGTTGCTAACACTTTACTTAACTGTGCTAAATCATAATGTTCTTTTAGATTTTCTTTCGCTTTATTTGGTTTGATATCTTCGATGTGTTCATAGGCATTTTCAATACTTCCATATTCAACCAAGATCTTTGCAGCCGTTTTTTCCCCAATTCCTGGTACTCCTGGAATGTTATCCGAAGTATCACCCATAAGACCTTTCAGATCAATAATGTGCTCAGGAGTAACCATATATTTCTCTACTACATCCTTTGTATTATAATCCTCAATCTCGGTTCCACCTCTTTTGGTCTTTGGAATTCGTATCTTAATCTTATCAGTAGCCAATTGAAGCAAATCCCTATCTCCCGATACCAATGAGACTTCTAATCCATCTCTTTCACTCTGTTTTGCAATGGTTCCAAGGATATCGTCTGCCTCATAGCCAGGACGTTCAATAATCTTAACGCCCATTGCTTCAAGCACTTCTTTCATAAGAGGAACTTGCTGTAATAATTCTTCTGGCATACCTTTTCTTGTTCCTTTATATTCAGGGTACATAATATGTCGAAAAGTTGGCTCTTTCACGTCAAAAGCAACCGTCAGATACTCTGCTTTCTCTTCCTCTAATATTTTAAATAATATATTTAAGAAACCATAAACTGCATTTGTATGAATTCCTTCTGAATTTGTCAAATCAGGTATTCCATAAAATGCTCGGTTTAGTATACTATGTCCATCTATTAAAACTATTTTTTTACTCATCATGATCTCCTTTTGTTTTCTCCTTATCTTTTGTTAAGTTAAGGAATATTGCTTACTGTGTAGTTATTACAGTTCTCACAAACTATACCATATCTATTTCTTTATATTATACGGATTATTGGTATTAAGTTTAATAATCTTCTCATAATTCTGGGTAATATATCTTTCCAAATCCGAATCTCTGTCTCTAAAGAAATAGTATCTTAAATGAATGTCATTCGAATTAATCTGCTGCTGTTGTTCTTCATTTATAATATCATCTACTACATACTCTTTTATACTAATACTAGTAATGATGGATACCATAAGAATCGAACATATTAGAATTATCCTTTTTCTAACCTTTTGAAGTTTCTTGCGTTTTATTCGTTCTTCTGTTTTTTTCAATTTATTAATAAAATGCATATGAAAATCACCAGATAGATTTTTATCATCATCCAACTGTTTCATACCAGTAAGTAACGTATAATATACTTCTAACTCTTCTTTACATTCTCCACAATGATTTATATGATTCATAAAAGCTTCTAGCCTCTGAATATCAAGTTCATCATTAATAAAAGGAGTAATAAGACTTTGTGCTTCAATACAAGTCAATATAATGCCTCCTTATTTTCTTTGCAATTACTTAAGTTTTGCAAAACTATTATTTTGCTATATTTATAGAAGTTTTGCAATTGTCTTATTTTACTTTTTATAATTCCATTATAAAAGACTTGCATAATTTATACAAGTGTGTTACAATAAATTTCGTCGCTAAAGACATACATAAACATTATGCCGGCATGTCGGAATGGCAGACGATGCAGACTCAAAATCTGTTGTGGGTAACCACGTGTGGGTTCAAGTCCCACTGCCGGCACTCAAAAAAGCTTAACTTAGTATCTAAGTTAAGCTTTTTCTTTTGATTATCTATTTTTATCTAAATGCAATGAATTAGTAACCTCCATATGAGAAAAAGAAGCCTCAATGAAAAAGTTTTATTATTGTAATTCCGATAATATAAAGTCTGGATCTATCAAGTTTCCGATAAAATATTTTACTTTGAAGTATAAAAATTTTAATCTAATTTCCCAATTTCAATCTCATAACTAGCCTGAAATTCTTCCTTCTCACTTAATTCATTAATCCATTCTCTTTCTTCTAATGTACCATTAAAATCACTTGCATCGCATCTTCCATACCAAGGTTCAATACAAATAAATGGTGCACATCTTCCTGCTGGTGACCATATTCCTACGACAGGCGCATCAAAATGTACTGTCACATAATCCTTATTCTCTGGTGTTTTTAATGAAATACGGTTCGTGTATGGTTTTTCTATTACAAGAGCATCTTTATCAAATAAATGATTCGTAACCTGAAGCACTCCCTCTACAGTAGATAACTCATATTCCTTTGCTTCCAATAGACCATCTTTGGATAATAGCTTGTAGGTTAACTCCTCTTCTGTATGAAAATCAATTTTATAATCAGTTTGCTTCTCATTTTCTCTTATTGGGCATAGGAAAGCTGGATGCGCTCCTATTTGAAAATACATCTTTTCCTCTCCCGTATTTATAACTTTCCACAAAACTGATATTTTTCTACCTTGTAGACGATAGCCTATCTCAAGTGTGAAATCAAATGGATATGCTCTCTTAGTTTCCTCATCTGCTACTAACTGAAACCATATCTCATTTTCTTCTTTCTTCACAATATCCATAGATTTATCCCTTGCAAACCCATGTTGTGACATTGAATAAACATTATTATTATATGAATATTGTTTATCTTTCAAGCTACCTACGATTGGAAATAGCACTGGAGAATGTCGCTTCCAGTATGTTTCATCCGCATTCCATAAATATTCCACTCCAGTCTTTGTATCTTTAATGGAACTTAATTCTGCTCCAAAGTTATCAATTGTAATTGTTAGTTCTTCATTTTTTAGCATATTCTTAGCCATTTTAATACCTCCATATAATAGTTAATCCGTTGTAAAATAGAACTCCTCTTCTAATGCATCGAGTGCTTCTTTAAATTCAGCTCTTGCAGCTTCTATTTTCACCGGATCCTGCTTCTGTAGGACATCTTCAAATCTCTGAACATAATATTCAATCTGTTTTCTTAGTTCTCCAACACTTTCTTCATATAAGCGTTCACTTCTAAATAACAACAACTTATTTGCTTCCTGTTCTCTTGGTGGAATCTTTAGATAACTTAATTCTCTCATTCTTTCTTCCACCATTTCATCACTCATCGCATTATCTTTGTTCTTAATAATTTGTCGTTTCTTAACACCAGTAGATATAACCGTTGCTTCTACTTCTAGAAGTGCATTTACATCATAAGTATACGTGACGTCTACCGCTTCTTCTCCTGCAGGTTTCGCTGGCACTTCGATAAATAATTCTCCTAAAGATAGGTTATTTCTCGCAAATCGACTTTCTCCCTGCAAGATATTAATTCTTATCTTGGTTTGTTTATCATGTGCCGTATATAGACGTTCTGTTCTACTTGCTGGAATTACCGTATTTCGTTCAATGATAGGATAAAAATGTCCTGTTTCCATACGATTACTTTCTCTTTCTACAACAACTTCTGTTCCAAGTGTAAATGGGCAGACATCTGTTAAGATCACTTCTTTTATTGCTTCTTTTCTTTCCTTCATTGCGCCTTGAATTGCTGCTCCCAAAGCAACAGCTTCATCTGGATTAATGCTAGTATTAGGTACTCTTCCAAATAATTTACCTACAAACTTACGAATGATTGGAAGCTTGGTAGCTCCACCTACAAGGACAATTTCATCAAGTTCTGATAATTTAAAGTTCGCATCTGATAGACTTCTCTTAATTGGTTTTCTTATTCTTTCTAATAATAATTCACAAGATTTCTCGTAATTACTTAGTTCAACCTTGTATTCAATAATTTCTCCGTTGACGTTGCATTTCATCGTCGATACTCGCTGTTCAAAAAATTCCTTTTTACATCGTTCTGCTTGTGTTCTAATATGTGACCTTGTTTTATGGTCTAGAGAGTTCTCCTCGAGCTTATATTCTTTTAGAAACATCTGCACCAATACTTCTGTAAAATCTTCTCCACCAAGGAAATTATCACCTGCAACTGCTCTAACCTCTAAGATATTATGGTAAAGTTCTAATATAGATACATCAAAAGTACCGCCACCTAAGTCAAATACTAGAATCTTTGTATTTAGATTCTTCTGATAAAGTCCATACGAGATAGCTGCAGCTGTTGGCTCACTAATAATTCTTTCAACTTTAAGCCCCGCCATTTCTCCTGCCCTCTTCGTTGCTTTTCTTTGGGAATCATTAAAATATGCTGGTACACTAATCACAGCCTCTTCTACTTTTTCACCAAGATACTGTTCTGCATCTTCCTTTAATGTACTTAATATTAAAGAAGACAAATCTTCTGCAGTATAATCTTTCGTCCCCAAATGAAACGTCTTCGTTGTTCCCATACTTCTCTTGAACACTTCTGCAGTGCTTTCAGGATATAGAATTCCTCTCTCTTTTGCAGTTTCACCAATATATACATGCTCTTCTTCATCTATGCTGACCACAGATGGGACCATATTATTTCCAAGTCTTGTTGGAATAATCTTTGGACCCTCTTCGGTAAAATAAGCAGCAAGGCTGTTGGTTGTTCCCAAATCAATTCCAATTATCATTTGTTTTCCTCCTAAATTATAATTCTGTTATTTTTCATTTAAACTTTCTATTTATCGAATTATATATCATTTTGTTTATCTCATTCATATAATATCATATGTATATCATTGATGTTGGGGTCAAAAGCCTTTAATAACTTGCATTGTGTATATTGATGTATAATTATTAATTTTGGCGTAATCCGGCCGAAAGTATCGTTTATATTTTGTCAAGACTCAAAGTGAAAGTAGGAACATAAGTGAGTATTTTCACTTGCTTTGAGGCTTGTAAAAAATATGATACTTGAGGGAAAGGTAGCCAAAATTCATAATTATACAGCGATATACACTCATCAAACATAAATAAGGCTTTTGCCCCCAACATCATATCATTTTATTATTTCATCTTAGCCAATCTTTTCAATGCATGTTGACTGAACGCATTATTCACATCATAAGTTAATACTTTCTTATAATATTCTTCTGCTTTTCTATATTCTTTTTGATATTCTAAAAGTAATGCCTTGCCAATCAATGCTTCATAGCATTCCATTGTGGTACAGAAATCACATTTTCTACTGGAACACATGCGTTCAAAATATTCTTTTGCTTTTTCAATATCACCTAGGAAATAGTATATACTTCCAATATTATAACATCTAGCAGGTACTCTTCCAATTGTATCGACATATTCATTCAAGTTATGATACTCTTTTATATACATATCAAGTGCTGTTTGCATTGCGTCTTTGGCCTTTTTCCAAGTTCTCCCCAATAATCAAAGTAATCATCATGATCTTCTGATAATTGAATTGCCTTCTTTAGCATCTTAATAGCTTTACCATAATTATCTCCTACATACAGATAATATCCAGCAAATGCTGCATATGCTTTTGGTGCCTTCACATCTTCTTTAATCGCTTTTTTATAATATAAGATAGCATTTTTGTGATCTCTTTTTTCTTCATACGTTTCAGCTATCTCGAGATATATTTTATTTTTATTAATATTGGCCAAATTCTTTATTGCTCTTTCATAAAAACGAATAGCTTCCACATATTCTTTGCGTTTACGATATAAGTCTGCAAGGTACGTATAAGAAGTTTCCCTGTCAGGAAATAATTTTAGATTCTCCTTATAACACTCTTCTGCTTCTTCTAATCGATTTAATATAATATAACAGTCTGCCATATTGTTATAAGGCATTATGATGGTCTCATCTTCAAAATGATCAATTGATTGACTATAATATTCAATCGCAAGCTCGTATTTTCCCTGATACTGATAAGCTAAACCAATATTATTGTATGGATATGGACTGTCTGGGTTATCCTCTATCGCTTTTTTGTAATCTTCAATGGCTTCTTCGTAACGTTCTAATTCTGCATACAGAAGGCCTCGTTCTATGTAATTATAATCATTGGCATAAAGTTCAATCTGCCTTGATCGATATGGTAGGGCCCGTTCGAAATATTCACGCTTACCTGTCTCTTTTGCTACTTCTTCATAGATTTCTGCTATGCAATAATTTGCATTTCCATTCTCAGGATTAATAGATAAGACTTCCTCGTAAGACTGTAATGCTTTATTTCTTTCTCCACGTAGATCACAGATTCGTGCTAACTTATAAATTATATTCTCATTATTGATGAATTTCTCACCCAACAGCTGATAAATACTTTCCGCTTGACTGTATTCTTGCATATCAAATAAGATATTTGCTTTACAATAGATATAATCATCTACATCTGGGGTTAAATGCAGTGCCTGATTAATCTCTTCTAAAGCTTCTTTATACTTTTTCAGATCTCTCAAGCAGATAGCTCCTTCGTAGTATGCCTCTCCTTGTCTCTCTAGAACACTGGTACCCTCTTTTATGTGTTCCTTAACAGTATTAAGTAGTTGATAAGCCTTATCCATATCTTCTTCCGTGCTCGCATTATCACGTATTGCCCTAACTTCAAGCAAACAGATATCATCCGTATATGTCTCTTCTTCCTTTGCTTTATTGATGATGTCCATTGCATCTTCATATTTCTGATAAAGTAAGAAAGTCTTTATAGCTAACTTGTATGGTCTTGCGTCTTTGGAATATATCTCTATTGCTTTATAATAATCATCTACTACATTCTGATATCGTTCTAATTCATAGTATGCTTCTTGCCTTTTTACAATGGCTGGATAATATTCTTCTGACTCCTCTAGAATTGAGTCACACTGATCCACACATTCTTCATAACGATTCATACTATATAATAGATCTGCTCTTTGATTCTTGTAACTAAGTATTTGAATTAGATCATCTTCTTTATCTATTGCTTTATCTACGTATTCTAGAGCAATGTCTAAATACTTTTCTTCCTTCTTAGCTAACCCACTATAAGCACTACTAATTGTAAAATAAGCATATCCAATTCGTTTTCTCTTCTTCTTTAGCTCTTCTGTATCTTCATCGGTTATAGCTTCTAATCCTTCCAACCACACTGGCAGATATTCAAGGGCTCTTAAGAAATCATTATGATATAATAGGGTACGTCCTTTTAGATTACAATAATCAAGCTTATTTTCTTCATCTGGAGTTAATTTATCTAATAATTCGATACATTCTTCGTAATGTAAGTTCTGATAATAGCACCAACCAAGCTCTAGGATCGTATTAATATTATTAGCATCCTCTTTGATTACTTCTTGATATTGTTGTATCAATATTTCATTCACTTTTATCATTCCATTTTCAGCGTAACTGTCTTGAGGATAATTCTCTAGAATATCAATATAATATTCTTTTGCCTTTTCATAATCTTCTTTCTTAAAATAACAATCCGCTAGACCTAATTTTGCTGAATAATGATTTGGTACTTGTTCTAATAGGGTTTGATATGTATGGAATGCTTCATCAATATGATTATTTTCATATAGAATATAAGCATAGAAGTACATAATATAAGTATTATCTGGATACTCACGTTGTAATTCTTCCATTATCTCTTTTGCTTTTGTATAATCTTTATTTATTATGCAACATCTTGCTTCTTCTACAGCTAAATATGGGTGATATATCATAAAATCTTTGCATTCTATTATGTACTTTTCAATATCATTTGGATTTTGTTCTTCCAACGCATTCTTTAGTTCATAATATATCTGGATGAATCCATCATAATCACTATCAGAATCACCATCGAATAAATCATAGTCTAGAAAATCTTCATTCCATACTGCTCTCTCTATAAAATCAATAAAGTTCTTTGGATATCTTTCATATAATTCTTCCTTTTCCTCAGTAAAATGGAAGATTCGATTAAGAGCTATCCATACTTTATGTGGCAATCGAAAATTATCCATTAAAAATATAAGTAACTGCTCCTTCACTTCATTGCTGGTCTCTAAGCCTATACAAATATCCTCTTTTAATAGCTCTTCCCATTCTTCTACTTTGATTCTTTTATAAAAATCCTGATATGTACTGTTAACTTTTTGCAACCATTGACTTATTGGAGTATCTTCTTTTCTCTCTATAAGCTCTTCTACTTCAAGATCAGCCAATCTCATTGCTTCCTCATAAGCACTTCGAAGAGCTTTAAAACCTTCTTCATCATCTTCTGGGTTTACGGTTACTAACTTACTTCGATAAGCATCTTTAATGATATTTTTATCTTTCGTTTCTTCTATTCCAAGTTCTTTCCATAGTGTACTCATATTTATACCCGTTGCCTTTCAACGTATTTCATACTTATTCCATTACTGTAATAATTTATATCTTTCTATATTATATAATAATTTGCTTATCATTCCTATATTTATAGGTCTTTTTTCCTAGTGATAATAGTATTAGTTAATAATTTATTTTTCATTACCCATAAAAAAAGAAGGTCGTAATCATAAAATAATGATTAAAACCTTCTTTTTTATACCTACTCTATATAGTATCAGTCACAACTTGGGATGATAAGAAATACCTGTATGTCCTATCACCCAAAGATATGGAATGATAAGAACAAAGTAGCCATAATGGAAGCCACCAAGGAAACAACAGTTACTTGAGTATTCAATGAAGGACCTGCTGTATCCTTAAATGGATCACCAACTGTATCACCAACGACTGCTGCTTTATGTGTATCGGAACCTTTTCCACCTTCATGGCCAGATTCTACATATTTCTTAGCGTTATCCCAAAGGCCACCTGAATTAGACATGAATAATGCTAATAACAAACCACTTGCGATATTACCAGTTAAAAAGCCACCGATAGCATAAACACCACCAACAAAACCTACAGCCAAGGTTAAAACAATCGATACGAGACCAGCAGGAATTAACTCTCTTAATGCACCAGTAGTTGCTATTTCAATACATTTATCATACTCAGGAGTAACACCTTTTTTGCCTTCCTTTAAACCTGGAATCTCTTTAAATTGTCTATGAATTTCGGCAACCATACGTTGTGCATTACGATCAACGCCAAGCATTAGCATTGCTGAGAATACAGCTGGTGTAGCGGTACCAATTAATATTCCAAAGAATACCATAGGGTTCATGATATCAAATCCAGTGATTTTTTCAAGTCCTTTTTCAACCGCTGCCACATTAACTTCACTCATAAAAGCTCCTAAAAGCGATATAATTGTTAAACCAGCAGCTCCAATTGCAAAACCTTTCGTAATTGCTTTAACCGTATTTCCTGCACTATCTAGTTGATCTGTGATATCTAGAACCTCATCTCCAAGATCTCCCATCTCAGCAAGTCCTCTCGCATTATCTACGATAGGTCCATAGGCATCATTCGATATAATCATACCAACGATTGATAACATACCCATTGCAGCCATGGAGATACCAAACATCGCATAACCATCTCCAATTGGATCACAGATGTTGTAAGCCAATACTGCTGATATTGCAATACCTATCATGGAAGGCAGAACACTTAAGAATCCATAACATACACCTGAGATAATTGTAAAGGCTGGCCCCATATTCGATGCTTTTGCTACATAACGAACTGGTTTCTTATTATCATTGGTAAAGTAATCACTCGCAAAACCAATGATAACACCAACGGCTAGACCAATAGCTGTTGCCCCCCAGATACGCCACTCCATATCAAAAGCCCACGTTGCTACTGCCGTTAATCCAGCAAATATTACTGTTGTTATATATGTACTATTATTTAAAGCTTTGGTAGGATCTCCTTTTTTGCCCATCCTTGCCGATAATACTCCAATTACTGATGCTAAAAGTCCTAACGCTGCATAGCAGAATATCATTGCAATATTCGTATTACCTTTTCCTTTGTCAAGAGACATTGCAATAACTAAGGCTGCGGTCATTGCAGCTACATTCGAATCGAATAAGTCAGCTCCCATGCCTGCAACATCACCTACATTATCACCTACATTATCTGCAATAACTGCTGGATTTCTTGGATCATCTTCTGGTATAGAAAGTTCAACTTTACCAACCAAATCCGCACTGATATCTGCAGTTTTCGTAAAGATTCCACCACCAGCTTTTGCAAATAACGCAAGTGAGCTTGCTCCAAAACTGAAACCTAATACCATACTGGAATCATGTGTTAGGGCATATACAAGTGTAACACCTAACAAACTTGTTCCAACAACAGACATACCCATTACAGAACCACCACGAAAACCAACTAGGAAAGATGGTTTAATTCCTTCTTTTGCTGCTTCGGCTGCTTTCATATTGGCAATAGTTGCAACTTCAATTCCAACTTTACCTGCAAAAGCTGAGAAAACAGTTCCTAAAAGGTAACAAACAGCCATTCCTATATTATCTGTTGCTTTTCCATTCCATATTGGTTCTGGAAGGAACAAAAGAATAAGTACTGCTATAACACCTGCGAACTGAGATAGCACGATATATTCTTTCTTTAAAAAAGTGTTAGATCCTTTTCTAATGTAACTACCAATTTCTGCAATTCTCTCGTTGTTTGATTTCTGTGATTTTACCCAGTGATAGAAGTAGTAAGCTACTCCAAAAGAAACTAGTGATACTGCGATTGCCAAGTAAAAAAAGATATTTTCATCGACATTCATACTTAACACCTTCCGTATTAGAATTTGGATATGATAAGAAAATATAGCAGAAATTCAATCGTTGTAGAATTACGATGCATTGCCTTATTTTTCCATAATATCCTTACCTATTATAACTCTACTCAGTTTTAGTTTCAATGGATTTGTAATTATTTAACAGTCAGATTGAACTAAATTTCGCCTAAATTTTATTATTTAATTAAGTTATTATTGAATATTCATAATTATTATAAAGTATTATGATATATTAGTTAAATAAATAAAGGTGCTATGGAATACTATACTCTGCATGCATTCCATAGCACTACTGTTAATACCATATTTATATAACAGAATTACCTTTCTATCTCTTTCCTTTTCATAAATACATGAAAACTTATTGAAGCAATCTAGATAATTCTCCCTGATAAACAATATGCAACTCGTGCAAAGCTCTGGTAATTGCAACATAGAGAAGTTTTGCATCTGCATCCGATTCTTCATAACGATTCGTATCCGGATTCCAGAGAATAACAGAATCAAACTCTAGACCTTTCGTCATATGAATTGGAAGAACCATAATTCCATTTGTAAAAGTGGTCTTATCGAGTTCTTTCTCTAGTTGTTCAATCTTTACATGATTCCTAAGAAGTTCACTTACCGTAAGTGTCTCCTCAACAGTTCTACATATAACAGCAGTTGTATTATAACCTTCTTCTTGAATTTCTTTTAGCATACGAACTGTCTCTTGTACCATATCTTCCTCTGACTTGACTTCTACTAGATTTACTTCCTTGCCATGACGAATAATTGGTTCAATCTCATATGTCTTAAAGGTACACTTCCTTAAGACACGACTTGCATAGTTTGATATCTCAACAGTATTACGATAACTTTTGGCTAATACATAGAATTGATCCTTCTCTGGTGAGAATACCTCATTCTGCAATGCTTCCCAATCATTCATACCTGTATCATAATAGATATTCTGTGATACATCCCCCATAATAGTAAAAGTACATTTTGGAAAAAGCTGACGAAGTACATAGAAAGCCATTACACCAAAATCTTGTGCTTCATCCACTACAATATGATTAACATCCTCATAATCAACGGATATCTTTAATTTTTTCTTGATGAAATTAAGCATACTTAAATCATAAATATCTATTACTTTATGATCTAGATCATAAAGTAATTGCTGAAATACTTCACCTTCTGGAAGATATATATTTGCTTCCAAATATTTTTCTCTATGTTCCTTCGCATCTAGGATAAAACTTTCATATACCTCAAGAACATCTATTTTTACATGTTTCTTACCAAAAAATTGATTATATTTTTTTACTTCTGCTCGTATAACCTCTTTCTCTTCACCTAACATTTCATTCTTCAGTTTTACTTTATTCTGGAGACGCTTATTCAATATATCAATTTTCTCTCCAAGCGATCGATCCTTAAATGTATGAAGTAAGCTCTTGATTTCTTCACTTGAATAAATAATTTGCCCGCGGTAGTTAACTGATTTGGTTGGAATATAGTTTGTCTCATATTCTTCTAGATACTGTTCTAATGCTTTCACAAATGGAATAGTTCCTTTTAATCTCTTTAATCTCATCAGAGTAACATCTTTTCTATTTGGTTGAATCTTTGAGAAACTATCCTGTAATATGAATTTACGCTTCTTTATATTAAAATCTTTATCTAGCATATATAACATAAATTCTTCTAATGTCATTTGATTAATATTGTATACATCTAGATTCGGCAATACTCCCGTAATATAGTTAAGCAATATTTTGTTACTTCCAATGATATAGAACTCTTCCGGTCTAAACTTATCTTTAAAGTTATATAAGATATATGAGATTCTATGCATTGCTACTGTTGTCTTCCCACTTCCTGCAACTCCTTGAACAATGATAGAATGCCATGGGGTATCTCGAATTATCCGATTCTGCTCTTTTTGAATGGTTGCAATAATCTCTCCTAAGATAACCTCTTTATTCTTAGCTAGATATTTTGTTAAGAATTCATCATTGGCTACAACGTCAGTATCATAGAAATCAATTAACTGACTATGATCAATCTCAAAAGTTCGTTTTTTATCTAGATTAATATGAATACGTTCTCCAAGTGGTGATAAATAGTAGCTTTCACCAAGATCACTATCGTAGTATACACTGGCAACAGGAGCTCTCCAATCAATGATTATAATATCAGAGTTTCCATTTGATATTCCATTCTTACCAATATATAAAGAGAATTCTTGATTATCATTCTCTTCATTATAATCGATTCGGCCAAAGTATGGTTTATCAAGTGCATTTGTATTCTTAAACAATGTTCTATAAATGATACCTTTCATATCCAAACTAACTAATAATTGATTGTGAAGCTCTGGGTTATCTGAGTGGTAATGATCATATAAATCTTCTGTCTCTGCACTGATTTCTTTCTGTTTTGCTTCATATTCTTTGATATTTTCCTTAATAATTTGAACTGTCTTCTCCAAATGCTTTTTTTCATAAAGTTCTTCTGTTTTTCTTATCTCTAGTTTTACTCTTTCCTGCTGCTTTTCTTCATTCATACTTTTTACTGATTTTTTCATAATATAGCCTCCTTTTCGATTTAGATTTATCTTGATTATTGTGATGTATGATAATTTTAGCATCTTTTGAAATTAATACTAGACTTTTTATTTTAATTATGATATGATTAAAAATGTAAATTACCTAAAAATAGTTGAAAGTTGTCAGACAATTCTGACAACTTTTTTTATGCCCAAATAGATAATGATTTCAAAATAAAAAGGGTATTGATAAAATATTTCGTTTCATCAATACCCTTTTCCTTATCTCAATATTTATGAATGCATTTACTACTAAGTAACTATTTCAAACCACCATACAGTCTAAGAAACTCACTACCGCTATCCATAAGCGTTTCAAATGTTCCACGTTCTACGATTTTTCCCTCATTCATCACTAATATTTCATCACATCTCTTTAACATCGATGAATTTAATCTATGAGTAACCATAATACAAGTTTCCTTCAAGTTCATGATCATATCTTCCAATGCTGTAGCATTTATATTATCTAAACTTGAAGTAAATTCATCAAAAATAAGCACTTGTTTCTTATGGAGTAGTTCTCTTGCAATTCCTATCCTTTGCTTCTGTCCTCCAGATAAAGAATTCCCATTTTCCCCGACTTGACTATATAAAAAGGATTGCGCATCTTTATCATCACAAATCAATCGAACTTTTCCTAGCATCTCGGTCAGTTGACTTTCTTTAAGTCCTTGAAGTAAATCGATATTAAACATTACCGATTCATCAAATAAAAATGTGTCTTGACTCATATAAGAGATCAACTCTATCATGGATTGTTCGTTTACATTCTCCATTGGCGTCTTATTAAAGAATATGTTTCCATCAATTCCGTCTATATTCTCAGCTTCTTTTATTTGATAGATTCCAGCAATTAGTTTGGCAAGTGTACTTTTTCCACTTCCACTATTACCCACAATCGCGTATTTTTTATTTCTTTTTAACTCAAGATTAATATCTTGTAAGACCATATTGGAATTATCATATGAAAAATTAACATTCTTAAGTACTATTTTCTCAAATGAATCTACACTTTGACAATCTTGTATCTTTGTAACATTGACTCTTTTTAATTTCTGAACAATCCCTTTCATTCCTTTCAATTCAGCAATATACTGCGGAACTTCTTCAAAAGGAGCTACTACTCCACCAACAACCTGAGATAAGGAAATGATTAATCCGACTGACATCTTTCCCTTAATTGCTAGATAAGCACCAACAATTAAAGTAAATACATACATCATTGATGAAAAATTCATCGAGATCCACGCAATCTTAAAACTATAATAATTACTACAATAAGTAGCATGTTCTGCCCTATCCGTTACTTCTTTATATGTTTTATGTATCTTATGTTCCATCCCATGATTCTTAATTACACCAAATCCATTTAGATAATCTTTCATCTTCTTCATATATACTTCTGAATACTCAGATTGTTTATTTTGCTTAGCAACCAGCCTTTTCTCAAAGGAAGAAGGAACAATTAATGTCATTATTCCAATTATAATCAGAAGAATAGTAATATAAGGATTAATTCTTAACACTGTAATAAATGAAATAAGAAAGCACCATGTCACTCCATATAATCCAAGAATACTAAACACATATGATCCCCTGATACGATCCACATCATTTGTTAACATCGTCATATAATAAGCTGTCCTGTCCTTCTCATAATCTGCGATATTTTTCTTTAAAATATCCTCAAAAAGTTGGTTCTTTAGGCTGACAACAAATTTATAAATAAGATACCCTCTACTTTTCTTAAGTAAAAGTAAACATAACATATCAACAAAGGCAGTGATGATTCCTATCACCGAATTCTTAAATAAATCTTGTGTATTACTCTGTATTGCAGTATTAATAACGGGTCCAAGAGACAGTGCAAATATAGTTGATGCAGCTGCAGAAAAAGGAACAATCAGTAAGAACGCAAAGAGCGCCTTCTTATCGCATAAAAAATGTCTTAACATAATATCCTCCAAAATTTTTATATTTTTGTATCAAAATAAAAGCATCCGAGATGCCCTCTTTTAAAAATATAAAAAATTAGAAGTATAATTGTACTGACATTTTACATTCCTCCATAGATAATTTAGTAATATAATACCTTTAAAGTCGAAATATGTCAATATTGCCAATATAAATAACATTTTTTGTATGATATAATCATATTACTAAATTATACCAAGGAGGATGTATAAATATGAAATCAATTAAAAATAAATTAATTGTAAATACGCTTGTGCTAGTAGTGGTTCCAATCCTTGTGTACATGCTGGCAAATAGTATTTATATGAAAGACAAATATGAGAAAGAGTTAAATCATAACAATCGTGTACAAGCCGAATCTCTTTCCGACCAAGTTACAACATTTATTGAAAAAGGATATGCAATTACGGAGCAGTTAGCATTAAATAATGAAGTAATTAGTTTTGATCCTATAAAACAAAAGCAAGTTCTAATGAATGTTATTGCAAAAAATTCCTACTTTGATCTTCTACATATCGAGAATCCTAGTGGAATGCAAACAGCGAAAACCAGTGGTGATTTAGGTGACCGTTCGAATCGTTGGTGGTTCCAAAAAGTAAAAGATGAGAAGACTTCTTTCGTTAGCAAATCATACTACTCACTTTCTAGTAACACTCCTGTAACTACAATTGCAATGCCAATAAATGATAGTTCAAACAATTTTGTTGGAGTTATGGGCGCAGATATCAAACTATCTGACCTACAAGAAAAGATTAAGAAATATAGTAAAGGTAGTAAATATGCATTTATTGTTGATGGTGAAGGCGTTGTAATTGCGCATCCAGACTCAAAGCAAATATCTGAATTATATAACTATAAGACTGCCAAAAAAACAGAACTAAAGAAAGACTCCTCTGGCAATGTTCTTACAGATGAAGCAGGCAATCAATTAACCATAGAGAAAAAAATCAAAGTTCCGTCTACTCTTCAACATATTACAACCCTAGCACTTCAAGGTAAAGCTGGTTCTGCCAGCTATAAAGATAACAATGGTGTAAATGTTATTAGTGCTTATCACAGTATCTCTTTACCAGGCACATCCGATAACTGGGCTGTAATAACAGTAGAAAATAAAGCCGATGTAATGCAATTCATTACAAACACTTGGTATTTTGGTATTGTATTATCAATTATTTCTATCACAGTATCATTTATCATAATATCAGTAATTGCAAAACGAATTGCTAATCCTATCAAAAAATCTTCTGAATATCTTAGTGAGATATCAAAAGGTAATTTTCTTATTGATGTCGATTCTAAATCATTAGCTAGAAAAGATGAAATAGGCATTATTGCAAATGGCATTCAAGAAATGAAGAATTCCTTAAAAAATTTAGTTTCAACCATATCAGAAGAAGCAAATCTTATTGATAAAAAAGTTGAGGGTGTTATTCATAATATTAGTAACTTAACAGATAACCTAGAAAATGTATCTGCAACAACCGAAGAAATGGCTGCATGTACCGAAGAGAGCGCTGCATCAACCGAGCAAATGGCATTAACCTCAGAAGAAATAAGAAATGCGATTCAAAGTATTGCCAGTAGATCTGAACAAGGTGCAATAGCTGCAAAAGATATTAATATTAGAGCAGAATCTACCAAAGAAAACATTCATACTGCTCAAAATAATACTTCAAACTTATTTAATGATACGAAAAAAGATGTGGAACAGGCAATCAATGATTCTAAAGTTGTTGAGCAAATTAATATACTAACGGAATCCATTATGGAAATCACAGAACAAACCAATCTCCTAGCTTTAAATGCAGCAATCGAGGCAGCCAGAGCAGGCGAATCTGGTCGTGGTTTCTCCGTAGTAGCTGATGAAATTAGACAACTCGCAGAACAATCCAAATCTGCTGTAATGAAGATTCAGGATGTAACCAATAAAGTAACCTCTTCTGTTACTCATTTATCAAACAGTTCGAATCATTTATTGGCCTTTATTACAAATAATGTGCATAATGACTATGCCAACATGCTAGAGGTTGCCGATAAGTATAGTGATGATGCAAGATTTGTTGATGATTTAGTGACTGAGTTCAGTGCTACTGCAGAAGAATTACTGGCTTCCATGGAGAATATTACTTCCGCTATCAATGGTGTAGCAATTGCTGCTAATGAAAGTGCTACCGGAACAACCGATATAGCTAGTAGAGTTACTGAGGCTAATATGAATTCTGCTGATGTTATGGATAAAGTATTAGAAACGAAGAAAAGCGCTGATGAATTGACGAATCAGATCTCTAAGTTCAAGATTTAAAGTAAGCATCTCTTCTTAATACTATGAATAAATAGAATTGAAGGCGCAAAAAAAGAGTATCACAAAAGAAATATTATGTGATACTCTTTTTATATTTATATATTGTTATGACCAATTGATCAAGTATAATATACTATTGAATAATCTTTTGGTCTTCCTTTATATTCTTTAATAAAATCACCATACAAAAACATACGAATAAGCTAAAGATTAAGAATATTACAACACTCGCTAGTCCCATCTTAACCCCTGCTATATACTGACCGATTATCATCGCTGTAATTGCAATACCCATGGTAAAACCTTTCATAATAACAACCGATGAAAGTAAATAGCCAATTGGTCTTCTTTTCATTAAGAATACTCCCGATAGGAACGCAATTGGTACGATAAATCCTAGATCCAATCCTTGGATAACTAAAGTAGTATAGTGTTCTAAACCAACTGGTACTCTATTATTCATTATCGTTGGTGCTATTTTTCCTAACCACATCATACATAATGCTACAGCCAAGAATATTTGAAAACCACCTAGAAATTTAACTGGTAACTTTTTATCAAAAGAAGTACTTAGTCTATCCATATCTATACTTAAGATCGACAATGTAAAGGCAAAGAAACTTGTGGACATGAGAACTACGTATACTATAAACAATGGATTATACATCCATAGAAAAACATAAGATATATAAGTATATAAAAAGTATCCAAGTGTACCCGTAAGTAATAATCTCGCCTTTAAAAATCCTTTTCCTGTAAAGTATAATGCTAACAATAACAGAGGGACTCCAACAAATAATGTTACAATATCCTGTGCAATT
Organism: Anaeromicropila herbilytica; assembly: GCF_016591975.1. Classification (GTDB taxonomy): domain Bacteria; phylum Bacillota; class Clostridia; order Lachnospirales; family Lachnospiraceae; genus Anaeromicropila; species Anaeromicropila herbilytica. The sequence continues at coordinate 2,187,288 of NZ_AP024169.1, read as the reverse complement.
CCTTGCGCAGCTACTGAGACAGAATCATTTTTGTATAATCCAATGCCATGTAGTTTTATCGTTTCACCACGGAATGATGTAATCTCATTGACACCAGGCCCTCCTTTTGAAAAAATTCCTATTGCAGAAGCTATAATAGATAGAAATGCAATACATAAAATTAAGTTTCTTATCGTTTTGTCGTTTTTCATACTAGCTCCCATCTGTCGCCTTTGGCGATGTACAAATCAAAGGTGTGATACGGTGAAATGTTTTATTCCTACTAACCTACATATCTGTGACTTGCTTGCACATCTAAAATCAACGTGTGAAATTGTATTTCTTTACACTACTCTCCATTCAGTAGCCCTAAGCTTTTATGCACACTATGAATTCACTTCATCAGCAAATTTCTTAATATTATCTTCTCGTATATTAGATTGATTGGTTGTTACTTTCGAGATCTTTTTTATAATAAATCTCTCCAGAAAATTCATCTGCTCCATTAAGAATTCACCACCAAATGACTCTTTAGCAATTGCTCTATTCCTTAGTTCTTCTTGAAAGTTCTGTTCTATCAGCTTAACTGCTTCTTCTCCCTCACTCATAGCACATATAAATAAACCAACTCTTACATTTTTCAGTTCTTTCATATTTTTAGTACAGAAATCAGATATTTCTTTTCTAATTCTTCCCGCATAGATTGAGCCACCAAGAATAACCGTGTCATAATTCCAAGTAGTAATTGAATAGGCCTTATTAAGATTCACTAACTCTACATTACCAACTAATTGCTTTGCTAATAGGTCTGCACACTTCTTAGTAGTTCCATGTTTGCTTGCATAAACGATTAATGTATTCATTCTACTCACCATACCTTTCCTTTACTTTTTAATATACATATTGGTCTTATATTTTTAATCTCATGTATTTTAGATTTTCTTTAGCTTTGATACCCTAACCAACTTTTATACTTAATACTTATTTTATCGATACTACAACTCTTAACACAATTTCATTGGTATAAAAATTAATTAATCTTTCTCTTTGTTCGTCACTAATATCTTTTTCCTTAATTAGTTTAATGATTAATCCTAAGGTGGAGGCTGCAATTATCTGAGCTGTTAATTCAATCGTGTCTTCCTCCACCTCTTTATCCTGATACAGTTCTTTCAGACATTCATATAATGTTGCAAGAGCAGGTTTTTCTTTTGATGCTCCTTGAAATAAAAAGCCTGTATGCTTTAACACCTCTGGTGATCCGTTTAATTGCACAACAAGAAATTGATCTGGCATACTAAGTGCAACTTCAATATATTCTCTTGTAATTTTCTTCAATTTCTCTTCTGGTGAATCTGGCTCCACTAAAGCATTTCCAACAGCTGAGGTTATTTTACTATATCCTCTTTGCATAATAATATTTAATATTTCTTCTTTATCTTTGAAATAATGATAAATAACAGATGGTGCATATTCAATTTCGCTGGCAATTTTTCTAATTGATAACTTCTCCAGACCTTCAATCGCAATAAGATCACTTGCCGTACTTAGAATAAGTTCTCTCATTTCTTCCTTTTCACGTTCTCTTCTATTCTTTACAGTCATTGGTACACCTTCATTTTCTTTTATAGAACTGTGTTCTTTTATAGAACACCGTTCTATTATAATATACCTTTTATTACTAACTGTCAATAGAAATCATTTTGCATACAGAAAGATGGTCAAGAAATACTGTATATTAGTACTTCTTGACCATCCATATTAATAGTTTTCTCTCTTACTTTTTTCTTTACAATAATAATACAATGAATAGGTGCTAGGTATTACTATCCACGCGATTAAGCCACCAATCATGAAATCTTTTGGACTTACCATAAGACTACCAATTACTATTATAAATGCAATTGGAAATGTAATAATCCCCAGAAGTTTATGTGCTGCTTTCCAAGTCATTTCATCACGAACAGTCCAAGGTAATCTTAACCCCATGTATCGATTGAATGGGATTTTAGGAGCTATATTTCCAAAGACAACAATTAACGCCACGCACATGATTAATTCAAAGAACTCCTCATTTTTCTGATAATGGATATTAGATACCGATATCCAATTTAAAGTGGTAAAAGCTAGAGGCAAGAATACCATCAGGAAAAAGTTAAATCTCCTCATTGTCTTTACTTTTGGATTATCTTCTGAAAGATGTGCAATCTTTGGAGCATAAATGTGTATCATGATTAATAGCACATACACGATTAGTCCAGAAATGCATAAGCTCAATTTCTTTTCTGGAGCAAAAAAGCCAATTCCCAAGATTACAAATGAAAGAGCACATATTACTAGATCAAACACTTTATTATTTCTTCTCATATTACTTTTTATCAAATATGGAAATAAAATTACTTAAAGCTTCTTGCAAGACAGTAACATTGATGGAATATATAACAAATAGCCCTTTTTTCTCTGATGATATCAATTCTGCTTCTCTTAATATATCTAAATGCTTTGTTATAGCTGGCTTAGACATATCAAAACGCTCTGCAATCTCTCCTGCATTCATATCCCTCTCATTCAGTAACTTTAGTATTTCACGACGAGTAGGATCCCCTAAAGCTTTAAATACATTTGCCATTTTGATTCTCCTTTCTTTCAACTAATTTAATTAGTTAACTAATTAGTTAAATAGTATACCAACTGAGAACTTTTGTCAATACATTAATAGATATTTATATTTAATAAATTTTACTTTCTTAAATTTACTAGATACTATCAAAGATAATTCAATCAGCCAAAACAATCTTTATACAAATAGAACAAAGAGTTTGCAATGCAAACTCTCGCGCCAAGCGCGGTCGCATTAGCGACATCTTTCCTTCGCACTTGTGTGCATCCTGCACGGAGTGCTTTTTAATTTATAGAAAATTCGATGAAATTTCCTATAAATTAAAAGCTACAAGCAATAGGTATAAATTACCTAAGCTTGTAGCTTCTTGCAAAATTTATTTATAACTATTCCTTACATTAATCTCTATTTTACATTTCATAGAGAGGGAGATGTGGAATTATTGTAAGAACATCTTCATGTCATCTTCAACATTTGTAATTCCGCCGATACCAAAGTTATCTACTAATACTTTAACAACATTTGGAGAAAGGAATGCTGGAAGTGTTGGTCCAAGGTGAATGTTCTTTACACCTAAGTGTAATAAAGATAGAAGAACGATTACCGCTTTTTGCTCATACCAAGCGATGTTGAAAGCGATTGGTAATTCGTTGATATCTTCTAGACCAAATACTTCTTGTAATTTTAATGCGATTAATGCTAATGAGTAAGAATCATTACATTGTCCTGCATCTAATACTCTTGGAATACCATTGATATCACCAAGTTCTAACTTATTATATTTGTATTTAGCACATCCAGCTGTAAGAATTACAGTATCTTTTGGAAGAGCTGCTGCAAAATCAGTATAGTAACTTCTTGATTTTTGACGTCCGTCACAACCAGCCATTACGAAGAATTTCTTGATAGCACCAGTCTTAACTGCTTCTACTACTTGATCAGCTAATGCTAATACTTGATTATGAGCAAATCCACCAATGATTTCTCCTTCTTCAATTTGAGTAGGAGCTGGACATGACTTAGCCATTTCGATAATTGCAGAGAAATCTTTCTTACCGTTTTCATCTTTTTCAATATGAGTACATCCTGTCATACCAGAAGTTCCTGTTGTAAATAAACGATTCTTATAAGTATCCTTTGGTGGAACGATACAGTTAGTCGTCATAAGGATAGGTCCATTAAAGCTTTCGAATTCTTCTTTTTGTTTCCACCATGCATTACCATAGTTTCCTACGAAGTTATCATATTTCTTGAATTCTGGGTAGTAATGAGCTGGTAACATTTCTGAATGTGTATAAACATCTACTCCAGTTCCTTTTGTTTGCTCTAATAATTGTTCTAAATCTTTAAGATCATGTCCAGAAATAAGGATACCAGGTTTATTTCCTACACCAATATTTACTTTTGTAATCTCTGGATTACCGTATGAAGAAGTATTAGCAGTATCTAATAATGCCATACCATCTACCCCTACTTTACCTGTTTCAAGAGTAAGTGCTACTAATTCATCTGCTGTTAAGGAATCATCTAATGTCTTTGCTAATGCTTTTTGCATGAATGCATTAACTTCTTCATTATCATGTCCTAATTCATTTGCATGTTTTACATATGCTGATAGACCTTTTAATCCATAAGTAATTAATTCTCTAAGACTTCTAACATCTTCATTTTCAGTTGCAAGAACACCAACTGTAATTGCTTTTTTATCGAATTCTTCTTTCGTATCTGCATTCCAAAGTGCTGCACTATGAAGTTTACTTTGGTCACTTACTTCTGCTACTAATTTATTTTTAATTGCTAATGTTTCTGCTACTCTCTTATAGAAGATTTCATCATCAAAGTTAGCATTTGTAATTGTAGTAAATAGATTTAAGGTAATGTAGTTATTTACTTCTTTTGATACACTTTTACCTTCTTCTCTTAAAGTAGTTGTTACATTACTTAAGCCTTTTGTTACATAGATTAGTAAATCTTGAATCTTTGCTAATTCAGGTGATTTACCACATACTCCAAAACTTGTACAGCCTACACATCCCGCTGTTTCTTGACATTGAAAACAAAACATTTTGTTATCCATTTATCTATCTCCTTTTTAGTTGTGCTTGATTTGATAGGCTAAGTATAATATAATAAAGCTCATATTACTGTAGCTGTAGCTACAAAGAAATAAATTTTATCAATTAATTTGTAATTCAATTTCCTGTCTATATAGTTAGTAGATTCTTGAAATGATCTAATACTATGATATATAGGAGATGAAACAAAGGAGGATTTATGGAAGAATATTATCCACTACTACAAAAATGCGCACTATTTCGAAATATAAAGGAGGGTGACCTCTCTCATCTCTTAGAATGTCTAGCCGCATCTACCAAAAACTATCGCAGCGATGAATATGTATTCTTTGCTGGAAACACAGTTAATTACGTTGGTATACTACTGACTGGTTCTGCTGAGATTATCAAGGAGAATCCTGCTGGAAGCAGGCATATTATGGCCTTCTTAAGTCCTGGTCAGATCTTTGCAGAAGGAATTGTATGTACTACGAAGAGAATCTCGCCTGTTACAATTCGTGTAAAAGAGAACTCAAAACTTCTATTCATTCCTTATGAACATATCGTAAAAAGCTGTAAAAATGCATGTGGATTCCATGTTCAGATTATTCAGAATATGATGATGATTCTAGGTGAAAAGAATTTTAGCCTTAATAATAAGATAGAATTACTTACTTTAAAAGGAATGCGCGAAAAGATTGCTGCTTTCTTATTAAATGAGTATACGGAAAGGAATACATTAACTTTCCATATTGTTCCAAATCGCAATGAACTTGCAGAATTCTTAAACGTATCCCGTACTTCAATGTGCAGAGAATTAGCTAGAATGAAAGATGATGAGATCTTAGATTATTATCAAAATTCCTTCAAGATTCTATCTTTGGATAAATTAAAGGAATGCTTAATGTAATATGAAAGAACGTTTTACTGAATCAATTAGCACTATATTAATTCTTGCATATGCTATATAGAAAGAATTTATCGGAGGATATACTATATGGCAACTTTTACTTCTTTCGAAGGGCGAATCAATAGTATTGAAGATTTTTATACCAGCTCTAAAGCTGAAAGTGGCTGTACTAAATTAATCTCTGTTGTGAACCGCGAAGGTGCAATTTTCAATTTTGTTGTGACCACAGAAACCTATTTTATCAATCATGTAACCGTTCAGGTTGGTGATATTGTAGTTGCATTCTATGATACGAGTTTACCTGCTCCAATGATTTATCCACCTCAATTTAGGGCAGTTGTAATTGGAATTGTATCTGATTCTTATAGTATTGCTGTTGATTTCTTTAATAAACGATTGACCAATCGAACTCGAACTCTGCAGTTAAATATAGGACCTGAAACAATTGTGATGTTAACTAATGATCAACTCTTTAGTGGAAGTCCTGGAAATCATAATCTAGCTGTACTCTACGATATTACTACAAGAAGTATCCCAGCCCAGACAACACCATTGCAAGTCATTGTACTATGTTATAATCCAACTAAGTGATTATCAAGAAAAAAATTTTATTTGAAATCTTAATGCAAGGAAAATTAGAATCTCCTCTTTCTAATTTTCCTTTTATAATAAACACTGAATTTTACTTTCATTTTAAAATAAATATGTATTTTTGATAAAAAGTAATCCCACTTTTTGCATGTTTTGCATATGCTATTTATAAAGAATGTTATCGAGGATATGTATGACAAATTTCAGTTCATTTAGCGGTAGAGTTGTAAATATAGAGCGTTTTTCAAATAATAGACGAGATACAAGCTGTAACTTGTTATTTTCAATTACTGATAATAACGATAGGACACTTCTTTTTATTGTAACTCCAAATACTTATTTTCTGAATCACGTAACGGTTCACGAAGGTGATTGTGTAGATTGTTTCTATGATCCTAGATCCGCTAGGCAACAAGATTCTCTCACACCAGCTTTTTGCGCAATCGTAATTGCAATTCAATCGAGATATGAAAATGTTATCGTTGACTTTTTTAACAGCAATCTTGTGAATCAAAATAGAACGATACAATTGAACCTTAGTACGGATACACTAATTTTATTAACAAATGCTCAGGAGTTTATCGGTAATCTCGGTAATCGAAATCTTGTCGTCGTATATACATGCACCACCAGAAATAGACTGACTCGAATTGTTCCGACTGAAGTTGTTGTACTTTGTTAAGTGATATGGCCAAGGATTCGTATTCTAGAGGTTATACATAAAGTGCGGTGCTCTCCTAATAATAAAAAGACGAACTACTAGATGTTATAAATAATCTAATGTTCGTCTTTTTATTATACTTAAATATTATTATGTTTAGTTTATATTCATTATATATTGCATCGTACAATAACTATGCTTATTTTACGCTTCACTCAACTCTTGCTACATGTTTCTGCTACAATTTCTTAATGTATCGAATCTCTTTTGCATTAAGAGGCTCTATTATATTTTCAGTTCCATCATATATGTAACCAAGCTTCTCATAGAATACTCTAGCATTACTATTCTTCTCAAATGTCCAAAGGTATACTTCGTGATAGCCAAGCTTTATAGCGTTCTCTTCACAGAATGTTACTAATGCTTCGCTAACAATACCTCACTATTTGTTCCATAATAAATATCATCTCTACCGCTTATCAATTTAAAGAATTCCTCAATAATTTCCCAATTATTGTCTACATCAAATTCATAGCTATGTCCCCAAATATAGAATATCTGTGGTGTTTCTGGCTCCATCTGTAGAAATCTCTCTGCCAGTGTAAAGAGTTCCTTTTCATTATGGTGGCAAGTTGGTTTAAAACGTAGCAGATCTGACTGTAATTCAAAATTATTGGTTGATTCAACGGTTCTTGCATATTGAATACCATTTCGTCTTAACATATCAACTACTTCGTCATTATAAGTTCCATATGCATAAGCCATTCCAACCATCTTTTGTCCAAAAAACTGCTCTAGATTCTTTTTATCTTCATCAATTTCATAATTCATCTGTTCCTCGGTAAGACCTACTAGGGAAGCATGCGTTAACCCATGTACTGCAATCTCATGACCTTGGTATAATTCTTTTAAATTATCTTTCTCCATACGTTTGATATGAATCCCGTGATCTTCCCAATTACTCTCTTCGGATTGTATACCTGAATTGAGATTAAATGTACATTTTAATTGATAACGATTCAGAAGTTCCACTAATCTCTTGTCTTGATAAATACCATCGTCATAGCTAAATGTTACCGCTTTCATTTTTCCATCTTTAAAAGCCATTTTCCTACCTCTTTTCTAGTTTTAAAAAATACTACTCCCCTTAGTAAATATTAACAATATTATACAACAAATTCATTGAAAGTGCTAGTAATATTTCTAATTAACGGTTTATAACCTGTTATTTAGGTAGTCGAGGCAATTTGCACAAAACAGAAAAGTTCATGCTTCATTGAACATGTATAAGAAGTTCTAATTCTCAGTTCATTTCGTGTTAAGCATATACTCAAACAGACAACTCGCTTCGCTCAAACAGGTCTGTTTGAGTATATAACACAAAATGAGCTGAGAACAAGAACTTCTAATACAGGTTCAAAGGCGCATTCACTTTTTCTGTTTTGTGTAAATTGCCAGGCAAGGTTATGAACAGGTTATAGTCAACTTTCTTAAAAAGGCAACTACATGTTAATTAACGTGTAGTTGCCTTTTCTAAATCTTATGTAAATATTATTATCTTAGATACTTAGCTCCTTTACTATATATTTTTACATTCCTTATGGCTCAATTCCCCATACAAGACTTCCTAATACATATGCTGTTACCTTTGTTGCATCAACATAATTAGTACTTGTTCCATCAAAAGAATAATCTCCAGTCTGGGTATAATTCGTCCAGTCTGCTTTTGAGAATCTTGCTTGAATCTCAATGGATTGTCCTGCTGCTAGAGTTCCAGCTGCTGTAGTAAATCCAATCTCTAAATAATTATCAGCTCCTTCTTTCACTGTATTCATCTTAACAAAAGTACCAGTTACATTACCACTTCCTGTAGAAGACCAGTCACACCAGAAGCTCTGATCCTTTTCTCCATCGATTGTGTAATAATAACGTAATTTACAATCTGATAAATTAATATCTGTTGTACCAGTATTGTATAATTTGATCTTAGGTGCAATGCCATTCGTTGAGCTTGCAGTATTACCGTTAAACATTTGTACTCTTAGATTACCAGCTACTACCACGGAAGAATCAATAATCGTTATAGTTAAAGTTGAATCATTACCTCCACTAAAGTCGAAGTTAAGGTTCAGTTTTCCAGTAGCTTGTTGAGCCAAGTAATCTTTTGATAAGATTACGGTATTATCTGATACTATATAATCTGTACCTAATACTAGACTTGCTGTACCATTCTTAACTGAATCTAAGGTATAACCATTTGGAGTAACTGTAATAGATACATCTTGTAGTTTCTCAGGATTCTTATCAAATGTTACTGTAGTAGGATTAATTGAAGCACTTGGAGTTGTATCTGTTATAGTAACTACTAATGTTGGATCAGCTCCTCCACTAAAGTCAAAAGTAAGACGAGTAGTTCCTACCTCTTGTTTTTCTAAATAACTCTTAAGAATTGTTACTACATCACCTGTAACTGTGTAATCCGTACCTTTTACTAAAGAAACCGTACCATTTTTAATACCATTGAATGTATTACCATTTAATGCAATATCTAATGAAATATCTTCTTGATTCGAAGCATATTTATCAAATGTAGCTGTTGTCTTTGAGATAGTTGAACTAGGTTCAGCAGTTCCAGGTTCGTTACCATATACTTTTACTCCAGCATCATATACTGGAATATAAGTAGTCTTAACTACGTTTCCGCTTGATACGTTACTAATATCAGTAAAGGAGAAATCATTCTTATTATCCCAGAAACTTGTACTTATTGGTCCTGCAATTCTAAATTGTATCTCCTTACGATATGCAGATTGTCCACCTGGATATATCTTTGTACCAGTAAAATCTACATTAACATAATATATATTATTAGCTTCATCCCAAGGTAATAATTTAGATACAGTTGCACCGGAGTTATAGTTAGTAGAAATTGTAAGATCACTAGCTGTATAACCATTCTTAACTGCTTCTGAAATATCAATAAAGTATTTAAAAGATAATTTATCTCCTACTTTTGCTGGCCATCCAGAACGATTATTAAGTAACGCTTTAATTTCAATAAAATTAGGTCCTGTTGCATTTACTCCAGCTTCTACAAAGAACTCATCATTCGTCTTTTCTTCGATTGCTGTAAAATTAGCAATTGGTGTTCCACCATACCATTTATACATTTTAGTTAAGGCACCTACAAATCCAGCATTGTAATCGCAAGCAATCTCATTATTAACATAATTAGCAATTGAGTCTGTATAGCTATCATCTTTTCCAGGTCCACCAACTAATGCACCATAAATGGTATGTCTATGATTGGTTGGAACTGTTTGACTATCTGCCCAAGAGCTATGTGCTGTACGATGATGTGGATGTTCAGGAGAGTTGGTTCCGAATCCAACTTCAAAGCTTCTACCTGTACTTCCTAATGCATAGTTAATCTGTTGTTTTGCAAAGTTACGATAAGTATCTACTTTACTTGCAGTACATCCCGACCAATCTGAATATACTCCTGCTAAAAATGCAGTCGTAGTAGCATATCTTAACGATCCCCACTCACTTAACCAAGCAAGTCCTTTTGGAGTATAGTTAACTCTATTTCCATTATATCCTGTAGTCCAATAATCAAGATGCATCTCTATCGCATCTTTGTAGATTGCTTTATTTGTTAATTCAGCTAACAGTAAGCAAGCGCCATTATGAACATCATCCCAGTTCTGAGCCCACTTATAGGATATCGTAGTTGACTGAGGTTCCGTTCCCCAATTTGCTACATAACCTTCAGCTTTATTTAAATAAGCTTTATCTCCAGTAGCGATATATAGCCATACTCCTGACCATGACAATTCATCGTAGAATCCGCTCCACGAATTATAATAGCCATCAGCAGCTGTATAACCTTTATCACTTTTTGTAGTATCAGCAAATGTAAATAACTCTTTTGCATGCTTTAAACAAGTTGCTGCGTATGTTGGATCTGTATCTTTAAATATGACACTTGCAGAAGCTAAAGCTGCTGCTGCTTCACCAACTACAGCTGATCCTGGGTTAGACAAATCCACTTTGTAGGAAGGACGTTTCATCTGCATTACCTCAGCAGGTCCCCACCAAGAGTGGTCTAATCCACCATCACCTACTTGATAATAGAATACATTTGGTTCTGGATGACATTTCATCAGGTAATCACTTACCCATTTAATATCATCTAGCATATAACTTAATTGACCACTTTCTTCTAATGCATCCCTGTCTTCGTATACCGACCAAGCAAGCATTGTCTGTGTATAAGCCATTGGTAAATTAAATTTCACATGATCACCTGCATCATACCATCCACCAGTAAGATCAAGACCTACATCCGATCCATCTGTTAAGCCCGAATCGGCTCTCCAGTTATCCCTTTTATTATCTGGCAAATCACCAGAACGTTGAAATTCATAGAACATAATGGCTTTTTGTAAAGCTTCCCCATAGTTAAACGTTGCATCCCCACTTGCTGCACTTACAAGTTTGGATGGCAGTAACGAAACAACCATACTTACGACCAATAGAATGCTCCATATCTTTTTCATATTTATACTCCACCTTTCAACTTTTAACTTCTTTTGAGAATCTCGTATGCTCCTATACGAGATTTTCAATACACTAGTGTCCATGTCTGTAACTCAATTACAGACTTTTACTTTTATAATCGCACCGCCACTTTGAAGTAACGGTGCTAAAAAAGGAAGAAGAATAAAAATTAATTTTATAACTGTATTAAATTATGGTTCGATACCCCAAGCTAGAATATTGGAAATATAACCTGTTACTTTGCTTGTATCTACATAATTAGTACTCGAACCATCAAAAGAATAGTCTCCAGTCTGAGTATAATTTGACCAATCTGCTTTTGATATTCTTACTTGTACATCAATGGATTGACCTGCTGCAAGATTGCCTGCTGCACTCGTGAATCCAACTTCTAAATAATAATCAGCAGATGTCTTAGCTGTAGCAAGTTTCGTGAATGCGCCTGTTACATTACCACTTCCAATACTAGCCCAGTCACACCAGAAGTTCTGACCTTGATCACCATCGATTGTATAGTAGTAACGTACTTTTACATCTGAAAGCTTAATATCGGATGTACCAGTATTATAGATCTTGAATTTTGGTGCTATACCATTCGTAGAAGCTGCTGTACTTCCGTTAAACATTTGAACTTTAATATTACCTGATAGAACCGGCACAGATGAATCTGTTACAGTAACAACAAGTACACGATCAACACCTTCACTAAAATCAAAGGTTAAACGAACGCTTCCAATCTCTTGTTTTGCTAAGTAATCTTTTGAAATTACTACGTTGTTATCAGTTACCGTATAATCAGTACCTGCTACTAACACATCCGTACCATTTTTGATTTGAGTTAATGTATTATTATTTAATTTCATTGTAACTGATACATCTGCTTGTTTTTCTGCACTCTTATCGAATGTAGCTGTTGTAGGTGTAATCTCAGAATTATTTTGTACTTCTGTATTATATAGAACAGAATATAATCCATTTGCAATAGCAATATCGCATTGAGCCCAGAAACGGTGGTAATTGAATACTGGTGCTGTTTTATTTTGATATGCAGCTAATACTTTTGTATAATCTGGATCTTGTAGATATTTTGTACGAATATCTAAGAATTTAGCACCTTCTTTAAGAACATCTCCATTAGGCATAGTACCTGTCCATCCCTTTGGTACCGTTAATGTTTGATCAAAGAAACGACTATAATCTGCTCTAGCTTCTGGTGCTGATAAACCTTTATCATCTCTGTATAGATTCCACATACGGTCTAATAATTCTTTGGCAAGAACACGTGAAGTGTCATCATTAGCTGCTTTACTATAGTATAATAATGCATTTGCTAAAGATGCTGTTGCACCTAAATCAGTACCATAGTCTCTAACAGATACATGGAGATTCGTGTTACCAGTTGATGAGCCTGTCCAAGTATCTGGTTGACCAGACCAGTTAAGATTACTTGGTACTGCAAATGTTCCATCCTCATTCAATTTAACTACAGATTCAACCCAACTTACCCATTTATCAAGAATAGCTTTTGCTCTTGCATCATTTGTCTTATAGTAGTATTCAGCAACACGTTGCATAGACCATGCCTGCCATCCAAACCATTCATTGCTTCCTGGGTCAGCATATACAGGATGTTCTTGATATGGCATACCATAGAATGTTGAAGTTCCTGCTGGTGCAGTATCATAACGTCCATTATAGGAATTTGTTGCTCCACCTGCTATTGCTCCTTCACTAGATTGAAGCCATTGATAGAATTCCAATTGTCTATCTAAGCTTGTAGCCCAATCAGATGCACCATTTTTAGAAGCTGGTTTGTATTCATCATTTGCAGATAAGATCCAAGCAGCCATTGGGTTCTGATATCCAAAATGATTATGACTACTACCAATCTTCCAAGCCCAGTCTGCTGTAATTCCACCGCCCCAAGCATAATACCAAGATAATAGATAGTGTGCTGAATCATATCCAGTACCTGCTTTTGAGGAGTTACCAATTTGTTTAAAGTATTTGTCAAACATTGCGTAACGTAAGTAATCTCCCATCTTTGTTGCTTTACTTACATCATTACTTATATCTACTCCATACTCTTTGGCCCATTCATTTGCCCAATAAGTAGCTTGTACAGCACGCGCATCTGCGTCTGATGCATCTGTATACTTAAATTGTGCTGAGTATTGTTTATCTCCGGTAAATAGATCTAAATATCCATTTTTACCACCGTACTTCATTTGATCCCAACAAGGTTGTGGAATAGCTTCCCACGTAGATTCTTGTCTTCCTCTTTGGAATGTATTGATAAACGATGGTGCAGAAGTTCCATCTTCTCTCACTCCATAGCCATACCAGTTATCAACATCTAGTAACCAATGCATACCATACATCATGCTGGTTCCATAAGTAGAGGTTAAATCACTACTTATTGGATCAGTACCTACTGGAGAATTAAAATCCAATTTAGCTGGATATTCATCCATTGTATCGTACTCAGGCGCATAAGTAGCTGGTTTACTTGCATTATACTTAGACATACTTGTATTCGGCTGATCCTTAGCACCTGGAATCATATATGTCTCTGTTGTATCCCATGCTTTTTCAAAGTTTGTAAAATTCCCCGTAAATTTTCCGTACATAGCTTCTAACCACATATAGTAGCTTAGAGCCTCACTTGTAGTAACATGTCCATAATCTGGAGCTTCTACAATCAAGGTCTCAACTGAGTGATACGGAATACCTTCCTTACTAAAATAGCCATTACTTGTATCATGAAGTTCATTCCACATCTCCATAAATCTACTTTTATAAGTATCTGTAACCTCAGTTGCTGCATAAGCGTCATTCTCCCCAGTCGCCGCAAAAGTGTTCATTGGTTTTAATGGTGTAGTAAATACCATTGAAACCGCTGCAAATAATGCAACCTTACTTCTAAAGCTTTTACTTAACATACTAATAACCTCCCTTTATTATCTAACAATTAGCCTTTTCTTCAATCCCTCAATTCAGCCCGTATCACCCCAAGCGTGTCCTCCTTTCTTATACCTTCTACTGAATTGTTTCCCAATTGAAAAAAGAGTTAACTGATAGTCTCCCCTATATCGTAACTCTTTGACTTATGCCTCATAATATGATTACTAGATGTAAACCGCACTGTTTGTATTTATTTCACAATATTATGTTAACATAACTTCCATTTATTGTCAATCTTTTATTTATTCATTAAATAAACTTTTTATATCGTTATTAAAATGACTATGTTATTAATATAACGAATTACTTTTTTTGTTGAATTTAATCAAAAATGGTGATGTAGTATTTTCACTACATCACCATATATGAATTAGTATCAAGTTAGTTATTAGCATTCTTAATTTGCTCCAAATATTTTTCCGCAGCTGGATCCTTAAACTGATATACTCTAAAATACTCTTTTGTCTCTAAATCCTTTTTCGTCTCACATCGATTTCGATATAGAAATTTAGTTAAGCTATAGCAATCAACCCATATTTCATTAATTCCTTCTTTTTGTGACTCATCAAATATTAATTGCAGACCAAAATGAAGATGCGATGTATCAATGTTATTGGTATTCTCTTTTCTACTATAACCAGTTCTACCCAAATATCCAATAACATCTCCTGCTTGAACAACACTTCCAACAGTTAGTGATTTATTATAAGGGAAATTCTTTCTTAAGTGAGCATAGTAATAATATCTCTTTTTATCAAAGCTTCGTATTCCTATCCTCCAACCACCGTACTGATTCCATCCTAGGGCTTCTACATAACCTGATTCAACTGCAACAATTGGTGTTCCAACTTGCCCCATCATGTCATGCCCTAAATGATTTCTTTTATATCCATAAGATCTAGAAACTCCAAAATCATCATAATCATTGTAATCATAAAATTTTGCAATTGGTGAAAAGGCTTTTAAACCATATTTTTTTACCCACAGTTTTTGCTCTGCATTATTTTCATCAGTAGTCTCAACTTCATACTCACCTACCAGCCCACTAAGAACTGCTGAATATGCCTCGTAATAATAATTATAATATTTCATATCTTTCGTTAAACTACTCATATCAACTTCCTTACTTTTTAATTTATCAACGAGTGTTTCCATATCTTTTTTCTTATATTTTGAGAAATTACCACCATTCCTCGCTCCTAAGTATGCTAATAATTCAATCCAATTAAGTCTTACGTCTTCGTTATTTATTACAGATTGAACGTCATAATTATAGGCATCTTCTAATGCCGCACAATTCACATTGAATTCTACCCATTTTATATATGATTTTTCTTCTTTCTTATCTTTATCATCCTCAGAATCCGATTTGTTCTGGTTATTCGCTTCTCCACTTTCTTTCAGTGATTTATTTTTTAAAATCTGATTTAGCTCCACAGTTAATAAATCTGTTGTTTCATCATTATCTTCAATATCATTTGTATTTTGTTTCGAATTTATTTGTACAGCCATGGTTTCAACTTTCTTTTCCTTAGAACTATGTTTGGAATTACTTTGAGAATCATTTCCAATATTTTGATATGTAAAAATGATTAATATAGATAATACTAAAATCAGCTCACACATTACAGCATTTTTTATTTTTTCAAATCGATTCATTCCTTATCTTACCTTTATTTAAAATCTACTAATAGTTTATGTTTGAATCGGCTTTCTATTACAAAAGAATATAACTAGGTCAATAAAAATCATGTCAAAGCATACGAATATTTTAACCTTTTGTATCTGTAGCTACAACATTTTATTTTCCAATGTGTTATAATCTAAAAAATGGTATCTTTGTATCAAGTTTTACAAAATATCATGATATTTTAATATCAAGAATATCTATCATGAAAGGAGAACTAATTATGGCTCAAGTAACAAAGGAAATGGTAATTGGTAAAATCTTAAAAATTGATCAAGGTGTTGTTCCAATCTTATTAAATTCAGGAATGCACTGCCTTGGATGCCCATCTTCTCAAATGGAATCATTAGAAGATGCTTGTGCAGTTCATGGAATGGATCCTAATGAATTAGTTGAAGAATTAAACAATTATTTAGCAACAAAAGCTTAATTCGATTAAATTAAAACCTTTTCGCCTTCTTTAATAGTTTTCATAATCTTATGAATATTTATCTATGGTTTAAATCATAATAAAAAAGTAATTGAAAATTAATTTAATGGAGGCGATTTTATGGACAAGAATCCAAGTATAAAATGTAATGTTACCGAATGTAGATACAATGCAAATCAAGATAAGTATTGTACATTAGAACAAATTCAAGTAGGTAAACATGATCAAGTTACAAGTGACGTACAAGGTACTGACTGTAATTCATTTCAAAGAAAAGAAAGCTTTACCTGATATTTAAAATTAGAATTATGCAACCCTCTAGATGAATCATCTTCATTTAGAGGGTTTTTATAAAGCAAAAGTGCAGTTGTGGGAATAAAAGTGTTTACAAAGAAATAAATATTAGCTAATATATTATAGTACAAATTTGCTACCATATATGGTAGCCTTTGGGTAATTAATTAAGTTTTAGAAAGGAATATTAAAATGGCAAATACAAATCCTATCGTTACAATCGAAATGGAATCAGGAGAAATTATTAAAGTTGAACTTTATCCTGATATAGCACCTAACACAGTAAAAAACTTTATCTCTTTAGTAAAAAAGGGTTATTATGATGGTCTTATCTTCCACCGCGTAATTAATGGTTTCATGCTTCAAGGCGGATGTCCAGAAGGAAGTGGTATGGGAGGTCCTGGATATTCAATTAAAGGTGAATTCAAATTAAACGGATTTGACAATCAATTAAAACATACTCCTGGAGTAATCTCAATGGCGCGTTCTCAAATGCCTAACTCAGCAGGTTCTCAATTCTTTATTATGCATAAGAATTCTCCTCACCTTGACGGTTCTTACGCTGCATTTGGCCAAGTTACCGAAGGAATGGATGTTGTAAATAAGATTGCAGAAACTAAGACAGATTATTCAGACCGTCCAGCAACAAAACAAGTTATGAAAAAAGTAACTGTAGATACTTTCGGTGTTGAATATGATGAACCTGAGAAATGCTAATAATTAAATAACGAATATATTCTATTCAATTGATTAAGTATAGTTTTAAAAAAAGGTTGCCAATTTATCCAATATGGCAACCTTTTCTTTATTTTTTTAAATTCTCTATATATTTTTCAATAACGTTCATTACAGTTTCTAAGAGCTTAATCCTCGCATAATTCTTAGAATTTGCTTCTACTATAGTCCAGGGAGCATAGGTAGTAGATGTTCTAATAAGCATTTCATCTACCGCCTTTTCATATTCATCCCACTTTGCTCTATTTCGCCAATCTTCCTCTGTAATCTTCCATTGTTTTTCAGGATTTTCTTGTCTTTCTTTGAACCGTTTTCCTTGTTCTTCTTTATCAATGTGAAGCCAGAATTTCATTACAATTGTACCAGCATTCGTTAATTGCTTTTCTAATTGATTTATTTCACTATAAGCTCTCTTCCATTCCTCGTCACGTATAAGTTCCTCCACTCGTTCAACTAATACTCTTCCATACCAGCTTCGATCATATATGGCAATTTGAGAAGCTTTCGGTAGTTTATTATAAAATCTCCACATATAGTGATGCTCTTTTTCTATATCATTAGGTGCTGCAATTGGAATCACTTCATACCCCCTTGGGTCGAGACATTCGGTAAGTCGTTTAATCGTTCCTCCTTTTCCAGCTGCATCCCATCCTTCAAAAACGATTACAATAGGAATTTGTAATAGATATACTTTATTTTGTAGAATCGCTATTTTTTCTTGAAGAACTTCTAATTTATTTCTATATTCTTCTTTTTCTATCGATAACGATAAATCTACAGAGTCTAAAGTACTATTATGAAAAAGCTCTTCACTTGGTATCCATCCAAGTTTCCTATGATAATTATCCACTTTCCTTGAAGCTACAACATCCTTTGTTAGTTCTGTTTCCATTCGCTCAACAACGGTTGATAATACCTTTATTTCAGCATATTGTAAGTCTGTAGCTTCGACTATGCTCCATGGTGCTTCTGCCATATCTGTCTTTTCAAGCATCTCATTGTTGATAGCTAAATATTCTTCATAGTTTTTATTATGTTTCCAGTCCGCTTTTGTTACACGCCATGCCGTTTCTTTATGCTCTTCTAGTTTATGAAGTCTCTTTTTTTGCTCATGCTTTGAGATATGAAGAAAGAATTTAATAATTAACATTCCATCTTTAATTAACATATCTTCAAAATTCAATATTTCATCATATGCATTTTGCACTTTCTTTTTGTCTGAAATGCCATCCATTCTATCAGATAATATTCTACGATACCAACTTCGATCAAAAATCGCTATCTGTCCCTTTGCAGGTATCTTATTCCAAAAACGGCATAGATAAGGTCTTTTTTTATCTTCCTCTGTTTCTATATCTATAGAAAATACTTTAAATCCCCTAGGATCCAATGAATGAATTAGATTGTTTATTAAATCACCTTTACCAGATGCACCCCATCCTTCGAACACAACCATAATAGGTATCTGTCTACTCAGACACTCTCTTTGCAATACCGATAACTGTTTTGATAATGTCTCTAATTTATCTGTATATTCCTTATGATCAATTGATTTATTTAGATCAATTTTTTCTAGCATAATCGGCCTCATCTCATTATATTCTTCTATATATTTCACAATATATCATTTACATATATAATGAAATTAATCCATCATCATGCTTTAAATATCTTATTATCCCTTCACTAGAACACTAATGTCAAAGTATACGCTACCACCAATTTTAGGCTTGAAATTGGAACCATTTGAAATCAAATTTACAACCTGGTAAAAATACAAATTTCACTTTATACAATCCTTTACTATTATCAAATAAGAATTCTTTTGTAATATACTCCTCAGAATAATTAAATTCTATAATTTGATTACTTTCTCCCTCTTCACTACTAAAAATAACATGAATAGAATCCTGACTATTATGTGTTCTTCCACATACCACTAGTTTCCTCACACCATCAATAAAATTCATGGAATCAAATTCTATTGATACATTGTTACCAATTCTCTCAATCGTATTTTCCCCAATCTTGAAGAAATCACCATAGATTCTATTATTAGAGACTGCATTTAATGTTTCATAAGCTTTATTATATTCTTTAAATTCAAAACCTTTGACGGATACATCTACACCCTTTGCTTTTACAACTATACAGATAGTTTTCAATCCAGTAATTCTTCTTTTTAGTTTGAATGTATTTGGAATATAAGTCTGCCATACAAAATCAGCTTGGTACATGCCTTCGAATAGGCATTCAGCGCCTTCTTCATTCGGCATACCTTCCCATACCTCAACAGGCAAGCTTTCATTATGGAACCAATGAATCATAGGAATTGTAATCTCGTCAGATCCAACTTCTTTAAAGTCCACTCCACGAAATCCAATATAAGTAGGATCTTTATCTGCTGATACACCACCCGATATGACTTCATTTAGCACCATATTACTTTTATTATAGAAACTACCCGATACAAATTCATAAGGATTGATGGTTGCCTCACCAAGCCCCTCCACCTTAAATTCTAGCTCCGATATTACCTCTGGGGATTCTTTCCCATTATTACAGGAGCAACGAAGCCTGAACTCGCCATCACCAATTGCTTTTACAACTGCTTCAAAGTTATAATCCTCAACTGTTGCAATATTCGTTACTATTCCACTATTGGTAATTACTGACCAAGTTAGTTCTTGATATGACGCATTCTCGGGATAAATCTTTGCTTGCAGTGATGCATTTAGATTATCTTTTGTTAACAATCTACTGTCCTTACATATTAATTCTATCTTACGCACTGGAATCTCTTCATTTTTCTCAGACTCTATATTTTCCATGATTGCAGAGACACCAATCATAGATCTATTATCGAAGTCTTCTTCTAATGGCAATATAGGTAATGCTTTCAGTGTTTCTACAACTGTTTCGAATCCTTTTGAAGATATTGTAACTGTAATGTCTCCTGGCTCTAATTTTGCTGCGATAATCGCTAATAATTTTCCACTGAATAACTTTCGACTTGTTCCTTTATAAGAGTCGTAATCCGTACTATCTCCATTGTCAAGACCAACTAGTCTTCCAGCTCCACTTACACTAACGTCCATTCGACTCCTTGCGTTTGCAACAAAGACATCCTGTTCATCAACAGTGGTAATTTCTAAGAAGATTAAATCCTGCCCATTAGCAATTAACTCGCATTGATCATATTTCGTTACAATTTTCACTCCATCACCGAAGGAAGTCACAGAATCCGTTGCAATAACATTATCATTCTCATCATAGGCAACCGCAGTTAACGTTCCTTTCTGATATGGTATCTGCCACTCTCCATTTAACTTCTGACCATTCTTATGATCAACTTCAACAACACCAATAGATTGATTATTCAAGAACAATTCTGTCTTCGGTGCATTAGAGTATGTCATAACATCAATTAATTGTCCCTCATTAAAATCCCAGTATGGAAGAAGATGTACAATAGGATTTGTTCTATAATCCGTCCATTCTGATTGATATAAATAGTAAGAATCTTTCTTAAATCCAGCTGTGTCAACTTGACCAAAATAGGCATTCTTGGTAAAGTATGGAGAAGGTTCTCCAATGTAATCAAAACCAGTCCATATAAACTGTCCGGCGCTAAAAGGTGTATCACGATCGGCGATGATGGAATATTGAGAATCTCTGTCGCCTAGACCTGATTTACTATTATCTAAGGAAGAACATTGTAAATCATCGTGAGTTTTAATTGGTGTATTTTTTGGAAAATGATATATTCCTCTACTGCTTACTCTCGCTGCAGTTTCACTACCATAGATGCACCAATTCTCATATTGTATGTGGTCTTCCTCGTAGATTTTCTCTCCATAATTATAACCTACAACATCCAATAGCTCTGCACATTTCTTAGTATTCTCCCATGGCATATAGTTAGATCCAAATGTGACATATGCATTTCTTCTATCATCATACTTCTTCACTTCATTTACTAATTGGTTGGTTATCTCATATCCCCTCTTGTCTACATGTGTATCATAAATCTCATTACCAATACTCCATAGAATAACACTTGGATGATTACGATCTCTCTTAATCCATGATCTAACATCAGCTCTCCAGTATTCCTGAAAGAATCTTGCATTGTCGTATTCTGTTTTAGGACGTTCCCATATATCATAAGCTTCTGAATTAATTAGTATCCCCATCTCATCCGCCAATTCCATCAACTCAGTAGCAGGCATATTATGAGAAGTTCTTATTGCATTTGCCCCCATGTCTTTCATCATTTTTAATTGTCTATGTAATGCTACCTTATTCATTGCAGAACCTAACGAACCCAAATCGTGATGCATACATACTCCATTAATCTTCACACGCTTATTATTTAAGAAAAAACCTTCCTCACTATCAAAGCGTATCGTACGGAATCCAAATCTCTCTTCTTTACAATCAAGAAGTTGACCTTCTAATAGGAGTTCTGTTCTTAGTGTATATAAATACGGATTATCAAGACTCCAAAGTGTTGGATTCTCTAACTTTATTATTTGAGAATTTACAAAACAATTATCTTCCTTATTATTTATAATTCCATTGTTTTCTGATTCTATAACTACCTGCTTACTTTGATCGATAATCATATGTTTTATCACTAGATTATCTTTCATGATCTGTATATCATTTTTAAAAGCTACTTCTGTATCGACAACCATTTTCCATTGATTTTCTACACCCTGAGATAATTTCTCTGTAGATAAATATACTCCATCACTAGGAATATGGATTTGATTAACTTTAATCAACCACACATTTCGATAAATCCCAGCACCTGAATACCAGCGTGAATTAGGTGACATATGATTTACGGATACTACAATCTCATTTCTACCGTCTTGTAAATACTTTGTGATATCAAATTCAAAAGTGGAATACCCATATTTCCACTCACCAGCAAGAATGCCATTTATATATACTTTCGAATCCATATAGATTCCATCAAATCGTAATATGTAGATTTGATCATTCATCGAAGATATGTAATATTCTTTGTGGTACCATCCTTTACTTGTTTCATATAAATTATTTGCATCATAGATTAACCAATCATGCGGTAAATCTACTCTCTTCCAATCCTTAAATTGATCTAGATTTTCTAATTCCACATCTGTCTTTGTTTTCTGAAAACTCCATCCATCATTAAATAGTTCCTTCTTTGACATCAGATTACTCACTTTCTTCTTTATTTTTACTCAAAATTAAGATAGTATCTTCCATTAATTCTATATTTATCATAAATCTTAGCTCTATTTTTAAAAATGTCTTTTATTATACAAGCAATGTGTATTGTCTTCTTGATTACTATTTACAACATCCTTATATAATACAAAAAAGTAGTAAGATTACATTCAATGGTAATCTTACTACTTTTTTAGCAGTGATATTCTGTTATAAAGAAAATGATTCCAAGAAATTTCTATGAAAAATTTATTCTTAATAATATATCATAGATTTCTCTTAGAAATACTTTCTATTTCCCCAGAGGTTACTCTTTTTCAAATCAACATATTCATTGTATGCACGTTCTAAAATCTGCTTTTCATTCGAAAATTTTAACATATGATATGCTTCATGAAATTTATAATACCCAGAATCCATAAAATACTCTTCACGTTGTGGTTTACTATAATAACTATCAGACATCATTAAGTACCAATGAACATCCTTTATTACTGTATCTTGGGGTGTGTTAAATGTATATTGACTTTTACCGATATACTTGATTATCGAAGTATCAACACCAGTTTCTTCTTTTACTTCACGAATTGCAGTTTCCTTGTACTCTTCGCCTTCTTCAACTGTACCTTTCGGTAACACCCAACCTTCATATTTATTCTTATAATTCTTATACAGTAGTAAAATCTTTCCTCTGAATATAACCACACCGCCACAGCTCGTTGCTTCTATCATCGCAATTCCTCCTGTACTTTGGTGTGACGTCTTATCTTTTCCTTAGTATACATCTTTTTTTATATATTTTCAACAAAAATTTAACTTCTAACTTGTAAAACTTTTATTATTAATTAAGAATAAATTATGAAAAGTATGGTAAATATGTCAGTCCAATGTCGAAAGTTAAGAATTATTTGAGTTACAATTCAGCCATGAGGGTGAAATGTAACTTTTTTAATCAAAATAATTATCAAACAACTTTTTAGCAATTGGTACAGCATAAGTGCTACCCGTACCGACGCTTTCAACAATTACACTAACTGCTACCTTTTTCTTGCCCTTTGAAGCAAATCCAACAAACCATGCATGTGCTGGTAAGTTTGAGTTATGATCTGCAGAGCCTGTTTTACCTGCAACACTGTATTTATTATTTTTCAATGCTTCTGCTGTACCACTATTTACTACTTCCTTCATAAATCTTGTAATAACCTTTGCTTCATTGGCAGATATAAGCGAGTCGTAAGTAGATGGTAAATATTTTTTCACCATATCACCATTATAGTTCTCAATATGGTCAACTACATAAGGCTGCATTAATGTTCCACTATTTGCAATAGCTGATACTATTAATGCTGCATGGAATGGACTAATTTGTGTCTTTCCTTGACCTATTGCAGTTTGTGCTACTTCTTGAACGGATGAATCTTCATCTAAGACAAAGCTACTTTTTCGATATTCTAACTTGGTAGGTAAGGAAGAATTAAATAAAAATTGTTCACATAGCCTACGATACTTGCTCAAATTCAGCTTATTACCAATAGTAGCGTAAGAAGTATTACATGAATTGGCAAAAGATGAAAGCAAATCCTCTTCCCCATGTCTTTCACTATTGTAACAATTAATCTCCATACCATTAAAGTTATCCTTTCCCACACAATTGTATCTGTATTTTAAATAATTTTTCGGATTCTCTCTAAGGTATTCCAATGTTGTAATTATCTTAAAAATTGAGCCAGGTGGGTATAACCCCTGCGTTGCACGATTAATTAGTGCCGAATCATTTTCCGAATCTTCCACCAAGGTATTCCAATTAACAGAAATGGTATTCGGATCATAATCCGGTTTTGAAACCATAGCTAAGATCTTACCAGTACTTGGATCCATTACAACTACTGCACCCTTGTGATTACCCAAGGCATTATAAGCTACCTTTTGTAAATTCAGATCTAATGTAGTTACAATATTGTCTCCGATACTTTTTTCTCCCGCTAATTCATTCATTACTTTACTAATAGGATTTATGTTCGATGTTAATAATTTAAAATTCTCTAAAGATTCAATCCCAGTCTTTCCATTTGAATTGCGTCCTACAATATGTGCAAATAGGTCTTTATAAGGATATATTCTTTTACTAGAGCCATCTTCGTTCTCTTTCGTTTCTGCAAGCACTTCATAATTATTGCTTAGAATTTTACCTCTCACTACTCTTGTTGCCAATAAATCCTGTCTTTTATTATAGGTATTATTAATGACATCGCTACTCTCTACAATCAAAAAGTAAGAAAAATAAGCAATCAAGCCTACGAATAATCCTATAAATATATAAGTAGTCATAATAATCTCGCGATTGGTACTCCTCTTTTTCTTTTCTTTTCCTTCTTCAAGATTATCAGCTTTACGCATCTTTTTATCTTCTCTATTAGATTTTTCTTCTCTATTAAGTTTTTGTTCTTTTTTTCTTTTCCTTATTTTCTTCTCATCTAAATCTTTCATTTTAGCTCCCAGCTTACACTAGCTCCCATCTGTCGTCTTTGACGACACACTAATCTCTCACATTTTTTACATCTTCATTTTGATTATGAACGTATAGTCCTTGTATGATTCCAAAAATGATTATTGTACTTAAAATAGAACTACCACCAGCACTTATTAAAGGTAAGGTAACTCCTGTTGATGGGATAAACTTTGTTACACCACCAATTGTTAAAAACACTTGAAATACATAGATGGTACCAAGCCCTAATGCTACGTACTTATAGAACCTTTTTTTAATCTTCATAGCAATATTAACGAACATAATATAGCAACTAATACATATTAGTATAATGCAAAGTGCTGTTATTCCTCCTAATTCTTCTGAAATAGCTGAGAAAATAAAGTCACTTTCAACAACTGGAATATCACCAGGAAGTCCTCTTCCAAGTCCCATTCCAAACCATCCGCCAGTTCCAATAGCAAATAAGGATTGGGTTACCTGATATCCTTGATTATCAATTAATTTCCAAGGGTTCTTCCATGCCATTACACGAACTCTTACATGATTAAACAATCGATATGCTACAACAGATGCAAAAGAACCACTAAGTAGCCCACCAATAAAATAAAACGGATTTGCAGTTGCAACAAAGAGCATAACCAGATAAGTAACAAAGAAGATGAGTGCTCCTCCTAAATCTCTTTCCAGTACCAATACTAGTACATGCGCAGCTGCAAGTATAGTTACTTTAATTATATCTTTAAATTCTATACTCTTTGACAGCAATGCAGCGATAGCGAAAACAAAAAGGATCTTTACAAACTCAGATGGCTGTATTGCGATACTTCCAATCTTAATCCAGTTCGTGGCACCGTAATTCATGGTACCAAACTTTTTAACAATCACTAATAATAATAGCCCAGTTCCTCCGTATATCCAACCAAATTTGTCAAGGAATCGAAAACGATCGATTATCATTGGTATGAATAAACAAATACCCATCGAAACTGCTGCATAAGTAAATTGTTTTACTGCTTGATCAAAGGATAATCTCGTCAACATGACAAAGCTAAACATCAATAACATAAGCATGTTGTTAAAGACTAATCTTGATAAATTCCGATAAATGACGCGATATAATAAATGTGCACCAATAAAGAACACAACCTCTACTAAATACAAAATGAGTACTTTTATATTATTCGAATCCATAAAAATAAGCATGTAACAGATAAAATGTATAAAATACATGATTAATGATTGAGCTCGAAATACTCGATTCTTTCTCTTCTTATCATTCCCGCGAAATGCAGTAAAACAATATAGAGTGTATATTGTTACTAATATTATAATAATATATTTTGATAATTCAACGATTAAATTTTCCAATTAATCACCTACTCTATTCCTCTTTTAAAATGTCCTCTCGTGTAATCTTTTACATCATCCTCCATTGGATGGTTGTACGCAAATACACGAATAAATTCATCCAAAGTATCTTTCACTTGTTTTCTAGTTTCAAATGTAAAATCAAGACGAATACTATATGGAGTTAAACGGTCGATCTCACTTTTATTAGATAACAAGGAGATTGGCTGACCGTTATATATAAGATTATAACAATAATTACATACATTCATAGCAAAAAACGATTTATTTTTACGATCAACAAGTTCCACCTCATTACTTAAGGCAATTAACTCATCCGTCTTTTCTATATCATCTATAGATTGTATCTTATTTTTCACTTTAATGCATCCTTTTGTATTCTTAAGAACACATTGAGCAGACACCATTAACGGTAAATGTCCATATACAATCAGATCAGAATCTTCACATCCAAGCTCTTTTAATTCTTTATAATTCAATTCGATTGAGCTTGTAAAATGATTTACTGCTTTCTCTATCCAGAATTCTTTTGCACTATTATTCATCGTATGAATATTGTAATCAAGGATAATCTCTTTTTGGAATCTTTGATGTTCTACTACCTCTGTCACAAAGGTATATTCTTCTAGATTCTTTATAACATAACCTTGAATTAATGGATCTCTTAAAATCTCAATGTTTGAAAGATATCTCTCGTAAGTTTCTTTTCTAAAAATATGTGGCAATACGAGATAAAACTGCTTTCCTACTTCATTTACTTTTCTTGCAATCGGTAGAATGTCCTTTAAAAGAGTATCATTCGTCCCGTAGTATATAACATCAACTTCACGTCTTTGTAATACTTCCTCTAATTGAATTCTATTATTTAGATGAACTACTATTTTCGATTTATTATTACTACACTTTTCTTGCCCACTCTGAGTTAGTGTATGGGATGAAGCAATTGAATCACCATCATTACTTTCAGTTTCATTATTCTTCTTGCTTAACACTCTACGATACTTTGATAATATCTGATTCGTTAACGCAGAAACTGCCTCTCTTCTTAACTCATTTATTTTCACAGCAGGTATGAATATATTCTCGTCCAAAATTATATCTAAGTGAGCAAAATAAAATGAAGTGGTATTCATTTTATTCAATTGATTTTCTATCTTTTCTCTTTTAGTTGGTTGATTCTTAGCCTCTTCAACGATATCACTCTTTACTTTAATCTCGATATCTTGATGAGTAAGACTTAATTCCATCTTCTCACCAATTTTCGCTATAAACTTACCACATATTCCTTGTTTAACATCATGATCAAGGTATTTTTCTTTTAATTCATTAAGTAGTCTATCATTCTTCGTTCGATATACAGCATAGCCTTTTTTGACTGGAGCAGTGGATTTAAAATTAGTTTCAATCTTATCTCCTTTCATGGCTCCATTTTTTAATGTGAACTCATAGATACTTTCTTCATTCATACGGATATCCAAAAGATCCTGACTATTTACTTCTTCTTTCAGAATAATCTCCGCACGATTACCTTTAACTTGGCTTATTTCACCAACCAGAACACCACTGTGGTTCGGTCTTTGCATCGACATCATATTCTTACCATTATGGGTCTTATAATAGCCAGAGGAGAATCCTCCTCTATTGTATAGATCCATTAGCTTCTTGATATCTTCATCTAGCTCTTTTTGGTGTTTCTTTGTATAATCGAGATATTTATCTCTTCCCATATCTAAATAAAGGTCGACATATTTACGATAGATACTAGTCACCAATGCAGTATACTCAGGTCTTTTCATTCGTCCTTCTATTTTAAAGGAATCAATCCCTGCTCCTATAAGATCTGGTATTAATGATAAAGTCATGATATCTTTTGGACTTAATATATATTTATCTTCTTCACCTCTTACTGACTTTCCTTTTTCAAACACTCGATAAGGCATACGACAAGTCTGAGCACATCTTCCTCGGTTGCCACTACGTCCCCCAAGCATACTACTCATATAACACTGACCCGAATAGCAATAACATAACGCTCCATGCACAAAGGATTCAATTTCAAGATTCGTATGTTCTCTTATCTCTTGAATCTCATCACTTGATAGCTCTCTTGATGTTACAAGCCTAGTAACTCCCATGCCTTCAAAAGCTTTCACACCTTCTGCCGTAGTTAGAGTCATCTGCGTACTGGCGTGGATTGGTAAGTCTGGGAAATTCTTATGAATAAAATGCAGTACACCTAGATCTTGTACAATTACTGCATCTAATCCTTGTTCATAATATTTTTTAATATACTCATATAATTCATTTTCTAATTCTGGATTTTTTAATACGGTATTCACTGTTAAATAAAGGGATTTTCCATGAATATGAACATAATCAATCGCTTCAAGTAATTCTTCTTCACTTAGATTATTGGCATAAGCTCTTGCACCAAATTTATTACCACCAATATACACCGCATCGCAACCAGCATTCACAGCAGCTTTCAAACTTTCAGAAGATCCTGCTGGAGCAAGTATTTCTATCTTTTTAATCATTTAAAATAAAACTCCTATCTATCTGTAAACATAAATATGCTAAAATTTATGAATGGCTGTCAAACTAATATGACAGCCATTTACATTATTCTTGTTGATGTTTGTTATAATCTTCAAGCTCTGTTTCTAATTTAACAATCTTCTTTTGTGCGTCGTTATATTCCGTTTTTAAAGCCTCAAGCTCTTTTAAAGCAGCACTTAATTTGGTCTCGGCTGCAATCATTTCATGCTTAATATTGAAGATCTCATTACTCTTCATATCACTATCTTCTTCTAAATCCTTGATTTCTTTCTTCGCTTTAAAATAATCATCTGCGATATTAATCTCTAGTAAAATATTCTTAAGTTCGACATCTAATCGATTATAAGAATCTTTTTGTCTGAATTCTTGATGTTTACCATTTATGTAAGATGCTACTCTCTGTAAATATTCGCCGCTTTCATAACCAGATAAGGTATATCTTTTGTTATTAATGATAACCTCAACATTATTCATTGTATTCATCTTCTCGCCCCTTGTGACTTTTGTAGGATTCTTAAAAAGGATTCACTGCAAGACACAACAGACTTACAGTTCTATTTCTAATTATATCAACTATTCTCTAATTCTTTATTATATCCATTCAACTAAAGCCTATGTCAATTCAGACTCTAATCTTTAATTAATATTATAAACAAAAAGGCAAGAAAAACAATAGATTTTAAAAAGAATTTTCGACAATGTACTCACTATAAGTCAGATTCTACACGATTTAGTCCAAAATGTTTATATGCGATATCCGTTGCCACCCTACCCCTTGGAGTTCGATTAATAAGGCCATTCTGTATTAAATAAGGCTCATATACGTCTTCGATGGTACCAGAGTCTTCTCCAATTGCAGCTGCTATGGTATCTAATCCAACTG
This sequence comes from Anaeromicropila herbilytica, assembly GCF_016591975.1. Classification (GTDB taxonomy): domain Bacteria; phylum Bacillota; class Clostridia; order Lachnospirales; family Lachnospiraceae; genus Anaeromicropila; species Anaeromicropila herbilytica. The sequence goes on along the minus strand of NZ_AP024169.1, from coordinate 2,157,276 downwards.
GTCCTCCTGCGAATTTATTAATCATAGTAAGTAGAATCTCTCGATCAATATTATCAAGTCCTAATTTATCAACTTCTAGTAAATCTAATGCAAAGTTAGCAACTTCTTCTGTAATATTACCATCGTATTTTACCTCTGCAAAATCACGTACACGCTTTAATAAACGATTGGCAAGTCTAGGTGTTCCTCTAGATCTTCTAGCAAGTTCCTTTGCGCCTTTACTATCAATCTCAACATTGAATACTTTTGCTGACCTTGTAATAATATCTGTCAATTCTTCAACCGTATAGAACTCGAGTCGTGAAACCACTCCAAAACGGTCCCTTAATGGAGCTGTTAACATTCCAGCCCTTGTTGTAGCCCCAACTAGAGTAAATTTTGGCAAATCCAATCGAATAGACCTAGCAGATGCCCCTTTTCCAATTACAATATCAATCGCATAATCTTCCATAGCAGGATATAATACTTCTTCAACTTGTCGATTCAATCGATGAATCTCATCCACAAAAAGTAAATCACCCTCTTGAAGATTATTAAGAATAGCTGCCATCTCTCCTGGCTTTTCAATTGCTGGTCCAGAAGTAATCTTAATATTCACATCCATTTCATTTGCAATGATACCTGCTAATGTAGTCTTACCAAGTCCTGGTGGTCCATAGAATAATACATGATCTAAGGATTCTTTTCTAGCCTTTGCAGCCTCAATATAGACCTTAAGGTTATCCTTTGCTTTTTTCTGTCCAATATAATCTTTTAATAATTTTGGTCTAAGACTATTTTCAATCTTATAATCTTCTTCCATTAATTCAGTGGTTATTATACGTTTCCCCATCTATCATCTTGCCTTTCATATCATTCATTTTATTCGGTATGACTTTAACTCTTACTTTCTTCTAAAATAATGATATTTTCTTTAAGCTCTGCTTTAAGATATCCTCTACACTCATGTCACTTGTTATCGTAACCTGCCTTACTGCCTTTAAAGCCTCAGTGTTCGAATATCCTAACGCTACTAATGCTTGAATTGCTTCATTTTTCGAATCTGTAGTAGTATTCTCACCAACAGAAGCGCCTAGACTATTCTCTAATTTTTTCTCAAATGCATCTTCTAATTTCAATTTATCCTTCAACTCTAATATCAATTTACCAGCAGTCTTTGTCCCAATTCCTGGTGCCTTTGAGATTGCCTTCACATCATCGGATAATACTGCAAATCTTAAGTCATCAGGTGAAATCGTCGATAAGATACCAAGTGCACCTTTTGGTCCTATTCCATTTACAGTTATAAGTAATTTAAACACATTCAAATCATCTCTTGTTAAAAATCCATATAGATTAAGAGCATCTTCTCTCACATATAGATATGTATAGATTTTTACATCATCCCCAACGCTTGGGAGCTGATTCACAACAGACATAGGAACACGAATCTCGTATCCCATACTGTTTGATTCCACAACAATTAATTCGTCACTAATCTCTGCTAATTCACCTTTAATATACGATATCATCCAAATACTCCTCGAACACTTTTTTGTAATTATACCCTAGCTTTTATGAAAAATCAAGGTTTTGTAAACAAATGTTCGATTACTGTCTTATAATTGTTCAAACGTTCCTCTTGATTCTTTAAGTCTTCCCTCTTTAACATACTGTAATACTTCATAAGCTGTGATTCCTAGTTCATCTGATATCTGCAAGGCATTACTGTTCGGATACATCTTTAAATATAGTTCAATGGCATCAAAATGATTCGCATCTAACTTAATACAATCCTTACAGGAAAAAATCAATATTTTAGATTTAAATACTTTTTTACAGTGTTTACAAACATTTGTATACATCATAGATATATCTCCCCCTTACTGTGATCTTTTTGTACACATTATTTTCAATATTATTGTATATATAAATTAATTGTGTATATAATAAATTTGTGACAAAAAGGTAATATTATACCAAAATTTTAAGGCTGAAAGAAAATAACAAAAAGAAAGGATGCCACATATCGAATCTTTCAACCTAAATTCATTAAATTATATTATGTGGCTGTAACACATCTGGTAAGGATGGTTATGTAATGGTATTGATTATGAAAGCAGTTGTTGATCAAGATACTTGTATTGGTTGTGAATTATGTGTAAATGTATGCCCTGAGGTATACCAAATGAACGATGATGGCAAATCAGAAACAATCGTTGACGAAATTCCTTCTAACGCAGAAGAAGGAGCTAAGGAAGGTAGAGACTCCTGTCCTGTTAATGCCATCGACATTAAAGAATAAATACAGTCTTTTAATTAAAGGGTTGGTTAGGGAGGCAAAAGCCATGTTTTAGTTTACTAAGAAAAGCTTTATCCCCCTAACAAAAACTCTATCCGATGTATCGAATTACATAAAAATAAGTCTCTTCTTTTTTCGACAATTCCCATTTCTTTTCTAATTTAAACCTGCAATTTTTTAGTTCTTTCTGAACCATTGATTCATCCTTAACATGTAAGAGAATTATACCATTTTCCTTTAGAATTTCTGGAATTTTATTAAAAAAACTATGATATAACTTCTTTATATCGTCGTCATCTTTTCGTCCTTTGGCATTTGGCATATTTGTTATAATCTCATCAAATAAATATTCATGTTTAAAATCAAAGAAATCTCGATTGATATAATTGATGATAGTTTTATCTAATGATGCATTCTCTCTCGCCATATCGATTGCATCACCATAGATATCGATACCATACATTGGATTGGCTGGGGCTAACTTATTACGTTCAATGAGCATAGTTCCCACTCCGCAAAATGGGTCTAAAACTTGTGCTTCTTCCTCTAGATAAGCTTTAGCCAAATTAGCACAAAGTGCAGCATTCACAGGATGAATACTATTAGCAATAGAATTCTTGCGATAGGAAAAACGGGTATCTTTTAGGGTAAATAATTTTAATAGCGTATTGTATCCGCCATCTTTATTAGCAATTAATCGTATCTCTATCTCATAATTTGAAGTAGAATTAATAAGTTCACGTTTTGTTAATCGTTCTAATTCACTAGCAATCTTTTTTGTAAAGGCACTCTTTTTATCTAATTCCATCTTACTTTTTAATTCTATACGGAAATAGAAGGGAGAATCTCCTTCATGAACTTGCTTTAAAAAAGTCAATAGATTACTTTTACTAATAGTCTCAGCAATGGATGTTGGCTTGTCATTCAAGCTATTCATGCCCTTAATTAGAAATAACATTTCTGTGAATGTACGTATCTTAAGTATCTTATTTAGGTCAGTTGAACGAACGATAACACCTGCATTAAACTCTTTCTTATTTACTTCTTCTAATTGCTTAAGAGTAATATCTTTATGATTTCGATTTGTTAAGAGGACTACATCCATTGTTTTATCATATCCAACAAATTTGTGGAATTTTGGTTTTTCAAGTTCAAGCATCATGCTCGTTAAGATTCTTATCTCTTCATCCACATGCTTTCTACTTTCTAAAGGCCATTCCTTGTTCGTCAAATCATTTAAGTATGTTTTTAACTTCGTATTATATTTTTTAAAATCAAGTTTGCTGATTGCTGTTAAATATGAACTTTTAACAAATAATTGTTCTTCTGATTCATAAGCATCCATTAGTAATTCAAGAAAAGAATCTTGTCCTATCTCTCCCATGATTAACGCTGCATTTTTACGAATCTTCGCATCCTCTTCTTTGAGTAAATCGCATAATAGATGTAGTTCCGAGCCCGCATAATATAGAAATGCCCTCTTATTATTTTCTTCTTTTAATAATTGTTTCAGTTCAATTAGATTTTTTCTCGTATCTTCTCTATTTATAATCTTATCAAATAATTCACGTATCATCTTACACCCATGCCTTTCTTTCATTAATACCCGCATCTTCATATTATTCTACACAAAGTAAAAGCTGGTCTCTATTCCAGCTTTATATCTTTTTCTACATTAAAGTAGAAAACATATTTAAAAATAATTGATAGATTTTTAAAGTAACCGGGCGATTTTTCCATTCTTCATATGTTATTTCATTACTTTCTTGCATTGTCTTTAACAAATCTTCCTTGATTGTTTGAATAATCTCAGGATTACTCATCCATAATCCACATTCATAGTGTAAATAAAAGCTACGATAATCCATATTAATGGTTCCTACGATTCCACAACTTTCATTGATAATTGTTTTTGCATGGATAAATCCTGGTGTATATTCATATATTTTCACACCATATTTTAATAGTTCGCCATAGTTATAATTCGTAAGCATCTTAACATTCTTCTTATCCGGTATATTTGGAGTAATAATGCGAACATCAATTCCGCTTTTCGCTGCAATCTTTAAGGCATCTTTCATATCATCTTCAATAATAAGATAAGGTGTTGTAATATAAAGATATCTCTCAGAATATTGTATCATCTGTTTATAGATACTTTCAATTGGGTTATTGGGGTTATTCGCTGGTCCATCAGATATAGTACTACAATAGACATCACTTTCTTCAAACTTCATTGTAGGGCGGAAAGGTTCATAATCTAAAAATTCACCATCTTCACATACTTCCCACATCTGTAAGAAGGTAACAGTAAGGCCCCAAACTGCATCCCCTATTACTCGAACTGCGTTATCTTTCCACTTACCAAAACGATTTATGATATTTACATACTCATCTGCAAGGTTCATACCTCCAGTATATCCAATATTTCCATCGATAACAATAATTTTTTGATGACTTCGATAATTCATATATAGTTTATCCGTATATTTATGAATTGGATTAAATACACGTACTTGAAAACCTTCTGCTTCTAGCATTCTCTTAAAGTGTTTTGGTGTTCGAAGCATCGCTCCAAAATCATCATATAAGAACATTACCTTCACACCATTTTTTATACGATCCAATAGAATTTCATGCATTTTATCCCATAATACGCCTTCTGCTACAATAAAAAAATCTATTAAAATAAAATCTTTTGCTTCACTTAAATCCTTGAATATGGCTTCAAATACATTCTCACCCATTGGATAATAATTCAATTGATTATTTTTATATACCGGATAATTTTCTGATATCAAATAATTGACCATTCTTTTATTTCTTGGATACGTATCTTCCAATTCTTCTAAAATACTCTCATCCTGTTTTAAATAGTTTACACCATGTTGAATCTTCACTAATACATTTTTCTCAATCTTCTTCTTCGAATCAGCTCTTCCCCATAAAGCATACATAATCTGGCCTGTAATAGGAAGTACAAGAGCAATACAGATCCATGCCATTTTGTAAGAAGCACTTCTTGTATCATTTACTAAAACAACTATGATAATAATACTCATTAATTCAAGGAAGAAATAAACATATACGGTATAACTTTGTAACCACAAGCTTATAAATAGAATACCCAAAAATTGTAGGATTACAAGCAGACTAACCAACCATGCGCGAAAGAATCCACTCAGATTTGTTTTTATCTTACCCTTTATATCATCCTTAAAAATATCTAACTTATCATCACTCATTAAAATCACTCCCACCTGGCTCTTCTTCAATATTCCTCATATTATTCTCCTGGTGCATTTTATCTTTAAAATCTTTTAATGCAAGTTCACGACCTTTTATCTTTAGTCCAGGGAATGCCCTTAAAAGTCGTTTATGTATGATATGAAAATCTCTTTTCTTTTGATATTTACCTAAAATTTCTCTAATTTTCGTTTCCGTTTCAATTTTTCTAGCCATAAAATCATAACTATCCATTGAGGATGTGTTATCCTTATGCTTCATGATTTCATTCTCAAGTTTTAACTTAATATTGTCAATCATTTCAGTAATTCTAAAATTCTCAAATCGTATTCTAATCTCTTCTTTTGTTTCATAAATTCTAGTATTCTCAATATATTCCGTTAACTCCTGGCGTAATTTTTGAATATCTGCAATTCTACGATCTAGTTTTAATGTACTAATAAATGTAATTGCAAAATCAAGAAAAAACAAACCAAAGATAGCATACCCGATATTCTCCCCATAATTCTTTGGAATCCTTTTTATTATTTCGGAAATAATAGGTTGCATAAAATAAGTCATTGCTACAGATAGTACTCCCCAAAATAAAGAAACTCGTAAACAAACACGACCTTTAATGTTATATTTCAAATAGCTATAATCCCACCATTTTGCATGAAATATTTTCTCCATAGCATAGGAAGTAATGTATTCAATTACAGTAGCCAGAATTAGACCTCCGAAAAAGATAATTGCTATATTATCTCTTAATGGTAAAAATACAACATAGACAACGGTTGCACCAACACCATAGATTGGGATCACAGGACCATTCATAAATCCGCGATTAATAAACTTCTTATTGCGAACCGACACTAAAGTCGATTCATAGATCCAACCAAAGAAACTATAAAAAATGAAATTATAAAATATATAAAAAAATTCAAATCCAAAAATTTTTATCTCCCACATACCATTCTCCTATTCTTATTTTTTATTTTAAATGGCATTTCATCCCATAATTCTATTAAAATAGACTTTAAATTGATATTCTATCTTATATCATATCAATTCAGATGTCAAATACCCATGCTGGTTTCTTGACGCTACTACGAATATGCATGGGAATTTTACGCCCTACAGCGGATGCACACAAACAAAGCTCGCGCACTAATATATAATAATCAACTCACTCAATTAAAGTTAAAATTAGTAAGTATATATCTATTTTTTTAATTTTATGATAAGATAAAGTAAACCATTCTATATTTAATACACTAACCCAATTGAAACATATTAGAAACGAGGTTATTATGTTAGTAATTGAAGATAAAATTGATGTAACTCTAGATTATCATTTTAATGGTTACAACTTAAATGATACCATATTCTTTGATATAGAGACAACTGGTTTTTCACCAGAAACAACAGCTTTATATTTAATTGGATGCCTTTATTACAGAGAAGACCATTGGAACTTAATTCAATGGTTCGCAAATGACTATACAAGTGAAAAGGAAATATTGATTTCTTTTTTTGCATTTCTAAAAGATTTTAAAATATTAGTGCATTATAACGGCACTGGATTTGATATCCCTTATTTACTAAAAAAATGCCGCTTTCATCAATTAGATTATTCTTTTGATCAAATAGACCAAATTGATATATATAAAAAAATCAATCCTTACAAAAAGACATTTCGCATTCCTAATCTAAAGCAAAAGACAATCGAACAATTTCTTGATATTAGCCGCGAAGATACTTATTCTGGCGGTGAATTAATAGACGTATATCGCAACTATTTATTAGGATTACGTACGAATAGCGAGAATTCGAATGAACTTAAGGTTCTATTACTCCTTCATAACAAGGAAGATCTGATTGGAATGTTAAAAGTCTCCAAGATCCTATGCTATCCTGATTTGTTTGAAAAAGATTTTGAAATCACTAAGACTAATCTTGAAGAAGAATTCTTGCAGATACAGATCTTATTTGGCAATTCACTTCCGAAAAGAATCTCCTTTGGAAATGACATCCTTTACCTTAATGCATTTGGTAATCACGCTACAATAAAAATAAATCTATATAAAAATGAACTTAAATTCTTCTACGATAACTATAAAGACTATTTTTATCTACCAAAAGAAGATACTGCAATACATAAATCCGTCGCCTTTTATGTGGACAAGGATTTTAGAACGCGTGCAAAAGCAGCTAATTGTTATAGTAAAAAAACTGGCTGCTTCGTACCACAATATAAGGATATTATTACTCCATATTTTAAGATTGATTATCTTGATAAAGTAAAATACATCGAAACAACCGAGGAATTTTTAAATAATTATGAAGATATTAAGAAGTACGTAAGCCATTTATTTACTCATTTTGTTCATGGAAGTAAATAGTATTAATTTTCTTATAACATACGAATAATAGTTACTATACTAAAAGCCTGTAATTTAATTCAATTATTAACTACAGGCTTTTTTATCATCATTCGCGAAATCGATAAATATTCTCAATTGTAACTCTAGCATCAGTTTCTTTATAATTTCTTAAAAAATCAGCCATTGAACACCATCTACAATTATCCTCCAAGTACTCTTTCATAAAGATTTTCATTTTCTTTATTTCGTTGTATGATATTAATGCAAAGCTTCCTTTTTTCTCACTATAATCCCACACAACAAAGAGCTCTCCTGTAATACTTTTAACGATTTCACCCATTTTTAATTTACCAAAATTATTTTCTTCCATTTCAACACCTCGTCTTCTTTCAATATTATTAAACTAGTATGTAGAGGCTTGTTTATCATATCATTAATATATTATGTAATCGTTATCAGATTTTATACCTTATATTCATTGTTATTATAATTATAACATGCCTTGCAATTCTCTAATATATGCACCTACATTCTCAGGTGAATGCGCATCAGAAGCGGTTAAGATTCGAACCCCTCTTTCTTTAAAAACATTTAACATAGTCTTATTCATACCAAGTTCACAGCTCTCGCTATAATTCAAATGCAAACCTCCACTTTGTTCTGCATACATATCATGCTTACATAGTAAGCTCGCTATTTCTTCATAGGTATTAAGTAACTCATAGGAAGGTTTATAGCCAAATGCTTTAATGCTATCTGGATGAGCCACTCCAGTAAATAAATCACTTTTTATCAAACTTTTCATTAATTCATAATATCGTCTGTAAGTCATGTCCACATCAACTGAGTCCCAGAGCTCTTTTTTATGGTCAAAACCAAATCCATCTACCCAATGAATGGATCCAGTTAAAAAGTCAAAGTTATAATGTTTCAAAATCTCATGAATAAAATCTTCATAACCTTCAAAATAGCATATTTCCAATCCAAAATGAATCTTAATAGGATATCTCCCCTGTTTTGCTTGTTGTATAAATGCTACATACTCTTCTAAAGATAAATTACGGTTATTTTTACTTTCAAACCATTTTCTTTGATATTCACTATATTCGCAAATAGATTGATACATAGGAATAAATTCAAGAAATCTATGACTATGCTCCAGTAGATATATCTCTTCTATCCCACGTTCTACTGCTACTTTCACAAATTGATTTAACCACTCTATTGTATAATCTCCATTTTCAAGATGAATATGACAATCTATCATTTAGTTAGCCCCCCATTATAATAATTAATCTTCTCCAAATTTTTGTAATTTAATTCTTCTATCTTCTTTTACCAGTTCAATTAAAACAAATATAAGAGCTAAATTGCATAACCCAGTCAAAATATTAATTAAAAAGTTATTATTCATTCTTACTACATTATAATATATACTAACTGAATCTCCAAACAATGTTATTAATACGAGTATAATAGAAACTAGTTTTAATTTATTTATTCGTTTCATTTTCGTCATGATCTCCAATCGGTTAAGTAAGCAGACAATTTTAATCTCCACCTGCTTGTATGAATAATCCTTACTAATTACATTATAAATCTTATGTAAACAATTTGATACCACTTTTTACTAAAATTATAAATAAAGAGTATTCCTATTTAACTTTCTTAAATCTATATGATTATAGTATCAATTTAGTATTCTAGACACAGCTAAAGTAAGATTTAACAAAAGATTTTTGCACAACAGAAAAGAGCTAACACCTAAGTGTTAGCTCTTAAAATTATTCAGCTGAAATGATTTCTTTTTTGTTGTATGAACCACAAGCTTTACATACTCTATGTGGCATCATTAATTCTCCACACTTACTGCATTTTACTAAGTTTGGAGCAGTCATTTTCCAGTTTGCTCTACGGCTATCTCTTCTTGCTTTTGAAGATTTATTCTTTGGACAGATAGACATGATTACACCTCCTTCATATATTAAGATTCCAAAACAAAATTAATTATCTGGAATTTTTGAAGATATCACGGATCACTGACATTCTAGGATCAAGTGCTGTACTTTCACAATCACAAGAACCTTTATTGAGATTCATACCGCAAACGTTACATATACCTTTGCAGTCCTCATCACATAAAACTTTCAAAGGAAAGTCTATGAGAATCTCATCATAGATGAGTACGTCTACATCCAGATTATATCCACTAATATAATTTGTTTCATCTAATTCCTTAGTTCGGTCTTCTGCGCTTACTTTGAAATCAACTTCTTTTTCTAAGCTAATGTCAAAAAACACTTCAACGTCTTCTAAGCATCTGCTACATGGAATCAAAAGAGATACGCTTGTCTTGCCTTCAATCAATAGTCTTCTTTCACCAAGATTAGTCAGTGTTAAAGATACTGGATTCTTCAAGACAAATTTATACTCGTGTCCATCTAGCTTAAAGCTCTCTAATTCAATTGGAGCTTCTATGTGTTTCACTTTGTTATTAACTGACAAAGTTTCTGATAAATTAATGAGCATAGTTTATCTCCTAAAATTCACACTTCTGTAATTATACATACTGTGCTTTTATTTGTCAACGTTTATTTGCTACTTTTTAGTGTTTTATACTTCTTTTTGTATACTTCATCGGATAAAATTCCATATGATACAATGCTAATAGTAACGTTAATTGAAACAGTATGTTTTAATAAATTACGACCATTAAAATAACATCTATTTACACATGAATTATCTTATACTAAAGCAACAGTTTCTCTTGCTATCTTAAGTTCTTCATTTGTAGGAATCATACAGATCTTAACTTTTGAATTAGAAGTAGATACTACTAAGTCTTCCCCATATCTGCTATTTAATTCTTCATCAAGCTCAACTCCTAAATAACCTAAGTAAGAACAGATAAGAGCTCTCATTGCACCATTATTTTCACCTAAACCAGCAGTGAAGCAGATTGCGTCAACACCGTTCATTGCAGCTGTATAAGCTCCGATATATTTTGTAACATGGTAAGCAAATGTTTCCCATGCAATAATTGCTCTCTTATTTCCTTCTTTCGAAGCAGCTAAGATATCTCTAAAGTCACTAGTAGTTCCTGATAATCCTAACATACCAGATTTCTTATTAAGAACATTAAGAACTTCACTTAAATTAAGGTTTTCTTTCTTAGCAATGAATTCGATAATTGCTGGATCGATATCACCACTTCTTGTACCCATAATAAGACCTTCTAGTGGAGTTAATCCCATACTTGTATCGATTGACTCACCATTTTTTACTGCAGTAACAGATGCACCATTTCCTAAGTGACATACGATTACTTTAGAATTATTTTTATCTAAACCAGTCATTTCATATGCTCTTTCTGAAACATAACTATGACTAGTTCCGTGGAAACCATATCTTCTTATTTTATATTTTTCATAATATTCGTATGGTAAACCATATAAATAAGCTTTTTCTGGCATTGTTTGATGAAATGCAGTATCAAATACAGCTACCATAGGCACATCTTTCATTAATCTCTTACAAGCATTGATACCAATTAGGTTAGCTGGATTATGAAGAGGTGCTAATTCATTACATTCTTCAATTGCTTTTAATACTTCTTCTGTAATTACTGTTGAAGAAGCGAATTTTTCTCCACCATGAACTACTCTATGACCTACTGCACCAATTTCATCAAGTGAAGTAATTACACCATGTTCTTTATCTGTTAAAGCGTCTAATACTAACTTGATAGCAACTTCATGGTTGTCCATTTGTACGTCAAAAGTTTTCTTTTCTCCACCTGTTGGTTTATGTATTAACTTTCCATCAATACCTATTCTTTCACATAATCCTGAAGCTAATGCTATTTCTGATTCTGAATCAATTAATTGGTATTTTAATGAAGAACTACCACAATTAATAACTAATACTTTCATATAATATCTCCTTTATCCAACATTTAATATTCTTTGGTAATATGCAAACAAAAATTTAATTAGCATGAATGCATAGAGTATAGTGTGAAATAAAAAGCATTTCACACTTACTCCATTAACAATCTCTAGTTGTTTTTACCCTATACACTACTTTACAAAGCACTACAAAGCAGCAAATTATTTCGAAGCAAAAGCTTGTAATGCAGTTATTGCTACTACACCAACGATATCATCTGCTGAACATCCTCTTGATAAATCATTAACAGGTTTTGCAATACCTTGAGTGATTGGTCCATAAGCTTCTGCCTTTGCTAATCTTTGTACTAATTTATATCCAATATTACCTGCATCAAGGTCTGGGAAGATTAATACATTAGCTTTTCCAGCATATTCACTACCTGGTGCTTTTGAAGCTCCAACTGATGGTACGATAGCTGCATCTAATTGTAATTCTCCTTCTAGTTTGATATCAGGATATAGTTCTTTTGCAATTCTTGTTGCTTCTACAACTTTGTCTACATCTGCATGTTTTGCACTACCTTTAGTAGAATGTGAAAGCATACCTACGATTGGCTCTTTGTTTGTTAATAATGAGAAGCTCTTAGCTGAACTTTCAGCAATTGCTGCTAATTCTTCTGAATTAGGATTTTGATTTAAGCCTGCATCTGAGAAAATGAATGTACCATCAGCACCATATTCACAGTTAGGTACAAGCATTAGGAAGAATGCTGATACTAACTTTGTACCTGGAGCAGTCTTAAGAATCTGTAATGAAGGTCTAAGAACATCTGCTGTAGCATGACAAGCGCCTGCTACCATACCATCTGCATCCCCTGCTTTAACCATTGTTACACCAAAGAATAAGTAATCAGTTGTTAATAACTTTCTAGCTTGCTCAGGAGTCATTCCTTTGCTTTTTCTTAATTCTACTACGATATCAACATAAGCATCTAATTTTTCACATTTATCAGGATCAACAATAGTTGCTCCTGATAAATCATAACCTTTGGAAGCTGCAAGAACTTTATCTTTATTACCAACTAATACTAATTTTGCAATTCCTTCTTTTAAAATTTTTGCTGCTGCCTCTATTGTTCTTTGATCTTCTGTCTCTGGAAGTACTATTGTTTGTACATTTTTTTTAGCTCTTTCTTTAATTTCTTCAATAAATCCCATGATTGTAATTGCTCCTTTCGTATTTAAAAACATTTGAATTCTATTATAATGCAAATGTTTATTGTATACAACATATTTAATACAAATATAATTATTTTTTTTAGTACAATTTATTTTTCCCTCTATTAAATCTAGTTTCTTATTACTATAAACGGTTACAAATAATTAAGTCTATGATATAATCAATACGTAATAAACGATTAATTTTGATATAAAAAATAAGGGAGTTTGAAAGTGAATCTTAATAAATTCAGTTTTTAGAATTCAATCACACTTACGTTAGTATGTACCAAAACTTGATTTGAAACTCCTCTATAATAGGATTCTTTCATTAATAGACAAATATAGATTTCTCCTATAAATTGTATTTACAGTTTACATTATAATATGTTGATTTATTGTATATTTTATCATACAATTGATTATTTTCAAAGTAATTATTATATAAAATCACTAATTTTTTTGAATTAGGGCAATGTTGCTATTTACTATCCAATTCATTCATCTTTTCATTTAGGATAAGTTTAAGAAAACTTTGGCAATCAAATTCAAAGATATTTACTTTACTAAATTAAGATAAGAAAGGAATGGCAGAAAATGAAAATTGTAGGTCTCATTGCGGAATACAATCCCTTTCACAATGGTCATAAATATCATATAGAAAAAGCAAAAGAGCTGACAAATGCAGATTATGCAGTTGTTATCATGAGTGGTAACTTTGTTCAACGAGGAACTCCAGCTATTCTTGATAAGTATACTCGAACCGAAATCGCATTAAAAAACGGCGCTGATCTAGTTCTAGAACTTCCAATCTGTTATTCAACAGCAAGTGCTGAATTTTTTGCTCTTGGAGCTATTTCAACTTTAGATAAATTAGGAATTATTGATTCTATCTGTTTTGGCAGTGAATGTGGAGATATTGAGGTATTAACTCAAATTGCTGAACTTTTAATAAATGAACCACCTAAACTAAGCGAATTCATAACAAATTATATGAAAACAGGTATTACTTACCCACTTGCGAGAACAAAAGCAATTGTAGAATATCTAAAAATGTGCGATAACAATACTTTTAGTTATGACATCACAGAATTAGAAAAACTGCTACTATCCCCTAATAACATACTAGGAATCGAGTATATTAAAGCTATTAAACGATTGAACAGTTCAATCGTTCCTACCACAATTAAGAGAAAAGATTCTAATTTTCACGATACAGAACTTAATAACTCTTTTAGCTCTGCTACTGCTATCCGAAAAGCTTTTAGGGAAAATCTAATTTCTACTGTATATTCTTCTATTCCTGAGAATTCAGTACAACTACTTGAGGATAGATATCAAAAGACATTTCCGATACTAGATAATGATCTTTCATTACTTTTAAAGTATAAATTGCTTTTTGAAAATACAAATACATTAACCAATTATATTGATGTCTCTGGTGGTTTGGAGAACCGAATTTCTAATCTATACAATCAGTATAAGGATTTCCAAGATTTTGCTCTCCTATTAAAGACGAAACATTTGACACTCACCAGGGTAACACGGGCATTACTTCATATCCTGCTAAATATTAGAATAGATACTTACGGTACAATTATCACTTCTGGGACTATAAAATATGCCCGAATATTAGGCTTTCGAAAAGAATCTAGTCATCTAATTAAATCAATTAAAAATATGGATCAGATTGTATTAATTACAAAAATGGCAGATGCAAAATCACTTTTAGATGAAACTGGTTCTATATTATTAGATTTGGACGTATTAGCAACAGATCTATACAACAGTATCGTGTACCAAAAGTTCGGATATGAAATTAAAAATGATTATTTACATGAAATTGTGATAATATAAGAAATAAAAATAGGAGGTATCCCATCAAAAGCGATACCTCCTGTTTTATTTTACTACATAATTATATAATTTCCACCTTGTTTTAAATCAAAAGTAACTGCACCACTTTTATTTACTTTACTTGAATCAACTTTTACAAAATCTTTATTCTTTTCATCATATAGATAAAGAACTATTTTACCTTTAACCTTTGATGGTACTTTAAATGAAATACTAACATCAAAACCAAATGCTTTTTCTTGCATTAGTTTAAACTCTTCCACTACTTTCTTATCTAACTTCTCTTTCTTCAGTAACTTCTGTACAACTGAATCCACTTTATCTTTCAATTTAAGATTAATTCCATTAAGCTTTGTCTTTTTAGTAATATCGGTTCCTACAACTTTAAGTGTATAGGAATCTCTGGCAAATGATAAAGTAACATTCTTACCACGAATTGCATTAAGAATTGAAGCTGGTACCTTAGTATTCTCTGTAATATCGATTGCTACTGTACTTCCTGATTTTACAGTCTTTAATTCTTTCAATACATTTGACCAGTTACGGTTTGGTTGTATTTCAGTAGTCGTTGATGGCTTAGTTGTTGGAGTTGGAGTCTTTGCTGGCACTGGTGTCTTCGTTGCTTCCGGTGATTTTGTTGGTGATGGTTTAATTGTTGGCGCATCTGTTGAGGCTGGTGCTGGTGTGTTAATAGGAATTGGTGTAACAGTAGGTTCTGGTTTCACTGTAGGTGATGGTGTCTTAGTTGGTTCTGGAGACTCCTTACCAGTATCTTTTGTTACAATTAACGTAGTTGTTGCAGTTGCCTGTTTCTTACGATTAATATCTTTAAAGATATTTGTCAATGTCTCTGTAGTTGGCTCACAGTGTATTACAAATTTATTCTCACCATTTACTAGAGGAATGTTAGGAACATTAATATTACCCTTTTCATCCATCTGACCTTGTTTTAATTTTTCACCATTAATCGTTACTTCAACACCATATGGAACATTTGCCTTAAGATCAAAAGTCGATTCTGTTGTTTTGTAGTTTACAGTTGACTCATAACCTGTTGCTGAAGCATTTTCTTTGGAGATATATGATTTTACTGGTGATGATAAAGATAGAGGCATGTCTTTCCATCTGATTAAGTATTCATCTTGAACCATCTTATTATTGCCTTGGTTCACTACTGTTAATTTTAAGTTGGATTGCTCATTACTATAACAATAATATCCTATATCATCTTTATTATTAATATCTCTTGTTGTGAATCCTTCGCTATCCCAGCTGCCTCTTGTGAATTTATAATTAATTGATTTACCAGCAAGCATTGTAAATGTGTATTCTACTACATTACGATCTACAGCACCACTAGGTTTCTTAATTTCCCATCCTCCTGAACTTGGCCAGTTAAGCATATCACCACTAATATAGATACTATCAGTTTCTGGTGTAGGTGTCATTGCTGAATCGGTGTGAAGTCTCATTGTAACTTCTACCATAACTAATTTAGGAGTAACTTTCTCAACATTGGAGTTAGATTTTACATACGCAGCATTATAAGCAGCAATTTCGTAGGAGTACTCTATATTGTTATTCACAGTATAATCAGTATAAGTATATTGATTAACTTCTTTTGTCTTAAGATCACTTGCTTCACCGCTATATACCATAATTCTGTCAGAAGTATTAGAGTCCGTACGATAAATTTGGAATCCAACTATTGAAGTATCCCCAGAAGACCAATTTAGAGTCGCTCTACTCGATTCTTGTGTAATAGATTGTAATTCCGCAGCTTTAGGTGCATCCGTACTATCATTAGCGTTCACAACTACTTTAGCTGAACTTGATGTCTCATAATCTAATCCATGATTAACCGATACTTTGGCATAATAAGTGTATTCTCCTGCTTCTGTAGGTTCAAATGTTGCTACATATCGCTTAAAGCCAATTGCACCACCTGTTACAACATTATGATCTTTGTCAAGATCACTTTGATAATTTAATAGCACTTGTTTTGCATTCTTCTGGTCACTATTTGGATAATATTCTAATAGCATGATAGCATCTTTTACATCTTTTCCTACATAAGTATCTTGGTCTGTTAATCCAGGTATCGCAATATCTACAGTTATATCATTGGTGCGATTACCAACTTTTAAAGTAACTGGTGAAACTACAGTAGGTGTTGACATATCAACCTGATAACATACCATTGCTGATGTTATATTACTATAGGAACTACTAATATTATTTTTAATTGATTTTACATAGTAGTGGTATTTTTTACCATATTCAGCTGTATTATCTGTATATTCATTGGATGTGATTGGTGTAGTTGTTAATCTTTCAGGAGTCTTTCCAATCAAATCAGTACGGTATACGTTATAACCATCTACATCAGTCATATTGGCCCAAGTTAATCCGATACTAGAACCAGTTACTACAGAGGCTTTCAGATTCTGAGGTGCCTGTGGCACTTCGATTGCCTTATTTGTACTAACCATCATCATACCTGTTAATGCAGGAACTGTTAATTTGATTTTACCATTTTGAACTGTAGCAGTCACATTACCACTTGATAATTGATCTACTAAAACTGTTCCATCTAATAAGAAATCATCAACATTTGCTTCGATTACTTGATCTTTCTTTGATGAATTAATCACACTTAATCCTGATTTCTTTCCATCAAGTGATTTTCTTGCATATGCAATCACGCTGTTTGCAGCATATGCAACTTTCATATCACCAGAAGCAAAGACTTCTAGATTATCATTTCTTACTTTACCTGCAGTTACATAGGTATTATACAGTGAGCCATATTTGTCTGCATATTTGTCTGCTATTGTATTATTTGTTGAATTAATTCTATCCCAAGGGAAAGTTCTTCTTGAATCTGGATCCTTAGTTCCAACAACACCAACTTCATCACCATAATATATAGTTGGTGCACCTGGATAACTTAATTGGAAAATTGCCGTTAATGCTTGTAATTTAATTGCATTATCACTAGCTTCTGGAGCATTTTTCGTATTCTCTTCTTCCCATGTAGGTTGATCCATCTTCGTAATATTTCTTACTGTATCATGAGAATCTACTAGATTAATCATTGCTTCCCATGCTTCTTTTGGATAATTTTCTCTTATCACTTCAAGGTCATTATTAAAAGCCGCTGCGTCCTTATTTAATAGGAATTTCTGTAATGCTGCTCTAAATTGATAGTTCATAACTGAGTCAAATTGATCACCCAATAAATATTTCGTAGCAACATTCCATTCTTCACCAATGATTACTGGATCATCAATTGTATCACCATTTGCATTTGTCTTGCCTGCTGCAGATTTTACAGCTTGACGGAACATCTTCCAAGTTGCATTTGATACATCTGGTGCACAATCTAATCTCCAACCGCTAGAACCTAAGTATAACCAGCGTTGAGATATTGTATTTTCTAGTTGCTTCCTAGCATTATCTGCGCTAAGTGCATTTAGATCATAACCGATTACATTTTCTCTAAAGCTTACATTGTTATACTCATGAGTTCCTGCTATCGTAGCATTAGAATCATTCGTTAAGTTTGTTTCACTTTGTTCTACTTCATAGATTTCTGGTAAAGAATCATAACCCCACCATCTATCATATTCATATGCACCATTTTTATCTTTCTTAGGTTCTATTTTAAACCAATTAATATATTCAAAGTCGGATAATTCATATTTTTGTCCATCTGCTGGATTGATTTCATTCAGATATTTATTCTTGATTGTATCAATTGCTTTTTCTTTTGCTGCTTTAAATGCTGTTTCATAACTTACTTTATCTTTATATGTACTATTACTTTCATCATAAGTTAATGGAACTGTCTTAGCAACCTCGTCCCATACTTGACTCCAATATTCATACGCACCAATCTCAGGATATTTACTATAGCGGTCAAAATAAGCTGAATCATCACCAACATGGTTGAATACGCCATCTACGATAAGATGAATATTTGCTGATTTACATGCTTTAGCAAAATCAGAGTATACCTTATCCGACTTCTCCCTGGTTTTTTCATAATTTAATCCAGAAGTTGGATCTCCTGCTTTTTTATAAACTGGTGCACCAAACATAGGATCTAAGTGAGCATAATCTGTAGCATCATATTTATGGTTCGAAGCAGCCCAAGATACTGGGTTTAAATAAATAGCTGTAACTCCAAGATTTTTTAAATAATTAATCTTATTTTCTATACCTTTGATATCACCACCATAGAATTCATTAGACCATACACCATCTGTTTTGCCATTAGGATAGTTCGCTTTATCCTCTACTTGTCTTGGATTCTCTGGTAAGGTATCCCAATTCCCCCATACGCTATCTGGTGTTGGATCATCAGTTACCCCACCGTCAAAATATTGAACTTTATCTCCACGGCATCCATCAACAACTTTTGCTCTATTGTTTGTTTTATCTCCATCATAAAAACGATCTGGGAAGATCTGATATACAATGGAATTCTTAATCCATGATGGTGTAGTTAAATCTTTATCATATACGGTTAAGTTATATGGATTCTGCCCATCACTTGAAAAAGCTCCTGTACCGCCGCTTAAAGAATCATCTCCATATTCAACCTTAGCACCACCATCTAATACAATAAATTTATAACTCCAGATTCCGATGGAATCAAATTCTGATTTATCAACTGTATATTCCCAGTAATCTTTATTATCTGATACTTGGGTAACTTTCATGTCAAAAGTCTTTGAATTACTATTCGCATCAATTAATTCAAGTTTAACGAACCTAGCATCTTGTGCTTTCGTTGCGAAACGGAACGTAACATCTTCAGTCTTGTTTTTAATCGCACCAAATGGGCTCTTATATGTAATGTCTCTACTATCATAATATAGGGCACTTGTATCTATCTTACCATCATATAAAGAATCAGCAGGTTTATAGTCATCAAGTAGCGCTCCCTTAGAATTATCTGTTTCATAATTCGTAGTAAAGGTTATATTAGCTTTTGATAATACTTTTGTTGTATGATTGTTACCGCCATCACCATAATTAGTAGTATTCCAATCACTACCATACACTACCTTACTCTGGTAAGTTCCACTTGGTAAAGTACGTTGAAGCTTAAATACACTTCCATCAAACTTATAGTCTACAAACATACCTGTTGCTGTAGAAGGGCTCCAATTATCTTTTTCTCCTAATGCTTGTTGTAAGTCTCCAACTAATCTAGGCCAATTTTCTTGTTTAGGTCCTGTATATTTATCACTAGTTGGATCATATTGTTGCAATCCTTGATCTTCTAAACCACTAATGTTAATTCTTACTTTATTTAATCCTTCTAGTTCGTCATTAAGATAAAAATTAACTTTTGTTGTTTTATCTAAGTTTAAAACAAAATTTTGTCCACTTGAGTTGCTAATACTGTTATCCCAAGAATTATTTTTTGTAAATTTAAATTCATACTTTCCTGCAGACAACACGACTGATTTTGCATAATATTCACCAACCAAATGAACCATTAATCCATTAGAACCTTTTTCACCCCAGTTGTCGAATTGATCTTTTTCCCCAGTTATTTTCCATACAGATTCCCCACCTGGTTCAGCAATAAAATTATCAGCAACTACGTCACTTGAATTTGTAACGCCTACCTCCCCATTCGTTGCTTGGTTTGCTTCATCAGCTTTTGCTACTATGGAATTTGGTAGCATAGTGAATACCATAGTCAGAATTAGTAAAATACTAATCTTTTTTCTGATACTGTAAAATACTTTCATAAACATCCTCCTCTTTACTAGTTTTACTAATAATAACATATTTTGTTTGTCAAAAAACAGTGAATTTGCACATATTTTTCGAAAATTTTCGATGAAAATCGGACGAATATTTTGTGAAAAATATATAAAAAAGGTTCTATAATAAATGTTGGGGTGTGTTAAAAACACACTTCCAACATTTTTGTTTTTATATTAAAATACATCTATATAAAGCCTCTTCACATGCCAACCGACCAAAGCTAACATTTTAAAGGAGGTATTTTATATAGATGCAATCTAATTGTAACAAAAATCTTTTAAATTTAGAAGGTGTAAAATTAAAAAGTGTGCAACACACTTTAGATGGAATTATTATCAAGATTGAAACCAATCCCAAACCTCAAATTTGTCCTTGTTGTGGAGCTGGAACATCTAAAATACACGATTATCGTTGGCAGAAAATTAAAGACTTACCTTTTCAGTTGTCCAATGCTTATTTATTGTTAAGAAAACGAAGATATGTATGTTCTTGTGGTAAACGTTTTTACGAGAAATATAGTTTTATAGCTAAATATCAGCAACGTACAACACGACTATCCTTCAAAATTGTTGAATTGCTTCGTTCAACCAACAGTATTAAATATGTTGCTTCCCAAACTAATGTCTCAATGAATACAGTAATACGTATTCTTGATACACTCTCGTATGATAAACCACATATTCCTCAATGCATTTCAATTGATGAATTTAAAGGGAATGCTGGTGGATGCAAAGAAAAAATGTATTCTTGATATTTTACCGGATCGTACTCAGTCCCATCTTATTGAGTATTTTAAATCTTGCAGTCGTGATGAAAGATATCGTGTTAAATTTTTTATTTCTGATATGTGGCAACCTTATATAGATCTTGCCAAAACATTCTTTCCTAATGCCACAATCATCGTAGATAAATATCACTACATTCGTCAGGTTTCCTGGGCAATTGAAAGTGTTCGTAAACGTTTACAAGCATCCATGACACCAACTCTTAGAAAGTACTATAAGCGAAGTAGAAAACTTATACTGACTCGATATTCTAAATTAAAAGATGACAACAAAAAAGCCTGTGATTTAATGCTACAATACAGTGATGATTTACGACTAGCTCACAGGTTAAAAGAATGGTTCTATGAAATATGTCAGAGTAATAGCTATACATATCAAAGAACTGAATTTTGGGAGTGGGTAAAAAGTGCTGAAAGCTCTGGATTACACGAATTTGAAGCATGTGCAAAAACATATAGACGCTGGTCTGAGTATATACTTAATGCCTTTAAGTATGGATATACAAATGGACCTACGGAAGGATTCAATAATAAAATCAAAGTACTAAAAAGAAGTTCTTATGGTGTACGTAATTTCGAAAGATTTCGTACACGTATCATTCACAGTTCTATGTAAAAAAATGGTCGGTTTTCAAGAGGCTTATTTGTCATGCAAAAAAACATCTATTATAGAACCTAGTCATAAAAATAGCTCTATTGTCAGTGTTAGTGCGGGTGCAACGCACCTCACACCCCAACACTTGACAAAGAGCCATAAAAAATAAGTTGAAAACCGAGTTTTTATCTATTACTCGTTTTTCAACTTACTATTGATTATTTATATATATTTTTCATTTTCTTTTATATTCTTACTTAATATTACCTACTCTTACTTCCCAGTATGTAATTTATGTATACCTGATAAATTCAGACAAAACATTATATTAATTACCATGATTGAAACTTTTTCATCGTCGTGACTTTGACGAGTTTGTGAAGATACTTATGATTTATCAATTTGATTTAGATATAAAAAGTTCACTGTTTGACGAACAAAGTGAGGAGTTTGAACTTTTTATATCTGTTTTTGTCAAAGTGATAAAACATTAGTATCTTCCAAATGAGGAAATGGAACGTA
This sequence comes from Anaeromicropila herbilytica, assembly GCF_016591975.1. Classification (GTDB taxonomy): domain Bacteria; phylum Bacillota; class Clostridia; order Lachnospirales; family Lachnospiraceae; genus Anaeromicropila; species Anaeromicropila herbilytica. The sequence goes on along the minus strand of NZ_AP024169.1, from coordinate 2,134,727 downwards.
AGATGAAAAAGTTTCAATCATGGTAATTTAGATAACCTAACATCTGAATTTATCAAGCATTCAATGAACTCATTGCTGGGGAGTATGAGTTATCTATTCTGCATCATCAACTTGAGATTCATATTCCTCTATAAAACTATGTTCTACACCATTTTTTTTATATCCAATAATCGTATTCAAATTTACGTTATGAACACTACGGAAGATATTCATATCAATGATTGAACTTTGTTGGCGGAACTTTTTAACGAGCGCTTTCATCTCTGCTCTTTTTGATCCCATGCCTGCATCACCTAACATACAATTTTCTGTTAAACGGCAAGCACATTGAATGAAGTTAAGATCGTTGCTTCTCCTCCAAGAGATTATATCATCTTCCTTCACTAAGTAAAGTGGTCGAATTAATTCCATTCCTTCAAAGTTGGTACTATGAAGTTTTGGCATCATGGTCTTAAACTGACCATTATAGAGCATACTCATTAATGTTGTCTCAATCACATCATCAAAATGATGACCTAATGCTATTTTATTGCATCCTAACTCTTTAGCATGTCGGTATAGATATCCCCTACGCATTCTTGCACAAAGGTAGCAAGGTGACTCATCTACTTCCGCTACAATATTAAATATATCGGTTTCAAACATAGTAATAGGTATATTTAGATATTTCGCATTCTCTATAATCAGATCACGGTTAAAATCATTATATCCTGGGTTCATTACTAAGAATACTAACTCAAAATGAAACTTCCCATGTCGTTGCAATTCTTGCATACATTTTGCAAGTAACATAGAATCTTTTCCACCTGAGATACAGACTGCAATCTTATCCCCTTCTTGAATTAGGTCATATTCTTTAACCCCTTTTACAAACTTTGACCAGATTTCTTTGCGGTATCTCTTTATAATACTTCTTTCTATATCTTTATATTTCTCCATTGTTTCCTCCAAAAATAAAACATCTTGCATATACTGAAATGATGTTTCCTATCCTTTTTATCTCAAAATCTTTACATTATATATTTCAATGTTTCAAGTTCTCTATTTTACTAAATTTTTATATATTCCATCAAAAATTGTTAAAAATTCTTCGATTTCTTTCTTTGTTGTATAATGACTCAAACTTACACGAATTGTTGATAGAGCAACTTTTCTATCCTTTGTTAACGCATAAACTGGCCTTGATGCTGTATTTGCTTGGCAACAAGCTGATTTGGTTGATACATAGACATCATTTTTCTCTAACTCATTTTGAAATTCCATCGATTTAACACCTGGTATACTTATGTTTAAGATATAAGGGCTTGCATTAATAGGACTATTGATTCGAACCTTTTTATATTCACTTAAGCGATTTCTTAATAAGCCATTTAACATGTTAACATGTTCTAGATTCTTGTCCATAGGTTCCATTACAAGTTCCATTGCTTTCCTTGTTGATGCAATTAATGCCAAGGTTGGTGTACCACTTCTATAGATTGTTGTACTGATACCACCGTGAATCATTGGTTCTAATTGGACACTATCTTTCTTTATTAATACACCACATCCATCTAAACCATAGAATTTATGAGCCGTAAATGTAATCAAATCAATATCTTTCAGATTAACCGGAATCTTTCCAATCGCCTGCGTCGCGTCCACATGGAAATGACAATTTGGATATTCCTTAATTACATCATGAATAGCATTGATATCTTGAATAATACCAACTTCACTATCTACATAACAGAAAGATACTAATATTGTATCCTCTCTTAATAATTCTTTCAAATGTACTAAATCAATAGAACCATCTTCTAATATATCAACAAAATCAACTTCATATCCCTGATTGCTAAGTGCTGTTATAGCTCCTGTAACAGAAGAATGTTCTAGATAAGTTGTTATAATGTGCTTACCAAACTTTTTATACTGATTGGCAATTCCTTTTATAGCGAGATTATTCGATTCTGTAGCTCCTGATGTATATATAATCTCACTAGTTCTTACGCCTAACATGGATGCAATCTTATCCGTTGCATCATCCATAAGTTCCTTTGCATCTCTACCAAGTTTATGAGTTGAATTAGGATTAGCAATATAATGGTTCGTTATCTCAACAAAGTTTCCTAAAACCTCCTCATTCACAGGGGTATTCGCTGCGTAATCTAAATATATCATTTCTTTATCTTCTTTCCTTTTCTATTTCAAATAATACTGTAATCAAATACAAACACTATGAATAATCATACTTACTTTCTGATTATTTGTCAATAAAGTTGTATCCTAGAGTGCAGGAATATTCAAGGACATCATACCTATTAAGAAAATATATAGGAAAACAATAAGTATCAGTATTCCATAATCCAATAATATTTTATTGTCTAGTAAACTGTTATATACAATAATGGTTTTATTAATAAAGAAGAATCATTCGTTACTTGAAAAGTTCCGCTTGCATTTCAATGGGCGTTACTTCTTCTGAGTATATACGAATGATTCTTCTATTATTTAGAGCTACTTATCTTTTATATTTAAGCTAATAATTCTTCCATCTCATCTAATAACTTAGACATTACTTTTAGAGCATCATTGATAGGTTCTTTTGTAGCCATATCAACACCAGCGCCTTTTAATAGATCGATAGGATCTTTTGAACTACCCCCTTGTAAGAATCCCATATAAGCGTCTACTGCACTTTGTCCTTCTTCTAAGATCTTAGTGGATAGAGCAATAGCTGCTGAATAACCTGTAGCATATTGATATACATAAAATGGAGTATAGAAATGAGGAATTCTTGACCATTCCATATCAATATCTTTATCAATAACAATATCTTTACCAAAGTATAGTTCATTTAATTTATGATATACCTCACATAAACTATCTGCTGTTAATGCCTCACCTTCTGCTACCATATTGTGAGTAATCATTTCAAATTCTGCAAACATTGTTTGACGGAATAGTGTAGATTTAAATTGTTCTAAGAAGTAATTGATTAGATAAGCTTTTTGATATTTATCTTCTGTTTTTGATAATAAATGTTGCATCAACAATGCCTCATTACAAGTGGAAGCTACTTCTGCCACAAATATTAAATATTCAGCATTGATATATGGTTGTGTCTCATCTGAGCTATAGGAGTGAATTGCATGTCCCATCTCGTGTGCTAATGTAAAGACATTATTTAAATCATCTTGGTAATTTAAAAGTACGTATGGATGAGTTCCATAAGGTCCCCATGAATAAGCACCACTTCTCTTTCCTTCATTTTCATATACATCAATCCATCCATTGTCGTATCCTTCTCTTAAGATGCCTTGATATCTTTCTCCTAGTGGTTTCAAACCATCCAGTACCATCTGCTTTGCTTCCTCATAATTAATCTTCATATCAACATCTGCTACGATAGGTGTATAAAGATCATACATATGAAGTTCATCAAGTTTTAATAACTTTTTACGTAATGCAACGTATCGATACATTAATGACATATTATCATGAACAGCTTCAATTAGATTTGTGTATACTGTTTTTGGAATATTGCCCTCGCTTAATCTCATTTCTAAACTAGAAGGATATTTTCTAGCTTTTGCAAAGAATGCTTCTTTTTTTACATTTGCATGATAGGTAGCAGCTAATGTATTTTTGTATTTTCCATAAGAAGAATAGATACCTTCAAAAGTTTCTTTTCTAACTCTTCGATTCTTGCTCTGCATAAGATTTGAATATCTACCATGCGTAATCTCGACTTTATTTCCATCTTCATCTTCAATCTCAGGGAACTTAATATCAGCATTGTTAAACATAGAGAAAATATTATCAGGTGTTTCAGCCATTTCTCCCACATCCGCTAGTAATTCTTCCATTTCTGGTGATAAGATATGCTCTTTTTTTCTAAGAATATCATGTAAGTATTTATCGTATACTTCAATACCATTCTTTGATTTCATAAGTTCTTCTAATTGCTCTTCTGGAATTGATAATAACTCGGGCTCTACAAATGAAAACTGACTTGAAAATGCAACGCTTAGTGTACTTGCTTTACTAACAAGATTTTGATAAGTTGAATTTGTAGTGTCCTCATGGCTCTTTTGATTTGCATAAATAATAATTTTCTCAGCTTTTTTACTCAATTCATCTGTGAATTTTAAAAATGTAACTAAAGTATCTGCTGACTCGCCTAACTTTCCTTTATATGATGATAGCTTCTTCATCTCTTCGGATAGGAAGTTATAATCATTTTGCCAATCCTCGTCTGTTTTGTATATATCTTCGATTGCCCACTTATATTTTTGTTCTACTTCATTTCTTTTTGGAAGTTTTGCTACATTTGCCATATTGTTGTCCTGCCTTTCTGTACCTAGAATTCTTAAGTTTTTAATTGCATCGTAAGATGCTCTACCCACACAAAATAAATAAAATAGTATCAATTTTGCAGCTGATACCTGATGCTAAAACTTAATTAAATCATTATTTCAATCATACACAACAAGAGTATCATAATATTTTCCATTATACAAGAACTGAACCCAAATTCTTGTACTATAGTTAGAAATTGTTAAATACAATTATAACAGAATAATTTTAGGGTGGATATCAGAATGCTCCAAAAAATCAAGAAAGAAAAATCATTTTCCATACAGTCATTATTAGTTCCAATTATTGTAGTTGGACTACTCATTTTAATGTTTATCTTCCCTATTCCTAGCTTAACTGGAGCTAAGACTGGTTTATTATTGTGGTTTAACACCGTATTACCTACTCTATTGCCATTTATCATACTTTCTAACATTATTATTAGACTAAACATCACAAAATATATCTGTTTTATTTTTGCGCCAATATTAACTAGAGTATTCCGTGTAAGTGTAAACGGTTGTTATCCTATCATTATGGGACTTTTATCTGGTTATCCATTAAGTGCTAAAACTTGTGCTGATCTAGAAACGGAACAAAATATCTCATTGGAAGAAGGCCAATTTCTCTTATCCTTATGTAACAACGCAAGCGCAATGTTTATTACTAGTTACGTTGCTATCAGTAACCTCCATATGGCATCACATCAATATGAGATATTAGGTATTATCTACTTATCTGCATTTATCAGCGCATATCTTTATCGTGCATATCACAGAATTCTAAAACGTAAGACCGTACCTTCTAAAAATAATAAGTCAAACAACTTACATTCCACTTCGTATCAAGAAGCGCAAATGAAAAAACTTGATTTTCATCTGATTGATGAATCTATTTTAGATGGTTTTGAAGTAATTACTAAAATTGGAGGGTATATCATACTTTTTTCCATACTAGCTACTATTATTAAGTCAATCGGTAGTGAAGACAATTTTATAAAATTAGTTGTCGTAGGATTGCTTGAAATAACCACAGGTATTGATATCATCAGTCATTCTACTTTAGAATTAAGCAAAAAAATAGTCTTGATTATCGCAGTTACTGCTTTTGGAGGTTTTTCTAGTATGGCTCAAACCAAAAGTGTAATGGATCATTCAAGACTATCGATAGGTACATATTTTAAAGTTAAATTACTAAATGTGTTGACTGCTTCAATATTAAGCTTTATGTATGTAGCGTTTTATCTAAAGTTATAATTATAATTAATTGATATTATCTAGAAAGGTATTCTCATCGAATTCATACTCACCATCTGCATTTTGATGTGCTTCTTCGTTTGAATATGCAACTTCTTCATTCTGTGAAGTTGTAGCTTCTGAGTAATGGTCAGAGTTTAATTCTTTTCTATTATTAATTACAATGTCAAGATTACCTTTTAATGATTGGAAAAATCCATCATACTTAGTTCTTGTACTTTCATAAGCATTGTTTAATATATTTTCTACATCAGCAAGCATGTCGTTCGTATAACCAATTGCACCATAACGAATGTCATTTGCATCTTTATTCGCTGCATTTAAGATTCTTGCTGCTTCTTCTTCTGCCTGGCTAACAATTTGATTTGCTTGATAATAAGCTTGTTGCATTATCTCATGTTCACTGATTAATGCACTCGTTTGCTCTCTAGCATCATTTAAAAGAGCGGCAGCTTTATCTTCAGCGTCCTTTAATATTGCATCACGATTTGCTATAATTTTTTGATACTTTTTAATCTCGTCTGGTGTTCTTAATCTTAATTCATCAATTAAGTCATATAATTCATCTTTAGGTACAATAACTTTTGTTGAAGACAAGGGTTGCATCTTACAACTTTCAATAAATTCATAAATATCTTCAATCAATTGTTCAATTCTACTAGCAGCCATTTTGTTCTCTCCCATCATTTTCACTTCTTGAACATTACGTTTCATTAACGCATGCATTATGAGGTACTAATCTTTTTTGGAATTTAAATGATATTTATTATAGACACAGTTAACAATTGTTTCTGGCACTAAAGCACTTATGTCCCCATTATACCTTGCTATCTCTCTTACAATACTTGAACTAAGATATGCATATTCTACACTTGTTGTTAAAAAAACTGTATCAATATTTGGGCATATTTTATGATTGGTTTGAGCTATTTGTAACTCATACTCAAAATCTGTAACTGCCCTTAATCCCCTTATAATCACTTCCGCATTTTTAATATTAGCAAATTCAACTGTTAGTCCATCAAATGCTTCCACTTCTATATTATCAGAAAGTTCCCCTACCACTTCTTTTAACATACTAACACGCTCTTCTATAGTAAATAATGGATTTTTCGCACTATTATTTAGTACTCCTATGATTAATTTATCTACTAATTTCGAAGCTCGCTTAATAATATCCATATGTCCTAAAGTAACTGGGTCAAAACTTCCTGGATATATTCCAACTCTCATAACAATTCCTTTCAGCTAAAGAAAATAGAACTTCCTACATATTTATTATGCTTGTTCCAAAAAAACATGTAAATTAGTCTTGTATTCCTTCCTTTTCATAACTTGATAATTTAGTTTCTCTAAATAACTAAAATCCGTATCAAGAGATGCTTCAACAATTATCATTGTATCTTCATGAACTAAGTTGGATTGGTTTAAATACTCTAATACTGACTTTTCATGCAAATGTCGATATGGCGGATCCATAAAGATTATATCGAATTGTTTACCTTTTGCTTCTAAACTCTTCAAAGCATTGATAACATCTGTATTCATTATCTCAGCTGCTTCTTGTAGATTCGTTGCACTCAAATTCGATTTAATACACTCTATAGCAAGATGATTATTCTCAACAAATACAACATGTGAGGCGCCTCTACTTATTGCTTCAATTCCAATTGCTCCACTTCCACTATATAGATCTAGAAATTGGCAATCTGCTAAATATGGATTCAGCATATTAAACAAGGTTTCTTTAATTCTATCTGTCGTTGGTCTTGTGTCCATACCTTCTATTGTTTTCAATGGAATTCTTCTTGCTTTTCCAGCTATTACTCGCATAATATAGTTCTCTTTTCTTTCTATCTTTTCGTATTCCAATATTAAATTAATTTCAATTTTGCACAAATTAACTCAATATAAGTTTAGCTCATGTATTGATAGAAATCAACCAGTAATTTGGATTTACCATTAATTTATTACATCAATTTGCTAAATAACTTTTATATTTCCACAATGTGGTTCTTTTATGTAATTCAAATTGAAAATGTAAAGATTCTTTTATTGAAAAATAGCCAGCTATTTAAAATAGCTAGCTATTCTCATAACAAATACAGAGTTTACATTTCGTAAGTGTTATATGATTTAATAATCGTCGCTAATATCTAGTTTATTTACCAGCCATTAGTTTTTCTTGTTCAGCGATCATTTTTTTAACCATGTAACCACCTACACTACCATTTTGGTATGATGTTAAGTCACCATTGTAACCTTGTTTTAAAGGTACTCCTAATTCATTAGCAACCTCATATTTGAACTTGTCTAATGCACCTTTTGCTTCGGGTACTTCTGATCTGTTCCTTGACATAATAAACTCCTCCATTCCATATTCCGAATGATCTTTGTTTTATAAAAGATTCAATTTTTGAATGATTTTATAAAACTCACTCGAAATAATTATGATGTTGTTTGTTACGATATTATTATGTGTATATATTTTTAAAATAAACTAGTATTTTTTGTCAATTGCTTCTTTTTAGATATTATTTTTATAGCGACGGCAAATTCATTACATCTAAGAGTTCAATCCGCTCGATTTCATTAATAGAAGGTGATTCTATCGTAACAATTCGATTTGCTTGATTGACAACAATTTTTTCAAAAACATTTCGAATTCCTCTGGCATTTCCAAATGTTTTTTTCCGTTCTTCTGGCATATTACTTAGATTATCTTTTATCTTTTCATAAGCTTCATCGCTTAAAATCATACTATTTTTAGCTGCGCTATTCGTTAAGATTTCCATCAACTCTTCGGTAGAATAATCCTCAAATTCAATGAATTTATTAAATCTTGAAATCAAACCAGTATTTGCTTTCAAGAATTCCTGCATCTCTTCTTTATAACCAGCTACAATTACTACAAGATTATCACGATGATCTTCCATTAATTTAACTAGTGTATCAATTGCTTCTGAACCAAAGTCATTCGTACCAATTCCAGATGATAGCGTATAAGCTTCATCGATGAATAGCACACCACCTATTGCTTTTTCAACAATTTCCTTCACTTTTATTGCAGTTTGACCTACAAATCCAGCTACTAAACCCGCTCGATCCGTTTCAATTAATGTTCCTTCGGAAAGAAACCCAAGCTCTTTATATATTTTAGCTACTAATCTTGCCACAGTTGTTTTACCTGTTCCAGGATTACCAGTAAAAACCATGTGATAAGACATATCCATGATAGGCATGTTATAACTTTCACGCAATTTTCTCACTTTAAGGAGATTTATAAGGGAATTAATTTCTGTTTTTACGTTACCAAGACCAGTTAAAGATTTAAGTTCTTCCAGTAAAGCCTCAAGATTTTTCTTTCGCTTTTCCTCTTCGATCTGTTCTTTTATTGCTTGTTCTTTTAATTCTTGTTCTTTTAATTCTTGTTCCTTATCATCATTATCCTCGTTTTCTTTTTCTAATCGAAGAGCTTCCTCTTCTTTTTTTAATTCTTCGATCCTAGGAACGTTAATTTTAAACTTTCTTGATTGTTGTTGAAAGTCTTCATTCTGATCACTTACATCTTTTTTATCTACACTTTGAAAATCATTTATTTCAACCGAATGTAACATTTGATCATCATAAAAATCAACAGAATAATATCTATGATTATCATCTACTTTTTTTATTTTACTTTGATCCGTTTGAACAAACGCACTTACTTTACGATAAAACTCTTGGACATACGCAGATATAAATACATCATTATTATTATTCAAGTATGTCATTGCTAGTAAAATATTTAATAAGCACTCAAAAAAGGAACTTGCTGTATTTAATTTCTTTTCAGAATCTCTTAAACCGCAAAGCTGTAATAAAATTGGTGGTGAATTCACTAATTTCATTGCTTGCTTTTTCGTATCATCATCAACATTAGCATTATTCGTTAAAAGGAGTAGATTATTCTTAGGTATTGTCTGAATAAAGGAATACTCATCTTCTGTAATATGTCCATTATATATTGTAAGACTAATTAATATTGCTTGAACATATCGGTCCAGAACTTCTTGTATCGATTGATTCAAGATTACTTTTGGATTGTCCCAATATCCTTCTAAATCTAATTCAACACAATACCTTGTAAGTTTTTGATAATTGTCCCTAGCAATATCATATAATTTGCTATTCGAATAGGTTTGATACAAAATAACACTCCCTTCTCTTTTGTAGGATTTCCAGATATCTTAGGAATATTGTACTATAACTTCATGGAAATAGAAAGAGTAGAATTATAAGGATTTTGTCCTATTATTATATTATTATATCAATACATTTCCAGCGAAGGATTCTAATTTTTCTTTTAAATAAGGATTTTTCTTACACAACTCTTCTAATTCTTCTTCTGTTATCTCTTTTGCAGCATCATTTGCATTTTTTAATATTGTAGCATCTGTATAGATATCACCCATTTTGAATTCCATCACTCCACTTTGACGAATACCGAACATATCTCCTGGCCCTCTGAGTTTTAGATCTTCGCTCGCAATGAAAAATCCATCGTTTGATTTATTTAAGATTTCAAGTCGCTCTTTTGTTTCTTTCGAAGAGCTTCCACTTATCAGGATACAATAAGATTGATATTTACCTCTACCTACACGTCCTCTAAGCTGATGAAGCTGTGCTAATCCAAAGCGTTCTGCGTTCTCAATTAACATTACTGTTGAATTTGGTACATTAACACCTACCTCAATAACCGTTGTTGATACTAATACATGTATTTCATTAGCTGCAAATCGTTCCATAATATCATTCTTTTCTTTTGCTTTCATCTTTCCATGTAAATACTCAACTTTAATAAAAGGCACTAATGCTTCTCGAAGTTTTTCTGTATACTCAATTACATTTTCTGCTTCCATTGTTTCACTTTCTTCTACCATCGGACAAATAACATAAGCCTGTCTTCCTTCTATTACTTGCTTTTCGATAAAATGATATGCAGTTGGTCTGTAACCAGTATCCACTACGCAATTTTTTATAGGTAGTCGATTAGCTGGAAGTTCATCTATTACAGATATATCAAGATCCCCATATAATATAATCGCTAATGTTCTAGGAATCGGTGTTGCACTCATTACTAATACATGTGGGCTTTTTCCTTTCGTCTTAAGTGCTTCCCTTTGCTTTACTCCAAACCTATGTTGCTCATCTGTAATAACTAGGGCTAAATTGTCGTATTCTACTTTTTCTTGAATTAGTGCATGTGTACCAATAATAACATTGACTTCATGATTTTTAATCCGTTCATACGCTATTTTCTTCTCTTTTGCAGTCATAGACCCAACCAATAATTGAGCTTTCACATCATTTTCTTCAAATAATTCTTGAATTGATTCATAATGTTGCTTTGCCAAGACCTCAGTTGGCACCATTAATGAACCTTGATATCCATTCTTTGTGGCCATTAATAATGCTAAAGCAGCTATAATTGTCTTACCCGATCCAACATCGCCTTGTATTAATCTATTCATGGATCTGTCTCCAGATAGATCCTTGATTATTTCTTTCCATACTTTAGTTTGCGCATTAGTTAAGCTGTAAGGTAGATTCTCAATGAGTCTTGTGCAATCTTCGCTTTCCTTCATAAGAAATTGATTTTCATTGATATTCTTCTCTTTTTTAAGCTTTCCTAAAGCTAATGTAAATTGAAAAAATTCATCAAAAACAATCCTTTTTCTAGCTTCTATCATACAATCTTTATTTTTCGGAAAATGGATGTCCTCCACTGCATATCTATATTCCATCAAGTCATATTGTTTTCTAATCTTCTCAGGTAGATAATCTTCCGATAAATCCAGCCCTCCCAAGATCTGTTTTACCATTTTTTGAATCATATTATTTGTTAACCCACCTGTTAGTGGATAGATTGGTTGTAATATATTTAGTTTCTTTAAATATTCTTCCTTTGATAAGATTTGTGGTTGCTCTATGACATATTGGTTGTTTTTTCTAACCACCTTACCTCGAAAGATAAATCGATAACCAATCTTTAATGTATTTCTTAAGAATGGCATGTTAAACCACTTTAACTGAATACTTCCAGTTGCATCCTTAACCGTACAATTTATAATCTGTAGATTTCTAACTTTTGTAATCTCTACACTTTTTAATACAGTTGCTTCAATCGTAACTGTTTTTCCTTCCATTACATCTTTGATATCCGTTACATCTTCATATACATCATATCCTCTCGGATAATGCTCGAGCATCTCACCGACCGAGTTAATTCCAAGTTTCATAAAATTTAAAGACGTTTTATCACCTATACCTTTTAATACAGTTATTCTATCGTTAATATTCAAGACTTTCACCCCAATTGATTACTTCTATGTTAAATTTAATTTTATTTTTATTCTATGTTAATATATTTAAATATATATGAGTTGCCTGACAAATGAGCTGTTTCAAAATCCAGTCTGGCAACTTTCTAAGACTACTTTTTTAAATTGTTCATCATTTAAAGTTGCTCCTTGTACCTGTACTACTTCTCGTGATACTTTATTAGCTTGAAATAACACTTTATCAATAGATAATCCCATCTTAATCCCGCAAATCACAGCTCCCATATGAGAGTCTCCAGCTCCAATTGTATCTACAACTTTTGCTTTATCTGTAGGAACCGTTACCTCACATTCCTCATTATAACAGTATACGCCCTTTTCTCCTAATGTGACGAATACAGTATTATTTGTTTTCTGGAATATTTGTCGTATCGCATCTTTAATATCTTTACTACCACTATAACTCATAACTTCTTCTTCATTTAGGTGAAGAATTGGATTAAGCGAAAATAACCTACTCATCTTTTCTTCATGGATTACATTGATTCTAGGGCCTGGTGCAAAATAAATTGTTGGATTCATTTTACCCTTTATTTCTTCTAATAATTCGATGATTTCAATACCAGTCTCTTCTTCAATCTCAAGACCCGATATGTATACACTATCATAATCCTCCAAATTAAATGCGTTCATCCAATCCTTTTTAAATCTATATTCAACACCATGGTAGGACAAAAATGTTCTTTCCCCACTTGCTTCTACCATGCATAAACAGAAACCATTATCACCATCCATAATATGAATTGGACTTACTATTCCTTTTTCTTTTAACTTCTCTTCCACTATTCTTGCATACATGCCGTTTCCAATAGGAGATATCAGAGTATATGGAATCTTAAAATGTCTTAATATATCTGATACATTATAAGCTTGTCCTCCCAAAGCCATAGATTGTGACAGGATATGCTGATCTTCTGTTGTCTTAGGAAGATGTTCGATGTTAATAATCATATCTAATGCCGTAGCTCCAATTACCAAAACTTTTTTCATAATGCCTCCCATTTGTCGCTTTATGCGACTTGCAGTCAATGTGTGAAATAAAGCATTTCACACATTGAATTTAGGCCTTCGAGCAAGTCCCAGGCATGTAGGCTAGTGTGTAAAATTCCTTTTATTTCACTCTTTTTATAATAATTAAAAAATAAAACATCTATGCCCTCCAACTGCATTGAATCATTTCAACAATACAGTCAGGAGTATACATAAATGTTTTTATATTTTCTAAATGCTTTTATCATATATAAAATTAATTTTTAAAAGCATTAATTGTAAACTATTGAGTATATAATATATTTTATTCTACAGACAATACATAATAGTATATTGGCTGTCCACCTGAATGAACTTCAACATCAATCTCAGGATATTTCTCCATGATTTGTTCTGAAAGTGCATTTGCAGTAGTTTCCTCTATCTCTTGTCCATAATAAATACTAATTAGTTCAGAATCTTCGTCAACTAAAGAATCTATTAATTCTATAGTAGCTTCATCAATCTCAGTCTTGACAGATAAGATACCTTGGTCTCCAATACCCATGATGTTACCAACTTTGATTTCTTTTCCATCAATACTTGTATCACGTACTGCATAAGTAACTTGACCAGTTTTGATTTTTTTCATTTCATCATTCATTCTTGTTGTATTATCTTCAACTGATTTATCAAATACAAAGTTAATTACTGCAGCAATACCTTGTGGTACTGTCTTAGAAGGAATTACAACAATATTTTTATCTTCTGTTAAATCTCTAGCTTGTTCTGCTGCAAGAATGATATTTTTGTTATTTGGTAAGATGAAGATTGTATCTGCATTTACTTTCTCAATTGCATTTAACATATCTTCTGTACTTGGATTCATTGTTTGACCACCTTCAATTAAGTAGTCAACTCCAAGTCCTTTAAAGATTTCATTTATTCCTTCACCTATGGATACAGCAATAAATCCAAATTCTTTTCTTTTTTCATTCTTAACTTCTGTGGCTTGAACAGCTTCTTGTTCCTTGCTAACTTTTTCAGCTTCCTTGATTAACTTCTCTTGATGTTCTTCACGCATGTTATCAATCTTCATACTAGTAAGTGATCCAAGACTAAGACCTCTTTGAATAGCAAGACCTGGATCGTTAGTATGTACATGAACTTTAACGATATCCTCATCTGATACTACTACTAGAGAATCACCAATGGAAGAAAGATATTTCTTTAATTCATGTTCTGTATTTTCATTATATTCTTTTTCAAGCATAATAATAAATTCAGTACAATATCCAAATTTAATGTCTGCTTCTATTCCTGATTCATTATCTATCGTTACTGATTTTGAAGATTCAACAACTTCAAAATTCACTTCTTTTCCTAATAATGCATCATAAGCACCTTCAAGAACTGCTAATAATCCTTGACCACCTGAATCAACTACACCTGCTTCTTTTAATACTGGTAGAAGATCTGGTGTTTGACTTAAGACAAGCTTCATATGCTTTAATACTTCTTCGCAAAAATAAACTAAATCATCTGTTTTATTTGCTAATTCTGCTGCCTTTTCAGCACCACCACGTGCAACTGTTAATATTGTTCCTTCTTTAGGCTTCATTACAGCTTTATAAGCTGTTTCTACTGCTCTTTGGAAGGCATTTGACATGATTGATACATTAATTGCTTCAACTTCCCCTATCTCTCTTGTGAATCCTCTAAATAATTGAGATAAGATTACACCTGAGTTACCTCTTGCTCCTCTTAATGATCCACTTGAGATTGCTTTGGCTAAAGAAGCAATGGTTGGTTCCTCTATTTTACTTACTTCTTTGGCTGCTGATAAAATAGTTAATGTCATATTTGTTCCTGTATCACCATCTGGTACTGGGAATACATTTAACTCATTTATATATTCTTTCTTAGCTTCAATGCTTTTTGCTCCAGCTAAAAATAATTTTTGAAGCATCTTAGCATCTATTGTATTTATAATCAATTTCGTTCCTCCTTAATTGTAACAATATATCTCGTGCATTAGTCTAATACTCTAACGCCTTCCACAAATACATTTATTTTTTCAACTTCCATACCTGTAAATTCTTCAACTTTATATTGAACATTATTAATTAAGTTGTCAGATACAGCAGAAATACTAACTCCATAAGCCACAATAATGTGTAAATCAATTGTTAACTTATTACCTTCTACTGATACATTTACTCCATGGCTTAAGTTATCACGTTTAAGAAGTTTTACAATTCCATCTTTCATATTTACTGATGCCATTCCAACAACACCAAAGCACTCAATTGCTGCTGAACCTGCATATTTTGCCATTACTTCATGTTCTATTAAAACTTCACCGATTTGAGTATTCATATGTCCTTTCATAATTATACCTCCAATTTATAAAAATAATGTGCGACTTTTGCAAACACATAAAACTTAACGAAATATTGTTTTATAAACTTTATCGATATTTGCGAACTTCACAGTAATATAACTTATTCTATAAAACAAAAAATAGTTAACTATATTATACCCTTAATCTAGAAAAAATGAAATATATAATTTAAATAATTTGTCATACATAGGATTAGCTACCGTAATCAACCAAAGATATCTATCTGATTATGTAAAATTACTTAAGATCAATAAATAATTATTGATCTTTCTTAATATCAAATTTTTATCAAAATCTTCTTACACCCCGCATATACATAGTTATATATGTATAAGTAATCATCAGTTGTAATTACTCATTCCAATCAATTACGTAACTATTATAAATCAAGATTACTTATCTCAATGGATGTGATATTATGAAAAGAATGTTAGGATTCATCTTATTCTGGATAGCAATCGGTATGACTATTATGCTCTTTATTACAAATGGTTTTTTAGCAATATGTATTATTATTTTATGTCTTGTCTTAGGATATAACCTTTTTAGCTGCTAGTTATTTACTACTATAGTACTTTTTTAAATACGATACTTTAACGCAAAAGTATAGCCTCAGCATATATGCTGAGGCTATACTTCATGAAAGAAATCATTAAGCACGTTCTACTTTACCTGATCTTAAACAAGCAGTACAAACATACATTTTCTTTGCTGCACCGTTAACCTTAACTTTAACAGATTTAACATTAGATTTCCACATTTTATTTGTTCTTCTATGTGAATGACTCACTGCTATACCGAAGTGAGCACCCTTATCACAAATTGCGCATTTAGCCATTAAAAAGCACCTCCTTAAGGTTATTTAGATCTATTGACCTACAAACAAAGATTATTTTATCAGAAGAGACTTGATAATGCAAGCATATTTTTAATTATTTTATAACAAATATACTAACATTCCTCATTTTTCACCATACAGTATATGATTAACTGTCGAAATATAAGTTTTAAAACGACTTTTATACACTTAATCAGTATTATATACTACCTATATAGAAAATTATTTATTCGATCTTATTATTCTTCTGAATCACTTTCTCCCTTATTTTTTGTAAATTTATTAAGAAAATCAGGAACCATGTCAAGAACTTTTGTTAAACCATCTTGATTCTTAATATTAACTAAACGAGTCTCTCCGTTCTGAATAACAAGAACGGCACTAGGCGTAATCTTACCACCCATACCTCCACCACCGTTATTCTTTTTCTTATCTTCTTCATGAAATGCACCTGCTCCTACACCGAAACTCACGTCAACAAGTGGAAGTATAATTGTTCCATCATCAAATGTAATAGCCTCTCCAACAACAGTCTTTGTTGTAATAAAGCTATCCATCCCCTTAAAAAGTGATTCAACTGTTGAGTTAAAATTATTGTCTGCCATTTATAACTCCTCCTTTATTTTTTGTATACTTTTTATTAAATATTTAAAGTTTTTGTCTCTAATTAACTTAATACATATTATTAGTAATGAAATAATTCTTATTCTTCCTAGTGCTTCTAAATTAAATTCTAAGATTTGTTCTTCAAAACAAGGAATAACCTGGATATTGCCATTATACACTGGATATAACATTGATAGTATAGCTAATATCTGCCCTGTGCTACAAGGATCTCCAGTACCATATTTTAATTGTAATTTTAACTTTTTAGGATAAAGATGCTTTAATAATTTTCTTAGACTTTGAAAACCACGCAATAATCCAGCTTTATTCTGTTCATCTTTCAGAAACTTAAGTATTTCAGAAAATTTAGCCCATATGTTTTTTATAGCATTTTTTATATGTTTTAATTTTTCTAAAAAACTATTCCATTTGTTTTTTAAATTATTAATTTTATTTTTAATCTTATCTAGAATTGTTTCATCAATTCGAACATCATCTACAATTTCAATGTTATCATCAATACGATTATTATCTTTTAATATATCATTGTCTTTTATTATATCAATATCTATTTTCAAATCATTATCTTCATCATCAGTAACTATACCGTCTAACTTAACACGACTCTGTATTATTCTATCTTTTGCAATTAAGCTACTTTTCTCTTGTTTATGCCAATCATTCATGTTATCTTTTGGCTCTTCTATTTCCTTTTCTTTCTTAATAGCTACTTGCTTTTCTCTTATTTGTCTTTCTTTAATCTGTTTTTTCTCATTCTGCTTATCTTCTATTCGTTTATTATCTTTTCTTTTATTAGCTTTTTTCTTTTTCGTTTTTTTCTTTTTCTTAACACTCTTCTTATTTCTTTTTCTAATTCTTTTTTCTGAATCTGAATCATAGATGCAATATCCAAATACTCTTAACTGTATACCTAGTTTTTCCTTTTCATATAATATTTTAATTAAAAGGACTGAACACAGCCAACTTATCCTACCTCTTGCGCATATATCTTCTTTCTTTTTAGCTTCTATTTTATATCGAACTGGGACAAAAAGAATGCATATTAAACTAACTAATATGATACCAAGAGCTACCGCTAAAATGATTCCTATTACTTTTAAAATTATTAATAAAACATGTAGCATTCTCTCACATCCTAGCTCTAGTATTCATCAAATTTTAGATAACTCCTTGCATCTAATCCACCTGTATTATGATAGATTTCTTCTATAATTTCCTGAAGAAGATAAATTGCACCCTCTCTTGTATATGCTATTCCAATAATATCATGGTCCATTCTTTTCATATGTGGAAATAGCAATTCATTTGCACTAAAAATATCAAATAAATTCTGACTATTGGAAGCAAATGCAATTACATAGACACCAACAGATACTTTACCAGCTTCAATTATTTTTCTAATTTTCTTTTGCTTTTTCCCAGCCAAAGTATCTGTATAAAGTTTGTTATACCATCTTATCATAATAACCTTCCTGACTTAAGCTTTCATTATCTTAATTCTTAGTATTCCATTTATTATTATTTTTACACATTAATGACATTACATCCATTTATATTTTATGCGTGCGATTTTACCCGCACGCATATATTTCATAAATACATGAGTCAGCTTATTCAGACATTATATCTCGTATTAATTCTCTACAAGCATATTTCTCTGCCATATCTTTACATTGACTTAAAGATGATGTAACATACTCTGTAACTTCATCTGGAGTTGAAAAGAACACTGGCATTTTGCTTATTGTATTACTAACTACTGCTCTCATAATTGATTGACTTGAATTTTTAAATAAATCTGTTAATTCATTTACTAATTCTGTCGTAACCTTTTCAAGATAAGCTTCATCTACTGTTTCATTTAATTTCACTTCATTTAATTCAACAAATAAACTAGTAGAAAGCAATAATTTAATTACATCTAATGAATGGAATATCTTACTTAACATTAAACTTTCAATAACAGCAGAATTTTTTTCCTTCACTTCACTAAGAATCATTTCAAGATTCGTATATTCTTCATATATTTCTTCTTGATGTCCTTCTAAAGATTCTAACTTATCAATAATCTTATCTTCAATATCTTCATAATGATCTTTCATAAATTGATCATAAACAAATTTTATGATACCTTTACAAGTTAAGTCATCACTATTTTCTTTCATTACATAAGGAGCTGATAATATGACTGTATAAAGATTATTTAATACTTCTTGCATAAATGCATAACCATCGATTATTTGTCCTATATACACAGCAGTCTCATCGATTTTATTTGCATATTTCTTATAGCCTTCTTCATCTAAATCTTTGTAAGATAAATTTTTAAGCTCATCCGATACTTTAATAAGCTCTGGGAAATATTCATTCATTCCCTCTGGTTGATATAGCATAGAGCTTGTTCTTAACATGTATAAATAATTATCAAGTGATTCTTTTTCTGATCCCTTATACATAGATAAACTATTTTTTAATATCTCAAAATATCTTGCTTTTGTCATACGTACTGGCAATTGACCAATCACTTCTTGAATCTTACTATTGATAATCACACTATCTTTTGTATTAAAAATAAATTGCATAATTTCTTGTGCAAATGCTTCATCATTAATAGGTTCTAAATCTTTTTTGAATCGATGTTCCATACGATTAAGTACATACTCATAATTTTGAAAAATATCAATATATGAAGTTAATACTTTCATCTTCTTAATTACTTCACCACGTAATTCATCTAACTTCTGTACAGAATCTTCTGTTGCTTCACCATCCAACTTGGATAATACTAATTTATTAATAATATCATGAACTACATTCATTTTCTCACTAAGTGCTAGTACTTCTTTTTCTTCACTTGCGCCTAGGATTTCATAAAAAGTATAGTAATTCATTGATAATCTAATCATTGAATAATGATAATAGGATGTCATTAAATGATTTGCATAACGTGGTAAATTTTCTTCTAAATCGTGACCTTCTTTTAAATTGTTCCATATATTTTTTTTACTCATCTTCATTAGCCTTTCTTTACATATAATCTTTATCTTTTTCGTCATATATTAGTTATACTTTTTCTTCTGTCTAAGAAATATGAAAAAGGAACTAATAATATTATTATAATGATGCAATTAATAGTCAATAGTACGGTATTACTATCATACTTATTAGCATGCTCATTTCCATATATTATTATATCAGTAAAATCCTGAATAAACAAACTATTTGGTGTGATTTTAAAAATTTTTAATAATTGACTATGAATCAATTTATCAGCAACAGACAAGAAGCCTGTAATTCCGTTAAGAAATATAAATATTGAACCTAAAATCTGAAATATAGTTATGCTTCGAATATAATGAGCTAGTACTAAAAATAATCCTCCAACCACGCAAGAATACAATAAAATTGCTTGGAAGATATCAATTAAATTAATAGTTTTAGAAATCTTCATCGTCTGGTTAATTAAAACTGTAAAAAAAGCACTAAGTATTATATTAACCAAAAAGACTGCTATATAATTACCGACTAAAAATGTTCTTCGAAACCCAGGAATGATATGAAAGCGATTAGTAATACCTTTCTCTTTCTCAATCAATAGATTTGTCGTAAAAAACATTTCTAACAACGCCAATAACATACCTAGAATAACTATTATTATTTGATAGTATAGGAATTCATTTTTATATTCTTTACTAATCTTATGATTTTTATCTACTTGTTTGTACTCAATATCAAATTTGAAATTCTCCTCTTCTGTAGAATTTATTTGGCCAGCAAGCTCAAAATATTCATTAACTTCTTGATTTCTATCTGATTGCGCATATTTAAGATATAGATTGACACCTTTCCATAAAGATATATCATAGATGAAATCACTAGTTACAATATCCGAAAGGATTTCATTATCTTCTTTACCCTCCATATTATATACTTTAATCAAATGATCATCTGTAATCTTTTTAATATTTTGTTCAAATCCTTTTTGTATAACATAGATTGAATCTATTCTATCTGCTTCTAACTCTTTTTTTAGTTTGCTAAACGATTCCTGTTTGATAAAAAGAGTATTATTTTTCTTCATTCTATTTATAACATGCTTAGATATAGTTGATTTGTCTAAATCAACTACCCCTATCGGAATTCTACTTTTCTGTTCTGCCTGGATGGACAAAGTACTAATCAAAAATGTAAATAATAGCATTGTAAATATAATCAATATAATTGTTAACTTGTCTCTTAATATAATCTTAATTCGTAGATTTACAATACTACGTAATTGGCTAAAAAATATCAAATGATTACTCATACTTTCCTCCATCTTTTTCTTTTGATAACTTATGAAACAGAGCATATAGTGATGTTATCCTCCAACTTTTTTCGCCTATACTCTGATAAATAAGCGAGGATAAAAGTAAAGTAAGCAAACCTAGAATGAGAAAGCTCAACATAATAGGAATAACGTTTATAATATCATTGGACTTCTCAATCATTATCATTCCACGAACAAACCAATAATTAGGAGTTAACCCGGAAAGTTTAGCAAGATTATCTGGAATAAATTTGATTGGAATAATTCCACCTCCTACAATTAATAAAACTAGACATAAAGCATTAGAAATAAGTAAATAATTCTGTCTTGAACTTACTACGCTACTTATCAAAAAATAGAATCCTAACAAGAATATTAAGAATGTCAATATCATAAACAGAATTAGAATTTCTTTATGAAAAGAGTGGAAGATCGATTTATTCATACTAATATGGGTAATTAGGCTGCATACAATGAGGCTAATACTTACCACAGATAATACAAAAGTTATTTTCCCTAACATAAACGTTAACATCTTATTTCCTGAAGCAAGATATCGATTAATTATGCCAAGATTACGTTCTCTCATAAATGACATTCCAACAAAAATAGCAAAATACGATATAATCATTGCTAGACATACATACATATAATAAGACAGTATTCCTGTATTTTTGTTATCTTTCACTTGATGAAAATCAAAAAATTGATTTCTTCCAAGTGCTGTCATAACTAAATCAAATGATATTTGATAGTTTGCTTTGTCTATCGTAGTTTGGCTCATACCTTTCTCTTCCATCATGTTATATAAGGTTACAACATTTTTCTCAACAGCCATTATGTATTTTTCATAACTCTTCAATATATTTTGAATAATTATGATATCTGTTGAATTCGTTGCATGAATCCTCACTTTAAGAGATTGACTCTCTAGATGAACCATATTTTTTATAAAATGATTTGGTATTTCTAGATATACTAGTAACTTTCCTTGTTTAAATTGTTTTTCTATCTCCTTTTTATTTCCTTCTACTACATTCAAATACGAGGTAAACGTCTCATCATCTTTAAAATAACTAACAAGCATTTTAGACATCGTATTTTTATCTTCATCAATAATTCCTAAAGTATATTGGGGCGGCTTTTGAATTATCATATCTCCCATACTATAAATAGTCCCTATAACTAGTAATACTATTATAGAGACTATGATTGCAATATATTTTTTATTAGAATAAAGTTCTATCCATTGTTTCCTCATTAAAGATAACATTGTATTTTCTCCAAAATCATTGTATTTTATATCCAGCTGTTATATACAGCAATTGTTCCAACTATATTAATTGCGATACCAAACAAACAAAGTGGATAATGAATCCTATTCGTTACATCTTTCTTGGGAATTATAAGCATCAAACCATAAAAGAGGTATGCTAAAAGGTCATTTGTATAGCGATTTCCAAAATGCCAACCCCCAAGTGTTTTATGGCACGCTAAAAGAGTCAAATGTATAGCAAATATTGCTATTATACATAGGTTAATCCGAAGATTTTCCTGCTCTTTTCGTACAATGGTATATATAATATAGATAAGATATGATAAAAAGATTGGACTTACAATCCAAAATGCAACACCGTCAAATTTAGGGAATACTATTTTATAGTCTGTATTCATAGTTGGAAGCCTAAATAACTTCCCAATATTCTGACTTAAATAATCTAGACTAAACTGTCCATCTTTTGCTTCTATAAATTCAGGCAAATAATTATGACCAAATTCAAAAACATTACCAAACCTTAAGTAATTAAGTATCATATAACTTACACCCATAATAATTGGCATAGCATACCACAATTTAGTTCGATAAAGAAATCGCTTTATCGAGACTCTGTGTTCCTCTTCATTGCTTTTCCATAAAATATAAAATAAAATTGGGAAATAAAGAATCTGAAATGGTCTACATCCTACAGAACATGCCCATAAAAGCAGTGCAATACCACCCTTTTTCTTAACCGCATAATATATGGCACTAATTGATAAGGTAAAGGCTAGATTTTGTGCTATGAACCATACCCAACCATTAATCGATACAAATACTAGATTAGATCCACCAATTAAAAAAAGTGTCCAAAATAATGCCGATTCATTACTTCTTCCTAATAATTTAGCTAGTTTAAATGCATAAAAGCTACCAATTATTATAGAAATTAATGCTATCATATGATCTGGAGTATTGCTGCCAAAAATTATGGTAAACGGTAGCAATAGATAGGAAGGGAATGAAGGAAAACTAATATAATACTTTCCTCCATATGATGCAATTTCTAGGTAAGAATAATCTTTTCCTAAATCAAGATGCCCGTTTAGCCATGCTTTTGCTTGTAACGCATATGAATTATAATTATTTTTAAAAACTGGCCACATACCTGTAAACGCCCAAATGATAACATAAATAGTAAGCAAATATAGAATCAAATAAACAAAATATGATACTTCACTTCTATTTTTATATTCATCATCTTGATTCTTCCAATAATCCATCTCCTGACTCCCATCTTTACAATATCCTTAACTTTCCAGTACCTTCACTTCACAGTTACAGGTCATCTTATGATGTCTATGCGCACACAAATGATAAGATATCATTTCATCAACTCACTAACACCCATGTATTAAACCATCTTAAGAAAGTACTAACATAGCTCTTACTTATAGCCTGACCTGATAATACTGGATAAAACATAATAAATAATATTATAACTAAAGCACAATAAATATATGCTACTTTTTTTAATTTTGGACGCTGATCCACTATATTTTTAATTGAATAACCAATCATTAATGTTACAAATGGTACACTTGGAAAATAATGATAGATAAATGTTATTCTAGTCACTAAAAACCAAGGAACATATTGTGCTAAATAGGATATACATAAAACCAATGCCCATCTATCTTTTTTATGCAAATACAAATATATCATATAAAGAAAAGACGGAATTCCTATCCACCAAACAAATGGATTACCAAATGCACTAATTCCTTCCGATACCGTATTAGAAATATGACCAGAATAGTACCAGATAGGTCGATATATAATAGGCCATTGATACCACCATGATGAATATGGATGTGTGGCATCGACATGACTATGATAATTGTACATACTAAACTGATTGTGAATCATTCTCGCAAATAATCCATTATTACTTCCATCTCGAAATGGTATATAAGACAAGAGATATATAGTAAATGGAATTATGATAAATACAAGAATACAGAACAATATAGTTTTAAAAAGTTTTGGATAAAATTTCGTTATGATATCCTCATGAAGTATCCCTTCCGTATTCCCCTCGCGATTCTTAAGAGCGAATTGGTATTCTTGATACCGCCTTATCACACTAATAAAGAATAATATAGCTAGACCTGCTGCTGCGTACACTCCTGTCCACTTGCATGCCATACCAAAACCCATACTAATCCCGCATAAACCTAATGGAATAAAAGTTTTGCTAAGCTTGGTATCATAAAAACTTAGATTCAAATACTGATACATAAAATAGTACATTAGTATAATAAAGAATGTAACGAACACATCAATAGTAGCAATTCTAGTCTGTGAAAAATGCATAAAGTCAAAGGTAAACAAAATACATACAACCGTGCTTATCCATGTTTCCTTCATAAGTTTCTTAGCGAAAATAAATATTAATGGAACCATAGCAACACCAAATAATGTCCCCATTACTCTCCAACCGAAAGGATTCACTCCAAACATAACCATTCCTATAGCAATAAATATCTTACCTAATGGTGGATGAGTATTCTCATAGGAATATAAGCCATGTAAATATTCATACGCTGTTCTTGCATGGTAAATTTCATCAAAATACGTACTATCTCTGAATGTACTACGCTTTGGATAAAGATTCTGTTCATCAAATAATTTCTGAACAGCTGAATCCTTTCTATTTGTTGGAACTATTTTTTTACCGTCATTTCCAAGTAGTACTAGCTCTTTCAGAGACATGTTGCCACTTTGAGAGATTAACTTAATGTACCTAGCTTTCGTATTTACATCATGCGTTCCCCAACGAAATACAGCTTCCATCGTAAAACTTCCAAGGCTTGTAAAATTTCCATCAAGACGATCTGATATTCGAACATCAAATATACGATTTTCGTAATTCCCCAAATAGTAATCTATCGATTTTACATCCTTAACTTCACCTAGATCTAGAATAATGCTATCACCAACTTTACTTGTTTCCCAAGAAGTCTCAGGTGCTTTTCGGTAACCTAGATCATGAAATGCTATTAAAGCATAAATCACCGTTATAACAGAGAAGATAATAAAATCAATTCTGGTAATTTTCACTTTCTTTTTGCTAATTTGAATTGGAATGGCTTCTTTATCAGATTCTTTAAAAATCCATTTCGAAAACACTCCAAATTTACCACCACTTATTGTATTCCCATATTGCGCATCACTACTTTCGTTTACTTCAGTATAAGAATCCTTATCCAACTGATATATAAAAAGAGAATAATATACCATTATTACAAAGAATATAAGCATTAAAAAGCCAATAAACATAGGAATCATAGCTTTACTATTAAAATTGTTTACGTCATATTTTAATAATACATGGCTAACATTATATAAATGTATCATAGATAGAGCTAGATACATTAATAGTATTCTCTTCCTTGGTCTAAGACAATAAGCAAATAGCAATAAACTTAAAGCTGGAAATACATATCTTTCATGCATACGAACGGATAATGTAAATAAACCGATGATAATGAATGCACTGATATAAAAATACTTTGATTTATTTTCTTTTAACTTAAAGCTTAAATAAGTAGCTACCCCAATAATCAGCAGAATAAATATAGTGCCCCATTGTTGGTAAGTAAACATTAGAAACTTGCCTGATTGAGAAGCCCAGTTCAGTCCTAGCATTGTCCAAATATTATATGCATTTGTAGATGCATATGGATAGGAACTAATTGTATCTGTATATTGATGGATAACTTGACTTAGTCCAAATAAGGATGCAAGACCTAACACTACTAATATTGCACATATACCACTCATTAGATTAATTATAAATTTCTTTAATAAAAACTTCCTTAAAAATACCTGATCAATAATTGCAAAGATTAAGACTGGAGTAAATATTACCACCTGTGGCTTTATTAATATTCCTATACCATATGCAAAATAAGCATATGGTAGTTTCTCTTTATATATAAAATATCCCATGAGAATTACTGCAAGCGTAAATACAGAATCAACTTGTCCCCAGATCGAGGAGTTGATGATTACTGCTGGATTAAATAAATAAAATGAGGCAATTATTAATGAACTTTTTCCATTAAATCGTTCCTTGGTTACATGAAATAACATATATCCTGCTACCATATCACAAAGAATCGCTGGCAATTTTATCAGAACAAGATATATTTTAGAATAATATTCAAGTTGTAAAGCATCCCTAATCTTTCCCAATACTGCTAACACTAACATATAACCTGGTGGATAATCAGTAAATACTTCTTTCGAATAAAAATTATGAAAACCTACTTTGGATAATCGATCCGCCCATCCAATAAAGCAGTTCATATCACTTTCATAACCGAAATATGACACTGCACCTATTATTCTTACAATAAATGCTGCACCTAAAATTATCAAAAATAACATTTCATATTTTATCTTAATGTGCTTTTTCGTTAAATCTGTTTTCCCGTCTGTATTAATTTGATTCCATAATATAACACTCAATGCAACAGATATTACAGCAAAAAAATTTACGTATCCCACAATTCCTCCACCTTACTAAATATTATTTAACTTATCTATATTATATAATAACTAAGCTTACTCGCAATGCGAGTAAGCTTATCTTATTAATTAACCTTGTATCTGGAGTAATTTATCTTTTAATTGTTTTTCAATATTATTTAATTCTACTTCTGCTTCTCTTCTCTTTTGTCTACCTTCTGTTTGAATACGAATTACTTCATCCAATGTCGTAATCAATGATTCATTGGTTGTACGTAATGTTTCGATATCTACGATACCTCTCTCTGATTCTTTTGCTGTTTCAATGGTAGCTAATTTTAATGTCTGTGCATTTTTACGAAGTAATTCATTTGTCATATCCGTTACTTGTCTTTGTGCTTTTGCAGCTTGCTCAGAATGTGTAATTCCAAGTGCTAATACCATCTGACTTTTCCATAATGGTATTGTATTCACAATCGTTGATTGTATCTTTTCCGACATTAATGTATCATTTCCTTGTACCAAACGAATCTGTGGTGCCATCTGTATGGATATCATTCTTGTTAATTCTAAGTCATGTATTTTCTTCTCAAAACGATTGCATAACGAAGATAAATCATTAGCTGCCTGTGCGTCCTCTGGTAGTCCAGTAACTTTAGCCTTTTCAACTAATCTTGGCAACTCTTCATTTTGGACTTGTAACAGCTTCTTTTTCCCTGCTAAAATATACATTGAAAGCTCTTTAAAGTAAACTTTATTTAATTCATACATCTTATCAAGAAGTGTAATGTCCTTTATTAATTGTATTTGATGTGATTCTAGTACATCACAGATTTTGGTTACATTAACTTCTGCTTTTTGATATTTAGTTTTCATTGTTGTAATCTTATTGGCACTCTTTTTAAAGAAACCAAGAATACCTTTTTCATTTTCCTCAACATCAAAACTCTTTAGTTCTGTAACAACATTGGTCAACATATCTCCAATTTCACCAAGATCCTTGGATTTCACATTTTCTAAGGCATTCTCAGAAAAACTTGCCATTTTCTTCTGAGCACCTGCTCCGTACTGTAAAATCGCATTTGAATTAGCAAGTTCTATCTTGGATGCAAATTCATCAACCATTCTTTTTTCCTCTGGCGAAAGATTGCTTTCATCTAATTCTGGCTTAGTTACAACTTCGCTTTCCTGCTTTGGTACTATGCTAGCCTCTTCTGTAAATGGTTCAAATGATAATGTAGGTGCTCCTACAGTCATACTATCAATATCTTTAAATTCATCTGTCACTATTATTTTCCTCCCTTAGTAAAATCAAAATCTTTTTCTGTTAATCCTTCTCTTTTCAATAAAGTTTCAAGTACAGAAATATCCGTAGAAATCTCCATAGCTGCATCCTCATATAAACTATCTAACAAATTTTCAAATGCCAAGTTAATTGTATCAAGGGTTTTCTCAATTTCATTCTTAGCAGTTCTTATATTATCTCCTTGTACAGGTTGTGCATCAAATTCTTCATATGCAGAAACTAATTTTAATGTAGTAGGCAAATAATACTCCATAAACTTCTTTAATTCAGGTAATTGTTCAGGATGTACTTTTACACACTCAAATATTTTACTTATAACAGCTTCTAGTCGATCTAACTTCCTTGATATTTCTTCACCTGGAATTGCATCATTTGCAGTTCGAATCTTGATAATAAAAGCATTACCTTCTTCAATCGTTTTTCTTAGTTCCTCAGATGCATATTCTTTTTGATTACTACCATCAGTCTTATCATTTTTATTTTGCTTTACATCCTCTTTATCCGTTTGTTTCCCACCATTATTCAAATATTCGTCTTTTTCTCTTTGCTTATATTCCGATAAAGTCTTTCGGTATTGTTCATATGTTTCGTTATCCAATATTAAACATGTATTTTGTTCATCCAAATGACCTTCTGGAAACATCCCCAATTGAATCATTTTTCTTAAATCTTTTGCTATATACTTTTCATTTTTTGCAAAATTAGTTGAAAGTTCTTTTATCGTGCAATAACTTTTATTGCTTAAATATTTAACATATAACTTATATCTTTTAAGACGATTTTTTAAAAATCCTCCTCGCATAGCCATATAAAAGCTAATGAAAAGGAGTGGCGATAATCCCACTGCTACTTTACCTAGAACAAAGACATTAACTAACGAAAAATTTAAAATTAATAATACTAAGATTGCTATACCAAAAAGAACAGTTCCTGTATAACCAAATACTTGAAGAAGCGTACTTGAAACCCATCCCGGTGGATTTTTCATCCTAGGTATTATCGCATTGTTTCTAGTATTATTTTGATAACTTTGACCAGAATACCTATGTTCTCTTTCTCTTCTTTGACGTTCTCTATAATCCCTCTCTCTATTTCCTCTATTAGAGGTATTATTCTGATTCTGTGTTTGACTACCACTAAATTCACTGTGATTTTTCACCCAATCGTCAGCCAGATTATTACTTCCTTTAAGCCCCCTGCGTGCGTCATCCAAAGCATTCCTTACTGAATTGGTAATATCTTGATTAAGCCTTTCAAAATTCATTGTATCAAGTGCATCTTGTACCGTATCTTTGATTTGGTCTCCCAAATTCGAATTGTTTCTATAGCTCATTTATATCCTCCCAAAATGCTATTTTTTAATCAATTTAAGCAAAATGGAATTAATAATCCTGTAATATAAGAAAGTATTAATTATTTTATTTCTTATTTTTCAAACTTATTAACTCATCCTTTATTTTACCATAAAGATATGATATGTAAATCTTTTTTTCCTTTAATTTTATTAGAGATTCATTAAATTTTTCTTACAAATAAAAAACCAAAGTAAAATACTACTATTCTACTTTGGTTTTCTATATATAAATATATTAAATATTATTTTCTAATAAATTAGTCAATAACTGCAACTTTCATCATGTTAGTTACACCAGTTTTACCAGCTGGTACACCAGCAGTAAATACTAAAGTATCTCCAGATTCAGCATAGTTACTAGCTTTAACTGTTTCAACAGCTTTTTCTAATATTGCATCAGTTGATTTTTCTTCAGTTGCTTTTACAGGTTTAACTCCCCATAAAATTTGCATTTTTCTTAATGTTTTATCACATGGTGATAAACCAATAATAGTAGCTTTTGGTCTGAATTTAGATACTAATCTAGTAGTATATCCTGACATACTTGAAGCAACGATTAATTTTGAATTTAAAGCTTTTGCAGTAGTAACTGATGCGAAAGAAACTGCATTAGATACACTCTTAGTCTTTAAGTTTTCTTTTTCAGCTAACATAGCATCAAAGTCAAGGTGAGCTTCTGTTTCAGTAGCGATTTTAACCATCATAGAAATAGCTTCTACTGGATATTTACCCATTGCTGATTCACCTGATAACATGATTGCATCAGTACCATCATAAATAGCATTTGCAACGTCAGTTACTTCTGCTCTTGTTGGTCTTGGGTTACGGATCATAGAATCTAACATTTGAGTTGCTGTAATAACTGGTTTGAATGCTTCGTTACATTTTTTGATGATTTCTTTTTGGATAGCTGGAACCATTTCAGCTGGAACTTCAACACCCATATCACCTCTGGCAACCATGATACCATCAGCTTCATCAATGATTTCATCAATATTTTGAATACCTTCTTGGTTTTCTATTTTAGCGATAATTGCTACATCTGCATTATGTTCTTTTACTAAAGCTTTGATTTCTCTTACTGCTTCTGCATTTCTAACGAAAGATGCTGCAATAAAATCAATTCCTTGTTCCATACCAAAGATAATATCATCTTTATCTTTTTGAGTAAGTGCAGGTAAATTAACACTTACGTTAGGAATATTGATACCTTTTCTATTTCCTAATTCACCACCATTTAATACTGTACATTTAACTTCTGTTGCAGTAGTAGTTTTAACTTCACAAGCGATTAGACCATCATCAATTAAGATAATATCTCCAGCTTTAACGTCTTTTGGTAGATCTTGATAAGTTACTGCTACAATTGATTTGTTTCCAATGATATCTTCAGTAGTAAATGTAAATTCTTGTCCAATTTCAAGAGTTACTTTTTGTTCGTTCTCTAATAGACAAGTTCTAATTTCTGGTCCTTTAGTATCAAGTAATATAGCTAAAGGAAGACCTAATTCTTCTCTTAATTCCTTGATATAGTTAATTCTTTTTAAATGACCTTCATGAGTATCATGTGAAAAGTTTAAACGTGCAATATCCATTCCACTTAATGCGTACTGACGTAGCATATCCTTTGAATCTGTGTTTGGTCCCATCGTGCATACAATTTTAGTCTTCTTCTTCATATAATCTCCTTTACGTATATAAGATAATTCTTATCTTATCGTTAATAAAAATCTATTTTAGAGTGATACCTCACCTCTAATCTTAGTTATGATGGATATGTTGATGAGTAAATAAGTGTTCCATACAATACTCATAATTACCATCGCATCTTGAACAAAATCTAAATTCAAGATTTTCATCATCAAGTTCTGTTCGTCCACATATTGTACACTTATGTCTAGTACCAGTTGTGGCATTTTTCACTTGCTTTTTGAAATTTGCTTTTCTTTTATATTCTTTTGGTGATATTCTTCTGTAATTTCTTGTACTAAAAAAGAATATCAAGAAGTTTGCTATCGATACTAAAATTGCTACTGTAGTAATTACTCCAGCTGTAAATCCATAATATCGAAATGTTGAGAAAGCATTATAAACCATGATTGCTATCTCTAAATAAGCTAAATATTTTACCTTTATAGGTAATATATACATAAACAATATCTCCATATTAGGATATATTGCTGCATATGCAAAAAACATAGAACTTAAAATATATGTCAATCCCATATCATAAGGACTTCCAACAATAATATAAATAAATACTGCTGCTAAAATATTAAATAAAATACCTGTAAAAAAGTATAAATTAAATCGGAAAGCTCCCCATGCATTTTCTAATGCATGACCAATCATATAGTAGAAATACACCTCTAAAGCTAAGAATAATATATTATTACCACCAGTTGATTGTAATACAAATGTTACGAGTCTCCAAATTTGGCCATGTAATACTTTATCAATATCTAATGCAAAAAAATTATAATAGATCATTGGATTCATTTTATTAATCATATATCCAAGACCATATATAACAAGGACATAATTTATTAAATTATCAATCTTATATCTACCAAATTTTCTTTCTAATTTATTAATGAAATTCATCCTAACACCTTCCTCCTTTTTACCTAAATATACCTAAGATGTCAGGTTAAGTCAAGGTTAATAGCCTATTTCATAATATCTTTATAAAATTTATATCTTAGCCATAATTTAATAAACTAATTATAAATATCATACGCATATTTCATCAAATTTATTAATAATTTGACTTAGTTAAAGATTCAAAATAAATCTTTTTTTGCCAATACATAAGCTACAAATGCGGTAATAGCTGCTGATACAATAGCTACTATTAAAAATCCATGTGGATTAGAACCAGCTGGTATTCCACCAACATTCATACCAAAAAAACTAGAGATCATCGTTGGTATGGATAATACAATCGTAACTGTAGCCAAAAATTTCATTACAATATTTAAATTATTTGAAATGATAGATGCAAAGGCTTCGGTTGTACTTGTTAAGATGCCGCTATAGATATTAGCCATTTCAATTGCCTGCTTATTCTCTATGATTACATCTTCAAGTAATTCTGTATCTTCTTGGTATTGTTTAATATTTTTATTTCTTAATAATTTTTCTAATACAACTTCGTTTGCTCGTAATGAAGTTGTAAAATATACTAAGCTTTTTTCAAGTTCTAGTAGCTCAAGAAGTTCACTATTCTTTGTTGATATATGAAGCTTTTTCTCAATATCTTCGCTCTTTCTATCAATAATTCTAAGATACTGTAAATAAACTGATGCATTCTTATAAAGAATTTGTAAGATAAATCGTGTTTTTTTATAAGTATAAAAATCTCTAACACGTCCATCCATAAAACTTTTTAAGACTGGTGTTTCTTCTAGGCAAATTGTAATTATTACGTCTTTTGCAGTAATAATTGCCAAAGGAATCGTAACGTAGCGATCCTTATTATGCCTTTCCTCAAAGGTAGGAATATCTACAAGAATAAGAGTATAGTCATCTTCTACCTCAATTCTCGAACGTTCCTCTTCATCTAGAGGAGCACGCAAATGATCTACTTCGATATGACATCTCTCTGATATCTCCAGTAGTTCAGTTGCAGAAGGATTCGTTAGCGCAATCCAGCATCCTTCTGATATCTGGTCAACTTTTCGAATTCCATCTTTCATTGTTTGATAAATTTCAATCATCTTAACTCCTTACTACTATAATATGCAGTAAAAATAGATGATCAGTAAGTATCCTTCTATTTCTACTTAGTATTATAGTATGTGATTATATTATTATGTAACCGAATGTAATTACAACTCGGACCACCTTCCATATAATTCACATCCTTTCCCTTGTTAGTTTATAGAAAGATTACTCTTTCATATCACAGTATAATATGTAAAATCATTTGCTTTAGTACGTTAAAATAAGGCATACAACTCATTTGCCATTTTCACGACATCATAATTATATGTTTTTCGTCTGTCTTTGTCAAATATATTTACAATTAAGTTTTTTAGCTAAATTGTATATTTTATGCTATTCTATATCGAATAATAAACGTCAGTATGTTCTATTTTTTCAATATATTTTAATCTTTATTTTCTTTTTACAAAATAAGATTGAATACGATATTTTTTTTAGCTAATATGAATATATTGCACTCATGTGCATCATTAAAACCTTTACAATATTGCATTTATAATTCATTTTCTTTTCATTTTATCTTGCTTTTGTTTAAATTTTAGATTACAATACAATAAATACGAAAAAATGTATTAATATAAATACATAATTTTGTTTATTATTACTTGTTCGTATGCTGTATACAAGACTAGAAATTATTAGACTACGGTTGAAAGCAAATTACTTAGGAAAGGAACGCCACGCAAATATTCTTTCAGCCTCTTTTTATGTGGCATTAACATGTCTTATTCCGATGTGTTATTATTGGGTTTGGTTATGAATGTAGTAGATTCAAAATATTTTAATTATTCCGGTAGAATTATTAAAGAAGATACTTTTGCATATTTAGGGTTTACGAATAGTAAAGTTGAGTTTTATGTTAAAAGTTCTTCCACTGTTACTTCTGAGTTGGATATCTCTTTTGAAACTAAACTAAATGGTGAAGTAAATAATGCAAGATTAAGAGTTATGATTGATAATTCTTATATTGAGAATGTTTTAGTCCTTGATAAACAACATAACTCTTTTATTATCCCACTACCAGAAGATGAACTTACACACAAAATAACAATTATAAAAATAACCGAAGCTGCTATGTCTTATGCTAAGTTAAACGATATCACAGTAATAAATGGTACCATACTTCCATATCCTTATCAAAACGATTCTAGAATTAGAGTAGAATTTATTGGAGATTCTATAACTTGTGGCTATGGAGTATATGGGGAACCAGATTCCGAATACGATATAAAAGAAGAAGATGGTACTGTTACATATGCTGCACTAACAGCTGATGAATTGAATTTAAATGCTCAATATTTTAGTGTTTCAGGTTATGGTATGTATCTAAAATATGATGGTGATTTAGAGGGCGTTATTCCTAAAATCTATTCTTATACTAATTATTTTATTGATCAAGACGCTTTATACAATTTTAAAGAATTTATACCTGATCTTTATGTTATTAATCTAGGAACAAATGACTCTGGACATTTGGATGAACTAAATAATCAAATAAATTTTAAAAATACATATTTAGAATTTATAAAAAATTTAAAAAACATTAATCCAAACGCCAAAATATTATGTATTATCGGTACCCTATGCACAAATGTATATCCATTTATTAATGAAGTTGTTCAAACTGCTAGAGCAGAAGGTATTACTGATATATATACTCTCGAACTACCATATCACGACGTTGAAAAAGACGGAATGGCTTCTGGGCATCCATCGTTAGTTTCACATCAGAAAGATTCCAAACGCCTTTGTAAAAAAATTGCAGAGATATTTCATATAGAATATTAGAATTATTAAATGAAGTGAAATCAAAATCTCACAGTATTAGTTTAAATATTGTAATTTTTTGATTTCACTTTAATTTTATTAATGATAACTTTTAATTACTGTTGAACATTTTCTGGCACTTGAATTGTAGTGCCTGGTTTTATATTATTTAGATTCATATTTTTGTTATATTTCATAAGATATTGAAGAGTGATTCCAAATTTTTTTAAAATATCTTCTAGTCTCTCTCCTTGTTGAACAACATATGACATATACTGACCTTCACTTGAAGGAGCATTAACAGGCACACATATTTTCATTCCCACTTGTAAATTATATACATTAGTTATCGGATTCATTTTTAGCAACATCTCTAATGGTATACCATATGCCCTACTAATTTTATATAACGAATCTCCTTGTTTTACAGTATATATGATTCCCTTACATTCTTGGTATTGATTTAATTCTGGTTGCATTTCATTGAAATTATTAAATTGGTTCGGCATTCCTGGCATTGGTTGTATATTCATACCACCACTTGGCTGAGTCATTCCAGGCTGCATATTCATCTCTTCTGGTGTCATTTCTTCTGTTCCACCTGGTGTCATCGTTGTTCTAGGTTGTGTTGTTCCAGGTTGCATTGTTCCTGTTCCACCTGGTGTCATCATTGTTCCTGGTTGTGTTGTTCTTGGTTGCATTGTTCCTGTTCCACCTGGTGTCGTCATTGTTCCTGGTTGTGTTGTTCCTGGTTGCATTGTTCCTGTTCCACCTGGTGTCGTCATTGTTCCTGGTTGTGTTGTTCTTGGTTGCATTGTTCCTGTTCCACCTGGTGTCGTCATTGTTCCTGGTTGCATCGTTCCTGTTCCGCCTGGCGTAGTCATTGTTCCTGTCTCATCTGGCATTGTAGTATTTCTTTGTTGTGTATTAAGAATTTCACTTAACTCTTGGTTCTTGAAGGCTGGGTAATCAAGAAAATTATTTTCATAATTATCATTATCTTTAATATCGTAACCATATACCATAGAATCTAAATAAGAAGTATCAAACTTATATCCTCGGTTTACATAAGCGAAAGAATCATTTTTTAAGTATCCATTCGTATCATAAGCATCGTATTCTTGCATATTGGTATTATTCATGAAATCATATTTAACAACACGTTGATTCATTTCATTTTTATTATCTTTGGATATTTTATTATCAACGTAAACAGAATTATAATATCTATAATTATTTTTACTGTCCATTCAATCCACACTTTCTTTTCTTTTTTACTACAACATTATATTCAGCCCATTCCAGATGTGTGAATCCTGTAATCAAGCAAATAAGAATTATATTTCTTACCTATTAAAATATAATTCTCAGGTTGAAGTTTGAATCCATTTGTCGTATAATATTGAATTACAGATTATATTTATTATAAGATGTTTTTAAACATATCAAACTATCAATATTGTATAATTTTATGATTTTAATAATAATTTATTGAATCATAAAATAATATGAATAAGTAATCGTGAACTAATTAATTGATATCTTAAAGGTTTAATCCTATTATTTGAATCATCAATTATCTTCACAATAACTTTACATATTTTGTTATAACGACATTTCTAGAAAGATGCAGATTATATTTGCATTTTGTTTTTGTGTGTACAACTGCTAATACAAATACTCAATTTATATGTATTTGTAAGATAAATAGTCAATGTAAGTAATATATCATTATCTTATATTGCTAAATGCATAATACCGATATTGAAATATATCTAAAGGGAGGTAGACAGCATTTGCTGTATAACTTATGACAATAACAAATAATACTATGGGTATTGATATTGGATCCACAACGGTAAAAATAGCAATACTTAATGAAAATAAGGACATTCTATTTTCCGCCTACGAACGCCATTATGCTAATATTCAAGAAACCCTATCGAAATTAGTAAAAACAGCGTATGACGAATTAGGCGATTTAGAATTTGCACCAATGATTACAGGATCAGGTGGCTTAACAATCTCAAAATATTTAGGAATACCATTCGTACAAGAAGTAGTTGCGGTTTCCACTGCATTAAAAGATTATGCACCACAAACTGATGTAGCAATCGAACTTGGTGGAGAAGATGCAAAGATAATTTATTTTACCAATGGTATTGATCAAAGAATGAACGGTATCTGTGCTGGTGGAACAGGATCATTTATTGATCAAATGGCAACTTTATTAAAGACAGATGCTACTGGACTAAATGAGTATGCCAAGGACTATAAAGCTATCTATCCAATCGCGGCTAGATGTGGTGTATTTGCGAAATCTGATATACAACCGTTAATTAATGAAGGTGCAACAAAACAAGATTTATCTGCTTCTATTTTTCAAGCTGTGGTTAACCAGACAATAAGTGGATTAGCTTGTGGTAAACCTATACGTGGTAACGTTGCATTCTTAGGAGGTCCTTTACACTTCTTAACAGAATTGAAAAATGCCTTTATTCGAACTTTGAATTTAACTGATGACGCAATTATAGCTCCTGACCACTCACATCTATTTGCTGCGGTAGGTTCTGCAATGAATAGTAAATTTGATGTAATAACTTCATTTGAAGAATTACATGCAAAGTTATCCTCAAATATCCAGATGCAATTTGAGGTAAGTCGTATGGAACCACTTTTTAAGAATCAAGAAGATTATGATGATTTTACAAACCGTCACTCTATACATAAAGTAATAAAAGGTGATCTAAGTTCTTACGAAGGTAACTGTTACTTAGGAATTGACGCTGGTTCAACAACTACCAAAGTTGCATTAGTTGATGAGGATGGTACACTATTATATTCGTTCTATAGTAGTAATAATGGTAGCCCGTTAAAAACAACTATAAAATCAATTCAAGAAATCTATAGGATATTACCAGACAATGCCAAAATTGTTCGTTCCTGCTCGACTGGATATGGAGAGGCCTTAATTAAATCGGCCCTACTACTTGATGAGGGTGAAGTTGAAACAGTTGCTCATTATTATGCTGCTGCTTTCTTTGAGCCAGATGTCGATTGCATTCTAGATATTGGTGGGCAAGACATGAAATGTATCAAAATTAAAAATGGTACAGTGGATAGTGTACAGCTAAACGAAGCTTGTTCCGCTGGATGCGGTTCTTTCATAGAAACTTTTGCCAAATCACTTAATTATGAGGTGAAAGATTTTGCTAAAGTAGCATTATTTGCAAAAAATCCTATTAATCTTGGTTCAAGATGTACCGTGTTCATGAATTCTAATGTAAAACAAGCACAAAAGGAAGGTGCAACCGTAGATGATATTTCTGCAGGACTAGCATATTCCGTTATTAAGAATGCCCTACTTAAGGTAATTAAGATAACTGATCCGAAAGACTTAGGTGATAAAATTGTCGTTCAAGGCGGTACTTTCTATAATGATGCTGTTCTTAGAAGTTTTGAAAAAATCTCATCATGTGATGCTATCCGTCCTGATATTGCAGGTATTATGGGAGCCTTTGGTGCTGCATTAATTGCAAGAGAACATTATCAACAAGATGAAGAAAAAACAACAATGCTTACTATTGACAAAATTAACGCATTAGAATTTAGTACTTCAATGGCAAGATGTAAGGGCTGTACAAATAATTGTAATCTGACAATCAATCGTTTCACTGGTGGTAGACAATTTATCTCTGGTAATCGTTGTGAACGAGGGATTGGCAAAGTCAAAAATAAAGACAATATTCCAAATCTATTTGAATATAAGAACCAAAGACTATTTAGTTATCAACCATTAGATGAGGTAAAAGCATATCGTGGCGTGGTTGGTATTCCTAGAGTACTGAATCAATATGAAAATTATCCTTTCTGGTACACTTTCTTTACTGAACTAGGATTTAGAGTAATCCTATCTCCTGAATCAACAAGAAAGATATATGAGTTAGGAATTGAATCCATTCCAAGTGAATCGGAATGTTATCCAGCTAAATTGGCTCATGGACATGTAATGTGGTTAATTAAACAAAATATTGATTATATCTTCTATCCTTGTGTTCCATATGAACGAATGGAAATTAAGGGTGCGAATAATCACTACAACTGCCCTATTGTAACATCCTATGGAGAAAATATAAAAAATAATGTTGAAGAATTAAAGACTCTAAATATTAATTACCAAAATCCTTTCTTATCTTTTGAGAGTGAAGATATTATTACGAACAGATTAATTGAAATCTTCAAAGAAGAATGCAATCACAATATACCAAAAGAAGAAGTTAAAAAAGCTGCACATTCTGCTTGGAAAGAGCTTGAACAAGTAAGATTAGATGTAATGAATAAAGGTGAAGAAACTCTTAAATATCTTGAAGAAACAGGTAGAAAAGGTATTGTATTAGCTGGACGACCTTACCATACTGACCCTGAGATTAATCATGGTATTCCTGAACTTATTAACTCCTATGGTGTTGCTGTGTTAACAGAAGATAGCATATCACACCTTGCTGAAGTAGAACGTCCTTTAATTGTAATGGACCAATGGATGTACCACTCAAGACTTTATGCTGCTGCCACTTATGTCAAAAATGCGCCTAATCTTGAGCTAATCCAACTTAATTCTTTTGGATGTGGATTAGATGCAGTTACCACAGATCAAGTTAGCGACATACTTACTAAAGCAGGTAAGATATATACAGTATTAAAAATTGATGAAGTAAATAATCTCGGTGCTGCTAGAATTCGTATTCGTTCCTTATTATCTTCAATTAAGGACCGTGAACATAAGCACATTATCGCAGCAAAGGCTTCTTCTGCACATCATAGAGTAATATTTACAGAAGAAATGAAAAAGAACTATACGATACTATGTCCGCTAATGTCACCTATTCATTTTGATTTGGTTGAATCCGCTTTGAGATCTTCTGGTTATAATTTAAAGGTATTGTCAAACAGCAATAAGACCGCCGTTGACGTAGGTCTAAAGTATGTGAATAATGATGCTTGCTACCCTTCACTTATTGTTGTAGGACAAATTATGGATGCACTACTATCAGGCGAATATGATCTTAATAAAGTAGCTGTAATTATTTCTCAAACAGGTGGTGGTTGTCGTGCAACCAACTATATTGGTTTTATCCGTAGAGCATTAGAAAAGGCTGGTATGAGCCATATTCCAGTAATCTCTCTTAGTGCACAAGGCCTTGAAAAAAATCCTGGTATGAAAATAACACTACCAATGCTTAATAAAGCAATGCAAGCATTAGTATATGGTGATATCTTTATGAGGGTTCTATATCGTATGAGACCATATGAAGTAGAAAAAGGTTCTGCTAATAAACTATATGAAACTTGGAGAGAACGTTGTATCAAATCAGTAGGTAATGGCAAACTTAGTGAATTCCGTCGTAATGTTAGAAATATTATTTCAGACTTTGATAATTTACCAATTAAAGATATAAAGAAACCACGTGTTGGAATTGTAGGTGAAATTTTAGTTAAATTCCTTCCAACTGCAAATAACCATTTAGTAGATTTATTAGAAGAAGAAGGAGCTGAGGCAGTTGTTCCAGATTTACTAGATTTCTTTATGTATAGTGGATATAACAGCAATTTCAAATCACAATATTTAGGTAAATCCAAGAAGACTGCTAGAATTAGCAATATGTCGATATGGTTAATGGAATTATATAGAAAAGAAGCAATTAAAGCATTCCAAAAGAGTATTCATTTTGATCCACCTGTTGCAATTGAAAAATTAGCTCATTATGCTGAACCTTTTGTATCAATAGGTAACCAAACTGGTGAAGGATGGTTTCTAACTGGTGAAATGATTGAGCTTATCCATTCTAACGCCAAAAATATTGTATGTACTCAACCTTTTGGATGCCTTCCTAATCATGTAGTAGGAAAAGGTGTTATTAAAGAACTAAGATCCAAATTCCCAGATTCCAATATAGTTGCAATAGACTATGATCCTGGAGCAAGTGAAGTAAATCAAATTAACCGTATAAAACTAATGCTTTCAACTGCATATGATAATATGTAATGAAGTAGTTATATAATTGTATATTTATCGCAATAGGACATAGTAAAAAAAGATTATTATAAAATGTAGTTTACAAACTTAGCTATTCTAGATTAAAATCAAATAAAAATAGGTAACTTATAGTTACCTATTTTTTATTTGCCAATCTATTGGCTCTATTCCATTTTTTATTAGATATTCATTTGTTTTACTAAAAGGTTTACTTCCAAAAAAACCACGATATGCAGACAGTGGACTTGGATGTGGAGCTTCTAATATTAAGTGTTTATTATTATTTAGCATAGACTTTTTCATTTGTGCTGGTCTTCCCCATAGAATAAAAACAATTGGACGATCAGCACTATTCAATGCATGAATGACTGCATCCGTAAAATATTCCCACCCTTTCCCTTGATGAGAATTAGGCTGATGTGCTCGTACAGTGAGAACCGTATTTAATAATAATACACCTTGTTCAGCCCATTTTGTAAGATATCCATGATTCGGTATAGCACACCCTATATCATCCTGTAATTCCTTATAGATATTAACAAGAGAAGGTGGTATATCAACATCAGGCTTTACTGAAAAACATAACCCATGAGCCTGTCCTTCGTTATGATATGGGTCCTGCCCTAATATCACAACCTTAACTTTAGAGAATTCAGTAAAGTGAAAAGCATTAAATATATCTTCTGAATTCGGATATATAACATATCTACTATATTCACTTTTTATAAATTTATATAAATCTTTGTAATATTCTTTATGAAATTCTTGATGAATTACTTGTAACCAATCATTCTTAATCTCGCTCATGTAGCTTCATCCTCTCTATGTATTAATCTAATGAAAATGAGAATAGAAAGTTTGTTATTTAGCAAACTTCTATTCTCAATATCAAATTATAATCTAACGCTAATTCCTTTTTTACTTAAGTAG
Source organism: Anaeromicropila herbilytica (assembly GCF_016591975.1). GTDB lineage: Bacteria > Bacillota > Clostridia > Lachnospirales > Lachnospiraceae > Anaeromicropila > Anaeromicropila herbilytica. The sequence goes on along the minus strand of NZ_AP024169.1, from coordinate 2,092,689 downwards.
TCTTTTAAATCCGAAATCTCAAGTTCTTTATAATGGAATAAAGAAGCCGCTAAGACTGCATCTGCTTTACCATCCGTTAAGGCCTCATAGAAATGTTCTTTGGTACCAGCGCCACCAGAAGCTATTACAGGAACAGATACATTTTCAGAAATAGTTTTAGTTAACTCGAGATCATATCCATCTTTTGTTCCGTCACAGTCCATACTAGTTAATAAAATCTCGCCTGCACCAAGCTCAGTGGCCTTAATTGCCCACTCAAGTGCATCAATTCCCATATCTACTCTTCCACCATTTTTGTATATGTTCCAACCAGTACCATCTTCTCTTCTTTTTGCATCGATTGCAACAACAACACATTGACTACCAAACTTATCTGCAGCCTGACTAATTAAATGTGGATTCATTATGGCTGCAGTATTTACTGCTACTTTGTCTGCACCTTCTCTTAATATTAACTTAAAGTCCTCTACTGTTCGAATACCTCCACCTACGGTAAATGGTATAAATACAGTCTCCGCTACTCTTCGAACCATATCAAGTTTAATCGTTCTAGCATCTGAAGAAGCAGTAATATCTAAAAAAACAAGTTCATCCGCACCAGCCTTATCATATGCCTTTCCTACTTCTACAGGATCACCAGCATCTCTTAAGTTGACAAAGTTAATACCTTTTACAACTCTGCCAGAATGAACATCTAAGCAAGGGATTATTCTCTTTGTAAACATATTTATAATTCCTCCTTCTTAAGATTTGCAAAGTTCTCTAATATTTTTAATCCAACATCTCCACTTTTTTCTGGATGAAATTGACATGCAAAAATATTATCTTTTTCTACTGAAGCATGAATAAGCGTACTATAATCCGTTGTTGCAACGACCTCCTGCTCATTCTTAGCCTTTAAATAATATGAATGCACAAAATACACATATGAATTATTTTCTATGCCCCTATATAGTTTGCTTTCAGGATTAATATCTAGCGAATTCCATCCCATATGAGGTATTTTAATACCTTCTTTGTTAGGGATTCTTAAAATTTCTCCTTCTAGAACTCCTAATCCATTAACTCCTTTTGATTCATCACTTCGTTCAAATAAAAGTTGTAATCCCAAACAGATTCCTAACAAAGGTGTTTTATTAGAAACTACCTCCTTAATTACATCAACTAATTGATACTTATGGAGTTTTTCCATAGCTTCTCCAAAAGAGCCAACTCCAGGTAGAATGACTTTATCCGCTTTTAATATCTCATCTTTATTACGAGTTATCATAGCATCCTGAGAAAGATATTCTAACGCCTTTAAAACACTTTTCAAATTTCCTGCATCATAATCAATTATCGCTATCATTTCTACACATCCATCCTTTTTACTGTTTTTCATGGTAATAGAATGACAGGATATTTGCATTCTATTATTTATTCAATGATACTTTTTTATCCGATTTTATTGAAGACGCAATATCATATACCTTTTGACCATATACCTCTTCATCTTTAATTTTATTTAAACTAGAAGCATCACTTTCGGAAAGTCGAAATTCCTTACTTAACTCTTTTACAAGTTGTGTCTTAATAGTATCTAAATCCTTGCTGACACCTAATTCTTTCGCTCTTGATTGATATTTATCATATTTCACCAAGCCTTTTAATAAAGAATCTAATGCTTCTGGATATTTCTTCATATCATAATAGCTATTGTATGAATTTAATTCTTTGTTCACATACATGATTGTTTGTACTTTCTTGTACAACTGCTTGTCTTTATCTGTTAACTTAATACCTGTTAATTCATTGTATGCTTGATCAAATTTTTGTCTTTCATAATAATGATTTGCGTATGAGATATTTATTTTATAAGAGAAAATATTTGTTCCCACTATTACTACAACAGCTAGAACAACGAAAAATACTGCAACAATTGAGGCTCCCACTTTATTAATCTTACCTTGATATTCATATAATGCTTCTTCCTCTGCTTTTGCTCTCTTATCCGCCTTTTCTTTTGCTTTTCTAGCCTTTGCTTCTTTTGCAGCTGAGGCTTTTTCTGCCTTTTTCTTCTTAGCTTCTTCCTTTTTCTCAGCATCTTTTATCTTTTTTGCTTCTTTTAATTCTATAGCTTTCTCTTCTTTTTCTTTTGCTTTCTTATCTGCCTCTTCTTTTTCAGTTTTTACCCTATTTATATATTCTTCTTCTGTTTCATCCTTAATATTATCAAATACTTTAGAAAACAACCCTTTTTTCTTATTAGTTGAAGGAGTGTCCTGTGTTTCATTTAATATTTGCTTCTTTTTTTGTTTTTTAACTTCATCGATGTCAGGAATTAGATGTGATAAATCATCTTCATCATCGACAGAATCTTCTAGGCTTGAAACTGCTGATAAGACATCAGAAAATATATTGGAAATATCATTTGGAGCTTGGTCTAATGCTTCATCATTTTTTCTATTACTTGATATTACATTTGATACCTGATTTTCTTCCTGAGTATCTTTAATTGTTTCTTCTTCATCAAACATTAAATCATCAATTGAAAAAATATCTTCACTATTATTCGAATCTTCCTCAATACTACTAGCTACTTCATCCCTAGCATTGCTTTCTGAACTTGAAGTAGCTGTATCATTTAAAATGTCATCATCCATAAAATCGAAAAAGTTCTCCGAATCATCAATTTTCTCATCAGTTTCTTCTTCTTGTAACATTTTATCTAACATGCTAAATAACTCGTCATCATCAGTATCGGTCATCTGATTACTTCCTGTTTGAATATCAGATTTACTATCAGTCACAGATTCTGCTGAATCATTAACTATTAAATTATCTGAGTTTTCTTTATTCATACTACCTATAGACGTATTATTCGCTTCATCTAATAAAAAATCAAGAGACTTAAGAACATCCTCTTCACTATTACTAGTTTCTTCTGTTTCATCTTGCTTATTATTATAATCACTATTATGATTATTAATTAACTCCATTAAGTCATCAGTATCATCAACTAGGTCATAACTATCAAATTCATTTAAATCATCTAATATATTAAATTCATCTAAACTTTCCTTATCATTTGCCCTATTCATATATTTACAATCCTCTTCTCACAAACACTATAATTTTAACCTTTACATTTATCTATATATACCTCTAATTTACAATTATTAAAAATCCATTCTTATAATTGTTTTAAAAAATCTGATGCATTCATAGGAATTGACATAGATTTACTTTTAATTTCTTCTGTTAATTGCGAAAACGTTTTGTTAATTCGTATTAATTTAGCTTTATTATTAATGAAGGTATTCTTTTCAAATGCCCATCTTATTACAGTTGGGTTGTCAAAGTTTTCACCTAATTCAAGCATAAGTATGTTTCGGTTCAATGTTCTCATTAACCAATTAAGATATACATTCCATTGGCTTAGGTATCCTTCTTCAATATAAGTCTCTGTTTCTTTTTTCACATTAAAAACAGCTTTACCATTACATGTCTTACACTTTGGATAAAATTCTTCAATTTTACTCCAATTTCCTTCTTTGATTAATAAATTAATATTATCTAGTTCCTCAATGACACTATTAATGTAAGATAATCCATCCCATAAATCATGGGTACATGCATTTTCACATTGTAATAATGTATCATTGCCACACGGTGCAACGATTTTATTTGAGTCGAGCTTAGACTTAAATATTAAATTATCTACATTGGTTGTAATAATAAAATACTCTTTACCATTTAGCAATTCATACAATTTGTCATATACTTTTACATCAGAATAACGATTATGAAAGTATTTCGTTAATATCGTTTCTAACCAATTCTTAACTTCCTTATTTTTAATATACTCATCAAATTGATCTAAAGTATAAATACCATACTTATTTAATGGTCTTAGGATCTCTTTTGCAAAATCATCCTTTTCTAATTGACTGTCAATTGATAATTCTGTACCGCAACCAATTAATACATACTCAGCATCATGAATAGCTTTTATTACATTTTCATTTATATCGTTCATTATTACCTCTATTATTCAATAAGTTTAATTCTTCTTACTTAGAGTTACTACCGTACTCTTAATAAATAAACATACAGTTGATTAATTCGATAATTTAACTAATTCATCTACTGCACGAACTAACTGTCCAATTTCTGGTTTAGATAGTTGAGCATCTGCTCCTAATAATTCACCTTTTCTCTTCATTTCATCATTAACAAGTGAAGAGAATATAACAACAGGGATATGTCTTAAATCAGGTTCATCTTTTATCAATTTAGTAAGTCTGTGGCCATCCATCTGAGGCATCTCTATGTCGGTTATTACAAGCTCAATTTCACCCTCAAGACTACCCTTTTTATGATATTCTTTAATCGTATCCCAGGCTTCTTGTCCATTTTGTTTAACAGTGACATTAGTATATCCAGCCTTTACCAAACACTCTGTAATTAGTTTACTTAATAACGGAGAATCTTCTGCTATTAGAATTGGAATATTATTTCTTGTTCTTGCCCCTAGTTTATCAATATCTGAAACTTTTAATCCTGTTTCAGGACTAATTTCAGAAACTATTTTTTCAAAATCTAGAATTATAATTAGTCGATCTTCTAATTTAATAATACCAGTAGCTACACCACTACCTGCGGAACTTATGGTATCATCTGGTGTAATAATATCAGCCCAAGAAACCCTATGAATTCCAACAACACTATGTACATGAAATGCTGTATGGATTTTATTAAAATTAGTTACGATATACATATCTGAATTAAGATTATCTGAGTTTGATAACCTCAAATTTTTTGCTAAATCAATTACAGATATGATTAAATCTCTTGGCATAAAAATACCTTCAATACACTCATGTGAATTTGGTATTGGTGTAGGTTTTGTATAAGGTAAAATTTCTTTTACTTTTGCAACATTAATCCCATAATAATTATTTCCAACTTTAAATTCTAATATTTCTAACTCATTTGTACCACTTTCTAATAATATTCCCGTTTCCATATCATTGCCTCCTATTAATTACTAATAATATACTCTCTATGAATTGTATAACAATAAAACGAATTAATTTAAAATTATATTTTTATTATAATATATCAATAACAAAATTACAAACTTTAATACAAAAATAATGTCATTTCCTATCTTATTTTGTTCTGTATTAGTATCTTTATAATGTACTCATATTAATTTGTTAATTTATAGCATAGATATGAATATAAAAGCCTTATTTCTGAGTTCATTTTGAGATATACTGTTGACACTCTTACCAACACATTACCAAATAATAGAAATTAATTTAATTCGTTAAAATTCATATTCTATAAAATCACATATTTATAAAATTATATAAAAAAAACTCATATTTATATGAGTACATAATCACTCTATAAATATAAGTTAATAGTTAAAAGAATACGTATATACTTTCAAAACTACACACTAAAATATTATCATCCAAATTATCTCTATGACCTATACATAATAAGCAATTAAATTACACTATGTTTTGGTCAAGCCCTCGACCTATTAGTATTAATCAGCTACATGTGTTACCACACTTCCACCTTTAACCTATCTACCTCGTCGTCTTCAAGGGGTCTTACTTCTAAAAGAATGGGATATCTTATCTTAAGGGGGGCTTCACGCTTAGATGCCTTCAGCGTTTATCCCTTCCAAACTTGGCTACTCGGCCATGCCATTGGTATGACAACCGATACACCAGAGGTTCGTCCAACCCGGTCCTCTCGTACTAAGGTCAGCTCCTCTCAAATATCCTCCGCCTACGCCGGATAGGGACCGAACTGTCTCACGACGTTCTGAACCCAGCTCGCGTACCGCTTTAATGGGCGAACAGCCCAACCCTTGGGACCTACTACAGCCCCAGGATGCGATGAGCCGACATCGAGGTGCCAAACCACTCCGTCGATGTGAACTCTTGGGAGTGATAAGCCTGTTATCCCCAGGGTAGCTTTTATCCGTTGAGCGATGGCAATCCCACTTTATACCACCGGATCACTAAGTCCTACTTTCGTACCTGCTCCACCCGTCGGTGTCACAGTCAAGCCTTCTTCTGCCTTTGCACTCTTCGAATGGTTTCCAACCATTCTGAGAAGACCTTTGAGCGCCTCCGATACTCTTTCGGAGGCGACCGCCCCAGTCAAACTCCCCACCTGACATTGTCCTCTACCCGGATCACGGGTACAAGTTAGAAATCCAATACTACAAGGGTGGTATCCCAACAGCGACTCCGTGACAACTGGCGTCATCACTTCTTAGTCTCCCACCTATCCTGTACAGATAGTACCGAATCCCAGTATCAAGCTAGAGTAAAGCTCCATGGGGTCTTTCCGTCCTGGCGCAGGTAACCAGCATCTTCACTGGTATTTCAATTTCACCGGGTGCATTGTCGAGACAGTGCCCAAATCATTACGCCTTTCGTGCGGGTCGGAACTTACCCGACAAGGAATTTCGCTACCTTAGGACCGTTATAGTTACGGCCGCCGTTTACTGGGGCTTAAGTTCAAACCTTCGGATTACTCCTAAGCTCTCCCCTTAACCTTCCAGCACCGGGCAGGCGTCAGCCCATATACTTCACCTTGCGGTTTTGCATAGACCTGTGTTTTTGCTAAACAGTTGCTTGGGCCAATTCTCTGCGGCCTACTTTCGTAGGCACCCCTTCTCCCGAAGTTACGGGGTCATTTTGCCGAGTTCCTTAACAATGCTTCTCCCGTCGGCCTTAGGATTCTCTCCTCATCCACCTGTGTCGGTTTACGGTACGGGTACAATAAAAACAATAGCGGCTTTTCTTGGCAGTAAGTCCATCAGCTTCCCTACTTATATTTCGGTCCGCATCACGTCTTCCCATTGCCTGGCGGATTTGCCTACCAGACTGGTACCTCGCTTGCACTGGTTTTTCCATTCCCAGCTCTGACTTCCTTCCTGCGTCCCCACAGTTCTGATTTATTGTAGTACAGGAATTTCAACCTGTTATCCATCGACTACGTCTTTCGACCTCGCCTTAGGCCCCGACTTACCCAGAGCAGATCAGCTTTACTCTGGAAACCTTAGATATTCGGCCTGAAAGATTCTCACTTTCATCTCGCTACTCATTCCGGCATTCTCTCTTCTTAACAATCCACAGCTCCTTACGGTACTGCTTCGTCTCGCTAAGAATGCTCCTCTACCAATTGTACTTAGTACAATTCCACAGCTTCGGTGTCGTGTTTTAGCCCCGGACATTTTCGGCGCAAGACCTCTCGACTAGTGAGCTATTACGCACTCTTTTAATGTGTGGCTGCTTCTGAGCCAACATCCTAGTTGTCTTCGAAATCTCACATCCTTTTCCACTTAACACGCACTTTGGGACCTTAGCTGGTGGTCTGGGCTCTTTCCCTTTTGACTACCCAACTTATCTCGTGCAGTCTGACTCCTGTTAAACATCTATATGGCATTCGGAGTTTGATAATCTTCGGTAAGCTTTGACGCCCCCTAGGATATTCAGTGCTCTACCTCCATTAGACTAAGGTCAACTAGGTTGACCTTATAACAAGGCTAGCCCTAAAGCTATTTCGAGGAGAACCAGCTATCTCCGGGTTCGATTGGAATTTCTCCGCTACCCACATCTCATCACCACCCTTTTCAACGGATGTGTGTTCGGTCCTCCACCACCTTTTACGGCA